>NZ_JALJFG010000034.1 GCF_023242475.1 Pseudomonas sp. MWU15-20650 | reverse complement strand
GCCACTTCGCCGTAGTTCACGCCATCGTCAGCCTGCAGTTGCACCCGCACATCGGGGTCCTTGGCCTTGGCCGCCTGCAGGTTGAATTCCAGCAAGTCCGGCTGGATTTCGTCCTTGTTGATAAACAATTTACCGCCGCCGTCGATGCTCACCACCAGCGGGTCTTTCTGTTCCACCGGCGCCACGGCCTGGGTCTTGGGCAGGTTGATCGGGATCGAGTTGGTCAACAGCGGTGCGGTGACGATAAACACCACCAGCAGCACCAGCATCACGTCCACCAGCGGCGTGACGTTGATCTCGCTCAGCACCTCATCACTGTCTTGCGTGGAGAAGGCCATCTCAGGACGCCTCCTTCACTTTTTGCGGGCTGCCGGCGCTGGCTTTGGTCAGTGCCGGGTGCAGCAGCACGCGGAACGAATGCTTCTGCGCCAGGCTGTAGAAGTCGTGGGCAAAGTCGTCGAGGTCGGCGGCCGTCAGCTTCAAGCGGCGCAGGAAGTAGTTGTAGACCAGCACGGCCGGCACGGCGACGGCGATCCCTACACCGGTGGCGACCAGCGCCGCACCAATTGGACCTGCAACGGTTTCCAGGCTCGCAGAACCGGCGGCACTGATCCCTTTCAACGCTTCCATGATCCCCCACACGGTGCCGAACAGGCCGATAAATGGCGAGGTGCTACCAATACTGGCGACCACAGCCAAGCCGGTTTCCAACGAGCGGCGCTCGCGCACGATCTGCTGGCGCAAGGCGCGCTCCAGGCGGTCCTGGTGGTTGATGGCCTGGCTCAAGTCCGCCGCGTGCGGTGCATCACCGACCTGGATCGCGGCATAACCGGCCTGGGCCACGCGGGCCGCAGCGCCCGGTTGGGTTTCAGCCAATTCAGCGGCGGAGTCGAGACTCGACGCCGCCCAGAACTGTGTGTGAAATTTGCGATCCTGGGCTTTGAGGCGGCCGAACTGCACGCCCTTGAGCAGGGCCAAGCCCCAGGTGGCGACCGAAAAGACCACCAACAGCCAAATCACCGCGCTTTCGATGGATTCAAGTGGAGATGCTAATGCCATGATGTTTTCCCTCTGTGCCGGTCGCGGTGTGTGCGACACACCGCTACCCAATAGTTAGTGAATCTTGAAATCGATCGGTACGCTGACCCAGCCGTCCTGGGCGACATCGCCCTGCTTGGCCGGCACGAAGCTCCAACGCTTCACCGCGCTCAGTGCGGCGTCATCAAGTTGCTGGCGACCGCTGCTCTTCTGGACCTGGATCTCACCCGGCTTGCCGCTGGCCAATACATGCACCCGCAACAACACCGTGCCTTCCCAACCACGACGCTGAGCCAGTGACGGATACTCCGGCGCCGGGTTCTTCAAGTACGCGGCGTTGGCCGAGGCAGGCGTCACCGGAGCCGGCGTAGGGGCAGCAACGGGCGCGGGCGGTGCCGGTGTGGGCGGCACAGGCGGTTGCTCGACCGCCTTGGGTACTGGTTTTGGCTCAGGCTTGGGCACCGGCTTAGGCTTGGGTTTGGCAACCGGTTTGGGCGGCGCCGGCTTGGCGGCCAACTCATCCACAACCGGCGGCGGTGGCTCCACCACCGGTGGGGGTGGCGGCACAGGCGGTGGCGGCTCGACTACCGGCGGCGCCGGCTGGGAAAATTCGATGGTCATCGGTGGAATTTCCGGCGGCACAATCGGCAGCACCGGGGTGGGCTTCTGGCTCACCCAATAGATCACCGCGCCGTGCAGGGCCAACACCAGCAAGCCCAGTACAATCCCCTCGCGACGGCTCGAGAAGCGCTTGGGGGTCTTCTGTAGACGCAATTGCCCCAGCGGCGCGCGATGCGGCCGGCCAAGGTCGACCAACTCACCACCCGGTGCCTGGCGCCATTGCGCCTCGGGTGCACTGGCGGCGGTCTGGACATTGCCCATTGATTCACTCCCTACGGTCTTGAAACCAAAAAACCGACGGGCCTGCATGGGAGGCCGTCGAGGGCTGAATCATCGGGGCCAGACGCTTATCTCTTAAAGTAACCTTTAAAGTTATACATAGACAAAAAATGAATAAGCGAAGCATCCTGAAACGCCAAAGCCACGTCCTACAAGGCTTCGGCGCTGGGCTCTGAATATCGATGCTTTTTAGGCATAAAAAATATTCACGCAAGACATGGGTTGAGCGCCGATTGGCCGGGTGTCCAAAGGTGCCAGAGAGTCCCCAACGGCCAGACAAGAACATCTCTTCGCACACTCTTGCTCGGAACCTGGAGCCGTCACCAACCACCCAGAGGTTCAATTCGACGAACTTGATAACACGTCACTTGATATCAGAACTCGCACAAGGATGAAGCCCTCATGAGTATCTATGTCCCTCACAGCAATCCAATCACCCGCTACCCACCCCGAGCGCCTTTGGCCAACACGCGCCTCCAGACTCAAACCGCCAACCCCTATACGCCGACAGCGCTTCTAAATGGTTTCAGACAACTGCGGGGCTCCATGAATTGCGTCACCGTCGCCGGGATAAAAGCAGCTATGCAGAGGTTTGGCGGCCCCAATGAGGTGTACTGGTCGGTAAAAAACCTCCGACGGGTTTGACGTCAGAATGAGAGACAACCACAATAAAAATTACCATGTGACAAACGATGAACTCGCCTATGCAGCCAGTTGCTCAGGGTTTACGGGCAACAACCAGACGATACTGAACGCTGCCAATTTCATGTATGCCGTCAGTGCCAAGCGGGCACAACTAGAGAACAATGATGGCTTTGCAGCTCACAGTTTTAGAGCGGCCGTAGATAGCTTGAATACCTGGGAACACACCCAAGAGGGCCTGAACCGGCTAGGGCTGCAAAACTATGTCCAGCAAACCACTGCGCAGGCATTGATCAACGGCGCACCGGGGGTCATGGCCGAGAACAACCATGTTTTCACAGTGCTCAATGGCAAAACAGACAATTACGGCCATGTGGGCTACACGCCAGCCCCCTGGGCTAAAGCCTTGAAGTTGCGCTGAGCACCCAAGAGCTCCTGCATGACACTTGACCACTCATTCATGGGCGGATTCGCCAGCTTGCCGGTGGTGTGCATGGGGGGCTGACGGTGTTCAGCCTAGCCCCCTATCGCACCGGTTCAGAAGTCGTAGCGCCCGGTCACGCCTAACGTGCGCGGTGAACCCAACAACCCTTCAGAACCCCCGTTACCGCCCGTCCACAGGGTGGTGTAGTAGGTTTTGTCGAAGGCGTTTTTCAGCCACAACGACACGTCCCACTGCCCCTGTTGATAGTTGCCACGCAGGCCGGTAGACAGGTTGACCACCGCATAGGCAGGAATCTGCCCGTAGTCGGAATCTTCCACTGTACCTACCGCCTTGGAACGGAAGGCATAGCTGGCGGTGATGTAGGGCTCCAAGCCATTGGCCAGGTTCCATTTGTACTCGCCGTTGGCGTTGGCGATCCACTTCGACGCACCGACCACCGGGTGCCCTGTCAGGTCGCAGGAGGCCGGTGCACCTGGGCGCAGGCTGACTTCCGGCGGGCACGGTGCATCCTTGTAAGACAGGTAGCTCACGTCGTTGAACGAGCCATTGATATTCAGGGTCAGGCCCTTGATCGGCACCACGGTGCTTTCCACTTCAACGCCCCGCGAACGCACGGAACCGGCGTTCGTCAGGTACTGCACCCGGTTGTCCTGGTCGTAGGCATTGGTCTGGTAGCCGTTGACCTGGGTCCAGAACAGGTTGGCATTGAGCTGCAGGCGGCGGTCCCACAGGGTGCTTTTAAAACCCAGCTCGGCGTTGTTGGCGCGCTCGGTGCCAATCAGCAATGAGTCGGCCCCGGCTGTCGGCGCAGAACCCACCGCCAGGTTGACCCCGCCGGACTTCTCGCCGTGGGACAGCGTCGCGTAACCCAGCAGGTTATCGTTGAAGTGATAACTCAAGTTGAGCAGCCCCGACGGTGTGGCGCTGTATTGAGTGAGGTCGCCCGAGTCATACGCACCGGTGCGTCCACGTCGTGCCGTGGCCGCCGCGCCCGTCACCGCCGCGCCGCCCAGCGGGGCATTGCGCGTGACCCAGGCGCTTTTCTCTTCGTAGGTACCGCGCAAGCCGGCGGTGAAGTCCAGGCGTTCGGTCAGGTGCCAGGTGCCCTGGGCGAACAGCGCAAAACTGTCGGTGCGGATATGCCCGTTGCCGACGCTGCTCACATCATTCAACGCACCGGTCGGCGTCCCATTCCAGATATCGGCCTTGGGCCCGTAGTAGGCGAAGGAGGTGTTATCCAGGGAATTGCCGAAGTAATAGGCGCCCAGCACATAGTCGAAGAACCCACCGGTGGGCGAGGCCAAGCGGAACTCCTGGGACCACTGCTTATCTTCCACCGATACACCGGCGTTGTAGGTCGCCGGCACGTTAAGGCCGTCATCGTTGCGCGGAGTGAAATTCCACCAGCGGTAGGAGCTGACCGAGGTCAGGGTGAAGTCGCTCGGCAGCGTCCAATTGGCCTCAAGGGACGTGCCGCCCTGGAACACGGTGACGTGCTGGTCGCTGTCCAGGTTGACCTTGCGATGGGTGCCGTCGACCAGGGTTGCCCCCGCCGCTGCGGCCCGGGATTGATAAAGGTTGGTACCATTGATCGTCGGCCCGGTGCTGTACAGCACGCGGGTACCCGCGCTGGAATCTTCTTCGTTGTAGTCACCGATCCAACGCAGGTTGAACGCCTCGTTGGGCTTGTACAGCAGTTGCCCGCGAAAGCCCTGGCGTGAACCACCATTGAGGTCATGGCCGTCGTATTCGTTCTTGATGTCACCGTCGCTGCGCGTGCGATAGGCCGAGAAACGCCCCGCCAAGTCGTCGTTCAGCGGGCCGGAGATCGTGCCCTTGGTCTGGAAATAACCGTCCTCGCCCAGCGAGGTTTCGATGCTGCGTTCCGGGGTAAACGTCGGTGCACGGGTGCTGATATTGATCACGCCAGCGGTGGTGTTCTTGCCGAACAGGGTGCCCTGGGGCCCTCGCAACACCTCCAGTTGCTCGATGTCCATCAGATCGAAAACGGCCATCCCCGGGCGCCCCAGGTACACGTTATCGATATACAACCCCACGCTGCCTTCCAGGCCATCGCTGGCCGGGTTGTTGCCCAAGCCACGGATCGACACGCTGGACTGGCGCGCATGCATATAGGCGACGTTGACGCTGGGCACCAGTTGCTGCAAATCCTGAATCCGATACACCCGCTGGCTTTCCAATGCCTGGCCACCGACCACGCTCATGGGCGTCGGCACGGCCTGGGCGCTTTCGGTGCGTCGCCGCGCAGTCACCGTGACGGTTTCCAGTTGGCCGCTGGCGCCCTCGCCCTCGCCGGCAGGCGCAGGAGTTTCGGCGGCCTGGCTGGGCGACCACGTGGCACTGCCGGCCAGCAACAGTGCCAACGGCAGGCGCTTGAGCCGCCAGGGTGAGGAAGGTACAGCAGGCTTCAACAGACTCATAAGCGGCTCCGGAACCCAGGAATATCCATCAACACATATTCCATAAAGTTATTTATTTATGTTTTTACGAACATTTACTGCATAAGAGATAGCCTTTATAAGGAGTCGACCTAATGCATAGCCAATGCATTTCCCGGATATTTTTGATGTGAAAAATGCATATCGACTTGCGCCAGCTGCGTCACTTCATCGCTCTCGCCGAACAGCGCAGTTTTGTCGCGGCGGCGTCGGCCGTGAACCTGTCGCAGTCGGCGTTCAGCCGCAGCATCCAGGCCCTGGAACACAGTGCCGGCTGCCAATTGGTGGACCGTGGCCGCAAGGACCTGGCGCCCACCAAACAAGGCCAGGTGCTGCTCGAACATGCACGGCGCCTGGTCAGCGGCGCCCAGCAGTTGGCCAACGAGATCAGCCAGTTCAATGGCCTGGAGGCCGGTGAACTGCGCTTCGGCTGCGGCCCGGCACCGGCGGCCGGGCTGATACCGCGTGCCATCGGCAGTTTTATCGGGCGCTACCCCAAGGCCCGCGTGCAATTCCAGGTCGATGACTGGCAAAGCCTGAGCAAACGCCTGCTCAGCGAAGAGTTCGAATTCTTCGTCGCCGACACGCGCCACTTCGAAGCCAACCCCGACTACCACACCTACCGCCTGCGGGCGCGCCGCTGGTATTTCTGTTGCCGCATCGGCCACCCGCTGGCCGCACGCGAGAGCGTGAGCGCCGCCGAGCTGATGAGTTATCCACTGGCCGTGACCATCCGCCCGCCGAACCTGCGCAAAGTCATCGTCGACCTCAGCGGCCGGCCGGACTACCTGCCCAATGTGGAATGCGAAAACGGCTACAGCCTGATGGGTGTGGTGCTGCGTTCGGATGCCATCGGCATCGTCAGCGCCAACAGCGATGTGCTGCACATGGCGCGGGGCGAGCTGGTGTGTTTGACGATCGACGGGCTGGCCGAGGACCTCGAAGAGCGTTACACCCGCTATGGCATCGTCAGTCGCGCAGGGTATCGGCTGTCACCGCTGGCGGAGGCGATGATCGAACAGATCAAGCAGATCGATGAGCGGGATGAGGACGTGTGTGCATTGGAGAATGTCGCTGTCTGAACCAGCGCTGCTCGCGAAAGCACCGCAAGCAACACCCATGCATTGGCTGCATCAAACCCAGTCCTCAAATGCACTTGCCAGCGCCCTGCCCGAACGGCGAAAAACTTCACCTGTCTTCCATTCGGTGAACTGCCATGACCCAACCCCAACCCGTGCGCAACGTGCTCTACATCATGTGCGACCAACTGCGCCGCGATTACCTGTCGTGCTACGGCCATGCTCATCTGCATACGCCGAATATCGACCGCCTGGCCGCTGCCGGCGTGCGTTTCAGCCGTGCCTACACCCAGGGCACGATCTGCGGCCCGTCGCGCATGTCGGCCTATACCGGGCGTTATGTCAGCAGCCATCAGGTGGCGTGGAACGCGGTGCCGCTGCCGCTGGAAGAATTGACGATTGGCGATTACCTGCGCCCCCACGGCATCCGCACCGCACTGGTGGGCAAGACCCACGCCACGCCAAACCTGGACGCGTTGCAGCGCCTGAATATCGACCCCGACAGCGCCCAGGCCGAGTCGCTGAATGAGGTCGGCTTCGACGCTTATCTGCGCCATGACGGCATCTACCCGGACAACCCATTGTTCGAGGATAAGCGCGAGTCCGCGCCCTATACCCACTACCTGCGCGAGCAGGGTTACAGCGGCGCCAACCCCTGGCATGAATGGGCCAATGCCGCCGAGGGCGAAGACGGCGAAGTGCTCAGCGGCTGGCACATGCGCAACGCCGGGCGACCGGCACGGGTGGCCGAAGAGCATTCAGAGACCGTCTACACCACCGACCGCGCTATCGACTTTATCCGCGAGCAGGCCGAAAAACCGTGGTGCCTGCACCTGTCCTATATCAAGCCGCACTGGCCCTATATCGCGCCCGCGCCGTATCACGCGCTATACGGTGCCGAGCATATCCAGGCGCCCATTCAACCTGGGCAAACCAGCGATCATCCGGTGTACCAGGCATTTCGTCAGCATGAGGAGAGCCTGAATTTTTCCCGTGATGAAGTACGGCTCACGGTGATTCCGACGTACATGGGCCTGATCAAGCAGATCGACGATCAACTCGGTCGGCTGTTCGATTTTATGCAAAGCAACCAGCGCTGGAACGACACGCTGATTGTGTTCACCAGCGACCACGGCGACTTCCTCGGCGATCACTTCCTCGGTGAAAAAGAATTCCTGTTGGAGCCTGCGGTGGGTGTGCCGTTGATCGTGCGCGACCCGCGCGCCAGCGCCGATATCAGCCGCGGCTCGGTAGACGAACGCCTGGTGGAAACCATCGACGCCCTGCCAACGTTTCTCGATGCGTTGGGCCTGCCAGCGGCAGAGCATCGCCTCGAAGGCCGCTCACTGATCCCGCTGTTGCAGGGCGAGCAACCCCTTTGGCGCCACTACGCCATCGCCGAATACGACTACGCGTTCCAGGCCCCGGCCCGCGAGCGCCTGGCGCAACCCATCGACCGTTGCCGCATGACCATGGTGCGCAGCGAACGCTGGAAGTACCTGGCCTATGACGGCTTCCGTGCGCAGTTGTTCGACTTGGAAAATGACCCACAGGAAGTGCACGACCTGGGCTCCGACCCGGCCTATGCGGCCGTGCGCGACACTCACGCGGGTTACTTGTTCGAATGGCTGCGCGGCTTGAAGCGGCGCACCACCATCAGCCACTCAGAGATCGCGCTGCGGGGCCAACGGTTTCGGTATGGTGAGCCGGAAGCGGAAAAAGTCGTGCAGATCGGCGTCTGGTAAACGCCACAAATCAAATGTGGGAAGGGGCTTGCCCCCTCCCATATGGTTGATCTTCAACCTGGCCTAAACACCTTTGGTAGTCTGGCTGCGCTGCCCCTGCACGCCCACCGGCACATCGCCCTTGAGCGTGACGCGGCGCACGATGCGTTCCTGGGTACCGTAGTCGTCCACCGCGTAATGCTGGGTGGCGCGGTTGTCCCAGATGGCAACGTCACCCGTGTTCCAGCGCCAGCGCACGGTGTTTTCCAAACGCGTGACGTGGCTTTGCAGCAGGTTGAACAGCTGCGTCGAATCCGCCTGGGAGTAGCCTTTCAGGCGCTTGACGAAGTGCCCCAGCAGCAAGGTTTTCTCGCCGCTGATCGGGTGGACACGCACCACCGGGTGTTCGGTTTCGTACACCGTGGAGGTGAAGACCTTGCGATATTCCTCGAGTTTTTCCACCGACACATCCGGCTTGCGCCCGGCATAGTCGTATTCGTTGCTGTGTACGGCCCACAGCTGGTCGGCCAAGGCGCGCAACTCGACGCTGAGGTCGTTGTAGGCGCTGGCGGTGTTCGCCCACACCGTGTCGCCACCAGACTTGGGCGCAAGCACCGAACGCAGGATCGAGGCTTTCGGGTAGGCGTCGACGAAGGTCACGTCGGTGTGCCAGGAATTGGCCCGCTGACCACGGGCGCCGTCCAGCTCCAACAGAAAGCGCGTGCCGTCGCGTACCGGCACCGTCGGGTGGGCAATCGGCTCGCCGAGCAAGTGGGCAAAAGCTTCCTGACGCTGGTCATCGAGGTGGGTCTGCTCGCGAAAGAAGATCACCTTGTACTGCACCAGCGCCTGCTGGATGGCCTCGACCGTCGCGGCATCCAGGTCACCGGACAGTTTGATGCCACGAATTTCGGCACCGATGCGGCCGGCGACCGGGTGGATGTCGAGCGCCTGGGCGACGGGTTGAACAGCTAATGCGGCGTTGCTCATTGTGATGACCCTCATGTGCCTGCTGATGGTGGATGCTTTCCAGCAACGCTCTACTCATATGCTTTTTAGATCTAGCAAACAAACAAATACTTCGTTGACGGAATAAGAGCTTGCATTTAAAACCTCAGCTCCCTCGGTCGCAAATGCCTTCGACCTATTTTTCACATGCAGGGAAAGCATATGGATCTTCGCCAACTGCGCTACTTCATCGCCCTCAACGAACACCGCAGTTTTGTTCGTGCTGCGGACGCCATGGGCATCACCCAACCGGCGTTCAGCCGCAGCATCCAGGGGTTGGAACAGGAGTTCGGCTGTGTGCTGGTCGACCGGGGCCACAAGGACCTGCGCCCTACGCCAGAGGGCCAGGTGGTGCTGCAACATGCCTTGAGCCTGGTGCACGGCGCAGCCCTGCTCAGCAGTGAAGTCACACGCATGACCAAGCTCGACGCCGGCGACCTGCGCTTCGGCTGCGGCCCGGCGCCGGCGGTGAAACTGGTGCCGGATGCGGTGGCACGCTTTATCGGCGCCCACCCGAAAATCCGCACCCGTTTCCAGGTGGATAACTGGGAAAAACTCAGCCGCAGCCTGAGCCGTGAAGAGATCGAATTTTTTATCGCCGACATCCGCCAGTTCGAGGCCGACCCGAACTTCCAGACCCGCGCATTGACACCCAAGCGCGGCGTGTTTTTCTGCCGCCCGGGGCACCCGTTACTGGCCAAGGACAGCTTGTCGACCAACGACATGTTCGACTACCCGCTGGCCGCGCCATTGATCTCCCAGGGCATTCGCAAACTGCTGGCCAATCTCAGTGGGCGCATGGACTTCTCCCCGAGCATCCAGACCGAACACTTCCCGGCGCTGGTGAAGATCGTGCTGCAATCGAATGCCATCGGCGTGGGCACTGAGGAAGCATTTGCCGAGGACATCGCCCAGGGTTCGCTGGTGCTGCTGCACTGGCGCAACCTGCCGCAGAACATGGAAACCTTGAGCGCGCGGTGCGGGATTGTCAGCCGCACGGGGTCGCGCCTGTCGCCGGCGGCCAAGGCGATGATTGAGACGTTGATAGAGGTGGACCGCCAGGACCTAAGCCTGGCGGTTTGAAGGGCCTCATCGCAAGCAAGTCGAGTCGTCGCACCGCCCCTCCCACGGGCGAACGTATTACAAATGTGGGAGGGGGCTTGCCCCGATAACCATCGGTATCGACACAACTTTTGAAGGCCGTCATATTTCCCCGTGGCGAGCGGGCTTGTCCCGCGCTGGGCTGCGCAGCAGCCCCAAAAGCTGTCTCTGCGGAGCATCGGGTACCCCGCATTCGTCCTTCTTTGGGGGCGCTACGCGCCCCAACGCGGGACAAGCCCCCTCGCCACAGGTTCAGCACTGAGGCCCCAGAGCCCAGGCACCCGTCAGCTCAGAGCCCCGCCGCCACCAACCCAGGCGCCACCCAATCACTCACTTGGAACGGCTTGCGAATCAGCCGTTCCTTCGACGCCAAGTCCACCGCGTCCTGCAATTTGCCGAGGAATACCGGGTCCAGGGTCGAGGGGAAAATCTCGCTGAGTTTCTGGTCTTTCAAATCATTGGTCAGGATCACCGACGGGTAACTGGCCAGCCCCGACACCAAGTCAATGTACGCCTGTTTGTTGTTGTCATCGGTCAACCACTGCACCGCTTGCTGCTGGGCCTTGAGCAACTTGGCCAGCGCGTCGGGGTGCTCGTCGACGAACTTGGCACTGCCCACCAATACCGCCTGTACGCTGCCGGCGCCTCCGATGTCCTTGGTGGTCAGCGGTATCTCGGCCAGCCCCTTGGCTTGCAGCGCGGTCAGGCCCGAGCCGCCCCACGTCGCGTCAATTTGCTTGGCGGCCAGGGCGGCAATGGCGGCGCTGAAATCCAGGTTGATGACTTTCAGGTCCTTTTCACTCAAGCCTTGGCTGGCCAGCGCGCTGTCGAACGACAACTGACTGGCCGTGCCACGGAACACCGCCACCCGCTTGCCCTTGAGGTCTTGCAAGGTCTTGATGCCCGAGCCCGGCACCACGCCGAGGTAATGCTTCACGCCGCGCGCGGAGGCGCTGAGCAGGCGGGTATCCAGGCCATTGGAGCGGCCGATGATCGCTGCCAGGTCACCCAGGTAAGCCAGGTCCACCTGCCCGTTGGCAAAGGCTTCGTTGATCACGGGGCCGGCGCCCTTGAAGTAATTCCACTGAATCTTGATGCCTTGGTCGGCAAAGGCTTTTTCGAAGATCTGCTGACTCTGCAACACGTCGGTGATACCGCCGCCACTGTGCTGGCTGCCGGCACTGAGGTCAGGCACGGCAATGCGAATCTCCTTGAGATCGGCCGCCTGCACCAGCCCAGCCAGGGCGGTGCTCGCGAACAGGGCGATCAGACGTTTGAAGGGCAGTTTCATAAGCGCAGCTCCTGGTGGGCGACGGTCGCCTGGTGAGCAGAAAGTAGGCACAGCCTGATCAAAACTTTAAATACTATAAATTCACAATTTAATAACATTTAGGACTATGCAGGTTAAAACGCAGGCTCCAGAGGGTTATGCATAAACAGCATCGAAAATATTCTTCGAATGCATTGGATGCGCACCGTGCTGCGGCTTTAAATGATTTTTCTTATCTCACAATCATCTTGATTGCGATTTTATAAGATCGAAATCACCTAAAGCATTCGGCGACAACGGAGGTCCTCCATGGCCCGAATTTCACTTCTGAGCCTACCTCTCGCGGCCCCCGCTAAAGGCACCGCGCTGCGCTGGCCGCACCTGGGCGCGCGCTTGTTGCCCTGGCTGCTGCCACTGAGCCTGTTTGCGCTGTGGTGGCTGGCCAGCCGCAATCACTGGATGAGCGAACAGATTCTGCCGCCGCCCTCGCTGGTGTGGAGCAGCGCGGTGGAGTTGGCCGGGGGTGAGTTATGGAGCCACCTGGCAATCAGCTTGCAGCGCCTGTTCTGGGGCCTGTTGGCGGGGGTGAGCGCCGGGGCGTTATTGGGCGCGCTCTTGGGTTTCAGCGCGCGCGCCGAACGCCTGGTGTTCCCGACATTCAGCGCACTGGCGCAAGTACCGACCCTGGCCTGGATTCCGCTGTTCATGGTGTTTTTCGGCATCGGCGAAACCCTCAAGCTGGTGGTACTGGTGAAGGCGATCGTGGTGCCGGTCACCCTGCATACGCTGGTGGGCGTGCGCGATGCCCAGCCGCATTTGCGCGAGGCCGCTCGCGTGCTGCGCCTGCCCACGCACCTGTTGATCCGTCGCCTGATCCTGCCCGCCGCGCTGCCGGCGTTTATGGCGGGCGTACGCCTGGCCCTGGCAGCAGGCTGGACATCGCTGCTGGCGGTGGAGTTGCTGGCGTCCAGCGAAGGCATCGGCTACCTGATGGTCTGGGCACGCCAGTTGTTCATGCTCGATATTGTCTTCGTGTGCATCGTAGTCATCGGCGTGTTAGGCGTGGTAATGGATCGCGGCGTCGGCTGGCTGGATCACAAATGGGTGCATTGGCCGCATCCGGCCACGGCGCAGATCCGGCGCGGGCCGCGCTATCAAGGCTGGCAGCGTTTGCAACCGTGGCTGCTGCCGCTGCTGTTGGTCGCGCTGTGGCAAGCAGCGACGCAACAGGGCTGGGTAGACCCGAACATTCTGATCAGCCCCTGGGCAGTGCTGCAAACGGCTGGCGCTGGAGTGCTGGATGGCAGCTTGAGCGGGGCATTGGGCAAAAGCCTGGGGCGCACGTTGGGTGGGTTGTTGCTGGGCGGCGGCTTGGGTTTTGCCATGGGCCTGTGGCTGGGGCTGTCGCAACGCAGCGAGCGGGTACTCGGCCCCACCCTGGCCGCCTTGCGCCAGATCGCGATTTTTGCCTGGGTGCCGTTGCTCACGGCCTGGTTTGGCCTGGGGGAACTGGCCAAGTGGGTATTTATCGCCCTCGCTGCATTTTTCCCATTGTTTATTGCCACGCAACGCAGCGTGCTGAACGTGTCACCGCAGTTACGCGAGGCCGCGCAAGTGCTGCGCCTGAACCTGTTCCAACGCCTGCGCCGCCTGGTGTTGCCGGGCGCGGCGGCAGGTATTTTCGCCGGCCTGCGCCTGAGCCTGATCTACGCCTGGCTGGGCACCATCGGCGCGGAATATTTCATGCCGTCCAATGGCGGCATCGGCAGCCTGATGATCGGCGCCCAACAACTGCTGCGCATGGACCTGATCATGAGCGGCATGCTCCTGGTCGGCCTCACCGGCGCGGCCCTCAACTTGATCGGCCAACGCATCGAAACCCGCGCCACCCGCTGGAGACACGCATGAACGTACCTATCGTCAGCTTCAACCATGTGGGCAAGAGCTTTGACGTCGATGGCTTCGAACTGGAGGCTATTCGTGAATTCAACCTGGACATTGCCGAAGGCGAATTCGTCGCGATTGTCGGCTCCAGCGGATGCGGAAAATCCACCTTGCTGCGCCTGCTGGTAGGGCTCGATACGCAGTTTCGCGGCCAGATCCAGGTCGACGGCAAGGCCGTGAGCGGCATCGGTGGCGAGCGCGGTATCGTGTTCCAGGAACACCGCCTGTTTCCCTGGCTAACCGTGGCGCAAAACATCGGCCTGGGCCTGGTCAACGAAGCGTTGAGCGAAGCCGAACGCACCCGGCGCATCCGCGACTTTATCGAGCTGGTCGGCCTCACCGACTTCACCCGTGCCTATCCCCACCAACTGTCCGGCGGCATGGCGCAACGGGTGGCGATTGCTCGCGGCCTGGTGGCCAGCCCGCGCATCCTGTTGCTCGACGAGCCCTTCGGCGCCCTCGACGCGCTGACCCGCCAGCAGATGCAGGACGAGCTATTGGCGATCCGCGCCCGCGCCAAGATCACCACGGTGCTGGTGACTCACGACGTGGAAGAGGCGATTGTCCTCGCCGACCGCGTGGTGGTGATGGAGCCCCGGCCTGGGCGAATCAAACAGGTCGTCGACATTGCCCTGCCCCATCCGCGCCAGCGCAGCAGCTTCGAATTTCACCAACTGCGCGAAGAACTGCTGCATGAACTGATCAGCGACGGCCACTACCAGCCGCCCGTGCGCGAACAGATTCGCGACCTGCCCCTGGCCTTTATTGCCTGCTGAATACGCCAGAGGCTGTAAGGCACAAACCTGTCTGTGGATTACCGGAAGGTAATCTTCACACCGGCGCAGCCTGGTTCACTTCAGACTGCGCCTGCTCCGCGCGTTCAAACCGATTGGCGCGGGCGAACGTGCCGAAATCATTGAAGCGCACGCCCATCTCAGCCATCACTTTGTGCGCCACCTTGGCGGTCATCTGGCGGATGTAGAAGGGTTCTTTGACCACGAAGTGATGAATGCCGTGGGTGCTGCCGAAATTGAAGCAGAACGCCTGCAACGGCCACAGCCACCAAGGGTTCAATACCTGGGTTTGCTGGATCACATTGCCCAGCTCCACATCGCCGTAGTAATGCATGTTGGAGCTGACAAAGTGCAGGCAAAACGTGCGCAACACGTTGGGGCCGATGATCACCACGGCGGCGATGTCGATCACCTGCATCATCTGCAAGGTGCCGGCTGACCATTCGATCGGCGCGCCCATCAAGCTGGCGATGCCGTTGGCGGCATGAAAGCCGAGAAACACATACCACGCGCCCCAGTGCAGCAACGCCAACGGTGCGTACACCAGCAGCGAGCGCTTGAGGATGCTGAGCTTGTGCTGCCAGGTCTTGGCGCGCAGCAGGCGGATGAACGCCGACATGAGGTTGTCCCCCACCATCAACAGGCGGGCGATGCCCCAGGGTTCGCCATTGGTAATCGCCCGTTCCTCCATGTCGGCCTCGGTGCCGGAAACCTTGTGGTGATTAAGGTGCAAATGCCGACGAATCCAGGGGTTGATGGTGCTCGGCCGCGCCAGCCACACCAGGCCCATCATCAGGTTGTGGGGCAGGCGCTGCTTGCGAAAGTACATGCTGTGGATCAGGTCGTGCTCCAGCTCGTGGGTCAACGAGGCCAGGAAGGCATTGAGTAACAGGCAGGCCCACCAGGCCAGGTGGCCGGTGATATAGAGCGCCGCCGAACCGAGCATGCCCAGCAAGGCAAAGGCCAGGATGCCCGCGCCCAGTGCGTCCTGCTGCAACAGCCAGGGGTGCCGCTGGCGCAATCGCGCGCCTTCGGCCAGGACCACCTCACGGATATGCGCTGAACACTGTTGTGCATTCATCTGCTGGGGGCTTGCAGAAATACCGTCCATGCTTCCATTCTCTTGTGGAGTGATGTGTACATCCTGCACCCGGCAATCTCGCAGGACGCTAGCCACAGACGCCAACCTGTTGACCCCAAGCGCCAATCGCCATGACCGAACCCACCTCCCTCGCCAGCTGGACCCGCGCTTTGCGCAAGCAGCTCGACGCCCTCGGCCTCGACAGCGCCGCACTGTGCGCCCAGGCCGGCCTCGACCCCCAGCAAATGGACGACCCCAACGCGCGCTACCCGCTGTCGGCGACCACGCGTTTGTGGGAGCTGGCAGTGCAGGCCAGCGGTGACCCGGCCATCGGGTTGCGGGTGTCGCGGTTTGTGAGCCCCACCACGTTTCACGCGCTGGGCTATGCACTGGTGGCCAGCGGCAGTTTGCGCGAGGTGTTCGAGCGTATCGTGCGCTATCACCAAGTGGTCAGCGATGCGTTGACGCTGGAGCTTAGTCGAGAAGGCGAACGCTACCGCTTTCGCCTGCTGCAACCGCCGGGCAGCCCGGCACCGGCGCTGGAAGCGATTGATGCGTTTGCGGCGATCTACGTGCGCACCTGCCGCAATCGCCTGGGCCGTGAGTACGCGCCGCTGGCGGTGCACCTGCGGCGACCTGCGCCTGCGGATCCAAAACCGTGGCACACGGTATTCCGTTCGCCGGTGTTTTTTGGCGCCGAGGAAGACCGCTTGGAGTTCGCCGCCCGGGACTTCGACAGCCATCTGGACGACGCCAACCCCGAACTGGCCGCACACAATGAAACCGTGCTCAAACGCACCCTCGCCCAACTGCAACCGCTGACCTGGGAGCGCAAGGTGCGCGCAGCCATCGAGGCGCAATTACCGGACGGCGAACCCAGCGCCGAGCGTATCGCCCAGACGCTGCACTTGAGCCTGCGCAGTTTGCAGCGGCATCTGGCCGATGAAGGCTGTCGGTTTGACGCGTTGCTCAATGAGTGTCGGGAGAACCTGGCATTGCTGCACTTGCGAGACCCGCAAAGCTCATTGGCAGAAATCAGTCATTTGCTCGGGTTCGCCGATACCAGCAGCTTCAATCGGGCGTTCAAGCGTTGGACGGGGATGACGCCGGGGCAGTTTCGCGATGGTTTGCGCTAGATAAATGTGGGGGGGTAGATGGCCTCATCGGGAGCGAGCCCCCTCCCACATTTTGATTTGTGAATACCACCCAATGTGGGAGGGGGCTTGCTCCCGATAGCGATATCCGAGGCACTACAGCCCGCGATCCCGGCGCAAAACCTTCCGCACCCGCGCCACCAACGCCTTGGCGTCGAACGGCTTGAGCAAGTAATCGTCCTCATGCAATTCCAACCCACGCAGCCGATCTTCAATCCCGCCCGGCGTGGTCAGAAACAACACCGGCGTCTGGCCCTTCTGCCGAATCGCCTGCTGCAACTTCCAGGCATTCAGGCCCGGCAGCATCACGTCCAGGATCACCAGGTCGTACTCTGCACTTTCAACCCAGCGCAACGCCGCCATGCCGTTGGCTGCGACTTCCACGCTGTAGCCCGCCTCGTTCAGGCCCTGGGCCATCCGCTGTGCTTCTTCGGATTCATGTTCCACTAACAGCACGCGCATAACACACCTCGATTAAACAGGCTTGCAGGCTAACACCCTCAGGTGTGCGCCGCCTCACGCAAGCGCTGGGCATCGAGGATTTCGATCTCGCCGTAGCCCAGGCGCACAATGCCTTGGGCTTGCAGGTCCTTGAGCAAGGCGTTGGTGGTCTGGCGCGACAGGCTCAACATCGCCGCCAGGTCTTCCTGAGGCAGTTGCAGCACCCGGCGCACGTGCTCGATATCGCCATAGCCCTCGGCGATCATCAGTAACCGATGAGCCACACGTATTGAAGCGGGCATCAGGCTCAGTTGTTCCAGGTTGATAAAACTCAGGCGCAGCTTATGGCTCATCAGCAGCGCCAAGTCGCGCCAATACTGCGGGGTGGTATCGAGGATGTTCAACAGCGCCTTTTGCGGCACCTGCAACAGCGTGCAGGGCCCGACGGCACAGGCATCGTGGGTGCGTGGCAGGCCGTCGAACAGGCAGATTTCACCGAACCAGTGGGGTAACTCCACCAGGCTCAGCACCGCTTCCTTGCCCTGTTCACTCACCGCACTGATGCGCAGGCTGCCTTCCAGCACCGCATACAAGCCACAGGGCGGGTCACCACGCTTGAACAGGTATTGCCCCGCCGTCAGCTGTCGCAGCTTGGCGTGGGCCAGCAGGCTATGCTGAAAAGGGCCGGGCAGGTGGCTGAACCAGTGACCGGTGGCCAGTTGCGGGCGCCATTTCTCTGCATCCATGAGAACTCCGAAGATTGTCGCCCAGCTGACAGTCAGGCACTGGCTGACGGGGCATGATCAAACATCCTACAGGAGGAACAACAATGAAAAGCCTCGTCGACCACCTCAGTCAATACGCCGCGTACCATCGCGACCCGCGCAATATCGCCAGCCACTTTATCGGTATCCCGCTGATTGTGGTCGCCGTGGCCGTGCTGCTGTCACGCCCCGAATGGACGGTCAGCGGGCTCTGGCTCTCGCCAGCGGTGGTGGTTGCGCTGTTTTCGGCGTGGTTCTACCTGCGCCTGGAACGGGCGCTGGGTGGGCTGATGACGGTGCTGATGGGGTTGTCGGTGTGGGCCGGGCATGTACTGGCGGCGCAGAGCACCATGGTGTGGCTCAGCAGCGGTATCGGCCTGTTTGTGGTGGGCTGGGTGATTCAGTTTGTCGGCCACTACTACGAGGGCCGCAAGCCTGCATTTGTGGATGATGTGTCGGGGCTGATCGTGGGGCCGCTGTTTGTGGTGGCGGAGTTGGCGTTTTTGCTCGGGTTGCGGCACGACCTGAAGCAGCAGATCGAAGAACGGTCGGGGCCGGTGGTGCGCCGCGATCTGAAACCCAGAGAAGTCTGAATGTGGGAGGGGGCTTGCCCCCTTCCCACAAGGGTTTTGCGCTGATTTTGGGCTTAGGCTTTTTGCCAGACCTTGGGTTTGAAGAACAACGTTTCACCTCGCGCCAGGCCGGTCAGGCTGTCGTGGTCTTTCACCACTTCGGCCTCGATCAGCTCGCTCTGGCCTTCGACCTTCAGGGTCACGCGTGTGGTAGCGCCCAGCGGGCGGATATCACGTACTTGCGCCGCATGGTGGTCTTCCAGTTCATGGCGCGACAGCGACACTTCATGGGGACGGAACAACACATGCTTGTCCTCGCCCAGGTGCAAGCGGTTGGAGTCACCGAGGAAGTGGTAGACGAAATCGCTGGCCGGGTTTTCATAGACTTCACCCGGTGAGCCGATCTGCTCGATCACACCTTTGTTCATCACTACGATTCGGTCGGCGACTTCCATGGCCTCTTCCTGGTCGTGGGTCACGAACACCGAGGTCAGGTTGATGTCTTCGTGCAGGCGCGCCAGCCAGCGGCGCAGTTCTTTACGCACCTTGGCGTCCAGGGCGCCGAACGGTTCGTCGAGCAGCAGTACCTTCGGTTCCACCGCCAGGGCGCGAGCCAGGGCGATACGCTGGCGCTGGCCACCGGAAAGCTGTTCCGGGTAGCGGTCAGACAGCCAATCGAGCTGCACCATGTTCAACAGCTCATGGACCTTCACCGCAATCTGGCTTTCACTCGGGCGCTGGTTTTTCGGCTTCATGCGCAGGCCGAAGGCGACGTTGTCGAACACGGTCATGTGGCGGAACAGCGCGTAGTGCTGGAACACAAAGCCGACGTTGCGATCACGCACATCGTGGCCGGAAACGTCTTCCCCGTGGAACACGATGCTGCCGGCATCCGGGGTTTCGAGGCCGGCGATGATACGCAGCAAAGTGGTCTTGCCACAGCCGGACGGGCCCAGCAACGCCACCAGCTCGCCACTCTGGATATCCAGGTTGATGCTGTCCAGGGCCTTGAAGGCGTTGAAGTTCTTGCTGACATTACGGACTTCGATCGACATGACTTATTCCTCACCGGCGCTTTTGCGCAGGCGGTTGATTCGGTTCTCGCTCCACTGCTTGAGCAGCAGGATGAAGAGCGCCAGGATCAGCAACAGGCTGGCCACCGCAAACGCGGCAACGTGGTTGTATTCGTTGTAGAGGATCTCCACGTGCAGCGGCAGGGTGTTGGTCACGCCGCGAATATGGCCGGAGACCACCGACACGGCGCCGAACTCACCCATGGCCCGCGCGGTACACAGCACCACGCCGTAGATCAGGCCCCATTTGATATTCGGCACGGTGACGTGCCAGAACATCTGCCAGCCATTGGCGCCGAGCAGGCGCGCAGCCTCTTCTTCCTGGGTGCCCTGCTCTTGCATCAGCGGGATCAGTTCACGGGCCACGAATGGCACGGTGACGAAGATGGTTGCCAGGACGATGCCGGGCAAGGCGAATACGATCTGGATGTCATGCGCCTGCAACCAGGGCCCAAAGAAACCCTGAGCACCAAACATCAGCACGTAGACCAGACCAGCGATGACCGGCGAAACCGAGAACGGCAGGTCGATCAGCGTGACCAGGATGCTCTTGCCACGGAACGAGTACTTGCTCACGCACCAGGCAGCGCTGACCCCGAACACCACGTTGAGCGGCACCGAAATCACCACGGCGATCACCGTGAGTTTGAGTGCCGACAGCGCATCCGGCTCGAGGATCGCGGTGAAGAACGCGCCCAGGCCATTC
Organism: Pseudomonas sp. MWU15-20650; assembly: GCF_023242475.1. Classification (GTDB taxonomy): domain Bacteria; phylum Pseudomonadota; class Gammaproteobacteria; order Pseudomonadales; family Pseudomonadaceae; genus Aquipseudomonas. Next base: position 50,576 of record NZ_JALJFG010000034.1, on the reverse strand, counting down.
TTCAGGCCCTGGGACACCACGATAAACAGCGGCAGCAGCAGAAACAGGAAGAACACCAGCCAGCCAAGGCTGATCAGGATACGTCGCGACACCGCGCTGCCACGACGGGCAGCGTTGGCCGAGGACGCAGCGGAAATAGACGATTGGGACATGTTCCGCGCCTCCTTATGGGTGTTCGATGCGCCGCTGCAACAAGTTGATCAGCAGCAGCAGGACAAAGGAAACCACCAGCATCAGCACGCCAATGGACGTCGCCCCGTGGTAGTCGTACTGGTCGAGCTTGACCATGATCAGCAGCGGCAAGATCTCGGTTTTCATCGGCATGTTGCCGGCAATGAAAATCACTGAACCGTACTCACCCACGCCACGGGCAAAGGCCAGCGCGAAGCCGGTCAGCCAGGCGGGCAGCAATGCCGGCACGAGGATGTAGCGGAACACTTGCAGTGGCTTGGCGCCGAGACAAGCGGCGGCTTCTTCGATTTCCCGGGGGATATCAGCCAGTACCGGCTGCACCGTGCGCACCACGAAAGGCAGCGTGACGAAGGTCAGGGCCAGGGTGATACCCAAGGGGGTGTAGGCGATCTTGAAGCCCAGGTCGGCGGCAAACTGGCCGACCAGGCCGGTCGGCGTATACAACGCAGTCAGCGCGATACCGGCCACCGCGGTGGGCAGGGCAAACGGCAGGTCGATCATCGCGTCGATGATCTTGCGGCCCGGGAAGGTATAGCGCACCAGCACCCAGGCCAGCAGTGTGCCGATCACGCCATTGATCAACGCGGCGTACAGCGCCGTGCTGAAGCTCAGTTTCAACGCCGCCAGCACGCGCGGTGCGCTGATGATGTTCCAGAACTGATCCCAGGTGAGTTGAGCGGCGTGTACAAACATCGCCGCCAGCGGGATGAGTACGATCAGGCTGAGGTACACCACGGTGTAGCCCAGCGTCAGCCCGAAGCCGGGTATGACGGGGGAGATACGACGCGACATAAGAGTCCTTGGTTAACGGGTAAAAAACCCTGTAGAAGCTAGCCGGGCCTGGAAAAGCAGGCGCCTACAGGGAGTTCGGCTTACTGGGCCGTGTAAATCTGGTCGAACACGCCACCGTCGTTAAAGAATTTCGGTTGGGCCGTTTTCCAGCCGCCGAAATCTTTGTCGATCGTCACCAGGTCCAGTTTAGGGAACTGTTGGGCGTATTTGGCGGCGATTTTCTCATCGCGTGGGCGGTAGAAGTTCTTCGCCGCAATCTCCTGGCCAGCCGGGCTGTACAGGTGCTTGAGGTATTCAGTGGCGATCTCGGTATTGCCCTTTTTCTCAGCGTTCTTGTCGACCACGGCCACCGGCGGTTCGGCAAGGATCGACAGCGAAGGCACGACAATGTCGAACTTGTCGGCGCCGCCGTCTTCTTTCAACGCCAGAAACGCTTCGTTCTCCCAGGCCAGCAACACATCGCCCTGACCGTTGTTGACGAAGGTAATCGTGGAACCGCGTGCACCGGTATCGAGGATCGGCACATGCTTGAACAGTTCCTTGACGTATTCCTGGGCCTTAGCTTCGCTGCCACCGGTTTTCAGGCCGTAGGCCCAGGCGGCAAGGAAGTTCCAGCGTGCACCGCCGGACGTTTTCGGGTTGGGGGTGATCACCGACACGTCTTTCTTGATCAGGTCGCCCCAGTCCTTGATGCCCTTGGGGTTGCCCTTGCGCACCAGGAACACGATGGTCGAGGTGTAGGGCGTGCTGGCATCCGGCAGGCGGGTTTGCCAGTTTTCCGGAAGGGTCTTGCCCAGCTTGGCGATTTCGTCGATGTCACCGGCCAGGGCCAGGGTCACCACGTCGGCGCGCAGGCCGTCGATCACCGCCCGGCCCTGCTTGCCCGAGCCACCATGGGACTGCTGGATCTTGACGTTGTCGCCTGGGTGGGACTGCTTCCAGAAGTGGGTGAACTCAGCGTTGTAGTCCTGGTACAGCTCACGGGTCGGATCGTACGAGACGTTGAGCAACTCGTAGTCCTTGGCAACGGCGGAACCGGCAAACACGGCACTGGCCAGTGCGGCCAGGGCGTAACGGCGAATCGACGACATAGAAGGCTCCTGAAATGCTGGGGTGTGGGCTTTTTCTTATAAGGGGCGAATCGCCGTGACTGCTTAATTCGGTTTGTTACCCGGGTTCTGCAAACGGAATTTTTCCTTGCGTTCGATCTGTACCACTTGGGCGTTGTGCACCGTGATTTCCACCGCGCCAAACCGCAGATCGCGCAAGGCGCTCTGGATCTCACGCAAAATGGCTGCTTCGTCCTGGCCGTCGACGCTACGTAGAGATGCGCTCATGGTCTCGCTCCTGAAATGAATAGTGCCTCGCAGTGGCGGCACTGCTTGCGGCGTGAGGGCGATAGTAGATAAGCGCGGATATTCTTAAAAATACTATTTAAGAATGTTTATATAACCAGAAAGAATTTTCTGACGGGCCATGGAGTTGCGAGCGGAATTTGCATACAGACACTGAAATCATGTGGGAGGGGGCTTGCTCCCGATGGCGGTGGGTCAGCCAAGGTTTCTAACCTGATACACCGCTATCGGGAGCAAGCCCCCTCCCACAATTGAATGCATTTCAAGTTTGAATGGGGGGGGCTCGGGTCCAGTCGATATCGCCGGCCGGCATCGGCCGTCCAAACCAATACCCCTGCCCCATGTCACATTCCTGGTCCAGCAGGAAGCGCGCCTGCTCCACCTGCTCGATCCCTTCGGCATGCACCTGCATGCCCATGCTTTTCGCCAGGGCGATCACCACGCGCACGATGGCGGCGTCGTCTTCGTCCCACGGCAACCCGGCGACAAACCCTTGGTCGATCTTGAGCTTCTGCACCGGCAGGCGCTTGAGGCGCAACAGAGAAGAATAGCCGGTGCCGAAATCGTCTATCGCCAGGCGCAAGCCCAACTCGCGCAGGCGGTGCAGTTGCTCAAGGGCCACTTCAGGGTCTTCCATCACCGCGCTTTCGGTGACCTCCAACTCAAGGTACGCCGGGTCCAGGCCGGTGGCGTGCAGCACCTGCGCCACCTGCTCATACAACTCGCGCCGGGCGAACAAGCGGCTGGAGACATTGACCGCAATAAAGCTCAGCGGCGCACCGTCAGCCAGCCATTGGCACATCTGGCGGCACGCCTGGTCCATGACCCAAGCGTCGATGTCAGCAATCAGCCCGGTCCGCTCAGCGATGGGGATGAACTCACCCGGCGGCACCAAGCCACGTTCAGGATGTTGCCAGCGCACCAGGGCTTCGACGCCAACCAGGCGGCTGTCATGCAGGTCGTGCACAGGCTGGTAATAGACACGCAGCTCGTGCTGGTCGAGGGCACGACGCAGCTCGCTGGCGATTTCCACGCGATTTTGCGCATGGGCGGTCAACTCTTCGGTGTACAAGGCGTAGCCTTCGCGGCCCGCGCTCTTGGCCTTGAACAACGCAGAGTCAGCGTTACGCAGTAATTGTTCAGCGCTCAGGGCGTCGCTGGGAAACAGGCTGATGCCAATACTGGCGCTGATAAATAGCTGGTTGCCGTCAAAAATGAACGGTTCCTTCATGGCATTGAGCATGCGTTGCGCCAAGGCGGCCGCCTGCACCACCTGTGGACAACTTTCCGCCAGCACGGCGAACTCATCCCCACCCAGACGTGCCAGGGTCACTCCAGGCCCGAACAGGCCCCTGAGCCGTTCGGCCACTAACTTGAGCAATTGATCGCCGACGTTATGGCCAAGGCTGTCATTGATGATCTTGAAGTGGTCCAGGTCCATCAGCAGCAGGGCACAGCCACGCTTGTGCACTTGCGCCGAGGCCAGCGCCTGCTCGGCGCGGTCGGTGAACAGCAGGCGGTTGGGCAGGTCAGTCAGCGGGTCGTGATGAGCCAGGTGCGCCAATTCGTGTTCCGAGTCCTTGATTGCGCTGATATCGGAGAACACGGCGACGTAATGGCTGACATGCCCCAGGTCATCATGAATGACGCGGATGGTTTGCCACTGTGGATAAATTTCGCCGCTTTTGCGTCGGTTCCAGATTTCGCCGCTCCATTCGCCGCACTGTTCGAGGGTCTGGAACATCTGTTGGTAAAAATTCGACGAGTGGCGTCCGGATTTGAACAGGCTTGGCCGCTTGCCCATGACGTCTTCGCGCCGGTAGCCCGTGATCTCGATAAACGCTCGGTTGACGTGCACGATCAGCCCCTGGGTGTCGGTGACCAACACCCCTTCACGGGTGCAGTCGAACACGGCGGCCGCCTGGCGCAGGCGTTCGCGGTTTTCCTTCAAGGGTTGCTGCAACTGGTGGGCACGAGCAAAACGGGTGCATAGCAGGTAGATGGTCAGTGCGCTGAGGGCCACCCACACATAGCCGCGCATCTGCAACCAGCGCACTAATTCCTGCGGCTCATCGAGAAAGTTGATCAATAGCAGATGACTGAGCTGGAGCCACACAACGGAAACCAGCAGGTATACCAGCCCCACACGCAAGGCACCTCGGTACGAATACGGCATATGGTCAGTAATCCTTACCAAAAAAACAAAATCGCCCTACAAAGGCTGCGGATTATAGAATAAGAAACATCCGGTCACTCCTATCTGAAAGGGCGGCTGGTTTTCTCTGTAGGCTTAGTGATAATGCGTGAGCTGTTTTTTTCTTTATCTGAGGGCCATACAGCCTATGTGGTACAACGGTTTTCTTGACCTGTCAGCCTGGCAACTGGTGGCAGTCACGCTGTTGATGACCCACGTGACCATTGTTGGGGTCACCGTCTATCTGCACCGTTATTCAGCCCATCGCTCCCTGGAGCTCAATGCCGGCCTGAAACACTTCTTCCGCTTCTGGCTGTGGCTGACCACGGCACAGAACACCCGTGAGTGGACCGCCATCCACCGCAAGCACCACGCCAAATGCGAAACCGTCGACGACCCGCACAGCCCGGTGGTCAAAGGCTTGTCTACCGTTCTGCGCAAAGGCGCCGAGCTGTACCGCGCCGAGGCGGAAAACCCCGAGACCCTGCGCATCTACGGCAAGAACTGCCCGGACGACTGGATCGAACGCAAGCTCTACACGCCTTATCCACTGCTGGGCGTGGCGATCATGGGCGTGATCGACCTGCTGCTGTTCGGCACCATCGGCATCACCATCTGGGCGATCCAGATGATGTGGATTCCGTTCTGGGCCGCCGGTGTGATCAACGGCCTGGGCCATGCCGTGGGCTATCGCAACTTCGAATGCCGTGACGCCGCCACCAACCTGGTGCCGTGGGGCATCATCGTCGGCGGCGAAGAGCTGCACAACAACCACCATACCTACCCGAACTCGGCCAAGCTGTCGGTGAAGAAGTGGGAGTTCGACCTGGGTTGGGCCTGGATCAAAGTGTTCAGCTTCCTGCGCCTGGCCAAGGTGCAGCGCGTCGCCCCCATCGCCCACCGCGTCGAAGGCAAGGGCCACCTGGACATGGACACCGCCATGGCGATCCTCAACAACCGCTTCCAGATCATGGCCCAGTACCGCAAGTTGGTGATTGGCCCGCTGGTCAAGCAGGAGCTGGAGAAGGTCGATCATTCGGTGCGCCACCAGTTCCATCGCGCCAAACGCCTGCTGTCGCGGGAAACCAGCTTGCTGGATGACCGCCACCACGTGCGTATCCAGAGCATGCTGGAACACAGCCATGCGCTGACCGTGATCTATGAAAAGCGCCTGGCGTTGCAGCAGATCTGGCTCAAGACCAGTTCCAACGGCCACGATATGCTCGCCGCGATCAAGGAATGGGTACATGAGGCCGAGGCCAGTGGCATTCAGTCCCTGCGCGATTTCGCCCACCAACTGAAGACCTATTCGCTGCGCCCTGCGGCGGCCTGATGGAAGAGTGGGAGGGGCTGCCCTCCCACTCACTGGCTTTTTGGCGCCATTTTCCGGGCACCGTCAATCCATCACGATCACGGAACTTCACCGCAATTCCCCTCTCTCAAAGAACACTTCGCCATCATGGTGACCCCTTGTAGTGACCGCCGCTCCATCCTGCGGCGCGCCCAGAGAGAGTTGTTCCGATGGTTCACGAAACCCACTGCCTGCCCGATGTGCCCACTGCCGAACCGCCGCGTCCGGCTGCGGCGGCGACCCTGTTGGCACTGATGCATGCCCAGGGTGAAGTCGAGCGGCTCAGTGAACGTGAACAACTGCTCAGTTCACTGCTGGTCAGCGTGAATGCCGTGCTCTGGGCCATCGATTGGGAAACCCGCCGCGTGTTGTACGTGAGCCCGGCCTACGAGCGCATATTTGGCCGTTCAGCCGGCTTACTGCTGGCCGACCACCGGGAATGGCGCAACAGCATTCACCCCGAAGACTCCGACTACGCCGAGCACAGCCTGACCCGCGTGCTGGAGCAGGGTGCCGTGGAAGACCGCGAGTACCGCATCATCACCGCAGACGGGCAAATCCGCTGGCTCTGTGACAAGTGCTACATCAACCAGCAGGTGGTGCCCGGAGAACCGCTGACCGTGGTCGGTATCGCGGAGGACATCACCGAAAAAAAGTTGCTGGAGCTGGAACTGCACCGCCTCGCCACCACCGACGTGCTGACCCAGAGCAGCAACCGCCGACACTTCTTCGAATGCGCCAACCAAGCTTTCGACAACGCCTGCACCCAAGGCACACCGTTGGCGTTCCTGTTGCTGGACATCGATGATTTCAAGGACGTCAACGACACCTACGGCCATCTGGAGGGCGACCAGGTGCTGCGACGCATCGCCGAGTGTGGCCTTCGGGTGCTGCGTCGTGGCGACCTGTTCGGGCGCATTGGCGGCGAAGAATTCGCCGTCGTGCTGCCCGGTTGTGCGCCAGACATGGCCCTGCAGGTGGCCGAACGGCTGGGAAAGGAGATCCAGGCGCTGAGCTTCAACGCTGAAGGCCGGGATTTCACCGTGACCGTCAGCCAGGGGCTGGCCGGCCTGCGTGAAGACGACTCGACCCTGGACAGCCTGTTCGCCCGGGCCGATGCCGCGATGTATGAGGCCAAGCGCCTGGGTAAAAACCGCGTTATAGAGGGCTAAAACGCGGTCAACCATGTGGGAGGGGGCTTGCTCCCGATGGCGGAGTGTCAGTCGAGATGTTCATCAACTGGCACACTGCAATCGGGAGCAAGCCCCCTCCCACACAAGCGCCCTCCCATATTTGAAATTCATGACCTGCTAGTTTTTGCGCACCCGCGTCAGCTCCGACAGCCCGACTTTGAGCAACCGCGCAGTCTTGCTCCCGGCCAGGGCTTCCAGCCCTTCATGCTCAGTCAGCCGCGCCATTTGCGCCGCCAGGTTCACCACCAGCGCCTCCCGCGAATACACCCCGCCTTCGAGTGAGTAGGTCGCCGCGATCAATTGGCGCAGCTCCAGCGGCAAGCGCCAGCGCGTCCGTAACGCCGAACCGTAGGCCGCGCCAAAGGTATCGAGGGACTCGCCAATGGCTTCGTTATCCAATGCACCGCCGCCCAAGCGCCAATCTTCCAGGCAGCGCAACAAGGCCAAATCACCCAGCCGATGCAGAATACCGGCGCAGTAGCAGCGCTCGTGGTCCAGCTCCAGCATGCGCGCCAGGCGCCGGGCATAGTCGGCGGTGTCCTGGGACAACTGCCAGTGACGCTCGGCGTAGTCCACCAACGCAGGGTCGCCCAGCACTACATTGTGCTTGAGGGCCAGACCCAGGATGAGGTTCATGCTCTGCCCGGGCACCAACTTATGCAGCGCGGCCGACAGGGTTTGCACAGGCGTGCCATGGTGCCCGGCGCTGTTGGCCGCGGCGATCAGCACAGCGGTGATTTGCGGGTCCATGCGCACTTGCTCTTCCAGATGCTTGAGGTCCAGCCCTTGCGGCGCAAGGCTGTGCTGTACGGCGGCTTTTACGTCCACCCGTAACGGCGCACCATCGGCGACTTCGCGGCGACGCTCCAGGAACGCCGGCAAGGTCATTCCCGGCGCCAACGGGGGTATCTCGCAATACACACTTTCGCCTTCGTTAAGCAGCAGGTCTTGCAGGCGCTGGGTCAGCCCTTCCATGTTCAGCGGGCGCGTCAGATAGGCGGTGGGCGCCAGGGGCAAGGCTTCGCGCACGCTGGCGCTGTCATTGCGACTGCTCAGCAGAATAAACGGCAGCGCGGGGGTCCGTCGCTGCTGGCGCACATTGCGCAACAGGCTCAGGCCATCGACGCCCGGAAGCTCCCAGTCCGCCAAGATCAGATCGTAGGTTTTTTCGCGCAACAGCGTGGCAGCCTGCTGCCCATCCGCGCACACATCCAACCGTGCGTCACAACGCACATTCAGCAACACTTGCTTGAGCAGATCCCGCGACCAAGGGTCCGCCTCGGCAATCAACACTCGCGGCACAGCCGGTAAATCAACAGCAGTCATCCAGCACGCTCCATCGGCAATGCTGCACCTTAGACAAAGAAGCCGCCCGTGAGCAAAAAAAACCGCCTAAGCTGTTTTTTTGTTCACGGGCGGCTTCTTTGAGCGGCAAGTTTTAAGCTGCAAGCTGCAAGCGGTGCATCACTTGCAGCTTGTAGCTTGCCGCTTAAAGCTCTGCGAAGCAGTCTTCAATGATCGCCAAGCCTTTGTCCAACTGCTCGTCCGGCGAGGTCAGCGGCACCAGTACGCGCAACACGTTGCCGTAGGTACCGCAAGACAACAGGATCAGGCCCTTGTCACGCGCCTTGGCCACCACAGCGGCGACGGCTGCCGCATTGGGCTTGTGGCTGTCGCCCTCTTCGAACAGCTCGACCGCGATCATCGCGCCCAGGGCGCGTACGTCACCGATCACCGGGTACTTGGCCTGGATGGCCTTGAGGCCAGTGACCAGACGCTCTCCAACTGCCTTGCAGCGATCCAACAGGTGCTCTTCTTCAAACACTTCCATCACGGCCAAGGCCGCGGCGCAAGCGATCGGGCTACCGGCGTACGTGCCGCCCAGGCCGCCTGGGGCGATGGCGTCCATGTATTCAGCCTTGCCGCACACACCGGCCAGCGGGAAGCCGCCAGCGATGGATTTGGCGAAGGTGGTCAGGTCGGCGGCAACGCCCATCTGCTCCATGGCAAAGAAAGTACCGGTACGGCCGGCACCGGTTTGCACTTCGTCGGCGATCAGCAGGATGCCGTGCTTGTCGCACAGTTCGCGCAGGCGCTTCATGAAGGCTTTCGGCGCGACGTAGAAACCGCCTTCACCCTGTACCGGCTCGATGATGATGGCAGCGATATCACGCGGCTCGGCATCGTTCTTGAAGATGCGCTCGATGCTGGCGATGGCGTCGTCAACGCTCACGCCATGCAGTTCGTTAGGGTACAGCGCGCGGAAAATACCGCCTGGCATCAGGCCCATGCCGGCCGAGTACGGCACGACTTTACCGGTGAGGCCCAGGGTCATCATGGTACGACCGTGGTAAGCACCGGTGAACGCGATCACGCCGGCACGGCCAGTGGCGGCGCGGGCGATTTTCACGGCGTTCTCAACGGCTTCGGAACCGGTGGTGACCAGCAGGGTTTTCTTGGCGAAGTCGCCCGGCACCTTGGCGTTCACTTTTTCGCACAGCTCCACGTAAGGCTCGTAGGCCAGTACCTGGAAGCAAGTGTGGGTCAGCTTGTTCAGTTGCTCGGTCACGGCCGCGATGATTTTCGGGTGCACGTGGCCGGTGTTCAGCACGGCGATACCACCGGCGAAGTCGATGAACTCGCGACCTTCAACGTCGGTCACGGTGGCGTTCTTCGCGGATTCGGCGAAGATCGGGTGAATCTGGCCAACACCGCGCGGTACAGCGGCTTCACGGCGTTTCATCAGGGATGCGTTGGTCTTGCTCATAAAGTCCTCATTCGCCACTCATCGGGTGGCGCGGTCCAAGGAATACGTGGCGGGGAGGCAACTACGGCAGCATGCGATGATCGACTGCCACAGCTTTCCCGGCCACTACGAATAACGTCTTGAAACACGCAAAGGGTCAGCGCTCTCGTGCCCTTTGCGTTTGCAGCAATGCCTTGCCGGGCTTAGATGCCCAGGCAGAGGTATTTGATTTCCAGGTAATCCTCGATCCCGTATTTGGAGCCTTCACGGCCCAGGCCCGAAGCCTTGATACCGCCGAACGGCGCCACTTCGTTGGAGATCAACCCGGTGTTGACGCCGACCATGCCGTATTCCAGGGCTTCAGCCACACGGAACACACGGCCCAGGTCACGGGCATAGAAGTAGGACGCCAGGCCGAACTCGGTGTCGTTGGACATCGCGATCACTTCGGCTTCGTCCTTGAAACGGAACAGCGGCGCCAGCGGGCCGAAGGTTTCTTCCTTGGCCACGGCGGCGTTTTTCGGCACGTCGACCAGGATGGTCGGCTCGAAGAAGTTACCTTCCATCACCTTGCCACCGGCCAACAACTTGGCGCCTTTGCTCAGGGCATCGGCAATGTGTTCCTGAACCTTGGCCACGGCTTTTTCGTCGATCAGCGGGCCAGTGGTGGTGCCTTCTTCCAGACCGTTGCCGATCTTGAGTTTGGTCACGGCCACTTTGAGTTTTTCAGCGAACGCGTCGTACACCGAATCCTGGATGTACAGGCGGTTGGCACAGACGCAGGTCTGGCCGTTGTTGCGGTACTTGGAGATGATCGCGCCTTCGACGGCCTTATCCAGGTCGGCGTCGTCGAACACGATGAACGGCGCGTTGCCGCCCAGCTCCAGGGAGACTTTCTTGATGTCCTTGGCGCATTCGGCCATCAGCTGGCGACCGATTTCGGTCGAGCCAGTGAAGGACAATTTACGCACGATTGGGTTGCTGGTCAGCTCGCCGCCGATGTCGCCAGCGCTGCCGGTGACCACGCTCAACACGCCTTTAGGGATACCGGCGCGGTGCGCCAGCTCAACCAGAGCCAGGGCCGAGAACGGGGTTTGCGAAGCCGGCTTGATCACCATGGTGCAACCGGCGGCCAGGGCCGGGCCGGCTTTACGGGTGATCATCGCCGCCGGGAAGTTCCACGGCGTAATGGCTGCGGTCACGCCGATGGGCTGCTTGATCACGATCAGGCGCTTGTCGGGCTGGTGGCCAGGAATCACGTCGCCGTAGATGCGCTTGGCTTCTTCGGCAAACCACTCGATAAAGGAGGCGGCGTAGACAATTTCGCCCTTGGCTTCGGCCAGCGGCTTGCCTTGCTCGAGGGTCATCAGGCGACCCAGGTCGTCCTGGTTTTCGATCAACAGTTCGAACCAACGGCGCAGCTTGTTGGCGCGCTCCTTGGCGGTCAGTGCGCGCCAGGCCGGCAGGGCCTTGTCGGCGGCTTCGATGGCGCGGCGGGTTTCTGCGGCGCCCATCTTCGGCACGGTACCGAGAATTTCGCCCGTGGCCGGGTTGTTGACCTTGATGGTTTGACCGTTGTCCGCATCGACCCAAGCGCCATCGATAAAGGCTTGCTGGCGGAACAACTGGGTATCTTTGAGCTGCATGTCGGCTTTCCTTAACAGCACCGCGCGCACGCGGAGCGAATTAGAGTTGTTGAAAGGCGCCTTGTGGGCTGCCGTCAGGGAAATCAGCCCCAGCACGCGTGATTATTGAACGGCGCACGGGAGACAGAGCGTTTGAAATCTCAAACGAATCCTAGGATCAATGGGGGTACAGGGCAATAGTCTGTTCGAAAAAAAGAACGAAAACGGCGCATTTGCCCCATCTTTCGGATCAAACGACAACACCCCCGGCGCCTTGCGGGCGACGGGGGTGTCGGGGGCGGTTACGGCTTAAGCTTGGAACGATTTGAGGATGGTCAACAGGCTGGTCAGGTTGTCGGCCACGCCGCCTTGCGCAACTTTTTCGGTGGCCGCCGCGCCAGCGGTGGTGTCGACGCTGTAGATCTGCATCACGCCCTGGTTGGTGGCGGCCTGGGCCAGGGTATTTTGTTGCTGTTGGGCCGAGACCGAGTTCTGGAACAGGATCGCCGTGGCCTGGCCCATGGATTGGTAGATCGTGCTCATCGCCATCGCGGGCGATTCGGCAACGACCTTAACGTTAGTCTGGGTGACGGCGTCGGTGATTTGCGGGCTGACTGTGCTCATGGTTGGAACTCCTGGTTTGGGAAAGAACAACATCCGTTATCGCTCAGTGCTTAAGCCTGGAAGGACTTGAGCACGGTCAACAGGCTGGTGAGGTTATCCGACACGCCGCCCTGGGCGACTTTTTCGGTAGCCGCCGCGCCAGCCGTGGTATCGACGCTGTAGATCTGCATGACGCCCTGGTTGGTGGCCGCCTGGGCCAGGGTGTTTTGCTGCTGCTGGGCCGACACAGCGTTCTGGAACAGAATCGCCGTGGCCTGCGCCATCGATTGGTAGATGGTGCTCATCGCCATCGCTGGCGATTCGGCTACCACTTTGACGTTGGTCTGCGTGACCGCGTCGGTGATTTGCTCGTTGACAGTTGCCATGATCAATTTCCTTATTTAGTACACGGTGCATTCCGTGTTCATGAATGAACGTTGCGAAACAAGGGCTGTGAAGCGTGTGTCATTCAAGGTTTTGCAGCGGGGTCCAACGCCGCTTCAATCTGCGCGATCAAGGTTTGGATCAGCGCGTTCACTTCCTGGCGCTGTGCCTCCCGGTCCGGAACCGCACCTTCCAGCATTTGGCGTAGCGCCGCTTCACGCTGCTCGGCGGCGAGTTTTAACGCCTGCTCATTGGCCTTCGACTGCTCAAGCACCTGGGTGGCGCGCTTGAGGGTTTCGTCAACGATGGCTTGTGGCGTTCCGGCGAAGATCTGCGGGTTGCGCAGCATCGCTTCAAGCCGTTGGCGATCAGCAGCGGGCAGGACAGACGGGTTGGGTCGGGGAACCATTTCGATTTCCTCAGGCAGTACGTTGCCGGCGAAAGGGCCGCTAAAGCCGCACCTCGACGTTGTCTTGCCAGAAGCCGGCGAAGTAGAAATACGCCGAGGCATCACAGAACGTCGCCAGCTCTGCGGGCGTAATGGCGCTAGGTTGGTTACCGAAAATGGCCGGTGGTGGCGGCACCAGATTGGCCTCGTTATAGAGGTTGCCGACTTCATAGCAGTTGGCCGCGAACTGGGAACAGAACGAGCCGTTGCCAATCGCCACCGACTCATTGATGCGCTCTACCAGCGTGGTATCGGAGGTCCAGCGCCGAAAGGCTGAAATCATCGCGTTCCACACGCTGTAACGGCCACGGATATCGCCGCTGACTTTGTCGAAATAGAACTGCTTGGCCGCCAGGGCCGCCGCCTCGCCCAACTCACTGCTCACACAGGAGAACACCATCGCGGAACGCGGAGGCTTTTCAAGGCTGAGGTCGGTCAACGACAGCCCCTCACCCACGCTTTCAATCACCAGTGTGTCGCTCACTGCAATCGCCGGGTGAACCACATTCAGGTGCGTCGTATCCTGCGAAAACACCTTGGCCTTGACCAGTTGGCCTGCGCGAATGAACGCTCGCGTTGCGCTGTCTTCTTCTTGTTTCACCGAAAAAATAATATCTCCAGGCTGCATGATGTCGCTCCTCACTTAAGAAAAGTTGCGTTCAAGTTGCTGTTGCACCGCTCCAGAAGGCATCTGCAGCGCTGTGCTCGGTTCAGGCCGCGGGCGCAGCCCGGTTGGCCAAGGTGTCGGCGTACTTGGCGATGCTCTGGTCAATCTTGTCGATGGCCACGCTGGCCGCTTCGGCTTCCATCGCCCCGGCAGCGGCGGCCACGGCGGCAGCGGCACCCACCAGCAGGTCGGTGGCCAGCGCGCCCAATGCGTCCTCGGCGGCGGCAGGCAGCTTGTTGTTGACGATGTTCTCGGTCATTTGCTGGAGCAGCACGGCCTGGGCCGCCAGCGCGATCTTGCTGACGCCGTCGAAATACCCCGCCGCCGCCTGGGCCACCAGCCCCGCCGCCTGGCTGATCATCATGTCGGCCGGGACCGCAATCTGCGCCGGTGCATAGGCGAAGTTCTGCGCATTGGTGAACTGCACCGCCTGCACAATCTGGCTGTTGAGCGCCGCCGTGCTATCGGCCGACGGCGTGCTCACCTGGTTGAGCAGGTGCTCATTCATCCGCGCCATCACTGAGCGCGGGGCCGGGGCCGCAGGTGGTGGTGCGGGTGGGTCAGCTTCCGGGGCGGCTTGCGCGGAGGCGGGGGCGGGTTTCTTTCTACTGAACCACGACATAATCAATCTCCCCAGGGCTCAGCCCTTCTCGCCAATCTGCATGATCAGCGCGACGGCCTTGGAGATCACCGCATTGGAAATCTGGTTCATTGCCTGCTGACTGTTGACCGCGTTCTGCAACGACAGGCCCGCCGCGCTACTGGCCACCTGGTAAAGCGACGCGATGGCCTGGGCCGGCGCCTCTGCCACCACCTTGACGTTGGTTTGGGTTACCGCGTCGGTGATCTGACTGTTGACCTCTGTCATACATCTCTCCTTGATGGCATTTACCCAGGCATGGGCTTGGAAGGTGGCGGCGTGACGCGCTCATACAACTAGAACGCCCCACGCCAGGGTCTGTGAATGCGGTTCAGCGCAAGGCACTGCGCAGCAGTTGCACACGCTTGCGCACCAGTGGCAGCTTGACCTGCAGTTCGGCGGCGATTTGCGGATAAGGCAGGTCGTCGATGAAACGCATCTCAAACAATCGCTGCTGCGAGATCGGTAAGAGCGCCACATGAGCCTCGACCTGTTCCAGGCGCTCATAACACTCCACCCGCTCCAGCACCGACGCGCAGGGGGCGGCGAGCACAGCCAGGTGATCGCGCTCAAGGTCAATCGAATGATCGATCAGCCGCCCCTCGCGCTTGCTGCGCCGCAGGCTGTCGAGAAACACATGGTCGAGCACCAGAAACAAAAACCCTTGAGGGTCGCGAATACGCTCCGGCGAGCGCCGAAAAAACAGCAGGGCCTTGATGGCCGTGGCCGATAACCACTCCTGGCCCTGGTCCTGATTGCCCTTGGCACGCCGCAGGGCGCGGCGCTTGAGTTCTACCTCGACTGCACGCCAACTCGCTTCGAACAAACGGTCATCAGCGCCCCATTGATCCTTGAACCGAACAGTCATCCCCATCGTAAGCACTCCTGTGCGTCCTTGATGAAGGGCCAGTCTGCGAGGACGCGACAGGGGGGCGCTGTTACCTGGGGAACACTGCAACAACTAATTCAAGGCAAAGGCTTTGCGCCGCAAATGCTCGAGATCGTTGATCACCATCCGCTCCAGGCTGCCGCTGATCAGGCCGCTGCGGCGCCACAGTTGCAGTTGAACATTGAGCTTGGGACGACTGGTGTTAAGCATGGACGCCAGCACCCCCTGGCTGCCGGGCAACGACACGCACGGCATAGCCAGCGCCAGGTCGATATCGTCCATATTCGCCAACAGAAACCGCGCCAATCGCGACTCCAGCCGATGCAGGCACACCAACTCCAGCAACTCGATGGCATGGAGCAAACGCACCATCATCAGCATCAACAACCGCCGCAGAAACACCGGCTCTTCAAACAACCGAGCAAAATGTCGGCTGCCCAGTTGCAGCAAACGGGTCGAGCCGCTGGCGAACGTCGAAGACTCACGGCCATGGTCCTTGATCAACGCCGTCTCCCCCACCACCTGCCCTGCGCTCGTACTGCCAATGATCTGCTCCCGACCATCCGGCCCATGCACCACCGAATAAATCCGGCCCTCCACCACCAGTGCAATAAACTCAAGCGTGTCATCCTTGAAATAGAGCAGTTCACGGTCATCCAGCGTGCGCTCCACCATATGAACGGCGGCGTAGCGCAACAAGTGCTCCGGCATACCTCGAAACAGATCAGAGCGGGCAAGCAGGGTTTGTCTTAGCGGGAGATCGAGCATCACGGATCCTTTGGAATGCATGCGTTCACCTGGCCAGGGGAAGGAATTTGCGGCGCGACAGCAGTGCTGAAGCCACAAGAGCAAAGCAAACAAAGGGACGTACGGCGCGGGGAGTTGTGAAAGAACGTGGCAAATGGCCGCTTTTCTCAGTAACGCAGCCTACGCTTGCCAGTGAAAACGCCGGAATGGACGCATCTGGTCGACATGGGTATGATGTCGCCCGCACAAGCATCCGTAGCTCAGCTGGATAGAGTACTGCCCTCCGAAGGCAGGGGTCGTGGGTTCGAATCCCGCCGGGTGCACCAGATACAGACGAAAAAGCCCCAGGTCGAAAGACCTGGGGCTTTTTTGTGGCTGTTGATTCAGCGCTTTTGCAACGCCTCCAACCGCGCCGGCAAGTCCTCCTCGGGAAAGCGCTCATGCAGCGCCAACAATTTTTCATCCGCTGCTTTGCTTTCCCCGGCCAGGCGCAGGTTCACAATCTCTTGCAACTCCTCTTCCAACGAAGGCAGTGCAACCGGCGCTCGCTGACTGAGTTTGGCGACCGGTTCATCCGCCAACGCATCGGCGGCTTCTGCTTGGACTGGCGCGTGCTCGATCCTGGGCGCGACAGCCAGGCGTGCCATCGGCGCTGGTGCGGAGAACGCTTGCGGGGCGGGGCGGGCGGCTTCTGGGCGGGGGGCGGAGAATGTCGCCGTGGAGATTTCGGGTTGTGGCACGGGCGAGCGCAAGACCACGCCGATCATCAGCGCCAAACCGGCCACGGTGGCGAATGCCATTTGCCAGCGCGGGCGTTGGCAGGCTTGTAGCCAGCGTTGCCACAGGCTCGGCTGCGGGGCCGGGGTTTCGCGGCGGGCGGTGGCGAGGATGAAGGCGTCGAGGGACGCGGGCGGCTCACCCGTGCTGTGTTGACGGAAATGCTGGATCAGCACGTCGTCGGTGTCGGGGGTGTGTCGGGAGTCGGTCATGCGGGTATCTCCTCGGACAGCAGGCGGCGCAGTTTCTGCTGGGCGTAACGCAGGCGGCTTTTTACGGTTTCCAGCGGGGCACCGGTGAGGACCGCGATTTGCGGCACTTCGAGGTCGCCGTGCAGGCGCAGCAGGAGGACTTCGCGCTGGTCTTCGGGCAAGTCTTGCAGGGCCGCATCGAGGCGGGCCTGGTCGCGGCTGAGGCTCAACTGTTGCTCGGGGCCGGCGCTGTGGTCGGGCTGGGCATGCAGTTGCTCATCGTAACTGTCGTGCAAGGGGTTGTGGAGGCCGTGTTTGCGCCAGTGATCGATCAGGCGATTACGGGCGATCTGGAACAACCACGTGCGAAAACTCGCCCTGCCCTGTGGCTGGGTGTCGCTGCGGATCAGGCTGAGCCAGGTGTCCTGGTAAATCTCTTCGGCCAGCTCGGCCTTGTTGCTCAGGGACACCAGAAAGCGGTACAAGCCCTGGCGGTGGCGCGTGTACAACACCTCGAACGCGGCACCGTCGCCGCTTCGGTAACGGGCCAGCAGCGATTCGTCGCTGGGTGAATCATCTGGAACGGCCATGTCGTGGGCGAACTCCTTCTGTCTGCCGAAGCAGGACTAAGTGTGGGAGGGGGCTTGCCCCCTCCCACATTTGATCGTGGTCGTGTTCAAGGTCGGGGTTTGAGGCTCTGGGCCAGTTCGACCAGTTGTACGAATTCATTACGCAAGCCGAAGGGATCGTCGCCTCGGGCTGAGCGCGCCAGGGCGGCGGTATCCTGCAAGCCCATGCTGCCAGTGTAGCGGCCATCGCCCTTGAGCTGTTGGGCGAAAGCGGCCACGGCGGCAGCGAAGCGCAGGTCGTCGCTGGCCTGGGTGGGCACGTGGGCGATAGGGCGTTCGATCAACTGGCTGTCACCGCCCGAAGCGGGCTTGTAGCGCACCCGCAGCATCGCGAGTTCAGCGGTTTTGCTTTCGGCCGTCGGCGCATTGGCGTATCGCAAAGGCTCCAACCAGCCCTTCTCGCCCTTGGGCACTATTTCGTACAGTGCCGTCAGCGTATGCCCTGCGCCAATTTCGCCGGCATCGACTTTGTCGTTGTTGAAATCTTCACGCTTCAGGGCGCGGTTTTCATAACCGAGCAAACGGTATTCGCTGACCTGGGCCGGGTTGAATTCCACCTGCACCTTCACATCCCGCGCGACGATCGCCAAGGTTGAGCTGAGCTGGTCCACCAGGACCTTGCGCGCTTCACGCAGGTTATCGATATAGGCGTAGTTACCGTCGCCCGCGTCGGCCAGTTGTTCCATCAGGTGTTCGTTGTAGTTATCTACCCCAAAACCGAGGGTGGTGAGTGAAACGCCGCTTTTGCGCTGATCGACCGCCATCTGCTTGAGGCTGTCGAAGTCACTGACGCCCACGTTGAAGTCGCCGTCGGTGGCCAGCAGGATGCGGTTGATGCCGTTGTCGATAAACCCTTCGCGGGCCATCTGGTAGGCCATTTCAATACCCGAGGCGCCGGCCGTGGAGCCGCCTGCGGTGAGCTGGTCGATGGCGTTGCGGATCTTCGCCTTGTCGCGGCCGGAGGTCGGTTTGAGCACCACACGGGATTCACCGGCATAGACCACCAGGGACACCCGGTCTTGATCGCGCAACTGATCCACTAATAATTTCAGGGTGCTTTTCACCAGCGGCAAACCTTCGCGGCGGTCCATGGAGCCGGACACATCCACCAAAAACACCAGGTTGGCCGGTGCCAGCTGCGCCACGGCGCGGTCGGATGCCTTGATGCCGATGCGCAGCAGTTTCGTGCGCGGGTTCCAAGGTGTGGCGGCGACTTCGGTGGTCACACCAAAGGGCGAGCCGTCGGTGGGCAGCGCATAGTCGTAGGGGAAGTAATTGACCATTTCCTCCAATCGCACAGCGCCTTCAGGCGGCAGGCGACCTTGGTTGAGGAAACGTCGTACGTTGGCGTAGCTGCCGGTATCGACGTCCACGCTGAAGGTGGAGACCGGCATTTCAGCGACGCGATGCACCGGGTTTTCCGGCAGGTTTTCATACTGCTCGCGGGGTTCGCTGCGGTAGAGGCTGGCCACTGAATCGCTCATCATCAAGGGTATTGCCATGGGCGCGGGGGCAACACGCTTGACCAGAGCGTCTTCGATGCGGGCCTGCTCGCTGTGTTGCTTGGCACTGGCCGGTTCGACATGCTTGGCAAGATCTTGGGAAGTGGACAGTCCACATCCCGCCAGCAGCACCCAAGAGGTGATGGCAAGGCCTTGAACG
The DNA here is from genome assembly GCF_023242475.1 of Pseudomonas sp. MWU15-20650. Lineage (GTDB taxonomy): Bacteria > Pseudomonadota > Gammaproteobacteria > Pseudomonadales > Pseudomonadaceae > Aquipseudomonas. The sequence continues at coordinate 31,491 of NZ_JALJFG010000034.1, read as the reverse complement.
ACAGGGCGTAAGAGCGGCGATACAAGACGAGACATGGCGGCTGAACCTCAGTCGTGAATGATGCGTTCACTTGCTCAGACGCGGCAGGTTCCCGGTTCGGGTTAAGCGCTACGTTTTTTCTTAAACATCCGTGGCCAGACAGCGTGTCCTGTAAGTACATATTTGCTTCTTTTATTTTCTAAATAAGTGCTTTTTGAAAAACAACAAAATAAATAACTTCGGAACCAGCTCTAAATCAACCCTGCCTAAAATAACCATTAAAAAAACAACTGAAACAGCATACAACCCCCCTTTTTAAACCCCTATCACGTAACACTTCAACTGTTGGCACCCGCCTCTATCGGTGCGAACTTACCTCCTCGCAAACGGATTTTGCCTACAGACTTAACCATGATAAAAGAATCGCTTCTGGAAGCATTATTACGATGAGAGTCAATACTGGAATACCTGCGTTTTACCCCCCCTATCTTCCCCCTAAAACGTCGCAACAGTTCTTTCGCCCGTCCGATATCTACGGGGTCTTGCGCCCCTTTATCCAACCGTTCACCAGCCACCCCTGGCTGAGGCCATTCCTGCGCCCTATCGTTTGGCCGACGCCCCAGCCAGACAACCGGCCGACTACTCACCAGCCTGACAGTCCAACCTCCCGCACCTGGGATGGAAAAGACGTGACCCAGCGCCCGGACGACCCTTACATCACCAGCGTGAATAAACGTTCCTATAATGAACAGCAGATCATCGAACAGCTCACTCGCGACGTGTCAACGTGGCAAGACAAGAATCAAAACAACAAGACCGAAATTGCCTACTCATTCAACAACGGTGGTTTCAATGAAGTGCAGAAACAGGAAGCGCGACGCTCTTTAACGTCCTGGAGTGATGTGGCCAATCTGGAGTTCACTGAAAGCGGTGGTCCGGCAGAAGGCCGGATAACGTTTGGTCTTTCTAATAGAGTCCCCACCGCAGAAGGGACTTATCCGACGCCAAACGGAAGAGGGGGAGGTGAAACCCTCTACAACCCAAGTATGGCTTCACGCGTGGTGATGACCCACGAAATCGGACATGCCCTCGGTTTGAAGCATCCTGGCCACTACGACGGCAGTGCCTCAGAAAGTCAGCGCGTTTATGCGCAGGACTCTACCGCCCATACCGTCATGAGTTATTTCGGGGACCGCAGCAGTGGCAAACACCTCGGCGCCAAACCCCGCGCCCCGATGATGGATGACATTGCCGCGATCCAGAAGAAGTACGGCGTCAATCATCAGACACGCAAAGAGAACAACACCTACGGGTTCAACTCAAATACTCAACGGGATTACTACACCCTCAATGCCGCTCAGGATAAGTTCATCGCCTGCATCTGGGACGGCGACGGCAATGACACACTGGATGTCTCCGGCTACCGCTCCAACCAGAACATCAATCTCAAGGCCGGGTCTTTCTCAGACGTCGGCGGGCTCAAAGGCAACGTCTCCATCGCCAGGGGTTGCACCATCGAAAATGCCATTGGCGGTTCGGGTCACGATGCGCTGATTGGTAACGAGGCCGACAACCGACTCACCGGCGGCGGCGGTGCAGACCAACTGCGAGGCGGTGGCGGCGCCGATACGTTCGTCTACAACCATGCCAGCGACTCCGCACCCGACCAACCCGATACGCTCATGGACTTCACCAGCGGCACTGACAAGGTCGATGTGTCCAGGGCGATGAAGAGCGCCAATACCTCCACCCTGGCATTTGTCAGCGAAATGACTGGCAAGGCGGGTGACACGGTCCTGGTCTATGACGAGAAAAGTGGCAAAGGTAGCGTGGCGATTGATCTGACGGGCGACGGCAAGGCCGACCTGCTGATCCGGACTCATGGGCAGGTCAAACCCGGGGATATCATCGCGTCTGGAAATAGCACAGTCCTTAATCAACCGCTTGATACCCCGAGCACTCGCTCCACAGTGACGCCTCCCGACCGGCGTCGGCGCTCGAGTACATACACTTACGAGAAAGCCAGCGACTCGCCCTATCACAATGCCGACCTGATCAACGACTTTGTCAGTGGTAAAGACACGATCAACCTCGCGGGCTTGGTAAAGAACGCTGCCACGCCGTTACAACTTGTCGAGCACTATACCGGTCGTATTGGCGATACCGTTGTTAAGTTAAACCCACAAACCGGTCGATACTTTGTGGGTGTGGACCTTACAGGAAATCGCCGTACAGACTTTCTGGTCAAGAGTACCCAGCTCATAAAACCCGACGACATCATCGGTTTGACGACCCCCATAAAGCGTTCAGCCCGTGTCTTTCCACGACCGTTGTAAACCAGCACCTGACAACGCATTCACTGCCGCCATGAGCCTCAACGTTCACGCCTCACGCCGTCTATTAAAAGGATCAAAATAGATGTTTTCAGTTAATCCCAACACCTCTCGCAGTCCGACATTATCCACGTACGCCCACCCACAACCGGGTGTCATAAAAGATACCTCGCTGCCCTCCTACACCACCGATAAAGCCGCCAGGAATATGCTACGCACCAGCGTGGCCAGAGGATTTAAATGGCAAGACAAGAACCGCGACGGCGTCATCGACATTGCCTATGAGTTTTTTACTCCAACTGACCCACGCAGGGTCAGCAACGTCCCCAAAGGCGCCAGTGCGTTAAATGAGGACCAAAAGACGCGGGCACGCGCGGCCATGCAAGCCTGGTCGGACGTGGCCCGCATCAAGTTCTCGGAAAACAGTGCCAGTACCGAGGGCCGGCTGACCCTGGGTCTTTACGCAGGCGACGGCGAGTCCTACGCGTCGCTGCCCTTCCCCCGGAACGTCAAGAAAGGTGGCGAGGCGTGGCTGGACGAAGAACATGCACAACCCCAGACTGATCGTCACGACCGGCAGGTCATCGCTCACGAAGTGGGTCATTCGCTGGGCCTTGATCATCCTGGGGACTACACCCAACACCCTCCCACGCGTCATTATCTTGAGGATACTCAAGCCTACAGCCTGATGAGCTACAACCCCGAGATCAGAAGCGGTCAAGACTTCTCGAAAAACGGCGAATGGACCCACTACCCGGCCGCCCCCATGATGCATGACATTGCGGCCGTGCAGGCGCTCTACGGAGCCAACTATAAGACCCGCCGTGGTGATACCGTTTACGGGTTCAACTCCAATACCGAGCGTGACTATTTCAGTCTCACGTCTTCACGGGACGCGCCGGTTTTCTGCATATGGGATGGTGGTGGCAACGATACGCTGGACTGTTCTGGCTTCAACCAGAAACAGACCCTCAACCTGAACGCCGAAACGCTCTCTGATGTGGGCGGAATGAAAGGCAATGTCTCCATCGCCAAAGGCGTCACCGTGGAAAATGCCATTGGCGGCGCCCATCACGATACGTTGATCGGCAACAACGCCAACAACCGGCTCAAGGGCGGAGGCGGTGCCGACACGCTGACAGGCGGCGGTGGCGCAGATGTTTTTGTCTACGACAAGGCGACCGACTCAACCGCCGCCAACGCAGACCTGATCACCGACTTTGTCAGTGGCACAGACAAGATCGACCTCAACGGATTAAGCAAAGACGCCCACACCCCACTACGGCTTGTGCACGCCTACACAGGCCGCATTGGCGACACATTGGTGAGATTCAACCCGTACAGCGGCCGGTACTTCGTGGCCATCGACCTTACCGGGAATGGTCAAACGGACTTCCTGGTGAAAAGTACCCGGTTGATCAGGCCGCAAGATATCAACGGCCTGGTGACCCGCAACTAACCCGCCGATAAACACGCTGCTTCAACACCAAGGGTTAGAGCAGCGCCTGACCTCGTGTAAAAAGCCGGCACGCTGCCAAATGCCAGCCCGTTAAGCGGAGCGCTGGCATTAGGCACGTGCCTGGCTTAAAACGCGTAACGAGCCTTGAGCATTACCCCGTCAGCATCAAACCCACTGCGCGCCTGGCGCGTATAGCTGGCGCCGAGGGTGAAGTCAGACACTTGGTAGTTCAGGCCCACACTGGCTTCGTAACTGTCACGCGCCACCGATGCACCGGTGACGGTAAACGTCGATCCACCGGCCACGAAGCTGGAGGTTTGCGCCACACGATCCCCCATCAGGTCGTGATAGGCCATCAGGGTGGCTTCCGGTTGCACGCTACCGACGCCCATCGGCAGGTTGCCGGCCAAACGCACGCCCGCACCCAACTCGCCCACTTCATAACGCTGCGACGCAGTACTCAGGGCGGCCGAAGAGCCTTTTTCGTGGAAACCATCCATGCGCACGTTGGAATAACGTGCGGCCACGCGCGGCTCGATCACCACCGCCTGGGACGGCTTGAAGCGGTAGCCACCGATCACGCTGGCCGACAGCACGTTGCTGTCGAAACTGCCCTTGGCCGTGGTGCCGGCGATGTGACGCTGGCTGTCGTTGTCGTTATGACCGTAGCTGAGGCTGCCATCGACAAACCCGTTTTGCAGCGCCCAGTTGCCGTACAGCGACAGCGCGTGGCCTTGCACATCGGTCTTGTTGCCGAGGTCGGAATGGAGGTTGGAATTGAGGTAGCTGTAGGCCACGCCCAGGGTGGTGGTGTCGTTCACGCGACCGTCCACGCCCACGGCCATGCCGCTGCTGTTGGCCGAGTAGCCGTTGCGGCCGCCACGACCGTCCTGGTCCATGTTGCTGCTCAAGCCCTGCACCCACACGCCACCGGTTTGACGGCTGTCGCGCTGGTCGGTGAGGCGGTTGAAGATCGCACCGTTGACCACGCTTTGCCCGGCCAACGCCACGTCCAGCGCGCCGCGGTTGACGTCGGGCTTGAGCTGGTCGGCAATCGTCGCCAGCTGTTGCGTGGTGCCGGCGTTGGCCAGGGCCTTGAACACCGGATCGTTCTGGTTGAGTTGGCCAAGCACGTCATTCTTCAAGGCGTTGACCGCCGTGGCCGACGACGCACCGGCGCCCACGCCTGCGAGCTCCTGTTGCACCTGCTGGTTGCTTTTGACCGCAACCACGGCTTTGACCGTTTGCGCATCGACCGAAGCACTGAGCACATTCAACAGCGACGACGCACTGCTCACCGCCAGGCCGTTGTTCTGCACACTGCTGGCTTGCAGCAAGGTGTACTGCGTGCCGGCTTGCGGGCTGGCGAAGTCGCCAGGGTTGGCGCTGACGGTGAGCTTCGACGCCTGGGCAAAACGAGCAACGCCGTTGACCGTGAGGTACGGCGTAGTCGGCACCACGCTGTCGGCCAGGTGCATATCGATACCGGCGCCGCTGGCCACGTTGAGGTCACCGGTCATCAGGGTGCCGGGTGCAGAGAGGTTCAGCGAACCCGCGTTGATCGACACCGGCGCGATGATGCGCTGGCCGGTGAAGTCGGCCTGGCCGCTGACGTTGACCGCGCTGAGGTTGAGCAGGTCGCCGACGATTTTGCCGCCGGTCCAGTTCAAGGTGGCGAGGTTCGCACCGTCGATGGCGGTACCGGCCTTGCTGCGAATTTCCCCGGCCTGTTGGTTGATTTCAAACGCCGTGAGTTGTTCTTCAGGCGTCACCCGAATGGCCGTACCGTCGGCGCTGATCACGCCCCGGTTGATCAGCCCACGTGCACCGGACGCCAGGGTGGTGGTGAAGTTCGCACCGCGCAGGCTCACCGCGGTGGCGTCGGCGCCAGTGGCTTGGAGGGTGCCGGTGTTCAGCAGGTAATCAATGCTGCCTTCGTACACCTGTACCGCTTTGCTCTGAGCGCCATTGGCAGAAATCAGCCCACTGTTTTCAATCTTCAGGTCGCTGGTCGGCGCTTCGATGTCCAGGCCCGTGCTGTCTTCGCCGGTCACCCGAATGGTCCCGGAGTTGAGCAGCTTGCCGCCGATTTTCACCACCAGGTTGTTGTGATGGTCGATGACCAGGCCGGTGCTTTCATTACCGGTTATATCCACCAGGCCGGTGTTCGACACGTCGCCTTCAACGCGCGTGCCGTTGAGGTAGATACCCTCACCACCGCCATATTGCTGGCTGGAGGTGTCAACGATGATCGTGCCCGAGTTGATGATGCTGCCACCGACCTGGGTCGCGCCGACTTCAAAACCTTCGCCGTCGCGCACGCCCTTGAGCGTCAGCGTACCGGCCTGGATGATGTCTCCGGTGAGGGTGCCACCGACCGGCAATACGAGCCCACTGAACACGCCATCCACTGCGAACGCACCCGCAGCGCTGGTGTTGCCGGACACCGTGATATCCGCACGGTTGGTCAGCGTGCCCTGAATGTTCGTGTCGGCAAAATTGGCGCCGTAGGCAAAGGGTTGCGTCAACGCCACCACTCGGTTGCCTACCAGGGTCAGCGACTGGCTGAGGTTTTCGCCGGTCCAGACGTGCTGGCCGGTGGTGATATCCGTTTCCACTGCATGCACTTGCGTTGCCACCGCGCTGACCATCACGGCCAACAGGGTTTTACGTATTTCCTTGCGTTTCATTTCCAACTCCAGGAACAACTTGAATCACCGCCCGATACCTGGACGGCGTGGGTGTTTCGAACTGCCGAAAACTATTTGAGCTCTTTGACCAGGTATTCGCCCGAGATCCGGGTGATGCCGGTCAAGGCCCGCCGCAGAGCCTGCGGGTCGGTGCGGTAGGTCAGCGGGGTATAGCCGTAGACGTTCTGGCCATTGAACGGTGTGATCGCCTCACTGGTGCGCCAGAGCATTTCATCGCCACGGTTCATCTGCGCCACGACGTTGAGCGTGGGGTACACCACGCTGCTGAAGCCTTGGGTCAGGCGGAAGCCCCACTCGGCCACGGTCAGCTGGATTTGCGCATCGGCGGGCTCATCGTCACCCACCACTTTGAGGGTTGAGGTCTTGCCCAAGGCGTCGATAAAGCCTTGCTTGAGCAACACGCCCACATCGATTTTTTCTTCTTCGATCAGTGTCAGGATCGCCACCGGTGTCGGCATCTCAGCCAACTGACCGGCCTTCATGCCCGCCGCAAAACCCGCGCCGGACAACGCCGCCGTGCCCACCTTGGAAGCGCCCGTGGCCATGCCGGCGCCCGCGCCCAGCCCGGCCCCCAGGGCGGCACCCCAGGCTTGCTCACGGCCGAAGTACACCATGTTCTTTTCCCACTTCACGGGCAGTACCTTCACGGTCTTGATCTGCGCGCGGTTTTCGGGAGTCAAAGGGTGGCTGACACAGCCACCGAGGATGAGGGTGCTGAGGAGGATGAAGAGGAGGTTTTTCACATCAGTCCTTGAGTGTTTGCGGGGATGAGAGGTGACAGCGATTACTGGCACGTGTCCGTTGATGCGCTTAGTCATCGCCAGTGTGTCGGCAAGGGATGGCAAGACATGAGGCACTAGGCCATTATTCTGATGCCTTGCGCGGTTTTGGGTGGGGGGCTTTAAGTCGGGCCGTCACTCATGGTTGGAAAACCTAGCCTTCCGGGAACAACTCGGCAGCGATGCCGTGGTGCTGTCAGACTTCGCCCATTTACTGGCCATTCCGCTGCGCGATGGGTGTGATTTGCTGGATGTCGTCAGCCGTCGGCTGAATGCCGAGCCAACCTGAGTAAAAGCCGGGCGGCCTTCACCGCCCGATGTGTGCGCGGACGGTTTCTCTCGGGATCGTTCCCAGACGTGGGAACGATCACAGGGTGGGCAGTTTCAGCCGGCGTCTTTGTCTTTTGGCGGGCCGGGCACCAGTGTCAGCGGCGGGCGTTCCACGTCTCGGGACACGTGGGCCTTCACTTCCTCCACACCGCCTTCCTCGTCGTTGTGGATCACCAGCACACCGGGCTTGCGAAACTGCTCCAGGTGGCCCTTGCCCAAGTTGAAGCTTTCACTCAGGTGCTTATCGCTGAGCGCATTGGCCTCGGCGCGGCGTTGGGCGAACTTGCGGCCTCGGCGCTGCTGGTAGCGCGCCCAGCTGATCAGGATCACCGCGTTGAACAAGGCGATCCACAGGTAGATTTGCAAGGTGTTGAGCGCCGCGAAAATCGGCGCCTCAATGCGTGGGCCCCCGTGGGTTTCAAGCATTGCGCTAATCCCACGGACCAGCAGCCAAATCAGCCCACCCCAGGCCAGCAGGGTCAGCAGCACATCGATGATCCACATCACTGTGTTTTGGCGGGTTCTGACCAGTTTCATGATCACGCCTCCTCTTCGCTTGGTTTGATACCGCGATCCGGGCTGACCCAGCGTGCGCGCTTCTGGTGCTGGTTGAACAGCACTTTAGGAAAGCTGACGAGCGTGGTGAGCAAGCTGACCAGCCAGAACACCATCGGGTACCACACGGTCCAGAACAGGGTTTTCCACAGGTCTTTTTCGTAGCGCCGGTCGATCAGGATGCTCACTGCGAACTGCATCAGGCACACCATCGCCAGCACCAGACCGGTAAACGCCGGTGGCACCAGGGAGTGCACGGCGATCGCGTCGGGTAGCACCACGAATTTACCCACGCCCCAGAAGATCACCGAGAGCAGGAAGGTGAAGGCCCAACCGGTGGACAGGCAATATTCGAACAGCAGCGGCCAGAGGTAGCGATGGCGCCATTGCCAGATGCCACGGATGTTTTTGAACAGCACTTCGGCGCCGCCCTGGGCCCAGCGCAGCCGTTGTTTCCACAGGCCACCGACAGTCTCGGGCATGAGGATCCAGCAGAGCGCGCGAGGCTCGTAGAAAATGGCCCAGTGGTCGAGCTGCAGCTTCCAACTGACATCGATGTCCTCGGTGATCATGTCGGTGCTCCAGTAGTCAATGCGGTCCAGCGCCTTCTTACGGAACGCTACCACCACACCCGAGACCGTGAAGATCCGACCGAACACCCGTTGCGTGCGCTTGATCAAGCCGATGATCGAAGAAAATTCGCCCACCTGTACCCGGCCGATCAGGGTCGAGCGGGTGCGGATGCGTGGGTTGCCGGTCACGGCCCCCAGGCGCGGGTTTTCGAGCATCGGCGCAACCATGTAGGCCGCCGCGTTTTTGTCGAGCAGGGCATCACCGTCGATACACACCAGGTATTCACTGCGGGCGGCCACGGCGCCCATGCGCAGGGCCACTGCCTTGCCTTGGTTCTGGGCCAGGTGCAGCACGCGCAGGCGTGGATGTTCCAACGCCAGCGCATCGAGCACGGCGGCGGTGTTGTCGCTGGAGCCGTCGTTGACGGCGATCACTTCGATGTTGGAGTACAACTGGCCCAATGCCGCGTGAATGGTGTCGGCGGCGTTATCGCCCTCGTTGTAGCAGGGGATGATGATCGAGATCAGCGGATTACCCGCCAGGGTCGGCGCGGGCGTGTCTTCTTCCCAGGGCCAGTGGCGCTCCCAGTGCAGCCAGAAATACAAACCGCCGGCAATCCACAGGGCCGACATGAACAGCGGGTAGAAGAACACGAAGTCCATCAGGAACTGCCCGGTGACCAGGAAGATCAGGCCCAGGGGCACGCCCAATACCAGCGCCAACACGAATATCGCCAGGATTCTGTCAAACATGGTCAAGGGTTCCATTGGTTGGACAGGGCCGGACGAACCGTCTTCAGGTCCGGCGAGTTTTCCAGGAAGTTATCCGGGTAGTAGCCAAAGCTCTTGACCCCCTGGCGTTTGAGCACGCCCATCCATTCGGCCATCTGCGCACCGCTGATATCGGGCGCGGCCGAGGTGCGCCAGTCTTTGGCTTGCAGCTCGAACACCGTTCGCTCAAGTGCGCCAGGGCGAGCCTTGACCGTCGCCACCAGCTTTTCCAGCCAGGCATTGGAGTTCTTCAACGTCTCGCCTTCCATCAGCGGCATGGCCATCGGCGCTGTCCAGTCATAGGTCTGGAGGAAGTCATCAAGGTTCTGCGCGAACCAGGTTTCGCTCTGCGGATTAAGCATCGGCTCGGCAAAGATATTACGCGCGGTCAGCACCTGCGGGCCGCGCAGGGCACGGACCTTGGCGGTCAACTCGTTGGTGAAATCGATCAGGTAACGACTCTTGAAACGCGTCCAGCGTTGCATGACTTGCGGGTCGGCACGCAGCGCCGCAAGGGTGCCGGGCAGGCCGTTGGCGGCGTAGGCTTTGAGTGCGACGGGGCTGGCGTCTTCGAAGTCGTTGAGCACGGCATCATCGTGGTAAAGGATGCCGTCGATTGGCCCTACACGCGCCAGGTCCTCATAAATCTCACCGATGACCTGCCGTACCTTGGGATCAAACGGAGACAGGCGCTGGTACTGGCCGGGTTCGAGGCTGATCGCTCCGGTTTTCGGGTCCCACCGCTTCACGCGCGGCAGCTTGGAGTCGAGGGCAAAACTCAACACCGGCATCCAGGCATAGACGCTGGCGTGAGCACGAGTATGCAACTGCCAGGCGACGCGGTTGAACAGGTCGGCGCGCATGGGCAAGTGGCGGTTGGGGAAGTACAGCGAACGCACCAGGCCGTCGCCCTTGGGGTCGGCAAAGGCTTGCAGGAATACAGTGCCGGCGCCCATGTCCACCACCCGTTGAACCAGTTGGTCGAGGTTGCGAGCCTGTTGGGCCGGGTCCGGGTCGTACACATTGTCCAGGTCCACATGCAGCACGCGCAGCGGTGCCTTGGCTTGCACGGCGACCATGCTGTTGGCGAAATGCTCGCCGTCCGGGTCGGAAGCGACCAGGAAGCGTGGGCTGTTCATCAGGTCGCCGAGGTTGTCGAGGCCGTCCTCGAGGGTCAGCGCCATCTCATAGCCGTGCTCGCCGATGACGGCCAGGGAAGTACCGTCAGCCGCACCATAAGGCCACACCCATACCCGTGGCGCCTTGCCGGTGACCGCGCGGATTTTGTTGGAAATCGCGCTGACGTCAGCTCGCATACGGGCCTGGAATTGCGCTTCGCTCTCATAGCGGTTGGTCGCCGGGTCAAAACGCCGGGTCGTGGCGGCCGGCTCCAGGTTGCCCTGAGGGTTGGCCAGAATCCCTTTGTGACTGGCGTCCGTATGCGCGGCAATTTCCACCAGGCCGGACTGGGAGACTTCCTTAATCTGCTGCCACGTGAGGAACTCGCCGCGCGGCCGTGGTGAGCCAGCGAAGTCCACCGGTTGGTTCAGCGGCGTATCGATCCAGGTGCCCACTGGCGCCAGCAAGGCTGGCCAGTGATAGGCGCGCAGAATCGGCATTACGCGGGTGTAGAAGCTGGAATAGCCGTCGTCGAAGCTGAGCATGATGGCCTTGGGCGGCAACGGCGGCCCGCCACGGCGTGCCGCCAGGATCTGGTCGACGCTGACCGCTTGGTAGCCGTTCTCTCTCAGCCATGCCAGCTGTTCGATCAAACGCTCGGTACGCACCGCTACCACCGCTTGGTCGGGGTCGCGATCTTCAACATCGTGGTAGGCAATGCCCAGGAAATGGTTTTTCGGCCACGGCGCTTCATTGGCCGCGATCGGCCGTTCGGCGGGCGGGGTATAGGGCGCGGGCTGCTGGGAGCAGGCGGCGGCCAGCACGGCCCCCAGGAGCAACATGCAACGGCTGAGAACAGTCATGGTCAGGCTCTTCTAGAAACGGTAAGTGAGGTCGACGAGCAGGCGCAGATCGCGTTCGCGATTGCCGTCATAAGGTCGGCTGATCAAGCTCAGGTTCGCGCCGGCTTCCAGCACGTCATTCCAACGAATGCGTTGGCCGTAGCCGATCATGCCAACGCCACCGGTGGAGTAATCCCGCTGGCTGTAGGTACCTGCACCGACTTGGAACTGCTGACTCCACTGGGTCTCGTAGCGGTGATAGAGCACATGGTTGACCGTGACGGTCGGCAAGACGCTGAAATCCGATTTCGGGTTGAAGTACACCGTGTCTTCCTTGGTGTTGCGGCTGGCGCCGACTTCCAGGCCCAGGTCCACCTGCACATGGGGCGAGCTGTAGATGCCCTCGCGCCCCGTGAGCAAGGCTTCGAGCCGGTCGTTGCCATCGCTGAAGTGGGATGGGCTCAGGGAAAGTTTCCACTCGCGGCTTTCATTCGCACGCCAGCGGATAAAGCCACTGCCGCCGTTGGCCGTCACATCGGCATTCAACGCCCGCAGCGGCGTGGTAGTCAGGAGGTAGCCGAGGCTGCCGCCGTATTGCCAGTTGTCATTGATGTCGCGGGCAATCGACACGCTGGCGCCTTGTTTGGAGCCATAGCCATAGGAATGGTTGGACACCTCGGCTTCCAGGGTCATGTCACGGGTACGCCGCTCCACGCCCACCACTTGCCAGCGATGCTGGCCGGTGCCTTCGGCGAAGTCGGCCGTGGCATACCCGGCGCCGGCGAACACCCGCCAGTCTTCGTCGATGGGCGGGGTGTAGATCCGACTTTCAATACCCCAATCGCGACTGCCGGCAACCGCGCCGACGTCGCCATTATTGCCGCCGCCATAGCTTTTACCGGTGTAGGCCTCGACGCGCAGTTCGGCCATGTCATGCACATCACGCAGACGACTGAGGCGCTGCACCTGGCGGCTGTCAGGGTTGCGGGCGAGGACGTCATCGGTGAGCGCGTCCATTTGGCGCCACTCCTGCAAGTCCATGGCGGTGTAGGCTTGGGACACTTCCAGGCCGATATCACGCGGGACCTGAGTTTCGACCTCCTTGAGAGAACCTTCGGCGCGACGCGGCCAGTCACGGGCGCGGTACATATCGGCCTGGGCCAGGCGCAGGCCAACGTTGCCCGGCGCCTTTTGGACCAGCGCGTCCAGCCCGACTTCGCTGCCCGGCAGGTCGCCACCGTAGGTGCCGGCCTGGGCGGACAGCTGTTGTGTGTCCATCCAGCTGTCATTGGGGTTGCCGATCGGCAGCCCCTTCAGTTCCACGCGCGGGTTCTGGGTGTTGGCCAGTTGGTTGGCGACTTCACGAGCCTCCAGGGCTTTGTCGCTTTCCAGCAGGGCGTAGAACAACGCGGTGCTGTCTTCAACATGGTCGTCAGGGTCGGCGTCCGGTGCGCCCAGCACCTGGCGGTATAACGGTTCGGCTTTCTCCGGCTGGCGTTGGTCGAGGTAGGCGGCCGCCACCCAACGCACGGCGTAGGTCGGCAATTGCACGCCTTCACCCTTAAGGATTTCGTACTCGCGGATCACCTCAGCGGTGCGCGCACGCGCCTTGAGGGCACCCAGGCGGTCGATGCGCCAGCGCACCACGTCGTCGTGGGCGCTGGGGTCCGGCGCCCATCGAGCAAGCAAGGTGTCGTAGTCGTTAAGGGCGCGGTCGGCGATGACATAGCGTTCTTTCTCGGTGCGCGTGGCGAACTCGGCCATGCGCACGCGCTCGGCGGCGAGGTCACCTTCCAGGCGGCGCTGGGTGACGGCATCCAGCACACCCGGATGCTGCGCAGACAGGCGCAATGCTGGTTCAGGCAAACGGGCCTTTTGCAGGGCGACGATGTATTCGCGGACCACCTCGGGTTTGTCGCCGGCGCGAATAAACGCCTGGTCGAACTCGAACAGGGCGTCGTAGTTCAAGCCCGCGCGGGTCAACGCATAACCCAGGGCCATGCGGCGGTTGGGGTCACTGGGTTGCGCCGCCACCAATGCGCGCAAGCGTGGCACCGCCTCCGTCGCTTGGCCACCGTCTGCCTGGGTCAGGGCCTGGCCCAATTGCAAGTCGATATTATTCGGTTCACGCCCCAGCGCCTGGCGATAGACCGCCAGGGCCTGCGGCCACTGCTTGTGATTGCGATAGGTACGCGCCACCGTGGCAAGTGCCTGGGTGGTCAGGTTGCGGTTCTTGCCCTGTGCTTCGTAAACCTTCAGCACTTCGGCGTCCTGCCCGGCCCAGCCGGCAATGATCAGGTGGTCGCTGATCTGGCCCGGAGTCTGGCGCTCAGCGGGGAGCTGGCGCAGTTGCGTCAGGGCGGGTGTGAAGTTGCCGTTGCGCGCCTGGATGATCAGGGTGTCGTAGGCTGGGTCGGCGAACGCGAAGCCCGGGACCAGCAATTGGCTGCACAGGGCGGCCCCGATGAGCAGACGCAACCGGCCTGAAGCGCTGTAGGAGAGGTTTCGCAGCATACCGTGAGCTTCCTTACACACCGAAAGCTATAACGATAGGTGGTCCTGAGCAAAACGCATCAGGACGCCGGCGTCTCATGACCCGGCCTAGCTTTCCTGTAGGAACTATCCCTTAGGAAAGTAGGGGAAAGACCAATCCAGAACAATTATTCAGAATTGCACGGCCAGCAAAAAAACCAATGGGGGAGCGGACTTGCCTGAGCCAAGCGATGACAGAGGGCCTGTATGCCGACTGTTTGACCGCTGGCTCGGGCTCCCCCGCTCCCCCACTATTTATTTCTTACTGAAGTAAGAAAAATTTACTGCGCGTGGCTGACTGCACCCACTTTGGCCATGACCAGGCTAATGAATTGCTCGACGCTCATCTTCTGGCCGTTGAAGGTCACTTCATTGTTGGCGTAGTGCAGCTTGGAGACCACGTCAGTGCCTACCAGCGTCGCCAGTTGGGTACCGACGGCCATGCCGCTGACCATCTCGGCCGCCATCTGCGATTGCTGCTCCAGGACTTTAGGGTCGGTCACGCCACTGACCTGCGCTTGCAGGGTCGCCACATCGCCAATCATGGGCTTGGACAGGCTCAGGTTGGCATCCAGCAACGCGATGACCTGCTTGCCCAGCTCAACCGGCGGCAACTCCATGGACGCAGGTTTGGTCAGGTCCATCACCAGGTTGAATTTGCTTTCGCCATGGGTGGTTTTCAGCGACAGGTTTTCCACCGCCACTTGCGGCTTGGCGGCCAACACTTGGTTGACGTTGGCCTCGGCCAGGGCCTGCTCGGCTTCGGTCAGTTGCAGCTCCGGCGCGGGTTGACCGGCCGCGACGGCGGCTTGCGCCGGTTGCACCTTGTCTTGGTAGAGTTTGGTCAGCACCAGCATCGCCGGGATATCGATGTTCTTCATGCTCAGCGCCATGGCAGCGGAGCCGACCGCTTTGCCCTGGTAACCGATCTCGTCGATCTTGTAGTCGACGCGGCCGGCCAGGTTGTTGTCCTTGATCTGGGTCGTGTCTTTCTGCTCGAAGCCCTTGAGGGTCAACACGGCTTTTTGCGGGCCGAAGGTGACTTTGGTGTCACTCAGTTCCACGGTGTTTTGGCCGGTGTAGAAACCGAAGGTGGATTTTTCCAGGTTACTGGCAACCGTCAGGCCGGCCAGTTCCGCTTCGAACGGCGCGCCATCGGCATCGATCGCTGTGACCTTGAGGCTGTTCATGTAGCCGTCGGCCTTGACCTTCTGACCTTCGGCATTGCTGTCGAAGTCCAGGTTGGCGCCGGAGAAGCTGACCGAGGACTTGTCGTCCTTGAGCTCCAGGGGCAGCAGTTCGACGTTGCCGTTGACCGAACGGCTATAGCCGATATTGGCCACGCCTTTAAGCGGTGACACGTCTTGGCTGGCCGCGAACCACTTTTCAGTGGTGGCGTTCTTTTCCAGCGCATAGTGACTGGTGGCCATGACCGGCAGCCATTTCAGCGTCACCAGCCGCGAGAACGGCAGCGGACCGTGTTCGATATGGTCGACGAACAGCAGCTCGGGGTTCGGGTGTTCGGCGCCGAATACGCTGCCTTGGCCCTTGAGGCGATAGTGAGCGGTGCTGCTGAACACGCCACGGTCCAGGGACACCAGCTCCAGGCTCAGGGTGCCGTCAGTGCCGGCCATGGAGGTTTGCAGTTCCTTGTTGGCGTTCTGGATCGCGGTTTGCAACACCGGCTCCAGTTGTTTGCCGGTGTACCAGGCGCCGCCCGCACTGACGGCGCCGATGGCGACAACAAAACCCAAGAAAACAACTGCTGGCTTATTCATGAGGTGACCTGATCAAATCCTGTGAGAAGTGGGCTGTCTTCCTTGAACCCCGAAGGGGTTGGCTCAAGCCCGCCGAAAACGGGGGAAGATTAGCACTGGCGGCCGGAAGCGGCCCAGCTTTTCAGAGGGGTCAGGTCAGCAGATGGTTCACGAGTACTCCAATTCGATTTCATCGAGTTGGTGATCAAAACTCTTCAAGCGCGCCGTCCAGGTGTACACCAACACCTCAAACTCGCGGTGTATCACGGCATTGCTCGGGGTGTCGGCCTTGGGGTCACAGAAGTCCAGTTGGTAGCGCTCGCGCGCCATCTGCGTGGCCACATCGGACAATTCCCGCGCGTTATTGAGCCAATGCCTGCCGTCTGCGACCTGCTGGTCGAGCAGCACGCATTGTTTTTTCAGGGCTTCGAGGCTCTTCTCCAGTGGCGTGCCGGTGAGTTCACCCATGACTTCCTGAAAAGTACGCCCAGGTTGCCAGTAGCTGCCCCAGAAATAACGGTCGAACACGGTTTCGACGCGGCGCAGGGCAACTTTGGTGTCCCAGATCGCCACACGGGTCTTGCCTTGTTCGAGCAGTTTTCGCTTCACTCGTTGGTTTTGATAAGACGCCCACGCCACCACGCCGATGGACAAGGTGCCGATCACCAGGCAGGCGCTGTCGAGAAACACCATGGCCTTGTCGATCTGATGGGCGAGCATGACGCCGTAGAAGTAGGCAGCCGATAACAATACCAGTGCGAAGAACACACACCAGAAAGCGGGAGCATAAGGGTTTTTCATTATTGGAATCCCCATGAGCAAACGCGAGCCGTGACAGGCGGGCCTCAAGGTGGCCCACCTGTCAAAGCATAGCTTTGTGCTCAGGGTTTGCCGGATTGTGACGCTTGCGTTCGTCCGCTTTCCCAGCCGCCGCCCAGCGCCAGGAACAGATCGATCTGGCTCATGGCCACCTGGGTGTTGGCCGCCGCCAGTTGCGCCCGCACATCCGTGTAAGTGCGCGTGGCTTGCAAGTCAGCCAGGAACGACGCACGGCCGGCCTGGAAGAAGCGATGGGTCTGCCCCGCCGCTTCCTTGGCCGAGTCACCCGCTTCGGCCAACGCGTCGCGACGTTGCAGTTGCGCGGTGTATTGCGCCAGGCTGGTCTGGGTTTCGCGGACGGCGTTGAGGACGACGCCGTCGAAGTGCGCCAGGGCGCCCTGGGTGGCGGCTTCGGCTTCGTGGATACGCGCCCGTGCGCCGTTGGTCGGCACCGACCAACTGATCAGCGGGCCAAAGCCCCACCGGTTGGTCGCCGGCGTGCCCAAGTCATCCAGCAGGCCGACCGTACCCACGGTGGCGCCAATGCTGATGTCCGGGTACAGCGCACCGGTGGCCACGCCAATACGCGCGGTCGCGGCGGCCAGTTGGCGTTCGGCTTGGCGCACGTCTGGGCGGCGCTTGAGCAGCGCGGCGCCGTCGCCCACCGGCAGCAACTGAGCGATGTGTGGCAGCTCGGCGCAGGTGCCAGTGCCGGCCGGCAGTTGGTCAACGGGTTTGGCCAACAGCATCGACAGGCGGAACAAGCCCGCTTGGCGCGCCGCTGCGTAGCGCGGCATGTCGGCGCGCAGGGATTTGTATTGGGTTTGCGAGCGGGTGACCTGGGTTTCGTCGCCACGCCCGGCGTCACGCAGGCGCTGGGTCAGCTTTGTGCTCTGGCCTTGCAGGTCCAGGGACTCGTTGGCAATCGCCAACTCTTCGTTGGCCGCACACACCTGGGTGTACGAACGCACCACATCCGCCACCAAGGTGATACGCGCAATGTCGGCGGCAGCCTGGGCCGCGTCGGCGCTGGCCTGGGCACTTTCAATGCCGCGCTGCAAGGTGCCGAACAAATCGAACTGGTACGAGGTACTGATACCGACGCTGCCGATATTCCCGACCGGCACCTTTTCCGGCAGCAAAAATGCTTCACCGGACTCCTGCAAGCGCTGGGCTTCGGCTTTGACACCCGCACTCCAACCGCCCGCGGACTCTGCCTGTTGGGTTTGATAGCGTGCGCGTTGCAGGTTGGCCGCCGCCACACGCAGGTCGGTATTGGACGCCATGGCCTGGCGCACCAATTCATCCAATCGTGGGTCTTTGTAGAGCTTCCACCAGTCAGCCGGCACCGGCGCTGACACCACGTTGCTGCCCTCACCCGCGATCCGGCCTTGCAGGTCGCCGCGGTTGATCGCGGACTTTTCCGGCAGTGTGTAATCCGGGCCCACCATCTGGCAGGCCGACAGCAGCAAGCCCAAGCCAGCCGTAGCCAGCAACGCCGCCGGTTTCATGGCTGTTCTCCCTGCCGCGCTTTTTCTTTGGCGGCGGTCTTGTCATCGATGATTGACACCGTGGCCGTGCGACCGGCGATCATGCGGAAGTCCGGCGGCACATCATCAAAGGCAATGCGCACCGGAATCCGCTGGGCCAGGCGCACCCAGCTGAATGCCGGATTGACGTTGGGCAACAGGTTGGAGCCGCTGGTACGGTCGCGGTCTTCGATACCGGCGACGATGCTCTGCACATGGCCGCGTAAGCGGGCGTTGTCGCCAATCACACGAATATCGACGCCCATGCCGACGTGGATACCGTCGAGCTTGGTCTCTTCAAAATAGCCGTCAATATGGAAGGAGTTGCTGTCCACCACCGACAGCACCGGGCGCCCGGCGGTGACAAATTCCTGGGTACGCGGTGCGCGGTCGTTGACGTAGCCGTCCACAGGGCTGCGGATGACCGAGCGGTCCAGATTGAGCTGGGCAGCGTCCACGGTCACCTGGGCTTCGGCCAGGGCCGATTGGGCGCGGGCTACGCGGGATTGGCTTTCTTCCAGTTGTTCGCTGGGCACCAAGTTGCCCAGGCCACGGTTACGCTTGTTCTCGCGCTGGGCTTGGGCCAGGGTTTCCTGGCGATCGGCCACGGCGGCCTGGGCTTGGCGCAGGGCCAGCTTGAAGCGGTCCTGGTCCACGGCAAACAGCACCTGGCCCTTGGTCACCAGCTGGTTGTCGCGCACCTCCACTTGCTGGATCAGCCCGGACACGTCCGGGGCGATCTGCACGATGTCGGCACGAATGTGCCCGTCGCGGGTCCAGGGCGCAAACATGTAGTACATGACCATGCGCCACACAACGACGACCGCAAAGCTCACGATCAACAAGGTCAGGACTACACGGCCGATGGTCAAAAAAGGTTTTTTCATGTCATCAGGTATCGACTGAGTGAGTCCACTGCGCCCAGCAACAGCGCGTAGAGCCCCACATTGAACAATGCCCGGTGCCAGACCAGGCGATAGAAGTGGACGCGGGTCAACAGCCCGTGCACCACCAGGAACAACACATACGTAATGCCCATCAGCACCAGTAGCGTGGGCAGGAACACCCCGCTGATATCCAGATCACCGATCATAAAGGCGCTCCATCAGGTAGCGGCGCTTCCATTTCAGTGCCGCCAATAAATTCCACGCCAGGCAGCAATGACAAGCGCAGGCCTGCCAATGCGTGCAGCAGATGCAGGCGGGTGTCGTCTTCGTTTTGCAGACCTTGCCCGTTGAGGGCGCGGCGTGTGCGGTCGAGGGTCATCAGCAGACCGCTCGGCGCAGGCAAGCGTTCACCCGCCTTGAGGCAGGCCTTGAAGTAACCGCCGACGCCTTCGACCACTTGGTTGAGCAGTACCCGCGGCACGCCGTAGATGCGTGGCGAGTAGGCCAGCAGGTCGAGCAGATTCAGCGCCACGCGCAAATCGCGCAGGGCGCTGCCGGTGTCCTGGCCGATGAGGCCCAGGCGCGGCAGGTGCTGCATCAGGCGGTCGAGCATCTGCGCAGCCATGTGCCGGTGCTCGGCCAGGGTCGCAGGCTCCGTGAGGCTGACGATGTCGCGCCAGCTGAAACGGGTCAGGCGCTTGGCCGCGAGTTCTGCGCCGAAGGGCCGGGCGATCAACGTCCACACAAAGGCGAACAGCAAGCCCACCGGGCCGGCCAGGTTGACGTTGGCGAAATTCAGAAAGTCCGCGTCGTAGGCGCCCTGGATGCTGATGAACGACGAAGTGTTGACCAGCGTCAGCAGCATGCCCAGATAGAAGCGTGGCTGCACGGTAAGGGTGCCGATGCAGATAAACGGCACCGCGAAGGCCAGCACCAGCATGGGGAAATCGTGCAGGTTGGGCAGCACCAGAAACAGATACAGGCTGGCAAACAGTACCGACATCGCGGTCCAGAAAAAGAACCGATAGATCTGCGGCGCCGGGTCATCCATCGAGGCGAAAAAGCTGCAGGCGACGGCGGCCAGGATCACCGCACTGCCGCCGTCGGTCCAACCCAGCAGGATCCACAGCACCGAGGCGACGATGATCGCGGTGACGGTGGAAAACGCCGAGTAGAACATCAGCCCACGGTCAAGGAATGGCGTCAGGCGCCCCAGGCGCCAGTGGCGGTACACGGCGCGCCAAGTGTCTTGGCTTTCGCATTGGATGGCGGCTTGCAGGCTGCGGCAGTCTTGCCACAGATCGACCCATTCCGCCAGACGGTACAGCGCGTTGGAGAACAGCAGCGTGTGGCGGTCGTCCAGCGCTTCGCCTTGAGGTTGCAGGGCGTCGATCTGGTCGCGCAGCGAGCGCCACCGTTCAAGGGGCGCGTCTTCAGTCGTGCTCTCCAGCCAGGCGTTGGCCTGCGCCAGCAACGGCGTGAGCCGATCAAGAAACTCCGGTGCGCGGTGTTCGATGGCGTACACCGCGTCATCCAAGGCATCGATCACGGGCAACAGGTGAATCATGCGCCCGCGCAGTTCCTTGGTATTGCGCACTGTCTGCGGCCGCGCGCCTTCGTGGGGCAGTTGGCCGATCATCAATTCGAGGGTGTTGAAGGTGGCGACCATGCCGCCGCGCAGGTTACTGACTTCTTCAGGCGCTACAGAACGGGTGAGGAAGCGCTGGCTGTAGACCTGGGCATCGGCAAACCACTTGGCCACCGAACCGTCAAACACGGGCATCAGCCGCCGTGGCCAGAACATCGCGCCCACCACCGCCGCTACCGCGATGCCGAGGAAAATCTCCTCGGTGCGCGCCTCGGCCACATCCCAGACCGCGAGCGGGTTATCCACCACTGGCAAGGCAATCAGCGGCAAGGTGTAACCGGCCAGCATCAGCGCATAGTTATTGGCCGTGCGCAGGTGCATGGACAGGAACAGCAGAATGCCCGTCCACAAGGCGATCACCACCACCAGCACATACGGCGACTGTACAAACATCGGCACAAAAAACACCGCGGCCGCCGCGCCCATGAATGTGCCGATGGCACGGTACAGGGCCTTGGAGCTGGTCGGGCCGACAAACGGGCTGGAGACGATATACACGGTGGCCATCGCCCAATACGGACGTGGCATTTGCATGAGCATGGCGATGTACAACGCGATCATCGATGCCGCAAACGTACGCACCCCATAGAACCAGTCGCGGGCTGGCGGGAAACCGGTAAAAAATCCGTTCAAGACGTAGCAACCCCGGCCGCTTCAAACGCCCTCAGTACACGCAGGGCGGCTTCAAGATCGCTGTGGGCAACATCCGCCAGCACTTCCTGGCGCAGGCGCACCAGTTGCCCTTCCACCGCTTGCACCAGCTCACGCCCGCGCTCGGTGAGGCTCAACGCCTTGGCGCGGCGGTCGTGGATGTCTTCGGTACGGCACACGTAGCCGCCGCTGCACAGCTGGTCGAGCAAGCGCACCAGCGACGGGCTTTCCATCCCCGATGCCTGGGCCACTTTGACCTGATGCACACCGTCGCCCAAGCGACCGATCATCAACAATGGCACGGCACAGGCTTCGGAAATACCGTAACTCATCAGCGTGGTCTGGCAGATTTTGCGCCAATGACGGGCGCCCACCACCATGCTGCTGCTGAGGTTCATATGGAGTTGTTCGAGGGTTTGGGACACTGGATCGTTCGCATACAGTTAGTTTGCTAACTATCAATATGGTGGAAGGATTGGACGTCGTCAAGTTTTGAAACAAATTTGTGGATGGGTGGCGGGAAGCGTGAAGGGGGTGAGGTAAGTAAAGCGGGTTTTCAGCAGCAGGAGGGTGATTTATGCAGCGTCGATGTAACTGTGGCGAGGGAGCAAACTCCCTCACAGTTACCGGTTGCGCCAAAAGAAGAGGGTCAAGCACTGAATCAGCAACAGGCGTGGGCGCGATGGCTTTCGACTCCGATCATTTTCTCAAGTTTTTGCTTTTTTCTAAGGCTGTTGCACACCTCGCCCAGTACGCAACAACACATTCAACTCGTCCACCACCTCGGCCCAATCCGCATCCTCCAAAATCTCCTCGAGCAAAAACGCCTTTTGGCTTGGCGTCCAAAAGAACGCATCCGCGAGTTTCAAATCCGGCTTGAGCGGTGAATGCACGGCGACAAACCGGTCAATGCTGACCGGGTCGTCCGCTAAACCCAGTTGTTTGAACAGTGACGGCAGGGTGTGCACCGGCGATTCCATGGCGAGCTCCAGATGAGAGACGGTTTAACTGAGTCTAGCGGCAACCTTCGGGTTGCGGCGCTGGTACGTGGCACAGCACGAACAAGCGTACCCTGGCGCCGCCGCCATCCTGGCGACTCAGCTCACGCCAGCCTTCAGGCAGCGGAGCAAAGTCATCCGGGGCTTCGTTGCTGCTGATCAACCACACACGACGGGTATCGGCCGGCAATGCCGACAGGCGGTCGAGGTAAATGCGCCCGCCGTCCTGGTCCACCAGTGTGCCGAAGCCATAGGCATTCGGCCGGGTCGATGTACCGTCGGGCTTGGGCGGTGTGTAGAGCTGCAACTGGGCATCGGTCTGGTCGTAATACACGTAGGGCAGGTACCACAACATGTCGCTGAGAACGATGCGATCGTCTTCTTGGTAGTTGCGGTTGACGAACTCCACCGGCGCGTTGAATTGATCCTGCTCATCGACGGTGAAGTTGTTCTTCAGCCCCATCAGTTCCACACCCACAACCAGCACCAACAGTGCCGCACCGAGCAGTGACAGGCGCGCAGGCAGGCGGTCGATGGCCAAGGCCACGAGGATCGGCAAGCCCAATGCGTACACCGTGAGGTAGCGCTCGATAAACACCGGGGAAATAAACGACACCCCGTACACCAGCAGCAGCGGCAGCAGGAAAAACAACGCCAAAAGGCTGGCCGGCCGGTAGCGCTCACGGTCTCGCCAGGCCGTCACCGCAACAATCGCGATCAGCATTGACGGGAACAACCAGAACAGCGGCGGCCAAAAGCCAACACCCTCGTCCTGGAGCAGAAACGTCCAGATCATCGACGGTACCGAGGACGCGTTGACCGGATCTTCCCAGCCAATGTCCCCGCCGACCTTGAGTTCATCAACGTGCTGCACCAGGTCCAGCAGGTTGGGCAGCCAGGGCAGGTACAACAACACGATCATACAATTGGCCGCCCACCACGCCGGGCGCCCGATTAAACGCCGGCCTGACAGCCCGGAGCCACCCAACAGCCCCAGGTAGACCCAATGCACCAACACGCAGAGCGCGGTGAAATAGTGGGTGTAGAAGCCGGCGGTCATCAGCAGTACATAGGCCACCAAGTAGCGCATGCGCTCGGGTTGCCGTACCCAATACACCAACGCCAGCGTGGCACCCAACAGCCAGACGCCCAGCAGTGAATACATGCGCACTTCCTGGCTGTAGCGCACGGCGGTGGGAAGCAACGCCAGCAGGATTCCCGCCAGCACAGCCGCCCGACGAGTCGACAGCTGCTGCGTCAGCCAGATACCCAGGCCGACGGCAACTACGCCAGGGATCGCACTCATACCGCGCAGGGATAAAATCCCATCGCCAAACAACCCAATCCAGCCGCGCAGCAGGAAAAAATACAACGGCGGGTGCACATCATGGGCCGCGTGAAACCACAGATCGCCTGCAGCGTATTCGCTGAGCAGCAGGCTCGAGGCTTCGTCCCCCCAGATGGCGGAGGCCGTCAGGCCGTAAAAGCGCATCCCCGCAGCCAGCACCAGGATCGGCACCCACCATAACCGAGTCATCCAGGTAGCACCTTGCCAAGCCTGCGAGAGGCGATTGAACGTGGGTAATGACCCAACTTTGTCGTCTTGCTCTACCACAACCCGTCGCACCTCGATTCCCCTGCCACTGCCCATTTCCTAGGCAAAACCTGCACCTATGCAAACAACCGCCACTCTAGGACAAAAGGCCTCGATTCGCTGCTGGAATCGGACAAATCTTTGATTTGTGTAGGTCTTCACCGAAGCGCTTATCAGATCACGCTATTATTGCCCCCTTCAAAGGACTAAGGATCAAGGATACGTCATGCGCATCGGTTTTCTGTCTCCCCTGGTAATAGCGTTGCTCGCCGGCCTTTCGCTCCAAGCCCAGGCCAGTGGCGATGACTCGTGTTACCCCGACTGGCGGGTATCACGCGATAGCCTTGAAGGATGCAGCAACCTGCCCTTCTTGAGCCCCGGCAACGATAGCCGGGTCAACCTGCGGCTGTTGCTGGCAGACAAGCAGGTGGCGGCCCTGACGCCGAACGCACTGGGTGAAACGGACCTGGAACAAGGTTTCGGCCCGGTGCCATTCCCGGTGTATCGCCTCACCCCGGCAACCGATGCCAGCGTCGAAAAAACCGACGCAGCCCCCACCCCGAGCACACTCGCTCAACTGCTTGCGCCTCTGGGTATCCCGCGTGAAAACGACAAAGCCGCCGGTGACGCGTTTCTGACCGGCGAAGGCAGTCGCTGCCGTAGCAATGACGACAGCAGCGCCACGGCGTTTATCGGCCAGGTCATCAAAGCCGATCTGCCTGAAGCGGAACGCCGTCTCCTGGTCACAGGCCGCCTGCACCTGCTCGGCGCGTGCACCTGGGAAGGCGCAAGCCTGGGTGACCCGGATCAGATCCAGTCGGCCTCAGGTCGCGAACTGCGCACCTACCTTCAAGCAGCCGGCGACTTCTACAGCGGTCGTTTTGGCGACGCACAACGTGGTTTTGTCGCCGCCACCGCCGGCAGCCTGCCGTGGGTCAAGGAAACGGCGCTCTATATGATCGCCCGTACCGAATTGAACCAGGCCCAGGAAAACGCCTTCGACGAATACGGCATGCCGCAATTGCAGCGTGTGGATAAGTCGGTACTGGCCGATGCCGATACGAGCTTCAACCTGTACCTGAGCACTTACCCACAGGGTGAATACGCGGTCTCCGCCCAGGGTTTGTTGCGTCGGGTGCATTGGCTGGCGGGCGATACCGACAAACTGGCGAACGACCTTGCTGCACAATTGACCCAATTCAACGCCGAGCACAGCAACGTGTCGTTGGATGACCTGGTGCAGGAAACCGACAACAAACTACTGAGCGCCATCAACACCCCCGGGGCCAACCCATTCACCCTGGCGCTCAATGACTTGATGTGGATGCGCGCCGGCAACCCGCCCAAGCTGACCCGCGAAGCATTGGCCGAGCAAAAGCCGGTGTTTGCCCAGGAACCGGCGTTGTACGACTACGTGCAAGCGGCGTTTGCCCTGTACGTCGAGCACCAACCCGATACCACCTTGAAACTGCTGCCCCAAGACGTGCCTGCACGCCTGGATTACCTCGCGTTCAGCCAGCAGACCCTGCGCGGCCTGGCCCTGGAGTCCAAGGGTGACTGGAAAAGCGCCGAAGCGCTGTGGCTGAAACTGATGCCCCTGGCCAAGCAACCCTTGCAGCGCGACCAATTGGAACTGGCCCTGGCCATGAACTACGAGCGCAGCGGGCAAGTGGCCAAGGTGTTCGCGGCCGACTCGCCGATCAGCGCCAAGCAGGTGCGCTACATCTTGCTGCGTAACGTTGCAGGCCAAGCGCTGCTGCGTCAGCAGATCACCCAAGCCAGCGACCCGACCGAACGCGACACGGCCCAGTTTGTGCTGCTCTATAAGGACTTGATGCGCGGCCAATACGCCACTTTCGCCGAGGACTTCAAGCAACTGCCGGCGTCGGTGCCCGAGGGCAAACTCAGCCCGAGCCTGGGTTATGTCTACGCTGACGGTCGGTCGCTGCAGATGTTCCAGTGGAACGGCGACAAAGCCGAGTCCGGCTACGCCTGCCCGAGCGTTGCGCAAATCGCCAGCACCCTGCAGGCCGACCCGAAGAACCCCAAGGGCCTGAACTGCCTGGGCGAATTCATCCTGCGTAACAATCTGGATGGCATGCCGCTGGACCAGGCGCGCTCCGCCGGTAGCCTGGGCAGCACCGACTCGCTGTTCAAAGGCGAAACCTTCTCGCGGCTCGACGGTTACCGGCAGGTCATCGCCAACCCCAAGGCTGCCCACAACGACAAGGCTTACGCCCTGTTTCGCGCAATCAACTGCTATGCCCGGGCCGGCTATAACAACTGCGGTGGCGTCGATGTGGACAAGTCCGTGCGCAAAGGCTGGTTCCGCCAGTTGAAAACCGGGTTTGCCGACACCGAGTGGGCCGAGTCGCTGAAGTACTACTGGTGAAGCACGTGTGGCTAGGCTTGCTGTTGCTGGCAAGCCCGGCCTTCGGCGCCGTTGACGCCCGCGACTACGACGCCTTCTGGCTGTGGAGCGGCGTCACGCCCCAGCCGGTGCTCAAGCAGGCGAAAACCCTGTACATCCTCCAAGGCCAGATCAACTCCACCCGCCGCGCGCCCCAGCGCGGCGTGCAGTTCATCGCCCAAGGCATCAGCGTACCGCGCATTACCCAAGGGGACGTCTGGGTGGTCTACCGCGCCCACACCTTGCACTGGCCGGAGCGGGTCTACACCCAACTGCTCGGCCAGGTGCAACGCTGGCGTGACGCGGGCAACCCGGTGGTCGGCATCCAGATCGATTTCGACGCCCGCACCCAATACCTGCACGAATACGCGGGTTTTCTGCGCGACCTGCGCCAACGCCTGCCTGCCGACCTGCGCCTGAGCATCACCGGCCTGATGGACTGGAGCAGCAACGCCGACCCAGCCGCCATCGCCCAGCTAAAGGGTGTGGTGGATGAAGTGGTGGTACAGACGTATCAAGGGCGCCACAGCATCCCGGATTACGCGGCGTACCTGCCACGCATGAATCGCTTGGGAGTGCCGTTCAAGGTGGGGTTGATTCAGGGGGGCGCGTGGCAAGCGCCAGGGTATTTGAAGGGCAGTGAGTGGTTTCGGGGGTATGTGGTGTTCTTGCAGAATCCGTGACCGAACACCCCCTTACGAACAGCACATTTCCCCTGTGGGAGGGGGCTTGCTCCCGATAACGGTGTGTCAGACATCAGCATATGAACTGATCAACCGCAATCGGAAGCAACCCCCCTGCCACATTTGGATTGGGCAGTTTGCACGGGATACACCGACTCCCACCCGCCTCCCAACGCCTTGTACAACCCAACCATCGCCAACGACACGCCGGTAGAGCTTTCCACCCACTGCTCCTGGGTCGCCAGCAGCGCGCTTTGCACAGTGAGTACGTTGACGAAATCCACCACGCCTTCGACGTACTGATGTTGCGCCGTGATGAGGGCAATCTGGTTCTGGCGTACGGCCTCGGCGAGGCTGTCGCGGCGCAGTTGGCTGGCGTTGTAGCGGGTCAGTTGATCATCGATTTCATGCCAGGCGCGCAGCACTGTTTGCTGGTACGCAAGGGCCGCTTCCTGTTGCTGGGCTTCACGCAAATTCAACATGCCCTGCAGGCGCCCGCCGTTGAACAGTGGCAGGCTGAACTGTGGGCCGAAGGCGAAGGCGCGTGAGCCCCAAGTGCCGAAATCCGACAACTGCATGGCTTGGGATCCGAGGCTCCCGGACAAGGTGATCCGCGGGTAGAAGTCGCCCTTGGCCACGCCGATATTGGCGGTGGCCGCGTGCAAGCGCGCTTCTGCCTGGCGAATGTCGGGACGGCGTTCGGCGAGTTCCGACGGCAGGCCGATAGCGACCTGGCGTTGGGTTTGCGGCACAGCAGCGTCCTTGGAGAGCTGCGCGTGCAGGGCCTGGGGCGGCTCGCCCATCAACAGGCTCAAGGCGTTGATCAACTGGTCCTGGCGCTGTTGCAACGCCGGTAGGCGCGCTTCGATGGTGGCCACCTGAGCGGCAGCCTCGGCGACGTCCAGGTCTGTCGCAACACCGTCGGCCAGACGCAGTTGCGAGAGCTTGAGGCTGTGGCGCGCAACATCGAGGTTTTGCTCGGTGACGGCGCGGGTGTTTTGCACGCCGCGCAGTTGGATGTAGTCCTGGGCGGTCTCGGCCAGCACCGACAACAGCACGGCCCGGCGGTCGTTTTCCGCGACTTGCAGGGTGGCGTCGGCGGCTTCGGTCTCGCGCTTGACCCGGCCCCAGAAGTCCAGCTCCCAAGCGGCCGAGAAGCCCATGTCCCACTGGCTGTAGGCCGAACGGCCGTTCTCGCCAGAGGGGTCGTTCAAGCCTTTGCCGCTGTTGCGTTTGCGCTGGTAAGCACCCGTGGCTTCGACGTCGGGGTAACGCTCGGCGGTGGTCACCTGGCGCACGGCACGGCTTTGTTGCAAGCGGCTGCTGGCCAGTTTCAGGTCGAGGTTATCGGTGAGGGCTCGGCGAGTGAGGGCCGAAAGCTGCGCGTCGTGAAACACATCCCACCAGCGTTCCTGCAACGGGTCGGTGACCGCGCGGCTGACGGCCTGGCGCCCCTGAGGCTCGCTCCATTGCGTGACGCTTGGGCCTTGGGGCCGCTGGAAGTCCGGGCCGACGCTGCAGGCGCTCAGGCTGATGAGGCTCAAGGTGAACCAAACGGCGTGTCTCATTGCTGCGCGACCTCACGCTGTGGTGCAACGGCCTGAGTGTCGACGCTGGCTTCTACTGACATACCGACACGCAGGCGCTCGGTCAGTGGCTGGTTCGGCTCCAGGACGATCTTGACCGGAATACGCTGCACCACCTTGGTGAAGTTGCCGGTGGCGTTATCCGGTTTGACCGAAGCGAACGTCACCCCGGTAGCCGGCGCGAGGCTTTCCAGGTGGCCGTTGAGCGGTTCACCGTCGAGGCTGTCGACGCGCACCTGCACGGCTTGACCGGCGTGCATATGGAACAGTTGCGTCTCCTGGAAGTTGGCGACCACATAGGCTTCATTCAGCGGCACCACCGCGAGAATCTTGCTGCCCGGCGTCACATAGGCGCCGACCCTCACGGCGCGCTCGCCCACCATGCCATCCACCGGCGCGACAATGCGCGTGTAGGACAGCTGGTAACTGGCCATTTCCAACGCCGCCTGGGCGCGCTTCAGCCCACCTTCAGCGGCGTCCCGCTGGGCCGTGAGGATTTCCACCTGCTTGCGTTCAGCCGCCAGCACGGCGGTAGCGTTAGCCAGGCGCGCGGTAGCCTGGTCGATGCGGGTCTTGGCTTGCTGGGCGTTCTGCACCGTGCCCGCGCCCACGCCGGCCAGGTGGTTGTAGCGGTTCAATTCGTGCTCGGCGAAAGCCACCTCGGCGCGATCCGCCGCGACGGTGGCCTGGGCCTGGGCGATCACCGAGCTTTGGCGCTCCAGGGTTGCGGTGGCGTTTTTCAGCTGGGCCTGGGCGACCAAAGTGTCCGCATCGGCAGCCTGGGCGGCGGCGCGCAAATCACGGTCGTCGATCAGCGCCAACAGTTGGCCGGCTTTGACGCGCTGGTTGTCTTCTACCAACACTTCCTTGATGAAGCCGGCCACGCGCGGCGCGACCAGGGTGAAGTCAGCAGCGACGAAGGCGTCGTTGGTGCTCTGGTGCTTACTGCCCAGTACGCCCGGCGCGACCAGGTAAACCAATACGCCGACGGCAAACACAGCAATAACGGAGACGGCAATTTTGTCTTTGCGTTTCATGGAGAGTCCTTGTGGCTAGGTCGGAGCGCGCGGCGGATAGATCCGCGTGGGCATCCAGAAAATCAGCAGGATCAACGCCGCCGCGACACCGGCCATGACGAAATAGAGATCCGAAGAGGTCAGCACCACCGCCTGCTCATGCACGCGATGGGCGAGGCCCGGTGCATCACCGTCGACCAGCGGCGAATTGCCCAGGCGATCCACCAACATCGTCGAGTGAACGTGCAGGCGCTGGGTCGTCAGCGTATCCAGCACGGCGGTGGCGACCACCGCGGCCAGGCCCTTGACGGTGTTGAACCAGGCCGAGGCGAATGGCCCTTCTACCGGCTGGATACTGCCGGTGGAGAGCATCAGCAGCGGCAGCACCGCCATGGGTTGGCCAAAAATCTGCAGCAGATAGAGGCCGTAGAAGTCGTCGCGAATCCACGCTGAGGTCAACTGCGCACTGCCGATACAGCACAGGACCAGCATGCTCAAACCGATCCCCAGCACCCAGCGACAATCAACCCAGCGCAAGTTGCACAACGCGGCCACCAGCGGCAGCGCGACCAACTGCGGCAGCGCCATCAGCAACATCACCGGCGCCGTTTGCAACGGCCGATAACCCTGGACCTGGGCGAGGAAACTCGACGGGATGATGATCACCGAGGTCAGCACCATCAGCACACCGGCGAGTACGATCAGGGCAAATGCCAGGTTGCGCAGGCCCAGCATCTGCAACTTGAAGAACGGCATGGGGTGCGACCATTCATTGAGCATGAACAACACCAGCAACAGCGTGCCGCCACACAGCATAAAGGTGATCAAGCCCGACTCGAACCAGTCCAGGCGATTGCCCTGCAACAGGCCGATCACCAGCATGCAGATCGCCGGGAAGCCCAACAGCAGGCCGCGCCAGTTGAATTGCTTGAAGCGCTCCAGGCGCAGCGGGTCTTGCGGTATTCCATAGGCCACCGCCGCCATCGCCAACAGGCACGGCCCGACGATCTGCCAGAACGCCCATTGCCAGCCGACATACTCGGTCCACAGCGCCGCCAACGGTGTGCCCAGGCTCGGGCCGAAGGTGGCGGTCAGGGCATACCCGGCCAAGCCATACAGCTTGACGCTGGCCGGCAAGAAACGCAGCGCAACGGTCATCAACATCGGCGGCAATGCGCCACCGGCCAAGCCTTGCACCGTGCGCAGCACCAGCAGGCTTTCGTAGTTCGGCGCAAATGGGCACAGGATGCCCAACACGGTGAACAGGCTGATGGCACAGAGGGTGAAACGGCGCAGGGAAAACGTTACCGAGCACCAGGGCGCAAACGCCATGGCCGCCACGGAGGTGGCCGTGTACGCCGCGACCAGCCAGGTGCCTTCGTCAAAGCCGATGTACAGCGCGCCGCGAATATCGGCAAGGGCGACCTTGGTGACCATTTCGTTGAGACCGGACACCAGCACCGCCAACAACACCCCCACCAGGCCGATGATGATACGCGGGCCGAACACGGGCGGGCTCAGGGCAGTCGGTTTGGCTGCGGCCTGGAGAGCGGGGGCAGCGAGGGATGTCATGAACGGGTAACTCGGGATTAGAAATACCCGAGCAGTTTACTCAGCCTGATACATGACAAAAAAGTTACTTACCGGAAGCTTATAAGTGCGTCAAACGCAATCCATCCAACACCGCCAGGCTTAAATGTGGGAGGGGGCTTTTCCCAATGCCAGTCAGTTAAGAAGGAACACTATCACTGTGGCGAGCGGGCTTGTCCCACGTCGGGCTGCGTAGCGGCCCCAAAAGCTGTCTCTGCGGGGTATCGGGTACACCGCATTCGTCCCTCTTTGGGGGCGCTACGCGCCCCAACGCGGGACAAGCCCGCTCGCCACAGGTTGCCGGTTGCTCGTTCTAGCGCTTAACTGACTGGCATTGGGGC
>NZ_JALJFG010000033.1 GCF_023242475.1 Pseudomonas sp. MWU15-20650 | reverse complement strand
CGCTTTCTATGCAATGGGCTTATGCATGGCTATCATGCGTGCCTCATTGTGAGGCGATACTTGCATGCTGACGTTGTTAAAACTTCTGAAAGATGGTCGATTCCACTCTGGAGAAGCGCTAGGCGCCGCTCTGGGGATCAGTCGCAGTGCTGTTTGGAAGCAGCTCCAGCATCTAGAAGCTGAGTTGAATCTACCTATTCATAAAGTCCGTGGTAAGGGATATCAGCTCGCGTCTCCGTTGACGTTCTTGAGCTCTGAAAAGATCGCGGCGAATGCTGCTGCTCTGCCGTGGCCTGTTCATATCTCCGATTCTATTGACTCTACTAATGCCGAAGCTTTGCGTCTTATCGAGGCTGGTTGTGCTGCGCCGTTTCTGGTGCTTTCTGAGCAGCAAACGGCAGGTCGCGGGCGGCGGGGCCGTAAGTGGGTTAGCCCATTCGCACAGAACGTGTATTACAGCCTTGTACTGCGCATTGAGGGGGGGCTGAGGCAGTTGGAGGGGCTTAGTCTCGTCGTAGGGCTGGCGGTGATGAATGCCCTGCATGAGTCGGGTGTTCAGGGGGCTGCCTTGAAGTGGCCAAATGATATTTTGGTTGGGCATAAAAAAATTGCAGGCATTTTGCTCGAGTTGGTAGGCGATCCTGCTGACATTTGTCACGTTGTCCTCGGTATCGGCATCAACGTGAATATGCAGAAGGCCAACGAAGTAGATCGGCAGTGGACTTCGGTTCAGCTTGAAACGGGCTCCGCTATGGACCGCAATCAGCTGGTTGCGGGGCTCGGTTTGCAGTTGCAAAGCTACTTGGATCGACATAAGCGCTCTGGCTTTGTTGCTCTCCAGGAAGAGTGGGAAAAAAATCATCTCTGGCACGGGAGGGAGGTCTCCCTTATCGCAGGTGTCAACCACATTAACGGGGTGGTGTTGGGGGTCGATCATCAAGGGGCACTGCGCCTGAGTGTTGATGGTGTCGAGAAAATATACAGCGGTGGTGAGTTAAGCCTGAGGTTGCGTGATGATTCTTGAGCTCGACTGTGGGAATAGCTTCATCAAGTGGCGTGTGCTTGGACCGAATCGGGCTACTGCCTTTGTAGAGGGGGTCGTTGGTTCTGATGTCGCGTTGATTGAGAGTCTGGAGGCGACTCCTGGGCTTTCGTTGACGCGTTGCCGGCTGGTGAGTGTTCGGGCTTCGGAGGAGACCGCTAAGCTGGTTGAAGCGTTGGAAGGCGCTTTTGGTGTCGCTGTGTCGTGCGCGGTCTCTGCGCGGGAAATGGCGGGCGTGCGTAACGGCTATGAAGACTTCGAGCGCCTTGGGCTTGATCGTTGGCTGGCAATGCTCGGTGGATTCAAGTTGGCGGCGGGCGCCTGCCTGGTGCTCGATTTTGGAACGGCGGCGACCGCAGACTTTATTGCCATCGATGGTGAGCATCTCGGGGGATTTATCTGCCCGGGCATGCCGCTCATGCGCAGTCAGTTGCGGACGCATACGCGTAAGATCCGCTATGGCGATGACGCTGCCGAGCAGGCCCTGGTGCGTCTCTCTCCAGGGCGGACGACTGTGGAGGCGGTGGAGCGCGGTTGTACACTCATGCTTAGGGGGTTCGTGCTGACCCAGCTTGAGTTGGCTCGGAGTTACTGGGGAGATGATTTCACGGTGTTTCTGACTGGGGGGGATGCTGACTTGGTTCTGGAGGTCGTGCCCCAGGCTCGACTTGTCCCGGATCTTGTATTCGTCGGTCTGGCGATGGCGTGTCCTTTGTCTTGAGGTGTTTATGCGTTGGCTGTTTTTGCTATTGCTCGTTCTCAATGTCTTTTATTACGTCTGGCACCAGCAAGAGGCTCCGTTACGAGCGAAAGATGTCACTCCCCTGAGTCTCTACCGGGGGGCTCAGCAGGATATTCGCCTGCTCAGTGAGTCTTCTGACTCGGTCGCGCGACGTGATCGGGTAAAGGTCCCTGATGTGCAGAATACTTGTTTGTACATAGGTGGCTTTGCGGATCTTCGGCAGGCGCAGTTGCTTGAGCAGCGCCTCATAAGCCTGGATATAAAGGCCAAGGTTCAATTGTTGAGCTCGGCTGATGCCTCGGGTTATTGGCTTCGTGTATCTCCTGAAAGCCGTCGCCTGGCTGATGATCTTCCCTTGGAGAACCTTGCTAAGGAATTCAATGAGTTAAAACATAAAATAATGTTGTGCGAAGGCGTTGCAACTCTCGAATAGTTTGCATAGAATGGCGCCCGCTTCGCAGTGAAGACCTTTAAGGGCTACAGCGCGAAGCAAAGGTCAACGCAGCTAACCTCATATTTTTAATGAGAAAATGCTTGACAGAAGGCCGGCGTGATGTAGAATGCCGGCTCGCTTAGGAGGGGTTCCCGAGCGGCCAAAGGGATCAGACTGTAAATCTGACGTCTACGACTTCGAAGGTTCGAATCCTTCCCCCTCCACCATTTTTAGCGTGAGCTGCAAGCTCCGCGGGTATAGTTTAGTGGTAGAACCTCAGCCTTCCAAGCTGATGATGCGGGTTCGATTCCCGCTACCCGCTCCAAGTTTGCAGGTTGTGCAAGGTGTTTCGCTCTTGTAGCTCAGTTGGTAGAGCACACCCTTGGTAAGGGTGAGGTCAGCGGTTCAAATCCGCTCAAGAGCTCCATATAACAAGGCAGATATGAAAATATCTGCCTTTGTTTTAACAGCTGCCTCGGCTTGTATCGTGTTTTGTCTGGCTTTGGTTGTCAGGTGATTTCAAGTCTGTTGGGGTTGGTTGTTGTAAAGTCTTTTTCGGGCCTGCATAATGGTCGGCCTGATTTTGTTTTAGGTCAGTAGCTCAATTGGCAGAGCGACGGTCTCCAAAACCGTAGGTTGGGGGTTCGATTCCCTCCTGACCTGCCAGATTCACGTGGTGTGTCTGGCTTTCTTTTCACAGGATCTTCATAGATGACTCCTAAGGCTGAAGCTCAAAGCTCTCGTTTCGATCTGGTCAAGTGGCTCGCTGTAGTCGTCTTGGTGGTCGTAGGCGTTGTTGGCAATCAGTACTATTCTGCTTCGCCGATCCTGTACCGCGTACTCGCTTTGCTCGCCCTTGCTGCTGTAGCTGCCTTTGTAGGCCTGCAGACTGCCAAAGGCAAGTCTTTCGCGGTCCTGGTGAAGGAAGCTCGCACCGAAATTCGTAAAGTCGTTTGGCCGACTCGCCAAGAAACCACGCAGACCACATTGATTGTCGTGGCTGTTGTTCTGGTTATGGCGTTGCTGTTGTGGGGGCTTGATTCCCTGCTCGGTTGGCTTGTTTCCTTGATTGTTGGCTAAGGGTGTCCCGTGGCTAAGCGTTGGTACGTTGTGCATGCTTACTCGGGTTACGAGAAGCATGTTATGCGCTCTTTGCTAGAGCGCGTAAAGCTGGCAGGCATGGAAGATGGCTTCGGCGAAATTCTGGTTCCCACTGAAGAAGTGGTTGAAATGCGGAATGGTCAGAAGCGCAAAAGTGAGCGTAAGTTCTTCCCTGGCTACGTGCTGGTTCAAATGGACATGAACGAAGGTACTTGGCACTTAGTCAAAGATACCCCTCGTGTCATGGGCTTCATTGGCGGTACCGCTGATAAGCCTGCTCCGATCACCGACAAAGAGGCGGAAGCCATTCTGCGTCGTGTTGCTGACGGTAGCGACAAGCCTAAGCCGAAGACGTTGTTCGAGCCAGGTGAGGTTGTTCGTGTCACTGATGGTCCATTTGCTGATTTTAATGGCACCGTCGAAGAAGTTAACTACGAAAAGAGCCGGATCCAAGTGGCGGTGCTCATTTTCGGTCGCTCTACTCCGGTAGAGTTGGAGTTCAGCCAGGTCGAGAAGGTCTAGCTGAGCAAGCATCCCAACCCCGCAGCTTAGGCTGTGGGGTTTTGTCGTCACTGGGATAAACGCGCAAGTAACCGGGGAGCCTTTCGAGGCGTTCGAACCCGTAATTGGAGTGCCTCATGGCCAAGAAGATTACCGCTTACATCAAGCTGCAAGTGAAGGCCGCTCAGGCCAACCCAAGTCCACCTGTCGGCCCGGCTCTGGGTCAGCACGGCGTGAACATCATGGAATTCTGCAAGGCCTTCAACGCCCGTACTCAGGGTCTTGAGCCAGGTCTGCCGACTCCAGTGATCATCACTGTATACAGCGACCGTAGCTTCACTTTCGAAACCAAGTCGACCCCGGCTTCGGTTTTGCTGAAGAAAGCTGCTGGTCTGACTAGCGGTTCCGCTCGTCCTAACACCGTTAAGGTTGGCACCGTAACTCGTGCTCAGCTGGAAGAAATCGCGAAAACCAAAAACGCGGATCTGACTGCAGCTGATATGGATGCAGCCGTGCGTACCATCGCCGGTTCTGCTCGTAGCATGGGCCTTAACGTGGAGGGTGTGTAATGGCTAGGCTGACCAAGCGCCAAAAGGCTATCGCCGGCAAAATCGAAGCAGGCAAGGCCTACAACTTTGTAGACGCCGCTGCCCTGCTGACCGAGCTGTCGACTGTCAAGTTCAGCGAGTCCGTTGACGTTGCTGTAAACCTGGGTGTTGACCCACGTAAATCCGACCAGGTCGTTCGTAGCGCTACTGTGCTGCCACACGGTACTGGCAAGACTGTACGTGTTGCTGTCTTCACCCAGGGCCCGGCAGCTGAAGCTGCTTTGGCCGCCGG
Source organism: Pseudomonas sp. MWU15-20650 (assembly GCF_023242475.1). GTDB lineage: Bacteria > Pseudomonadota > Gammaproteobacteria > Pseudomonadales > Pseudomonadaceae > Aquipseudomonas. Next base: position 70,173 of record NZ_JALJFG010000033.1, on the reverse strand, counting down.
CGCTGATCGCGTTGGCATGGACGACCTGGCTGCCGAAATGAAAGGCGGCGACCTGAACTACGACGTAGTTATTGCTTCCCCGGATGCAATGCGCGTTGTAGGTCAGTTGGGTCAGATCCTCGGTCCACGTGGTCTGATGCCTAACCCTAAAGTCGGCACCGTAACGCCAGACGTAGCTACCGCGGTTAAAAACGCCAAGGCTGGTCAGGTTCGTTATCGCACCGACAAAAACGGCATCATTCACACCTCCGTTGGCAAAGTCGGTTTCGACGCCGTCAAGCTGAAGGAAAACGTTGAAGCCCTGATCGCTGATCTGAAGCGTATCAAGCCTGCTTCCTCGAAAGGTATCTACGTCAAGCGCGTTACCCTGAGCACCACTATGGGCCCAGGTCTGGTCATCGACCAAGGCTCGCTGGACGTATAAGACACAAATTGGTGCAAGCGATTGCACCAATTGAAAGATTGGGGTCCCTGCCTGGCGGGGGCTATCCAAGACCGTAGGCGACGCAAGTCTTAAACCAACAAGCCTACGCAGATGGTGCTCCCGGTTCCTTACCGAATCAGACACCAAAACGACATCAGGCCTAGGCCAGATGAAACGGTAACAAGCAGGAGTTAAACCCGTGGCAATTAATCTCGAAGACAAGAAGGCCATCGTCGCTGAAGTCAACGAGGCTGCCAAAGCTGCTCTGTCCGCTGTCGTGGCTGATGCCCGTGGTGTGACAGTAGGCGCTATGACCGGACTCCGTAAAGAGGCTCGTGAAGCTGGCGTATACGTACGTGTTGTACGTAACACCCTGCTCAAGCGCGCAGTTGCTGACACTGAATACAGTGTTCTCAACGACGTGTTCACCGGCCCGACTCTGATTGCGTTCTCCAAAGAACATCCAGGCGCTGCTGCCCGTTTGTTCAAAGAATTCGCCAAGAGTCAGGATAAGTTCGAGATCAAGGCAGCTGCGTTCGAGGGCAAGTTCCTCGCAGCTAACCAAATCGACGTACTGGCAACACTGCCGACCCGTAACGAAGCTATTTCGCAGCTGATGAGCGTGATTCAAGGCGCTACCAGCAAGCTGGCTCGTACTCTGGCTGCAGTTCGCGAGCAAAAAGAAGCTGCCGCAGCCTAAGGCTGAGCAACTTCTCTCGCGTATTTTTGTTTATTTCGATGGCCGCGTAGGCCGTCCCCCAATTCAGGAAATACAGCAATGTCTATCTCCCAAGACGATATCCTCAACGCCGTAGCTGAAATGTCGGTTCTGCAGGTTGTTGAGCTGATCAAAGCTTTCGAAGAAAAATTCGGCGTTTCCGCTGCCGCTGCTTCCGCTGGCCCAGCTGTTGCTGCTGTTGCTGCTGAAGAGCAAACCGAATTCAACGTCATGCTGCTGGAAGCTGGCGAGAAGAAAGTAAACGTGATCAAGGCAGTACGTGAACTGACCGGTCTGGGCCTGAAAGAAGCCAAGGCTGTAGTTGACGGCGCTCCTGCCCAGGTTCTGGAAGCTGTGTCGAAAGACGCTGCTGACAAAGCCAAAGCTGTTCTGGAAGAAGCAGGCGCTAAAGTCGAGCTGAAGTAAGCATCGACCTTGCGTCTCCAGCCCAAGCGTTAAGCTGAAGGCTGATGGCTGGTGGCTCTTGCCACCGGCCTTTTTCCGTTCTTGGCTGTCGACTCGGTCGCCGCCATTAACGCGCTGTAGCCACCCGAAGCGGTGGTGCAAACCATGGGGTTTGCAAGATTTTCTGGCTGCTCCCGTCGGAGGGGCCAAACAAGCAGGTGACCAAGCTGGGGAACGCTGATGGCTTACTCATATACTGAGAAAAAACGTATCCGCAAGGACTTTAGCAAGTTGCCGGACGTCATGGATGTCCCGTACCTTCTGGCTATCCAGCTGGATTCGTATCGTGAATTCTTGCAGGCGGGAGCGACCAAAGATCAGTTCCGCGACGTGGGCCTGCATGCGGCCTTCAAATCCGTTTTCCCGATCATCAGCTACTCCGGCAATGCTGCGCTGGAGTACGTGGGTTATCGCCTGGGCGAACCGGCATTTGATGTCAAAGAATGCGTGTTGCGTGGCGTTACGTACGCCGTACCTTTGCGGGTAAAAGTCCGTCTGATCATTTTCGACAAAGAATCGTCGAACAAAGCGATCAAGGACATCAAAGAGCAAGAAGTCTACATGGGCGAAATCCCATTGATGACTGAAAACGGTACCTTCGTTATCAACGGTACCGAGCGTGTAATCGTTTCCCAGTTGCACCGTTCCCCGGGCGTGTTCTTCGACCACGACCGCGGCAAGACGCACAGCTCTGGCAAGCTCCTGTACTCCGCGCGGATCATTCCGTACCGTGGTTCGTGGTTGGACTTCGAGTTCGATCCGAAAGACTGCGTGTTCGTGCGTATCGACCGTCGTCGCAAGCTGCCGGCCTCGGTACTGCTGCGCGCGCTCGGCTATACCACCGAGCAAGTGCTGGACGCTTTCTATACCACCAACGTATTCAGCCTGAAGGGTGAAACCCTCAAGCTGGAGCTGATCGCTTCGCGTCTGCGTGGTGAAATTGCTGTCCTGGACATCCAGGATGAAAAGGGCAAGGTCATCGTTGAGGCTGGTCGTCGTATCACTGCGCGCCACATCAACCAGATCGAAAAAGCCGGTATCAAAGAGCTGGAAGTACCTCTGGACTATGTCCTGGGCCGTACTACCGCCAAGGTCATCGTTCACCCGGCTACAGGCGAAATCCTGGCTGAGTGCAACACCGAGCTGAACACCGAGATCCTGGCCAAAATCGCCAAGGCTCAGGTTGTTCGCATCGAGACCCTGTACACCAACGACATCGACTGCGGTCCGTTCATCTCCGACACTCTGAAGATCGACTCCACCAGCAACCAATTGGAAGCGCTGGTCGAGATCTATCGCATGATGCGTCCTGGCGAGCCACCAACCAAAGACGCTGCCGAAACCCTGTTCAATAACCTGTTCTTCAGTCCTGAGCGCTATGACCTGTCTGCGGTCGGCCGGATGAAGTTCAACCGTCGTATCGGTCGTACCGAGATCGAAGGTTCGGGCGTGCTGTGCAAGGAAGACATCGTTGCGGTCCTGAAGACCCTGGTCGACATCCGTAACGGCAAGGGCATCGTCGATGACATCGACCACCTGGGTAACCGTCGTGTTCGCTGCGTAGGCGAAATGGCCGAGAACCAGTTCCGCGTTGGCCTGGTACGTGTTGAGCGTGCGGTCAAAGAGCGTCTGTCGATGGCTGAAAGCGAAGGCCTGATGCCGCAAGACCTGATCAACGCCAAGCCAGTGGCTGCGGCAGTGAAAGAGTTCTTCGGTTCCAGCCAGCTTTCCCAGTTCATGGACCAGAACAACCCGCTCTCCGAGATTACCCACAAGCGCCGTGTTTCTGCACTGGGCCCGGGCGGTCTGACTCGTGAGCGTGCTGGCTTTGAAGTTCGTGACGTACACCCGACGCACTACGGTCGTGTTTGCCCGATCGAAACGCCGGAAGGTCCGAACATCGGTCTGATCAACTCCTTGGCTGCTTATGCGCGCACCAACCAGTACGGCTTCCTCGAGAGCCCGTACCGTGTGGTTAAAGACGCTCTGGTCACCGACGAGATCGTATTCCTGTCTGCCATCGAAGAAGCGGATCACGTGATCGCTCAGGCTTCGGCCACGATGAGTGACAAGAAAGTCCTGATCGACGAGCTGGTAGCTGTTCGTCACTTGAACGAGTTCACCGTCAAGGCGCCGGAAGACGTCACCTTGATGGACGTATCGCCCAAGCAGGTAGTTTCGGTCGCAGCGTCGCTGATCCCGTTCCTGGAGCACGATGACGCCAACCGTGCGTTGATGGGTTCCAACATGCAGCGTCAAGCTGTACCAACCCTGCGTGCTGACAAGCCGCTGGTAGGTACCGGCATGGAACGTAACGTAGCCCGTGACTCCGGCGTTTGCGTCGTGGCTCGTCGTGGTGGCGTGATCGACTCCGTTGATGCCAGCCGTATCGTGGTTCGTGTTGCTGATGACGAAGTTGAAACTGGCGAAGCCGGTGTCGATATCTACAACCTGACCAAATACACCCGCTCGAACCAGAACACCTGCATCAACCAGCGCCCGCTGGTGAGCAAGGGTGATCGCGTTCAGCGTAGCGACATCATGGCCGACGGCCCGTCCACCGACATGGGTGAATTGGCACTGGGTCAGAACATGCGCATCGCGTTCATGGCATGGAACGGCTTCAACTTCGAAGACTCCATCTGCCTGTCCGAGCGTGTGGTTCAAGAAGACCGCTTCACCACGATCCACATTCAGGAACTGACCTGTGTGGCGCGTGACACCAAGCTTGGGCCTGAGGAAATCACTGCAGACATCCCGAACGTGGGTGAAGCTGCGCTGAACAAGCTGGACGAAGCCGGTATCGTTTATGTAGGTGCTGAAGTTGGCGCTGGCGACATCCTGGTCGGTAAGGTCACTCCGAAAGGCGAGACCCAACTGACTCCGGAAGAGAAGCTGTTGCGTGCCATCTTCGGTGAGAAAGCCAGCGACGTAAAAGACACCTCCCTGCGTGTACCTACTGGTACCAAGGGTACTGTCATCGACGTACAGGTCTTCACCCGTGACGGCGTTGAGCGTGATGCTCGTGCACTGTCCATCGAGAAGACTCAACTCGACGAGATCCGCAAGGACCTGAACGAAGAGTTCCGTATCGTTGAAGGCGCAACCTTCGAACGTCTGCGTTCCGCTCTGGTAGGCCACAAGGCTGAAGGCGGCGCAGGTCTGAAGAAGGGGCAGGACATCACCGACGAAATTCTCGACGGTCTTGAGCACGGCCAGTGGTTCAAGCTGCGCATGGCTGAAGATGCTCTGAACGAGCAGCTCGAGAAGGCCCAGGCCTACATCGTTGATCGTCGCCGTCTGCTGGACGACAAGTTCGAAGACAAGAAGCGCAAACTGCAGCAAGGCGATGACCTGGCTCCAGGCGTGCTGAAGATCGTCAAGGTTTACCTGGCAATCCGTCGTCGCATCCAGCCGGGCGACAAGATGGCCGGTCGTCACGGTAACAAAGGTGTGGTCTCCGTGATCATGCCGGTTGAAGACATGCCGCACGATGCCAATGGCACCCCGGTCGACGTCGTCCTCAACCCGTTGGGCGTACCTTCGCGTATGAACGTTGGTCAGATCCTCGAAACCCACCTGGGCCTTGCGGCCAAAGGTTTGGGCGAGAAGATCAACCGTATGATCGAAGAGCAGCGCAAGGTCGCAGACCTGCGTAAGTTCCTGCACGAGATCTACAACGAGATCGGCGGCCGTAACGAAGAGCTGGACACCTTCTCCGATCAGGAAATCCTGGATCTGGCGAAGAACCTGCGCGGCGGCGTTCCAATGGCTACCCCAGTGTTCGACGGTGCCAAGGAAAGCGAAATCAAGGCCATGCTGAAACTGGCAGACCTGCCAGAAAGCGGCCAGATGCAGCTGTTCGACGGCCGTACCGGCAACAAGTTCGAGCGCCCGGTTACTGTTGGCTACATGTACATGCTGAAGCTGAACCACTTGGTAGACGACAAGATGCACGCTCGTTCTACCGGTTCGTACAGCCTGGTTACCCAGCAGCCGCTGGGTGGTAAGGCTCAGTTCGGTGGTCAGCGTTTCGGGGAGATGGAGGTCTGGGCACTGGAAGCATACGGTGCTGCATACACTCTGCAAGAAATGCTCACAGTGAAGTCGGACGATGTGAACGGTCGTACCAAGATGTACAAAAACATCGTGGACGGCGATCACCGTATGGAGCCGGGCATGCCCGAGTCCTTCAACGTGTTGATCAAAGAAATTCGTTCCCTCGGCATCGATATCGATCTGGAAACCGAATAACACGTGACGCGAATCGAGAGCGGGGCTGTTTAGCCCGCTCTCTGCTCCGCCAGGAGGAAAGGCCTTGAAAGACCTACTGAATTTGCTGAAAAACCAGGGTCAAGTCGAAGAGTTCGACGCCATCCGTATTGGGTTGGCATCGCCTGAGATGATCCGTTCGTGGTCGTTCGGTGAAGTTAAAAAGCCGGAAACCATCAACTACCGTACGTTCAAACCTGAGCGTGACGGCCTGTTCTGCGCCAAGATCTTTGGCCCGGTAAAGGATTACGAGTGCCTGTGCGGTAAGTACAAGCGCTTGAAGCACCGTGGTGTGATCTGCGAGAAGTGCGGCGTTGAAGTTGCACTGGCCAAGGTTCGTCGTGAGCGCATGGCGCACATCGAACTGGCTTCGCCGGTTGCCCACATCTGGTTCCTGAAATCGCTGCCGTCCCGTATCGGTTTGCTGATGGACATGACCCTGCGTGATATCGAACGCGTTCTCTATTTCGAGAGCTATGTCGTTATCGATCCAGGCATGACCACCCTTGAAAAGGGTCAGCTGCTGAACGACGAGCAGTACTTCGAAGCGCTGGAAGAGTTCGGTGACGATTTCGATGCCCGCATGGGTGCCGAAGCTGTCCGCGAACTGCTGCACGCTATCGACCTGGAGCACGAGATTGGCCGACTGCGCGAAGAGATTCCGCAAACCAACTCCGAAACCAAGATCAAGAAGCTGTCCAAGCGTCTGAAGTTGATGGAAGCCTTCCAGGGTTCCGGCAACTTGCCAGAGTGGATGGTGCTGACCGTTCTGCCGGTTCTGCCGCCAGACCTGCGTCCGCTGGTACCGTTGGACGGTGGTCGCTTCGCGACGTCCGACCTCAACGACCTGTACCGTCGCGTGATCAACCGTAACAACCGCTTGAAGCGCCTGCTCGACCTGTCCGCTCCGGACATCATCGTGCGCAACGAAAAGCGTATGTTGCAAGAAGCGGTCGATGCCCTGCTCGACAACGGTCGTCGTGGCCGCGCTATCACCGGTTCCAACAAGCGTCCTCTGAAATCCCTGGCTGACATGATCAAGGGTAAGCAAGGTCGTTTCCGTCAGAACTTGCTCGGTAAGCGTGTTGACTACTCCGGTCGTTCGGTAATTACCGTAGGCCCGACCCTGCGTCTGCACCAGTGCGGTCTGCCTAAGAAGATGGCACTTGAGCTGTTCAAGCCATTCATCTTCGGCAAGCTGGAAATGCGCGGTCTCGCGACCACCATCAAAGCGGCCAAGAAAATGGTCGAGCGCGAACTGCCAGAAGTTTGGGACGTTCTCGCTGAAGTGATTCGCGAACACCCGGTTCTCCTCAACCGTGCACCGACCCTTCACCGTCTGGGTATCCAGGCGTTTGAACCGGTACTGATCGAAGGTAAGGCTATCCAGCTGCACCCTCTGGTCTGTGCTGCGTACAACGCCGACTTCGACGGCGACCAAATGGCCGTGCACGTACCGCTGACACTGGAAGCCCAGTTGGAAGCGCGTGCGTTGATGATGTCGACCAACAACATTCTGTCGCCAGCTAACGGTGAGCCAATCATCGTTCCGTCGCAGGACGTTGTATTGGGTCTGTACTACATGACCCGTGAAGCGATCAACGCTAAAGGCGAAGGTCGTGTGTTCGCTGACCTGCAGGAAGTTGACCGTGTGTTCCGTGCCGGCGAAGCCGCACTGCACGCCAAGGTCAAGGTTCGGATCAACGAGACCGTCAACGACCGTGATGGCGGCAGCGTGAGCAACACCCGTATCGTCGACACCACTGTCGGCCGTGCGCTGTTGTACCAGGTTGTGCCAAAAGGTCTGTCGTACGACGTCGTCAACTTGCCGATGAAGAAAAAGGCGATCTCCAAGCTGATCAACCAGTGCTACCGCGTGGTTGGTTTGAAAGAGACCGTGATCTTCGCTGACCAGTTGATGTACACCGGTTTTGCTTATTCGACCATCTCCGGCGTTTCCATCGGTGTTAACGACTTCGTTATCCCGGATGAAAAAGCTCGCATCATCAGTGCCGCCACTGACGAAGTGAAAGAGATCGAGAGCCAGTACGCCTCCGGCCTGGTAACCCAGGGCGAGAAGTACAACAAGGTGATCGACCTTTGGTCCAAGGCGAACGACGAAGTTTCCAAGGCGATGATGGCCAACCTCTCGAAAGAGAAAGTCATCGACCGCCACGGTGTCGAAGTTGACCAGGAATCCTTCAACTCGATGTACATGATGGCCGACTCGGGCGCACGGGGTTCTGCTGCGCAGATCCGTCAGCTCGCCGGTATGCGTGGCCTGATGGCCAAGCCGGACGGTTCCATCATCGAAACGCCGATTACTGCGAACTTCCGTGAAGGTTTGAGCGTACTTCAGTACTTCATCTCGACTCACGGTGCTCGTAAAGGTCTGGCGGATACCGCGTTGAAAACCGCTAACTCCGGTTACCTGACTCGTCGTCTGGTAGACGTTGCACAAGATCTGGTTGTAACCGAGATCGATTGCGGCACCGAGCACGGCCTGCTGATGACTCCGCACATTGAAGGCGGTGACGTTGTAGAGCCGCTGGGTGAGCGCGTATTGGGTCGTGTTATTGCCCGTGACGTATTCAAGCCAGGTACCGAGGAAATTATCGTTCCTGCCGGCACCTTGGTTGACGAGAAGTGGGTCGAGTTCATCGAACTCAACAGCATCGACGAAGTGATCGTTCGCTCGCCGATCAGCTGCGAAACCCGCTATGGCATTTGCGCCAAGTGCTACGGCCGTGACTTGGCTCGTGGTCACCAGGTAAACATCGGTGAAGCGGTCGGCGTTATCGCTGCCCAGTCCATCGGTGAGCCGGGTACCCAGCTGACGATGCGTACGTTCCACATCGGTGGTGCGGCTAGCCGGACCTCCGCAGCTGACAGTGTTCAGGTGAAGAATGGCGGTACTGTCCGTCTGCACAACCTCAAGCACGTTGAGCGAGTGGATGGTCACCTGGTTGCTGTGTCCCGTTCCGGTGAGCTGGCAATCGCTGATGACTACGGTCGTGAGCGTGAGCGTTACAAGCTGCCGTACGGTGCTGTGATTTCGGTTAAGGAAGGTGACAAGGTCGACGCTGGCGCAATCGTGGCCAAGTGGGATCCGCACACTCACCCAATCGTTACCGAAATGAAAGGTACCGTGACCTACGTGGGCATGGAAGAAGGCATCACGATCAAGCGTCAGACTGACGAATTGACCGGTATGACCAACATTGAAGTACTCGACGCCAAAGATCGTCCAGCTGCCGGTAAAGACATCCGTCCTGCCGTGAAGATGGTTGATGACAACGGCAAGGATCTGTTGCTGCCAGGCACTGACGTAATCGCTCAGTACTTCCTGCCAGCCAACGCCCTGGTCGGTGTAGCGGATGGTGCGAAGATCGCGATCGGTGATGTTATCGCGCGTATCCCGCAAGAAACTTCGAAGACCCGTGACATCACCGGTGGTCTGCCGCGTGTTGCCGACTTGTTCGAAGCTCGTCGTCCGAAAGAAGCGTCGATTCTGGCTGAAGTCAGCGGCACCATCGCGTTCGGTAAAGAGACCAAGGGCAAGCGCCGTCTGGTCATTACCCCGAACGACGGTAGCGATCCGTATGAAGAGCTGATTCCGAAGTGGCGTCACCTGAACGTCTTCGAAGGCGAACAGGTAAACCGCGGCGAAGTTATCTCTGACGGCCCGAGCGATCCACACGACATCCTGCGTCTGCTGGGTGTGAGTGCGCTGGCCAAGTACATCGTTAACGAGATCCAGGACGTTTACCGTCTGCAAGGCGTGAAGATCAACGACAAGCACATCGAGACCATCCTGCGTCAGATGCTGCGTAAAGTTGAAATCGCTGAGTCTGGCGATTCCAGTTTCATCAAGGGCGACCAGATGGAATTGACTCACGTACTGGTAGAAAACGAGCGCCTGGCGAACGAAGAGAAATTCGTTTCCAAGTTCACTCGCGTGCTGCTGGGTATCACCAAGGCGTCGTTGTCCACTGAGTCGTTCATCTCGGCGGCCTCCTTCCAGGAGACCACTCGCGTACTGACCGAAGCAGCGGTAACCGGCAAGCGCGACTACTTGCGCGGCCTGAAAGAAAACGTGGTCGTGGGTCGTTTGATCCCGGCGGGTACCGGTTTGGCTTACCACAGCGAGCGCAAGCGTCGCCGTGATGCTGACAAGCCGTTGCGCGTAAGCGCCAGTGAAGTGGAAGCTGCACTGACCGAAGCGCTGAACTCTAGCGGTAACTGAGTTCTGCGATAAATAAGTCTGGGCCCTGGCAGCCCCCATTCGTCGGATCGAGGCATCTTTGCCCTGATTCGGTGAGAGGGGAGGTCGGGGCCTTGTCTTGACTGGGGGCAAGATCCTCTTTAGACTCTTGTACCCCTAAATTTGGCGGGAATACGTTCCTGCCATTTTGCTTTTCTTGCAAGACAATAGCGTCGCAAGACAACAGTGGAGCTAGTAGATGGCAACTATCAACCAGCTGGTACGTCAGCCGCGTAAGCGTATCGTCGAGAAATCCGACGTACCTGCGCTGCAGAACTGCCCGCAACGTCGTGGCGTATGCACCCGTGTGTATACCACCACGCCGAAAAAACCTAACTCGGCACTGCGTAAAGTATGCCGTGTGCGTCTGACCAACGGTTTCGAGGTTTCCTCGTACATCGGCGGTGAAGGCCACAACCTGCAAGAGCACAGCGTGGTACTGATCCGCGGCGGTCGTGTAAAAGACTTGCCAGGTGTTCGTTATCACACCGTACGCGGTTCCTTGGATACTTCCGGCGTTAAAGGTCGTAACCAGGGTCGTTCGAAGTACGGTACCAAGAAGCCTAAGTAGTAGCGGCTTTTTGTAAAACTGAATCATCTTATTTTCTGAGTCGATAAGAGTAAGGTCGGAGGCGTCCCGAAAGGGCACCGATTCCGAGCGAACCTGAAGACCGTTTGAGGGCTTATCCATGCCAAGAAGACGCGTAGCAGCCAAGCGCGAAGTGCTTGACGATCCAAAATACGGAAGCCAAATCCTGGCCAAGTTCATGAACCACGTGATGGAAAGCGGTAAGAAAGCCGTTGCCGAGCGTATCGTTTATGGCGCGCTGGAAAAGGTTAAAGAACGCAAGAACAGCGACCCCCTGGAAATCTTCGAGAAAGCTCTCGACGCCATCGCTCCGCTGGTCGAAGTGAAGTCGCGCCGTGTAGGCGGTGCTACTTACCAGGTTCCGGTTGAAGTTCGCCCGTCCCGTCGTAACGCTCTGGCAATGCGCTGGTTGGTAGACTTCGCCCGTAAGCGCGGCGAGAAGTCTATGGCTCTGCGTTTGGCTGGCGAACTGCTGGACGCTGCTGAAGGTAAAGGTGCTGCTGTTAAGAAGCGTGAAGACGTGCACCGTATGGCTGAAGCTAACAAAGCTTTCTCGCACTACCGCTTCTAATCTTAGCTTCACTAATTTTGCGAGGGCTTTATGGCTCGTACTACTCCGATTAGCCGCTACCGTAACATCGGTATCGTTGCTCACGTGGATGCTGGTAAAACCACCACCACCGAGCGCGTACTGTTTTACACCGGCAAAAGTCACAAAATGGGCGAGGTGCACGACGGCGCCGCGACCACAGACTGGATGGTTCAGGAGCAGGAGCGTGGTATTACCATTACTTCTGCTGCTATTACCGCCTTCTGGAAGGGTTCCGAGAAGCAGTACAAAGACGAGCATCGCTTCAACGTAATCGATACCCCGGGTCACGTAGACTTCACCATTGAAGTTGAGCGTTCGCTGCGTGTGCTCGACGGCGCTGTCGTTGTGTTCTGCGGTACCTCGGGTGTTGAGCCTCAGTCGGAAACCGTATGGCGTCAAGCCAACAAATACGGCGTTCCACGTCTTGTTTACGTAAACAAGATGGACCGTGCTGGCGCTAACTTCCTGCGCGTGATCGGTCAGATCAAGCAGCGTCTGGGTCACACTCCGGTGCCAATCCAGTTGGCTATCGGTTCCGAAGACAACTTCCAGGGTCAGATCGATCTGATCACCATGGAAGCTGTTTATTGGAATGATGCTGACAAAGGCATGGTGCCTGTTCGTAAGCCTATCCCTGCAGAACTGCAGGAACTGGCTGACGAGTGGCGCAATAACATGGTTGAGGCTGCTGCCGAAGCCAGCGAAGAGCTGATGAACAAATACCTCGAAGGTGAAGAACTCACCAACGCGGAAATCAAGGCCGCTCTGCGTCAGCGTACTATCGCTGGTGAGATCGTCTTGGCTGTTTGTGGTTCTTCCTTCAAGAACAAGGGTGTTCCCCTGGTTCTCGACGCCGTTATCGACTACCTGCCTGCTCCAACCGACATTCCTGCTATCAAGGGTACCAACCCTGATAACGAGGAAGAAGAGATGGAGCGTCACGCCGATGACAGCGAGCCGTTCTCGGCTCTGGCGTTCAAGATCGCTACCGACCCATTCGTGGGTACTTTGACCTTCGTCCGCGTTTACTCGGGCGTGTTGGCCTCCGGCGACGGTGTGATCAACTCGGTTAAAGGCAAGAAAGAGCGCGTGGGTCGTATGGTGCAAATGCACGCAAACGCCCGTGAAGAGATCAAGGAAGTGCGCGCTGGTGACATCGCGGCCCTGATCGGCATGAAGGATGTCACCACGGGTGAGACTTTGTGCGACGCTGCTAAGCCAATCATCCTGGTTCGCATGGACTTCCCGGAGCCGGTTATCTCGGTTGCCGTAGAGCCTAAGACCAAGGATGACCAGGAAAAAATGGGTATCGCTCTGGGCAAACTTGCTCAGGAAGATCCATCTTTCCGCGTCAAGACTGATGAAGAGACTGGTCAGACGATCATCTCCGGCATGGGCGAGTTGCACCTGGACATCCTGGTTGACCGGATGCGCCGTGAGTTCAACGTCGAAGCCAACATCGGTAAGCCTCAGGTTTCCTATCGTGAGCGCATCACGAAGAACTGTGAAATCGAAGGCAAGTTCGTTCGTCAATCCGGCGGTCGTGGTCAGTTCGGTCACTGCTGGATCCGTTTTGCTCCTGCTGACGAAGGTCAGGAAGGTCTGCAATTCGTGAACGAAGTAGTGGGTGGTGTTGTTCCTAAGGAATACATCCCTGCTATCCAGAAGGGTATCGAAGAGCAGATGAAGAACGGTGTTGTTGCCGGCTATCCGCTGATCGGCCTGAAAGCAACCGTTTTTGACGGTTCTTACCACGACGTCGACTCCAACGAGATGGCGTTTAAGGTGGCTGCTTCCATGGCAACCAAGCAACTGGCCCAGAAGGGCGGTGGTGAGTTGCTTGAGCCAATCATGGCAGTAGAGGTTGTTACACCTGAAGACTATATGGGTGATGTCATGGGCGACCTTAACCGTCGTCGCGGCATGATCTTGGGTATGGAAGACACGGTTTCCGGCAAAGTGATTCGCGCCGAGGTTCCGTTGGGCGAGATGTTCGGTTATGCGACCGACGTTCGTTCCATGTCCCAGGGTCGCGCAAGCTACTCTATGGAATTCAAAAAATACAACACAGCTCCGGCGCACATCGCTGAAACTGTATCCAAAAAACAAGGCTGATTCAGTCCTTTAGGCAAGGAGTTAATTGTCGTGGCTAAAGAAAAATTTGATCGTTCCCTACCGCACGTCAACGTTGGCACCATCGGTCACGTTGACCACGGTAAAACCACTCTGACTGCTGCTCTGACTCGCGTTTGCTCCGAAGTATTCGGTTCCGCAATCGTTGATTTCGATAAAATCGACAGCGCGCCAGAAGAGAAAGCTCGTGGTATCACCATCAACACCGCGCACGTTGAATACAACTCGCTGATCCGTCACTACGCTCACGTTGACTGCCCAGGTCACGCTGACTATGTGAAGAACATGATCACCGGTGCTGCCCAGATGGACGGCGCAATCCTGGTTTGCTCGGCCGCTGATGGTCCGATGCCACAAACCCGTGAGCACATCCTGCTGTCCCGCCAGGTTGGCGTTCCGTACATCGTGGTTTACCTGAACAAGGCTGACCTGGTAGACGACGCTGAGCTGCTGGAACTGGTTGAGATGGAAGTGCGCGATCTGCTGAGCACTTACGACTTCCCAGGCGACGACACTCCGATCATCATCGGTTCTGCTCGTATGGCTCTGGAAGGCAAAGACGACAACGAAATGGGCACCACGTCCGTTCGTAAACTGGTTGAAACTCTGGACAGCTACATCCCAGATCCAGTTCGTGTTATCGACAAGCCGTTCCTGATGCCAATCGAAGACGTATTCTCGATCTCCGGTCGCGGTACTGTTGTAACTGGTCGTATCGAGCGCGGTATCGTTAAGGTTCAAGATCCACTGGAAATCGTTGGTCTGCGTGACACTACCGTCACCACCTGCACCGGTGTTGAAATGTTCCGCAAACTGCTCGACGAAGGTCGTGCTGGCGAGAACTGCGGCGTTCTGTTGCGCGGTACCAAGCGTGATGACGTTGAGCGTGGCCAGGTTCTGGTTAAGCCAGGTTCGGTTAAGCCGCACACCAAGTTCGAAGCTGAAGTGTACGTGCTGAGCAAAGAAGAAGGCGGTCGTCACACTCCGTTCTTCAAAGGCTACCGTCCACAGTTCTACTTCCGTACTACCGACGTAACCGGTAACTGCGAACTGCCGGAAGGCGTAGAAATGGTAATGCCAGGCGACAACATCAAAATGGTTGTCACCCTGATCAAAACCATCGCTATGGAAGACGGTCTGCGTTTCGCAATCCGTGAAGGCGGCCGTACCGTTGGTGCTGGCGTTGTAGCTAAAATCATCGAGTAATTATCTCTTCTGAGATAGCTCGATTTTTTGAGAAGGCCCCCGCTTAGCGGGGGCCTTTTTTATTGGGTTGACACCTATCTGGGGCGTCTATAGAATTGCGCCTCCTTTTAACGGGCGTATTGCGCTCGCTGGGAATAGCAGCCGGAGTCTGAAATCCAATGCAAAATCAGCAAATCCGTATCAGGTTGAAGGCTTTTGACCATCGCCTGATCGACCAATCCACCCAGGAAATCGTGGAAACCGCGAAACGTACTGGTGCTCAAGTGCGTGGTCCAATTCCACTGCCTACCCGTAAAGAGCGGTTCACCGTTCTGGTCTCCCCGCACGTCAACAAAGACGCGCGTGACCAGTACGAGATCCGTACTCATAAGCGCGTACTGGACATCGTCCAGCCAACGGATAAAACCGTTGATGCACTTATGAAGCTTGATCTGGCGGCCGGTGTGGAAGTACAGATCAGCCTCGGCTAAGACTTGGGTCTTAGTCGTGTAACGCTCTGAAATGGGCGGCCATAGCGGGTGAAAGCCCCGTACACTCATGAGGTTTACAACATGACTATTGGTGTAGTCGGTCGTAAATGCGGTATGACCCGTATTTTCACCGAAGAAGGTGTCTCCATTCCGGTCACGGTCATTGAGATCGAACCGAATCGCGTCACCCAGTTCAAAACTGAAGAAACCGATGGCTATCGTGCAGTGCAAGTCACTGTCGGCGAGCGTCGTGCTTCGCGCGTGACTGCTGCTCAAGCAGGTCACTTCGCTAAAGCAAACGTTGCAGCTGGTCGCACTGTTATGGAGTTCCGTCTCGAAGACGGCGACTACCAGGCTGGCGATCTGATCAACGCTGAAATCTTCGCCGCTGGTCAACTGGTTGATGTAACCGGTCAGTCCAAAGGTAAAGGCTTCCAGGGTACGATCAAGCGTTGGAATTTCCGTGGCCAAGACAACACTCACGGTAACTCCGTTTCCCACCGCGTCCCGGGCTCTATTGGCCAGTGCCAGACTCCTGGTCGTGTATTCAAGGGCAAAAAAATGTCCGGTCATATGGGCGCTGAGCGCGTGACCGTGCAGTCCCTCGAAGTAGTGCGCGTCGACGCTGAACGCAATCTGTTGTTGGTCAAGGGTGCTGTTCCTGGCGCTACTGGCGGCAACCTGGTTGTACGTCCAGCGGCCAAGGCTCGCGGTTAAGGGGAAGCTGACATGCAATTAAATGTAAATGACGCTCAAGCGATCGAAGTTTCCGAACTGACATTTGGCGGCGAATTCAACGAGACGCTGGTTCACCAAGCAGTCGTGGCCTACATGGCCGGCGGCCGTCAAGGTAGCAAGCAGCAAAAGACCCGTTCCGACGTACGTGGTGGCGGTAAGCGCCCTTGGCGTCAGAAAGGCACTGGCCGTGCTCGTGCCGGTACTATCCGTAGCCCAATCTGGCGTGGCGGTGGTACCACTTTCGCAGCTCGTCCACAGGATCACTCTCAGAAGCTCAACAAGAAGATGTACCGCGCAGCACTGCGCTCCATCCTTGCTGAACTCGTGCGTACTGATCGTCTGGTCGTGGTTCAGGACTTCGCTGTTGAAAGTCCAAAAACCAAAGATCTGCTGGGCAAACTGAACAACATGAGCCTGACCGATGTTTTGATCGTGTCCGAAGCTGTTGATCAGAACCTGTACCTGGCTGCTCGCAACCTGCCACACGTTGATGTACGTGACGTGCAAGGTTCCGATCCAGTTAGTCTGATCGCATACGACAAGGTGTTGATCACCGTGTCGGCCGTGAAGAAATTCGAGGAGCTGCTGGGATGAACCAGGAACGCGTATTTAAAGTTCTGCTTGGCCCGCACGTTTCCGAAAAGGCTACGGTTCTGGCTGACAAGAAAGGCCAGTTCGTTTTCAAGGTTGCAACTGACGCAACCAAGCTGGAAATCAAGAAGGCCGTCGAAAGCCTGTTCAGCGTGAAAGTAGAGCGTGTTACTACCCTGAATGTTCTGGGTAAGAGCAAGCGCACTGCTCGCGGTCTGGGCAAGCGTAATGACTGGAAGAAGGCAGTTATCTCCCTTCAGCCAGGCCAAGATCTCGATTTCAGCAGCAGTGCTGAGTAAGGAAGGGGTGCATCATGGCAATCGTTAAATGCAAACCGACTTCCCCTGGCCGCCGTTTTGTGGTCAAGGTGGTCAACCAGGAGCTGCATAAAGGCGCTCCTCACGCACCGCTGCTCGAGAAGAAATCGAAGTCTGGTGGTCGTAACAACAATGGTCGTATTACCACTCGTCACATCGGTGGTGGCCACAAGCAGCATTATCGTCTGGTCGACTTCCGTCGCAACGACAAAGATGGCATCGCTGCCACTGTCGAGCGTATCGAATACGATCCAAACCGTACTGCTCACATCGCTCTGCTGCTGTACGCAGATGGCGAGCGTCGCTACATCATCGCCCCTAAAGGCGTGAGTGCTGGTGACCAGCTGATCGCAGGTGCCCTGGCACCGATCAAGCCGGGCAACGCTCTGCAACTGCGTAACATTCCAGTTGGTAGCACCGTACACGGCATCGAATTGAAGCCAGGTAAAGGCGCGCAAATCGCTCGTTCCGCTGGTGCTTCGGCTCAGCTGATCGCTCGTGAAGGTGTCTACGTGACCCTGCGTCTGCGTTCTGGTGAGATGCGTAAAGTGCTGGCTGAATGCCGCGCGACCCTGGGTGAAGTCTCGAACTCCGAGCACAGCCTGCGTTCGCTGGGTAAAGCTGGTGCCAAACGCTGGCGTGGCGTTCGCCCAACCGTTCGTGGTGTTGCCATGAACCCGGTTGACCACCCACACGGTGGTGGTGAAGGTCGTACCTCTGGTGGTCGTCATCCGGTATCGCCATGGGGCTTCCCGACTAAGGGCGCGAAGACTCGTGGTAATAAGCGTACCGACAAAATGATCGTCCGTCGTCGCAAGTAAATAGAGGGATACGACAGTGCCACGTTCTCTGAAAAAAGGTCCTTTTATTGATCTTCACCTACTGAAGAAGATCGAAGTGGCGGCGGAAAAGAACGATCGCAAACCAGTTAAAACCTGGTCGCGTCGTTCGATGATCCTGCCACAAATGGTCGGTTTGACCATCGCAGTACACAACGGTCGTCAACACGTCCCAGTTCTCGTTAACGAAGACATGGTCGGCCACAAACTAGGCGAGTTTGCCGGTACCCGCACTTATCGTGGGCACGTGGCAGACAAGAAAGCCAAGCGTTAAGGGGTAAGGAAATGGAAGTAGCCGCTAAGTTGTCGGGCGCTCGAATCTCCGCCCAGAAAGCCCGCTTGGTCGCCGACCAGATCCGCGGGAAGAAGGTGGGCGAAGCGCTCAACCTGTTGGCTTTCAGCAGTAAGAAAGCCGCCGAGATCATGAAGAAAGTGCTGGAGTCGGCCGTAGCCAACGCCGAGCATAACGAAGGCGCAGACGTTGATGACCTGAAGGTCAGCACCGTTTTCGTCAACGAAGGGCGTTCGCTGAAGCGCATCATGCCACGTGCCAAAGGCCGTGCTGATCGCATCGTCAAGCGGTCTTGCCATATCACTGTCAAGGTTGCTGACAAGTAACGGAGTCGAAGAGATGGGTCAGAAAGTACATCCCATTGGCATTCGCCTGGGAATCGTCAAGGAGCACACCTCCGTCTGGTACGCAGACGGTCGGACTTATGCGGACTATTTGTTCGCTGATCTGAAGGTGCGTGAGTATCTCCAAGACAAACTAAAAAGCGCGTCCGTAAGCCGTATCGATATCCATCGTCCGGCCCAAACTGCACGTATCACCATCCACACCGCTCGTCCAGGTATCGTTATCGGGAAGAAAGGTGAAGATGTTGAGAAACTGCGTCAGGACCTGACCAAGCAAATGGGTGTGCCTGTGCACATCAATATCGAAGAGATCCGCAAGCCGGAACTCGACGGTATGCTGGTTGCGCAGAGCGTAGCTCAGCAGCTGGAGCGTCGCGTAATGTTCCGTCGCGCTATGAAGCGCGCTGTACAGAACGCCATGCGCATTGGTGCCAAAGGCATCAAAATCCAAGTGAGCGGTCGTCTCGGCGGTGCTGAAATCGCACGTACTGAATGGTATCGCGAAGGTCGTGTGCCACTGCACACCCTGCGTGCCGACATCGACTATGCCAACTACGAAGCTCACACCACTTACGGTGTGATCGGTGTAAAGGTTTGGATCTTCAAAGGCGAAGTAATTGGTGGTCGCCAAGAAGAACTGAAACCACAAGCACCAGCGCCTCGTAAAAAAGCTGCTAAGTAAGGGGTACGCCAAATGTTGCAACCTAAGCGTACGAAGTTCCGCAAGCAGATGACAGGCCACAACCGTGGTCTGGCTCAGCGCGGTAGCAAAGTCAGCTTCGGCGAGTTCGCGCTGAAGTCTGTAGCTCGTGGTCGTCTCACCGCTCGTCAGATCGAGTCAGCGCGTCGTGCTCTGACCCGTCACGTAAAACGTGGCGGCAAGATCTGGATCCGTGTATTCCCGGACAAGCCGATCTCCAAAAAACCTCTCGAGGTTCGGATGGGTAAAGGTAAGGGTAACGTGGAATACTGGGTAGCCCAGATTCAGCCAGGCAAAGTCCTGTATGAAATCGAGGGTGTTTCTGAAGAGCTGGCGCGTGAGGCTTTCGCCCTGGCTGCTGCAAAGCTGCCGCTCGCCACCTCCTTTGTTAAACGGACGGTGATGTGATGAAAGCGAATGAACTTCGTGAAAAATCCGCACAGCAGCTGAACGAGCAACTGCTCGGCCTGCTGCGCGACCAGTTCAATCTGCGTATGCAGAAAGCAACTGGCCAGTTGGGGCAGTCTCATCTGCTCTCGCAAGTTAAGCGTGACATCGCTCGCGTGAAGACTGTGCTCAACCAGCAGGCAGGTAAGTGATCATGGCTGAAGCCGAAAAGACTGTCCGTACGCTGACTGGCCGTGTTGTCAGCGACAAGATGGACAAAACCATCACCGTTCTGATCGAGCGTCGCGTTAAGCACCCGATCTACGGTAAATATGTTAAGCGTTCGACTAAGCTGCACGCGCACGACGAAACCAATCAGTGCCACATCGGCGACAAAGTCACTATTCGTGAAACTCGTCCGCTGGCCAAGACCAAGTCTTGGGCACTGGTTGATGTTCTCGAACGCGCTGTGGAAGTCTAAGGACTAGGGGTCGGAGAAATTATATGATTCAGACTCAATCCATGCTCGATGTGGCCGATAACAGCGGCGCTCGCCGCGTTATGTGCATCAAGGTGCTGGGTGGCTCCCATCGTCGTTACGCTGGTATCGGTGACATCATCAAGGTTACCGTGAAGGAAGCAATTCCTCGCGGTAAAGTGAAAAAAGGCCAAGTGATGACTGCTGTTGTAGTCCGCACTCGTCACGGCGTACGTCGTGCTGATGGCTCCATTATCCGCTTTGATGGCAACGCTGCTGTTCTTCTGAACAACAAGCAAGAGCCGATCGGCACCCGTATCTTTGGGCCAGTGACCCGTGAACTTCGTACTGAGAAGTTCATGAAGATCGTCTCGCTCGCCCCAGAAGTGCTGTAAGGAGATCCGACATGCAAAAGATTCGTCGTGACGACGAGATCATCGTGATCGCCGGCAAAGACAAAGGTAAGCGCGGTAAGGTGCTTAAGGTTCTCGCTAATAACCGTCTGGTTATCGGTGGTCTGAACCTGGTCAAGCGTCATACCAAGCCTAACCCGATGTCGGGCGTGCAGGGCGGTATCGTCGAGAAAGAAGCTCCGCTGGATGCTTCTAACGTCGCCATCTTCAACGGCGAAACCAACAAGGCTGACCGCGTTGGTTTCAAAGTAGAAGACGGTAAGAAAATTCGTGTCTTCAAGTCGACCCAAAAAGCGGTTGATGCTTGAACACTGCTAGGTAGATTAGACCATGGCACGACTACAAGAGATTTACCGGAAGGAAATCGCCCCTAAGCTTAAGGAAGAACTTAAGCTTGGGAACGTGATGGAAGTTCCGCGCGTTACCAAAATCACCCTGAACATGGGTCTGGGCGAAGCGATCGGCGACAAAAAAGTCATCGAGCACGCTGTTGCTGACCTGGAAAAGATCACCGGCCAGAAAGTCGTTGTGACTTACGCTCGGAAATCCATCGCTGGCTTTAAAGTCCGTGAAGGTTGGCCGATCGGCGTCAAAGTGACCCTGCGCCGTGAGCGTATGTATGAATTCCTGGATCGTCTGCTGTCGATCTCCCTGCCTCGGGTTCGCGACTTCCGCGGCCTGAATGCCAAGTCCTTCGATGGTCGTGGTAACTACAGCATGGGCGTGAAAGAGCAGATCATCTTCCCGGAAATCGACTACGACAAGATCGATGCTCTCCGCGGTCTGGACATCACCCTGACCACCACTGCCAAGAACGATGATGAAGGTCGCGCCCTGTTGCGTGCTTTCAAATTCCCGTTCCGCAACTGATTGGAGTAGGACCATGGCCAAGATGAGCATGAAAAACCGCGAGCTGAAGCGTCAGCTCACGGTTGCCAAGTACGCCAAGAAGCGTGCAGCACTGAAAGCAATCATCGTTGATCTGAACGCAAGTCCAGAAGCACGTTGGGAAGCTACAGTTGCCCTGCAGAAGCAGCCACGTGACGCAAGCGCTTCGCGCATGCGTAACCGCTGCCGCCTGACCGGTCGTCCACACGGCGTTTACCGCAAGTTCGGCCTTGGCCGTAACAAACTGCGTGAAGCGGCAATGCGTGGTGACGTACCAGGTCTGGTTAAAGCCAGCTGGTAAGTACTTTCAAAGTCCAGGCGGCTCGCATCGCAAGATACTGACCGCCGGTGACCTTGAATCTGGAACAAGCCCCTTTTGGGGCTTGTTTCATTTCCGGAGTGTGTCTAGAATACCCGGCTCGCCTGAGCCCGTGTTTTCTATGCTCGGAGATTCTCGGCGACATATGTAGCCGCAAGGCTAATTTTTTTGTATTAGGAGCGTCTAGCCCATGAGTATGCAGGACCCGTTAGCGGACATGCTAACTCGTATCCGTAATGCCCAGATGGCTGAAAAGTCCGTCGTAAGCATGCCATCTTCCAAGTTGAAGGTAGCTGTTGCCAAAGTCCTGAAAGACGAAGGCTACATTGCGGGTTATCAGATCAGCAGCGATGTAAAAGCACTGCTGTCCATCGAGCTGAAGTACTTCGAAGGCCGTTCGGTCATCGAGGAAGTGAAGCGCGTTAGCCGTCCAGGCCTGCGTCAGTACAAGTCCGCTGAAGATCTGCCGAAAGTTCGTGGCGGTCTTGGCGTGTCTATCGTCTCCACCAACAAAGGTGTGATGACGGATCGTGCTGCGCGCGCTGCCGGTGTCGGCGGCGAAGTTCTTTGCACTGTGTTCTAAGGGGGGATAAGCATGTCTCGCGTCGCTAAGAACCCCGTTAAGCTGCCAGCCGGTGTCGAAGTCAAATTCGCAGGCCAACAGCTTTCGGTGAAGGGTGCCAAGGGTACTCTTGAACTGAACATCCATTCGTCCGTTGAGATCGTTGAAGAAGCTGGTGAGCTGCGTTTCGCTGCTCGCAATGGCGATCAACAAACTCGCGCAATGGCCGGTACCACGCGTGCGTTGGTAAACAACATGGTCCAAGGCGTAAGCCAAGGCTTCGAGCGCAAGCTCCAGCTGGTCGGTGTTGGTTACAAAGCGCAAGCAAAAGGCACGGTTTTGAACCTGGCCCTTGGCTTCTCGCACCCAGTGGATTACGAACTGCCGGAAGGCATCACCGCTGAGACCCCTAGCCAGACCGATATCCTGATCAAGGGCATCGACAAGCAACTGGTAGGTCAAGTGGCTGCTGAGATCCGCGACTTCCGTCCACCAGAGCCGTACAAAGGCAAAGGTGTGCGCTACGCGGACGAAGTCGTCCGTCGTAAAGAAGCCAAGAAGAAGTAGGGCATAGCAAATGACCGACAAAAAAGTTACTCGACTGCGTCGCGCTCGCAAAGCACGCCTGAAAATGCACGAACTCGAAGTCGTGCGTCTCTGCGTGTTCCGCTCGTCGCAGCACATCTACGCCCAGGTCATCTCGGCCGACGGCAACAAAGTCCTGGCAAGCGCCTCGACTTTGGATAAAGAACTGCGTGATGGTGCCACTGGCAACATCGACGCGGCCACTAAGGTTGGCCAGCTGGTCGCTACGCGTGCTAAGGCCGCTGGCGTCTCGCAAGTGGCTTTCGACCGCTCTGGCTTCAAGTACCACGGTCGCGTGAAAGCGCTGGCTGATGCTGCTCGTGAAGCTGGGCTGGAGTTCTAAGTTATGTCAAATAACGACCAAAAGCGCGACGAAGGCTACATTGAGAAGCTGGTTCAAGTTAACCGCGTAGCCAAAACCGTTAAAGGCGGCCGTATCTTCACCTTCACCGCGTTGACCGTGGTGGGTGATGGTAAAGGCCGTGTTGGCTTCGGCCGTGGCAAGTCGCGTGAAGTGCCTGCTGCGATCCAGAAGGCAATGGAAGCTGCTCGTCGCAACATGATCCAAGTTGATCTGAACGGCACCACTCTGCAGTACGCAATGAAGTCCGCTCATGGCGCTTCGAAGGTGTACATGCAGCCTGCTTCTGAAGGTACCGGTATCATCGCTGGCGGCGCTATGCGTGCTGTTCTCGAAGTTGCTGGCGTTCAGAACGTTCTGGCCAAGTGCTACGGCTCGACTAACCCGGTAAACGTGGTTCACGCCACTTTCAAAGGTTTGAAAGCTATGCAATCTCCTGAGTCCATCGCTGCCAAGCGTGGTCTGACTGTCAAGGAGATCTTCTGATCATGGCTACCGTTAAAGTAACGCTGATCAAAAGCATGACCGGCCGCATTCCTAACCACAAACTGTGCGTTAAAGGTTTGGGTCTGCGTCGCATCGGTCACACTGTAGAAGTCCAGGATACTCCCGAGAATCGCGGGATGATCAACAAGGCTTACTACATGCTGCGTGTAGAGGGTTAATCGATGAAACTCAATGATCTGAGTCCAGCGCCGGGTTCCCGTCGCGAAAAGCATCGTCCGGGCCGTGGTATCGGTAGCGGTTTGGGTAAGACTGGTGGCCGTGGCCACAAAGGTCAAACCTCCCGCTCCGGTGGCACCATCGCTCCAGGCTTTGAAGGCGGTCAACAGCCGCTGCATCGTCGCCTGCCTAAGTTCGGTTTCGTATCCCTGAAAGCCATGGACCGCGCAGAAGTGCGTCTGTCCGAGCTGGCTAAAGTGGAAGGCGACATCGTTACTGTGCAGACCCTGAAAGATGCCAACGTGATCAACGTCAACGTACAGCGTGTGAAAATCATGCTGTCCGGTGAAGTGACTCGCGCTGTCACTATCGGCAAGGGAATCGGCGCCACCAAAGGTGCGCGTTCGGCTATCGAAGCAGCTGGCGGCAAGTTCGAGGAATAAATGGCTAAGCAAGGTGCTCTCTCAGCGCTCGGCAAAGGCGGTATGTCTGAACTTTGGGCTCGTCTGCGTTTTCTGTTCCTGGCGATTATCGTCTACCGAATAGGCGCACACATCCCGGTTCCAGGTATCAACCCGGATCGACTCGCAGATCTGTTTCGACAGAATGAGGGGACCATTCTTAGCTTGTTCAACATGTTTTCCGGCGGCGCGCTGGAGCGGATGAGCATTTTTGCATTGGGGATCATGCCGTACATCTCGGCATCGATCATCATGCAGCTGATGACCGCCGTCAGCCCGCAGCTGGAGCAGTTGAAGAAGGAAGGTGAAGCTGGCCGTCGCAAGATAAGCCAGTACACCCGCTACGGCACTGTCATCCTCGCCCTGGTTCAAGCTATCGGCATGTCCGTTGGTCTGGCAGGGCAGGGTGTTGCGTTCACTGGTGACTTTGGCTTCTATTTCGTCGCGGTATCCACTTTTGTGGCTGGTGCGATGTTCATGATGTGGCTGGGTGAGCAGATTACTGAGCGTGGTGTTGGTAACGGTATCTCGATGTTGATTTTCGCAGGTATCGTCGCCGGTCTTCCGAGAGCAATCGGGCAGTCTTTCGAGTCTGCGCGTCAGGGTGATATCAATATCTTCGCCCTGGTTGCCATCGGTTTGCTGGCAGTAGCGATTATCGGTTTTGTGGTGTTCATTGAGCGTGGCCAGCGTCGTATTGCTGTTCACTACGCCAAGCGTCAGCAGGGCCGTAAGGTTTTTGCTGCGCAGACCAGCCACTTGCCGCTGAAAGTGAATATGGCCGGTGTTATTCCGGCAATTTTCGCGAGCAGCATTTTGCTGTTTCCGGCTTCGTTGGGTACCTGGTTTGGTCAGTCTGAAAATATGGGCTGGCTGCAGGACCTCTCTCAGTCGATCGCTCCTGGTCAGCCGTTGAATATTCTGCTGTTTAGTGCAGGGATTATTTTCTTCTGCTTCTTCTATACGGCGTTGATGTTCAATCCGAAAGACGTAGCGGAAAACCTGAAGAAGTCCGGTGCCTTTATTCCGGGTATCCGTCCAGGTGAGCAGTCGGCGCGCTACATTGATGGCGTTCTGACTCGTTTGACCCTGTTCGGTGCTCTATATATGACGGCCGTGTGCTTGTTGCCCCAGTTCCTGGTGGTTGCAGCAAACGTTCCGTTCTACCTTGGCGGGACCTCGTTGCTGATCGTGGTCGTGGTTGTGATGGACTTCATGTCCCAAGTACAATCGCACCTCGTTTCGCACCAGTACGAATCCCTGATGAAGAAAGCCAACCTGAAGGGCTACGGCAGCGGCATGTTGCGCTGAGTACCCCATAAGGTTCGAGGAGTTGGTGATGAAAGTTCGTGCATCGGTGAAAAAGCTGTGCCGTAACTGCAAAATTATTCGCCGCGAAGGTGTTGTTCGAGTAATTTGCAGCGCGGAACCGCGTCACAAACAGCGCCAAGGCTGAGTGTGATCCGCTTGAAGCCCGGCAGCTAGTGCGCTGCCGGGTTGATTATTTGTTATTACAGCGATATTATCTCGCGCCCTATTTCTTGGCTTCCGGGGCGTAGGTAGCTGTCAATTGGAGTCCCACTGAATGGCCCGTATTGCAGGCGTTAACATTCCAGATAACAAGCACACTGTTATCTCGCTGACCTACATCTATGGTGTTGGTCGCACTACTGCGCAGAAAATTTGCGCAGTTGCTGGGGTAAACCCAGCCGCTAAGATCAAGGATCTGAGCGACGAGCAGATTGAATTGCTGCGTGGCGAAGTGGCGAAGTTCACCACTGAAGGTGACCTGCGTCGCGAAATCAACATGAAAATCAAGCGTTTGATGGACCTCGGTTGCTATCGCGGTCTGCGTCATCGTCGTGGTCTTCCAGTACGCGGTCAGCGTACCAAGACTAACGCGCGTACCCGTAAAGGTCCGCGTAAGCCGATCCGCAAGTAATCGCCCCAGCGAATCGACAGGAAAATTATCATGGCAAAACCTGCTGCTCGTCCTCGTAAAAAAGTTAAAAAGACAGTGGTTGATGGCATCGCCCACATCCATGCATCTTTTAACAACACCATCGTGACCATCACCGACCGTCAAGGTAACGCGCTGTCTTGGGCTACCTCTGGTGGTTCGGGTTTCCGCGGTTCCCGCAAGTCCACCCCGTTTGCTGCTCAAGTAGCTGCTGAACGTGCTGGTCAAGCTGCGCTGGAATATGGCCTGAAAAACCTCGACGTTAACGTCAAAGGTCCAGGTCCAGGTCGTGAGTCTGCTGTCCGTGCTTTGAACGGCTGTGGCTATAAGATCGCCAGCATCACCGACGTGACGCCAATCCCGCACAACGGGTGCCGTCCGCCGAAGAAGCGCCGCGTGTAATCCAGGAGATTGTAAAGAATGGCTCGTTACATTGGTCCAAAATGCAAACTCGCTCGTCGCGAAGGCACCGATCTCTTCCTGAAGAGCGGCGTGCGCGCGATCGAATCGAAGTGCAACATTGAAGCAGCACCTGGTATCCACGGCCAACGCCGCGGTCGCCAGTCCGACTACGGCACCCAACTGCGTGAAAAGCAGAAGGTCCGTCGTATCTACGGCGTTCTCGAGCGTCAGTTCAGCGGCTACTACAAAGAAGCTGCTGGCAAGAAAGGTGCAACTGGTGAAAACCTGCTGCAACTGCTCGAATGCCGTCTGGACAACGTTGTATACCGTATGGGCTTTGGTTCGACTCGCGCCGAATCCCGTCAGCTGGTATCGCACAAATCCGTCAGCGTAAACGGCCAAACCGTTAACGTACCGTCTTACCAGGTTCGTGCTGGTGACGTGGTCGCGATTCGCGAGAAAGCAAAAAACCAACTTCGCATTGTCCAAGCTCTCGATCTGTGTGCCCAACGTGGCCGCGTAGAATGGGTAGAAGTAGACACTGAGAAGAAGTCGGGCGTTTTCAAGAACGTTCCTGCTCGCAGTGATCTGTCCGCCGACATCAACGAAAGCCTGATTGTCGAGCTCTACTCCAAGTAAGGGCTAGAAAATAGGTGCATCCATGCAGATTTCGGTAAATGAGTTCCTGACACCCCGCCACATTGATGTGCAGGTTGTCAGTCCAACCCGCGCCAAGATCACTCTCGAGCCTCTCGAGCGTGGTTTTGGCCACACCCTGGGCAACGCGCTGCGCCGCATCCTGTTGTCCTCAATGCCCGGCTGTGCAGTAGTCGAGGCCGAGATTGACGGTGTGCTCCACGAGTACAGCGCCATCGAAGGTGTACAGGAAGACGTAATTGAAATCCTGTTGAACCTTAAAGGTCTGGCTATCAAGCTGCACGGCCGTGACGAAGTTACGCTGACCTTGTCGAAGAAGGGTTCGGGGGTGGTTACCGCTGCCGATATTCAGCTGGATCATGATGTCGA
The DNA here is from genome assembly GCF_023242475.1 of Pseudomonas sp. MWU15-20650. Classification (GTDB taxonomy): domain Bacteria; phylum Pseudomonadota; class Gammaproteobacteria; order Pseudomonadales; family Pseudomonadaceae; genus Aquipseudomonas. The sequence goes on along the minus strand of NZ_JALJFG010000033.1, from coordinate 42,714 downwards.
GATCGTTAACCCCGATCACGTAATCGCTAACCTGGCGTCTAACGGCGCCCTGAACATGAAGCTCACCGTAGCTCGTGGTCGTGGTTATGAACCGGCCGACTCGCGTCAGAGCGATGAAGACGAAAGCCGCAGCATTGGTCGCTTGCAGCTTGACTCTTCGTTCAGCCCGGTTCGCCGTATCGCATACGTGGTGGAAAACGCCCGTGTCGAGCAGCGTACTAACCTGGACAAGCTGGTTATTGATCTGGAAACCAACGGTACTCTGGATCCTGAAGAGGCTATCCGCCGCGCTGCAACCATTCTGCAACAGCAGTTGGCTGCGTTCGTCGACCTCAAAGGTGACAGCGAACCTGTGGTAATCGAGCAGGAAGACGAGATCGATCCGATCCTGCTTCGCCCGGTTGACGATCTGGAACTGACTGTACGTTCGGCTAACTGCCTTAAGGCGGAAAACATTTACTACATCGGCGACCTGATTCAGCGTACCGAAGTAGAACTGTTGAAGACTCCGAACCTGGGCAAGAAATCCTTGACTGAAATCAAGGACGTTCTGGCCTCCCGCGGTCTGTCCCTCGGCATGCGCCTCGACAACTGGCCGCCTGCAAGTCTTAAGAAGGACGACAAGGCGACTGCCTGATCGTCGTAATCACCGAACGTGAGTTTGGTAAGGAATGAACCATGCGTCATCGTAAAAGTGGTCGTCACCTGAGCCGTACCAGCTCGCACCGCAAGGCCATGTTCCAAAACATGGCGGTGTCGCTGTTCGAGCACGAGCTGATCAAAACTACACTGCCGAAAGCTAAAGAACTGCGTCGCGTTGCTGAGCCGCTGATCACTTTGGCCAAGACAGACAGCCTGGCTAACCGCCGTCTGGCTTTCGACCGTACTCGTTCGAAAGCTATCGTTGGTAAGCTCTTCAACGACCTGGGCAAGCGTTACGCTACCCGTGAGGGTGGCTACCTGCGCATCCTCAAGTGCGGTTTCCGCGCTGGCGACAACGCGCCTATGGCGTACGTCGAGTTGGTTGATCGTGCTACTGCCGGCGAAGCTGTAAGCGCCGAGTAAGACGACAGTCTGCAACGAAGAACCGGGCCTAGTGCCCGGTTTTTTGTGCGCGTTATAAAAGCGCGATACGTACAAGTCCCCCACGGAATATGCTCGGAACTATGAGGTTTGTAGGGTTTGGTAGTTATTCTCTATCGATGCCTACAATTTAATGAATTTGTAGACGTCATATTGATGATCGATACTTCATCCAAGCCGATTAGCCGGCAGTTCCAAGTCCGACCTGAGGGAAATTGAGCATGAGCCAGAATAAAATCCTTACTACCGCCAGCGGCGCGCCCGTTGCGGATAACCAGAATTCCCGTTCCGCCGGTCCGCGCGGCCCGTTGCTGCTCGACGATTTTCATCTGATCGAGAAGCTCGCTCATTTCAACCGTGAAAACATTCCTGAGCGCCGTGTACACGCTAAGGGCTCGGGCGCCTATGGCACCTTCACTGTCACCCAAGACATTACGCAGTACACCAGCGCCAAGCTGTTTGAGTCCATCGGTAAGCAAACCCCGACCTTCCTGCGGTTTTCCACTGTAGGCGGCGAGCGCGGCTCGGCTGACACTGAGCGTGACCCACGCGGCTTCGCCTTGAAGTTCTACACCGAAGAAGGCAATTGGGACATTGTGGGTAATAACACCCCTGTGTTCTTCATCCGTGACCCCCTGAAGTTCCCTGACTTTATCCATACCCAGAAACGCCTGCCGCAAAGCAACCTGAAAAGCGCGCAGATGATGTGGGACTTCTGGTCACATTCACCGGAGGCGCTGCATCAGGTCACCATCCTGTTTTCGGACCGTGGCATTCCTGACGGCTACCGTCACATGCATGGCTTCGGTAGCCACACTTATAGCTTGATCAACGCCAAGGGCGAGCGGCACTGGGTGAAGTGGCACTATAAAACCAAGCAAGGCATCAAGAACCTGGCGCCGGCCGAAGCTGCACGCCTGGCCGGTACCGACCCTGATTACGCCCAGCGCGATTTGTTTGGTGCGATCGAGCGCGGTGATTTCCCGAAATGGCGCGTCTGCATCCAGATCATGACTGAGGCCCAGGCCAACGCTCACTACGAGAACCCCTTCGATGTGACCAAGACTTGGTCGCAGAAGGAGTTCCCGTTGATCGAAGTCGGCGAGCTGGAATTGAACCGCAACCCGCAAAACTACTTCGCCGAAGTGGAGCAGGCCGCGTTCGGTCCAAGCAACATGGTCCCAGGTGTTGGCTTATCGCCAGACCGTATGCTGCAAGGTCGTGTTTTCGCTTACGCCGATGCTCACCGCTACCGTGTTGGCACCAACCACCAGCAACTGCCGGTAAATGCGCCTCGTAGCCCGGTGAATAGCTACCAGCGTGACGGTTCCATGGCTTTCGGTAGTAACGGCGGTGCGGCTCCCAACTACGAGCCAAACAGCTACGCCGATGCACCGAAGCAGGCTCCGCAGTACGCAGAGCCGGCGCTGGCCCTGAGCGGCGCTGCCGATCGGTACGATCACCGTGAAGACACGGACTACTACAGCCATGCCGGCGCGCTGTTCCGCCTCATGAGCGACGAGCAGAAAGCCCTGCTCACCAGCAACATTGCCGGTGCGATGGGCGGTGTCTCCAGCGATGTGGTTCAACGTCAGTTGCAGCACTTCTATAAGGCAGACCCCGCTTATGGAGAAGCAATCGCAAAGGCCCTGGGTGTATCGCTTAACTGACTCTAAACGATAAGCAGAACCGCCCTCATTTGGGCGGTTTTTGCGTTATTTCAGCTACTTTTCTCCGGAAATCTTCACTTTTCTGCCGTTGATCCCGTGACCTCCGAGTCATCATGGTTCAAACTACAGACTTTCAAGCAGGGAGATGTAGGGCGATGCAAGGTCACCCCGACGTAATCGATTACCTCAACACGTTGCTGACGGGCGAACTGGCAGCTCGTGACCAATATTTCATCCATTCGCGTATGTACGAAGATTGGGGCTTCACCGAGCTCTACGAACGTATCAACCATGAGATGGAAGAAGAGGCACAGCACGCTGACGCACTGATGCGCCGTATCCTGATGCTGGAAGGCACCCCGCGCATGCGTCCTGACGACCTGGATGTGGGTACCACGGTGCCTGACATGCTCGCTGCCGATCTTCGCCTCGAATACAAGGTCCGTGCCGCGCTCTGCAAAGGCATCGAGCTCTGCGAGCAGCACAACGACTATGTCACCCGTGAAATCCTCCGCGTACAGTTGAATGACACCGAAGAAGATCACACCTATTGGTTGGAAAAGCAGTTGGGCCTGATCAAATTGATCGGTCTGGAGAATTACCTGCAATCGCAGTGCTGATTCACCTACAAAAAAGCCCCTGTCACCGCAAAGTGACAGGGGCTTTTTCATGGGCCCGATAAATCAGGCTTTATCGCGCGCCAACAATGGCTTCAAGTAGTAGCCGGTGTGCGACTGTGGCATTTCGGAGACCTGCTCCGGCGTGCCCACCGCAATGATCTGGCCTCCCTTGGAGCCGCCTTCCGGCCCGAGGTCTACCAGCCAGTCGGCGGTCTTGATCACATCAAGGTTGTGCTCGATCACCACAACGGTGTTGCCGTGGTCTCGCAAGCGGTGCAGAACGTCCAGCAATTGCTGGATATCCGCAAAATGCAAGCCGGTGGTCGGCTCATCGAGGATATACAAGGTCTTGCCGGTATCACGTTTGGACAGCTCACGAGACAGCTTGACCCGTTGCGCCTCGCCCCCCGACAGCGTAGTGGCCGACTGACCCAGTTTGATGTACGACAGACCCACGTCCATCAGCGTCTGGAGCTTGCGCGCCAATGCCGGTACCGCGTCGAAGAACTCCCGGGCCTCCTCGATGGTCATTTCCAGGGTTTCGTGGATGCTCTTGCCCTTGTATTTGATCTCCAGGGTTTCGCGGTTATAGCGTTTGCTCTTGCACACATCGCACGGCACGTAGATGTCCGGCAGGAAGTGCATCTCCACCTTGATCAGGCCATCGCCCTGGCACGCCTCGCAGCGCCCGCCCTTGACGTTGAATGAGAAACGGCCAGGCCCATAGCCTCGCGAACGGGCTTCCGGGACACCCGCAAACAGCTCGCGAATCGGCGTAAACAGCCCGGTGTAGGTCGCGGGGTTGGAGCGCGGTGTTCGGCCAATCGGGCTTTGGTCGATATCGACCACTTTGTCCAGAAGCTCCAGGCCCTTGATGCTGTCATGTGCAGCCGCTTCCAGGGTGGTCGCGCCGTTCAAGGCGGTGGCACTCAAGGGGAACAGGGTGTTGTTGATCAGTGTCGACTTGCCTGAACCGGACACACCAGTCACGCAGGTCAGCAAGCCCAATGGGATTTCCAGGTCGACATTGCGCAAATTGTTGCCACGCGCGCCCTTGAGGTGCAGCGCCATCTTCTTGTTGCGTGGCGTGCGCTTGGCCGGCACTTCAATCTTCACACGGCCGGAGAGGTACTTGCCTGTCAGTGAGTCCGGGTGGGCCATTACCTCGGCAGGCGTACCTTGGGCGACGATATGGCCACCATGTACGCCGGCGCCCGGGCCGATATCGACCACGTAATCGGCCAGGCGAATTGCGTCTTCATCGTGCTCGACCACAATCACCGTATTGCCGATATCCCGCAGGTGTTTCAGCGTGCCCAGCAGGCGATCGTTATCGCGCTGATGCAAGCCAATCGATGGTTCATCAAGGATATACAGCACGCCGACCAGGCCCGCGCCAATCTGGCTGGCCAGACGAATCCGCTGGGCCTCACCGCCCGACAAGGTATCGGCGCTACGATCCAGCGACAAATAGTCCAGGCCAACGTTAACCAGGAACTGCAGGCGCTCGCGGATCTCCTTGAGGATCTTGTCGGCAATCTCCCCACGACGCCCCGTCAGCTTGAGCACACCAAAGTACTCGCAGGCATCGCCAATCGGCAGGTTGGTCACCGCCGGCAATGTTTTCTCACCGACCCATACATGGCGAGCCTCGCGACGCAGCCGCGTGCCCCGGCAGTCCGGGCAAGGTTGGGTGCTGAGGAATTTCGCCAGCTCTTCGCGCACGCTTGCCGACTCGGTCTCGCGGTAGCGGCGTTCCAGGTTCGGCACAATGCCTTCGAATGGGTGGGAGCGTTTGACGATGTCGCCACGGTCATTCAGGTATTTGAAGTCGACATTCTGCGAACCACTGCCGTGCAGGATGACTTTCTGCTGGTCAGCTGGCAATTGATTGAAGGGCACTTCCAGGCTGAATTTATAGTGGGACGCCAGCGACCCCAGCATCTGGAAGTAGTAGACGTTACGCCTGTCCCAGCCGCGTATCGCCCCCTCCGCCAACGTCAGCTCGCCATTGACCAGGCGCTTGATGTCGAAGAATTGTTTCACACCCAGGCCATCGCAGGTCGGGCACGCGCCGGCCGGGTTGTTGAAGGAAAACAGCTTGGGCTCCAGCTCGCTGATGGCATGGCCACAAATCGGGCAGGCAAAGCGTGCGGAGAAGATGATTTCTTCACCCGGCTCGTCGTCCATCGGCGCTACCAAGGCAATGCCATCGGCCAGTTTCAGTGCGGTCTCGAACGATTCCGCCAAGCGCTGTTGCAGGTCGGCACGTACCTTGAAACGGTCGACCACGACATCGATGGAATGCTTTTTCTGCTTGTCGAGCTTCGGCGCTTCATCCAGCTCATAGAGCTTGCCGTTGATGCGTGCGCGCACGAAACCTTGTGCACGCAGCTCTTCGAAGACCGAAAGATGTTCACCCTTGCGCTCGCGAATAACCGGCGCCAGCAGCATCAGCTTGGCGCCTTCCGGCTGGGCCAGCACCAGGTCGACCATCTGGCTGACAGTCTGGGCTTCCAGTGGAATGTCGTGGTCCGGGCAGCGGGGGATACCTACCCGTGCGTACAGCAGGCGCAAGTAGTCGTAGATTTCGGTGATGGTACCCACAGTGGAGCGCGGGTTATGGGAGGTTGACTTCTGCTCGATGGAAATCGCCGGCGACAAACCTTCGATGGTGTCGACGTCGGGTTTTTCCATCATCGACAGGAACTGTCGGGCATAGGCCGACAGTGACTCCACATAGCGACGCTGACCTTCGGCATACAGCGTGTCGAACGCCAGGGACGATTTGCCGGACCCGGACAAGCCGGTGATAACGATCAGTTTGTCCCGGGGCAGGGTCAGGTCGATGTTCTTCAGGTTGTGGGTTCTAGCCCCACGAATCAGGATCTTGTCCAAGATGGCCTCGCACGGCGGGCGTAAATAATGCTGGAGTATACGGCTAAAGACTGGATGAATATACACTGTCAAAAGGCTGCTTGCAGCCTTACATGAAAGCTGCGCGGCAAAGCGCCGCATATACCCTCTCAATCGATGGGACTGGTAGAATCGCCGCCGGTTCACACGAGGTTTTTCCATGCACGATCCCCACAGCGAACGCATGAGTAGCGGCGAGACCCGAGCGGCAAGCGGTCTGGCCCTGGTGTTCGCCTTCCGTATGCTTGGCATGTTTATGGTGTTGCCGGTGCTGGCGACCTATGGAATGGATCTCGCAGGAGCGACCCCCGCATTGATCGGCCTGGCCATTGGCGCCTACGGACTGACCCAGGCGATCTTCCAGATTCCGTTCGGGATCATTTCCGACCGTATTGGCCGTCGCCCGGTGATTTACCTCGGGCTGATCGTATTTGCCCTTGGCAGCGTGCTTGCGGCACAGTCCGATTCGATCTGGGGCGTGATCGCCGGGCGCGTGCTGCAGGGCGCCGGTGCGATTTCCGCCGCGGTCATGGCGTTGCTGTCTGACCTCACCCGCGAACAACACCGCACCAAGGCCATGGCCATGATCGGCATGACCATCGGTCTTTCGTTTGCCGTGGCCATGGTGGTCGGCCCTTTGCTGACGCGCGCGTTTGGCTTGCACGGCTTGTTCCTGGCCACCGGTGGCATGGCGTTGTTCGGTATCGTGATCGTGGCCTTCATGGTGCCGCGCTCTACTGGCACGCTGCAGCACCGTGAGTCCGGCGTCGCACGCAAGGCGTTATTGCCGACGCTCAAGCACCCGGATCTGCTGCGCCTGGATTTAGGTATCTTCGTGTTGCACGCGATGTTGATGTGCAGCTTCGTCGCATTGCCCCTGGCCCTGGTGCAAAAAGCCGGTCTGCCCAAGGAACAACACTGGTGGGTCTACCTGACCGCCTTGTTGATTTCGTTCTTCGCCATGATTCCGTTCATCATCTATGGCGAGAAGAAACGCAAAATGAAACGAGTTTTACTCGGCGCCGTCGCGACACTGATGCTCACTGAGCTATTCTTCTGGCAGTTCGGCGATAGCCTGCGGGCGCTGGTAATCGGCACGGTGGTGTTCTTCACCGCGTTCAACCTGCTGGAAGCTTCGCTGCCTTCGCTGATCAGTAAAGTTTCACCGGCCGGCGGCAAGGGCACGGCGATGGGGGTGTATTCCACCAGCCAGTTCCTTGGCTCCGCACTGGGCGGCATCATGGGTGGCTGGATGTTCCAGCATGGCGGTTTGTCGGTTGTGTTCCTGGGATGCGCCGGGCTGGCTGCACTTTGGCTGGTCTTTGCTGTTACCATGCGCGAACCCCCATACGTTACAAGCCTGCGCATGCCGTTGTCGCCCGAAGCCGTTCGTGAAGCTGGCCTGGTAGAGCGCCTGAAGGCCGTCGTTGGGGTAACCGATGCAGTCGTGGTTGCCGAAGAGGCAGCCATTTACATCAAATTGGACACCGAATTATTGGATCGCGCGACGCTCGAGCAACTGGTCAACCCAGTGCCGACAGCGCGCCCAGCCTAGGAGAACGTTATGGCCCGTGGGGTTAACAAAGTCATATTGGTCGGTACTTGCGGCCAGGATCCCGAGGTTCGCTACTTGCCTAACGGTAATGCCGTGACCAACCTGAGTCTGGCGACCAGCGAACAGTGGACCGACAAGCAAACCGGCCAGAAGGTCGAGAAAACCGAATGGCACCGTGTGTCGATGTTCGGCAAGGTTGCAGAGATCGCGGGTGAATACCTGCGTAAAGGTTCGCAGGTCTACATCGAAGGTAAACTGCAAACCCGCGAGTGGGAAAAAGACGGCATCAAGCGTTACACCACCGAAATCGTGGTCGACATGCAAGGCACCATGCAACTGCTGGGTGGCCGTCCACAGGGCGACCAACAGGGCCAGGGTGGCATGTCCAACTCGGCACCGCGTCCTCAGCAGTCGCGTCCGCAGCCAAGCCAGCAGCCACAGCGTGAGTCGCGTCCAGCGCCTCAGCAGGCGGCTCCTCAGCCGGCTCCGGATTTCGACAGCTTTGATGACGATATCCCGTTCTAGGTCCACGACCCAGAACGAGTAAAACCCCCGATAGCGAAAGCATCGGGGGTTTTTTATGGTCGTTGATCAGGTATCCGTCGAGGCTGCTGCTACCACCATTGCCTTGAACCGGCGCAGTACCGCGGAGTCGTCACCTGTTCGCGTCGCCAGATGCAGTGGCGCCACCAGGCTCTGGCACTCCGTCAACGCCCGATAGACGATGCCATCTCCGCGCAGGCGTTGCATCGACGCCGGCACAATAGAGACCCCCAGACCCGCTGCCACCAGGCTCAACGTCGCGGTCATGCGTGGTGCTTCCTGGACCACCTGCGGGCTGAACCCCGCTTCACGGCAAGCCACCAGGATCGCGTCATACAACCCGAGCCCCACGCGTCGTCGATAAAGCACAAAGGACTCGGTCGCCAATGCCGCCAAGGGCAGGGGAGATGCAGCATCGATCGCCAATGGATGATCGGTGGGCAACGCCAGCAGCATGGGCTCCACCAGAATGGGCTCATCCTGCAACGCCTGTGTTCCGCTGAGTGGTGAGCGGATAAACGCCGCGTCGAGTTTTTCATGCAGCAAGGCGTCCAACAGTTCGCCAGTGCCCGCTTCCTCCAGGGCCACCGAGACGCCCACGAAGGTTTCGCGGAACCGTCGCAACACGCTGGGTACGAACGGGTGCAAGGCCGCCGAACTGGTAAACCCAATGGACAGTCGGCCTCGCTCACCGCGGGCGGCCCGACGCACTATGTCTGCGACACCGTCGACACGTGCCAACACATCTCGCGCTTCCTCCAGCAACGCCAGCCCCGCAGTGGTGGGGCGTACGCCCCGTGGCAGGCGTTCCATCAACACAACGCCCAACTCGGCTTCGAGGCTTTGCAGCAGCCGAGTCAGTGGCGGCTGCTGCATACCCAGGCGTTCGGCTGCACGGGTGATATAGCCTTCCTCGGCAATGGCAACGAAGGCTCTAAGCTGGCGAAGCTCCAACATAGGGATACTTTTCAGGTATGGGAGGGCTTCAATCCTGGCATTTGTTCTCATGGCTCACAAGATTTAGGCTGTAGCCAACCGCTAAAAAGAAGGAAAGCCGCGATGACCTGGTCCGCCAAGCAGTACACGATGTTTGAACAACAGCGCACTCGCCCCGTCCGCGACCTGGTGGCGGCCATTCCCAATACCGACGTACGCACGGCTGTTGACTTGGGCTGCGGCCCCGGCAACTCCACCGAGGTGCTGGCCGAGCGCTTCGCGCAAGCACAAGTCACCGGCATGGACAGCTCCGATGACATGCTGGCCGATGCGCGCAACCGCCTGCCGGCACTGAACTTTGAACTGGCCGATATCGGTGCCTGGAACCCTGGACAAACATTCGATGTGATCCTGGCCAACGCCTCGCTGCAATGGCTACCCGACCACGCCACGCTCTACCCGCATTTGGTCAACCAGCTGGCACAGGGCGGTACGCTGGCGGTACAAACGCCGGACAACCTCGACGAACCCGCCCATCGCCTGGCTCGCGAAGTCGCGGCCGATGGTCCATGGGCCGCAAAGATCGGCGCGGTCAAACACAATGAGCGGCACACCGCGAGTTACTACTACGAACTGCTGAGCATGCATTGCAGCACCGTCGACGTGTGGCGTACCACCTATCAGCACCCGCTGACGGATCACGGGGCGGTGGTGGAGTGGTTCAAGGCTTCAGCGCTGCGGCCATTTCTTGCGCCGCTGAGCGATAGCGAAAAGGCTGCTTTCCTGCAGGCGTATCAGGCACGGATCAGCCAGGCTTATCCCGCCCTGGCCAATGGCACCGTGTTGTTGCCATTTCCGCGCCTGTTCATCATCGCCACCCGCTGAAGGCACCCACACAAGTGGCGGTCATGCCGCCGCCGCTTGAGCCTGCAAGTATTCATCCGCCGACACCACGCCCGCATACCCAAATGCCAGGGATGCCATGTAGGCCCCGTGCACCTGCGCCGCCGGAATCACCTGCCCATTGAATTCCAGGTCGCGGGTGGCGCATGCGTCATGAATCACCGTGACCTTGTAGCCCAGGTCCGCTGCCGCCCGTACCACGGCGTCAATGCACATATGGCTCATGCTGCCGACCACGACCACATCGGTAATGCTGCGTTGCTCCAGCAATGTACGCAGGTTGGTCTGGCGAAACGCATTCACGAAGTGCTTGAGGACTACTGGCTCACTGCCCTCGTTCAGCACCTTGGCATGCAACTGCGCGCCTGCGGAACCCGGTGTGAAGAATGGCGCGTTTTCGTCAGCGAACTCATGGCGCACATGAATCACCGCATCGCCCGCCTGTCGAAAAGCCTGAAGCACCTGCGCTGCCTTGTCCGCCGCGGCGTCTACGCCGTCAAGCGGCCACTTGCCTTGGGGGAAGTAGTCGTTCTGGATATCGATTAGGATGAGCGCTTGCTTGGCCATGGGGGTTGCCTCGTGATGGGTTGATGGGCTCAGTATGTTAGCTGACGGCCGGTCCGAGGATTGGCTGCACCGACAATAACCGGGGGAAAACTGACAATGGCGTTGCAACGCTCGACCGTCGAGCTGGGGGTATTGATCTACCAGGGCGCACAACTGGCAGCGGTGCACGGTTTGACTGATCTGTTCGGGGTGGCCAACCGGATCGCCGCCGAGCATGCATCCGCGCAATTGCCGCTGCTGCGGATCAGCCATTGGCAGGTGGATGCTGCTGGCACGCCGGCGCGGGTATTCGACAGCGACCCCGGCCCGGAACAACCGTTGATGGCCGTGCTGGTACCGCCGTCGATTGGTGAGTTCACGGAACAACAAGCGCCGCCTGCACTGCTGGAGTGGATTCGTCGGCAGCACGCGGCGGGTACGGTGCTCGGCGGTGTGTGTGTTGGCTCGATCATGCTGGCGCGCAGTGGGTTGCTGGACGGACGCAGCGCCACCACTCATTGGTCCTCAGCTCAATCATTCGCTGCCCGTTACCCGGCCGTGCGCCTGGAGGCGAATAAACCCATTGTCGATGACGGCGACCTGATTACCAGTGCCGGGCTGATGGCCTGGTCCGAGCTGGGGCTGCGCCTGGTCGACCGGCTGATGGGGCCGAGTATTGCCGCCGACACTGCGCGTTTCCTGGTGATTGAGCACAGCGACAGCGCCAGCCAATGTGGCAGCAACTTTGCGCCGATTCTGGGGCACGGTGACGGCTCGATTCTCAAGGTTCAGCATTGGTTGCAAGCCAATGGCGCGGTGGAGGTGTCCGTCGCCGTGATGGCACACAAGGCGGGTCTGGAAGAGCGCACATTCCTGCGGCGCTTTCGCAACGCCACAGGCTTGAAACCTACCGAGTATTGCCAGCACTTACGCGTTGGCAAGGCGCGGCAGATGCTCGAGTTTACTAACGGCACCATCGACCATATTGCCTGGACCGTGGGCTATCAGGACCCGAGTGCCTTTCGCGCCACCTTCAAGAAAATCACCGGCCTCACCCCAAGCGATTACCGTAGCCGCTTTGGTGTGTGAGCCTTATGGAACAGGGGGGCACTTTCTGGCGGGTCAGTGCCCCGCAACCGCCCGTGTTGTGCTCTCGGCATACACCGGGCCAAGGCGATCCAGGCGACCACTCCAAGCGGTCAGCGCCAGCGCCACCAACACCACCAGGCCGCCGATCCATGCCGTGTGGATCAAGCCCATGTGAGCCACGATCAAACCACCGGCCCAGGCACCACCGGCGATTCCCAGGTTGAACGCGGCAATGTTCAGCCCTGAGGCCACGTCCACCGCATTTGGCGTGTGATGTTCCGCCTGGCGCACCACATACACTTGCAGGCCGGGCACGTTGCCGAAGGCGACCGCGCCCCACACCAGCACGGTGGCCAGGGCCAGCCATGGGTTACTGGCGGTTAATGTCAGGATAAACAGCACGACGGCAAGCAAGGTGAAGATGATTTTCAACGCGCTGATCGGGCCACGCTGATCAGCCAGCTTGCCGCCCCAGATGTTCCCGGCCGCCACCGAGATGCCGTACACCAGCAACACCAGGCTTACGGTGCTGGCGCTGAAACCTGAGATGTCCTGAAGGATCGGCGCCAGAAACGTAAACGCGATAAACGAGCCGCCATAGCCGATCGCCGTCATGGCGTACACCAGCAACAGCCGAGGTTGCTTGAGCACCTGCAGTTGTTGCAGCAGCGAGGCGGGTTTGCTGTGGGCGATGGTGTTCGGTACGTAGATCAGGCTTCCGATGAACGCGATCACACCCAGGGCCGAAACGGCGAGGAAGGTTTCGCGCCAGCCGAAATGCTGGCCGATAAACGTCCCCAGCGGCACGCCCGTCACCAGTGCGACCGTCAAGCCGGTAAACATGATCGCGATCGCGCTGGCGGCTTTTTCCTTGGGCACAAGGCTGGTTGCGAGGGTCGAGCCAATCGAGAAAAACACCCCATGGGCCAAGCCGGTGACGATGCGCGCCAACACCAGGGATTCGTAACTCGGTGCCTGCCAGGCCAACAGGTTGCCAAGGGTGAACAGCACCATCAACGACAGCAGCAGGAGCTTGCGCGGCACTTTGCCGGTGAGGGCGGTCAACACGGGGGCACCGATGGCCACGCCGAGGGCGTAGAGGCTGACCAGCAGGCCGGCAGACGGCAGGTCGACGCCGAGGTCGGCACCGATGGTGGGTAACAGGCCAACGATGACGAACTCGGTCGTCCCGATGGCAAAGGCGCTGAGGGTCAGCGCCAGCAAGGCAATGGGCATGGCTGCAACTCCAGTAGGTTTCAATCAGGCGTGCAGTGTCTGGGTTTGGCTTGTGCGGAAAAAGACAGGGATCGGCATTTGATATTTGCCTGTAGAGCAAAGATGGCAAAGCAGGGGAACGATCGAGTTTCAAATCCGTCAGTTCCTTACAGACCCTGCTGAAGGAGCCCGCTGTTTTGCTGAATCTAAAAACTGCATTACTGCTCGGCATGCTGCTGCTTGGTGGCAACGGCGCACTGCAAGCTGCAACCCCCGCACCAGCGCCTTCTGCGCCGGCCAAGCCGGAGTTACTGGTAGAGGGCGGGCTGCTTGGGGCCATCAGTTCCAGTATCGATGACGTGCAGGACAAGCTCGACCTCAACCAGGGCCTTGTGGATGCCTGGCGCCTGCGCGCCGATCGCGCGGCGGATGAAGTCGGGCGCTTGGTCGACCAGACGTCCGAACGTTCGCCGTGGAGCGTGGCGGGTGATTTTCTGTTGTTGTCCGGGGTATGGGTGGGCGCCTTTGCGCTGTTGACGTTATTGGGGCGGTTGAGCGTGCAGCGCTTGAGCCGACGTTCCTTCGTAGAACGACGCGAGCGCCTGCAAGGGCTGCTCGGGTATGTATTGCCCTACACGGTCCCGGCCCTGGTCTGCCTGCCACTGACCCTTTATGTCAGTCACTTTTTAACCGCTTCGGTCGGCCGCGCGCTGGCGCTGTGTTTGGCCTACGCCACCAGCAGCGGCATCTTTTCTACGTCGATGCTGTTGTGCGTGATTGTCATGTTCAACGTCGGGCACAAGCGGCCCGCCGTACAGATCATTCGCAATTACTGCCCCAAGCCGCTGTTCTTGATCGGCTTCCTCGCCGCCCTCAGCGATGCGCTGACCAGCCCGCAAATCGTTCGCCAACTGGGCGGCAATATCACCAGCAGCATCGCGGTATTTACCGGGCTATTTGCCGCCGTGATTTTTGGCGTGCTGGTGGTTCGCCTGCGGCGTCCGGTCGCCCATCTGATCCGCAATCGGCCGTTGTCCCAGCGTCTCAAGCACCCGGCATTGCAGCAATCGCTGCGGGTGTTTTCCGGGCTCTGGTACTGGCCGATTTTGTTGATGGTGCTGGTCTCGGCGGTCAACCTGATCGGCGCCGGCGATGACAACCAAGAGGCCCTGCGCTGTGCACTGCTCACCACGCTCTTGTTGATCGGCACGGTGTTTCTCAGCACGGTGTTGCAGCATCTGTTCAAGTCGCGCAGCCAAGTGTCGATCCAGCGCAGCAGCGCCTACAAGGAGCGCTTCCTCAGCCTGCTGCATGCGTTGTTGCGCATTGTCATGGCGGTTGCCTTTATCGAAATCCTGGGGCGTATCTGGGGCGTGTCACTGTTCGAGTTTGCCCAGCGCAACTCGGTGGGGCGGGCAATCAGTGATTCCCTCAGCAGCATCGGCCTGATCCTGCTGGTGACCTGGTTGTTCTGGGTGGTGCTCGATACGGCCATCCAGGAAGCACTCAAACCACCCGCGAATAAGCGCTCCAGTCGCCAGCCCAGCACACGGGTCAAAACCATCCTGCCACTGTTGCGCAATGCGGTGAAGATCATCCTGGTGGTGATTTGTGCGATCACCACCATGGCTAATCTGGGTATCAACGTTGCGCCGCTGCTGGCGGGCGCCGGGGTCGTGGGCCTGGCCATCGGTTTCGGCTCCCAGCAATTGGTGCAGGACGTGATCACCGGCCTGTTCATCATCATCGAAGACACGCTGTCCATCGGCGACTGGGTGGTGCTCGACTCTGGCCACGCCGGCACCGTCGAGGGGCTGACCATCCGCACCCTGCGCCTGCGTGACGGCAAGGGCTTCGTGCACTCGGTACCGTTCGGGCAGATCAAGGCGGTCACCAACCAATCGCGGCAGTTCGCCTATGCGTTCTTCTCGGTGCAGTTCACCTACGACACCGACGTGGACAAGGCCGTGGAACTGATCCGCGAGGCCGGCCAGTCGATTCGCGATGACGTGTTCCTCAAGTACAACCTGCAAGGGCCGCTGGAGGTGTTTGGGGTCGACAAGATGGACCTCAACGGCGTGGTGCTCACCGCGCAGTTCCGTACGGTGTCGGGCGGCCAATATACAGTCAGTCGTGCATTTAACCAGCGCCTGAAAAAGCTTGTGGATAACTGCGATGAGGTGCACTTCGCGCAGACTTATCCACAGCAGGTGCTGTTACCTAAGCGCGTGGCGCAGGTGGACGAACCGGAGTCGGTGATGTTGACCGAACAGCCGCGCCCGCAGTGATTGAGGGCGCCTGAACTGACGCCATCGGGAGCAAGCTCCCTCCCACCTGTAGATTGGCGAACACATTCAAATGTGGGAGGGGGCTTGCCCCCGATGAGGCCCTTGAAGTCCCCCACGCTCAACGCCGGATCAACTTTTCCAGCACCGCCTGCTGATCCACCTCCAGCAACAGCTGCTGCTTGCCCGCGACCATCACGGCCGCCGGCACCCCATCGCGATACACCATTCGATTACCGCTCACCGCTGGCACCTTGGTACCCGGCAACAGCGTACCCACCAGGTTCAGCGGATCAGCCCCGCACACGGCAATCAAGCTACCGTCATGGGCGCGCCGCCGGACTTCGCGCAGCAAGGGAATCGCCTCCGGCAACGCAAACTGCTCGCCCGCCAGCCCACTGACAAATCGCCCGCCACGGATTTCCCCGCGTGCTTCCAGCCGGTGGAAGGTGCGCAACAATTCGCGCCAGCTCGGCAACCAATCCGCCTCGCGCTCCAGCAATCGCCAGAACACCACGCCATAACGGCGCAGCAGCGTCATCGCCACATGCTCCAGCGTTTCGGCGGAGTGTGGGCTGGCGGCGGTGGCTGAGCGGCGCACCAAGGCCCAGCGCCCCGCGTCATCCATGCCACCGACAAACGCGCCGCGCCCGCGCCGACTGCTGCGCGCCTGGCGCTTGCTGGCGGGCGTGGTCAGTGCACGCAGCCCGGCAAAACTGTCGGCATTCACCAAGCCGGCACCCACCAGTTCCTGCAAGGCGGTTTCCAGTTCGCTGCGCAGCAGATGGGCTTCGTGCACCAGCTCATCAAAAAACAGTGCGCCGTGTTCGCGCAGCGCCAGGTGGACCTTTTGCGCCTTGGGCGACAACGTGGTGCTGTCGGTCAGCTCCGTCAGCCCGCTCCACAGCGACACCTGGCTGCGAGGTAGCAACACCACTGGCGTACTGCGCAACGCAATGGCGCTGGCCTTGTTGCTCAGGCGTGTCCACACCAGCTTGCCGCTGCGGCAGAGTTCGTCGAGCCACGTGCTGGAGTAATCCTTGATACGCGCACTGAGCAAGTCACTGTCCCAGGCTGAGGTCGCGGCGGCATACCCTTCGAACTGGCTGACAATCTCCGGCAACACGGCACTGCCCTGGCCGCGCGTGCCCTCGGACAGGTGCTGCCAATCGAACAGAAAGCGCATGAAGTCCTGCAACCCCACGGGCTCGATTTCCCGGCGCAGGCGCTTGACCGTGTAGCGATGAATGCGCGCCAGCAAGTGGCGTTCGCACCATTGCTCCTCGGTGGCGCCGGGGCTGAAACGGCCGCGCAGCACGTAACCTTCATGTTCCAGGCGAGCCAGTGCCTGGGTGACGGCAGTGACCGGCAACGCCAAGGGCATGGCGATTTCGGTCAGTGTCAACGGGCCGAACCCACCGAGGCGTGCGCGCAGCAGCTCCACCAGTGCGTCATCGACGGTCCAAGGCTCATCGAAACCCGGGAGCAGCGGCAGGTCATTGGGATAGATCGCCTGCACACAACTCAAGCGCTCAATGGCCACCCACAGGCCGTTGCGTAGGACAAAAGCACGTCCAGTCTTGGCCAGGGCCTGCAGCCATTGGGCCCATTGCGGGGTGACTTCGCGGCTGGCGATGCACGCCAGGCTCATCAGCGCCTCATGCATTTCATCCAGGCCATTGGGCGCCGGCCAGGCTTCTTCTCGCACACTGGCGATGGCGTCGGCGTCCAGCGCACCGAGGTCGTCGGTGCTTTGCGGGTCACTCCAGCGTCGGTTGAGCACAGCCTGGGTGCGTCGCTCTTCCAGCGGTGCGTCGTCGAGAAAGGTATAGGGCCGTGCGCTGAGAATCTCTGCAGCCATGGGCGAGGGCGCGGGCAGGTCGCGGCTGATCAAGCGCACTTCGCCACGTTCCATGCGCTGCAGCAATGCCAGCCAGGCGTCGCTGTCCATGGCCTCGTGCAGGCAGTCATCGAGGGTCTGTTCTACCAGCGGGTGGTCGGGGATCTCGCGCTCGCCGGCGAGGTTTTCCAGGCAGGCGATCTGGTCGGGAAAGACCGCGGCGATCAGGTCTTCGCTTTTCATGCGCTGGATTTGCGGGGCTACCTTGCGCCCGCCGATATAGCGCGGCAAGGCCAAGGCCACGCCGGCGTTCCAGCGCCAGCGCACGCCGAACAGCGGTGCATCCAGCACGGCCTGGATCAGGATGTGTTCGGCGCTGTGGCTATTGAGGTAACGCCACACCTCATCCAGCGCGAAACTGTGGCTGGTGGACAACGACAACACGATTGCATTCTCGCTGGCCGCCGCTTGCAGCTCGAAGTTGAACGTACGGCAAAACCGCTTGCGCAGGGCCAGGCCCCAGGCACGGTTGATGCGGCTGCCAAACGGCGTGTGGATGATCAGTTGGGTGCCGCCGGACGCGTCGAAAAAACGCTCCATGATCAACGTGTCCTGGGACGGCAGCGCGCTGAGGGCCAGGCGTGCGCGGGCCAGGTACTCGAGGATCTGTTCGGCGCTGGCGCGGTTCAGGCCCAGGGTCGCGGTGAGCCAGTCGTGTGCGGGTTGCAGGTCCCCGGGCGTGGCGCTGAGCAGCGTGTCCAGTTGCCCTTGCAAACGCGCCACGGCGGCCGACAACTCCTGGCTGCGCCCTGGTGCTTCACCCAGCCAGAACGGAATGGTCGGCGACTGGCCATGGGCATCTTCGACCCGCACTTTGCCAGCTTCAACCCGCAAAATCCTGTAGGACGTATTACCGAGTTGGAAGATGTCCCCGGCGATGCTTTCCACCGCGAAGTCTTCGTTGACGCTGCCGATATTCAGGTTCTGGGGCTCCAGCAACACGCTGTAGTCGGCGTTGTCGGGGAGGGTGCCGCCGCTGGTCACGGCATAGAGCTTCGCGCCACGGCGGCCTCGTAAGGAACGAGTCAGGGCGTCGCGGTGCAGGTAGGCGCTGCGAATGCCCTGGCGGCTGTTGTAGCCCTCGGTGAGCATGCGCAACAGCGCCTGGTAGTGGCGTTCATCCAACGCGGCATAGGGCGCGGCGCGCTGGATGAGCGCCAGCAGCGCTTGCTCCGGCCATTCGCGGGCGCTGACCTCGGCGACGATCTGCTGGGCGAGCACGTCCAGTGGGGCCACCGGGATGTGCAACGTATCGAGTTCGCCACGGCGTACGCAGTCGAGCAGGGCGGCGCATTCGATCAGGTCGTCGCGGGTGGTGGCGAACAGGCGCCCCTTGGGCGTACCGCCGACCTGGTGCCCGGAGCGTCCCACTCTTTGCAGAAAACCGTTGATCGAACCGGGCGAGCCGATCTGGCACACCAGGTCGACCTCGCCGATATCAATCCCCAGTTCCAGGGAGGCCGTGGCGATCAACACTTGCAGCTCGCCGCCCTTGAGCCGTTGTTCGGCATCCAGGCGCAGTTCCTTGGCCAGGCTGCCATGGTGGGCGGCCACGGCGGTCCTGCCCAGGCGCTCGCTCAAGTGGCGGGCCAGGCGTTCGGCCAGGCGTCGGGTGTTGACGAACACCAGCGTGGTACGGTGTTCGCGAGCCAGGGTGGCGAGGCGGTCATAGACCAACTCCCACACATCGTTGGGCATCACTGCCGAGAGCGGCACTGGCGGCACTTCGATAGCCAGGTCGCGAGGGCGGGCGTGGCCAATGTCGACGATGGCGCAATCCCGGGCGGTGCCAACCAAAAAGCGTGAGACTGCTTCGATGGGTTTTTGCGTGGCCGACAGACCGATGCGCGTCAGCGGTTCGCTGCACAAGCCTTGCAGGCGCTCCAGGCTCAACGCCAAGTGGCTGCCACGCTTGCTGGCGGCGATGGCGTGGATTTCATCGACGATCACCGTGCGCGTGCTGGCGAGCATCTGCCGACCGGAGTCCGAGCCGAGCAACACGTAGAGCGATTCCGGGGTGGTCACCAGGATATGCGGCGCGCGCCTGCGCATCTGGGCGCGGTCTTTTTGCGGGGTATCGCCCGTGCGCACGGCGGTGCGGATCACCAGCGGCGGCAGGCCAAGCGCTTGCAACTGCGCGGTGATACCGGCCAGCGGGTTTTGCAGGTTGATCTGGATATCGTTGGACAGTGCCTTGAGCGGCGATACGTACACCACCAGCGTCTCGTCCGGCAGTGCGCCACCGTTGGCCAGGCCCTGGTGGACCAGGTCATCGAGCACTGCGAGAAAGGCCGTCAGTGTCTTGCCGGACCCGGTGGGCGCGGCGATGAGCGTCGAACGGCGTTGGCGGATCAACGGCCACGCCTGGGCCTGGGCGTTGGTCACCGAGGGGAACGTGCTGCGCAACCAGGCACTGACGGCAGGGTGAAAGCCGTTCAAGACGTTGTCCGTGGGTTCTAGGAGGTTCATAGCCTCTATATGCAACCGGTCCGTCGAAGTTGCAACCCCGCACTTTATAAGTGACGGTTGCGCTACAAACCCGCAAAATGCAACGATTCTGGCAACTACCTACGGCAAGGCACACACGCCTGCCGATAATAACCATCGTTCCAAACAGACCGGGCCTGCTCAATCTATGCGAATGCGCCTTATGTTACTGGGCGGCGGGAATGCCCTCGGGCAGGCGCTGATTCGCCTCGGTGCAGAGGAAGATATCGGTTTCCTCGCACCCAAACCGCCCCAAGACGGCTGGGATGCCGCGAGCCTCACCCAATTGCTCGACGACACCCGTCCCGATGCGTTGATCAACCTCGCCTACTATTTCGACTGGTTCCAGGCCGAAACCGTCAGCGAAACCCGTCTGGCTTCACAGGAGTTCGCCGTCGAACGCCTGGCCGAACTGTGTCAGCACCACAACATCACCTTGCTGCAACCGTCCAGTTACCGCGTGTTCGATGGCTCCCGCGCCACGGCCTACAGCGAAAAAGACGAGCCGGTGCCCCTGGGCCTGCGTGGCCAGGCGTTATGGCGTATCGAGCAGAGTGTGCGGGCCACCTGCCCGCAGCATGTACTGCTGCGGTTTGGCTGGCTGCTGGATGACAGCGTCGACGGCACCCTCGGGCGCTTCCTGGCCCGTGCCGAGCAACCGGATGAGTTACTGATGGCTGATGACCGTCGCGGTAACCCGACGCCGGTGGACGATGCCGCACGGGTGATCATCTCGGTGCTCAAACAGCTGGATTGCGCGGCGCCGCTGTGGGGTACTTACCACTACGCCGGTCACGAGGCGACCACGCCGTTGGCACTGGGCCAGGCGATCCTCACCGAAGCGCGCAGTTACCACGCGCTGGCTATCGAGTCACCGACCGCCCAGGCCCACGCCGCCCGGCCGGATGCAGCAGATGAGCCGCAGCACGCGGTGTTGGCCTGCAAGAAAATCCTCCACACCTTCGGCATCAAACCCAGGGCGTGGCGCGCAGGGCTGCCGGCGTTGCTGGACCGGTTCTACCGCCATAGCTGACACCCTACAAAACCAAATGTGGGAGGGGGCTTGCTCCCGATAGCAGAGTGTCAGTCAACCGATTCATTGACTGATTCACCGCAATCGGGAGCAAGCCCCCTCCCACATTCGTTATGCCGTGTTGCTTAGAACTTGTAGCCGATACCCACCATGTAAACCATCGGGTCGACGTCCACGTTGACCTTGGCGCGCGTACCTTGGCCCAGCGCGTTGTTGTCCACAGTGGCCTTGGTACTGATGTCGATGTAGCGTGCCTGGGCGTTGATCATCCACTTGTCGTTGAGCATGTAGTCGGCGCCGATCTGCGCGGCCCAGCCCCAGGAGTTCTCGGCCTTGAAGTTGCTGAAGCCGGCTTGTTGAGCGCGGCCGCCGACGTGCTCGTCGTAGATCCAGGTGTAGTTGATACCGGCGCCTACGTACGGCTGGAACGCCGACTTGCTGTCCAGCGGGTAGTACACGACGCTCAAGGTCGGCGGCAAGTGTTTCAGCGAACCCAGCTTGCCGTTGGCGGCGCCAAGGGCGGTGTTCTTGAGCTTCACATCGTGCTCGAACGGCGTGGCAGCCAGCAGTTCGATACCCCAGTGGCTGGTGAACATGTACGCGAAGTTCAAGCCCAGTTGAGTGTCGCTGCTCATGGTCGCCTTGCCGCCCAGGTTGGTGCCGGCCAATGGACCCTGGTCAACCTTCACGTGCCCACTGTCGGCCTTCGGGTTCACGGTGATTGCACCCGCGCGAACCAGAATGTCGCCTGCTTCGTGGGCATGGGCGACCGGGGCGGCGAGGGCGAGCGCGACAAGGGACGCGCCGAGCAGGGACTTGTTCATGGGAGCTCCAGAGGATGTATGAAAAGAGATACATCCAATGGTAAAGATCGTTCCGGTTGGGCTTTTGACTCAGCTCAATGAAACGCTAATAACCCGCTATTCCGGCAGTTCGTAGACGTAGATTTTCTCGGCATCCATCTGGTAGCCGGCGTCGGCCAGCTCACTCGACGATGGTTTGACCTGCAGTGAG
This sequence comes from Pseudomonas sp. MWU15-20650, assembly GCF_023242475.1. Lineage (GTDB taxonomy): Bacteria > Pseudomonadota > Gammaproteobacteria > Pseudomonadales > Pseudomonadaceae > Aquipseudomonas. The sequence goes on along the minus strand of NZ_JALJFG010000033.1, from coordinate 20,919 downwards.
CCTTCAATCCAGTACGGCTGATACAACTCATCGAGTTTCACGCCGACTTCGCTTTTCACGTGCACGATCTGGTTCGACGGCGGTGGCGGCACGTGGATGCATGCGCCGAAATACGGCACCAGCAGGAACTCGGTGGTACGGCCTTCTTCGCTGACTTCCAAAGGCACGATATACCCCGGTAAACGGATGTGCTGGCCGTCCAGGCTTTGCACCACCGGCGCATTGGGCAGGTCCTGCTTGGCCGCAGGCGCGGCTTCGACGGACAACGCATCGGCCATGTTCGACAGGTCGTGCAGCGGCTTCATATTGGGGAGTTCCGGCGGCGCGTCCGGTGGGATCATCTCCTGCCACGACAGATCCTTGGGCGCGTCGGATGCCCAGGCAGGCACGACCACCAGTAACAATAATGCAAGCAGGGCACGACGCATCGAAGCCTTCCTCATAAACGGATGGACAGGCCATCGGCCAAAGATTGTCGATAGGCGCGCCACGCCGGCACGCTGCCCATCAACAGTGCTGCGCCCAGGATACCGGCGAGCAAGGTCCATTCATATTCACTCGGCCATGACATTGGCAGGTCCAGGCCATAGTTGGCCTGCAGATAACCGCGTGAGGCGGCAATGCACACATACAGCAGGCCCACGCCCGCCACCACGCCGGACAATGCCAGGGCGAAGGCTTCGAAGATCAGCAGCGTCGCGATATGCCACGGGCGTGCGCCTACCGAACGCAGGATCGCCATCTCGCGGCGGCGTTCGTTGAGGCTGGTGAGGATCGCCGTGAGCATGCCGATCAAACCGGTCAACACCACGAACAGCGAGATCACGAACAAGGCTTTTTCAGCGGTGCCCATCATGCTCCACAGCTCTTGCAGTGCCACTCCGGGCAGGATCGCCAGCATTGGCTCACCGCGGAACTCGTTGATCTCCCGTTGCAGGGCAAAGGTGGAAATCTTGTTGTTCAGGCCGAGCATGAACGCGGTAATCGCTTGTGGCGTCAGGTCCATGTTGCGTGCCTGGTCGGCGCTGATACGGCCTTTGCCCTGGGCCGGCACACCGTTGTGCCAGTCGATATGGATCGCTTCCATACCGCCGAGGCTGATATGCAGCGTGCGGTCCACCGGCGTGCCGGTTCGCTTGAGGATACCGACCACGGTGAACGGTTTGTCGTCGTGCTTGACCAGGCTGACCACCGCGACGCCGTGGGCGAGTACCAGCTTGTCACCCAGCTTGTAGTGCAGCGCGTCGGCGACTTCGGCGCCGAGCACCACTTCAAAGGGATCGGTGGCGAAGGCACGGCCGCTGGCCAGTTCGAGGTTCTGCTTGCGCCCGTACTGGTAGTGCTCGAAGTAGGAGGCGTTGGTGCCCATCACCCGGTAGCCGCGATGGGAGTCGCCAAGGGAAATCGGGATCGCCCATTTCACCTGGGGGCTGGCGGCGAAGTGCTCGTAGCTGTCCCAGCGAATGTTGTTGGTGGCATTGCCGATACGAAACACCGAGTACAGCAGCAGGTTGACCGAGCCGGAACGTGCACCGACGATCAGGTCGGTGCCGCTGATGGTGCTGGCGAAACTGTTGCGCGCCTCAACGCGCACCCGTTCCACGGCCAACAACAGGCACACGGACAGGGCGATGGCGAAGGTGGTGAGGATCGCGGTAAAGCGGCGGTTAGCCAGGCTGGCCATGGCTAGACGAAACAGATACATCTCAAACCTCTGCGGGCGTGGCGGCGCGATTGAGTTCGGCCAGCGACAGGTGGCGGTCGAACAGGGGCGCCAGGCTCTGGTCATGGCTGACAAACAACAGGCTGGCGCCGGCTTCGCGGCATTCGGCGAACAACAGTCGGATGAAGGCTTCGCGGGCGTCGTAATCCAGGGCCGAGGTGGGCTCGTCGGCAATGACCAGCTCCGGCTGGCCGATCAGCGCGCGGGCAGCGGCGACCCGTTGTTGCTGGCCGATGGACAGCGAGTCGGCGCGACGCTCCAGCAAGTCCTTGTCTTTCAAACCCAGGTGCGCGAGCAAGGTCGCGGCCGCCTGGTCGACATTGCCGTGACGCTGGATCGCCCGCTGCGCGCGTAGTTTGGAAAAGTGGCAAGGCAGCTCGACGTTTTCGCGCACCGACAAAAACGGCAGCAGGTTGAATTGCTGGAAGATGTAGCCGGTGTGGTCGACGCGGAAGCGGTCACGGGCGCCGGCCGAGAGGTCGGTCAGTTCCTGGCCGAGCAGGCGGATGCTGCCGCGGCTGGGTTTCTGCACGCCACCCAACAACCCCAGCAGCGTGGTTTTGCCACTGCCGCTCGGGCCCTTGAGAAACAGGGTTTCCCCCGCTTCCAGGCGGAACGCGGGGATGTCCAGCAACGGTGGGTGACCGGGCCAGTTGAAGCCCAGGTCGGACAGTTCGATCAGTGCTTGGGTCATGTGAACTCAGAACTTCAGGGTGGCTGCGGTGGCCGTCGCTTCAACACCTTGCTGGCCGCTTGGGCCGATCAGTTGTACCTGGATTTTCTGGGTCGCGGGGAAGGTCTTGAACACTTGGGTCAGGTCCAGGTTGCTCAAGGCCGTCGGCGTGGCACAGGTGAATTGGTAGTGGGCGTGTATTTCGCTGTGGTCGTGATGATGCTCGTGGGCGGCGGCGCCTTTGCCGTCGGTGGCGTGGTCATCGTCATCATCATGATCGGCTTCCGGCTTGTCGCCGAACAGCGGGCTGTTGAGTTCCTGGGTGCTGATCACACAACCGGCGGCTTTGGGCAGGCTGAACAGGGCCAGTGGGTTTTCAAGCTGTTTGCGTGCGGCGGCGACCTTGGCTTTGTCGGCTGGAGTGCTGGCTTTATGTTCGAAGCCCACGAGGTTCATGGCTGGGCTGTCAAATTCCAACTCAAGCGCCTGGCCGTCAAGTACGGCGTTGAGGCGCCCGACACCATGTTCGTGAGCGCCGAGGCTGCCGTGTTCATGTTCATGCTCGTCAGCCGCGTGAGCAATGGCGAGTGGCAGCAGGGCAAACGGCAAAGCAAGCAGCAGACGGCGCATGAGAGGGCTCCCGAAGATGAAAGTTTTGTTATGTGATCTTATAACAATGGTGGTGAGAGTTTGACCGCCCGCTTGGCGTTGCGCAAGCCGCATGGGAGCATGCCGGTCAGAAATGTGCAGGAGTAAGGACGATGTTGCGAATTCGTGGAACCGTTGGCGATCTGCCGGTGGACTTGACCCTGGAACTGGATGACAGCGATTGGGCGCGCCTGGGCGCGCAGTTGCAGGCCACACCCACGGCCAGTGCGGCTGCCGCACCCGTGGCGCCGGCCAAACAGGATGATGATCTGTGGCACAAAGCCCAGGCGATGTTGCGCCAGGCCGGGCAACTCAGTGGCCTGGAATTACTCGATCAACTGGAAGGCTTGGCCGGCGACGCGGCAACGGGCAAGCGCCTGCTGGTGCGCCTGCGCCACAGCGCCAAGGTAAAAGTGGCCAGCGGCGGGGATACGCCGCTGTACAGCTGGATCGGCGATTAGTACAGCGCAGCGAACAACTTGCGGCGGTACACCGTGACCAGTGGGTGGTCATTGCCCAGCAGTTCGAACACCTGCAGCAAGGTCTTGTGGGGCAAGCCTTCGCTGTAGCTGCGGTTGCGGATAAACAACTTGAGCAGGCCCTCCAGCGCCGCGTCGTACTGCTGGCGCGCCAGTTGCTGGATGCTCAATTGGTAGGCGGCTTCGTCGTCTTGCGGATTTTGCGCCAGGCGGCTTTTCAGTTCGGCGGCGTCTGGCAAGTCGGCAGCCTGGCGCAGGAAGGTGATTTGCGCCTTGGCCCCGGCGAGGGCAGCCTTGTGAGCGTCGCTTTTGACGGCGTCCAGCACGGTCTGGGCTTCGCCCAATTCACCGCGTTCGGCCAGGCAGCGCGCGTACAGGATCAACGCGCCGGCGTTGGTGTTGTCCTCGCCCAGCAGCGCAACCAGCACGGCTTCGGCATCGCTGATACGGCCTTCGGCAAACAGCGCCTGGGCCTGCTCCAGTGGATCTGCCGCTGCTGGCTCAGGCATTTGCACATGAGGCTCCAGCATCGCCCGCACGGCCGACTCCGGCTGCGCCCCGGCGAATCCGTCCACCGGTTGGCCGTCCTTGAACAGCACCACCGTCGGCAGGCTGCGAATGCCAAAACGCGCGACGATATCCTGCTCGGCTTCGCAATCGACCTTGGCCAGCAGCAATTGGCCCTGATAACTCTCGGCAATCTGCGCCAGCAACGGCATCAACGCCTTGCACGGCGCGCACCACTCGGCCCAGAAATCCACGAGCACGGGTTTGTGGAACGAATTCTCGATCACCGCCTGGTCGAAGGTAGCAGTGGTGGCGTCGAAGATGTACGGCGTGGGCTCACTCATGGGGCGTCTCGAATAAAGCGGGAATGGGGCAACTATAAGGGCTGGCGCCGCGAATGGTACAGGCTCACCTTGCGAAACTCCCAAGGCTCTGCCAGGTCCGGCAGGGTCAGCGCATCGAGGATTTCCAGGCGCCGGTAATCGGGGTGTTGGAAGTCGCGCACCCGTGAGTCCGCCACCAGCGCTTCACGGCCACGGGTGAGGAAGTGGTCCAGCAGTGGCAGGTTGGCGCGGTCGTAGAGCACGTCGGCGACCAGGATCAGGTCGAAGCGGTCGGCTTCGGCAAAAAAGTCCGCTGAGTAACCCAGCTCAACACCATTGAGCTCGGCATTCGCACGGCAGGCCGCCAAGGCCAGTGGGTCCAGATCACAGGCCACCACCTCCAGGGCACCTGCTTTTACAGCGGCAATGCCTGCCACGCCGGAGCCGGCGCCGAAATCCAGCACGCGTTTGCCGGCGACCCACTCGGGGTTTGCCGCCAGGTATCGCGCCAATGCCAGGCCGCTGGCCCAGCAAAAACTCCAATAGGGCGGCTCATGCAGGATGCGCCGGGTTTCTTCCTGGCTGAAGGCGCGGTCCATGTTGTTTGCATCAAGCAGCCACAACGACAACGCGGTGCCCGGCAAGGGGCAGGGCACCAGTTGCGCATCGCCGATTAATTCGCTCAGGGCGCGTTGCAGGTCCAGCGGTGGCGTCATGGTGCCTTGATCAGTTGCAGGGGGCCGGTAGTCTGGGTGATTGCCTGGGTGATACGCACGGGGGGCAGGTGCAGGATCAATTGGCCGGACTGGCTGGCGCGCCCCCGCAACTCAACCCGCGCACCGGCCGGGAACGCTTCGGGGTTGAAGCGCAGGCGGAAGGCCAAGGGCTTGCCGTTACCAACCAATACGCTGCTGGCGAGCAACTGTTGCGGGCGGTTGCGTTCGTCGATGACCAACAACGCCAGTTCGACTTCGGCACTGGCTGGTACGTTAGTCAGGTTGCCGCTGATTTCCCGCTGATACGCAGGCAGGGGGCCGAGGTCTTCAATGCCCGGGATTTTTTTCTCTTGCGCCGGTGTCGGTTGAGGGGTGGTCGGCTTGGGGGCTTCGCTGCTGCAGGCGACCAAAAAACTGAACAGGGTAAGTAAGACAAGTGGTCGTAACTGCATGTACGGCTCCAGAAAGGGCAAAATCCGTGGCTTCAAAATAAAGAAACATATAAGCCTGCCTATATACCGTAAAGCCTATGGCTTGTCTTGCCACGGGGATGCGCTACCATGGCCCTCCCTTTTTTTGTTGCCTGCCAACCATGCACTGTCCCTTCTGCGGTGCCAACGACACCAAGGTCATCGACTCGCGTCTGGTCGCCGAGGGCGATCAAGTCCGTCGCCGGCGCGAATGCCTGGCCTGTGGTGAGCGTTTTACCACCTTCGAAACCGCCGAACTGGTGTTGCCACGTCTGATCAAGTCCGACGGCAGCCGCCAGCCTTTCGACGAAGAAAAACTGCGCGCCGGTATGCAGCGCGCCCTGGAAAAACGCCCGGTGAGTGTCGAGCGGCTGGAGGCGGCGCTGGTGCATATCAAGCACAAGCTGCGCGCGACCGGCGAGCGCGAGGTCAAGAGCCTGGTGGTGGGTGAGCTGGTGATGGGCGAGCTGCAAAAGCTCGACGAAGTCGCCTATATCCGTTTCGCCTCGGTGTATCGACGCTTCCAGGACCTCAATGAGTTCCGCGAAGAGATCGACCGCCTGGCCCGTGAGCCGGTCAAGAAATGAACCCACTGTCTGCTGAACAGGCTGTCCTCGACGCCCATTACATGGCCCGCGCCCTCGAATTGGCGCGCAAGGGCGTGTACACCACCCATCCCAACCCGCGTGTTGGCTGCGTGATTGCGCGCGATGGGCAGATCGTCGGCGAAGGCTGGCATGAGCGCACGGGCGAGCCGCATGCGGAAGTGCATGCCTTGCGGGCGGCCGGTGACAAGGCGCGCGGTGCCACGGCGTACGTAACCCTCGAGCCCTGCAGCCACTACGGCCACACTCCGCCGTGCGCCGATGCGCTGGTGAGTGCCGGGCTGGCACGGGTGGTCGCAGCGATGCAGGACCCCAACCCGGAAGTTGCCGGGCGTGGCATGCAGCGCTTGGCCCAGGCCGGGATCGAGGTGCGCAGCGGCGTGCTGGAAGGTGAAGCGCGGGCCCTGAATAAGGGCTTCCTCAAGCGTATGGAACACGGCCTGCCGTTTGTGCGGGTCAAGCTGGCGATGAGCCTGGACGGCCGCACGGCGATGGCCAGCGGCGAAAGCCAATGGATCACCGGCCCCGCTGCCCGCGCGGCGGTACAACGCCTGCGCGCCCAGGCCAGTGTGGTGCTGACGGGCGCTGACACGGTGCTGGCCGACGGCGCCCGCCTGACCGTACGTGCCGACGAACTGGGCCTGGATGAAGCCACCACCGCCCTGGCCATGTCGCGGCCACCGCTGCGCGTGCTGATCGACGGGCGCCTGCGAGTGCCGCTCAACGCGCCATTCTTCAAGGCGGGCCCCGCACTGGTCATCACCTGCGTCACCCCGGAAAACCAGTTCCCCCGTGGCCCCGAGTGCCTGGTGGTGCCGGGCGTCGAAGGCCAGGTCGACCTGCGCTCGGCGCTCGTGGCGCTGGCCGCCCGTGGTGTCAACGAAGTGTTGGTAGAAGCCGGCCCGAGCCTGGCAGGTGCATTTGCCCAGCAGGGCCTGGTGGACGAATACGTGATATTCGTCGCCGGCAAGTTCCTCGGCTCCGCCGCCCGGCCTTTGCTGGACTGGCCGCTTGAGAAACTCAGCCAGGCTCCCCAACTCAAGATCACTGAAATGCGCGCTGTAGGCGACGACTGGCGAGTCACTGCCATCCCCGTGCCAGCAGTCAGCGTATAATTTTCCGCCTGCGCTCAGCGCGGCCCCGTTTTCCAGGAGAAGGCCATGTTCACCGGCATTATCGAATCCATCGGCAGCATCCGCGCCATGACCCCAAAGGGTGGCGATGTCCGCCTGCTGGTTGAAACCGGCAAGCTCGACCTCGGCGACGTCAAGCTGGGCGACAGCATCGCGGTCAGCGGCGTGTGCCTGACCGTCATTGAGTTGCCGGGCAACGGTTTTGCCGCCGATGTCAGCCGGGAAACCCTGGACTGCACCGCGATGAACGACCTCAAGGCCGGCAGCCCGGTCAACCTGGAAAAAGCCCTGACGCCTACCACGCGCCTGGGTGGCCACCTGGTCAGCGGCCATGTCGACGGCGTCGGTGAAGTGGTGGCCCGCAGCGAAAACGCCCGCGCCGTGGAATTCCGCATCCGCGCGCCGAAAGAGCTGGCCAAGTACATCGCCCACAAAGGCTCAATCACCGTCGATGGCACCAGCCTGACCGTGAACGCCGTGAATGGCGCCGAATTTGAACTGACCATCATTCCCCACACCCTGAGCGAAACCATCATGGCGTCGTACCAGCCAGGTCGCCGGGTGAACCTGGAAGTGGACTTGCTGGCCCGTTACCTGGAGCGCCTGCTGATGGGCGATAAGGCCGCAGAGCCAACATCCGGGAACATCACCGAAAGTTTTCTGGCCGCTAACGGCTACCTGAAATCCTGACCAAGGGGGTGCCGCGTGGCGCTCAATAGCATCGAAGAACTGGTTGAAGACATCCGGCAAGGCAAGATGGTCATCCTCATGGATGACGAAGACCGTGAGAACGAAGGCGACATCATCATGGCCGCCGAGGCGTGCAAGCCTGAGCACATCAACTTCATGGCCAAGCACGCCCGTGGGCTGATCTGCATGCCCATGAGCCGCGAGCGCTGTGAATTGCTCAAGCTGCCGTTGATGGCGCCGCGCAATGGCTCGGGGTTCGGCACCAAGTTCACCGTATCGATTGAAGCCACCACTGGCGTCACCACCGGCATCTCCGCCGCTGACCGCGCCCGCACCGTGCAAGCCGCCGCCGCGAAAGACGCCAAGGCCGAAGACATCGTCAGCCCGGGCCACATCTTCCCGCTGATGGCCCAGCCGGGCGGCACCCTGGCGCGCGCCGGCCACACCGAAGCCGCCTGCGACCTGGCGCGCATGGCCGGTTTCGAGCCCAGCGGCGTGATCTGCGAAGTGATGAACGACGACGGCACCATGGCGCGTCGCACTGAACTCGAAGCGTTTGCCGCGCAACACAACCTCAAGATCGGCACCATTGCCGACCTGATTCACTACCGCATGATCCACGAACGTACCGTTCAGCGGATTGCCGAGCAGCCGCTGGACAGCGAACTGGGCCAATTCAATCTGGTGACCTACCGTGATTCAGTGGAAGGCGATGTGCACATGGCACTGACCCTGGGCACCATTTGCGCTGAAGAACCGACCTTGGTGCGGGTGCACAACATGGACCCGCTGCGCGACCTGCTGATGGTCAAGCAACCGGGCCGCTGGAGCCTGCGCGCCGCCATGGCTGCGGTCTCCGAGGCCGGCAGCGGGGTGGTACTGCTGCTCGGTCATCCGTTGGACGGCGATGTATTGCTGGCGCATATTCGCGAAACGGCCGACCACGCGCCGGTGAAAAAGCCGACCACCTACAGCATCGTCGGTGCCGGTTCGCAGATCCTGCGCGACCTCGGCGTACGCAAAATGCGCCTGATGAGCGCACCCATGAAATTTAATGCGATATCCGGTTTCGACCTGGAAGTTGTAGAATACGTGCCCTCCGAATAAAGGCCGGCGATTTTTGCCCCTTGTTCGCGGTTAAAACATCACTGAGGGACGCACTTTTCGCGTCCCGGCTCTTTAAGAGATTTGTCGAATGACCCTGAAGACCATCGAAGGTACCTTCATCGCCCCCAAAGGCCGCTATGCCCTGGTGGTTGGCCGCTTCAACAGCTTCGTGGTTGAAAGCCTGGTAAGCGGTGCCGTTGACGCCCTGGTTCGCCACGGTGTGAGCGAGAGCGACATCACTATCATCCGTGCCCCTGGCGCCTTCGAAATTCCACTGGTTGCGCAAAAAGTTGCTCAACAGGGTGAATACGCGGCAATCATCGCCCTGGGCGCAGTCATTCGTGGCGGCACTCCGCACTTCGAATACGTGGCTGGCGAATGCACCAAGGGCCTGGCCCAGGTGTCCATGGAGTTCGGCGTGCCAGTCGCTTTCGGCGTACTGACCGTAGATTCCATCGAGCAAGCCATCGAGCGTTCCGGTACCAAGGCCGGTAACAAAGGTGCTGAAGCTGCCCTGTCCGCGCTGGAAATGGTCAGCCTGCTGTCGCAGTTGGAGGCCAAGTGATTTCCGACGAGAGCGATCAGTTCAACCCTCAGGACCCGCGTCCTGCGGATGCCGGCAAGCCGTCCAAAAGCGAGAAGCGTCGTAAAGCGCGTCAACTCGCGACCCAGGCGCTGTACCAGCGTCACCTGGCGGGCGCTTCGCTGAACGAAATCGAGGCACAGTTTCGTGTCGACAACGATTTCACCTTCGCCGACCAGAGCTACTTCCACGACATCCTGCACGGTGTGCACGCTAACCTGACCGAGATCGACACAGCCCTGGCGCCTTGCCTGGACCTGACCATCGAAGAACTCGACCCGGTTGAACTGTGCGTGATGCGCCTGTCCACCTGGGAGCTGCTCAAGCGCGTTGACGTGCCGTACCGCGTGGTGATCAACGAAGGCATCGAACTGGCGAAAGTCTACGGTTCGACCGACGGTCACAAGTTCGTCAACGGCGTGCTCGACAAATTGGCCCCGCGCCTGCGTGAAGCCGAAGTAAAGGAACACAAGCGCTAACCTGCGCTTGGGTCCCGAATGGGTGAGTTCGAGCTGATCCGCAAGTTCTTCGCCGCGGCGCCCTGCGCGCAGGGCGGTGAAGGGATTGCCCTGGGAATCGGCGATGACTGCGCCTTGCTGGCGCTCCCCGCTGGGGAGCAGCTGGCAATCTCTACCGATACTTTAGTGGCCGGCGTGCACTTTGCCGACCCGTGTGACCCGTTCCTGCTGGGCCAGCGTTCGCTGGCTGTAGCGGTGAGCGACCTGGCCGCCATGGGCGCCCATCCCCTCGCGTTTACCCTTGCCCTGACCACGCCGACCGTCAATGCCGATTGGCTGCAACGCTATGCCCAAGGGTTGAACGCCATGGCGCAACGCTGCGGCGTGGGCCTGGTGGGCGGCGACACCACGCGTGGGCCGCTGAGCCTGACCCTGACGGTGTTGGGCCGCGTGCCGGCCGGGCAGGCGTTGACGCGCAGCGGTGCACGGCCGGGTGACTTGCTGTGTGTGGGTGGTGAGCTCGGCAATGCCGCCGGTGCCTTGCCGTTGGTATTGGGGCAGCGTACGGCAGACGCGGCTATCGCTGAGCCACTGCTCGCCCATTACTGGTCGCCGCAACCGCAGTTGGCGCTGGGCTTGGCGCTGCGGGGTAAAGCGACCTCGGCCATGGATATCTCCGACGGGCTATTGGCCGATTGCGGGCATATCGCCAAGGCATCGGCTGTCAGCCTGTTGATCGAGCGCCAGGCCTTGCCGTTGTCCACCGCCTTGCTCGCGTTTGTCGGCGATGACAAGGCGCGTGTGGCGGCGTTGAGCGGGGGCGACGACTATGTGTTGGCGTTTACCTTGCCGCCGGCCGCGTTGGCGCCACTGCTCGCGGGCGGCTGGCCAGTCCATGTGATCGGCCGGGTCGAGGCCGGGCAGGGCGTCACACTGCTCGATGCCAACGGACAAGACATCACCCCGGCCATTCATGGCTATCAGCATTTTCGCGGGACGCCCTGACGCGGCGTACCGAAGCCGGTTTTTGCGCGCGAGAACACGCATTGGCGTTCCGAGCTGCATAGAACCCAACCGAAGGCCAATCGAACCTATTGATCTTTATCAGCGATAATTCAGCTTAAGCGTCTGTAGGAACCTGCTGTTACAATGGCCGCCTCTGTGAAATCTGAAATCAGGAGCACACGGTGCCCGTCGTTTTCGTCGCTGCTTCCAAGCTGCCTACCCCTTTTGCCACGTTCACCATGAATGGCTTTCTCGAAGAAGCCACTGGGCGCGAGCACGTTGTGCTCAGCCTGGGCGATATCGCTGATGGCGCGCCGGTGCTGGGCCGTGTGCACTCCGAGTGCCTGACCGGCGATGCGCTGTTCAGCCAACGCTGCGACTGCGGCTCGCAACTGGAAGCAGCCATGCGTGCCATCGCCCGCGAAGGCCGTGGCGTGCTGCTGTACTTGCGTCAGGAAGGCCGTGGCATTGGCCTGCTGAACAAGATTCGCGCCTACGAGCTGCAAGATGGCGGCGCCGACACCGTGGAAGCCAACGAGCGCCTGGGTTTTGCCGCCGACCAGCGTGACTACGCCATTTGCCTGCCGATGCTGGAGCATCTGGGCGTGAAATCCTTGCGCCTGATGACCAACAACCCGCGCAAGGTCAACGCTTTGACCGAGATGGGCATCACGGTGGCTGAACGCGTACCGCTGCACACCGGGCACAACCCGCATAACAAACTCTACCTGGCCACCAAGGCCAGCAAGCTCGACCATATGATGGGTAACGAGCATCAAGGCGAGGTCGACCGCGCGTGACCCGAGGCCAGGTGAAACGGCGACTGTCCTTCAACTGGTGGCAGTACCTGGCCCTGGCGTTGCTTCCCTTGTTCGTGATCAACCTGGTGTTTGGCCAAGCCGAATCCCTGCTGCCGGTGCTGGCCATGCCGTTCTTTATTGCCGGCGTGGCCTCGATGTTTCTCAGCCTGCGTTATTTTCATGGCTATAAACACGCGCTGATCGCCACCGCCAAAGCCCTCGACACCCCCGAAGAACCGGCTGCCTGGATCACCCTCGCGGCCCGTCGGCGTACGGCCTTGCTGGTTGCCGCGCTGCCGGCCTGGATCGGCGCTTTGGCCGTGCTCGTGGGCCTGGAAGCAGTGCCGCTATGCCTGCTGGCGTTGTCAACGCTGGTGCTGTTTTACCTCTACCGCATCCCGCGTCAGCTGGGATGATGGGGCGCTGGCTGACGCTTCTGCTGTTGGCGTTCAGTGCCCAGGCGCTGGCGGTCGAACGTGTCGTCAGCCTGGCGCCGTCGCTGTCTGAAATCGTGGTTGAACTGGGCGCTGCCGACATGCTGGTGGGCATGCTCGATGGCGGCGAGCGACCCCAGGCCCTGGCGCAGGTGCCGTCGGTTGGGCATTACGGGCAGTTGGACATGGAGCGCCTGCTGAGTCTCAAGCCCGACTTGATCTTGCTATGGCCCGGCAGTGTCGGCCCGGCACAGCGTGAGCAGTTACAGCGCCTGAACATCCCGGTGTACGTCGCCGAGCCCCATAGCCTTGATCAACTGACCCGCCAAGTCCAAGCCATCGCCGAACAACTGGGGCGTGCCGAAGCGGGTCGCCAGCTCGCCGCACAGTTGCACCAGCGCCTGGCCGAGCTGCGCCAACGCTACCAGCGTGCCGAACCGTTGCGGGTGTTTTACCAAGTGTGGAACCAGCCGCTGTATACCGTGGGCGGTGGGCAGATCATCAGCGATGCGTTGAGCGTGTGTGGGGCGCGCAATGTGTTCGATGACCTCAAGCTGCCGGCGCCGCAGGTCAGCGTGGAGTCGGTGTTGCAGCGCAACCCTGAGGTGATTCTGGCCGCAGATCAGCCGCAGCTAGACGCGTGGAAGGCATGGCCCCAGGTCACCGCAGTGGCGCAGGGGCGATTGCTGTTGGTGCCGGACAAGGGCCTGGAGCGGCCCAGCGGGCAGATGCTGGAGGCTGTGGCGCGGTTGTGTGAGGTGATTGCGCGTTAGAGTTCCGGCGTCCAGGTCACCCCGAACATCCATACCCGGCCTTCTTCGCGATAATTCTGGTTGTTCTGGAAGTTCGGGTCCTGATAGCTGTACATCGCCCGGGCGTAGGTTTTGTCCAGCACGTTATCGACTTTCACCGACAGCAGCACTTCCCGGTTCAGCGCCCAACTGCTGCGCAGCCCCAGCAATCCATAACCGCCCAGGCGGTTGAGGTTGTCTTCAGCGTCGTAGCTGCTGCTGATCGCCTGCCAACTGGCTCCCACACCCAACTTGTCGAACTGTCGATCCAGGTCCAGGTTGAGTGTGCGCCGCGCGCGGCGGGCCAGGGTTCGACCCGTTTCGCGGTCACGCGGGTCGATGATCGAAACACCCAGGTTGCCTTGCCAGCCGAACAGTTCCTGCTTGAGCGCGGCTTCAAAGCCGTTGATACGCGCCGACGCCACGTTTTGCGGTTTAGCGGAGCTGTCCAGGATGATCGCGTCGCTTAAATCGGTGCGATACAGCGACGCCTCGAGGCGCGTGCTGTCACTCAGTTGGCTGCGCCATTGCAGCTCGTAGCTCTTTGATGTTTCGGGCTGCAGGTTGGGGTTGCTGTACTTCGTGTCGGGGTAATAAAGGTCGTTGAACGTTGGCGCGCGGAAACCTTCGCTGTAACTCAGCAGCACGTCATTGTCGGGGTTGATCGGCAATGTCAGGGTGCCGCTCCAGCTGTTTTGGCCACCAAACTGTTGGTTCTGGTCACGGCGCAGGCCCAGTTCGGTAGAGAACCACTCGCTGTGGAAACGGTGCTGCACAAAGGCGGCACGGTTCCAGCGGCTGTTTTCGGTAAAGGCGGTGGAACCGTGGAAACGGTCTTCATACCAGTCGCCGCCGAGGATCAGGCTGTTTTGGTCATTCAGCGTCAGGTCGTTCTGCCAATTGACCGAATCGCGATAGGTGTTGAAGACGCTGAAATCATCACTGAGCTTGTCGCGTTTGGTGTCGCGATTCTCGCTATGGCCCAGTTCCAGGCGCGACTGCCAGCGCTCATTGAGCTTGGCATCGACAAAACCGCTGGCACTGCTGACGGTGTAGTCGGTATAGGGCTTTTGCCCGACGCTTTGCCCGGTGGCGAAGTCATAGCGGCCGAAGCTGTTGTCATACTCCGACTTGCCCCGGCCATCGAGCAGGTTGAAACCCACTTCGACGTCATCACTCAGGGTGTGGCTGAGGCTCAGGCTCAGGGACTTGTTGCGATAGGCGTCATGATCGCCATCGCTGGCAAAGGACTCGTGAGTCCAGTTGATGCCCTGGGTGTCATCCAGGCTGGCGCCGAGGTTGAAACGCGTACGCTCATCGCCGCCCGACAAGCCGAGGCTGCGCTCCCAGGTCTGGTTGCTGCCAAAACCCACATGCAGGCGCGGGTGAATGCCGGACTGTGCATTGCGCCGGGTGAAAATCTGAATGACCCCGCCGATCGCATCGCTGCCGTAGATCACCGAGCGCGAGCCGCGCAGCACTTCCACCCGCTCAATCTGGTCGACACTCAAAAATTGCAGGCCGCTGTCGCCCGACGTGGCATTGGCAATGCGCTGGCCATCCACCAGCACCAGGCTTTGAGCAGCCTTGGTACCGCGGATGAAAATCCCCGGCAGGCTGCCGCGCCCACCGGTTTGCGCCACTTGCACGCCAGGCACCCGGCTGAGCAGGTCTGTGACGCTGGTGGGTTGCAAGCGGTCGATGTCATCGCGGGTGAACACGGTGTTGGCGGCGCTGCTGTCATTGCGCGCCTGGACCTGGCGGTTGGTGCTGATGACCACGTCGGGGAGTTTCAGGGCTTGGTCGCGGGTGTCGGCGAGCAGGTCCGTGGACGGTAGAAGCAGCAGTGCGAAGTACAGGCGTTTCATGGGCTGTCCATAGCGTTTTCAGGTTGGCACACATCAAATGTGGGAGGGGGCTTGCTCCCGATGGCGGCGTGCCAGTCAGCATAGTTATTGACTGAACCGTCGCTATCGGGAGCAAGCCCCCTCCCACCGTTTGATCTGGTTTCTACAGGCCGAGCAAAGTGACGCGCTCGCGCACCGAAGCCTCGATACCGGCCTCATCCAGCCCACACTCGGCCAGCATCTGCGCCGGCTTGGCGTGTTCGACATACACATCCGGCAAGCCCAGGTGCAGCACCGACTTGAGGATATTCTCCCGCGCCAGGAACTCACTGACCGCCGCGCCGGCACCGCCCATGATGGCGTTTTCTTCAACCGTCACCAGCAGTTCGTGGCTAGCGGCGATCTCGCGCACCAGGGTTTCATCCAGCGGTTTGACGAAGCGCATGTCGACCACAGTGGCGTCGAGCTTCTCGGCAACTTTCAGCGCTTCGGCCAATTGCACGCCGAACACCAGGAAGGCGGTCTTGCTGCCCTGACGGCGCACAATACCTTTACCGATTTCAATCGGTTCCAAGTCCTTCTCGATAACCGCATTCGGGCCATTGCCCCGCGGATAACGCACGGCGGCCGGGCCGTTGTACAAATGGCCGGTGCTGAGCATCTTGCGCAGCTCGTTCTCGTCGCTCGGTGTCATCACCAGCATGCCGGGGATGCAACGCAGGTATGACAAGTCGAAACTGCCGGCGTGGGTCGGGCCGTCTTCGCCCACCAGGCCCGCACGGTCGATGGCGAACAGCACGTCGAGGTTCTGCACCGCCACGTCATGCACCAGTTGGTCATAGCCGCGTTGCAGGAAGGTGGAGTAGATCGCCACCACAGGCTTGGCGCCTTCACAGGCCATGCCGGCGGCAAAGGTGACCGCATGCTGCTCGGCAATTGCTACGTCGAAGTAGCGCAGCGGGAAACGCTCGCTGAACGCCACCAGGTCGGAGCCTTCCTTCATCGCCGGGGTAATGCCCACCAGGCGTGGGTCGGCGGCGGCCATGTCGCACAGCCATTCGCCAAATACACCGGAATACTTCGGCCCGCTGGCCTTTTTCGGCGCGGCGGCGGGGGCGTCCAAGGGTTCGAGCTTGGTGATCGCGTGGTAACCAATCGGGTCGACTTCCGCGGGGGCGAAGCCTTTGCCCTTCTTGGTGACGATATGCAGGAACTGCGGGCCCTTGAGGTCACGCATGTTGCGCAGCGTGGCGATCAGGGTTGGCAGGTCATGGCCGTCGATCGGGCCGATGTAGTTCCAGCCCAGTTCTTCGAACAGGGTGCCGGGCACCAGCATGCCCTTGGCATATTCTTCGGTGCGACGGGCGATTTCCCACGCGCCAGGCAGGCGCGACAGCACTTTCTTGCTGCCTTCACGCATGCTGGCGTAGGTACGGCTGGAGAGGATTTTCGCCAGGTAGTTCGACAGGCCACCGACATTGCGCGAGATCGACATGTCGTTGTCGTTGAGGATCACCAACATGTTGGCGTCCACTTCCGGCGCATGGTTCAGCGCTTCGAAGGCCATGCCGGCGGTCAGCGCGCCATCGCCAATCACGGCAATCGCCTTGCGATCACTGTTTTGCAGGCGGGCGGCAATCGCCATGCCCAGCGCTGCACTGATAGAGGTGCTGGAGTGGCCGACGCCAAAGGTGTCGTACTCGCTCTCGGAGCGGCGCGGGAAGGCGGCCAGGCCATCCTTCTGGCGCAGGGTGCCCATGCGCTCGCGACGGCCCGTGAGGATTTTGTGTGGATACGCCTGGTGGCCCACGTCCCACACCAGCCGGTCGTCCGGGGTGTCGAACACGTAGTGCAGGGCGATAGTCAGCTCGATAACGCCCAGCCCGGCACCGAAATGCCCACCGGTCTGGCCGACCGTGTAGAGCAATTCCAGGCGCAACTCATCGGCCAGGGTTTCCAGCTCGGCTTCACCCAGTCGACGCAGGCCGTCCGGCGTGGCAGCACGGTCGAGCAGGGGCGTGGACGGGCGCTTGCGGGGAATCTCTTGAAACGTCGTGGGCATCAGGCGAATCGTTATAGGTATAGAAGAGGCGGCAGTTTACCTCAAGCGTTGCAAACTGCCCACGCGGAGCGCCGAACTTGGCTGATATGCGGCGCGAATGGCCGCCGTTATCAATGGCGCCGTTCGACGATATACCGCGCCAGGTCACGCAGCGGCTCGGCTGCCGCGTCGAAAGGTCGCAGGGCGTCCAGGGCCTGGTCACGCAGTTCCAGGGCGTACGCTTTGGCGGCGCCCAGCCCGAGCAGGGCCGGATAGGTCGGTTTGTCCCGGGCGATATCGGCGCCCTGGCGTTTGCCCAGCGTCGCCGTGTCACTTTCCACGTCGAGAATGTCGTCCTGTACCTGGAAGGCCAGGCCAATAGCCCGCGAATAGGTGTGCAGGGCGGCCAAGTGCGTCGGCTCGGCTCGGCCACTGGCCAAGGCGCCCAAGTGCACAGAGGCTTCGATCAGGGCGCCGGTCTTGTGGCGGTGCATATGTTCGAGGGCTTGCTGGTCCAGCTTGAGGCTGACCGAACCCATGTCGATGGCTTGCCCACCGACCATGCCTGCCGGGCCCGCTGCGTGGGCCAGTGCGGTCACCATACGCAGGCGGATCTCGGCGCTGACGCTGCTCAGGCGCGGGTCCAGCAACGCGCTGAACGCCAGGCTCTGCAGGCCATCACCGGCCAGGATCGCATAGGCTTCATCAAAGGCTTTGTGGGTGGTCGGCTGGCCGCGACGCAGATCGTCGTCGTCCATCGCCGGTAAATCGTCATGCACCAATGAATAGGCGTGAATCAGTTCAACCGCACAGGCGGCGCCGTTCGCTTCTGCGGGCGGCGCGCCCAGGGCTTCACAGGCCGCATACGCCAGTAATGGGCGCACACGCTTGCCGCCATTCATCACGCTGTAGCGCATGGCTTCATAGAGGCGATTCATTTCCGGGCTTGGCGCAACAAACAAGGGCTCGAGCGCCGCATTGACCCGGGCTTGGCAACTGGCCTGATACGCGTCGATCATTCCGGCTGTTCCGCATCGAAAGGTTCTTCGGCCAACTCCCCGTCACGCTCCAGCAGCACCTGGACCTTCTGCTCCGCCTGCGCCAACGCGCTCTGGCAGTCACGGGTCAGGCCGATGCCTTGCTCAAACGCCGTCAACGAGTCTTCCAGCGACAACTCGCCGTTCTCCAGACGCTCGACCAGGGTTTGCAGGTCGGCGAGGGATTGTTCGAAATCGAGTGCAACTTTTTTGCGGGCCATGGCGGCAATTCCGGTAGACGGTAAACCGGCGCGACACTAGCAGACATGGGGGATGGGGGCAAATGAGTGGGGTCGTTACTCGTGGGTAGGATTGATCTGATAACGCGTGCTGCGGCCGCCTCCGGGGAGGCGTATCAGGCAGTTTTTTTCCAGTAGGTCGGCCAGGTGGCGTGTTGCTGTCGCCTTGGACACTTTCGCCACCGCTTGGTACTGCGCGGCGCTGATGCCCTGTTCGAAGCCCCTCTCACCCCCATCGAGCAGGCGGTTGAGCACTTTGACCTGCTCGGCCGACAAAGAGACGCTACGGTGTTGTTGCCAGAACCGGCTCTTGCCCAGCACCCGGTCAATCCGCGCCATCGCCTGCTGCAGGCTACGCAGCAGGGTTTTCAGGAACCATTCCAGCCAATCGGTGATATCCAGCGCGGCCTTTTGACTGGATTCCAACGCGTTGTAGTAACCGGCGCGGTCTTCGAGGATGCTGGCCGACATGGCATAAAAGCGAATGGCTTGGTGTTCGCTCTGGGCCAGGGCCAAGTCAGTGATGGCGCGTGTCAGGCGACCATTGCCGTCATCGAAAGGATGCAAGGTAATGAACCAGAAGTGCGCGACACCCGCGCGAACCAATGGATCCAGCTCAGGTTGATCGCGGCTGGCTTCGAACCACTCAAGGAAATCATCCAGCGCCTGCTCCAGGCCGTTACGCGGTGGTGCTTCGAAATGGACGGTTGGCCGATCAAGCCTGCCCGACACCACCTGCATCGGCTCATTCCCTCTCAACATCCCGACGCTTAGCGCCCGTGCGGCAAAGCCTGCTTCCTCAGTCGGGAACAATAAATGGTGCCAATTCAATAGACGATCGAGGGTGAATGGCTGCGCGAATTTCTCGGTAGCATCCATCATCAGGTCGGCCAGGCCCTCACTGCGGCGGCTGACCTGACCGTCTTTCGTAGCCTCCAAGCCCATCCGTCGCGCCAGGGAGGACCGCACCGAGCCGACGTTCAACTGCTCACCTTCGATAGCCGAAGAGGTCAGGATATTTTGCAGCAGTGCATCCAATTCATTCTGCGCGCTGACTGCCTCGCTGACAGAACCGAGCATGCCCAGCAGCTTGCCTTGAGCCTGCCCGCACGCGCGCAGTAAGGCCGCCAGGCGCCCGGGCTGCCAGTGGAAGTGGGGCCAGTCGGTGTGTTGCCAGATCCAGTGCGGGTGATCCATGGGGGAATGCCTGGGTGCGTGAGCCGAATAGAGGGGATATTCGGCTCATTTGGTGAGCCGATTGTGTCTTCCTTTCGGCTCACCGTCCAGTAAAGCAGCTTGATATGGCGTGTTTCAGTTAAGAGCATGAACGTCTGCTTACATCTCACGGGCGCTGTAACTACCTGCGATGACTATTAGAATCACCTCCCCGCCATTAGTCGCGTGTTTCGATGGCGCGTTATTTTTTCAATGACTCGTCACATTTCTGGATGTTTTTCGCCGGGTAGAAAGCCTGTTCTGTGTCCCGGCTCATAATTTTCGGGTTTTACCTTCATGAGTAACTTCTGTTTTTCAACCTAATTTCAGCTCAAACTATTGGTCAGAAATCACGTCGGTTACTCTTGTCTTCATTTGGCTTTGGGCCTGTATTTTATAATTTTTATATGCCTAAGTTTTCAAGCAACAAGAGCTAACGGTTGGGGTGTTCTAACGTTTTGCAAAGTCAACATCGCCCTCAAATGAAATGCAAGCAATCCAGTCTAGCTGTTTTTGAAGTATGTACGTATGTTGGGGCGTTTTCGAAAAAAGCTGTAGGGAATGCATAAGGTCGCTGGTCGTAATTGAATATGCATTGTCGGTCGCATCGCCGATGAAAATTACATTCCGCTCCGTAGTGGATTTTATTATTTTTTCTAGTTTTTCTAGCGTGACGTGCGAAGAGGATGGACCGATATAAGTGTTCTCCTTAAGTAAGCTCCAAGCTATTTGGTTTCCTGAAAAAGGGATATTCTCATTTATTAACTCAACAATTAAATCGTGTTCGGCTTCTGGCGGAATGCTGAATTTGACGTTCATTTTCTTGAGGTCGTTGATTATTTCGTCGTCAAGGTAGCTCATTTCTTTGCGAACCTCTTGGTGAGCTGAAGCACAGTTTTTGACGTGCCTTCAAACGTGTAATGAGGACCGTTCTTTCTGTGGGTCCATACATTAATGTGAGCGCCATGCCTATCGTCGTATTCAATACGATAACCAGTCCTCGCGTCAGCTGTTTGCATTCCGATGGGTTGACCTTTACGTTCACCGAATTTTCCTAGTTTTGGTTTTTCCGCCCGAAAGTCGTTTTCCAGTAACCATTCCAGGGCTTTGTTCAACGCTTGCTCATAGGTTGCGGAATGAGTTGAACTTCCTACCTTTGGCGTTTCTTCTTCATGTTTATGAGAAGTTTGGCCTTTTTGTCCTGGGCAATTGCCACGAGTGCACGCTAATCCTACCGGGTCTACCCAACCGGTGGGGTTGGGCACGTACTGGTACCCATTGATCCCACCCGCCAACTTCACCGGATCAGGCGTCAAATAGCGACCAATATCCGGATGGTAGTAGCGATGCCGGTTGTAGTGCAGCCCGCTTTCCTGATCGAAATACTGACCCTGG
>NZ_JALJFG010000032.1 GCF_023242475.1 Pseudomonas sp. MWU15-20650 | reverse complement strand
GTCCCGCGTTGGGGCGCGTAGCGCCCCCAAAGAAGGACGAATGCGGTGTACCCGATACTCCGCGCAGATAGCTTTTGGGGCTGCTGCGCATCCCAACGCGGGACAAGCCCGCTCGCCACAGTGATAGTGTTACTTCTTAACTGACTGGCATTAGGGCTTGCCCCCTCCCACACTGTTGAGCGTGCTAAGGCAGGAAAATGATCTTGTCCGCGCTGCCGCTGTTCACGTCCTCATAGCTCTGCACGCCCTCGGCCAACGCCACTTCGCGCAGGCCGGTCGGCAGCGGCAGTGCTCCTTCGTCAAAGAAGCGCCCGAACTGCTCCAGCATTACGGCACATTGTTCACAGTTATAGAGCAACGAATTGATCCCCACCACCGAGCCACCTTTGCGATACAGCGACAGGGCCGGCAGCTGTACGTGGCCGTCAACCGGTGCGGCGATGATCGCGATGCGACCAAATGGGGCTAACCCTGCAACAGCCGCCGGCAACCAAAAACCGGTCGTGTCGAAGATCACCTCGGCGCCGCCCTTGAACACCGCATTGACCTGCGCCCCCAGTTCTTCCGGCTGGCCCAAGGCAATCGCGTCAACCCCTTGTGCTTGCAACGCCTCGACCTGGTCGGCCTTACGCACGGCCGCCAACACCTGCGCCCCACGGATCCTCGCCAAAGCCAATGCCGCGCTGCCCACGGCACCATTGGCGCCAATTACCAGCAACCGCGTGCCCTGGCCAACACCGCTACGCTCCAAGGCGTCCCAAGCCGTGGTGTATGGCACACCGAGGCTGGCGGCCTGGGCAAAACTCAGGTGCGTAGGTTTGTGCGCCACGCCCTTGGCCGACACGGTCAGGTATTGGGCGTGGGAGCCGTCGGCGAAAAAACCGAGGTCGCGGCCGGTGCCCCACACCTCTTGGCCGAGCAATGCTGGCGGCCCCTCGACCACAACCCCGGCAAAATCCCGGCCGGGAATACGCGGCAAGGTGGTGTAGGGAAAACGTCCGAGCACATTTTTAACATCGCTGGGGTTAAGGCCCGCAGCCTTGATCTGTACCAGGACCTCACCGGCAGCAGGCACCGGTTTGGCGACCTCGACAAAACCCAGGGCAGCGAGGTCGCCGGTTGCGCAAAATTGCAGTGCTTTCATGGCCAACATCCATCGATGGAAAAAAGGGAATCAGGACAACCAGGCGCTGAGCCACTCGCGCCCCATGGGCCACAGTTTCTCGCCGAGCAACATGCCCATCAGCCCTACCAACGCGATGGCAGGTGGCGCGGGCGAGCGGAAGTCCAAAGCCCCATAGATCACGCCGACAAACAGGCCAATGGCGAGGGAAATCAGGTAGTTCATGGGTAGCGCCTGGTAAGTTGATGGGCTCAGTGTAGTGAGCCCGCCCCCGAAGCATCGGCCAAGTGCTTCAGGATTTCGGCCAACCCCTCACCCACTGTATTGCGACGGCGCGACACCGAGTTCGCGACGGAACATGTCACTGAAGCTACTGGGCGAATAGCCCAAGGCGCGGGCAATGCCGCTGACCGACTGGCCCTGGATCAGCTCCGCCACGGCCGTCGCCAACTGCACTTGGCGACGCCATTGGGCGAACCCCATGCCGAGGTGGTTCTGGAACAGCCGCGCCAACGTGCGCACGCTCGCCCCCGCCGCCTCGGCGTGTTGCTCGAAGGGAATCTCAAGGGACGGCGATGCCATCACCGCCTGGCAGGCGCTGATCAACCGGCGGTCTGCCGCCACCGGCATAGCGATGCGGATCTGCGAGCGGCGCGCCCGTTGCAACTCCAATAGCGCCAGGCCGACCACGGCGTCGTAATAGACCCAATCGCCGTTATCACCTTGATCGACCAAGGTGATGATCAGTTCACGCAGCAGCCCACCGACTTCAATGACCTGCACCTGGCTGTCCAACGTTGCCGCCAATGACGGGCGCAAATAGATATTGCGCATCTGCAGGTCCGAGACCACGCGTATTCCATGCGCCACACCCGGTGGCAGCCACACGGCGCGTTGCGGTGGCACGACCAGCGCTTCGCGGGGCGTCTCGACCCACATGACACCGCTCATGGCATAGAGCAACTGGCCCCAGTCGTGACTATGGGGCTCCACGTACAACCCACGCGGGTAGGTTCGCGCCAGCGGTTGCACGGGGACGGCATGATCAGTGAGGTCGGGGGGAGCGGCCAGGGCCATGGAGAACACATCAATCAAGGGTGTGCGGCCATGTTAATGACCGCCGCCCAATAATCCGAGAGGATTTTTTCAGCGTTTTCAGGCGTGGGCCGACTGGGTGCACTCACACCCTGTCGACGAGGCACGTTGGTTTTTCCGGCGCGGCCAGGGCGACTGGCCCCCCAACGGCGTCAAAAGCCCCATCACCGGCAACCCCGCCGCCGAACAGGGCCTGGGACGGGTGGTGTTTCCATCCTGGCTGATCGGCGAAAGCTTGCGCGCCGGCACCTTGCAGGCGGTACTGACGGAATACGACGTGGCAACGACCCTGGAGCCACAGCGGATTGCGGCGCTGTGGCCTGGCAGCCGGCGGTTGTGGCTGAAGGTGCGCACGGTGATTGATTATTTTGTCGAGTGTTTTGGGACGGTACCGTATTGGGATCGGTGAGCCCTGTGGAACAGTCAGGGCAGAAATATTGAGGAAAAATCCTCGTAGGAAAGAGAGTATTGCTGGATACCCATATTCTGCTTTGGGCGCTCAATGATGACCCCAGGTTATCCAGCAACACCCATAAACTGATTGAAAATGCCGCAGAGATCTACGTCAGCGCGGCCAACTTCTGGGAAATGGCCATCAAGGTCGGCGTCGGAAAGCTCGATGTGGACCTGGATGAAATCCGTGAGTACTGCCTGGAAAGCGGGTTCGTCGAATGACCCATCACGTTGGAACACACCATTGCCGTCAAGGACCTTGAACCGCATCACAGGGACCCTTTTGATCGGCTGATCGTTGCCACGGCGATAAGTGAACCGATGAAACTATTGACTGCCGATCCACAGGTTGCCCAATACACACCCTGGGCAATGCTGGTCTAGGCCGTACCTGGCAGTACCGTGTGAACTCAGAACAACCACTGCCCGATCAACCACGCATTCGCGCCACTGATCACCGCAAACAAAAACCACGCCAGCAGCCGCGTGGGCAGGCGATTGACGAACGGCCCCATCAACTGCTCGTCATCGGTCATGCGGATCAGCGGGTACAACGCAAACGGCAACTGCAAGCTCAGTACCACCTGGCTGAGAATCAGCAGCTTGCCGATGGCAGCATCGCCCATCAGCCACACCCCGAGAAACGCCGGGATCAGCGCCAGCCCCCGGGTGATCAAGCGGCGTTGCCAGCAGGGAATGCGCAGGTTGAGGTACCCCTCCATGATCACTTGCCCGGCAATGGTGCCGGTGAAGGTCGAACTCTGCCCGGAGGCCAGCAAGGCGATGCCGAACAGGATGCTGGCGAATGCACCGCCTACCAGCGGATCGAGCAGGTGATAAGCGTCCTGGATCTCCACCACATCGGTGTGGCCGGTCTTGTAGAACGCCGCAGCGGCCAGCACCAGGATCGCGGCGTTGACCAACAGGGCCAAGGCCAGGGAGCCAATGGTGTCGATACGCGCCAGCTTGACGGCGTCCTGTTTGCTCGCCAGGTCCTTGCCGATCAGGCGCGTCTGCACAATGGAGGTGTGCAGGTAGAGGTTATGAGGCATCACCGTCGCACCGAGGATACCGATGGCCAGGTACAGCGGTGCGGCGTCGCTGATCGCCGACAAGGATGGGGTGAAACCGCGCAATACATCCGGCCAGTAGGGTTTGATCAGCACCAGTTCGATGAAAAAGCACACGCCAATCGTCGCTACCAGCGCCAGCATGATCGCTTCCAAACGGCGGAAACCACGGTTTTGCAGGGCCAGGATCAATAGTGTGTCAAAGGCGGTGATGACAATGCCGGTGGTCAGCGACACACCGAGCAGCAGGTGAAAGGCCAGGGCGCAGCCAAGCACTTCTGCGAGGTCAGTGGCAATAATCGAGATTTCGGCCAACAGCCACTGGGTGAGTGAAGAGCGCCGGCTGTAGCGCTCACGGCACAATTGCGCCAGGTCTTTGCCGGTGGCGATGCCCAGCCGCGAGCACAGGCATTGCACGGCCATCCCCGCCAGGCTGGCCAGCAGCACCACAAATAACAGGCTGTAGCCGTAACGCGACCCCGCTTCGATGGCCGTCGCCCAGTTGCCGGGGTCCATGTAGCCGATGGAAATCAGCAGGCCAGGGCCGGCGAACATCAGCATCCGCTTGAAGAACGACGCCTTGGGGTCGACAGCGACGGAGCCGGCCACTTCCGGCGGGCAGAACGGGGCGGTAGCCATTTTCGGCAGGCTGAATTTCACGCGGTATCCCAGGCAAACACACAAGACGAGGGCAGCAGCTTATCAGTCGGACACCACCGTGCGCATCACCGTGTCCCGAGGCAGATCAAAGGCTTCGACCACTTGCACCACCAGGTCCAGCTCCTGATTCAGCGCCTCGCGCTCCATGCGCTGGCGAATCAAGCCGACCACCAACACCGCCAAGGTCGTGATCGAATACGCCGGGCCGGAAAACGCCCGGACGCCCGTGACCAGCAACATCGCCGCCGCCAACGCCTGGCCCACCACCGGAATTGCCGTGGCCGCGCCGCGCCGCAGGATAAACCCGGTGAGTCCTGCCAATGCCGTGCCGCTCAAGGCCGTCGTCGCCGAACGGCCAACGTCGAAGCGGTTGAACAAGCCCTGCTCTTTTTGCGCCGCCGCCTTGAGCTCGGCGTCGAACGCTTGTCGGTCGGCGCTGCTGAGTTTGTCCTTGTACTGTTGGATCAGCTTTTGCGCGACCTGCGCCTCGATATCCGCCAGTGCAACGTTTTCAAGTGCCTCGTCGAACTTGATCCCCAACCGTTGCGCCACATCCTCGGCGATCTGGCGATAACCCACGCCATGGCCGCGGGCCAGGTTCATAAAGCTGTCGCCCCCCATGCGCTGCAACTCGATAGCCAGTTTCAGCGGTTCGCGCACACGGGCATCAATCGACGCACTGCGCTTTTGCGCCATCAACTCGGCGAGGAATTTCAGCTCCTCCGGACGTGCCTGCAACAGTGCGGGAAACAGTTCCACGTCCTCTTCGGCAAAGCGCACTTCACTGCTGCGCTGATCGCTGCGAATCATGCCGCGTCGCTCTTGCAACAGGTCGGTGTACTGCACCACCGTCTTCAACTGCGGCCAATAGGCGGCATGGTCGAAGGTCGCCAGGTGCACATTGGTGACCTTGGCCTTGAGTGCGGGCGTGACGTCAATCGCATACCGGCCGATACAGCGCTCGGTGTCCGGCTTCATGGCCAGCGCCCAGTCTTTACTGGAGTGACAGTTGATCAGCCGTCCCTTGAGTGGCGCCGACACGTCATCCCACGGGCTGGACGTGCAGATCGCCCCGCCCATCAACAACAGGTTGTTCAGCGGCAGTTCGCGGGCAATCTCGGGGCTGGCCAGCAGGCTCTTGACCAGGATTCGAGCGCCGAGGGAATGCCCGACCAGGTTGATGCGCCGCACCTGCAACGACTCGGCGTGCAGGTAACCGGCCAGTTCGGGCAACAAGGTCCTGGCCACTTCATCGACTCGCGCCTCGACACTTTTGTAATGGTCGAGAAAATAAGCAATCGCCTTGCCCACGCCCACCGTCGCCGCGCCCAGCCCGCCACCGCCGAGCATCGAGGTAATGACGTCCTTGAAAGGCGCAAACAGGTTTTCCAGGAAGTGCCCCGCCGGCCAGAACAGCATCAGGTTGGTCGACCCCTCGATACCCGCCAGTTGTTCCTGGAAGCGACCCAACTGCTGCTGGTTGAAAAACGCCGAATAACCATGCACGTAGAGATTGAGCACATCCCCCTGGGGCTCGCCACACAGGACGAACGTGGGCTTGCGGGTGCGGTGCATTTCATCCCACTGGTGTTGCATGGACCGATGACTCCGGGTGACAAGGGGCGGCGATAATAGCAAAGGGCGCCGTCGAGAAAGGTGAATCCTGACCGACGTTCCTTCCCTCAGAACAACGAAGCCGCCTTGGACCTGGCCAGATAGCGCGCCGGTGAGTCGCCCAGGTTGCGCCGGAACACCGCGGTGAAGGCGCTGGAGCTGCTGAAACCCAACGCCAGCGCCACCTGCGTAATGGACGCGCCTTGGCTGAGCCGGGCCGTGGCTTCAAGCAGGCAGACCTGTTGGCGCCAGGCTACAAACGTCATGCCCGTACTGTCATGGAAATGACGGGTGAAAGTGCGTCGGCTCATGCTCGACCAATCCGCCATCTCGTCGAGGGAGATGGTCTGCCTGGGCGCCTCCAGAAAGCGCTGGCAGGCTCGTGCCAGGCGCGGCTCGGCGGGCAACGGCGCGCTGAGGGGCAACTCGGGCATGGCGCCTATCTCATCAACCAGCAGCGTCAGCACACAGCGCTGGCGAACCTGCGATACCGGCGACGGCCCGATAGCCAGCGCCGCTTCCAGCAGGTGCCTGAGCAAGGATGACACCTCAAAGACCTGGCAATGCTTCTGCAAACCGGCCCGCCGCGCCGCTGCATCATCGAGGTAGGTGTTCAACATGACCACGTCGCCCCGCATGTGCATTTCATGGGGCACGCCCCCGGGCACCCAGATTGCCCTCTGCGGCGGCACCACCCAATTGCCGAGGTCGGTGAACATTTTCAGCGCACCCGTGGAGGCATAGGCGAACTGACCGCGTACATGGGCATGCCGTGGGAATACCGTGCCTGCCGGGTACTTGTGCAGCGTCACCAGCACTTCAGGGTCGTTGGGATCAAAGGTCGGGATCATGACCCGATATTGTCAAACTATGACCTTACATAGCAAGCGGGCCAACACCGTCGCCCCCTACCATTCACCCCCTCGCACACACCCGCCACTCCCAAGGAACACCCATGCAGAAGCAACACCTCGCGCTTGCCGTACTGGTCACCCTGGTCTGGGGGTTGAACTTTCCCATTACAAAACTGGGCTTGAACGCTATCGATCCTTTTGTGCTGACCGGCATCCGTTTTGCCCTCGCCGCCTTGCCACTGGCGTTCTTCATCAAGCGCCCTGCGGTCCATTTCGGCTATGTGGCCGCCTACGGCGTTATCTTCGGGCTGGGCATGTGGGGCGTGATCAACTACGGCATCCAACGGGGCGTGAGCCCGGGCATCGCCTCATTGATCATTCAACTCAGCGTGTTTTTCACCCTGGGTTGGGGCTGCGTACTGTTCAAGGAAAAAATCCGCAATGCACAGTGGGTCGGCGCGTCGCTCGCCTTGATCGGCCTGGCGGGGATCATCACGACCCAGCCGGGTGACCATGCGGTGCAGGGCGTGCTGCTGATCGTGCTCAGCGCATTGGCCTGGAGCATCGGCAACGTGATCATCAAGGCCTCGGGGGTGAGGGAAATTTTCTCGTTCATGGTATGGGCCAGCCTGTTCCCGCCGATCCCGCTATTCCTCGCGGCCGGGTGGCTACACGGCAGCGCTGCATTCGTCAGCGTGCCGGCCAACCTGGACCTGAGTGCGGTGTTATCGATCCTGTTCCAGGTTTACCTGGCCACGCACTTTGCTTACTGGGGCTGGAATACGCTGCTCAACACCTACCCCGTGTCCACCGTAGCGCCGCTGTCCCTGTTGATCCCGATATTCGGCATTGCCAGCTCAATGCTGATACTGGGGGAGCGCATTTCCATGCCCAACCTGGTCTTCATCGCCGTGATCATCGTGGGGCTGGGCGTGGGGTTTTATCGCAAAGCCGGTCGTGCCTGACTCATAGTGTTTAGCCAGCGACGTTATCGATCTTGACCTGGCCCTCCGCAAAGGAGGCGATAATTTCCAACTCGCCCCCCTAGCTCGGATGTAATCACGCAACGTACTGATGTACATGAGGATCGAATGCATACAACACTCGCAGGTTGCCGTGCCTTGATCCTCTGATATCGCTGCGGTGAGGAAAGCGCAGCCCAGGCCCAAGAAACCCCAGCAAATCAACACTGGCAGCTACTGAGAAATTGTTTGTACATTCTTCAGCCAGCTTTGTGAGCAATAATCCCCGAACGGCCAGCAAACCGCGAATAGATTTAAGAAATATTTCCCCAAAAAAAACCGCCCTTACGGGCGGTCAAAAGTGCTCGGTTTTGATCAAAAACCGAGGGAGAAACTGATGGTCATCGCATGGTCCTTATCGTTGCGCGAGAGTTGGCCCGAATAGCCCAGGCCCAGTTTGCCGTTCTGGCTGATCTGGTAATCCACGCCCGCTTCCAGCACCGCACTGTCCTTGGCGATCGGTACGCCTTGAGTGCTGAACGAACCACCACCGTTGATAAAGCTCAAGTCGGCATCGGGCTGGGTGCCACCAAAGGCGTGACGCCAGCCGATGCTGCCCCGTGGGGTGATTTTCGAGCCGTTGCCCAGGGTGATGGTCTGGCCGACGCGCACACCCAAGGTCGAGAAGGTCACGTCCTGATTGGCATCGCCGCGCAGGGCTGCAGAACCGCCTTTTTCCTTGATCGTGTCGCTGTCGTAGTTGACATAGGCCAGGCCGGCGAAAGGTTCCACCGCCACTCGGCCGGTTTCGATCATGTAGCCCACTTCACCGAACACTTGCGCAGTGCGTGCCTTGTAGTCGGCTTTCAGGCGTTGGCCCACCCCGCCCACCGCCACGTTGCGTTTGCTTTCGATGTCGTTCCAGCTGTAAGCCACGCCCATGCGAGCGGCGAAGGCTGCTTGCTGGTAGGCGGTGTAGGCCATCAAGTGGTAGCTGTCGACGTCGGCACTGGCGTTGCGACGCTTGGCATCCAGGTCGCTACGGGTGTAGCCGGCGGCCACGCCCACGCGCCAGGCGTCATCCACTTGTTTGTCGGTGCCGAGCAGGAAGCCACCGAGGTTGCGGTCCAGCTTGGCAGTGTTGCTGTCGCCGCCCATGTGCCCCCAGGTGCCGA
This sequence comes from Pseudomonas sp. MWU15-20650, assembly GCF_023242475.1. GTDB lineage: Bacteria > Pseudomonadota > Gammaproteobacteria > Pseudomonadales > Pseudomonadaceae > Aquipseudomonas. The sequence goes on along the minus strand of NZ_JALJFG010000032.1, from coordinate 70,124 downwards.
GCACGCGCATCCAGCCGACCATCTCGCCGTGGCAACCGGCGCTGCTCAGGCGGTTTTCACTCGGTGCCAGGCTGTTGCGGGGGTCATCTTCGCGATAGCAACCGGGTTGGCGCAGGCGCTCGTTGACCGCGTCGCGAATGTAACGCGAATCCTCAAGCATGGCGCTGGCGGTGCTGGCGTGGATCTCGCCGGACAAGCTATCAAAGGCCGCCCGTGCCCCGGCTGCGTCGGTGTTGAGCAACGCATTCTGCACCGCAGCGCCACCAACCGCAGCGCCGCTGCCCAGTGCTGCTGCCACGCCGCGCTGGTTACCGGTAGCCGCCACACTGGCGTAGCTGACGTTGTTACGACTGACCGCCAACGCCACCTGAGTCGGGCTGTAGTTCAACGACGTGTTGAGGAATGCGAGGTTCTCCAGATTAGTGTTGCTGAACGTGCCGTTCACCGTGCCCGCCGTCAACAGCGTGTAGGTGGACGGGCCTGCATACGGTGCCAGGTTGATCACATTCAAGGTGCCGCCCAGGTTCGCGGTACCACCGACCGCCAGGGAGCTGGTCACCGAAGGCGTAATCGCCAGGTTCAGCGCACCCGTGCTGGCGTTGGTGAAGTTACCGGCCACCGTCAGCTTGCCGCCATCGGGTGTCACGCTGCCATTGTTGACCAACGAACCGACACTGCCGTTGCCGGTCAGGCCGGCGCCGCTGGCCACGGTGACCTGCCCGCCGAGGGCCGCGCCTGGGTTGGCCGCGTTACCCACTTGCAACACACCCTGATCCACCGCCACGGTGCCGCTGAACGGCTGGTTGCCAGTGAGCAACAACGCCCCCGCGCCCTGCTTGGTGATGCTGCCGGTGCCGGTCAGGGTACCGTTGAAAGTGCCATTGTGGGTTTGGACAAACAGCAACCGCGCGTTGTTGAGGAACCGCCCTTGCAGGCTGAGCGTGTTACCGGCCAGTGTGCCGCCGCTGACGGTGGTGCCGCCAGAGTAGGTATTGGCGCCGGTCAGCAACAATGTGCCTGCGTCGAGTTTGTTGATCCCGCCGCTGCCCACGATCGGTGCGGCAATTTCCGTGGTAACGCCCGAGTTGACCCGCACCGCCGCCGTCCCGGTTGGGGCCAGCGTGCCTCCGGCGTCGGCCGTCAGCGTGTAGCCAGGGTCGAGGAATTGCAGGCCGGTAAAGCCTTGGTTGCCGACCACCGAGACGGTGCCGCCCTGCCCGCCGAACACCGCAAACTGGTTGTTCGACGCTTGGCCCTGGGTACCGGTTGGATCGGTCCAGTTGGTGCCTGGGCCCCAAGTGCCACTGCCTCCAGTGATGGTGCCATCCGGGTGGGTGGTGCCACCGTTCCAGAACTGGAGTTGCCCCGGTGCGGTCTGCACCAGCAAGTTGAGCTGGTTAGCCAACGAGGTCTGCAGGCTCAGGTCACCCACGCCGACAGGCAGTGTACCCAGGGTGAGGCCGTTGTCGGTCAAGCTGCCGCCGTAGCGGAACAGTTGGTATACGCCGACCCCGAAACCGCCGCCATCCGTGACATTGAGGGTGCCGCCCAGGGTCAGGTTACCCGCCACATTCACCGCCGTGGTGGACGCACCTGGCGCGCCAAGGGTGAAGTCCAGGTGGGTGCCCGACGACAAGGCCAACGCCCCCACCGACAGCGGTGTCGCCGCCCCGGCCTTGAGGGTTGAACCATCGGCCATGCTCACCGCACCGCCCAAGGTGCCGCTGCCGCCGAGGGTCGCACCGCTGGCCACCTGTACCGCCGCACTGTTCAAGGTGCCGTTGACCTGCAGGCTGCCTGCGTTGACGTTGGTATTGCCGGTCAAGGTGTTATTGCCCGTCAGCAGCAATGCGCCGGTACCGGTTTTATTCAACACCCCTGCCCCCGTCAGGTTGCCGGTGTAGGTGCCATCGGCCCCTTGCTCGAAGGTCAGGGTCGCGTTGTTGGCAATCGCGCCTTGCAGGCTGTTGGTGTTACCGGTGGTGGTGCCACCGTTCAGCGTGGTGCCACCACTGTAGGTATTGGCACCTGTCAGCGACAAGGCACCGTTACCGTTTTTCACCAGGCTACCGGTGCCACTGACGACGCCGTCAAGGGCCAGGTCATGGCTGCCGGCCAAGGTCAGCGGGCCACTCAGGTTGATGGCGTTGGCCAGTTGCAGGTCGGTGCTGCCATCCAACTGCGCGGCGCCGCCGACGCTGAGCGCGCCGGTGCCCAGGGCAGCGTTATTGCCGAGGATCAATTGACCGGCATTCAGCCCCGTGCCGCCGCTGTAGGTATTGGCGCCGTTGAGGGTCAACGTCGCCGCGCCTTTTTTCAGCAGGCTACCGCTGCCGCCGATCCCGCCATTGAGGGTCAGCGCGTTGCTGCCGCCGATGGACAGGGCGCCATTGAGCACCGCAGCGTTACCCAGTGTCACGGCCGCATTACTGTCCAACGTGGTGCCGTCGGCTGCCGTCAGCGCACCTGTACCCAGTGCGCTATTGTTGCCGACCACCAGCGTGCCGCCATTGAGTGCGGTACCGCCGGTATAGCCATTGGTGCCGTTGAGCACCAGCGTACCGCTGTCGAGCTTGGCCAGGGTGCCGGCGCCGTTGAGGGTCACACCCAGGGTCGCAGTGGCGTTCGGATCGACGCGGACCGCTGTGTTGCCGGTGCCGCCATTGACCAGGTTGAGCACACCTGCCGCACCGGAGGCCAGGTTGTAGCCATCGGTGACGAACTGCATCCCGGTGATGCTCTGCGTGCCGTCCACCGTCACGTTACCCGCCGTGCCCTGGAACACCGCGAAACTGTTGGCCCAAGGCTGGTTGAGCGTGCCATCGACGTTGGTCCAGTTGGTGGTGCCGGTGCTCCAGGTGCCGTTGCCGCCGTTGATGGCGCCATTGCCGAGCAGATTGGCGCCGTCCCAGAACTGCACGGTGGTGTTGGGCGCCGTGACCAGCAGGTTGACCTTGTTGCTGACGGCGGTCTGCACTTGCAGGTCGCCGGGGATCACGCTGCCCGGCACGGTGCCGAGGGTCAGCCCGTTATTGGTGAGCGCACCGCCGTAGTTGATGAGGTTATAGACGCCGCTGCCAAAGCCGCCGATATCGCTGACATTGAGCTTGCCGCCCAGCGTGAGGTCACCGCCAACGTTCAGCAGCCCACTGCCACCGCCCACCACCGGAACGCCGAGACCGACGTCCAGGTTGGCATTATTGCCCAGCACCAGCGAGCCCACCGACAACGCACTGCCGGAGGTCAGCCCGATGTGCCCGCCATCGGCCACCGTCACCGCGCCCGCCAGCGAACCGCTGCCGGTCAGCGTCGCGCCGTTATTCACCGCCACCGTGCCGCTGGCCAGCGAACCGCTGACATTCAAGGTGCCACCGTTGACGTTGGCGGCGCCGCTGAGGCCATTGGTGCCGGTCAGGTTGAGTGCACCGGTACCGTTTTTATCCAGGTTGCCGGCACCGTTCAACGCGCCTGCAAAGGTGTTGTCCAGGTTGCTGCCACCAACCGCGAGCGTACTGCCGCCCGCCACCTGGACAACACCGTTGCCGGCCAAGGTGTTGACGCTGGCATTGCCGCCCAGGTTGAGACTGGCGCCCGTCCCCACGTTGATGCCCGACGTGTTGCCCAGCGCAGCGTTACCCACGGTCGTCACGCTGCCGCCCACCACAGTCAATGGGCCGGTGAAGGTGTTAGTACCGCTCAGCAGCAGGTCCGCCGTACCGTTCTTGATCAGCGCCGCATTGCCCGCCAGCACGCCGGCCAGGGTCAGGTTATTGCTACCGGCCACCGTCAGGTCAGCATTGAGGTTGACGGCGTTGGCCAGCACCAGCGGCACGCTGTTATCCAGGGTGCCGGCACCATTGACACTCAGGGCGCCCGAGCCCAATGCCGTGGCGTTGCCCAGGGTGAGCGTGCCGGCATTAAGCGTGCTGCCACCGCTGTAGGTATTGGCGCCGTTCAGGCTCAGGTTGGCAGTGCCGCTTTTGATCAACGAACCCGTGCCGCTGACCACGCCATCAAGGCTCAGGCCGTTGGTGCCGCCGACGGTCAGCGCCGCGTTGAGGGTGGTGTTATTCGTCAGGGCCAGTGCGCTGCTGGTATCCAGCGTCGCTGCGCCGTTGACCGCCAAGCCGCCGCTGCCGAGTGCCGAGCCGTTACCGAGGGTCAAGGAGCCCGCGTTCAACTGCGTACCGCCGAGGTAGGCATTGTTGCCGTTGAGTGTGAGGTTGCCGGCCCCACTTTTAGTCAGGCTACCGGCACCGCCGACCAGGCCGTTGAGTGTCAGGTCGGCGCTGCCGAGAATGCCCAGGTTGCCCGCCAGGTTCACCGCGTTGGCCAGAGAGACGGCGCTGTGGGTGTCGAGAGTGGTGCCCGCCGCAGCATTCAAGGCGCCAGCACCCAGCGCCGTGTTGGAGGCCAGGATCAAGCCACCGGCGTTCAACGCGGTTGGCCCTGCATAGGTGTTGTTGCCACTCAAGGTGAGGTTGGCGATGCCATTCTTGATCAGGCTACCGGTGCCTGCCACGGTGCCCGCCAGGGTCAGGGCATTGCTGCCGCCGACCGTCAGCGCGCCGTTGAGATTCACCGCGTTGGCCAGGTTGACGGCGGTGTTGTTGTCCAGGGTGGTGCCGTTGGCAGTCGTCAAGGCACCGCTGCCCAACGCGCTGTCATTGCCGACCACCAAGGTGCCGCCATTGAGCGCGGTACCGCCGGTGTAGGTGTTGGCGCCATTGAGCACCAGGGTGCCCGCATCCAGCTTGGCCAGGGTACCGCCGCCATTGAGGGTGACGCCCAGGGTTGCGGTGGCGTTAGGGTCAACACGCACCGCCGTGTTGCCACCGGTGCCGTTGAACAAGGTCAAGGCCCCCGCCGTACCGCCGACCAGGTTGTAGCCATCGGTGACGAATTGCAGGCCGGTAATCCCTTGGGCGCCGTCTACGGTGACGGTCCCTGCCGTGCCTTGGAAGACGGCGAAACTGTTAGGGCTCCAGGCGTTGTTGACCAGGCCGTTGACGCTGGTCCAGTTGGTGCCGCCGGCATTCCAGGTGCCGGTGCCGCCCGCGACGCTGCCGTTCGGCAACAGCTGGCTGCCATCCCAGAACTGTACGTTGGTGCTGCCGTTGACCAGCAGGTTGACCTGGTGACCGACGCTGGTCTGCACAGCCAGATCGCCCAGTGACACATTCACCGGCACGCTGCCCAGCGCCAGGCCATTGTTGGTCAGGCCACCGGTGTAGTCGATCAGGCGATAGATACCGACACCAAAGCCGCCGATATCGTGCACATTCAAGCTGCCGTCCAGGGTCAGGTTACCGCCCACATGGACCAGCGCCGTGCCGCCGCTGGACGCTGCGCCGAGGCCCGCGTCCAGGTTCGAGTTGGCGCCCAGCACCAGCGAGCCGACGGTCAGGGTATTGCCGGAGTTAACCGCCAGATGGCCGCCATCGGCAATGTTGACATTGCCCAGCAAGGTGCCGGTACCGCCGAGGGTGGCGCCGCTGGCGACGCCCACATTCGCACTGGCCAGCGAACCGTTGACCAGCAGGCTGCCGGCGTTGACCTGGGTATCACCGCTCAGCGCGCTGACGCCGCCGAGGGTCAACGCCCCGCTGCCGACTTTCGTGAAGTTGCCCGCGCCGCTGAGCACGCCGCCGAAGGTGCCGTCCAGGTTATTGCTGCCGACACTCAAGGTACTGCCGCTGCCCACCAGGGCCACACCGTTACCCGTGAGCGCACCGAGGCTGGCCGAACCGCCCAGGTTCAATTGCGTACCGTTGCCCAGGTTGAGCCCGGCGCCCGCACCGAGCGCAGCATTGCCGACGGTGGTCAAGCTGCCCGATTGCACATCGAACAGCCCGCTGAAGGTGTTGTTGCCGGTCAAGCTCAAGTCGCCATTGCCGGTTTTGATCACGCTGCCGTTACCCGCCAGCACACCGGCCAGGGTGAGGTTGTTATTAAGCGCGCCTACCGTCAGGCCAGCATTGGCATTGACCGCATTGGCCAGCACCAGCGGTGTAGTGTTGTTCAGGTTGGCTGCGCCAGTGACGGTCAAGGCACCCGTGCCCAGCGCAGTCGCTGTGCCCAGGGTCAAGGTCCCGGCATTGAGGGTGGTGCCGCCTTGATAAGTATTGGCACCATTGAGCGTCAGGTTGGCTGCGCCAGACTTGACCAGCGCCCCCGTACCGGTGACGAGGCCACCCAGGGTCAAGTCATTGCTGCCGGCCACCGTGAGGTTGGCGCTCAGCGCCACAGTGTTGCCCAGGGTCAGCGCCGTGTTGTTGTCGAGGGTCGCGGCGCCGGCGACAGTCAGGCCACCCGCGCCCAGGGCCAGGGCATTGCCCACGGTCAAAGTGCCAGCATTGAGGGTGGTGCCACCGAGGAAGCCGTTGGCCGAATTGAGCGTCAGGTCAGCCGCACCGTTCTTGGTCAGGCTGCCGCTCCCTGTGACGGGACCGTTCAAGGTCAAGTCAGCCGTACCGCCAATGCCCAGATTGCCCGCCAGGTTGATGGCGTTGGCCACGGTCACGGCGGTGCTGGCGTCCAGCGTAGTGCCGCCCGCAGCATTCAGCGCACTGGTGCCGAGCGCAGTATTGGATGCCAGGATCAGGCCACCGGCATTCAGCGCAGTGACGCCAAGGTAGCTGTTGGCACCGCCCAAGGTCAGGTTGGCTGCCCCGTTTTTAATCAGGCCGCCGGCGCCATTGATCGCGCCATTCAAGGTCAGCGCATGACTGCCGCCGACGGTCATGTCGCCGGCCAGGGCAACGCTGTTGCCCAAGGTCACGGGGGCATTGCTGTCCAGTGTCGTGCCTGCGACCGCCGTCAACTGGCCAGTGCCCAGCGCCGTGTTGCTGCCCACCACCAACGTGCCGCCATTGAGCAAGGTACCGCCGGTGTAGGTGTTGGCGCCGCCCAATACCAGGGTGCCGGTGTCGAGTTTATTCAGGGTGCCGGCACCCTCGATATTCACACCAATGGTTGCGGTTGCGCCCGGGTCTACGCGCATCGACACATTGCCGCTACTGCCATTGATCGCGGTCAACTGCCCGCCCGCGCCAGTGACCAGGTTGTAGCCATCCGTGACAAATTGCAGGCCGGTAAAGGCTTGCGGGCCTTGCACCGTGACCGTCCCCGCCGCACCGGTAAACACCGCAAAACCGCTGGCCCAAGGTGAGTTGGTGAGGCCGTCGGCCGAGGTCCAATGGGTGCCGCCGGCGGTCCAGGTGCCGGTGCCGCCATCCACGACGCCGTTGGCGATGGATTGGCTGCCATCCCAGAAACTAATATTGGGCGCCGATACCACCAGGTTGACCTGATTGCCGACGGCAGTTTGTACCAGCAGATCACCGAGGCCATAGCCCACGGGAACACCAGCCACTGTCAGCGCGCCGGTCAAGGCGCCGGTGTAGTTGATCAAGCGGTAGGTCCCTGCGCCAAAGCCACCGGCATCGGTCACGTTCAGGTTGCCGCCGAGGTTGACGTTGCCGCCGACGTTGAGCAAGGACGTAGGGGACGGCGCGCCAAGGGCGACGTCCAGGTTGCCACCAGCCCCCAGGTTGAGCGCGCCGGCCGACAAGATGTTGCCACTGCTCAACGCCAGGTGGCCGCCGCTGTTGATGTTCAGTGTGCCCAGCACCGAGCCGGTGCCGGTAAAGGTGCCGCCGCTGTTGACATCCACCAGCGCGCTGCCCAGGGAGCCTGTGAGGTTCAGGGTACCGCCGTTGACGGCGGTGTTGCCGGTGAGGCCATTGATGCCGGTGAGGTTGAAAGTGCCCGTGCCGACTTTGCTCAGCCCACCGATACCGGACAGGCTGCCGTCGAAGGTGCTGGTGCTGTTGACCCCCCCCACGCTCAAGGTGGTGCCCGCGCCAATCAGCACCCCGCCGTTGCCGGCCAGGGTCGCCAGGCTGCTGTTGGAACCGAGATTGAGACTGGCCCCTGCACTGATATTAGCGCCGGAGGTGTTACCCAAGGCGCCGGTGCCGAGTGTGGTCAGGCTGCCGGAAGCAACATTCAAGGGGCCGGTGAAGGTGTTGTTGCCACTCAGGGTCAGGTCAGCCAGACCGTTTTTGATCAAGGCACTGGCACCACTGATGACGCCGCCGAGGTTGAGGTTGTTGTTGCCTGCCAGGGTCAAGTCGCCATTGAGCGCAATGTTATTGCCCAAGGTGAAGGCTGTGCTGTTGGCCAGGGTCGCGGCGCCGCCAACGGTCAAGGCACCGCTGCCCAGTGCACCGGCATTGCCCAGGGTCAGGGTGCCGGCATTGAGGTTGGTCCCGCCCTGGAAGGTGTTGATACCGTTGAGGGTCAGGTTGGCCGCGCCATTCTTGATCAACAGGCCGGTGCCGCTGATCAAGCCGCCCAAGGTCAGGGCGTTGCTGCCGCCCAGGGTCAGGTTGGCGTTCAAGGCCACGTTGTTGCCCAGGGTGACCGCCGTGTTGCTGTCCAGGGTGCCGGCACCGCCGACGGTCAGGCCACCCAGCCCCAGTGCCGTGTTGCTGCCGGCAGTCAGAGTACCGGCATTGAGCGTGGTGCCGCCGCCGTAGCCGTTGTTGCCAGTGAGCACCAGGTTGGCGGGGCCGTTTTGACCAGGCTGCCGATGATGCCATTGACCAGTCCGGTCAAGGTCAGGTCGGCGCTGCCGCCGATATTCAAGGCCCCGCCCACATTGAGCAGGTTATTCAGGCTGACGGCGGTGTTGGCATCCAACGTGGTATTGGCTGCCGTGTTCAAAGAACCGCCATTGCCCAGCGCGGTATTGGAGCCGACCACCAGCGTACCGGCGGTGAGCGCCGTGTTGCCCAGGAAACCGTTATTGCCATTGAGGGTCAGGTCGGCCGCACCGTTTTTGGTCAGGCCACCGATGCCATTCACATTGCCATTGAGCGTCAGGGCATTGCTGCCACCGAGCGTCAGGTTACCACCCAGGTTGATGGCATTGCCCAGGGCAACGCCCGTACTGGCGTCCAGTGTGGTACCCCCTGAAGCGTTCAATAAGCCAGAGCCCAAGGCTGTATTGGAACCGACAGTCAATGAACCGGCGCTCAGCGTGGTGGGCCCGGAGTAGGTGTTGGCGCCACTGAGCGTGAGGTTCGATAGGCCGGTTTTGATCAAGCCGGCGGCCCCACTGATCACACCACCGAGCGTCAGCGGGTTGGCGCCGCCTGCAGTCAGGTTGGCATTGAGGGTGATCGTGTTGTTGACCGCCAGCGCGGCATTGTTGTTCAAGCTGCCCGCACCCGCCACGGTCAGGGTGCCCGTGCCCAGCGCAGTGGCGTTACCCAGCGTCAGGCTGCCGGCATTCAATGTCGTGCCGCCCTGGAAGGTATTCGCACCGTTGAGCACCAGGCTGGAAGTACCATTTTTGATCAGCGCCGAGGCACCATCGATCGCACCACTCAGGGTCAACGGGCTGGTCCCTGCCAGCGTCAGGTCGGCCCCCAGGTTGATGGCATTGGCCAGGGTCACACCGGGGCTGTTATCCAGCGTCGATGCACCGGACACGCTCAGCGCACCGCTGCCCAGCGCTAGGTCATTGCCGACGTTCAACGTGCCGCCATTGAGAACGGTGCCGGCCAGGAAGGTGTTGGCCCCACTCAGAATCAGAGCCGCCGTACCGTTCTTGGTCAGGCCGCCCGAGCCGCCAATCACACCGGACACACCGAGGTCATTGGTACCGGCAATATTCAGGTTGCCGGTCAGGTTAATCCCATTGTTGACACTGACTGCGCTGCTGGCATCCAGCGTGGTGTTATCGGCCGTGCTCAATGTGCCGCCGTTGCCCAGGGCGCTATTGTTACCGAGGGTCAGCGAACCGGCATTGAGGCTGGTATTGCCGGTGTAGGTGTTAGCGCCACTGAGGTTCAAGGCAGCCGTACCGTTCTTGATCAAGCTACCCGCGCCGGAGATGACACCGTTCAAGCCCAATGCTTGGCTGCCACCCAGGGTCAGGGCGCCGGTCAGGCCGACGGCGTTGGTCAAGCTGACGGCGGTGGTCGCGTCCAGCGTGGTGCCTGCGGAGGTGTTCAGGGCACCCGTGCCCAATGCGTTGTTGTTGCCCACCAGCAAGGTGCCGGCGGCCAAGGTGGTCGCCCCGCTCTGGGCGTTGTTGCCACTGACCGTCAAGGTGCTGGTGCCGTTCTTGACGATACCGCCACCCCCCGACAACGTGCCGGCCAGGGTCAGGTTATTGCTGCCGACGGTGGTCAGGTTGGCGTTCAGGCCCACGTTGTTGTTCAAGGTAATTGCGCTGCTGCTGTCCAGTGTCGTCCCGCCATTGACGGTCAGTGCCCCCGAACCCAGCGCATTACCGTTGCCCAGGATCAGGCCACCGGTATTCAAGTTGGTCGTGCCGCTATACCCGGCATTGATACCGTTGAGCGTCAGGATGCCACCACCGTTTTTATTGATACCTCCGGCGCCATTGATCGCGCCTGCCAGGGTCAGGCCGCCGTTGCCACTGATGCCCATGCCACCGTTGAGGGTAATCAGGTTATTGAGACTGATCGTCCCCGGTGCCGACAGCGTCGTCGTCCCGCCGAAGGTGACCGCACCGGTGCTGAAGGCCTGGTTATTGAGCAATTGCACCGACCCGCCGTTGAGGGTGGTATTGCCGGCGTAGGTGTTGGCCCCGCTCAGGGACAGCTGGCCAGTGCCGGCCTTGGTCAAACCGCCACTGCCGGAAATCACCCCACCCAAGGTCATGCCGTTGGCGCCCTGGACAGTAAGGCCGCCGCTGCCCAGCGCAACCAAATTGCTGAGGGTCACGCCGGCATTGCTGGCCTGGATAATCCCGCCGTTGGAGGTCAGTACACCGCTACCAAAGGTTGCCGCGTTATTGAACAGCGCCACACCGCCATTGAGGGTGGTGGCACCGGACACCAGCGGGCCTTGCAGGGTCCAGGTACCGCTGTTGATCGCGAGGTTGTTGAAGTTGATGTAACTGGCGCTGGAAGCCGTGCCGGCACCACTGGTACCGCCGCCGACACCGATGGTGTTTTGCAGGATCAGCGAGTTATTGCCACCCGCCCCACCGTCCACTTGCCCGGTGGGCGCAAAGGTCAGGTTCACACCGATCAGGCCACCCAGGCTGAGCCCGACACCACCGCCGGAGCTCACGCTCGACCCGGTGACAGCCGTGAAGGTGTTGGTGCTTGCGGCCCCCATCGACACCCCGCCCGAGATGACCCCGGTATTGGTAAAGGTGTTGCCGGAGCTGGAGGTTTCAAAGGCGACACGCCCTGTCAGGGTGCCGTTGTTGACGAAGTTGACTTGCGAGCCGCCCTGCACCGCGACCACGGGGGTGTCAGAGGCAAACAACGTCAAATTGAGCAGCGACGTCGAGCCGATGGAACCGTTGTTAGTGATGTTCGTGACACCACCCGCACCATTGACGACATTCATCGCCATGCCGTTGAGGGAGGTCAGGTTCAACCCCAAGACATCGCCAGTACCGCGAATAATCCCGGTCAACGTGTTGGTGATATTCACCGTCGAAGCGCTGGCGTTACCCAGCGACAACCCACCACTCAACAACGTCACCGCGCCCAGGAACGCCGGGTCGATGGTGCCCGAGTTATTGAATGTGAGGTTATTACCAGTGAGATTGAGCGCCAGCCCACCGAGCGTGGCGTTCATTTGCGCACCGCTGTTGACGTTGACGGTCAAGCCGTCGACGGCACTGGCGAAGGTGTTCAGAAACAGCGGCAGCGACGGCACACCCGTACAGGTCACGGTGGCGCCCGCCGTGGGGCTGGCGGGCGAACACGCGGCCATCGCTTCAGGGCCGGACAACCCCATCACCAGCCCGGCCACGGCGAAGCGGATCGAAAGAGAAAGCGCAGAAATACGAGGTGTAACGCCCACAACAAGTCTTCTTTCCACGTTCAACTCCTTGGTGGTCCAAGCCTTTCATCCATGAATGCGCAGAAGCTCAACCCAAATACCCACACGCATCGAATTCGAAACAGCTGACCGTGATGACTACTGATTCATTTTTTCGAAACGTTAGTAGACCCACGGAAAAGTCATTGAATTAAATGGTATTAATACTTTCGCGAAAGCCGTTCATAAATGGTTTTACAGCCAACATTCATTGACTGGCGCGACAAAAACACAAGTTTCAAAATGTGAAAAAGCGCTCTAATGGCGCCCTGTCGATTCGCTTTAAAGAACCGGAGTTCTCCATGCCCCATGAAGGCAACCTGTTACAAGCAGCCGTGGTGTTCCTGCTCGCCGCCGTGCTGACCGTGCCTTTGGCCAAGCGTCTGCAACTGGGCGCGGTGCTGGGCTACCTGTTCGCCGGTGTGATCATCGGTCCATCGGTACTGGGCCTGGTCGGCAACCCGCAAAGCGTGGCGCAGTTCTCTGAACTGGGTGTGGTGCTGTTGCTGTTTATCATCGGCCTGGAGCTGTCGCCCAAACGGTTATGGGTGATGCGCAAGGCCGTGTTCGGCGTCGGCCTGGCCCAGGTGTTGCTCACCGGGCTGGTCATGGGCGTGGTGGCGTTGTGGCTGTTTGGCCAGTCGTGGAACAGCGCCATCGTGCTGGGTTTGGGCCTGGCGCTGTCCTCCACCGCCTTTGGCTTGCAAAGCCTGGCCGAACGCAAGGAACTGAACCAACCCCACGGGCGCCTCGCCTTTGCCATCTTGCTGTTCCAGGACATCGCGGCGATCCCGCTGATTGCCATGGTGCCGCTGCTGGCCGGCAGTGATCATCCGACGACCGACGCCCAGGGCCTGCAGCACGTCCTGCAGATTCTGGGCAGCATTGCCGTGGTGATCATCGGCGGGCGCTACCTGTTGCGCCCAGTGTTTCGCATCGTCGCCAAGACCGGCCTGCGCGAAGTGTCCACCGCCACCGCCCTGCTGGTGGTGATCGGCACGGCCTGGCTGATGGAGCTGGTGGGGGTGTCCATGGCCCTGGGAGCCTTTCTCGCCGGCCTGCTACTGGCGGACTCGGAATACCGCCACGAGCTGGAATCCCAGATCGAACCGTTCAAGGGCCTGTTGCTGGGGCTGTTTTTTATCAGCGTGGGCATGGGTGCCAACCTCAGCCTGTTACTCAGTACGCCGTTGGTGGTGATTGGCCTGACCCTGCTGCTGATCGGTTTGAAGCTGCCACTGCTGTACGCGGTCGGCCGCCTGGTGGGCGACCTTAATCGCGAAAGCGCCTTGCGCCTGGGCGTGGTGCTTGCAGCAGGCGGTGAATTCGCCTTCGTGGTGTTCAAGATCGGCCGCGACCAGGGCTTGTTCGACCCCCACCTCTACGACGTGCTGGTGCTGACCATCACCCTGTCCATGGCCGTGACCCCGCTGTTGCTGTTGATCTGCCCGAAGCTGTTCAAGCCCAAGGTCAAGCCCGTGGACGTGCCCGAGGAATACCGCGCCATCGAAAGCGACGCGCCGCGGGTGGTCATCGCCGGCATGGGCCGCATGGGCCAGATCGTGGCGCGTATCCTGCGCGCGCAGAACATCTCGTTCATCGCCCTCGACACCTCGGTGGAAACCATCGAACTGACCCGCAGTTTTGGCGGCATGCCGGTGTTCTACGGCGACCCCCAGCGCCCGGAAATCCTGCATGCGGCCAAGGTCGACCAGGCGGAATTTTTCGTCATCGCCATGGACGACCCGGAGATCAACATCAAGACCGCCGCACTGGTGCGCAGCCTCTACCCGCACATGAAGATCATCGCCCGCGCGCGTAACCGCCAGCACGTACACCGCCTGGTGGACCTGGACGCCTCACCGGTGCGTGAAACCTTCTACTCCAGCCTGGAAATGAGCCGCCGCACCCTGGTCGGCCTGGGTTTGTCCCAGGCCCAGGCCGATGCACGCATCGACCGTTTCAAACACCACGACCTGCAACTGCTCGCCGCCCAACACGCGGTGTACGACGACGCGGCCAAGGTCATGCAAACCGCCCAGGAAGCCCGCACGGAACTGGCACGTTTGTTTGAGATGGACAGACTTGAGGAGGAGTCCGACAAGGTGTAAGCCCGAGGATGAACGATATTGCGAATTTTCTGACAGAATACGCCGCAATTTCGTTCATCCCTGGAGCGCTTCATGGCCACTTTCACCAAGACCGCAGCCCTGCTGGCCCTTGCGCTTGCCGCCGGCAGCGTATTCGCCGCCTCCAAGCCGGCCACACAGACGATCTCCACCTTAGCGGGCAAGTTCACCTTCAACTTGCCCACTGCCTACCGCGCCGACACCCTGCCCTCCGGCAAGGCTGAAGATGGCACCGCCGACACCCAAGGCACCCTGTACGCGAACTCGACGACGAAAAGTGTAGTGATCGTCGCCGAAACCGTGCGTAACGATGGCGCAACGATCAAGGACAATGACCCGCAATTCCTCGACGGCGCCGTGGCTGATTTCGTCAAGGACCAGAGCGCTGCCCTGCCCGACTTCAAGAAGCTGGGCGAGAAGAAACTCACCTACAAGGGCCTCGGCCTGCGCCAGGTAGACAGCACCGCCACCCAGGGCGGCGGCAAGACCTTGAACTCCACCTTCCTCGGCGGCTCCGGCAACCACTTGCTGGTGATCCAGGCGATTTCACGAGGGGATGACGTGAAAGGGCATGCGGAGTTGGTGAAGCAAATCACCGGTGGGAAATAACCCGATTTAATAGACAACCACGATCACATGTGGGGCTTGCTCCCGATGAGCATCGGTATCTACACAACCTTTGAAGGCAGTCATATTCCCCTGTGGCGAGCGGGCTTGTCACAGATTTTGCGTTCGACGGTAATTGTGTAGCTACCTATGCCCCGATAGCGGTGGGTCAGTCTCAATATCTTTGACTGGTACACCGCCATCGGGGGCAAGCCCCCTCCCACATTTTCGACCGAGCTTACTTCAAGCTTTTCTCCAACCAAGCTTTCAGGTCCTGCACTTCTGTCTCGCTCACCGTATGCGGCATCCCCGGATACCCGTGAAACTCGGGCTTGAGCCCCAGCCCCAGCAACACCTCATTCGCCCGCATGGCCGACACATACGGTAGCGCCTGGTCCAACGTGCCGTGGCCGATAAAGATCGCCAGTTTACCCAGCGCCTCATTGGGCTTGAGCTCGGCCTTGAGCACCGGCAACACACTGCCACTGAGCGCCGCAATACCGCGCAGCAACTCGGGCTGACGCAAGCCCACTTCGTAAGACATGATCGCGCCCTGGCTGAACCCCACCAGGAACACGCGATCGCTTTGGGTGTGGTACTTGGCCGTGGCCTGCGTCACAAACGCCTTGATCAGCTTGGCGCTGCTTTGCAAGTCGGCCGACTCGCCATCGTAATCGCCGTCACCCGGCTTCCTGGCAAACCAGCGATAGCCGTTGGGGTCCACCGGCAACGGGGCACGCGCCGACAGGTAAGTCCAGGTGGAAGGCAACGCGTCCTTGATACCAAACAGGTCTTCCTCGTTACTGCCGAACCCATGCAGGAAAATCACCAGCGGTTGGTTGCGTGCATCGCCCTGGGCCTGCTCCAGGTACGCCAGCGGCAAATCGGTGTGCAACGTAGAATCGGCATGGGCGGCGCCTGCTATCAGGGTGAGCGCCAGGGCAAACAGTTTGAGCATGGGGAAACGACCTCAGGGTTTGCGCAGCAAATAAGTGTCCATGATCCAACCATTGGCCAGCCGCGCGGCCTTGCGCACCCGTTCGATCTCTTCAGCCACTTGCGCCACTTTGCCGCTGATCAGGATCTCGTCCGGTGTCCCCAGGTAGGCCCCCCAGTAGATATCCAGGTCCTGGTCGGCCACGGTGCGGTAGGAATCTTCGGCATCAAGCATCACCACCAGGGTATCCGCGTCACCCACCCGCCCCGCCGCCAGACGGCGCCCGGTGGTGATCTCGATGGACTTGCCGATGCGGTTCAGCGGCACCTTATGCTGGGCGGCCAGGGCCTGCACGCTGGTGATACCGGGGATCACTTCGAACTCAAATACACAGCGGCCACTGGCAAGGATCGCCTGCAAGATACGGATGGTGCTGTCATACAACGCAGGATCACCCCACGCCAGGAAAGCCCCCACTTCACCGTCGGCCATTTCCTCGTTGATCATGCGCTCGAAGGTCTGCTGCTTGTCGCGGTTGAGGTCCTGCACGGCGGTGGTGTAGTCGACATCGCCGCGCACGCGCTCCGGGCAATCGGCCTCGACAAACCGGTAGCCAGGCTCGGTGATGTAGGTCTGGCAGATCTCACGGCGCAGGTCGATCAGCTTGTCCTTGCTCTGGCCCTTGTCCATCAGGAAAAACACATCCGTGCGGTTCAGCGCCTTCACGGCCTGCATCGTGATGTAGTCAGGGTTGCCGGCGCCAATGCCGATGATCAGGATGCGTTTCATGGGTTGCTCTCAATGCGGGGCGTGGATTTTGCCATGTTATGGCGTTGACCTGCTGGGTCAAATCACCTCGTAGCGCCAGGTGATTTTGCCGTACATCGTCTTGACCATTCAGCCCCGCCCGATTGACGCCTCCAGCCGCAACCGCCAGCGCCCGTTGAACCGCAGTTCAACCGACGACAACGGCTCGATATCAATCGAGCCGAACATCGCCGGGGCGCATTGCAAGGCGTGCAGCAACGCCGCCCGGATCACAAACGGGTGGGTCACTGCCACGACATGGCCAGGCAACGGTTCGAGGGAATGCAGCCATCGGCCCACCCGTTCGCACAATTGCCCCACGGACTCGCCGCCATGGGGCGCGGCACGGCTGTCGCACAGCCAGTCGTTCAATGCCGCGGGTTCGGCCTGCTGAATGTCGTCGAGGGCCTGGCCTTGCCAACGGCCAAAATCACACTCGCGCAATAACGGTTCGACCTGTGGGTGCTCGGTGAACATCAACGCCGTCTGCCACGCGCGCAATTCCGGGCCGCAGAGCACGCGGGGGGCACGCTTGAAGCGACCGACCTCGGACAACACGGCGGCTTGCCAGTCCATGTCCAGCGATTCGTCCAAGGCAAAACGCCCGCGTTTCTGGGCTTGGGTACGGGCATGGCAGACGAGCGTCAACCGGGTGGCGTGCATCGCAATGTCACTCTGCTTTGGCGCACAGGTGGCGCAGTCGCGCCACTGTATTCGGCCTCACACACCTATGCCAGTGCTAGATCCCGGGACGGGCCAGGTAAAACACTTGATAGCCCGCTCCAGGATGCCCCGCCTCCAGCGCCTTGCTCGATAGAGTGATCCGCACCAGGCGCCACGCCTGTACATCCAGCGCCAAGAGCACCGCAAACGTGTCGTGGCTATCGGCCAAACGCTGATTACGCGCTTTCTCCTGGGCCAGTATCGCGGCCCGATCCGCTCCCGGCGCCAACGCCCACTCTTCCCGGTACAGGCTCAACGCGCCGTGTGCCGGGCCACGCTGCACGTCCAGAGGCAGCCAGCTCTCGATATGCGGTCGGCCAAAGCTGTCGAGCACCCGGTCAAAGCGCTCGCCCAACAAGAAGTCGGCGGCTTGCAGCGGGTCTGACCACAGGTACACCGACGAGTAGAGGTTACCCACCCCCGCCTCCTGCCCACGTTCCTGGGCGACAAACGCCTTGAACAACAAGCCCTCGGTGTGATCCCACTGCGGCCCCAATTGCGCCGCACGCCGGCGAATCACGCCCATGTCGTAGTCGGCGGGCAAGCGGTGTGAATACTGTTTGGCAAACATGAAAAAGCTCCCGTGCAAGATGAGGCTTCAGCTTGCGCAGCGGCGATGATTTCAACAAGATATGCCCAGTTATATGTGCGATAAGGATTCGAAATGACTGACGCGCTCAAACCCCTGGATATCGACACCGTCCACGCCTTCGTACGGGTGGCCGATTTCGCCAGTTTTACCCGCGCCGCCGAAGCCCTCGACACCTCCCAGGCCGCCATCAGCCTCAAGCTCAAGCGCCTGGAAGAGCGCCTCGGCTACCGCCTGCTGGAGCGCACGCCGCGCCATGTACGGTTGTCGCCCCAGGGTGCGCAGTTCATCGTGGCCGCCCGCGCCCTGCTCAATGCCCATGAGCGCGCCCTCGGCGACATGCGCCCCCATGCGCCCCGGCGCCTGGTCATTGGCATCAGCGACCATGTCGCCGGCCCCGACTTGCCCACCTGGCTCAGTCGCATCAACGCCTACGACCCCTTGGTGATCCTCGAAGTGCGTATCGCCTCCTCCCGCGACCTGATGGCCGCCTTCGACCGCAACGAGCTCGACGCCGTCATCGTGCGCAATGAAGGCGAGCGCCAGGACGGTGAAGTGCTGGCAGTGGAGCGCTTTGGTTGGTTCGCCGCGCCCACCTGGCAGCACACCCCAGGCACACCGCTGCCCATGGCGACCATGGCCGCGCCTTGCGGCGTTCGGCAGTTGGCGACGCGGGCATTGGATGAGGCGTGTATCGATTGGACCGAAGTCTTTGTCGGCGGTGGCGTGATGGCCGTCGGTGCGGCGGTGAGTGCCGGGTTGGGTGTGGCCGCCCTCGCCCATCGCGTGGCGCCGGCCGCTGCGGTGGACGTCAGCCAGGCATACGGTCTGCCCGCCTTGCCGGTGAGTGAAGTGATGCTCCATAGCCGGATCAGCGATGCGCGCTCTCGGGAAACCTTGCGGGCCTTGAGCGCGACCTTTCGCAGCGTGTTGCAGCGCTAATCAAACCACTCCCGCCGCCCCTCAAACGTACTGACGATCAAGTCCACAATCATCTGTACCGCCTCGGCCTGTTGCACCTGCGCATTCACCGCCAGCCACACCTGGCGTTGCATGCTCTGGTTCAACAAGCCTGGCAACGCCACCAACCCCCGGTCGAAACTGCCCATGTAGTGCGGCAGCAAACCGATGCAGGCACCGCAGCGGATCATCTCCAGCATCAGCGAATAAGCTTGCACCTGCACCACTGCGGCCAGGCGCTGGCGCACGACGTCATTCCAGGGCTGCAAGGCATCGACCTGCACGTCCGGCTGCCACTGCACCAGCATGTAGTCATCAAGGTCTTCGACGCTGTCGGGGCGAGTGGTCAAGCGCGAATAACGCTTGGCGATGTGCGGCAAGTACTGCAAACGCGCCAGGGCGCGCGGCGGCTGGGTCGCAAAGCTCGGGCCAGGCGCCGGGCCATCGGCGTCCGACAGCCACAACACCACGTCTACATCCACCGCTTGCAGCGACAGCTGGCTGTCGATGGAGATGATTTCCAGGCGCACACTGGCGTTGCGTCGCAGCAATGCAATCAAGTCGCGACCGAGGATGTCATGCAGGATCGGCTCTGCCACGGCCAGGCGAATCAGCGGTTGCTCTACCACCGGCAAGTGTCGCTCAAGGGTCAGGGCCGCCAACTGCGCTTGCAGCAACAGGCCGTCGCGGCTGAGCACCAAGCCATTGCCCTGGTAGCTGAACAACGCATGACGCAGGTGTTCTTCCAGTTGGGCCAGGCGTTTGCGCAACAGCGTCGCCTTGATATTCAAGCTGCGCGCCGCCTGCATGAAGCACCCGCATCGCGCGCTCACCAGAAAGTAGCGCGCCACCTCCGGTTCAATGTCATCAGCCAATGCCAGCCAGGCGCTGCGCGATTCATTTAGCGCGCGGTAAGGCACAGGCCCTTGCGAGCCAGACGGTTCCAGATATGCCATGGGTGACTCCCTGTCTTATGGGTCTTTGCAGCCAATCCGTTACTCCAGCACCTTGTTCAACTCGGCGCCGTCGATACTCAAGGTCGCCGTATTGAGCATGCCTTCCAGGTACGCCTTGGCGATCTGTTCCTGCCGCTGGGCGCGCAAGGCGTCGGTCAAGCGCACCCGCAGTTCATCGAGGGTAGCGGTGCGCGCCGGTTGCTGGGCGGTGAGCTTGAGCACATGGAACCCCGCTGCGCTTTGCACCGCCTCCGACACGGCGCCGACCTTGAGGCGCGACACGGCCTCACGCACCGCTGGCACCAGTTGCTGCAACGGTTGCAGACCCGAGTCGCCGCCCTGTTGCGCGGTCCCCGGGTCCTGGGAGTATTGCGTGGCCAGCGCGGCAAAATCCGCCGGCGCGGCCTGGGCCTTGCGGCTTAATTCCTGGGCCTGGCGGCGCACGGCATCGGCGTTCTGCGGGTCATTCACCGCGAGGAAAATCTGGCTGACTCGGTACAGTGGCGGCGTCACCCATTGCGCCTTGCCGCTGTCGTAGGCTTGTTGCAGTTCGGCGACGCTGGGGTATTCGGCGGGCACCTGGCTGACCGACAGCATGTAGTCGCGAAAGACGATCTGCTCGGCAGCCTCGCGAGTCTGGCGCTCCACCTCCGGGCGCTGGCGCCAGCCTTGGGCGTCGGCCTGTTCGAGCACGGCTTTTTGCGCCAGGCGTGAACGCAGCCACGTCTCCAGCGCGCCCCGGTTGCCACGCAACTGCTCACGGGTTTCGGCCGGCAGGCTCGCCAATACGCTTTGCAGTTCAGGCACGTCGATCTGTTGGTTACCCAAACGGGCAACCGCAGGCCCACTGTGTTCCGGGCCCACGGATTGCTGAGCAGCGACCGGGCCAGTGCCCGGTCGCAGACTCAACCCTACCGCCACGACCAGCAAGGTCAGCGCACCTGCGCCGACGAGCAGGGTTGGTTTTTTCACAGGACCGGCGCCTCTTCACTCACCGGCTCCGCGGCGGCCTGGGCCTGCAACTGCGCGGCTTGTTGGCTGTAGTCGCGCAGGTAGACGATAAATTCCTGCAGCAGGCGGTCCCACAACTCCAGTTGGCTGCGCAGGTGCGTGGCGCCAACACCGGCCACCACCACGTCCATTTCCATCAGCAGGAACTCCCCCTGCAACGACAAACGCGCAAAGCGGCGCGAGGCATTCCACACCTGGGCCAACCCTTCGGGCAACTCGCCCTGCACCCGCAGCGCGCAGCTGTAGGTGAAGTCCACGTAGCTGCCCTGCTCGGCCGTCGGGTTGCCGAAACGCACGGCAAAGCCGATGCCCTGGCTGGCGCTGAGCAGTTGCACAATGCCGTTCTGCTCGGTCTGGTTAACGCGGTAGCCGGCTTCCTGCAGCAGCTCGGTGAGGCTTTGAGGGGTGACGCTGGTGATCAGTTGAACATCGCTCATAGTGGTCTCTTCCTTGTTGATCATTGATTCAGGGCGGTGTGCGGAGCATCAAACCGATTAAGGTATAGCTCATCGCCGAAACCCTGGGCCAATTCTTCGAATTTGACCCGCGCGCCACCGGCAAAGGGTTGACGAATGCTCATCACCTCGGCCACATCGATTTTTTCGTAGGCGGCGAGGATCTGCTGGGCCACGCCGTACATCTGTTGATTCTTGGCTGAACATTGCTGCACTTGTGTGTCACGTTCAGTCAATTGCGCCTGCAAGCGAGCGCGTTCGGTCTCCTTACCCTTGGCCAGCACCAGCAGCTCGTCATACGCCTTCTTGAACGTGCCGATCTGCTCATTGCTCGCCGCCACCTGGGCTTGCGCCTGGCTGTGCAGGCTTTGCTGCTGGCCGGCCAGTTGCTCGGCGGTGCCGCGGGCTTTTTCCAGTTCGACAGTCAGTTGCTTGATCTGCGCCTGGGCCTGCTTGGCCTGGTTCTCCGCGGCAAGGCGCGCGGCGCTGGCCTGGGCCTGTTCGCTTTGCAGGGCCTGAAGCTGCTGGGTGGTGCTGCGCAGTTGCGTACGCAAGCGCTCTTCCATACCTTCGGCCGAGGCCCCGGTGGCAATCAGCATTAACAACAGCCCGCCTATTCGCATGTTCATGTGGTATCTCCCTGCGCATCAGAAGCGCGTGTTGAGTTCCAGTTGCATCACATCGACTTCAAACGGCGCACCGTACACTTCAGAGGCGCTCAACCAACGGGCACTGGCGTAGATGTTCTTGTCGATACCGTAGTTGCCGCCAATGAAGTAGCCCTTGGCGTTGGTACCACCAAGGTGAAACGAAGAGTCGTTGAAGCCATCGGGCAAGGCATCGGGCTGGATGTACTTGTAGCCGGCCAACACGTTCCAGTCGCCACGCTTGCGCATCTCCAAGGCGTTGCCTAGGGTGAACTGCACCATCGCCGCGTTGCCGCCACTTTCAAACTGGCCATCACGGTTGATGTTGTTGACGATCTGGCCTTCGCTGCGCTTGAGCATTTCGCCCTTGTCGTAGGCCAGGTTGTGAATGTAGTTGCCTTGGGTGCGCAGCTTGAAGTCGCTGGGCAGCTCGGCGTCCCACGTCAGGTTCAGGTCCAGCACATCGAACTTGGACGCCAGGCCCACAAACTGCGGTTGCGGGGTCAGGCCAGGGGTGGCCGGGTTGGGCGTGATGTCACGCTGCAGGAACACGCTGTTGCCCTTTTGCATGAAGGCCAGGCGCGAGCCGTCGCTGTCACAGGCGGGTTGGCCAGCCCATGGCGAGCACGGGCTGGAGCGTTTTCCTTCGATATCGTCGAAGTGGTAGTAGGCCACCGCGCCTTTCAGGCTGTTGCTGCGGTTGAGCTTCCAGTTGGCGCCCACCTGCCCGCCAAACAGCCATTTGGTGTCACTGTCTTCCTTGTCGAAACCGTTGCTGCTGGCGGCGTCCGAGGTGTACTCCACCGGGAATGCGCCAAGGGTGCCGAACACGCCCCACTCGCTGTTCAACGCATGGTTGAAGTTGGCGGCGATGCCGTCGAAGTTCAGGTCCGGGGAATACAGGATGTCGGTGGAATAGAACGGGTTGGTGAAGCGCCCCGCCGTCAGCGTCAGGTCGGGAGAGGCTTTCCAGCTCAAGTAGCCCTGGTCGAGCCAGATGTCCTTTTTGCCAAAGCCGCCGCCGAGGGTCTGGGTAGTGGACACCGGGTTGTTGTCCGAGCCGGTGCCAAGGCGAATGCCGGCCGTCCATTCCGGCGAGATCACGGCCTTCATGCCCAGGCGTGCGCGCAGGCGGAACAGGTTTTGCCGGTCCTTGGTGGTGTTGAGCAAGGGCGGCAACTTGGTGTTGGTGTCTTTGTTGACGTCGTAGGGGCCGCTCTCGTTGAGCTTGGCGTAGTCGACGATTTCATTACTGTTGTTGCCCGAGAAAAAACGCGACTCGTCGCGCAGGCGAATATCGCCGTCAAAGGTAATGCGCGAGACCCAATCCGGAAACGTATTGGGCTGGGCCCAGTTTTCCTGCTTGGCGGTGGACATCACTTCGGCTTTCACTTGGTCACGGATCTGGTCACGCACCGCTTGCGGTACGTACTGCACCCGCACATCGCCAGGCGCGGTGGGCGGGCCACTGGCGACCACCGGGGCCGCGTTGGCCTGGCGTGCCTGCTGGGCTTCCTTTTCGGCCTGGGCGATCAGCCCATTGGCAGTGTCCTGGGTCAGCACACCTTGCTGCACCAACAGGCGGATCAGGTTGATCGTGACGTTTTCCGAAGGCGCGACCGGCGCTGCCGACGCCTGGCCGACCAGGGTGGCGATGACCATGCCGACCGCCAGGGTCAGTCGATTCACGGGGGAAATCATGTGTACGCAACTCCTGTAGAAAACTGCAAAGAATGGGTTTGATCAATCCGGGCGTCGGCCCTTGAGCGACAGGCGCACCGGCATCGTCACGGCCGCCGGCACGCGTTGTGTGGCATGGGGCGCACGCAATGCCGCGAGCACTTGCGCGTCGGTCTCGGCGTCGCCGCTGGACTTCACCAGCTCGGCCCGCACCACCTCGCCCTCGGCGCTCAACCACAAATCGGCCTGCACCGCGTACGCCTTCTTGCGTAACTCCGGGTCCTCCCTCAACAGGCGCTGGAACAGCCCTGCCAAGTACTGCTTGTAAGTACCGGTGCCCAAGCCACCGCCGCCGGAACCGGCCATGCCGCCGCCCTTGCCCGCACCGATGTTGAAACCGTCGTTGCCGGACTGCGCATCGCCGTCGATCTGCATCGGGTTGGCCAGGTCATCGGCCGGTGACGGCGGCGCTTCCTCCGCCGGCTTGACCTCTTCCGGCTCGGGAGTCGGCACCGGCTCCGGGACTTTTTCTTCGACCTGGGGCTCAGGCTCCTTGGGCTTTTCCGGTGGTGGCGGCGGCGGTGGCGGCAGCGGGATAATGGTCGGCACCTTCGGCGCCTCGCGGCGTACGCCACTCATGTCGTTGGCCCACTGCCACAAGAACCAGGCGGCCACGGCGCCCAGCAGCAGGCCGGCGCCCCACTTCAACGGGCGCAACGGCGGCTTTTGTTTCACAGGCAACGGCGTCGGGATCTGTGCGGTCATGGTTCAGCCCTGGCTCGGTTTGCCGGTGACCAGCCCGACCTGGGACAGCTCCAGGCGCCGCAGCAAGTCGAGCACTTCGATCACCTTCTGGTACTGCACCAACGCATCACCGCGCACGATCACCGGAAAATCCGGGTTCTGGGCTTTCTCGATGCGCAGGCGTTCTTCCAGCTCGCCGAGGGTGACCGGGTAGGCATCGAGGAACACCTGGCCGCCGTCGTTGACGGAAATGGCCTTGGTCTTGGCCTCGGACAACGACACCGAGGCACTGGCCTTGGGCAAATGAATCTGGATGCCCGAGACCTGGGCGGTGGCGGTGAGGATGAACATCACCAGCACCACCATCAGCACGTCCACCAGGGGCGTAATGTTGATGCTATCGACGGCGGCATCTTCGTCATCGTCGTGGGAGGCGTTTACGCTAGCCATGGCGATTCTCCTCAGGCCGATACCGGCGCATGTTGGCCGCGCCGGTGCGCCGCTTCGCTGGACTGGCTCTCGCCATGCATCTCCGCCAGGCGCGTAATGAACTCGTCGACAAACACGCGCATATCCGCGCTGACTTCCTTGTTGCGCGTCACCAGGCGGTTGTAGCCGAACAGCGCAGGGATCGCGACGAACAGGCCCATGGCCGTGGCCAGCAAGGCTGCGGCCATACCCGGGGCGATGGCGTTGATGTTCACGTCACCGGCCATGGCGGTGCCGAGGAACACCACCATGATCCCCAGTACCGTGCCGAGCAGGCCGATATACGGGCCGCCGGCGATGGCGTTGGACAAGGTCGACAATTTGGCACTGAGCGCCTGGTTTTCACGGGTGCGCACGCCGTCCATGGAGCAGCGGATGGCTTCGATGGTCGCCGCCGAGACCGACGAAGTGTCGGCACCCTGGGCGCGGCGCGTGCGGATCTCCTTGATCGCCACGCGGTACAGGCGCCACAGCGAAGAATGGGTGAGGCGCTCGGCCAACACCGCGTCGTCGTAGTACATCTCCAGGCGCGTGCCGATCTGGGCAAACTCGCCGCGAAAAATCTCGTTGGCCGCACTCACGCGACCGACCATGCGGTTCTTGCGCAGCATGATGAACCACGACTGAACCATCATCGCCACCAGCACCAGGATGATCACCCAGGCATCCACCGGCACCGCCTTGAGCAGGAAGCCCAGGCTGCCAAAGCCGAAGCCTGACTGCTCTTCGTCCACGCCATAGGCCACCAGTTTCGATTCGGCACCCTGGGCGCTGGCATCGGCCAGCAACAGCGCGGCCGGGCGGGCCACTTTGGACAGGCGCACCTCATCGAGCGCCCCGGCGAACGGCAGGTGACCGCTGGCCGCCTCCGGCAAATCGGCACCGATAGCCAGTTGCGAATTGAACGCCGGCAGCGCCACCGCCAGGCTCGCCGTTTCACGGCCATTGACGTAGAGCGCGACTTTTTCGCCCTCGGCAGTGAGTGCCAGGTGCTGCCATTGGCCCGGGTTCAACGGTTGGGTCGAAACCGCGCGTTGCCCCTCCACCTCCACAAACGGCACGCCCTGGTTCGCGCCCAACAGCAGGCTATGGCCAGCGTCGCGACGCGCCAGCAGCACTTGCTCGCCACTGGCCTGGTCCAGGCGCAGCCAGGCGCTGAAGGTGAACGCGCCGCCGGCGGCGTGTTGCAGCGATGGGCTGGCCGGCAGCATCAGTGCCTGGCCGCTGAACTGCAAGGCGCGGCCGATCACACCGTCGATGGCGGCGCCCGTGGCGTTCAGCGCAGTGTTGGCATAGGCCGTGGTGTCCCGGGGCGGCGTGCCGTTGGCACCGTCAAAGTGGTACAGCGCGGTGTAGTTCGGATCGAACGTCAACTGGCCGTTAGCCGTGGCCGCCGCCTTCTGGTTGCCGTAGTACATCCAGATGTCCTGGCGCTGGCCACCTTCGACCTTGGGCACATCGACCCAGATCAGCGCCATGCCCATCAGCGGGTCGAAGCTTTCGATCTGGTGGTTGAACACGGTCTTGTCGTCGGCGCTCACAAAGCGCAGATCGGCACCGTCATCCTTGACCCCGTCAAAGGTGAAGTTGCCGGTGTGCAGGCGCACCAACAGCGCGGTGCGACCCAGGGCCTGGTTGATCGCGGCGCCTTGGGCCGTGGTGTCCACGGTAATTTGCTTGCGGTAGTGCCAATCGTCCTGCCACCAGGCGTGGGCGGTGGCCGGAAGCGTGAAGCCCAGGCAGATCAACAGGCTCAGAAATAGGCGTTGCATGGGTGAAGTCTCCGCAAAGAATGGGTCAGAACGTCGCCTGCACACTGAAGTGCAGCCGCGAGTCCTGTTTCTGGGTGTTCGGTCCATCGAGCAGCGGGTAGCCCCAATCCAGGCTGCCGGATAACCATTTGCTTAAACTGGCGCGGGTGCCCAGGCCGACGCTGGCCAGGCTGTATTCGTCTTCTTGTTCCGGCAGCGGATCACGCAGGCGCAAGCGCGCACCTTCGGCGAACGCATAGAAGCGCCACTCCTGCACATAACTGCCGAGGAACTTGGCCAGGGACGGCGTGCGCAACTCCTGCGACAACAGCACCCCCTCATCGCCCGTGCGCTCGGCCGCCAGGTAACCGCGTACCGAGGTGGCGCCGCCGGCGGAATACTGCTCGTTGGAAACCAGTGGTCCCGAGGCCAACTGGAAGCCGGCCTTGGTTGCCGACTGCCAGTCGTTGGCGAAGGTGTAGGTGTAGGTCCCATCGCCCTTGAGCACGGCGAAGCTGGGGCTGGCCTTGTAACGTTTGTATTCGAACTCGGCAGCGTTGCTGCCATAGCCAAACAATGCGCGAGTGCCGACCACCAGGTTCAAGCCCAGCCCCAACTGGGAGCGCTCGGTGTAGCGATAGCCGTTGTAGCCAAAGGTGAACGGTGCGTACTTGAGCGGCACCTGATCGTTGCTGGTGCCGAGCTTCAGTTGCTCGTCGAAGTCCTTGAAGTCGATCCCGAACGAGAACGAGTTGGCCCAGTTGCCGTCGGCCGGCAGGTTGTAGATCGCCGACACGCCATAGGAATGGCCTTTGCCCAAAACGTTGCTGCCACCAAGGGTCGCGATATTGCTGTCGGACTGGTAGCCGGAGAACTGCAAGGTCCAGCGCTCATCCAACGGCGCGCTGTAGGCGCCGGACCAGACCTTGGCATTCGAGCTGTCCTGGGGCGCCGTGAAGTAGGTCAGGGAAATGCTGTGGCCCAGTTGCCAGAGGTTGTCGTACCCCACGGTCGCGACCGAGCGCAGCTCCTCGGTGTCGGCACTGTAGTCGTTGTTCAGGCCGAGGCTGGCGTGCCAGGGGTTCTGGTCTTCCACTTGCAGGTCGACGTCCATGGTGCCCGGGCGCTGGCCTTCGCGTACCAGCGGCGTGACCTGCCGCCCCACGCCTTTGTTGAGCCCGGCGAGCTGAGTCTGCACGCTGGCAAAGTCCGGCACCGCACCTTCCTTCAGCGCCGGCACTTCTTCGCGGATCTCCACCGGCGAGTAATGCTTGGCACCCACCACCCGCACGCGGCCGACCTTGGTTTCGCTGACTTGCAGGTAGACGATGCCGTCATCGACCTTCTGCTCCGGCAACTCGACAAACACCGATTGATAGCCCCGGGCCTGGTAGATCTTCTGCAGCGCGTCGCGGGCGCCTTCGATATCGTCCAGGGTCTTTTGCGGGCCCAGGAACGGGTACACCGCCTCTTCGATGGTCGGTGCATCGAGCACGGTGTTACCACGCACGAAGTACTCGTTGACGTCCACCCGACGCACCGCTGCGGCCTCGTCGGCCAGCACCGGCTGAACCACAGCCCCAAGCGTCAAGCAGCACAGCGCCAGCGTTGACTTGAACAGATGCTCCACACCGCCCCCTGATTTCCGAAAATTTTGCGCCTTCACCGATTGCACGGCGTTCGGCCTGCTCAATTGCTGATAGTCGACAGATGGCTGTGCCGGGCCAGCCAGGTATGCAGCAAGGCGAAGTTCAAGGAGAACTCCGGCATGTGCAGCAAGGCGCCACAAAACACTTCACCGATGATTTTCTGGATAAGTTGCACCGCACGCGGGTTGTTCAGCAGCGTGGCGATGTCGCGTTGCAGGACCTGGATACCCCAGACTTTCTGGTTCAGGTCCAGGCCCACGAACCAGCGGAACAGCAAGTTGTAATTGAGCTGCTCGTGCAGTTGCTGTTCGCTGGGCACCGAATACAGCAACTGCAGCAGCAGGATGTGCACCACGGTCTGCGGTGCGATCAGCATGCCCGGCTCGGCCTGGAACACATCGCGATGCTGGTCGAGCACGTCGTCGATCTGCGGGCGCAGCAACACCAGCGAATGGCCGGCGGGGATGTAGCTGGAGACTTCCTTCAAGGCGCCCTGCCAATCGTCCTGGGAGACGATCCACACCCACGGCGCCCCGTAGCGGTACACCGAAACCGGCTTCTTGCGCGCGGCTTCGACGATCTTCGACAGGCGCTGATCGAGCTCCTGCATGCCGACTTTCGAGTAACGTTCCATAGTTCCCATGTGCCCCACTCCTGGCGTCCTGCTGACGGCTTTGGAGGGGACTTTTGATCGCCTCCAGCGCGTTACATAGGCAAGACGGGAGTGGGTGCGGGCTACCGAACTTTTGTCATGAAAGCTTCATTTTGGATTGAGTGAGGAGCAATTTGGCGGGGGGATGTGGGAGGGGCTTGCCCTCGATGGACAGAGGTTTCTACACAACTTTTGAAGGCCGTCATATTCCCCTGTGGCGAGCGGGCTTGTCGAATCGTCGCACCGCCCGCGTTGGGGCGTAGCGCCCCCAAAGAAGAACGAATGCGGTGTACCCGATACTCCGCAGAGACAGCTTTTGGGGCTGCTGCGCAGCCCAACGCGGGGCAAGCCCGCTCGCCACAACAAGCCCGCTCGCCACAGGTTGTTCGCAACCCCATAAAAAAGGGGCGATCACCGATCGCCCCAAAGGTACATCGAGAGGTTCTTTTACAAACTGATCTGCTGGCGCTCTTCATCCGTCAACCGCGCTCGCGCCTGGTCACTCAAAGGCCCCGCGCCCAACACCTGCACCGGGCTGTTCGGGTTATACCCGGACGTTTTCTGCTGCGCTTCACGCGGCACCGGCTCGGTGCCAAAACCCAGCACCTCGACCGTCACGATCGACGCCCTGCCCTGCTTCGCCGCTGCCTGCTGGCTGCGCGCCGCATCCTCCGCTGCCTGGGACGCCGCCGCCCCTGCCGCGCTGGCCGAGGTCATCGCGCCGGTGTTCACCGCCGCCGTCACCGGCACCCCGGTCGACTTGCCCTGGGTCTGGATGTTGGCCGCGTTGACCACATGCAAGGCGGCGATGTTGACGTTGCCGGAGACCCGGATGCCCGCTTCGCCCGCGTCGATGGTGCCCGCCGGGGCCAACAGGTCGATGTCACCGGCCGGCACTTCGGCAATCGGGGCCAGGGTGGCAATACCCGCACCTGAACTCGGCACGTTGGGTGACAACGTCACATTGCCCCAGGTGTCATACACCCGCTTGGGCGGGGTGTAGAGCACGGTGGTTTTCGAACCACGGCCGGCGTTGATATCGCCGTTGTTGGACCAGGCCAGAATCGCTCCGCCAAACGTCGTCATGATGCGGCTCTGGCCCAGCAGGATGCTGCCTTGGGAATACAACTGGATGTCTCCCGCACCTTGGGTCAGCACGCCGGCACTGGCCGGTGGCGCGGCGCCTTCAATGCCGAACACCTGCTGCCCGCCCGGGCTGAGCATCTGGATATTGCCGCCAAACAGGGTATGCACGCCGGCACCGCCATACAGGGTGATATCGCCGTCATACACGATCGGGTTGCCCGCCACGTCCTTGCTCGGCAACAGCCCGTCGATAGCCGCGCGGCTGCGCACAAAGCTGCCGGCACGCGGGCCTGCGCTCAGGTTGAATTCACGCCCTCCCTCACGCACTTCGGCGAAGTACACCGAGCGCGCGAAGATGCGCTGTTGCTCAGGGCCCAGGCTGGCGAAATACACCCGGGCCTGGTCGGCGTCGCCACTGAAGGCATAGCGCTCCTTGAGCCATTGCAGCAGTTCGGTTTCGTAGGTTTTCGCCACTTTGCCGGCCTGCCCGGCCAGGGGTACACCTTCGACCGCCTGGTTGGCACGGTCCAGGTAAGGCGTGACGAACTTCAGGTAATCCAGGCCATTGGGCCCTACCCCGGCCTCCAGCACGATGGACGCACCGGGCCGCGAATCCCCCACCGCCACCGGGCCCAGACTGGTGATGGAGGCTTTGTCTTCCATCAACAGATTGCGCCCCGCGCTGACTTCCAGGCTACCGGGGCCAGCAACGTTGAAGCTGCTGTACACAATGTCGCGCCCGGCCGACACCACCGAGACATCTTCAGGACGGTTATGCACGAACAGGTTGCCGCGGCTTTTGCCCGAGTAATCGCCATTATCGGCCGCCAGCGCAGGAAACACCGTGGACGTGCCCAGGTACGTGCCGGAACCGACAATGTCGCGCCCCGCCCGCATCCACACCGGGCCTGCGGACTCATAGCGCACTTGCCCCTGCCGTGCGCCGATGAACGTTATGATCTCACCACTGCGCAGCCCGACGATATCGCCTTGCCGGGCGTAAAACCGGGCCGGCTCTGCCTGGGCGCCCGGGCGCGTCAGATCGGTAGGGCTACGTAAGGCGAACAAGGAGAAGTCGGCCTCTATCGCCTCACTGCCCAGGTTGCCGACGACCCGGCTTAATCCGTTCCTGCCGACAAAGGCCGGTGCAAAAGGCGTCGGCATGGAACCCAGGCTATCACCCGACTGGTTGACCGCGTAGCCATTGGCGTAGATCGAATCCCCGGCCAACATCGTCAGCCGCCCCTGGCTCGACGGCGCGAGTAATAACGAGTAACCCGGGTTGTTGAGCTGCGGGCCACTGCCCAACGCCGACGGGCCGAGATAGACACTGCCATTGGCGGCCACCACGCCCAGCCTGGAAGGGAAAATGAAGCGTCCATCCGAGCTTGAGTAGTTCTGCCCTTGCAGTGCTTCAGTGCTGCCCCCTGCGCGAAGCGACACGCTCTGCACGCTAGGCGTCAAATTGCCTCCTGCGGAGAACATGTCGATAGCAGTCCGCGCGGTCCATAACGAGAACCAGGTGGTGCCATTACCATAGTCTTGCCCGTTGTAATTGAACGCCTGGGTGTTTTCGGTGGCGACACGCCCTGGGTCCCCCGTCCCCCCCAGCACCAAGTCACCTCGAGTCGACAGGTTGGCCGTGGCATCGCCGAGCATCAACGTAATCCCGCCGGTGGCCGTGCCCAGGCTTGCGGTATACGGCGAGTAGGCCCGGGTGTCCTTGGCGTCCTGATCGCCACGCATACCGCCATAGTTCAAGGCAATGCC
The DNA here is from genome assembly GCF_023242475.1 of Pseudomonas sp. MWU15-20650. Classification (GTDB taxonomy): domain Bacteria; phylum Pseudomonadota; class Gammaproteobacteria; order Pseudomonadales; family Pseudomonadaceae; genus Aquipseudomonas. The sequence goes on along the minus strand of NZ_JALJFG010000032.1, from coordinate 38,603 downwards.
CCCCAGGCTGCCGGTCCGCAGGTTCAAGGCGCCGCGCAGGTTGGTGAATACACCGTTGAGGCTGAGGGTTTCTGCCTTGACGTCGCTTGACAGCACGCTGGCGGTATTAGGCCGGATCGCACGAGCGTCCAGCCCTGGGTTCAAATCCCCGCCCATACGCACATCCAGGTCACCGCCACCGGTGAGCAGTAATTGACCGTCGACCATCCGCCCGGTGCTACCCACTGCCAACACCAACGCCTGGCTGCGGGGTGCCCGCCCACCGTCGTCGGAGCCACGGCGAGTCTGCATGCCGCCATCGCTGCCCAGGTCCAGGGTCAGGTTGCCGCCACCCAGGGTGCCGATACCGGTGAATCCCACCAGGCGCGGCAGCAGGTTTATCTGTGCAACGTCTTCGAAATACTGGTTGGCACCACTTTCGCCCTTCACATAAGTGCCAAAGTTGACCCACCAACTGGTGGGGATGGGCGTCGTACCCGCCGTGTTGCCCGTACCTTGGCGCCACAGCCAATTACCCAGATTCGCGCTGTTGAGTTGAACGCGACCGTCGTTGGGCATTGTGTTATTGGTGAGCGGCGTCCAGACATCGCCTTTGAGGCTGCCACCCGTGCGCAGCAACACATTGCCGCCCCCATCGGGATACCAGGCGGCGTAGGGGCTGTTTTTGTCCACCAAGGCTTCATAGGCCTTGGCCGCGCTGCCCAGCACCGTCCCATCCGCAGCGGTGGCGCGAGCGCGGTTGAAGTCGTCGCCGGCGCTGCCTGCGCGCGATGCGCTGGAAGCGCCAGCGGTGTAGATGCCAAAGGGTGACTGCATCGTCACATTGCCTGCAGCGATCAGGTCCAGATCTCCGGTACCGGTGCGCAAGACGCTGAAGTGCTGGTTCACTGGCGAGACCAGTTTCACCTTCCCGATGGTCACCTGCTCGGGTATTGCCGGAATCGGTTCGCCCAGGGATATGCACAGTTCCGGGTCACAGGAACTTTCGTCCTGAGGCGATACCGGTTGCCCGGGAACAAAACCGAAGAGCTCCGCAATATCACTCCACACGTATTTGACTCGAACACAGATGTCAGGCTCGTCACATGAGCCCCACCCGGACTCCGGCACCGGCGTCCCCGCCTCGACGCCAAACAGCTCTGCAGCAAAGTCACTCCAGTACCACGCCCCACCCGGCCGAGCCGGTTGAGCCGGGATGATGATCTTGTCGTGGGTCTCGTAGATGCCGTAGTGCGTATCGGCCAGGGTCAGGTCCCCGGCATAGGTCGGCTGGATCGCACGGGTGTCGGCGGCCCGGGTATCGGCACCGGACACCAGGCGCAATGACCACGACTGCGAGCCCTCGGCCAGCATCGGCGCAACGGCCCAGTTCTGTCGCGCGGTGGCGCCGGTCACGGTGCGCAACGGCACCGATACCTGGCCATTGGGCAACTTGACGTCGGTGCCGTAAGGGATCAGCGCCCCCACCTTGAGTGCCAGTTCGCCGGCCAGCAACACACCGTCGGTGGCACTGCCCGCCACGGCCCCACGGCTGGGCAGTGGCACGCCCGCAGGCCAGGTCATGGCACGCAGGGAAGCCGCGCCCGCCAACACCGTACCTGCCTCCAGTTGCGTACCGGCGGCCAGCACCACAGGTTGTTGCAACAAGGTGCCGGCGGCATACAACAGGTTGCCGGTGCCGTCGCGTACCGCCGCGCTCAGCACGGTGTTGGCCGGCAGGGTCAGTGGCGCGGCGAGTGTACCCTGGGTCGGCAGCACGGTGCCTTGGGCCAGCGTGGTGGCCTGGATCGGCAACGGGTAGTTGAGGGTCTTGCCCGTGGGGAACGCACTGCCGTTTGCCAGGACCACGCCGGGGCCGGGTACGATCACATCGGCACCGAACCCTTGCAGACCCGGGGTCAACACCCAGCCATTGTCGTCCGGGGTTGCGGGGGGTGGAGCGAAGCCGTCGTTGATGCTGCCGTAGACATTGATGTTGCCACCGGCACGCACCACCAGGCTGCCCACCTCACCCGAGCCGTACACCGTGGTCTTGGGCGTGTTGGGGTTGACGCTGGCATAACGGTAACCGGAAAGGTCCAGGTCGCCACTGACCACCAAGTCGCCCTGGGTGACGATCTCCACGCCTGGGCGCAAGTGGAAGGCCTCGGTGTAGCGGCTGTTGTTCAAACCCGCGAGCTTGCCCTTCATCAGCCCGGTGTTGTTCAAGGCGCTGTTGATAAAAGCCTCGGCAAGCGCGTGTTTTTGCTTGAGGTAGTTCTGGTCAATCACCTGATACGGACGGCCATCAGCCGAGAGCTCGGTGCCCACTGGCGCATCGGTATAACGGGCCACCGCGTTGACCGCGATGGAGCGCGCGCCCTGAATGTTGACCTGCCCACTCGCGTCGATGGCCACGTCATTGGCATTGAGCCGTGGTGCGTTCAATTCCAGCGTGCCCCGGGCCACGCCGTCGTAGTAGCCCGGACCACTGCCCAGGACCGCAGCAGTACCGTGGCGCAGGTCGATGCGCGCGCCATCGGCCAAGGTCAATTGACCGTCGCCACTGTTGAGTTCCACCATCGCCCGGTTCGGTGCATCGATGATCTTGCCGTAGCTGTCGACCCGCAACGCGGTGCCATGCGCATCCAGCACAGCACTGCCGGCAAGGGTCAGGCCCTGCTGGCCGGCCAGGCGAATACTGCCGACCCGCTCGCCACTGGCGTCGATAGTGCCCAGCACCGTCAGGCTGCCGTTATCCACCGAGACATTGACTTGATTGGCCTTGAGTTCGTCGCCAATCACCAGGTTGCCCTGCTTGAGCTGGAAGCTGCGCGAGCCAAACACCTGGCCCTGGTTCAAGCGCTGGTTCAAGGCGGCGAAATCACCCAGCTGCTGCGCACGGATGTCCACGCCACCGGCCTTGTACGGCACCAAGGTGCCACCGGCATCGTAATAGCCGCTGCTGCCGGCGCGAACCTGCCCTTGCAAGTCGACCTGCCCGGCACCGGCGTCCACCGCCACAGCCTTGAGCAAGCCGCCCTGATTGAATTGCGCAGACAGATCGATCAGCGAGCCTGTCGCCTGACGAATGTTGCCGTGACGGCTTTCCAGGCTGACATCACCGCCCCAGCTGTATTTACTCACATCGCTGATCTGTACTTTGCGACCACTGAGGTCCAGTCGCGAAGCCGCGCCCAGGGTCAGCTCTTCATCGGCGCTGAGGGTAAGTTTGCCGCTCGGCAGCACCACCGAGGTCTCCAACGCCACGCTGCGACCGGACAGCAGCAGCTCGGCGCCCAAGGCGTCGATGGCCGCTGCATTTACTGGCGTCGTGCCGCTGACCGGGGCCTTCACAGTCAACGCGCCACCGACGCTGATGCGGTTGACCGAGCCGGCTTCGCCGGTCAACAACGGCGTGCTGATGTTCAGGTTGCCGCCGCTGTAGGCGAAGCCTTTGCCAGCCTCGTACGCACCCTGGGTCTGATGTACCGTCAGGCTGCCTTTGTGGTTGGCCGTGATACGTTCGCTGGCGTTGAGGTTGACCGTGGCGAAGCCCAGCGTCATGCGGCCATTGTTGGCCAGGCTGTCGGGCTGGGCATCGCGGCCATAACCGAACGCGATGCGCCGGGCCTGCAACTCCAGAGTGCCGCTGCCGGTACCCGCCCCCTTGCTGATCACGGCTGGCGGCGTGCTGGTGGCGCCACCCCATACCAGGGTGCCGGTCTGGATCAGCGCCACATCACTGGCGCTGCCATACCCATAGATCGCAGGCGTGGTCAGCAGCAGTTCATCGAGCAGCGACTTACCCGAACTGTCGAGGGTGCTCAGCGTAGTGCTGCCATAAAAATTCAACGATTGCCCGGCGGTCAGCGCCAGGCTTTGCAGGGCCGGTGCACCGTTGGAAGCATCGCCGCGCAGCAGGCGGTCCAGCACCTGCTGGTTGAGGGTCAGGCCCGACGGCAACACACCACGCGCAGCCGCGTCGGCCAGCACCTCGGCACTGCCAACGTTGATCCCACCCACCGCCAGGGCCAGATGGCGGGTGCCGTAGCGCACGCTGTCACTCAAGGCAAATCGGTTGATGGTGGCAAAGGCAATCGAGCCTTCGGAATAAAGTGACGCGTTGCCGCCGCAGGCACCCAGGCTGCATTGGCCGATGAGGATGCTGCCCGGCCCGCCGAGACCGTCACCGTTTACCGGCGCCAGCATCTGCAAGCGCCCATTGGAGACAGCCAACATACTGCGTGTGCCTGGCTGATAGATAAAGCCATTATCCGAATCATAGGCGGCCTTGCCGCGCCCCAAGGTATTGATTGATGCACCTTGCTCGATTTCAATGGCACCCGAGGACCTGCCCGTCACCAGGAACACCTCCGGCGCCGCCAGGGTCGCGCCCTGGCGCACAACCACCGAGCTCGCCGTGGTAGCTGCCAGGTCGGACCTGACGAAGTTGCCACTTTGGCCATACACCACCGTCAGTTCACCGCCCACCACCAAACGGGCGGCCCCCAAGGCATTCAAGTCGCTGGCGCGCACCGACACCATCGACGCAGCGGGACTGGCTTGGGCAGTATCGCCAAGCACCTCAATGCCGCCGCCGGACAGCAACGCGACAGTGGCACCAAATCCGCCTTCCGAGGGTTTAAAGCGACCCTCACCGTCAAAGCCGAAGCCCAGGCCTCCTTGGCCGTCCACCAGTCGCAACTTCAGGGTTTTGGCGTCGGCTTCAAGCGCCGCGCGTGGCACACCCAGGCGCGCGGCATCAGCGCGAACAAAGTCCGCGTAGGGAGTCTCGTTGTATTGGGAATAACGGCGCAATACCGCCGCCGGGGTGACGATCACCTGGCTCGACAAACTGTCACGGATGCCAGTGCCGGCAATCGACAGGACGCCTTCAGTCGACAAGGAGCCGTTATTCATGCCCGCAGCGCTGCGCAGGGAGCCGCTGGCAAACGGCGCTGCCAAGCCGTTGATCTCCACTCGAAATGCCCCTGGCAACAAGGCGTAAGTGGACGGCAGCAAGGTGTAGGTACCTGCCGGCAGGCCGGGTACGCCGGTGCCGATGTTGATTTGTTGGCCTGCCAGCGGCGCAATCGCCCCCGCTTCACCACCACTGGGCGCCACCCCGGGCTGAGCGCCGGGAACGATCGCATAGACCGGGTTGGTGCCCAGCCCCGGCAAGGTGAAACGCCCATCCGCGCCCATTTGCACCAAGGGGTTGTAGCGCGCATCGGTAGAACCGCCGCGCCCGGAAACAAATGCCGCACCGAGCAGCTCGCCACCACCGGAAAGGTCAAGAATCGCGTCCTGCTGCACATTCAGCGAGCGCCCCGTCAGCGCCACCCCGACCGCCATATTACCTGTGCTACGGGTGCCGCCGACCCCCAGCAACTCCACCTGCGCGCCGTTGTACCGCCAGGTCACACCGTCGACTGTTCCACCATAGGGCAACACCAAGCCGCCAGCGCTGACGGAGGTCAGGCTGCCCGGCAACAGATTGATCACTTTGGTTGAGCGGGTGATGCCGCCGTCCACGCCCAAGCTGAGACTGCCCATGGGCGCGCGCAGCACGCCGCCTTGCTCGATGGTCGAGGCGTTCAGCAACAAGCTACCGAACACTGAGTACGGCAGCGCCGGGGCCGTACTGCCAACCCGGCCGATGCGCAACGTACGCGCTGGGTCAAAGTCACCGCCGGTGTTGCCAGCCGTGACCTCGGCAACGGCCCCGGTAGTCGGGTAAATCTGCGCGGCGATCAGGTTCAGGTCGGCTTGGGTGGTCAGGGCGGTTTTGGTCTTGTCAGCGCTGCGGGCCAGAAAGCGCATGTCCCCCTGGCTGACCAAGTGGGCCTCGTCGAAGGCGCGCCGGTCGATCCCATTGGCCAAGGCTTTGGAGCGTTCGGCATGGGCGCCGAAGTTGACGCTGTCACGCAGGTCCAACACGTTTGCGGCTTCAACCCTCAAGCTGCCAGCTGCAGCCTGTGAGGAAACCCCACCTTGCACCGTCGGGCGTACTGCACTGTCGGTGCCGCTATTGTTGTTGCCCACCCCGGCCAAAAGCACATAGGGTGCAGCCAACACCACCTGGGACTGCCTCGCGGCGTCATCGGTCAAGGCCATGGCCCCTGAGTACAGGTTCAGGCTCTGCCCCAGACGCAGGGACATGTCACCGTCGAAGCTGATCAGGCCGTTGCTCAGCAGTGAGAGGTTGTCGAAACCGCCGGCGTTGACCTGGCTGGCCGTCAACCGACCATGGCCGTAGGTCAGGCCAGCCTTAACCGACTCGGGCGTACTGCCGATCGGTAAAGGCGCGCCTGAATCGGCGGCACTGACGATCAATTCACGCGCCTGGCGTACACGGGCAACGGCGGTATCGAGGTACAACGGCGTTTCCAGGGCCACGTTCAGGCTCCCACCCGCCGCACCGGCGCCGCCGCTGTTGGCTCTAAGCGTGCCGTCCAGATATAGGCCATTGTTGGAAGCCAGGGAGATGTTGCCGCCACGGCTGGCGACCAGCGTGGGACCGCCACCGGAAAGGTCCAGCACGGCCTGGCTGCCGGAGGCGTCCAGGCGTGCGCCTTCGCGCACCACCACAAACAGGTTGGCGGCGCTGGCGATTCCGGTGGCCGGGTCGATCATCCCGCCAATCACGATAGTGCCGCCCTGGCCCACCACGCCGTAGCGTCGACCCAGGCTGTCGACGGCAGTGGCTGCGCGTGCGGCCACATCCAGCATGGCGTGTTCGCCGACCCAGATCGAACGCTCGTGGCCTTTGGCTTCAACGCCATCGGCCACCGTGGGCTGCACACTGACGCCACCCAGAGTGATGTTGCCGCCCCAGGCATTCAACGTGCCGTCCACGGTCAACTGGCCAATGCTGCGCACGCCGATGGACTGGCCCGGATCCACGTTGATCACCGCACCTTGGCCAATACGCGCCTGCACCGCCGCCATCTGCGCGGCAGTGGACAATGTTGTGCCGGCTTGCAGGTTCAGGCTTGCACCTTTGCGTGGCGTCAACTGACCCTTGGTGGGGGTTTCGCGGTATTGCGGTGGGGTCCAGATTTGCAATGCGCTGCGCGGGTCGGCGCCGCTCACCAGGTTTTGCGCGGTGTCATTGAGGCGGTATACCGGCGCGGTGACGTTGACCTGAGTGCCATCGGCAACCAGCAAACCTTCATTGCCGGTGATGTCATAGGCACCAAAGCCCTTGTTGAAGAAGCCACTGTCGAGTTGCAGTGTGCCGGCTTGGGGCGCAGCAGGTTGATCACTGATCAGCACCTTGCCGGCCTGCACACTCAAGCGTCCACCGCCATTGACCCCATACCCGAGCAACTCGCCCTTGAGGGCCAGGTTGCCCCGGCTGTCGGCGCTGTTGGCGTTGGCCGCCAGCGTCAGGTCACCGCCCTTGCCGCCGATCAGTTGGTTCCTGGCATCCAGGGCCGCGCCGGAGGACACATCCACCCGGCTGGCCGCCGCCAGCGTCACATCACCACTGCTGCGCAATGCCACACTGCCGCCGTTAAGGTAAGGCAACCGGCTGCTGTCACCGGCGCTCAGCAGTTGGTTGCTCCATAGGCCGCTGGTGTCCAGGGACACGCCAGTGTTTACCGTCAAGCTGCCGCGCCCGCCAAGGGTCACGTCGGCTTTGCCGGTGGGCGTGATCTGCGCCAATACGTTGCCCAGTTGCAGGCTGCCGGAATGCGCGGTCAGGTTGGCGTTCACCTCGACCTTCGGACCGAACAGGGTTATGTCACCGCCCGGTGCCACTTCCAGCGCGCCGTTGACCAGAATCGAACCGGTGCCGGCGATGTTGATCGAGCCCAGTTTCGTCGCATTCAAGGCATCGTTGTCCAGATACAGCGTGGACGCCCGCTCAGCCGGCAGCACGCTGTTCAAGTCCAACCCGGCCGCGATAGCCTCGGCGCGCGGCCCCAGCACCACGTTTTTCACCGTGCCCACATCTGCGCCCAGGGCGTACTGCAACTGGGCGCTGTCCTTGAGGTAATACGGCACGTAGCTGCCGACCATCAAGGCGGCGCCGCGCGCCACGGCTTTTTGCGATTGCAGATAACCGTCCAGGCCTTTTTGCGCGGCCTGGGTCTGGCGCTCACCCTGGTAGGTGTCGCCGACAATCTGCCCCTCGAGCACGGCGCTGGCGGTACTGACGACCAGGCGCCCGGCATCACGCCCGACGGTATAGCCGGCTTCGCTGCGTTCACGCGGTGCGATCAGCGGGTTGTAGTAATAGTCGGTCACGCCCCAACGCTGGCTGTGGTCTTCGTAACCCTTGTAGATCCCGGTATAGAGCAGATCCCCCGGCGCACTGGACAGTTCGTACAAGCGCCCGTCAGGGCCCTTGAGCCAGGTTTGCTGGATTTTGCCGGCCTGCACGTCGAGGGTGCCGCCCGACAGGTTGATCTGCGAGCCCTGCTGGGTGACGACGTCCTTCCCGCCGAACGTTACCGTGCCGCCCTGGGCCATCCACTCGCCAATGCCATGGTTGCGGGTGCCCAAGTAACCGCCCACCTCCAGCAAACCGCCTGCGGTGTACCAGCGGTCAGTCGCATAGCCGTTGGTGCCGGCCGGCACAAAGATCAGGTCGCGGACATCCACCCACACATCGTTGTTGTTGAGAGCCTTACCGTCACGGTTGACCGCCGCATCGCGCTGCTCGTTGCCCTGAATGTTGACCTTGACGCTGTTGGACTCCATCGCCAACTTGACGCCGATGGCGCCGGACACGTCGATGACCGCGCCATCGCGGACCAAGGTGCGCTGCGCCGCCTTGACGCCGACCTGGCCACCCGTCGCCAGGGTCAGGGAGCCGCTGCGAAAGTCCACGCTGCCGTCGCTGGTGATCTCCAGCAACGATTGGTCGCGGCGGTAGACGTCAGCCGGCACGACGTTGCCAGCCTGGTCAACCGACGGCGTGATCAACCCGGCGCGCTGGCTGTCGAGGGCGTTGCTGCTGTCGAGCAGGATCGCGCTGAGGCTGCCCTCCCCCAGGCTCACGCTGGCGTTGTTGCCCGTGCCCTTCAAGTGCAAGGTGCCCCGTGCGTCCACCGAAGAACTGGTGAGCAACACACCGTTTTGCAACACCTGCTGGCCGGTCAGGGTGATGTCACCGGTGGACGCCTGAATCAGCCCGCTGTTGCTGGCCTTGCCGCTGCCCGTGGCGCTGACTTCATTGCCGCGAGTGGTAGAGGTGACATTGCCGTCGGTGCTGTAGCCCTTCTTGATCACAAAGCTATCGCCCGCCGCCAGGGTGGTCTGGCCCCGCACGGTGGAAATACTCCCGGCGTTATGCACCTCTTTGCCGAGCAGCAGCACATAGCCGCCCCCTGCGGTCGAGGTGGCAGGCACCTGGGTCTGGATCTGCGCGCCGCGCTCGACCGTCACATGGCCGGCCGCCTGGGTAAAACTGGGCGCGGTATTGCTTGAGCTGTACAGGCCCCTGGCGGTGAATTGCTCATCGCTGAACCCCGTGGCCGCCGCCACCAGATTGCGCACGTTGACCTGGCTGCTGCCGCTGAACACCACACCGTTGCCGTTGACGATCATCACCGTGCCGTCAGCCTTGATCGCCCCCTGGATCTGGCTCGGCGCAGTGCTGTTGTTGATCTTGTTGAGCAGCGCCCAATCGCTGTTCTGCTGGAACTGCACAGTGGTGTCGCGGCCCACGTTGAAGGTTTGCCAATTGAGGATCGCCTTGTCGGCGGTTTGCTTGATCGACACCAGTGTCTTGCCGTTGGCATCGGTCTGTACCGGCCCTTCGGCGTTGACGAACAGCGGTTTGCCGTCAGCACCGATCACCACATTCAGGCCATTGCCGCCCAGGCCGTTGTGGACGCTCTGCGGACCCGCACTGGCGTTGCTTCTGGCTGCCGCCTGCACCGCCTGTTGCGCGGCAATCGCGGCGACGCTGGTATTGAGATTCTGCAAGGAGCGCTGCAACTGCTCGTTGCCCCGCTGCTGCTGGGACAACGGCGGCGGCGTGCCCGGCAGCACCACCCCCGGACGTGCGCCGCCGGCCGCCTGCGCCGCGCCCTTGGCGGCAAACCAGCCCGAACTGAACGCCTGGGGCTGCGCCGCCTGCGCGCCACCGGCAAACACCAGCAGCGCAATCACCTGGGCCAGGGGTTTGAGGAGTAACACTTGACCCGCGGTGGCAGGTACCTTGGCGGCACGGGTAGCAGGCAGCTTCAGTCGGGAACGCATCACTTACAGGTCCTTTTGACGGGGCAGGCGAACGACGGACGCGCGAACACAGCGCGGCCACGTGTCGGGGTTATTGCTTAAGGCGGTTGCCGAGGGATGCGACCGAACTGTTGTCACACAATGTTCATGCAGTGCGGTTCAACTGGCGGGTCGCGCCGGAAAACGACAAAACCGGCAATGACGCGAAGTCATTGCCGGTCGTGGGGCTAACCCTGTCGAGACGGGGTGTTACAGCGGACGGCCGATACCGTTGCAGGTGTTGGTGTCGCCCAGGCGCAAGGCGCTGGTGGTGGCGTAGAAGTTGTCGTAGACAGCTTTCTGCCAGGTGGCGGACAACGGAATGAACGAGTGGCTGCTGACAGCCGCGTTGTTCACGCCGGTGTAGTGACGGTTCAGAAAGGCACGGATACGCGCGGTGTCAGTCGTGTCTTTGTAGCACTGGCTGAAGACCAGGTTGGTGTAGCCCACGATCGGGTAGCCTGCGGTCGGCTTGGCGAAGATGGGAACCCACTTCAACGGATCCTTGGCATCGTTGCTGCCCAAGGCAGGTGGCGCAACGGTATCGAGGGTGACTTGTACGTTGACTTCGGTCGGCAGCGCGCCGTTGATCGAAGCCACCGCAGAGGCATCGTTGAACTGTGCGTAATCCGGGCTGACGTAGCCGATGGCACCGTTGTTGTCGACGTCGGCAACAGCGGCGGCAACACCCTGGCTGCCAACCACGCCGATATAGTGAGTACCGACGGGTGGGTTGACGGCTGGGTTGAACCCGACAGCCGTCGCGAAACTATTGCTGGCAGCCGGCAACAACGTACCGCTTACCGCCTTGAGGTGGGTGGTCAGAATTTCTGTAGTGCCGCTGGTTTCGGTGCGGTACACCACTTTGATTGGCAGGTTCGGGCCGGCAACGCCGTCGAACAGCACTTCATTCCAGTTTTTGGTCACGCCGGCGAAGATGTTGGCCAGTTGAACGCTGGTGAGTTTAAGCGAGGTTTTGCCGTTGATGTGATAAGGCACAGTCACCGAGGTGGCAGCAGCCGGGACTTGGATCAGCGGGCCGTAGGCGGAGAGGCCATTGACGGCGTCATTGTTGTAAGCCAGCAGCTCTGCACTGCTGACGACCGAGTCGCTGCCCGCATAGTCAACGGTGATGCCGGCGGCCAATTTCAGCTTGGTTGAATCGTTACCGAAAAATGCCTTTTTGCCGTCGCCGCTACCAACGCCGATGTAGGCGTTAAAACCTGGAATGGAGGAAGCGAGGATGCCGGTACCGGTCGTGGTGCCGTAGAGTTTTTCCGGCAGGGTGGCACCGCCACCGACCACCGCGGCCATGGATTGGGCCGAAGCCAGGGCTGCAACCACCAAAGAGGCGGCGATCATAGTGCGCTTAAACATGAAGAATCTCCTTTCGTCGTGTTCGTACGTTTTGGGGTAGAGGGCTCTTGCATGACGCTATGGCTTCGGTCCCAAGCCGTGTTCCGGGGGTGGCGAAGGGTGAGGCCATGGGTAGGCAATCTCGCAGCATCCGATGACAGCAAAAGGAAAAAACCTCGGGAGAAAGCGCTTGATTTTGCGAAAGATTCTCGGGTGTTTCGGTCATGGTTTTGAGCGGTTTTGGCCCAGGTGACAGCGAGGTTTCAGCGGGGAATTTCGCCACTGGGCTGCAGGCCGCGCAGGCGGCTTCGACGGGGTGGGAAAATGACAGAACGAGGAACCCGAGAACGCCCCCTAGGTGACCAGCTGATTTATTTCAATGATCGGCAACAGCACCGCCATCACAATCACCAGCACCACCGCGCCCATCACCACGATCATCAGCGGCTCCAGCAGCGCCGTCATGCCCATGGCGCGACGTTCGATATCCCGCGACAAGGTCTGCGCCGCGCGTTCGAGCATCGGCGGCAGCGAACCGGTTTTTTCGCCGCTGGCGATCAAGTGGATCAACACCGGCGGGAAGACTTTTTCCACCGCCAGCGCCGGGGCCAGGTTGACGCCTTCGCGCACCTTGGCCGTTGCGTCGTTCACGCACTGGCTCAGGCGATCGTTGGATAAGGTCTGGCGCGCCGCTTCCAGGGCACGCAGCAGCGGCACCCCGGCCCCGCCGAGGATCGCCAAGGTAGAGGCGAACCGCGCGGTGTTCAGGCCCAGCACAAAGCGCCCGATCAGCGGCAAGCGCAACACCCGGCTGTGCCAGTTCAGGCGCGCCACGGGGTTGCGCAAGTACAGGCGCCAGCCCCAGAAACCGCCCACGATCCCGGCAAAACACAACCAGCCCCAGGCGCGGATAAAGTCGCTGGCATTGAGCATGGCCAAGGTCAGCCCCGGCAGGTCCTGGCGCGCCTGGGAAAACGCGCTGACCACCTGGGGCACCACGTAGCTCAACAGGAAAATCACGATGCCGATGGACACCAGGCCGACCACGCCGGGGTAGATGAACGCGGTCATGATCTTGCCGCGCAGGTTGTTGCGTTCCTCGATGTAGTCGGCCAGGCGCTCCATCACCTGGGCCAGGTCACCGGACTCCTCGCCTGCCGCGATCAACGCGCGGTAGATCGATGGAAAATCCCGTGGCCGCGCGGCCAGTGCGTCCGCCAGGCGCATGCCCCCGCGCACATCGGCACGCACGGCGCTCAGGGTCTGGGCGATGTGCTTTTTCTCGGCCTGTTCCACTGTCGCGCTCAGCGCCGCTTCCAACGGCAGGCTGGCCCCCAACAGGCTCGCCAGTTGACGTGTGGCCCAGGCCAAGTCGTTGTCCGACAGTTTGGCGCTGAACACGCTGCCGCCCGCCGCCGTTGGCTGATCCCCTTCGATTTGCACTCGCAACGCCGTCAACCCACGGCCGCGCAAGTGGGCAAACGCAGCGCTCTGGCTGTCAGCCTCCACATGCCCGGCCTCGACTTTGCCGCTGGCGTCGGCGGCTTCATAGCGATAGCGGTTCATCAGGCGTCCCGTGTCACACGCAGGATTTCTTCGGGGGCGGTGGCGCCGCTGCGGACCCAGCGCTCACCGTCTTCACGCATACTGAACATCCCGGCTCGGCGCGCGGCCAAGCGCAGATCCTGCTCCCCGGCCCCCTGGTGGATCAGGCTGCGCACGTCGTCATCGACACAGAACAATTCATGGATACCGGTACGCCCGCTGTAGCCGATCTGGTTGCACTGCGCACACCCCACCGGGCGCCAGGTACCGGGCGCGGCCGGATCTTGCTGCTTGCAATGGGGGCACAGGCGCCGCACCAGACGTTGGGCCAGAACGCCCAACAGGGACGACGCCAACAGGAACGGCTCCACGCCCATGTCGACCAAGCGGTTGACCGCCGACACCGCGTCATTGGTGTGCAAGGTGGCGAGCACCAAGTGGCCGGTGAGCGAGGCTTGCACGGCGATTTGCGCGGTCTCCAGGTCGCGGATTTCACCGATCATGATGATGTCCGGGTCCTGGCGCAGAATCGCGCGCAAGGCCAAGCCGAAGGTCATGTCGATCTTGGCGTTGACCTGGATCTGGCTGATGCCCGGCAGGTCGTATTCCACCGGGTCTTCCACGGTGAGGATATTGCTGGTGCTCGCATCCAGCCGCGCCAGCGCGGCGTACAGGCTGGTGGTCTTGCCGCTGCCCGTCGGGCCCGTGACCAATACGATGCCGTGGGGCTGGCGAATCAGCGTGTCGAGGCGCGCCAGCAGTTGCGGCTCCATGCCTAAGGTTTCCAACTGCAAACGCCCGGCCTGCTTGTCGAGCAAGCGCATCACCACGCGCTCGCCATGCCCGGTGGGCACTGTCGACACCCGAATATCAATCGGCCGCCCGGCCACGCGCAGGGCAATGCGGCCATCCTGGGGCAAGCGTTTTTCGGCGATGTCGAGCTGGGCCATGATCTTGATCCGCGACACCAGCGCACCATGCAGTGCCTTGCGCGGCGAGACCACATCACGCAGGGTGCCGTCGACGCGGTAGCGCACCACGGAATGGGTTTCGTAGGGTTCGATATGGATATCGCTGGCCTCATCCCGCGCGGCCTGGGTGAGCAAGGCGTTGATCATGCGAATCACCGGGGCACCGTCCTGGGTGTCGAGCAGGTCGGTGATCTCGGGCATGTCTTGCATCAGGCGGTCCAGGTCCACCTCGTTTTCAGCGGCGCCGACCACGGCGGCGGCACTGCCGGTGTCGGCATAGGCACTGGTGAGCAGGCCGTCGAGCTCGTCGTCGCGCACGTGTTCAATGGGGCTCTGGCCGAACTGGCGCTGTACCTCGCTGATCGACCAGCCGGGGGTTGAAGGGCACACCGTCAACAACAGGCCCTCCTCGCCGGGACGCAGGAGGATGCGCTGGGATTTGGCCCAGACGTAGGGAAGCAAACTCATACACCCCCCTGCCGGCTACACACGGTTTGATCTCCATCGTTCAGGCTGAGTGTGCTCACGGCCGCACCTGCGAAACCGGCACCGCTCGAATCACCGCCCGCGGCCCCTGCCCGCTCTCAGGAATCGCCTTCTCCACCGAAGGCAACTGCGGCGCCTGCATATCCGGCATCGCCCAACTGTGTTCCGGCTGCAACCCACCCTGGGCCCGGCGCATGAACTCATAGCGATTGAGGGTAATACTGCGCCCCGCCCCACTGTCGCGAATGATGTAGGGCCGCAAAAACACCATCAGGTTGGTTTTGGTCACGCTGCGCTTCTCGCTGCGAAACAACGCCCCCAACCCTGGAATATCCGCCAGCCACGGCACCCCGTCATTGCTCTGGCTATAGCCGTCTTGCAGCAACCCACCCAGCACCATGATCTGCCCGTCATCCAGCAGAATGCTGGTATCGATTGCACGCTTTTTTGTCACTGTCCCGGCGTCCACCGAGGCTCGCTCGTCAACGCTGCTGACCTCCTGGTAAATATCCAGCTTCACCGTGCCGCCCTCGGAGATCTGCGGGCGCACGTTGAGCTTGAGCCCGACTTCTTCACGCTGCACGGTCTGGAACGGGTTGTTGCTGGTGCCGCCCCCTCCGGTCACATAGCTGCCGGTGACGAACGGAATGGTCTGCCCGACAAAAATGCTCGCGGATTCGTTGTCCAGGGTCAGCAGGTTAGGCGTGGACAACACATTGCTGCCGCCCTTGCTCTTCAAGGCGCGTGCCAGCACCTTGAGGTCGAGCACCTTGCCGATGCCCGGGATATCCACCGAGCCATTGACCAAGCCAATATTCAGGCCCTTGGGCAACACGTCGATGCTGGTCTTGGCGCCCGGCGTGCCATTGAGCCCGCTGCCGCCCAGGTTGACGCCACCAAAACCGCCCTTGCCACCGAGGTTGCCGGCCTGCCACTGCACGCCGAACTCACTGGCGTCATCTTCACCGACTTCGACGATCAGGCTTTCGATCACCACTTGGGCGCGACGCTGGTCGAGCATGTCGATGACTTCGCGCAGGTTGCGGTACAGCGGGTCGGGCGCAGAGATCAGCAAGGTGTTGGTGGTGGCGTCGGCCTGGATCGTCACCCCGCCGGCACTGAACGCGGTGCTCTGATCGCCGGCGGTGCTGCCGGGGGTTGGCTTGTCCTGGCTGTAGCTCGGTTGCATGCCGCTGCCGGTGGGCGTGCCACTGCTGTTTTGCGCTGCGCTGCCCGACGTGCTCTGGGGAGTGGCACCCATCGAACTGAGCTTGCCACGGGCTTCGTCGCTGCCGCCAGACTCGCTCTCGCCGGTCAGCAAGCCGCGCAGGGACTGGGCCAACTTGCCCGCCTGGGCATTGCGCAGGTACACCACGTGCATATTGCTGGGGTTACTCTGGGCGTTGTCGAGCTTGTAGATCAGGTTGCGCGCCAGCTCCGTACGCTCGGGGCTACCGGAACGAATAATGATCGAGTTGGAGCGCGGGTCGCCCACCACGTTGATCTTCTGGGTCTGGTCGGCGCCTTGGGTGTCCAGCAGTTCGGCGACCATCGCGGCGATGTCGACGGCGATCCCGTTTTGCACCTTCACCACGTCGGTGTCGATGGCGCTGGGGGTGTCGATGCCGTTGATGATCTGCGCCACCCGCGCGAGGTTTTCGGCGTAGTCGGTGATGACGATACTGTTGTTGCCAGGGTAGGCATTGATCGGGTTGTTCGGCGACACGATGGGGCGCAGCACCGGGATCAGGTTCACCGCGTTTTCGTATTGCAACCGGAAGGTACGGGTTTGCATGCCGCTGCTGCCCGCACTGTAGATCGGCCCGCCGAGCAGCTTGGCATCGGCTTCCGGGACCACCTGGGCCACGCCGCCCACGTCGACCACGCTGAAGCCTTGCATGCGCAACGCCGCCAGTAGCATGTCGTAGGCTTGGTGCGCCGGTACCTGGCCTTCGCTGACCAGGGTCAAGTTGCCCTTCACTCGCGGGTCGACCAGAAACTGCTGGCCGGTGGCGCGGGACAAGGCGCGCACAACCGCCTGGATATCGGCGTCCACAAAGTTCAGTTGCACCGGCTGGTCGCCCAGCGGGTTGCGGGCCTTGACCACGGCCGGGGCATGGCCGCGGGCGCTGTTGGTCACCGGGTGTTGCACACGAGGCGCCGGCGCAGGTTCACGCTGGCGGTCCAGCGCGCTATCGCCACTGCGGCGGGTGTCGGCCAGGGGCTGGCCGAGTTCACTGTCCACCAGCAACGGCTTGGTTGATGGGGTGTGACTGCACGCGCTCAGGGCCAGCAACAGCAGCGGCGCAACCTTGCGAAACGGCGCGGAATGGGAGACTGACCACTTCATGAAGCTTCCTTAGCGCCAAGCGCCTGATCCATGCGAACGGTCCCGGACACAGTGCCGGCCGAGTTGTCGACAGCATCGCCAGCGCGTTGCAAGTGCGCCTCGGACACCTCCAGGGAAAATGAACGGGGATTGCCCAGCAGCCAGTCCACCACCGCATCGGCCGGTGCGCTGTCGAAGGTCAGGCGCCAACCGCCTGGGGCCAGCGCCTGCAACTGGTAATGACCGTGCAGGCCCGCACCGTCCAGGGCCTGACGCAGCGCAGTTTCGTCGGCCGGGCGCGGGGCTGCGCCCCCTTGCAACAGCACCTGCAAAGCTTCGGCCTGGGCCCGCAACTTGGGGGTTTCGGCCTGCCAGTAATCGATCTTCTTCAACGCCGGCTGCACCAGCACCAGCCACGTCAGCAGGCTCGCCAAGACCAGCCCGGCACCGCTCAGCAGGCGTTGTTCGCGCACGGCCAGGCCGCGCCAGAACACCTGGGCCTGGCTGCGTAAACGCTGGACTTTATTCATCAATGGCCTCCGACTCGGCGGCGGCCTGCGCCGGGCCGATGCTCCAGCCCTGGTCATCGTGCGTGGCGGCAAAACCCGCCTGGGCCAACGCTGCCTGCCAATCGCCCTCGGCCACCGGGCTGCGGCTGTCGGTGAGCAACACCAGGTGCAAACGGCCCTGCTCAAACGTCAGGCGGTCGACACTGCCCACCATAAAGGGCAGGCTGCTGCCCACCTGTTGCAGCAGGCTGGTGAAGCGTTGCCCAGGGTCAGTGGCGGCATCGTTCTGCCGGGCCGCCAATTGCTGACGGGCCTGCTGCAAAGGGTTGAGCACCACCGGCAGTTCAGGAAAGGCCTGGCGCACCTGCTGGCTCATCAACGCCTTGAGCCGCTGCCCTTCGTCCACCTGGCGGGCGGCGTACAGGTTGAGGCCGAGGGTCCAGATCGCGGTCGCCAGGGCAACACCGGCCAACGCCCTGCCCCACCCGCCACTGGCCCGTTGGCTGAGATGGCCATGCAAGCCCCAGGCGGGCACGGCGCCGCTCCAGCGTTGCGGCGCGGCCACCAACGGCACATCGAGCGCCTGCAGCCCCAATGGATGCACGGCCCCTTGTTGCAGGCTGTCGCGCGTCAGCAAGTACCCTTCGTCCAACGCCGCAGCGCCCACCGGCAAGGCATAAGGCGCCGGGTAAAGGCCGCGCAACTTGAGCTGTTGCTGCGCCAGGACCTGCCCCAACCGTTCCAGCCCGGCCGTGGGTATCCAGGCCACCTGCACGCGCCCGCAGCTTTCGCGCGGGCCATGGGCCACTTGCATCTGCTCCACGGGGCCGAGGATCAGCGCCTGCGCCGCACAGGCCACGGCGGCAGCGGTTTTTGCGGCGGGTAACGGGGGCAGTTCCAGGCTGGTCAGCAGGCTGTCGCGGGGGTGCAAAAAGCAATCCAGCGCCTGGCGGGTCTTGCCCAACCGGGCCAGGCTCTCACACCCTTGGGACACCACCACACCACCTTCCAGCCAGGCTACATGCACCGGGCTGTCGGCGTTCAACTGATCCAGCGGCGGCAAGCCGATGCGCAAGCGTTTCATGCCCCCACCCGCGACCAGATCACGCGCGGCTGGCGGTCTTCGGGCCGATGCAACAGCGCCGAGATCGTCACCCGACGCCGCTCGTACCGCGCCTGGCCTTGCAGGCGGAACCACTCACTGGTGATGCCCACCTGCACCGAGTCCACCGCCAACTGGGGCATGCGCAGCCGGTTGACGAAATCCCCACGGTTGATAAACCAGTGCCCGCCATCCCGCTCGCTCACCAGGGCCTGGGCCTGGGCCAGGCTGAGTTGCGGCACCACCGCGCTGAGCACTTCGGCGCGTGCGGTATTGCCATTGACCCAGGTGTTGCCGGGCAACACGCTGATGTAGGCCTGCATGCGCTGCAACACCACCGGGTCGAGCCCCTCGATCGCGCTCAAGTCATCCAGGCTGCGCAGCATCGGGTATTTAGCCGGCCTTTCAGGTTGGTCATAGGAGGCAATCACCCGCTGGCTGATGCGCCGGCTCACCGCCGGGTCGACCCCAATCAGGCGGCACAGGCGTTCAAAACTCTGTAGCTGCTGGTCATCCAGTTGCTGACGGTTGACGAGGTTGCGCAGGTTGAATTTGCCTTGCTCGTCCTCAATCCGCCCTTCGAATGCCCCGCCCTGAGCACGCGCCCAAGGCTGATCGAGGCGCGTCAGCACGTCCTTTTGGCGTGCCTCCCACAGCAACTGCCGGCTGCGCGCCAACCCACCCTCCACCCGCCATTGCCCCTGGATACGCGCTTGCTCCGCCTCCAGGCTACGGGTGAACACGGTCTGGCGCGTGAGCATGGCCCCGGCGATCACCGCCACCACCGCAGCGATCAGCAACGCACTGATAATCGCCATGCCGCGCTGCTTCGCCGCTGCGGGCGAATACCGTTTCATGACGCGCCTTACAACTGCCAGGAGCCGATGTCGGCATTCACGCCGTCGCCATCCGGTTGGCCGTCGGCGCCCAGGGAGAACACATCCACCTCTCCATTGGCGCCCGGGTTGAGGTAATGGTAAGGGTTGCCCCACGGGTCATTGGGCAAGCGCTCCAGGTAGGCGCGCCAATTGCTGTTCTTCGCATCGGCCGGGCGCTCGACCAGCACTTTGAGCCCCTGGTTCATGCTGGGGTAGGTGCCGTGGTCGAGGCGATAGAGTTTCAGCGCCTGCATCAGCCCGGCAATGTCCTGCTTGGCCGCCGTGGCCCGCGCCTGGTCCGGGCGGTCGAGCACTTTGGGTACCACCATCGCGGCCAGGATCCCGAGGATGACCACCACGACCATGATCTCGATCAGGGTGAAGCCACGTTGGCGGCGAGGGCCGGACACTGGGGACGTTAGGGGCGCGATATCCATCTCGACATTCCTTGGCTGGGTGCATTTCGTGGCGCAGTGTTGCAAGAACACATGTCAGTCGTATTGAAAATCCTCGGGAGGTTTCGTCGCCATTCGGTCAACTGCCGACGCTAGTCTGCGGGCCTGTGCCCAGGCTTTGAGAACGCCATGTACCGCCGTCGCAAGGAGCAAGGTTTTACCCTGATCGAAGTGCTGGTGGCGCTGGCGATCATCGCCGTGGCCATGGCCGCCGCCGTGCGCGTGGCCGGGTTGATGACCCAGAGCAATGGCCTGCTGCGCGACAAAGCCATGGCGCTGCTGGCGGCGCAAAGCCGCCTGGCCGAGTTGCGCCTGGACGGGCATCCGAGCAGCGGTAAAAAGACCTTCGATTGCGACCAGGGCCGGCTGAAACTGCGCTGCGAGCAGACCATCAACGCCCAGGGCCGGCTGTTTCAGGTCTACGTGCAGGTACTCGACGCCAGCCACGAAGCCCCGCCCCTGGCGCGCCTGGAAACCCAGGTCATGGCCGAGTGAGCAGCGGCAACGGCGGCGCGTCCGGCAACGTGTCGAGGAGCACCCGCTGCTTCTCGCCGGCGCGCTCGATCTCCACACCCTCGCCCCCGATAGCCGTCAAGCGCACACCTGGGCCGAGACGCTCGCCGAGCAAAAAGCTGCGTGGCGGGCCGTCATTGAGGCTGAGGATCGCCACCGCCCCCCGCGCCCCGGCCAGCACGCCCGAGACTTTGACCTGCAGGTTTGTCGGCGTATTGGCAAACCACTGCAACGCCGGGCTGTCACTGCGCGCCGCCAACGCCTGGGGTGTCGCTTGGGGCGTGTGGGACTCGGCAGACGTGAGCAACAGCGGCGTCCAGACCGCAACGCCGGCCAATGCCGCCAGCAAGGCCACGAGCTGCACGCCATGGGCGGGTGAAAAACGATGGGCGAATGCCATGGGCAGGACCTCCTGTTTGTCCGTCTGGCCAGCCTACAGCCCCATTCATACGTTTTTATTTCACCCCCTCACCCACGCTCAAGGGGCCACTCGATGAAACAGCACGGTTTCACCCTGATCGAGTTGATGGTGGTGCTGGTGATCATCGGCATCGCCAGCGCCGCCATCAGCCTGACCATCAAGCCCGACCCGCTGCACCTGTTGCGCAAAGACGCCGAGCGCCTGAGCCAACTGCTGCAGGTGGCCCAGGCCGAAGCCCACGCCGACGGTCGCCCCATCACCCTGCGCACCGACGCCAAGGGCTTTCGTTTCAACCGGCGCAGCGAAGACGGCCTGGGTATCGACGCATTCAAAGGCGACAGCCAACTGCGTCCACGCCTGTGGGAGAGCACACCGATGCAGGTGTTGATCGAGCCCAGGCAAGTGCTGGTACTCAATGCCGAGTGGATCAACCCGCCCCTGCGCGTGGTGCTCTCCGACGGCCAGCACCGCCTCAGCCTGCAGCGCGACACTGCCGGCCTGATGCGCGTGGTGAGCCCGCCATGAAGCCATCTCAGCAAGGCTTCACCCTGATCGAAGTGATGGTGGCGATCATGCTGATGGCGATCGTCAGCCTCATTGCCTGGCGCGGCCTCGACAGCGTGACCCGCGCCGACCAGCACCTGCAGGCCAGCACTGAACAGACCGAAGCACTGCTACGGGTGTTGAACCAGCTGCAGCGCGACATCAGCCTGCGCGCCAGCGTCGAACTGAACGCGCCCACCGCCGCCCAAGACGATGCCGCCAACGTTGAAGGGCTGGCCGCCGTGACCGTGCGCAGTTCCGACAGCAAAGGGTTCCGGCTGGACATCATCCGCAGCGCCCCGGAGGCCGGGGATGGGCTGCTACGAGTGCGCTGGTGGCTCAAGGGCGACAACCTCTACCGCGCCGCCGCCCCCGCACGTGACCGGTTCCCGTTGCCGGCCCCCAAGGACGGCGTAGTGGTATTGAGCGGGGTAAGTGACCTGCAAGTACGCGTGTGGGAAACGGACAAAGGCTGGCGACAGTTGAGCGGCAACCGCCAGGAAGAACCGCTGGGGTTGGAATTCATCCTGGTGCGGCAGACGCCGCAAGGGGTGGAACGGTATCGGCAGGTGGTGGGGCCGTTGCGCTAGACGATCCAAGCACCACGCCCTCTGGGAGCGCCTTGTGGAAGCGCCGCCCCAATAAGGTGGCATCCATCGGGTGGGCCGAGGCGGTTTGTACCTTGTGTTTGGAACTCACTGAGCCTTCGGGGCCTAGGGTCAATCCGGGGTGACTCTAGGTCTCTGGATACCTGCTCATCCAAGCATCAATGCAGGGTGCCTTGCGTGCAAGATACTCGGCAATACCGCCGCAGTTAGTGGCCTCGAGCTGTAGCTTCAAATCCTGATACTGCTGCCGGATACTGGCGTTTTCTCTCAAGAGGTCTCGAAAGCGTAACATCCGCGCAATCTGCCCATGTCCGGCAGCGCACACATGTATTTTATGCGTTCGCACCCCATCGACATCGCGTCGGTAAAAGTGATGATCGGTCGAAAGATCGGAGCCCCGTCCATAGCCCAATGTCTGCATGAACCCGTTACGAGCCGCTTCATTGAGGTGCTCAGACACTACAACTAAAATGTCGATTTCCGGTTTGGCGCAAAGCCCGGGAACAGCGGTACTGCCGACATGATGAATGTCAATCAGCTCAGCTGCGAAGCCCTCTGCCAGCCGGTGTTTTTCGCGAGTGAAAAGGAACGGCCATTGAGGATCATAGGGCGAGATTTTACTGGTAAGGGCCATCAGCTTTCCTTGGGTGATAGTCGTATGCGTGACGATTAACCATGATCTACAAATTGAACAGGGTACCTCAACTCAACAGCACCACCCCACCCGGCAACTCCGTGCACTTGGCCCCATACGCATCGCGAATCAACAACGCCACCCCCGCCAACTGCTGCAAACTGAAGCGCGCCTGCACGCGCCGCTGGCCCAGTTCTTTGTTGAGCAGTACCAGCATTCCCGGGCGATAGCGGTTGATTTCGTCCACCACCGTGGCCAGTGGTGCGTTGTTGAAGACCAGCACCTGCTCGCGCCAGGCTACGACCGCCTGGGTATCGACGACGATCGGTTCGTCCATGCCAGCTGCGTCGTAGGTCAGTTGCCGGCCGCTGCCCAGGCTCACACTGTTGCCGGCGGCGTCCACCGACAATGAACCCTCGATGCAGGTCACGCATACCGTGTTGCCGGTATTGCGCACATTGAAACGCGCATGCGCCGCGCTCACCCAGCCTTGCCCGGCCTGGACCTTGAGCGGCTGTGCCAGGTGGGCGACCACTTCGACTTCGCCTTCGAGCAGTTCGATGCCCTGCCCGACCCGACTGATGCGCGTCTGGGTGTTGAGTTCCAGGCTGACCCCTTCACTCAGTTGCACTTGGCGTTGCTCGCCGACGGCAGTGCGGTAGTCGGCAGTCAGCCCGGAGAAGCCGCCCGGCACGCCGACCTGCACCATCACCACTGCCGCCGAAGCGGCCAGCGCGCCGCCGAGGAAGGCACGGCGGCCAAAATGACGTGGACGTTCCAGTTGCTCGGCGGCCGCGCCCAGTTGTTGCCAGATTACCTTGGCCTGCTCGAATGCCTGGGCATGCTCGGGGCTCTGGGCGCACCAGGCGCGCAGGGCTTTGGCGTCGGCCACGGTGGCCTGGCCCGAGGTCAGCAACACCAGCCAATCGCGCGCTTCGTCGTGCAAGGGGTTGGCGGGTTTGTTCCGGGCGGCGGAGAGGTTAAAGATGTTCAAGCGCGCAAATACTCACGGTTTTATCAGGGACTCGCTACTAAGACGGTTTTCCGGCCCCGGGACCGAACCGCTGAATCACTTTTCTTTCGAGACGCTTGGCGCAGTGGCCCAGGGCGGCCTTGATTTCCTTCTCGACCATGCGCGTGGAAATGCCGAACCGCTGGGAAATCTCCAGATGGGGCGCCTCTTCCAGGCGTGCGGCAATCAGGATTTTGCGCCGTCGTGCCGGCAGTTCGTAGAGGGCCTTGACCAGGGATTGGATCTCGCGCTGGCCGCCCACCACCCGTGAAGGGTCTTGGGCTTCGTCGCTACTTTGCAGCAGCTCTTGGACTTCGCTGCCGGTGAGCAAGCGAGCATCCGCCTGGCGACGATCGGCGGCGATGTTCAGCGCCATGCGGTACAGGTAGGCATTGGGTTGTTGCAGGTTCGGCGGCACATCCATGCGGTCGACGCGCAGGTAGGTTTCATGCAGCACGTCGTTGGCCAGGTCCTCTGAGCCCAGGCGCTTGCGCAAACGCACCTTGAAGTCCTCGTAGGATGCCAGGAACAAACTGACCATCGCACTGTGCCCGGTATTTTTCATCCCTGCGTGGCTCCGTTCCCTGCTGTGCATTCCATGCGCATTCCTGTTGTGTCGGGCATCAAAAGTAAGGTCACTGGCTGGCGCAGTGAGCTCGGCGCCGGGCGTTCGACCCGTGCCGCGCCCAGGCTGCGTACCAGCGCCTCATCGCGTTGTGCATCGCCGGTGGAGCTGACCAGCCGACTGTGTTCGATGATGCCCTCGGCGTTGACCCACACCTGCACCAGCGCACGAAAGCTGCCAGGACGGGTCAGCGGAGAACGGCACAAGCTGGCCTCGATCGCCTGCTGCAAGGCCGTGGCGTAACTGTGGTTGATCCGCGCGGCGCTGCGAGCCATCGCCCCCCGGGCCAAGGGCGCCTGGCTGACCTGTGGCACCTGCAAGGTAAACGCATCATCGCGCGCATAACGAGCCATCAGACCGCTCCCCGTCAGCAACACTGCCAGCGCCTCTTGCGCGGTGAAACGCCCTTGCACACCGATGGAGCGCCGGCCCCGCGTCAGCTCGCGGTCGACCAGCACCGCCATACCGGTGGCGCGGCTGTAGGCGTGCAGTGCGTGCTCCAGATCTTGTGCCGGCAGGTCCAGTGTCAGCAGCGGGGGGTGTGCCTGGGCGGGCTCGAACCCACTCAGCAGCAACAGCAAGACCAGGGCGCCTGCGGCACGCCTCCAGCCTCTGAATTCCCCCCCCGCTCGCCTTCGCTGCACGGTCGACGTGTCCTTGAAAACCGTCATCCTGAGGCCAGTTTATGAATCTGATGTTACGGTGATAGCAAAAAAAACATCACGGTGACGACAAGCCCACTGCACTACACTTTGCCAGGCTAATGGCCCACCTCCACGGGCCTGCCAGGAGGCCCCGATGAAGCGTTGTGCCGTACTCGCCAGCCTAGGGTTGTGCGCCGTATTACCCCTGCTCGCCCACGCTGAAACGACGGCCAAAGGCTGCACGGAAGTGACAGTGGATGGCTATAAAGCGCCCGACTACGGCTGCCTGAGCCAGCAAATGGGCAACGACCCGGACGCGTCCAAGGCCACGCAAAAAAACCGTGAAGCACAGAACGTCCCGGTGCAAAAGCGGCCGCCTAACCAAGTGGGTCTAGCCACCCCGGCAGCGACCGGCACGCGCATGGGCAATACGTTTGGGACGTCGGTTAAACCGCAACGGCCTTGAGAGACAGGCTAAATGTGGAGTGTCAGCAAATGAAGCGGTGACTGACTCTCCGCCATCGGGAGCAAGCCCCCTCCCACAGTTTGATCTCCATTATTCAGGTAGATATCTACCGGCTTTTTGATTTCAGGCTTCCCGCTAAACCACGCTGGCCGGACGGGCGAGGACCCAAGCCCTCTCCCACAGTTTGATCTCCATTATTCAGGTAGATATCTACCGGCTTTTTGATTTCAGGCTTCCCGTTAAACCACGCTGGCCGGACGGGCGAGGACCCAATGTGGGAGGGGGCTTGCTCCCGATGAGGGAGTGTCAATCAATGCAGCTGTGACTGAACCACCGCCATCGGGAGCAAGCCCCCTCCCACAGTTTGATCTCCATTATTCAGGTAGATATCTACCGGCTTTTTGATCTCAGGCTTCCCGTTAAACCACGCTGGCCGGACGGGCGAGGACCCAATGTGGGAGGGGGCTTGCTCCCGATGAGGGAGCGTCAGTCAATGCAGCTGTGACTGAGCCACCGCCATCGGGAGCAAGCCCCCTCCCACAGTTTGATCTCCATGACTCAGGTAGATATCTACCGGCTTTTTGATCTCAGGCTTCCCGTTAAACCACGCTGGCCGGACGGGCGAGGACCCAAGCCCTCTCCCACAGCTTGATCGCCCTTAATTAGCGGACACCGCAGACAATCATCAGGCCAAAGCCGCCTTGATGGGCACTGCCACCGGATTACCGCTGGCCACAAAATCCTCCTTGCGTAACACCACCAGGGCGATAAGCGACACCACGCCAGTGGCCACGTAGAAGTACCACGGCGAGGTAATGTCGCCCGTCACCTTGATCAGCCAAGTGGAGATCAGGGGTGCACTGCCGCCAAACACCGCCACCGGCACGTTATAGGCCACCGCAATCCCGGTAGACCGAATCCGCGTGGGCAGCAACTCGCTCATCAACGCATAGGTCGACGATGCATACAGCCCGAACAGAATCGCCACCGCCATCAACGGCGCAAAGAACGACGCAGGCGTGGCAGTCGGCGCCATTTTGAATAGCCAGAACATCGCCAAGGTTGCCAACGTCCCGATCACCATCAGGAACGGCTTGCGCCCGTACTTATCGGTAAATGCCCCGCCGAACGGCATCACGAATGCCGCCGAGAAACTGGCGACGAACACGTAGAGCAAGGTCGTGCCGCTGTCGAACTTGAGGATCTTGGCCATGTAGGTCGAGGCAAAGGTCAGCACCAGGTAAAAGATCGAGCTGTGCAAGGTGATGATAAAGAACACCAGGGCAATCGCGCGCTTCCACTGCCAGACTTCCCGCAGCGGCGCGCGGGAGGTTTGCCCGGCGCGTTGCAGGGCGAGGAACTCGGGGCTGTCTTCCAGCTTGAGACGGATATACAGGGAGATAAAACCCAGGGGCGCAGCGATCAGGAACGGCACGCGCCAGGCCCATTCCTGCATCACGTCGGCGCCCATCACCCAGGTCATGCCATTGGCCACGGCGCCGCCCAGCAACAGGCCGAGCACGGCGGTGACCATCAACCAGCACGTCGCGAAACCACGTCGGCCTGTGCCTGCGTATTCAGAGATAAAGCTGGTGACGGTGCCGATCTCGCCGCCCGCCGAAAAGCCTTGCACACAACGCACCAGAATCAACAGGATCGGGGCTGCGATGCCCAGGGTGGCATAGGTGGGCAACAGGCCCAGCAGTACCGTGGAGCCGGTCATCATCACCAGCGCCATGATCAGGGTTTTGCGGCGCCCGATCTTGTCGGCCAGCGGGCCGAAGAACAGCCCACCCAGGGGGCGAATAAAGAAGCTCAAGGCAAATGCGGCGAAGCTGGCCAACAGGCTGGTGGTGGGGTCATCGGAGACGAAGAATGCCTGGCCGATATAGACGGCGAGAAAACCGTACACGCCGTAGTCGTACCACTCGATCAAGTGGCCGGAGGTGGCACCGAGGAATGCACGGCGCCGCTTGCGGGCCGTGTCTTGCGGATGATTGCCCATCGAGGGGACTCCTTGTCTGATTGTCTATCCTAGGGAAGCGCAGCGATATTCGCGGCTTGCAACCATTGCCGCAAGTCGGTCTTGAGCACCTTGCCATAACTGTTCTTGGGCAACTCGCTGCGCCACACGTACTTTTTCGGTTTTTTGAAC
Organism: Pseudomonas sp. MWU15-20650; assembly: GCF_023242475.1. Classification (GTDB taxonomy): domain Bacteria; phylum Pseudomonadota; class Gammaproteobacteria; order Pseudomonadales; family Pseudomonadaceae; genus Aquipseudomonas. The sequence continues at coordinate 11,133 of NZ_JALJFG010000032.1, read as the reverse complement.
GAGGCCATGCGCTCAAGGAACCACGCCGTGAGTTCGGCTTCATCGAGTGGCTGGCCACTGCGGGTCACCACAAAGGCCACCACCGACTCGCCCCATTGCGCGTCCGGCTCGCCCACCACACACACTTCAAACACCTCGGGATGTTGCGCCAACACCTCCTCGACTTCACGCGGGTAGACGTTGCTGCCACCGCTGATGATCACATCCTTGGAGCGATCCGTCAGGGTCAGGTAACCGGCCGCGTCGAGAAAGCCGATATCGCCAGTCAGCAGCCAGTCATCGACCAGCGCCCGCCGGGAAGCCTCGGGGTTGCGCCAATAGCCTTGCATCACCGTGGCACCACGCACGGCAATTTCCCCACGCAGCCCGGTGGGCAGTGGCTGGTGGTCGGCATCCAGGATGCGAATTTCCACGCACGCTTGCGCGTGGCCGACCGAGGCGGCCAGGGTGTCCCAGTCCGCGCGCTGACGGTCGGCAATCAACGCACGGGGCAGCACGCTGATGGTCATCGGGCTCTCACCTTGGCCGTAGATCTGCACCAGGCGCGGGCCGAAGGTATCGACGGCCTCGCGCAGGTCGGCCAGGTACATGGGGCCGCCGCCATACACCAGGGTCTTGATCCCTTCACCGTGGTAACCCTGGCGCCGTGCCTGCTCGACCATGCGCTTGACCATGGTCGGCGCCGCGAACAACGACACATGGCCCAACTGCCTCGCCAGCCCGAACAGCTCGGCGGCGTCAAAGCCGTGGGAGGCCGGCACCACGTGCCGCGCACCGCAGCGCACATGAATAAAGTTGTACAGCCCGGCACCATGGGACATCGGCGCGGCATACACCACCGCATCGTCGGCGCTGACGGGGTCGACATCCGTGGCGTAACACAGCGACATGGCGATCAGGTTGCCGTGGGACAGCATCACGCCCTTGGAGCGCCCGGTGGTGCCAGAGGTGTAGAACAGCCAGGCAAGGTCCTGGTCCCGGCGTGGCACGGGTTGCTCCAGGGTTGGCCAGCCACGGCTCGGCGGCAGCACGTGACCGTCCAGTTCCTTGCAGCGCAGGGGCAAATCCCGTGATGAAAACACCTGGCCGCCATCGGTAAAGATCAGGCGTGCCTCGGCGTTATCGGCGATCCACGCCGCTTCGCGCGGATGCAGCTTGGCGTTGATCGGCACGGCCACGGCGCCCATCCACCAGATGGCGTAGAGTAATTCCAGGTAGTCGCAGCTGTTTTTCATCAGCACCGCCACCGCCTCCCCCGGCACCAGGCCGAGCTGATCGACCAGGGACGCGGCGCGTTGGCGCACATGGACGGCGAAGGTGGCGTAGTCGGCCACCAGGTGCGTACCGTCGAACAGTGCCGGGCGTTGCGGGGTGCGGCGCTGGGTGTCGTGCAGCCAGTTGGCAATGTTCACCGTTCAGCTCCTGCGCGCCTGTAAGACCGAGGCGTAGTTGGCCACCGCCATGCCGCCCATGTTGAACACCAGCCCGAACTCAGGGTTGGGCACCGCCAGGCCAATGGGCTCGCCGGTCAATTGCCGGAACGCCAGGGCATGCATGGAGACGCCTGTAGCGCCCACCGGATGGCCCTTGGCCTTGAGCCCGCCGGAGAGGTTTACCGGCAACCGCCCACCGGCCCGCACCACACCGCTGTCGAGCACGCGGTGCCCCTCGCCTTTGGGCGCCAGGCCCATGGCCTCGTAGATCAGCAGCTCGGCGATGGTGAAACAGTCGTGCACCTCGGCGAAACTCAGGTCGGCCAGGGTGATGTTGGCCCCGCGCAACGCCGAGTGAATCGCCCGCTGCGGGCCTTCAAAGGCCAGGATGTCGCGCTGGGCGATGGGTAACAGGTCGTTGACCTGGGTCATCGCACGCAGTTGCACCTCCCGGCGAAACGCCCGCGCACGCTTGGGTGACGCCAGGATAATCGCCGCCGCGCCGTCGCTGATCAGCGAGCAATCGGTCAGGCGCAGCGACTCGGCCACAAAGGGGTTGCTCTGGGACACGTTGTTGCAATGCTCGAAATCCATCACCCGATGCATCTGCGCCAACGGGTTGGCCATGGCATTGGAGTGGTTCTTGGTGGCGATGGCCGCCATCGAGCCCAACGGGCAGTGGTAGCGCTCGGCGTATTGGCGGGCGGCGCGGCCGAACAACTGCGGGAAGCTCAGGCCGGCCTCGGCCGGGTCGTTCTGATAGCCGGCGCCGGCCAGGGCCTGGGTGACCTCGGCGGTGCGGGTGTGGGTCATCTTCTCGGCACCCACCACCAGCACCAGTTCGGCACTGCCGGAGAGAATCGCGTTGACCCCCGCCTGGATCGCCGCCGAGCCGGACGCACAGGCGTTTTCACAACGGGTGGCCGGTTTGAAGCGCAGCCCTGGATCGGCCTGCAGCAACAACGAGGCAGCAAACCCGTCGGGCACCAGCCCCGAATTGAAGTGGCCGAGGAACAGCGCATCAATCTGCGACGCCTCGATGGCCGCGTCGCTCAGGGCTTCACGGGTGACCTGGACGATCAGGTCTTCCAGCGTAGTGCCTTCCAGGCGACCAAAACGCGAATGACCGGCGGCAACAATGGACACACAATCAGCAGGCATAATCAGTTTCTTCTGTTGTTGGTCTGAACTTTACCTACAATGGCTCACCCTGGGTCGCGCGCCAATTCGTGTAACTACTTACATGGATAAGTAGCGCGCCAGCGAGCAAAACAACGAGGCAGGATGCCCCATGACCGTGTTTACTGAGCCTTTCCAAGATCTCGAACGCCTGGCGTTCAAGCGTTCTCCCGCGCCGCAGTTGGTCACCAGCGACCGCGTTATAGTCGACTGCAACGATGCCTTCCTGAACCTGTTCGGTTATGCACGTGCAGCACTGCTCAACCAGTTGACCTTGTTGATCTACCCGTCCCAGGCCGACTACCAGGCCATCGGCAAACGCAGCCATGACTGGTTGCTCGACAGCGACAACGGCTTTTATTCCGACGAGCGCTTCATGCAGCATCGCAACGGCGAAGTGTTCTGGGCCAAGTCACACGGCTACACCCTCACCCCCAAAGACCCGTTCAAGCTGATGATCTGGCACTTCGAACGCCTGGACCGCACCCACCAGGGCACCGGCGACCTCACGCCCCGTGAGCGGGAAATCGCCATGCATATCGTCAATGGTTTCAAATCCAAGGAAATCGCCCTGCACCTGGCGATCTCCCACCGCACGGTGGAAGTGCACCGGGCACGTTTGATGAAGAAGTTGCAGGCCAAGACCGTGGTGGAGTTGGTGTCCAAGATCATTATGGTGGCGTGACGCCGATCGCTGTCGCCGCCCAACCCTGCTGCTGCTCAAACCCCTCGAACAGCTCCAGGATGGTCGCCTTGACCTTCTGCACCGCATTGCTGTGCACCGCCGTATCCGGCCAACACAGCGACAGTTCGCGGCTGAATAGCCGATGATCGACCCTGGCCAGCTTGAGCGATTGTTGCGCCAGCTCAACATGGGCCGCCGCCCACGGCAGGATGGTCACGCCGAGCCGGGCCTGCACCGCCGAGAACAGCAGGTCGGTGGAATTGGCTTCAAACTCCACGGCAAAGGGCAACCCGGCTTCCTGCATCGCGGCTTCGACACGGCTGCGAATGGTGTTGGGTGCACACGGCAGCACCAACGGCATGTGCGCCAGGTGCCGCAGGCTCACCGGCGCCTGCGGTAATTCAAACGCCGGCCACGCCACCAGGTACAGGGTTTCACTGAACAAGCGCTGGGCTACCACGCCACGCGTGGGCACCCCATCGACCACCACCGCCAGCGCCACGCGCCCGGCCGTGATCAGGCCAGCGAGGTCGGCGCTCGGGGCATCGATCAACTCCAGCTTGATCCCCGGGTAGCGGCTGCGAATGGTGCGTGCCAACGGCATGGCGAGCATCCGCGCGGTGCTCGACGGCATGCCGACCGAGACCTTGCCCTGGGGGTATTCGGCATCCTGGCGTAACAGCTCATGGGTGGCGTCGGCCTGGCGCAACAGGTCGACGGCATGCCGATACAAGGTCTGGCCAGCCGCCGTGGGGACCACGCCCTGGGCACTGCGCTCGAGCAGTTGCATGCCCATGTCCTGCTCGAGGTTGCGCATCTGCTGGCTGATGGCCGGTTGGGCGATATGCAACGCCTCGCTGGCACGGGTGATGTTGGCGCACTCCACCACTTTGACGAAGTACCGCAGCTGGCGCAGGTCCATGGGTGCCCTCCCCTAAAGCCTCGACTCTATATAAAAATCCGATGCCACCAAAGGAATTTCATATTTGTGGCTTATGCCTCCTACGACCTAGATTGAACCCACAACAAAAAGGCCCGACCAGGGTCATGGGAGGTCGTCATGTCCAAAGCGTTAAGCGCGTCGGCAATACGCGTAACCCCGAGCAAAACGCCGCTGTCCCGCGAGCAAATCCGCGGTTTCTGGGCGGTGTACCTGGGCTGGGTGCTGGACGGTGTGGATTCCGTCATCTTCGCCCTGGTGCTGATTCCCGCCCTCACCGAGCTGCTGCCCCGTTCCGGCCTTGAGCCCAGCGTTGCGAATATCGCCATGTATGGCTCGATCATGTTCGGGCTGTTTCTGGTGGGCTGGGGCCTGTCGTTTATCTGGGGGCCGCTGGCCGACCGCTTCGGGCGGGTCAAGGTGTTGGCGGCGAGCATTCTGGTGTACTCGCTGTTCACCGGCGCGGCCGCGTTCTCCGACAACATCTGGCAACTGGCGATTTTCCGTCTGATTGCCGGGATCGGCGTCGGGGGTGAGTGGGCGCTGGCCGGCACCTACGTGGCCGAGAGCTGGCCCGAGGACCGGCGCAAGATGGGCGCCGGTTACCTGCAAACCGGTTACTACCTGGGCTTTTTCATTGCCGCGCTGCTCAACTACACCGTCGGCGCCACGTACGGCTGGCGGGTGATGTTCCTGTGTGGCTTGTTTCCCGCCGTGGTGGCGATCTATACCGCGCTGAAGGTCAAGGAACCGCAGCGCCACGCGGTCACGACCGGCCCTCGCACGCCGTGGTGGGAGATCTTCGCCCCCGCCTTCCGGCGCCGCACGCTCACCAGCTCGGCCTTGGTCGGCGTGGCGATTGTTGGCCTGTGGGCCGGCTCTGTGTACGAAGCCACTGCGGTGGTCACCCTGGCCACCCGCGCCGGTATCGACCACGTCGGCGCGGTGCACCTGGCGTCCATCGGCGCGGCGGTGTTGTCCCTGAGCACCATTCTGGGCTGTCTGGTGGCGCCGTGGCTGGCCGAACGGGTGGGCCGGCGCAAAGCCTTGGGCCTGTATTTCATCGGCATGGCGGCTGCCATTGTGTTTGCCTTCGGCTGGGTGTTTTACCTCGACGATGGCCTGCATTTGTTCATGGTGTCACTGGTGTTCCTTGGGTTTTTCGGCGGCAATTTCGCGATTTTTTCCCTGTGGTTACCCGAGCAATACCCCACGCGTATCCGTGCCACGGCGTTCGCCTTCAACGCCTCGGTGGGGCGCTTTATCGGTGCAGGGGTCAACTTCCTGCTGGCGGCGGCCATCCATTGGTATGGCTCCATCGGCGCACCGATTGCCTGGACGGCCGCCGCCTTTGTGCTGGGGGTGCTGATCCTGCCATTCGCTGTTGAAACCCGTGACCAGACCCTGCCGCAATAACCCTTAGGAGACGCCCATGCAAGCGTTGCAAGGCATCAAGATCATCGACCTCAGCCGAGCGCTGTCGGGCCCGTTCTGCACCATGGTGCTGGCCGACCTGGGCGCCGATGTGATCAAGGTGGAGCCCGGCCCCGACGGCGACATGAGCCGTACCTGGGGCCCGTTCGACCGCGGCGTGAGTACCTATTATTTGTCGTGCAACCGCAACAAGCGCGGGGTGTGCGTGGACTTTCGCACTCCCCAGGGGCTGGACACCCTGCAACAACTGATCGACGGCGCCGACGTGGTGATCGAGAACTTCAAGCCCGGCACGCTGGAGAGCATGGGCCTGGGTTACCCCGTGCTGAGTGCGCGCAACCCGCGACTGATCCTGGGCAGCATCAACGCCTTCGGCAGCGACGGCCCCATGAGCAGTTGGCCGGGCTTCGACCAGATCGCCCAAGGCTATTCCGGGCTGATGAGCCTGACCGGTTACAACGACGGCGACCCCACCCGCACCGGCACCGCCATTGGCGACCTGACCTCGGGCATGTGGCTGGTCACCGCCGTACTCGCCGCGTTGCTGGAGCGCGAACGCAGCGGTTTGGGGCAGCACGTCCACACCTCGTTGCTGGCCAGCCTGGTGGGCTTGCTCAGTGTGCATGGCCAACGCTACCTGAGCCTGGGCGATGTGCCCCGGCGCACCGGCAATGCCCATGCGGTCATTGCGCCCTACGGCGTGTTCCAGACCCTGGACGGGCCGTTGAACCTGGCGCCGATCACCTCGGCGATGTGGGCGCGCTTGTGTGGGCTGCTGGACTTGCCCGAGTTACCGCACGACCCGCGCTTTGCCAGCAATGAAGCGCGGGTGGAACGTCGGGATGAGTTGAAAGCCATCCTGGAAGCCCGCCTGAAAACCCGCAGCAAGCGCGATTGGACCGCGCGACTTATCGCCGCCGGACTGCCGGCAGGCCCCATCAATACCCTCGATGAAGTGTTCGCCGACCCGCAGGTGCTGCACTGCGGGTTGACCCAGACGGTGAATCATCCGACCTTGGGCACACTGCGCCAAGTGGTCACGCCGGTGTTCAGCGCAGCCGAGCCGGCCACCTCACAGCGACCACCGCCGTTACTGGGTGAACACAGCATCGAGGTGCTGCAAGAAGCCGGCTTTGCGCCGGCGACCATCCAATCCCTGCTCAAGGCCAACGTGCTCTTGCAAGCGGGCGAACCCGACCGTCACACAGGAACCGCACCATGACCGCCAACGTGTCACTCAGCCTCGTCGAACCCCGCATTGCGCGCCTGACGTTCAGTAACCCCAGCCAGCGCAATGCCCTCAGTGCGCAACTGCTCGGCAGCCTCGATGAAAGCCTGATCGCCCTCGCCGCCCAGCGTGTCGGTGTGGTGATCCTCGGGGCCGAAGTCGGCCAGGCCGTGTGGAGCGCCGGGCATGATATCGGCGAAGTGGCGCGCGACCGCGACCCCGTGGCCTACGGCAAGCCCCTGGAGCAAGTGCTACGCCGTATCCGCGCCTACCCTGGCGTGGTGATCGCGGCGATTTCCGGCTCGGCCTGGGGCGGTGCCGTGGACCTGGCCATGAGTTGCGACATGGTGGTCGCCGACCGCAGCGCCAGCTTTGCCATGACTCCGGCCAATATCGGCCTGCCCTACACCACCAGCGGCTTGTTGCGCTTCTTCAACAACCTGCCGATTCATGTGCTCAAGGAAATGTTCTTCTGCGCGCAAAAGCTCGACGCCGAACGCGCCGAACGCTTTGGCGTGATCAACCGCCTGGTGCCCACCGAAGTCCTGGAAGCCACCGCGCTGGAAATCGCCCAAGGCATTGCCGGCAAAGCCCCCCTGGCGATCCAGGCGGTCAAGGAGCAACTGCGCATCCTGGAAGACCTGCAACCGATGCCCGTGCAGGCCATGGAGCAAATCGCCGAACTACGCCGCCTGGCCTGCGCCAGTGCCGATTTTGGTGAAGGGCTGGCAGCCTTCGCCGAACGGCGCCCGCCGGTATTTGAAGGGCGTTGACAGGAGGTCAGTGGACCAGCATAGACGCTGGACCGTTTAATCGAGCACGTCCGTACAATCCGCCTGTCGGCGTCGCCCCTAAGCTCCAGACTTTCTACAAAGTACTGGAGAGTGGGCATGTGTAAAAAAGTGATGAGGGTATCGTTGGCATTGACGCTGCTGGCGGGAGCCATGATGGGTAACGCCTTCGCGGCAACGCCGAGCGTGGCCGTGGCACCGCAATACGACACCAGCCACGTCTACGTTGCCCCCGCCGATGTGGAACGTTTTGCCCAGAGTTTCCTGGCCACCTTCGGTGGCAAAAGTACACCTCAGGTCGTGGTGAACGTGCTGCCAGTGCCAAGCAGCACCACCTCGCAATTGCTGCAAACCCCAGCCGGTACGGTATCGCTGTTCGGTTTTACAACACCCATCCCGCATCCTTTTGGCCAGGAACGTAACGGCTACCTGGTCAACGACATGGACGTTGCGCTCAAGGCCGCACGGGAGAATGGCGCAGCGGTGATCGTCAGCGACTTCCCCGACCCGATCGGGCGTGATGCGGTGGTGCAATGGCCGGGCGGCGTGAACATGCAGCTCTACTGGCATACCCGAGTCCCGGCTTACACAGCGTTCCAGACGGTGCCGGAAAACCGCGTCTACCTCTCTGCCGACCGTGTCGACGCGTTTATCAAAGCGTTCCTGGGCTTCTCTCACGGCAAGGTCCTGGCCGATGACAAACACGCCCCTGGCGTTGAGGTGGGCCAAGCCGGCCACACCTACCGTCGCGTCGATATCGAGTCTGCGTTCGGGCGCATGGCGGTGCTGGTCACCAACGGCCAACTGCCCTACCCCTTCGGCCATGAAACAACGGGATACCAGGTGACCGACCTTACGGACACACTGGGCAAGGCCACGGGGTCCGGGGCCAAAATCCTGGTGCCGGCCTTCGACAGCAAAGGTCGTCGTAGCGCATTGATTGAATTCCCTGGCGGTTACGTCGCGGAAATTCACCAGCTCAACGCGCCAAAATGAATCGCCATACAGGCTGGGGCCTGGCCGTGTTGTGGCCGCTGCTCGCCAGCAGCGTCCATGCCGACGAGCAACCGACCCGACCGGCGATCAAGACCAATCGCTGGCAAGAAGACTGGTCCGTCCTTCAAGACCCGGCGTTGCGCACGCAACCGCTGGACAGCTTGAAGTACATTCCGTTGTCGAGCGCCAACCCCTTCACTTACCTGTCGTTGGGCGCAACACTGCGGGAACGCTTCGAGATGAACGACGCCAGTGGGTTCGGCGTCAAGAACGAGAAGCGTGATAGCTACCTGATCCAACGGTTCCAGGTACACGCCGACCTGCACCTGAACGAAAACTGGCGTGTGTTTACCCAACTGGAGGATGTACGGGCGTATGACAAAACCACGATCGGCGGTGCCGACCAGAACCGTGTGGACCTGCGCCTGGCCTTCGCCGAATACGTGAATACCTTCAGTAACGGTACGCTGAAAAGCCGTATCGGCCGCCAGGACTTTGCCTTTGACTTGCAGCGTTTCATCTCGTCACGGGACGGCCCCAATGTACGCCAGTCATTCGACGCCCTATGGGGCGACTGGGAGACCTCCAACTGGCGTTTCATCGGGATCGCCAGTCAGCCGGTGCAGTACCAGGACGGACGGCATTTTGACGACAAGTCCAACGGTGACACGCGCTTTCATATGCTGCGTGTTGAGCGGCTGATAGACGGCAAGAATGAACTGTCCGCCTACTACGGCGTGTATGAACGCAGTGCCGCGCATTACCTGGACGCTGATGGCGACGAGACACGTCATCTACTGGACGCTCGCCTGGGAGGCGCCGCCCAAGGATTCGATTGGGACATCGAGGCCATGCTGCAAAGCGGCTCGGTGGGCAGTAAGGATATTCGCGCCTGGGCCGGCGGCACTCGCACCGGCTACACCTTCGACAGCCTGGCGTGGAAGCCGCGCATCGGCCTGCAACTGGACATTGCCTCGGGCGACCGAAAAGCCGGTGACGGCACAGTCGGCACGTTCAATCCATTGTTCCCTAACGGCTACTACTTTTCCCTGGCGGGCTACACCGGCTATAGCAACCTGATGCACATCAAACCGTCGATCACCGTCATGCCTATCGACAAGCTGAGCGTACAAACCGCCATCGGCCTGCTCTGGCGACAAACCACCCGCGACGCGGTCTACACCCAGCCGAACCTGCCTGTCGCCGGCACCGCAGGCGCGGGGAAACGCTGGACCGGTGCCTATGGTCAACTGCGTACCGACTACGTCTTCACACCCAACCTCACTGGCGCCGTCGAAGCCGTGCATTACGCGGTCGGCAAGACCCTGCGTGACGCCGGTGGTGATGACAGCAATTACTTGGGAGTGGAGCTCAAGTTCAGTTGGTAAGCCCAAGCAAGCACACCCATACAAGCCCGGCGCCCGGTTTGCAGCAATAGTGACACTGAGCTTTTCCCCCGATAACCAAGGAGTTTTCCATGAGCACATTCGTTGCCAAAGACGGTACCCAGATCTACTTCAAGGACTGGGGCAGCGGCAAACCTGTCCTGTTCAGCCACGGCTGGCCGTTGGATGCCGACATGTGGGAATACCAGATGGAATACCTGAGCAGCCGGGGCTTTCGCACCATTGCCTTCGACCGTCGTGGTTTTGGCCGTTCGGACCAACCATGGACCGGTAACGACTACAACACCTTCGCCGACGACATTGCCCAGTTGATCGAACACCTGGACCTCAAGGACGTGACCCTGGTGGGCTTCTCCATGGGGGGCGGCGACGTGGCGCGCTACATCGCCCGCCATGGCAGCACCCGCGTGGCCGGCCTGGTGCTGCTGGGTGCCGTCACCCCGATTTTCGGCCAGAAACCGGACTACCCGCAGGGTGTTCCAAGCGACGTGTTCGACGGTATCAAGGCTGGGCTGCTGAAGGATCGCGCGCAATTCATTGCTGACTTCAACCCGGCGTTCTACGGCATCAACAAGGGCCAGAAAGTCTCCGAAGGCGTACTGACCCAAAGCTTGCAGATCGCCCTGCAGGCGTCGCTCAAGTCGACCGTGGATTGCGTCACTGCGTTCTCCGAGACGGACTTTCGCGCGGACATGGCCAAGATCGACGTGCCGACCCTGGTGATCCACGGTGACGGCGACCAGATCGTTCCGTTCGAGACCACCGGTAAAGTCGCGGCACAGATGATCAAGGGCGCTGAACTCAAGGTGTACAAGGATGCGCCGCACGGCTTCGCGGCCACCCACACCCAGCAGTTGAACGAAGACCTGCTGGCGTTCCTGAAACGCTGATACACCCTCTCCTTATTTGGCCGGGCCTGCCCCAATGCCAGTCAGTTAAGCGCTAGAACGAGCAACCGGTAACCTGTAGCGAGCGGGCTTGTCCCGCGTTGGGGCGCGTAGCGCCCCCAAAGAAGGACGAATGCGGTGTACCCGATACCCC
>NZ_JALJFG010000031.1 GCF_023242475.1 Pseudomonas sp. MWU15-20650 | reverse complement strand
TTTCGAGACGTCCTTGACCACACGTGGCCGGTTCAGGCTTACGCGCACGTCGCGGTTGTTCACCAGCTTGGTGTCCTGGCCTTCACCCATGGCGGTGAACGCTGAAGTGATTTCAAACGTGCGCGTGTTGATCAGGCTGAAATCCGCCACCAGCGTCAGGCCCAGCACCGCCGAGTAGCTGTTGGTGTGGTCCAGAGCGCTGATGTCCTGGGTGAAGTCGATGTCCGACAGGGTGCCGAACAGCACGTAATCGGCGCCCTTGAAGTGGCCGGCCTTGATGCGCTTGATCACGTCATAGACATCACCCTTGGCATCGGCGGTATAGGGGGCGCCTTGCACGAGCTGGAACTGCCGTGACTTGAGGAGCTCACCCTTGATGTCACCGCTGAATTTACGCAGCTCGGTCTGCTCGATGTAGCGGGTGCTGCTCTCGTACTCGCTGTAGTTCGATGCTCCGCTGGCGTTATAGGCGCTGGCCTGGAAGTTGTTGCTGGCTGATACCGCGTGGATGTATTCCTCGACCCGTGCTTCATAAGCCAGGTCGGTCACCGCGATCTTCGGGGCGGCCGAGGCGCCGAAGGCGCATAGCAGGCTGATCATGCCGATCCATGCACGCATTGCTCAGCGCTCCGTGGTCTTGCGAATTTCTTTCTCGTCCATCCACTCGGCCAAGCCGCTCTCGACGTCGATCAGTTGCAGGCTGAACTTGTAGAACACGTCCTTGTAGTCCGAACTGCGCTTGACGATGGAGCTGATGGAACCTTCCAGGCGGTACTTGGCGGCGACCATGTTGCCGGTCTTGCTCACCGTGGACTTCTTGTACAGGCCGCTCTGGTTCTGCAACTTGAGCTGGTCGACCTGGCTTTGCATGTCGGTGTTATCGCTGGCGAAGCGCGCGGTGCCGGTCTTCATCAGCTGGGTCTTGATCGACGTGGTGATCTCACGGGTATCGATGTACTCGCTGGTCTTGTTCTTCACGTCATACACCTGCACCACCGGGCGGCCGTGCAGAATGCCGGACTGGGCCAGGGAGCGGGTCATGCTTTCGGCGATCATCTGCAGGTCGGTGGAACCGAACTCGTTGGTTACCAATTCCACGGCCTTGGTGTCGCCGTAGCTAATGTTCTTGCTGCCGAGTACCGGCGAGGTGTTAGAGCAGCCGCTGGCCAGAAGGGCGATGACGGCGAGAATCGAGCAGCGTGCAAACATGGGTAAATCTCTCTGAATGCGGATGGGCGAGGGCTTCAAGGCGTCTTCACTTCAAGGCGAAAGTCAGCCGCCTGGGGCAAGTTGGCGATCGCCGGGAGGAAGGTCGCCTGGTTGGCGTACAGGTTCAGTACTTTCCAGGTTTCTTCCTCACCCACGGGGAAACCGTCGGCACCCAGCCAGGCGAAGCGGTAATACATCATCTGGTTGCTGCTGGTGATATTGCTGAGCTGCACCTTGGCGGTGAGGAAACCGTTCTCGCGTGCAACGCGAATGGCACCGACGGCGATGCCCTTGAACTTGCCCATCACCACGATCTTGCTGGCGGCACTGCCGGGTTCCGGCGGCGGCGGGGTGGCACAGCCGGCGAGCAGGACCAGCGCCAGGGCGCCGAGGATGAAATGACGCATAACGTGCTCCTTTAAGGTTGTTTGAGGGCGATAGCCTGGGTCGCGACGCTTGGCAGCACATGGGCGGCCAGGCCACTGGCGAATACCTGGTTGCCAACCACACGCAGGGTGATCACCTGGTAACGCTGATCGGCCTTGACCGTCACTCGTGTGCCGCCCAATGCGTTGGGCAGGCTGACCTGATGCTCGCCGTGCTTGAGGCGCAGGCGTGTCACTTGGGTCATGTCCGGCAGGGTGCGCCACGTGCGGGTGTCGGCGCCTTCGGTGACGGCCGAGGCGATGCCCAGGACAAGGCCCGCCATGGGGTTGGTCTTGTTCAGGTTGTTCTGTGTGACACCGCGGCTGACCGCCCGTACGGTGGTGCGCAGGATGATCCCCGGCATGTCGTCACGCAGGGCGCGGCGGGACATGGCAGTCGTACTGTTGAGCGGCGTGAGGTTCTGTGGTTTTCCGTCGACGCCGATCTGGGCGAGGCTCGCGGTGGAGGTGTCGGCCTTGATCACCGGAAATGACAGCGGGGTGATCACCACGTGGCCGTCGATCGGGATGGGCAGTGGCAGGCGAATCGAGTCACGCGCCGGCGCCAGGCCGCTTTGGACCACGATCAGTACGTCGGTTTCGTCGGCGCCGACCTCGGATTTGTCCAGGTCCAGCAGTGCCTGCTCAAGCAACGGCGTGTTAGGGCGCAACTCGGCGGCCTTGCGATAACCGGGGGCCGCCAGGTCTTTTTCACCCAGGGCTTCGTAGACAAAACCCGCGAGGTAATGGCTGAACGCACTCTGGTAACTGTTTTTCAGGCCGATGACTTCCGGTGCGTCCAGCGCTTCAACCGGGTAGCCACGCAGGTCTTTCATCTGGGTTTTCACGCCCTGGCGTTCGGCTTCGTCTTCGCGCTTGAGGTATTCCTTGTCGCGCAGGTCGGCGATGACGGCTTCACGCTCGTGGGTCTTCTTGATCTCGGTGCGGGCGCCGTCGAAGTCATTCACCGCCAGCAGGTTCAGGGCCATCTGGGTCGTGAGCATGACCTTTTCATAGTCATAGCCTTCGTAGCGACGCACCTTGTCATTGACCAGGAAACTGCCGAACTGGGCGAGGTACTTCTGACTGTCGAACTTGACCGACTCTTCCCACTTGTAGACTTGCAGGTCGGCGCTGCGCCAGGCGGTCTGGCTGCCGGTCAGGTCGCCCTTGGCCCGCAACAATTCACCTTTTTCGAAGAAATAGAGCAGGTCCTTGTCTTCGCCGGTGTTGTTTTTCTCAAGCAGGGTCAGCGCGCCGTCAACGTTGCCGGTGGCCAACTGCTGGTTGGTGGCTTGCAGCTCGGTGTCGTAGCTGCGAAACATTGAGCAACCGGACAACAGGGTCACTGCCGCGAGCGTGAACGGGGCTAAGGCGCGAAATGCCATGCAAACTTCTTCCCTGAAAGTAATCAGCAAATATGTATTTCCTCATAAAAATGAGGAAATTAATTCCCTTTCGAAATAACAGGGCGCGGCATTATAGGCGCCATTGCTGGCAAAACAATGGCTTTTTGCTTCGTCTTTGTTAGCGGTGCCATCACTTCAGCGGCGATATTCTTGCTGCCAATCACTAACGGCTTGAGTCAAACCGCTTAACATTAAACAATGTGTTACTTCGCATTTCCCTTTGAGATTCATTCATGACTGCCCTTTACCGTTTTCTCGCCTGGCTGATGTTGCCGGCGTTAATGTCGTGCAGCTTCAATCTGTTGGCCGCGACGGCCGAGGGCGCCCCACAAGCCCTGCATCTGCTGGACTACATTGGTGCCGATTACCCGCCGACGGTGGAGGCGGGCAAGGTGGTTGATGAGTCGGAGTACCGCGAGCAAGTGGAATTCCTGGGGGTATTGCAGGGGCTGGTCGCGCAGTTGCCGGAAAAGCCTGAGCGTGCCGAGTTGATAAAAGGCGTGGATGCACTGTTGCTGGCGGTCACCGCCCATGAAGACGGCGTGACCGTCGCCCATCAGGCCCGTCAGTTGGGCGCCAAGCTGGCCGTGGCGTATGAAGTCAGCCAAGCCCCGGCGATCACCCCTGATCCTACGCGTGGCGCGCCGCTTTATGCCCAGCATTGCTCGGTGTGCCACGGCACGCAGGGGGCTGGCGACGGCCCCGCCGGCCTCGGCATGACGCCGCCACCAGCCAACCTTCGGGACTCCGCGCGGCTGGATCGCCTGAGCCTGTATGCGATCTATAACACCTTGGGCCTGGGTGTTGAAGGTACCGACATGCCGTCCTTTGCCGACCAGTTGGATGACCGTCAGCGCTGGGATCTGGCGACCTATATTGCCGGCTTCACGGCCGATCCGGCAGCGGCCAAAAGCGATTCGTCTTTCAATCTTGCCGACCTGGCGCGCCAGACGCCCAATGAAGTGCTGGCCGCCAATGGTCAGGCCGCTGTCGCAGTATTCCGCGCTCAGCGTGCGCAGCCGCCGCAGGTCAAACGCGGCCCGGCGCAGTTGCTCGATTACACCGCAGCCACCCTGGACAAGAGCCTTGCCGCGTTCCGTAACGGTGACCACGAGCAGGCGTATGACCTGTCGGTAGCGGCTTACCTGGAAGGTTTCGAGCTGGTGGAGAGCTCGCTGGATAACGTTGACGCCAACGTGCGCAAAGACACCGAGAAGGCCCTGATGGCCTACCGGCAGTCCTTGCAGGACGGCTTGCCGATCGAGCAAGTGCAACAGCGCCTGGACGTGGCCAAGGGCAAGCTCACCGAATCCGCCGGCCTGTTGGGGGGGGATGGCCTGAGCTGGTCGTTGAGCTACATCTCCGGCTTGCTGATCCTGCTGCGCGAAGGGCTGGAAGCGATTCTGGTATTGGCGGCGATCCTGGCCTTCCTGCGTAATACCGGCCAGCAATCGGCGGTGCGTAGCGTGAACGTGGGTTGGGGCCTGGCGTTGTTGGCCGGCCTGGGCACCTGGGCGTTGGCGGCATATGTGATTGACGTCAGTGGTGCGCAGCGCGAATTGCTTGAGGGCTGCACGGCGCTGTTCGCCAGTGTGATGGTGCTATGGCTCGGTGTGTGGATGCACGACCGGCGACACGCGGCGGCCTGGCAGGACTACATCAAGAGCAGCCTGGTGGGCGGCGGTGGTCGTTTCGGCTTCGCGGTGCTGGCCTTCTTCTCGGTGTACCGCGAGCTGTTCGAAGTGATCCTGTTCTACGAAACCCTTTGGCTGCAAGCCGGCCCGGCCGGTCACAATGCGGTGCTGGCCGGCGGCGCCACGGCGTTGGTGCTGCTGGTGGGCCTGGCCTGGGTGATCCTGCGCGGTTCGGCGAAGCTGCCGTTGGCGCTGTTCTTCGGCATCAACGCGGCGCTGCTGTGCGCGTTGTCGGTGGTGTTCGCCGGGCACGGTGTCAAAGCGCTGCAGGAAGCGGGGATCTTCGGTACGCGGCCAGTGGCATTCTTTGACTTTGACTGGCTGGGCATCCACGCCGATGCGTATTCACTGAGTGCACAGGCGGTGGCGATCCTGGCGATTGTGGTGTTGTACGGCCGCAGCCGCCTGGCCGAGAAGCACCGAGTGACGGCATAACCATGCGTGTGTGGATCGATGCCGACGCTTGCCCGCGCGCGGCCAAGGACCAAGTGGTGAAGTTCGCCCTCAAGCGCCAGTTCGAAGTGGTATTGGTAGCGGGCCAGAGCCAGATCAAGCCGAGCTTTTCGTGTGTGAAGCTGATCGTGGTGCCCAGTGGGCCGGATGCGGCGGACGATTACCTGGTGGAGCATGCGCTGCCCGGTGAGCTGGTGATCTGCAGCGATGTGCCGCTGGCCGACCGTCTGGTGAAGAAGGGCGTCACCGCCCTGGACCCTCGGGGCAAGGAATTCAGCCCGGCGAACATGAGCGAACGCTTGGCGGTTCGTAACCTGTTCACCGATCTGCGCGAGCAAGGCCAGATGGGCGGTGGACCACCGCCCCATGGGGAAAAAGACAAGCAGGCGTTTGCCAATGCCCTGGACCGCATCCTTACCCGCTTGATGCGTCAAGCCTGACCTGCGGCGAGGGCGCAAACGCCCTCGCCACCGTCAATCGTTCTCGTGGGTCAGTTCCAGCACCCGATCCACCAGCTTGTTAATGCCCGACGCCACTTCACTGATGTTCTTGCCCAGCATATAGGCCGGCGTGCTCACCAGCTTGCGTGCCGTGTCTTCGACAATGTCCTCCACCGTGCATTCCTGGTGGGTGGCGCCCATCTTGTCCAAGGCGGCAGCGGTGTCGACATCGTTACCGATGGTGCAGGTCACGCCAGGGCCATAGATCTTCGCGGCCAGGGCCGGAGAGATGCAGATCAGCCCCACCGGCTTGCCGGCTTCGGCAAAGGCTTCGGCCAGTGCCAATACCTGCGGGTTGATGCTGCAACCGGCGCCTTCCACCGCAAAATTCGACAGGTTCTTCGCCGCGCCAAACCCGCCGGGCACGATCAGCGCATCGAAGTCTTCGGCGTTGGCCTCGCGAATGTCCTTCACCTCGCCTCGAGCAATGCGCGCCGATTCCACCAGCACATTGCGCGACTCAGGCATCTCGGCGCCCGTCAGGTGGTTGATCACATGAAGCTGCGCAATATCCGGTGCAAAACATTGGACTTGAGCGCCGCGCTGATCCAGGCGCAGCAGGGTGATCACGCTTTCGTGGATCTCTGCGCCGTCGTACACGCCACAGCCTGAAAGGATCACTGCAATCTTTTTGCTCATGGGCATTTCTCCTGATTCATGGCGTTAAATGTCTACTAATTTGTAACCTGTTGCCAATGGGAACTCGCGCTGCTGCACCTAATCTTGATGTAACAAAAATAGACCGGACTAGCCCATGGACTTCGTGCCTTACGCGGTACCGTTTTTTATCGCCTTGATCGTGGTTGAGCTGTTGGCCGACCGTTGGCGCGGCGCGCGCAACTACCGAGTGGCGGATGCCATCAACAGCCTCAGCACGGGTGTGCTCTCTACCACCACCGGCTTGCTGACCAAAGGCGTGGGGCTGCTGACCTACGCGTTCGCCCTCAAGCACCTGGCGCTGATCGAGCTGTCGGCCCAGAGTGCCTGGACCTGGGTGTTCGCCTTTGTGTTCTATGACTTCTGCTACTACTGGCTGCATCGAATGGGCCACGAGCGCAATATTCTGTGGGCTGCACATTCAGTGCATCACCAGAGCGAGGACTACAACCTCACCACCGCCTTGCGCCAGACCAGCACCGGTTTCCTGCTGAGCTGGATCTTCTACCTGCCCCTGGCCGTGCTGGGTGTGCCGTTGGTGGTGTTTATCAGCGTGGCCTCGCTCAACCTGCTGTATCAGTTCTGGGTGCATACCCGCCATGTGCCCAAGCTTGGCTGGTTCGAGTGGTTCTTTGTCACACCGTCCAATCATCGGGCCCACCATGCGCAAAACGCTCTCTACATGGATCGCAACTACGGCGGGGTGTTCATTATTTGGGACCGCTTGTTCGGCTCATTCCAGGAAGAAGACGACAACGAGCCGGTGATCTTCGGCGTGACCACGCCTTTGTCCAGCTGGAACCCGCTGTGGGCCAACCTGCAGTTTTATGCACAGTTGTGGAGTGACGCGCGGCGTACCGAGAGCGGGTGGGACAAGCTGCGCATCTGGTTCATGCGCACCGGCTGGCGCCCGGCGGATGTGAAGGCCAAGTACCCGATGGCCAAGCCTGATCTGAGCCAATTCCGTAAATTCGAAGTGCCGCTGGATGCGCGGCAACAGGTCTACATTGCGCTGCAATTTGCGGCGTATGTGGGGTTTGGCAGCTATTTGATGAACTTCGGTGAAGGGCTGCCCACAGCGGCGCTGGTTCTGGGCTGGGGGGCGATGGCGCTGGGGCTGTTTACCTTGGGGGTAGGGCTGGAGAATCGCCCGTGGGCCCTGAGGGCCGAACTGGTGCGCCTGGCGTTGAATGTGCCGCTGGTTTGGTTGGCCCCGCTGGTCGGGCTGTGGCCGGCCAGCAACCTGGGCTGGCTGGGGCTGGCGAGCTACAGCCTGCTCAGTATGATCGGTCTCTACTGTTGCAGAAGCCGGCTTACTCGACTGGTGTCTTAGGTGGCTCGACTGGGGCGGGCTCGGCGGCGAGCCGGGCCTTGGCCTCCTCACACGCCTGGCGGGCGATGCGGGCGTTCTTGAAGCGGCGGCGCAGCCACAGGCCAAAGCCCAGCAACAGCAAGGCGCCCAATACCCACAGCTCGTATTTCTTGACGCTGCCGAGCATACCTTCCAGCACTGCGCCGAAGTGGTAGGCCGCAGCACCCAAGGCGGCGGCCCAGATGGCGGCGCCAATACCATTGAGGATCAAGTAACGCGCCGGTGGATAGCCCGAGAGGCCGATAGCCACCGGCATCACCGTGCGCAACCCGTAGACAAAGCGGAAGCTCAGCACCCAGATATCCGGATGCTTGCGGATATGCTCCAGGGCCTTGTCGCCCATCAATTGCCAGCGCGGCTTGCGCGCCAACAGTTTGCGGCCGTGCTTGCGCCCCAGGAAGTACCACAACTGGTCACCGGCATAGCTGCCAAAAAAGGCAACCACCACCACCATGTTGATATCCATGTATCCGCGGAACGCCAGGAAGCCTGCGAGTACCAGGATGGTCTCGCCTTCGAAGAACGTGCCGAGGAAGAGGGCAAAGTAGCCGAAGTCATGCAGAAATTGTTGAAGCATGGTCTGGGGTGCTGGCGAAATGAACGCGCAGCCTACGCCTTCGTGAACATTCATGAAAGTATCGAGATGTGTCACGAAGTGAACAATTCCTACATAAACGACGAATGCGACTACAGGTCGCATCGATAAGCACAACTGTCATTCCTTCGTCATAATGGCCGCTTATAACTGCAACGCTCGCCCGTAAACACGGGCTCAGGAGTCTGTCGTGAGCTTTACCCCTGCCAATCGCCTGTTCCCCGCCACCCGTCTGCGTCGCAACCGTCGTGATGATTTCTCTCGCCGTCTGGTACGTGAAAATGTACTGACGACGAACGACCTGATCCTTCCGGTGTTTGTGCTTGAGGGTGAAAATCGCCGGGAAGCCGTGGCGTCGATGCCGGGTGTAGAGCGTTTGAGCATTGACTTGTTGCTGATCGAGGCGGCGAATTGGGTTGAACTGGGTATTCCGGCATTGGCACTGTTCCCCGTGACGCCCTCTGCACTCAAATCCCTCGACGCCGCCGAAGCCTGGAACCCGCAGGGGATCGCCCAGCGTGCCACCCGCGCCTTGCGTGAGCGCTTTCCGGAATTGGGCGTGATCACTGACGTGGCCCTGGACCCCTTCACCACCCACGGCCAGGATGGCATTCTCGACGAAGACGGCTATGTTCAGAACGACATCACCGTCGATGCGCTGGTCAAGCAGGCGTTGTCTCATGCCGCCGCCGGCGCCCAGGTAGTTGCGCCATCGGACATGATGGACGGTCGCATCCAGGCGATTCGCGAAGCCCTTGAGCTGGCTGGCCACGTTAACGTACGAATCATGGCTTACTCGGCCAAGTATGCCAGCGCTTATTACGGCCCATTCCGCGATGCGGTGGGGTCGGCCCTGAACCTGGGCAAGGCCAACAAGGCGTCGTACCAGATGGACCCGGCCAACAGTCATGAAGCCCTGCACGAAGTGGCGGCGGACCTGGCCGAAGGCGCCGACATGGTGATGGTCAAGCCCGGGATGCCTTACCTGGACATCCTTTATCGGGTCAAAGAGGAATTCAAGGTGCCGACCTTTGTCTACCAGGTCAGCGGTGAATACGCCATGCACATGGCCGCGATCCAGAATGGTTGGTTGAGCGAAGGGGTGATCCTCGAATCCCTGACAGCCTTTAAACGTGCCGGCGCTGATGGCATTCTGACTTACTTCGCCGCCCGCGCTGCCCAATTGCTTAGAGAGCAACAATAGCCCTCACAGGAACACTCGATGAATACCGAAGGACTCTCAGAAGTTGCCGTAAAAGACGCTCACCCGGTGGTGGAACCAGTCACCGAGAGCCCGCCGGAGCTGGAACCGGCCCCGCTTGTCGTGGTGGCGGAGGCGACTGCTCCGGCCCCGGTGGCCGCGGTCACCAACCTGGATGACAGCAGCCTGTACATCCACCGCGAGCTGTCACAACTGCAATTCAACATCCGCGTGCTCGAACAGGCGCTGGATGAGTCCTACCCGTTGCTGGAACGGCTGAAATTCCTGCTGATTTTCTCCAGCAACCTGGACGAGTTCTTCGAGATCCGCGTCGCCGGCCTCAAGAAGCAGATCACCTTCGCCCGTGAACAAGCCGGTGCCGACGGCCTGCAGCCACACCAAGCGCTGGCGCGTATCAGCGAGCTGGTGCACGGCCACGTGGACCGCCAGTACGCGATCCTCAATGACATCCTGCTGCCGGAACTGGAAAAACATCAGGTCCGCTTTATCCGTCGCCGTCACTGGACCGCCAAGATCAAGACCTGGGTGCGTCGCTACTTCCGCGACGAAATCGCGCCGATCATCACCCCGATCGGCCTTGATCCAACGCACCCGTTCCCGTTGCTGGTGAACAAGAGCCTGAACTTTATCGTCGAGCTGGAAGGTATCGATGCCTTCGGTCGCGACTCCGGCCTGGCGATCATCCCGGCGCCGCGCTTGCTGCCACGGATCATCAAGGTACCGGAAGAGGTCGGGGGGGCGGGGGACAACTATGTATTCCTCTCGTCGATGATCCACGCCCACGCCGATGACCTGTTCCAGGGCATGAAGGTCAAGGGCTGCTACCAGTTCCGCCTGACCCGAAACGCCGACCTGGCGCTGGACTCCGAAGACGTCGAAGACTTGGCCCGTGCCCTGCGCGGCGAGCTGTTCTCGCGGCGCTACGGTGATGCGGTGCGCCTGGAAGTGGCGGATACCTGCCCGAAACACCTGTCGGACTACCTGCTCAAGCAGTTCAACCTCGGCGAGAGCGAGCTGTATCAGGTCAACGGCCCGGTGAACCTGACGCGTCTGTTCAGCATCACCGGCCTGGACAGTCATCCGGAGCTGCAATACACACCGTTCACCCCACAGATCCCGAAACTGTTGCAAAACAGCGAGAACATTTTCAGCGTGGTGAGCAAGCAGGACATTCTGTTGCTGCACCCGTTCGAGTCCTTTACCCCGGTGGTCGACCTGCTGCGCCAGGCCGCCAAGGACCCGCATGTATTGGCCGTACGCCAGACGCTGTACCGCTCCGGCGCCAACTCGGAAATCGTCGATGCCTTGGTCGACGCCGCGCGTAACGGCAAGGAAGTCACTGCGGTGATCGAACTGCGTGCGCGCTTCGACGAAGAGTCCAACCTGCAACTGGCCAGCCGCCTGCAAGCGGCCGGCGCGGTGGTGATCTATGGTGTGGTCGGCTTCAAGACCCACGCCAAGATGATGCTGATCCTGCGCCGCGAAGCCGGCGAGATCGTGCGCTACGCCCACTTGGGCACCGGCAACTACCACGCCGGCAACGCCAAGCTCTACACCGACTACAGCCTGCTGACCTCCGACGATGCCTTGTGTGAAGACGTCGGCAAGTTGTTCAGCCAGTTGATCGGCATGGGCAAGACCTTGCGCATGAAGAAGCTGCTGCATGCACCCTTCACGCTCAAGAAGGGCATGCTCGACATGATTGCTCGCGAGACCCAGTTCGCGCTCGATGGCAAGCCGGCGCATATCATCGCCAAGTTCAACTCACTGACCGATCCGAAGATCATCCGCGCGCTGTACAAGGCCAGCCAGTCCGGTGTGCGCATTGACCTGGTCGTGCGTGGCATGTGCTGCCTGCGCCCGGGCATTGTCGGCGTCTCCCATAACATCCATGTGCGCTCGATCATCGGTCGCTTCCTGGAGCACACGCGGGTGTTCTACTTCCTCAATGGCGGCGAAGAGCAGATGTTCCTCTCCAGTGCCGACTGGATGGAGCGCAACCTCGACAAGCGTGTGGAGACCTGCTTCCCGGTGGAAGGCAAGAAACTGATCATGCGGGTCAAGAAGGAACTGGAAAGCTACCTCACCGACAACACCCACAGCTGGAGCCTGCAGTCCGATGGCCGTTACGTGCGTAACACGCCAACCGGCAACCAGAACCCGCGCAGTGCGCAGGCGACGCTGCTGGAGAAGTTGGGCAGCCCGATTCTTGCGGTGAATTAAAAGATCAACAAAGTCTAAAAGTATGGGAGGGGGCAAGCCCCCTCCCATATTTGTTTTGTGCTGTTCTTTAGCGCAGGTTCAGGCTGAACCCCACCCGCGTCAGCCACTCCGCTTCTTGGGCGAAGTCCGCCTGGGTCAGCTGGTTTTCATTCAGCCAGCCTTTCGGGAACACCACATCCAGGCTGTCGCCATTGGCGCGCAGAGTGACCTGGGGCATTTCCTGGGTGCCACGAATGTGGTGGAACAGGATCGCAAAGCGTAGCAGCACGCACAGGCGAATCAGCTTGATGCCTTCATCGCCGAACTCGGCAAACTTGTCTTTTGGAATGTTACGGCGATGGCCACGTACCAGCAGCGCGAGCATCTGCTGGTCTTCGCGGGAGAACCCGGCGAGGTCCGAGTGCTCGATCAGGTACGCGCCGTGTTTATGATAATGGTAGTGGGCGATATCCAGGCCCACTTCATGCACCTTGGCCGCCCAGCCCAGCAGCTCACGCCATACGCCCTCTTCCAGGTCCCAGTCTTCGGCCACCTGGTCGAAGGCGTGCAGGGCTTTGCGTTCCACGCGTGCCGCTTGTTCCAGGTCGACGTGATAGCGCTCCATCAACGAACTGAGGGTGCGCTCACGCACGTCCTCGTGGTGATGACGGCCCAGCAGGTCGTAGAGCACACCTTCGCGCAGGGCGCCATCACAGTGGTCCATGCGTTGCAGCTCGAGGGCATCGAAGATGGCTTCGAGAATCGCCAGGCCGGCCGGGAAGATGGCGCGACGGTCGGGCTTGATGCCGTCGAAGTCGATTTTCTCGGCATCCCCCAGCTTGAACAGTTTGCGCTTGAGCCACGCCAGACCTTCGGCGTTCACCTCTCCGGTGCCGTGCCCACCGGCTTTCAAGGCCAGGCCGATGGCGCGGATAGTACCGGACGAGCCGATGGCCTCATCCCAGGTCAAGCGATGCAGGGCGTGTTCGATGCTCATGATCTCCAGCCGCGCCGCCGTATAAGCCTGGGCGTAGCGCGCCGGAGTAATCTTGCCATCCTTGAAATAGCGTTGGGTAAAGCTCACGCACCCCATTTGCAGGCTTTCACGCAGCAGCGGTTCGAAACGCTGGCCGATGATGAATTCGGTACTGCCGCCACCAATGTCCGCCACCAGGCGTTTGCCCGGGGTATCGGCCAGGGTGTGGGACACGCCGAGGTAGATCAGGCGTGCTTCTTCACGACCGGAGATAACTTCTACCGGATGCCCGAGGATGTCCTCGGCACGATGGATGAACTCGTTGCGATTACGGGCTTCGCGCAAGGCGTTGGTGCCAACGATTCGCACGGCGCCAGGCGGCATACCGTTGATCAACTGCGCAAAGCGCTTGAGGCAGTCGAGCCCACGCTGCATGGATTCTTCATTGAGCTGGCGCTCGTCGTCGATCCCGGCAGCCAGTTGCACTTTCTCGCCGAGCCGCTCGAGGATGCGGATCTCGCCGTTCTGGGCCTTGGCCACGACCATGTGAAAGCTGTTGGAGCCCAGGTCGATGGCGGCGATCAAGGACAGATTCTTGGCTTGGGATTGCGGCATGGTTTGGGGGTCTCGGTCGATAACCTTGCCATCGTGCCACGATCGACCGCCGGAGCCAACGCGTTGTGTGGGGGTATTTCCCTGCTGTTGTCTTTAGGAAAAAACTATGGGAAGTGCAAGATGGACTCAATGAGCTCCCGTTGAATAGGCGCTGGGATGATGTAGGAAAGTTTAACCCTCTGCTGTTGTTAGTCTATGAATGACTTTTCCTACAGTGATCGGAAGAATCTCTAATCGTTATTTTGTTTAAGACTACCCGGCCATCAGCTGAAATCCGCTAGTTGTTTTGAATGAGGCGCACAGTAAAAGACGTGTTGTCTGATTCTTTAATGCAGTACCAAAGCGACAGACTGTCACTCGGCAATTTTGCCTGGGTGTTATTTATTTATAGTTATGTATTACGGATGATCAGTGGTTGGGGGATGGAGTCGCCAAGACCAAAATGAATAGCGCCTGATAACTTCAAGTGACAGGACAAACATGAAAAAAAGTATTGGAGTGGTTTTTGGTATTGCGTGCATGGTTGCGGCCTTGAGTGCCCAGGCAACCACCAGTGCCCAGTTGGTCGTCAGGGGGACGATTACACCTGCGGCCTGCAACCTCAGCCTGGCGGGCAGTGGCATTATCGATTACGGCACGATTCGCTCCGGCGAATTGTCCCAGGCGGCGTTCAACCCACGCGAGGAGAGGACGACTTCGCTGGTCGTCAATTGCGGTACGACGCCCGCCAGGTTCGGGCTTGCTTTTACCGATCTGCAAGCGGGCAGCAAGGTGACGGGCATCCTGGGGGCAGGCTTCACCGAAGCGCAGAATTTTGGCTTGGGTATGGCGGGCGGGCGGCGAACGGGTGGCTACTCGGTTACCCTCAGGGATCTCCGATCCTCCGGTACGGTGCTCAACCCCATCATGCGCGTCGGCCAGGGAGCCTGGCAGAGCAGCGATGGCAAAGTTGCCCAGTCGCCAAGCCAGTACTCTTGGCGTAATGGTGTGAACAACACACCGGCTTCTATTAGCCAAATGACAGGCACACTGGTGGTAAGGGCGGTGATCAACAGGGCCCAGGACTTGGATCTGACCCGCGATATCGCCATTGATGGGCGCGCCACGCTGGTATTGAGTTACATCTAAACAACTAAAACAGCCGATCAAGAAACCGACCATTTCTTATTGGCTGTTTTTCTATGGGTGTTTGATTGTTAGTCGTGAACTTCATAAGTTGCGGGGAATACTGAGTGCGTGGTTTTTCAATAAGGTGTGCGCTGCTATGGAGTGTTTTTTTCAGTGCTGTTAGCGCGGCGGACGGCATGTTGCCGGAAACAACGGTGGTGGTGCTTTATGAAGAGGATGGCGAAGCCACGCTCAATATCAAGAACACCGATGCGGGGCCGGCGCTGCTTCATTCCGTGGTCGAAAACGTGCCTGAAGACCTGGAGCCGCTACTGATCGTCACACCGCCTATTACCCGTGTTGAGGCGGGGGACACGCAACTGGTGCGTTTCATCACTACGTTGGAGCACCCGCTCAAGACTCAACGGCTCAAGCGCGTGTCGTTTGAGGGCATTCCCCAGGCGCGGGTGCCGGGGGGGGCCACGATCGGCATCACCCTCCGACAGAATTTGCCGCTGATCCTGCACCCACGAGGCTTGCCGCGACACGACATGCCTTGGGAACTGCTGACGTGGAAGCGGACAGGGGAACAACTCACCGTCCACAACGACAGTGCCTATGTCGTGCGCCTTGCACCGGATGTGCAACTGCTTCCCAAAGGTGGTTCAGCCACCCTGTCGCGCACCTACATTTTGCCGGGAGAGGTGCTGGCGGCGAAGGCCGACGGTGCTTTGCGCGACGTGGTTGAAGTTGAGATTCAACCCGCCACGGTCTATGGGTTTTCGGTCGATAGCTACCGGGCTCCGGTCAATGCCAATGAGGGTTGATCGACCGATGATGGCGCCGTTGAGTAACAGCATTGCCACCCGTTTTTGGCCTGGTAAACCCACCGTGTTCATGGGGGTTGCGGCGCTATGGAGTTTGCCTGGCATTGTGAACGCGCTGGAGCTTGGGGAGGGCTTTGATCTTGCTGCACTCACAACCCATGGCATAGACCCCAAGGTTTCCGATTACTTTCGTACTACGGCGCGTTTTCGCGAAGGCGTCCAGGTGGTGGGATTGCGAGTCAATGGGAACCCGCTTGGGTTGGTGGATGCTCGGTTCGACCCACAAGGAAGATTGTGTTTCACCCCAGGGTTGCTAGAGAAGGCCGGGTTGGTCAAACCCCAGGGGATTACCCAGGGCGGTGCCACGCCTGACCAGGCTTGCCACGACTTCCTCGGTGCGTTCCCGGCGACCATGGTGCGCCTGCGCCCCGGTACTGACGAAGTGGTGCTGGTGGTGCCAACCCAAGCCTTGCGTGAGCCCCAGTGGGATGCCGGGAATTTTTCCAGGGGCGGGGCGGCAGCGCTCCTCAACTATGACGTATTAGGTTACGACAGCCACTCGCGCAGCGGCCCGACCCGGTTTGTGTCGGCCTATACCGAAGTGGGTTTCAACGTCGAAGACTGGATGGTTCGCAGTCGCCAGTTCTATGTGTCTGATAATGGCAAGACTCGTACCGAACACTTGCATGCTTATGCCCAGCGGGATATCGCCGCGTTGCATTCGACTTTTCAAGCGGGCCAGCTCTCCAGCAATAACCCGCTGTTTGGTGGCATTCAACTGTCCGGCTTGCAGTTTTCTCCCGATGGGCAGTCCAGGGCACCGGCAGGCAGCAATAGTGCAGTGGTCGAAGGTTTGGCCCAAAGCCAGTCGCGGGTTGAGGTGCGCCAGTCCGGCGTGTTGATCCACAGTACGTTGGTGCCCGAAGGGCCATTCCGGTTGACAGGATTGCCCCTGCTTAATGGATCCAGTGATCTTGAAGTCAGTGTGATTGACGTGCGGGGCGCCAAGCGTAGTTTTGTGGTGCCGGCGGCTTCGTTTGCGGGGGCTGCTCCCGCTGCGCCGGGCTATTACTTCTCGGTTGGCGAGCTGCGTAGAACTGCGGGTGAAGAGGGACCCTCTCCGGTGATCGCCATGGGCAGTGGCACCTGGGGACTGGGGCGCGAGTTGTCTGCGGGTTTTGGCTTGTTGAGTACCGAAGACTATTGGGCGGCAGGCGGTACCCTGAGCAGTGTGTTTTTCCAGCGTGTTTCAGTGAGTGCACGACATAACCTGTCCCGAGACAGCCAAAAGGCTGTATCCGGCTCGCGCAGCAGCCTGTCCTTGAGCAGCCCGGTGGTCGCCAACTTCGACGTCAACGTCAGCGCAACCACCCAGACCCTGGGTTATCGCGAGGTTACTGAAGCGGGACGGTCATCCGGGGCAGATGAGTTGGGTTCACGTTTCAAAAATCAGTACACGGCGGGCGTGAGCTGGGCCGACCCGATGCTGGGCGTATTCTCCCTGGGGTATACCCGTAGCGCTCAATTTGATGGGCGAGCAACCGAGCATGTATTTGCCTCATGGAACAAGTCATTCAGCCGCGCTGATGTCGCGTTGATCGCAGATTCGCAAGTGGGCGGCACTCGCGGTGGTCGTGAAGCCATGCTGGACGGCCACCGGCGCGAGAGCGCCCTGGACAACGACCTGTCTGTGCGATTGCAGGTCAGCGTGCCACTGGGTGGGGATCGTCGTGTGAGCAGCTACACCAGCCGGCGTGGTAGCCAGTTCACTGCGGGCTCGGCACTCAGCGAGCGGGTCAACGAGTATGTGAATTACGAAGTGGGCGTCGAGCGCGACCTCACGGCACGGGAGCAATCTGTTCGCGGGCAATTGGACCTGTTGCCTCGTTATACCCGGGTGGGCCTGGGTGTCAGTCGTGATGCTCTGGGCACCAGCTACACAGGGCAGTTACAAGGCGGTGCAGTGGCTCACGAAGGCGGCCTGACCTTCTCGCCGTACAGCGTTCAGGATACGTTCGGCATCGTCTCGGTAGGGAACATCGGTTCGGCAAAAGTCGAGACCCCGCAAGGCCCGGTGTGGACTGATTTCAGCGGGCAAGCGGTGATCGCGGGCTTACAGGCTTACAGCAACAGCCGGGTCGAAGTGCAGACCCACTCGTTGCCCAAGCGGGTGGACCTGAAAAACGGCACCCAGGTGCTCACTGCGGGTCGGGGCTCCTTCAATACCGTGGATTTCGATGTCGTGACCGTGCGCCGAATGTTGATCACGGCGAAGGATCAGCACGGCCGACCCCTCCCTCAGGGCGCTTCGGTGTTTGGCAAGGGCAACCGATTTCTCACCAGCGTGGTGGGCGAGGGCATGATTTTCTTGAACGATGTTACGGAGTCTCAAAGCCTGCGGGTTTCAATGCCGGACTCTTCCACCTGCCTGCTGACCATTGACCCGGAGGGGAAGCCTGACCATGACAAGTTCTACGAGACCACGTCGGCGGTGTGCCATGGTCGCTAGGCTCAACAACCTGCCTTGGGTGCTGCTCTGCTCGCTGCTGGCAGCGCCGGATGCGCGGGCTGAAAACTGCCGCCTATCGGTGAGTCAGCCACGCGTCGACTATGGCGTCATACGCCGGGATGCTGTTGTCGAAGGGCCCGCCATGGCGCTCGCGACTCGCTCGTTGCGTGTGAGCGTGCTTTGCACTGAGCCCGCGGGCATGGCGTTGCGTTTTGTCGGGGTCGCAGCCGACGGCCAGGGGTTTCGCTTCGGTCGAAACGGACGTTTTCGGCTGAGTCTCACACACGCGCAGGTAGACGGGCGTGTCGTCGGCTGGTCGGCTGCATACTTGCCAGGCGAGTCTGGAAGCGGGCAGTTGCTGCCTGGGCACACCTTGGTCGCGCGCGCAGCAGGCAGCCCGGTGGTAGGCCGACGACTCACCGTCCAGGTCGATATCGACACCGAGTTGTCCACCGACGCCTTGGAGGTGCGCCGCGAGATGCAAATGGAAGGGGTGGGCAGTTTCGAACTGGTCAGCCTGGCTGTTCCACCGAGCCAATGAAATTGGCGAATTCGGGGGTTCGCGGGTTGGCGAACAACACCTTGGGGTCACCTACTTCGTGCACCTTGCCCTGGTGCATGAACACCAGCTTGTCGCCGACTTCCCGGGCGAAGCGCATTTCGTGGGTCACCATGATCAGGGTCATGCCGTCCTGCGCCAGTTGGCGCACCACGCTGAGCACTTCATTGACCAGCTCCGGGTCCAGGGCCGAGGTGATTTCGTCACACAGCAGTACCTTGGGTGACATGGCCAGCGCACGGGCAATGGCGACACGCTGTTGTTGGCCGCCGGACAGCCGATCGGGGAATGCATCGAACTTCTCGCCCAGCCCGACCCGTTCCAGCATCTGCCTTGCCAGCTGTGCCGCCTTGGCCTTGGGTACTTTCTGTACCACTTGCGGCGCGAGCATCACGTTCTCGCCCACCGTGAGGTGCGGGAACAGGTTGAACTGCTGGAACACCATGCCGACTTTTTGTCGCAGGCTACGCAGGTCGGCGCGGGCGGCGTCGAGGTATTCGCCATCGACTTCGATCACGCCATCGTTGATCGACTCCAGCCCGTTGAGGGTCCGTAGCAAGGTGGACTTACCCGAGCCGCTGCGGCCGATGATCGCCACCACCTGGCCTTCTTCTACCGTCAGGTCAATGCCCTTGAGTACGTGGTGATCGCCGTAGTACTTATGCAGGGCGGAAATTCTAAGCAGAGGCATGCAGTTTCCTTTCCAGGTAGCGAGCACTGAGGGACAAGGGGTAGCAGAGCAGGAAGTAACCGAGGGCCACCAGGCCGTAGACCATAAAGGGCTCGAAGGTAGCGTTGGCGAGCATGCCGCCGGTCTTGGTCAGCTCCGTGAAACCGATGATCGAGGTGACGGCCGTGCCTTTGACCACCTGCACCGAGAAACCCACGGTGGGTGCCACGGCAATCCGCAGGGCCTGGGGCAGGATCACGTAGCGCAGTTGTTCAAGTGGATTCAGCGCCAGGCTGGCCGACGCCTCCCATTGCCCGTGGGCGATGGAATCGACGCAGCCGCGCCAGATCTCGGCGAGGTAGGCGCTGGTAAACAGCGTCAGGGCAATCGCCGCTGCCAGCCAGGGCGAAATATCCACCCCCAACAAGGCGATGCCGAAAAACACCAGGAACAGTTGCATCAGCAGCGGCGTGCCTTGGAACAGTTCGATATAGGTACGAGCGACATTGCGCGCGAAGGCGTTGCGGCTGATGCGCATCGTCATCACCAGCAAGCCAGTCAGGCCGCCACCGACAAACGCGACCAGCGACAGCAGCAGTGTCCACTGCAGGCCGGTGGCGAGGTTACGCACGATGTCCCAGAAGGAAAAATCACTCATCGGCTGTTCCTCATCACAAACCGGCGGCCAACCCAGTTGAGCAACTGGCGAATCATCAGCGCCATGCACAGGTACACCAGGGTGGTCAGTGCGTAGGTTTCGAACGCACGGAAGTTACGCGACTGGATAAAGTTGGCAGCAAAACTCAGCTCTTGCGTTGCGATCTGTGAGCACACCGCCGAACCGAGCATCACAATGATGATCTGGCTGCTCAAGGCCGGCCACACCTTGCCCAGCGCCGGCAGCAGCACCACATGGCGGAACGCTTCGAAGCGCGTCATCGCCAGTGCGGCAGCGGCTTCCAGCTGGCCGCGAGGTATGGCCTGGATACCGGCGCGGATGATCTCGGTGGAGTAAGCCCCCAGGTTAATCACCATCGCCAATACGGCGGCTTGCCACTCGGTAATTTTCAGCCCCAAAGATGGCAAGCCGAAGAAGATGAAGAACAACTGCACCAGGAACGGCGTGTTGCGGATCAACTCGACATACATACCGAAGAACCAGGCGAACGGCTGGATTTTCCAGGCCCTGACCACGGCGCCGACGGTACCCAAGGCGACCCCCAGAATGGCGCCGATGGCTGTCAGCTCAAGGGTGAACAGCGCGCCACGCAACAGCAGGTCGGTGTTGGCGAGCACCGGCAAAAAGTCGAATTGATAGGCCATCACTCAGTTCCGCTTCAGAGATCAGCAGGCAACGGCTCTTTAAGCCATTGCATCGCGTTCTTTTCCAGGCTGCCGTCAGCCTTGGCCGCGACCAGGATCTGGTTGACCTTCTCCAGCAGCGCTGGCTCGTTCTTGTTCACACCGACGTACACCGGTGAGTCCTTGAGTTTTACTTTGAGCGCCGGTACGCGTTTCGGGCTGCGTTCGCTGATCGCCACCATCACCACGTTGCCGCTGGCGATCAGGTCGACCTGGCCGGCGAGGTAAGCGGCGATGGTCGAGTTGTTGTCTTCAAAGCGCTTGATAGTCGCCTCCTTGGGGGCCACGGCGGTCAGCTCGATGTCCTCGATGGCGCCTCGGGTCACACTGATGGTCTTGCCCTTGAGGTCTTCGATATGGCTGACGGCAGCGTCAGGCGGGCCGAACACCGCGAGGTAGAACGGTGCGTAGGCCGTGGAGAAGTCGATGACCTTTTCGCGCTCGGCGTTCTTGCCCAGGCTTGAAATCACCAGGTCGACCTTGCCGGTGGTGAGGAATGGAATGCGGTTGGTGCTGTTGACCGGGGTCAGCTCCAGCTTGACCTTGAGTTGCTCGGCGAGCAGCTTGGCGGTGTCGATGTCCAGGCCGCGTGGCTTCATGTCCGGGCCGACCGAGCCAAACGGCGGGAAGTCCTGGGGCACGGCGACCTTGAGCGTGCCACGGGTAACGATATCGTCCAGACCATTGGCCTGGGCGGGTGCCTGGCTCAGCATCAGGCTGGCAAACAAGGCAGTGAGCAGGGCGCTGTAGCGCTTGGTCATGGCAACTCTCCGAGAAGGGCGAAGGAATTTTCTGAGTTTGCTCAGTGCACAGCCCATGCCAGCACCTCGTGAATGGCCTGCGAGGCCGGAGTTTGTTGAGCCGTGGTGGTCATACTGGTCTGAACAGTGCTCGCGGTTTTCGCACTCTTTTCGAGCGTCGATAAAACCCCGCGAGCCCCTTTGGGGCGTGGCTTGCCGTCAGCTGCGAATAGCTTTACAACTAGCCGCTCAGTTGACTGGAACCTTGAGTTTTTTATGAATTCCATCGCCCAAGCCGTACCGGAAGCGGCCTTGCAGGCCATTCGCAAACTGATCAAGGAGCACGGTTTCGGGCCGGGCGATGCCTTACCGTCCCAGCGTGACCTGGCCGTGCAATTGGGCGTGAGCCGGGCGTCTTTGCGCGAGGCGTTGTCATCCCTCAGTGCGCTGGGAGTGGTGAGCGTGCAGCCGGGTAAAGGTGTGTTTGTACAGGCGGCTGAAGAATCGCCGGGGTTCGCCTGGCCCTTTGCGGCGCAGGCTACACCGCTGGATATCTTCCAGTTGCGTTACGCCCTTGAAGGGTTTGCCGCCGGGTTGGCGGCGGTGACCTTGACGACCGATGATCTGGACCGCTTGCAAGACAATGTCGAGGCGATGCGCCAGGTGCTCAAGGCCGGGGACTTCGACGCGGCCGCCCGGCTGGACTTCGAGTTTCACCAGCGCATCCTGCTGGCCAGCGGTAACCAGGCGATGGTGAGCATCCTCAGTGCCAGTGCCGAGGTGTTCCTGGAGAGCCAGAAGTTACCGTTCATCCGGCCGGAACGGGCCATGGAAACCTGGCAAGAGCATCGCAAGATCCTGCGCGCCCTGGCTCGCCGCGCCAGTGCGGCAGCACAGAAAACCATGCAGGAACACGTACGCAATGCGGCGTTGCGAACGGGCATAGCGTTTGTGATGCCTGCGGCGCCGTGATTGCGCCATACCTAAACTCATGCACCACCATAGCAAGACTCAATCAGAGGCGGCTTCCTGAACGGGGGAAGGGCGGCTATGATGGGCAACGTTTTTTTTGCTTACAATCCGGAGACATCCATGAGCAACGATCTTATCAAGCACGTCACCGACGCGACCTTTGAGGCCGAAGTACTCAAGGCTCAAGGCCCGGTGCTGGTTGACTACTGGGCTGAATGGTGTGGCCCTTGCAAAATGATCGCTCCTGTCCTGGACGACATTGCAACCACCTACGAAGGCAAGCTGACCATTGCCAAGCTGAATATCGACGACAATCAGGAAACCCCTGCCAAGCATGGCGTGCGCGGTATTCCTACGCTGATGCTGTTCAAGAACGGCAACGTCGAAGCCACTAAAGTGGGCGCGCTGTCGAAGTCCCAGCTGCAAGCTTTCCTCGACGCGCACATCTAATCGTCGTCAAAAAAGCCCCGCAAATAGCGGGGCTTTTTCGTTAAACAGGGCTAGACGCTCCGAAACTCAGGTGGTACATTCGGCCCCGCACTGGTTTCTCCACTGCCCCCTGCAAGCCGTCGCCGACGCATTCCTTTTCGATTAGTACGCGATCCTGTCGCCTTCTCTGCGGCGCGGCCTCATTAAGCCAAAAGCTTAATTTCCCCCCTCCATAAATGATTACGTCATTCCTATATGAATCTGACTGAACTCAAGCAAAAGCCGATTACCGACCTGCTCCAATTGGCCGAAGAAATGGGCATAGAGAATATGGCCCGTTCGCGCAAGCAGGACGTGATTTTCTCCCTGCTCAAAAAGCACGCGAAAAGCGGCGAGGAAATCTCCGGTGATGGCGTGCTGGAGATTCTCCAGGACGGCTTCGGCTTCCTCCGCTCTGCAGACGCGTCCTATCTCGCCGGCCCAGACGATATCTACGTCTCGCCGAGCCAGATCCGTCGCTTCAACTTGCGCACTGGCGACACCATCGTTGGCAAGATTCGCCCTCCGAAGGAAGGCGAGCGTTATTTCGCCCTGCTCAAGGTCGACACGATCAACTTCGATCGTCCTGAGAACGCGAAGAACAAGATTCTCTTCGAGAACCTGACGCCGCTGTTCCCGACCGTGCGCATGAAGATGGAAGCCGGTAACGGTTCCACCGAAGACTTGACCGGTCGTGTGATCGACCTGTGCGCTCCGATCGGTAAAGGCCAGCGTGGCTTGATCGTCGCACCGCCGAAAGCCGGTAAGACCATCATGCTGCAGAACATTGCAGCGAACATCGCGCGTAACAACCCAGAAGTTCACCTGATCGTGCTGTTGATCGATGAGCGTCCGGAAGAAGTGACCGAAATGCAGCGCACCGTGCGCGGCGAAGTGGTTGCCTCGACGTTCGATGAGCCGCCAACCCGCCACGTGCAGGTTGCCGAAATGGTGATCGAGAAGGCCAAGCGCCTGGTCGAACACAAGAAAGACGTGGTGATCCTGCTTGACTCCATCACCCGTCTGGCGCGTGCCTACAACACCGTGATCCCGAGCTCCGGCAAGGTATTGACCGGTGGTGTCGATGCCCACGCCCTGGAGAAACCAAAGCGTTTCTTCGGCGCCGCGCGCAACATCGAAGAAGGCGGCTCGCTGACCATTATCGCCACCGCACTGGTTGAAACCGGTTCGAAGATGGACGAAGTGATCTACGAGGAGTTCAAGGGTACCGGCAACATGGAATTGCCCCTGGACCGTCGCATCGCTGAAAAGCGTGTGTTCCCTGCGATCAACATCAACCGTTCCGGTACCCGCCGCGAAGAGTTGCTGACCGCCGATGACGAACTGCAGCGTATGTGGATCCTGCGCAAGTTGCTGCACCCGATGGACGAAGTGGCTGCCATCGAGTTCCTGATCGACAAGCTGAAGACGACCAAGACCAACGACGAGTTCTTCCTGTCGATGAAGCGCAAGTAATACCGCGTTTCAGGTCCGAAAAAATGGCGCCCCTCAGGGGCGCCATTTTTTTGCGTCGAGATTGTGCACTTTCTGTGGCATAAGTGTCGGTTAAGTAACAAAAATTGAACACGCGGCCACGCTTATTCCCTTTCGCACCAGACTAACCAACTTCTTATGACCACTCTTGCTTACCGAAGAGACATCGATGGCCTGCGCGCTATCGCAGTCCTCGCTGTCGTGTTGTTCCACTTCGGCGTTCCTGGCATTACCGGCGGCTTCGTTGGCGTTGACGTGTTCTTCGTCATTTCCGGTTTTTTGATCACGTCCATTATTTGGCGCGAGCGCCAGGCCGGGCGCTTCAGTTTCATCGACTTCTGGGCTCGACGCGCGCGGCGTATCTTGCCCGCGTTGTTCGTAATGATGGCGGCGACACTGGCAGTGGGCTGGTTTTTGTTGGCACCCAAGGACTATGAAGAGCTGGGGCGGTCCGCGCACTATCAGGTGATATTTACCTCTAACCTGCTGTTTTCCCGCCAGCATGGCTACTTCGATGTGTCTTCAGACATCAAGCCCTTGCTGCATACGTGGTCGCTGGCGGTGGAAGAACAGTTCTACATTGTCTTCCCGTTGCTGCTGACGTTGCTTTCCAGCCGTTTGAAACACTGGCGCCTGGCGTTGTTCGCAGTGTTGCTGGGGTCTTTTGGCATGAGCGTCTGGGCGGTTGCCCATGAGCCTCAGAAGGCGTTTTTCCTCCTGCACCTGCGGGCCTGGGAGTTGCTGGCGGGCGCCATGCTCGCAGTGATGCCCATGCGTGACTGGCGTGCCTCGCCAGCCCTGGCCCAAGGGGTGAGCCTGGTCTCCATGGCTTTGATCCTGATCGCTGTATTGGGCTTTGACGCGACTACGCCATTCCCGGGCGCGTCTGCCCTATTGCCGGTGCTGGGCGTGGTCGGCTTGATCTGGGCCAACGGGCAGCAGCACACCTGGGTCGGACGCCTGTTGAGTTCGCGGCTGATGGTAGGCATCGGGCTGATCTCTTATTCCTGGTACCTCTGGCACTGGCCGGTGTTCGTTTATGCCCGCTATGCCGCGGTGGATGGCTTGAACGGGTGGGAGCTGGCGGGTCTGATGCTGCTCTCGTTGGTGCTGGGTTATCTGTCCTGGCGCTTCATCGAAACGCCGTTTCGAGAAAAGCGCTTGCTCGCCGGGCGCGGGGCGATCCTGGCAGGCGCCGGCGTCGGCATTCTGTGCCTGGGCTTGACCGGTGTGACGATACGCACTTCCAACGGGGTGCCTTCTCGCTTGTCCGAGCAGGCGCTACGTTATGCCGAGGCGAAGACTTGGAGCCCGGACCTGATGGCGTGTATGGCTGATAAGGACACACCCGATGAGCGCCTATTCTGCCATTTCGGTCAAAGCGGCTCGGCGTCGGTGCTGGTATGGGGCGACAGCCATGCCACCGTGCTGATTCCGGCGTTCAAGGAAAGCGCCCAGCGCCACGAAATCAGTCTGTTAGAAGCGAGTTTCTCCGGCTGCGTGCCTTTGGATGGTTTGGAAAATAATGCCTCGTGCGCGCAGTTCAATCAGCGCGTCGAGAAGGCCGTGGGCGAAGAAACCTTCAGCGATGTGGTGCTGGTGGCACGCTGGAGCTTGTACCTTTATGGGCAAATGTCGGGGGACAAGGAGCGTGCACTCAAGGATCCCCGTACCGGTAAGTACGTGCGTGCCGTCGCCGAGCAGCGGCTCGCCCAGGGCCTGCGCGAGCGCATCCAAGGGTTGCGCGCGGCTGGGCATCGGGTCTGGCTGGTCAAGGAGGCACCGCTGCAGGAAATCATCGTACCTTACCGTCTGAGCCGCTTGGCGATGCTGAATCGGCCGGTGGACGGTGAAGGGCTCCCCGTGGCCGAGCATGTGAAGCGCCAGGCCTTTATCACTCAGCTGTTTGACGAGCTGGCGGCTGCCGACAATGGTGTGGCGGTGCTAGACCCTGCGCCCCAGTTGTGCGGCGCCGATGGCTTGTGCCGTGTTGAACTCAATGGTCGAGCCCTGTACACCGATGATAACCACCTCTCTGACGTGGGCGCGCGGTACGTGGAGGCGTTCCTGGAGCCGTTGTTCCGTTCGCTGCAATCACGAGGGCTAACCGCCAATTAAGCTGCCAGCCGCCCTCAGAGCAGGTAGGATGTACGCCTATTTTACGGGTGGCATGGTTAATGAAATTCAAGGATCTTCGGGATTTCGTGCAGCAACTTGAGCAGCGCGGAGAGTTGAAACGTATCCAGATGCCGATTTCACCGGTACTGGAAATGACTGAGATTTGCGACCGCACCTTGCGTAACAAGGGCCCGGCGCTGCTGTTCGAAAACCCGACCGGCTTTGATATCCCGGTGCTTGGCAACCTGTTCGGCACCCCCGACCGTGTGGCCTTCGGCATGGGCGCCGAATCGGTGAGCGAGCTGCGCGAGATTGGCAAGCTGCTGGCCTTTCTCAAGGAGCCCGAGCCACCCAAGGGCTTGAAGGACGCTTGGTCGAAGCTGCCGATCTTCCGCAAGATCATTGCCATGGCCCCCAAGGTGGTCAAGGACGCGGTGTGCCAGGAAGTGGTCATCGAGGGTGATGATGTCGACCTGGCCATGCTCCCGGTGCAGACCTGCTGGCCTGGCGATGTTGGCCCGCTGATCACCTGGGGCCTGACCGTCACCAAGGGCCCGAACAAGGATCGCCAGAACCTCGGCATCTACCGGCAGCAAGTGATTGGCCGTAACAAAGTGATCATGCGTTGGTTGAGCCACCGTGGCGGTGCCCTGGACTACCGTGAGTGGTGCGAAAAACACCCCGGCAAGCCATTCCCGGTTTCGGTGGCCCTGGGTGCAGACCCGGCGACCATCCTCGGCGCGGTGACACCCGTGCCTGACAGCCTGTCCGAATACGCCTTCGCCGGCCTGTTGCGGGGCAACCGTACAGAGCTGGTGAAGTGCCGCGGTAATGACCTGCAAGTGCCGGCCACCGCTGAAATCATCCTCGAAGGCGTGATTCATCCAGGCGAGATGGCCGATGAAGGTCCTTACGGCGACCATACCGGCTATTACAATGAAGTCGACAGCTTCCCGGTGTTCACCGTTGAGCGCATCACCCATCGGATCAAGCCGATCTACCACAGCACCTACACCGGCCGTCCGCCGGATGAGCCCGCTATTCTGGGTGTCGCGCTGAACGAGGTGTTCGTGCCGATCCTGCAGAAGCAGTTCCCGGAAATCACCGACTTCTACCTGCCGCCCGAAGGCTGTTCGTATCGCATGGCCATCGTGACCATGAAAAAGTCGTACCCTGGCCATGCCAAGCGGGTAATGCTGGGTGTGTGGTCGTTTTTGCGACAGTTCATGTATACCAAGTTCGTTATCGTTACCGACGACGACATCAACGCCCGCGACTGGAACGACGTGATCTGGGCCATCACCACGCGCATGGACCCCAAGCGCGATACGGTGATGATCGATAACACCCCCATCGACTACCTCGACTTTGCCTCGCCGGTGTCGGGCCTGGGTTCGAAAATGGGCCTGGATGCCACCCACAAATGGCCGGGTGAGACCACTCGCGAGTGGGGCCGGGTAATCGTCAAGGATGAAGCCGTCACGGCACGTGTCGATGCGATCTGGAAAGAATTGGGAATAGATTGATGCGTGTAACCCTGCAACCTTCCGGCGCGGTGCTGGAGCTGGTCCCTGGCGAACGAATCCTCGAAGGCGCACGTCGCCTGGGCTACGAATGCCCCCAGGCGTGTCGCAACGGTGTGTGCCACGTATGTGCCGCGCTGCTGGTCGAAGGCCGTGTGCAGCAAGCCGGTGAAGTGCGCGACCATGGTGAGTTCTTCACCTGCATCGCCGAGCCGCTGGAAGACTGCATTGTGTTGTGGGATGGCGTACTGGCGCCGGGAGAGTTGCCGTTGCGCAAGTTGTCGTGCCAATTGAGTGAGTGCGTGGAAGTCGGTGGCGATGTGTGGCGCGTGCGCCTGCGCGCTCCGGCCGGCAAGGCGGTGCGTTATCACGCGGGGCAATACCTGATGATCGAGCGGGAGAACGGCGAGAAGTCGGCGTTTTCCCTGGCCTCGGCGCCGCATTCCGGGCGTGAGCTGGAACTGCATGTGCTGGCGCGCGAGGACAGCGCACGCAACCTGCTGGAGCAGTTGCAACGCAACCAGATGGCTCGCGTTGAGTTGCCGTTTGGCGACACTCACCTGGCCGAGTTGCCGGATGGACCGCTGGTGTTGATCGCCGCCGGCACCGGCATGGCGCAGATGCACAGCCTGATCGAGCATTGCCGTGCTTCCGGTTTCAAGCACCCGGTGCATCTGTATTGGGGCGTGCGCCGTCCGGAAGACTTCTACGAAATCGAGCATTGGGCGCAATGGCAGCAACTGCCCAATCTGTTCTTGCACAAGGTGGTCAGCGACCTGTGCGGCTGGGAAGGGCGCTGCGGGTTGTTGCATGAGGCGGTGTGCGAGGATATTGCCGACCTCAAGGCCGTGCATGTCTACGCCAGCGGTTCGCCGGCGATGATCTACGGCACCCTGGATGCACTGGTCGACGCCGGGATGGATGCGCACCAGATGCGCGCCGACGTGTTTGCTTATGCGCCGCGTCCCTAAAAGCGTACGCCCGTCGTCACCATCGCTGCATTGAACCCCAGCAACACCAGCTCTGCCGCCACCGGCCCGTAATGGGCGCCCACGGACGGAATGATCGCCGGCGCCACGCCGAAGCGGTTCAACGGGATCTTGTCGCGGTACTCGCCGCGATAGCCTTGCAGCAGCCCGCCCGTCAACTTCGCATACACCGGGTAGTCGGCCATGTCATAGCGCTTGCCCACGTAGGCGTAGTACGAGCGTTGGCTGAACGAGTTGCGAAAGGTCACCCCTCCATACAGCAGGCCCGACGCCTCATTGCGTTCCAGGCCGATCAGGTCCTGGTTGTTGTTGTGGTCCGGGTCAGGCGCAAAGTGCCGTGTGTAGACGCTGGTTTGTGCGTACCAGAAGCCTTTGTCTTCATTGGCCGGTGGAGTCTCGGCGGCCAGTGCGGTGGTGGCCTGGGCAAGGAACAACAGGCCAGGTAAGCGGAATTTCTTCATGGTATGACCTCGATAGTCGGTTTGAGGAGCGGCTAAGTGGGTCGTGATGTGCGCGTCAGTTTGACGTTTCGGCACTCGCCCAGGCTGAACCGGGGCTGAAAGTATCGGGATTGTCGTGCCCAATCCTGACGAATGGGTGCTGTGCTTATGCTTTCTCTTATTCTTTTAAGGTATTTAATTTATTCAATAGATAGCTTTAGGCTATATATCAACGGACTACCGACGTCACCACACTAACCAAGCACTGACCGCTACCGCCCGCCAGCCGGATCGATCGTACGAACTCAGAACGTTGACGTTCTGTTTTGTGATTACTGATTCACATGGAAAAGGGGAGCGGTATGGGGCGCTACAAGAAACACGCGTTGTACACGGCGATTTTGTCGGCCAACTTGCTGGCCGCTGTGGGATTCAATCCAGTTCTGGCGACCGAGACGGCTGCCGCCGATGCACCCAAACTCGACACCGTGATCGTCACCGGCACCCGCGCCCAAGAGCGCACCGCCAGTGCTTCGCTGTCACCTATCGATGTGATTTCCGGGGAAACCTTGCGCAGCACCGGCTCCGATGAGCTGGGTGCCGTGCTGGCTCGCCTGATTCCATCGATCAACTTCCCACGGCCCAGCCTGGTGGATGGCGCAGAACTGGTGCGCCCGGCGCAATTACGGGGCTTGTCGCCGGACCAGGTGCTGGTGCTGGTCAACGGTAAGCGCCGCCATACCAGCGCTTTCGTCAACTTGGGCGGGGCGGTGGGGCGTGGCTCGGCTCCGGCGGACTTGAATGCGATTCCGTTGTCGGCGGTGGACCACATCGAAGTGCTGCGCGACGGTGCTTCCGCACGGTATGGCTCCGATGCGATTGCCGGGGTAATCAACGTGATTCTCAAGCATGACGACCATGGAGGGTCGATCTCCACCAAATTCGGCGAATACAAGAAGGGCGACGGTATTCAGCGCAATATCAGCGGCAACACTGGCCTGGCATTGGGTGATAACGGCTTTCTCAACCTCTCGGCCGAAGGCGCCGACAACGATTACACCAACCGCGCCGGCGATGATTTCCGACCGGCCAGCGTAGGTTCCACCACTTACGGCCAGCGCGTATTCCGCCAAGGCGAGCCGGCAACCAATGAAGGCAAGTTACAGTTCAACGCTGAGTATTCGTTCAGTGACGGGCTCGAGTTCTACACCTTCGGCGGCTATAGCAAGCGGCGCGGCGAGACGGCGGCGTTTTACCGCGCGAGTAATGCATCCAACAATATTGTGGCGCTCAACCCCAATGGCTACTTGCCTTTAATCAAAGGCAACCTGCAAGACACCTCGCTGGTCGCGGGCCTGCGCGGCTTGCTGGCCTACGACTGGCATTACGATTTGTCGGCCAACTACGGCAAGAACCAGTACGACCTGAGCACCGAAACCATCAACACCTCCCTGGGCCTGGCCACGCCGCGAAAATTCAACAACGGCACCCTGAGTAACGACCAGAAGCAAGTCAGCCTGGACCTGTCCCGTGAGTTTGACGTGGGTTTCCTGCCGTACCCGGTTTCCGTGGCGTTTGGTGGCGAATACCTGCACCAGGGTTATGAAATCGAAGCGGGCGAACCTGCTTCTTACTATCAGACCGGCAGCTCGGGCCTCGGTGGTTTCCGTGACGCTGATGCCGGCAGCAGCTCGCGGCACACTTGGGCGCAGTACCTGGACCTGGAAACCAACTTCACCGAAAAACTCAGCGCTTCGGTCGCTGTGCGTCATGAGGACTACAGTGACTTCGGCTCAAACGTCAGCGGTTCGTTGTCGGCCCGTTACGACTTCACACCGCAAGTGGCGCTGCGCGGCAGTATCTCCAATGGCTTTCGCGCGCCTTCCCTGGCGCAACAGAACTTTGCCTATACCTCGTCGCAGTTGATCGGCAGCACTGTCCA
This sequence comes from Pseudomonas sp. MWU15-20650, assembly GCF_023242475.1. Lineage (GTDB taxonomy): Bacteria > Pseudomonadota > Gammaproteobacteria > Pseudomonadales > Pseudomonadaceae > Aquipseudomonas. The sequence continues at coordinate 48,139 of NZ_JALJFG010000031.1, read as the reverse complement.
GGAGGCCGGTACCTTTCCGGCCAACAGCCGCGTCGCGCGGTTGCTGGGTGCCGAAGACCTGAAGGCGGAGAAGTCTCGCAACTACAGCCTTGGGCTTGTGCTGGAACCTGCTGATGACCTGACCGTGACACTCGACGTATACCGCATCGACATCCGTGACCGTATCAGCCTGTCTTCCAACCTCAATCTCAACCCGGCGACGGTGGCTTACCTGCAAGCCAATGGTGTCGGCAACATCAACTACACCAGCGCCCGTTACTTCACCAACGCCACCGATACCAGCACTGACGGCGTCGATCTGGTAGCCAACTACCGCTACCCGTTTGATAACGGCATCCGTTGGAACAGCACCGTGGGTTACAACTACAACCACACCAGAGTCACCGACGTGAAAGCCAATCCAGCGATCCTGGACAGTTTGGGGGCCAACCTGGTGCGGGTGGACCGTCGCGAGCGTATCGGTTTGCTGGGCGACACCACGCCCCAACATAAGCTGAGCCTGGGTAACGACTTCACCTTCGGCCGTTGGGCGCTGCACAGCAATCTGGTGCGCTATGGCCAGTTCACCAGCTACCAGGCGGACAAGGTCAACGACCAGACCTTCAACGCGACATGGGTACTGGACCTGTCGGCGGATTATAAGTTGAAGAACTGGACCTTCACCCTGGGCGGCGACAACGTCACTGATAAATACCCCGAGAAGGTCAATGCCTATGCCAGCAGTGGTGGCAATCTGGCCTATAGCACTTTTTCGCCGTACGGTTACAGCGGCGCGTTTTATTACGGTAAAGTTGCTTACAACTGGTAATACACAGGAGGCGCACCGCTTTTCGCCATGACCGCCATTGAATCCGATCTTTTGCAATTGGCTTACCCTCCGCGGCTCGATCTAGGGCCGCAACTCACTCACGAACAGTTAATGAGCTCAATGCAGGCCACCATGGGGCGGCATAAGGGTGGGCCGGTCTGGCTATTTGCGTATGGTTCGCTGATCTGGCGGCCTGAATGTTCGTCGACTGAGCGGGTGCGGGCACGGGTCCACGGTTATCACCGGGGCTTGTACCTGTGGTCCCACGAGCATCGGGGTACGCCGGAGTTACCGGGCTTGGTGTTCGGGCTGGATCGCGGTGGTTCCTGCAGCGGGTTTGCCTACCGCTTGCCGGAAGACCAACTGGAGGCTTCGCTTTACGCCTTGTGGCAGCGCGAGATGCCTTACCCCTCGTACCGGCCGCACTGGCTCAGCTGCCGCCTGGAAGATGGCAGTCAGGTGCAGGCGTTGGGGTTTGTATTGGAGCGGCACTTACCCAGCTATGCCGGCAATCTGCCGGACATTGTGCTCAACCATGTGCTGCAAAGCGCCTGCGGGCGTTACGGCACTACGCGCGATTATGTCGAGCAGACCGTGAACGCCCTGCGTAGCCACGCCATGCCAGATAAAAACCTGGAGGCGCGGCTCAAGCGTTGTGCAAAAGAGCGCTCCGGCGGTTAACGCGCCGCGCTGACGCTGTTGGTGTGCCACAGCGTTGGAATCAGGCACGCGATTGCCAGCAGGCACGCGCCCACCAACAGTACAAAGCCACCATCCCAACCGAAATGGTCAACGGTGTAGCCCATGGCTGCACTGGCGGCGACCGAACCACCGAGGTAGCCGAACAAGCCTGTGAAACCCGCTGCGGTACCGGCGGCTTTCTTCGGTGCCAGTTCCAGCGCCTGCAGGCCGATCAGCATCACCGGGCCGTAGATCAGGAAGCCGATGGAGAACAGCGCGATCATGTCGATCATCGGGTTGCCTGGCGGGTTGAGCCAGTAAACCAGGGTCGCCACGGTCACCAGGGCCATGAACACGATGCCGGTCAGGCCACGGTTGCCACGGAAGATCTTGTCTGACATCCAGCCGCACAGCAGCGTGCCCGGGATACCCGCCCACTCGTAGAAGAAATACGCCCACGAGGTTTTATCCACGTCGAAGTGTTTGGCTTCCTTGAGGTACGTCGGCGCCCAGTCCAATACGCCGTAGCGCAGCAGGTAGACAAACACGTTGGCGAAGGCGATGTACCACAGCATCTTGTTGCGCAGCACGTACTTGACGAAGATTTCCTTGGCGCTGAATTCATCTTCGTGGCTGGCGTCGTAGCCTTGCGGGTAGTCGTTCTTGTATTGCTCGATGGGCGGCAGGCCCACCGATTGCGGGGTGTCGCGCAGGGTGATGAAGGCAAACGCGGCCACCATCAACGCCACGGTCGCCGGCACGTAGAACGCGGCATGCCAGTCGTTGAACCAAGCCATACCCAGCAGGAACAGCGGGCCGATCATGCCACCGCCGACGTTATGCGCCACGTTCCAGACCGACACCACGGCGCCGCGTTCTTTCTGCGACCACCAGTGCACCATGGTTCGACCGCTTGGCGGCCAACCCATGCCTTGGGCCCAGCCGTTGATGAACAACAAAATGAACATCATGGTTACGCTGGATGTTGCCCAAGGTGCGAAACCGAAAATGAACATCACCCCGGCGGAAATCAGCAGGCCGAAGGGCAGGAAATAGCGGGGGTTCGAGCGGTCGGACACCAAGCCCATGAGGAACTTGGACAAGCCATAGGCAATCGCAATCGCCGACATTGCCAGGCCCAGTTCGCCACGGGTGTAACCCTCGTCGATCAAGTACGGCATGGCCAGGGAGAAGTTCTTGCGCAGCAGGTAGTACCCGGCGTAGCCGAAGAAAATACCGGCGAAAATCTGCCAGCGCAGTCGTCGGTAAGTGCTGTCTATTTTTTCTTCAGGCAGGGGTGCCTGGTGTGCGGCAGGACGAAAGAAAGCAAACATTCAAGAGCTCCAAATTTCTTGTTTTGACTGCGGATGCGAATGTTACAGTTTCGTTACCGAAAATAGCATCGCCTCTTATCTGCAAACACAGGAAAACGGAGCGATTGCATGTTCTTTTACGAACATGTCGCTAATAGACAACCGATAGTCGGTCCAGGATTTTCAGTAAGGTGCAGATCCGATGGGGGAGGGCAAAGCCCCCTCCCAACGACTGCATCCGGGTCTGCTAGCGTGTCTGGACGACGACCTTGCCGACCGCCTTACGCTGCCCCAGATCGTTAATGGCCTGGGCGGCCTGTTCGAGCGGATACACCTGCGACACCAGTGGCTTGAGCTTGCCCTCACCATACCAAGTGAACAGTTGTTGGAAGTTCGCCGCATTGTCCTGCGGCTGGCGCTGGGCGAACGAGCCCCAGAACACCCCGACCACGGACGCGCCCTTGAGCAGCGCCAGGTTCACCGGCAGCTCGGGAATGCGCCCGCTGGCAAACCCCACCACCAACAGGCGGCCATTCCAGGCAATGGCGCGGATGGCCTGGTCAAACAGGTCGCCGCCCACCGGGTCGTAGATCACATCGGCGCCGTTACCGTCGGTGAGGCGCTTGATTTCATCCTTGAGGCTGGCTTCGCTGTAGTTGATCAACTCATCGGCGCCCGCCGCCTTGGCCACGGCAAGTTTGTCGGCGCTGCTGGCGGCGGCGATGACCCGGGCGCCCATGGCCTTGCCGATTTCCACGGCGGCCAGGCCCACACCGCCGGAGGCGCCGAGTACCAGCAAGGTTTCGCCGGGTTGCAGATGGGCTCGTTGTTTCAGCGCGTGCATCGAGGTGCCGTAGGTCATGCTGAAGGCGGCGGCGGTGTTGAAGTCCATGCTTGGCGGGATCGGCAGCACGTTATAGCCGGGCACGGCGACCTGCTCGGCAAAGCTGCCCCAGCCGGTCAAGGCCATGACGCGATCACCGACTTTCAGGTGGCTGACCTTCTCGCCCACCTCACTGACTACGCCCGCCGCTTCACCCCCCGGCGAGAACGGAAAGGGCGGCTTGAACTGGTATTTGCCCTCGATGATCAGCGTGTCCGGGAAGTTCACCCCGGCAGCATGCACCTCCAGCAGGATTTCATTCTTCTTGATCGCCGGGCTTGCGATCTCTTCCAGCACCAGGGTTTCGGCGGGGCCGAAGGCTTTGCACAGCACAGCTTTCATCGGGCTATTCCTTTTGGTGTCGTGGCCGATAAGTGTAGGAGGGTACGCCCCTGGGTCAACGAGCATGCCCGGCCCTGATAAGTCGCCATAAGCTTGTACTCAGCCTTGCTAGCGTTATGCTACCCGGCAACCGAATTCGAGGAATGAACTGTGAAAGCGTGGATCCTGTTGATGCTGGCCCTGACCTTGCCGATGGCGGCCCAGGCCGAAGAGGCCAAAGAGGGCGAGGCGCCTAAGGTCAGCTATATCAGCCTGACACCGCCGTTCGTGGGCAACTACGGCCTGGACGGCACGGCCAAGCTCAAGGTGTTCAAGGCCGACATCGCCCTGCGCGTGACTGGGCCTGAAGCCGCCGCCGCGGTCAAAGCCAACGATGCGCTGATTCGTAACCAGTTGGTGGCGTTGTTCACTCAGCAGACCAACGAGGCCATGAGCACTGTCGAGGGCAAAGAAAAACTGCGTCAGGAAGCGTTGAAGCAAACGCAGCAAGTGATGAACGATGAGACGGGTAAGCCGATAGTAGAGGATTTGTTGTTCAATAACTTGATTATTCAATAAGTGCAGATTAACTAAGCCTGCGGCTGGTTTGCCGGCCGCAGGCGATAGGCACTTTCAAATAATGGGCAGAGTTATGATTTTTCGATCGGTTGCAGTGGGGCCACCCGGCATCGCCTGGAAAATGAAAAGAGCAGTAAAGGTTTTAGAAATTGTTTCATCACCAGAGCCCCAAGTCTCCCATGCATTTATATATCTTGGGGATACCTCTAAGGGGCGTACCCCAGATAGTTCGATGCTAAATTTCGAATATTCCGGTGGGTATGACGCTCCAAGAAAGTATCTTAAAGTCCTCACTAAGATTTTTGACGAGCCTGGTACAAGAGAGTACTCAAGTTCGATCTTGCCACTGAACCCCCATGGGGCGTACCCGCCTTCTACCGTCATCTTGGTTGGTGTGGTGCTTGGGGCGCTCGCAGTAATGGTTTCAGTTTTTTCAACGTCTTTATCCAACTTCGGTATGTCCGTCATGATCAATCTCCGTTAAGTAAAAAGCATAAAAATTTGCCACTACCCCAATTCTGTTGGTAGCCAATTTCTATGCAGTCATTAGACTTCGTGGAGATGAAGCTTTCTACTGTCATAAGTAACAGTTTTTTATATTCTTTTTTAAATTCTTAATGCCTTTTTATAATTATTTCTCCCCGTGGGACGTCGGCACTTGATGTCGCTCAGCTAAGAATATTGATGATTGTAGTCCACTGGTCGGGCGTAACGGCCATGACCGAAAGCCGGCTGCCCTTTTGCACCAGCGGCATTTCAGCCAGTGCAGTTTGCTGCTTTAGATAGCCGAGCCCCAGCACCTTGGGGAAGGTCTGTACATGGGCGACATCGATCGCACTCCATGGGTTTTTCTCCGGAGTGGCCTTGGCGTCGAAATAGTGGCTTTCTGGTTCTAGCGCAGTGGGGTCCGGGTAGGCGGCTCGAGTGATTTTGCCGATGCCAGCAATGCCCGGCTCGGGGCAACTGGAGTGATAGAAGAAAAACTCGTCGCCGACGGCCATGGCGCGCAGGAAGTTACGCGCTTGATAGTTACGCACCCCGTCCCAGCGGGCTTCGCCGAGTTTTTCCAGGCCCTTGATGGAAAGTTCGTCGGGCTCGGATTTCATCAACCAGTAGGCCATTTTGGGGCTCCTGAAAAAGGCATTGGGCAAGTTGTCGGGCAATTCCATGACAAACCGACAGTCGGTTGGCGTCAAGGTTTGCGTGTTGGTTCACGTTAACGCAGAATGCCGCGATCTTAAGCTTGACGCAGCCGCAACGGACTACTTTTGAACGTTGTTGTCATCGTGTACGAGGTGCCTGAAGGGGGGCAATCGATGCAACGTAAACCGGATTTACTATGGATTTTGGTTATTTTGTTTGGTCTGGGCGTCGTGACCACCGGGTATGCTCAGAGTCTGTGGTCGAACAAGACCGATGCGCCCATTGAACTGGCTCAGCAGCAGCCACATCCGTTCAAGCGTTAATTGGCTTCAAGGCGTCGCTGGCTCCGGCGACGTTTCTGCGACATACCACTGCTTATCGGTGACAGTGCCTGCCAGCGGCACGTCCCAGCTCGCTTGCGCCAAGCGGTCGACCTTCTGACATTCATGGGCCAGCCCCAGTAACGTCGGCTTGCGCCAGTTCTGGCGCCGTGCGAGGTAGGCCAGGCTGCGGTCGTAAAACCCGCCGCCCATGCCCAGGCGTCCACCGGCTTCATCGAACCCCACCAGCGGCAATAACACCAGGTCCAGCGCCCACACTTTGCGTTGCTGGTGGGCATTCACGCGTGGCTCAAGAATACGAAAGCGGTTGGGCAACAACTTATCCCCAGGTCGCACGCGTTGGAACACCATCTTGGTGCGCGGCCAGGCACTGAGCACGGGAAGGTAAGTGGCCTTGCCCCGTCGCTGTGCCGCACGCAGCAGCAGGCGCGGATCGATTTCGCCGTCTGTCGGCAGGTATAAAGAGATGTGTTTGGCTCGGCGAAACAGCGGGTGCTGTGCCAGTTGCCGATACAAGCCCAGGGCGGCTTGGCGCTGTTCGGTCGGCGTGAGGGCTCGACGGGCTTTGCGCAACATGCGTCGAAGTTGCGGACGGGAAAGCGGCGCAGGTTCGGTCATGGCTTTTCGGCTCATAAAACAATGCCAGTCCTGGGACTGGCATTGAGTTTGGGAATTCAGGCTCCCCGACAGAGCCGCTGTCGACTTAGCCCTTGAACCCGAAAGTTCAAGGTGGAAGAAGCAGTAGGCTTTAAGGCTTTCCGTCTAGCGGACATGCACACCAGCCCAACGTGCAACTTCCAGGGTAGTGCGAATCGGCTCAGGGACATCGCCGACTGGCAAACACGCCAGGGAGTGGGGCGAGTATACCTTAAACCGTCTCGGCAATCAGCCCTTGGGTGCGTCTGAGTCGGTGGAAAGCACCAGGTCCACGCGTTCCAGCAGGTCACGCACTTGCTCACGCGTTGAGCCGCTGGCCTGCACGTCAGGTCGTTCCTGCTTATGCAGCAGGTCGTGGGTGATATTCAGCGCGGCCATCACGGCGATGCGGTCGGCGCCGATGACTTTGCCGCTGCTACGGATTTCACGCATCTTGCCATCCAGGTAGCGGGCAGCACTCACCAGGTTGCTACGTTCTTCCTGGGGGCAGATGATCGAATATTCTTTGTCGAGGATCTGCACGGTAACGCTATTGCTTGAACTCATGAGTCTTGCTCCAGGGCCTTCAGGCGCGAAATCATCGATTCGACCTTACGCCGGGCGATTTCGTTTTTTTCAATGAGGTGAGCGCGTTCCTCGCGCCAGGTCTTTTCCTGAGCTAATAGGAGTCCGTTTTGGCTCTTAAGTTGCTCGACCCGATCAATTAGCAGTTCGAGTCTGGCCATCAGCGCTTGCAGGTCGGTGTCTTCCATTGGGTTCCACTGGATTTGTCTGATGAATGGCAACTGCAGGATAAACGATCTGACGCCCTCGATAGTCTTGGTGCGTCTGCCGGTGCTAGGATACAACGCTCCATTCTAGACATTGCGCCGTCTGGCGCCTAGCTCACCATGCCTATTCAGAACTCCCCGTACGACGCTTTTTCCAAACTGCTGAGCTCCAGTGGTCATCCTTGCTCGCCTGCCGAACTGCACGGTGTGTTGTTGGGCCGCAGTTGCACCGGTGTGGGCTTTGACGCCGACAACTGGCTGGCTGATGTGGCCGAGCTGCTGGAAACCGAACCGACCGAGAACGTGCGCAACGCGTTGATCGGCCTGCAAGAGATGGTCAAGGGTGAACTCACCGGTGATGACGTCACCGTGGTGCTGCTACTGCCGACCGACGACGCCCCGCTGACCGAGCGTGCTGCCGCGCTGGGCCAATGGTGCCAGGGTTTCCTTCACGGCTTTGGCGTGAACGCCGGTGGCCTGGAACTGAGCACCGACGCCAAGGAAGTGCTGCAGGATCTGGCGGCCATCTCTCAGGTGCAAGATGCCCTGGAAGAGTCCGAAGACGGCGAAGGCGACTACATGGAAGTCATGGAGTACCTGCGCGTCGCGCCGCTGCTGCTGTTCACCGAGACCAAGAAGTCCGCTGAGCCGGCCGCAGCCAAGCCATCGTTGCACTGAAAAAGGAAACCCATCTGCCCATGATTCATATCCCGAAAGCGGAATACACCCGTCGCCGCAAGGCGCTCATGGCGCAGATGGAACCCAACAGCATCGCGATCCTGCCGGCCGCCGCCGTGGCGATCCGCAACCGTGACGTGGAGCACGTCTATCGCCAGGATAGCGACTTCCAGTACCTGAGCGGTTTTCCCGAGCCGGAAGCGGTGATCGTGCTGATGCCTGGTCGCCAGCATGGCGAGTACGTGCTGTTCTGTCGCGAACGCAATGCCGAGCGCGAATTGTGGGACGGCCTGCGCGCCGGCACTGAAGGCGCGATCCGTGACTTTGGCGCTGATGATGCGTTCCCTATCACCGATATCGACGACATCCTGCCCGGCCTGATCGAAGGTCGCGACCGGGTGTATTCGGCCATGGGCAGTAACGCCGAGTTCGACCGGCACTTGATGGAGTGGATCAACGTGATCCGCTCTAAGGCGCACCTCGGTGCCCAGCCGCCGAACGAATTCGTTGCCCTGGATCACCTGCTTCACGATATGCGCCTGTATAAATCGGCGGCAGAAGTGAAGGTGATGCGCGAGGCCGCGCGAATTTCCTGTGCTGCCCATGTACGGGCGATGCAGGCCAGCCGTGCCGGCTTGCATGAGTTCAGCCTGGAGGCGGAGCTCGATTACGAATTCCGCAAGGGCGGTGCGAAAATGCCGGCCTATGGCTCTATCGTCGCCGCCGGACGCAACAGCTGCATCCTGCATTACCAACAGAATGACGCGTTGCTCAAGGACGGCGACCTGGTACTGATTGACGCCGGTTGTGAGATCGACTGCTACGCCAGCGACATCACCCGCACCTGGCCGGTCAACGGCAAGTTCTCGCCTGAGCAAAAGGCGATCTACGAGATTGTGCTGGCTTCTCAGGAAGCCGCCTTCGAGCAGATCGCGCCGAACAAGCATTGGAACCAGGCGCATGAGGCGACCGTGCAGGTCATCACTGCCGGGTTGGTGAAGCTGGGGTTGCTGCAAGGTGATATTGACGAGTTGATTGCCAGCGAAGCCTACCGCGCCTTCTATATGCACCGCGCTGGCCATTGGCTGGGCATGGATGTGCATGACGTGGGCGAGTACAAGGTCGGCGGTGAATGGCGTGTGCTGGAAGTCGGCATGGCCTTGACCGTGGAGCCGGGAATCTACATTTCGCCGGATAACCAGAACGTGGCAAAGAAATGGCGTGGCATTGGCGTACGCATCGAGGACGACGTGGTAGTGACCAAGCAAGGCTGTGAAATTCTGACCGGTGGCGTGCCCAAGACCGTTGCCGAGATCGAAGCGCTGATGGCGGCTGCCCGATGAGCCGGGTCAACCTGGCGATTATCGGCGGTGGCCTGGTGGGCGCCAGCCTGGCGCTGGCATTGCAGGCCGGGGCCAAGGCACGGGGCTGGAAGATCGTGCTGATCGAACCGTTTGCACCGGGTGACAGCTACCAGCCAAGCTACGACGCGCGCTCTTCGGCGCTGTCGTTTGGCGCCCGCCAGATTTACCAGCGGCTGGGCCTGTGGCAGGCCATTTCCCACCGCGCCGAGCCCATCAAGCAGATTCATGTGTCGGACCGTGGGCGCTTTTCCACCGCACGTTTGTCTGCGATGGAGGAAGGCGTGCCGGCCCTGGGCTATGTGGTGGAAAACGCCTGGCTCGGCCAATGCCTGTGGCAAGGCTTGGACAAGGACGTGGTGAGCTGGCGCTGCCCGGCAGAAGTCACGCGCATGGAGCCGCTGCCCGATGGCTACCGCCTGACCCTCAACGATGAAACCGTGCTGGAATGCGACCTGGCGGTACTGGCTGATGGCGGCCGTTCCGGCCTGCGCGAGCAACTGGGTATCGGCGTGAAAACCCGGCCTTACAACCAGAGCGCGTTGATCGCCAACATCACCCCCAGCGAAGCCCACAATGGCGAAGCCTTCGAGCGCTTTACCGATGAAGGCCCGATGGCGTTGTTGCCGCTGCCGGACAACCGCTGCGCACTGGTCTGGACCCGTATTGGCATGGACGCCCAGCGCCTGGCCAGTCTGGATGAACGCAGTTTCTTGAGTGAATTGCAGAGCGTGTTCGGTTATCGCCTGGGGACCTTGAAGCAAGTGGGCGCGCGCCATCTGTATCCGCTGACCCTGGTGGAAGCGGAAGAGCAAGTGCGCTCGCACCTGGCGATCCTCGGTAATGCGGCCCATAGCCTGCATCCGATTGCCGGGCAGGGTTTCAACCTCTCCCTGCGCGATGCCAATGCCTTGGCCGAAGCCTTGCTGGCCGGGCCGCAAGTGCCGGGTGACCTGGCGACCTTGCAAAGCTATCGCGAACGCCAGCGCCTGGACCAGCAACTCACCGTGGGCTTCTCCGATCAGGTGACGCGCCTGTTTGGCAGTGCCCAGCCGTTGGTGGCACTGGGCCGAAACATGGGCTTGCTTGGCCTGGACCTGTTACCACCGGCCAAACGCTGGTTCGCTCGTCAGGCGATGGGCCTGGGCACGCGCCCCGATGTTTGAGACTGCCCAATACTTAATTCGCGGCCTGTGCCGCACACGAGACAAGGCTTAAAGCATGGACATGCGCGCAGATGTGCTGATTGTCGGGGCCGGAATGGTCGGAAGCGCCCTGGCGCTGGCGTTGCAGGGCAGTGGCCTGCAGGTGCTGCTGCTCGACGGCAGCCCATTGAGCGTCAAGCCGTTTGAACCGGATGCGGCATTTGAACCGCGGGTGAGTGCTTTGTCGGCTGCCAGCCAACGCATTCTTGAGCGCCTTGGCGTATGGGACGGCATCGTTGGGCGACGCGCCAGCCCGTATGGTGAGATGCAGGTCTGGGACGGCAGCGGCACCGGGCAGATCCACTTTTCGGCGGCCAGCGTACATGCCGAGGTCCTTGGGCATATCGTCGAAAACCGTGTGGTCCAGGATGCCTTGCTGGATCGCTTGCACGACTGCGACCTGGGCTTGCTGGCCAATGCTCGCCTGGAACAGATGCGCCGTTCCGGCGATGACTGGCTGCTCACCCTGGCCGATGGTCGTACCTTACGTGCACCGCTGGTGGTCGCCGCCGACGGCGCCAACTCCGCCGTACGCCGCCTGACGGGCACCGCGACCCGCGAATGGGATTACCTGCATAACGCCATCGTTACCAGCGTGCGCAGCAGCCAGCCGCACCAGCGCACCGCGTGGCAACGCTTTACCGATACCGGCCCGCTGGCATTCCTGCCGTTGGTGCGTGATGGGCAGGAGGATTGGTGTTCGATTGTCTGGTCGACCACACCGGCTGAATCCACACGCCTCATGGCGCTGGATGATGAAAGCTTCTGCCGGGAACTGGAGCGTGCGTTTGAGGGGCGACTGGGTACTGTGGTCAGCGCGGATCCGCGTGTCTGCGTGCCGTTGCGCCAGCGCCATGCCAAACGCTATGTCGCCGAGGGGCTGGCATTGATCGGCGATGCGGCGCATGTCATCCATCCGTTGGCGGGGCAGGGCGTAAACCTGGGGTTCCTTGATGCGGCGGTACTGGCCGAAGCGCTGTTGGCGGCGACCGAGCGCGGTGAACGCTTGGCAGACGTGAAGGTCTTGAGTCGTTACGAGCGTCGGCGCATGCCCCATAACCTGGCGTTGATGGCGGCGATGGAGGGCTTTGAACGGCTGTTTCAGGCCGATCAGTTGCCCTTGCGCTGGCTACGCAATGCCGGCTTGAAGATGGTCGACCAGATGCCGGAGGCCAAGGCTGTTTTTGTGCGTCAGGCGTTGGGTTTGAGCGGGGATCTGCCGGATCTGGCTAAGCCCTGAGGCACTTGTGCAACATCTGGTAACGCCTCCGCTGAGCGTTACCAAATGTGAGTCCTTATCATTTGCCTTCTTTTTGCAAATGAGAGACCGCACCCATGTTGGCACCCAAGCGCCTCCTGACTGCCTTGGCACTCACTCTTATCGGCAGTACCACCGTGCAGGCGGCCGACGAAGTCGTGGTCTACTCCTCGCGCATCGACGAGCTGATCAAGCCGGTATTTGACGCCTACACCCAGAAAACGGGCGTGCAGGTGAAGTTCATCACCGACAAGGAAGCCCCACTGATGCAGCGCATCAAGGCCGAGGGCGAAAACGCCACGGCTGACCTGCTGCTCACCGTCGACGCCGGCAACCTCTGGCAGGCTGAGCAAATGGGCATCCTGCAGCCGTTCACTTCCGCCGTCATCGACAAGAATATCCCTCTGCAATATCGCTCATCGGCCCACGCCTGGACCGGCTTGAGCCTGCGCGCGCGCACCATTGCCTATTCCACTGACCGGGTAAAACCGGGTGACCTGACCACCTATGAAGCCTTGGCCGATAAGCAGTGGGAAGGCCGCCTGTGCCTGCGCACGGCAAAGAAGGTCTATAACCAGTCGCTGACCGCCACCCTGATCGAAACCCATGGTGCGGCCAAGACCGAAGAGATCGTCAAGGGCTGGGTCAATAACCTGTCCACCGACGTGTTCTCCGACGATATCGCCGTGCTGGAAGCCATCAACGCCGGGCAATGCGACGTCGGTATCGTCAACACCTATTACTACGGGCGCTTGCACAAGCAGAAGCCGGACCTGGCAGTGAAGCTGTTCTGGCCGAACCAGGGCGACCGTGGCGTGCATGTGAACCTGTCGGGTATCGGCCTGACCCAGCACGCGCCGCACCCCGAGGCAGCCAAGGCGCTGGTGGAGTGGATGACCACGCCTGAGGCGCAGAAGATCTTTGCCGATGTGAACCAGGAATTCCCGGCCAACCCGGCGGTGCCGCCATCGGCGGAGGTGGCGACCTGGGGCAAGTTCGTGGCGGATACCCTACCGGTAGAAGTGGCGGGCAAGCGCCAGGCTGAAGCTATCCGCCTGATGGACCGCGCTGGCTGGAACTGAATGTGTAAATTGTCACCGCTCTAAATGTGCGAGGGGGCAAGCCCCTCCCACATTGTTTTGTGTTTGTCTCGAATAGTCTGTTCATAGAGAGCCTTTCCTTGGCCCACCCCGCCCAATGCCGCTGGTACCTGCCGGTCTTCACCGTTGCCGCCTTGGTGCTGCTGCCACTGAGCGTGCTGTTGCTGTCTTGGCAAAGCATCGACCAACCGATCTGGTCCCATCTCTGGGAAACCCAGATGCCCCGTCTGCTGGGCAATACGTTGACCCTGGTACTGGGTGTAGGTGTCGGTGTAACGCTGCTGGGCGTGAGCCTGGCCTGGCTGACCAGCCTTTGTGAGTTTCCCGGGCGGCGCTGGCTCGACTGGGCATTGATGCTGCCCTTTGCGATTCCGGCCTATGTGCTGGCCTTCGTATTCGTGGGCCTGCTGGATTTCGCCGGGCCGGTGCAAACCCTGTTGCGCGAATGGTTCGGCACGGGGCTGCGCTTGCCGAGGGTGCGTTCCACCAGCGGTGTCATCATCGTCCTGGTGCTGGTGTTTTATCCCTATGTTTACCTGCTGGCACGTACCGCGTTTCTGGCCCAGGGCAAAGGCTTGATGGAAGCGGCGCGGGTGCTGGGGCAATCACCCTGGCAGGCGTTCTGGCGTGTGGCGTTACCAATGGCACGGCCTGCGATTGGCGCTGGCGTAGCCTTGGCGTTGATGGAGACCCTCGCGGATTTCGGTGCCGTCTCGGTGTTCAATTTCGACACCTTCACCACGGCCATCTACAAGACGTGGTATGGCTTTTTCAGCCTGTCCAGCGCCGCCCAACTGGCCAGCCTGCTGCTGCTGGTGGTGATGCTGGTGTTATACGGCGAGCGCCGCGCCCGTGGCGCAGTCCGCCCTGGCAACGAGCGCCCGCGTGGCAAGGCGCTGTACCACCTGCGCGGCTGCAAGGCGGTGGCGGCCAGTAGTTGGTGTGGCCTGGTGTTCGCCTGCGCTTTTGTCATCCCCATGCTGCAACTCGTCGCCTGGTTCTGGCAGCGCGGTCGCTTCGACCTGGATGAGCGCTATACGGGATTGATCGTGCACACGCTCTATCTGGGCGGCATCGCGGCGCTGATCACGGTCAGCGTGGCGTTGATCTTGGCCTTTGCCAACCGTCTGGCGCCGACCCGGGCGATTCGTTCCGGTATCAGTCTGGCCAATGTCGGTTATGCCTTGCCCGGTTCGGTGCTGGCGGTGTCGATCATGCTGGCGTTCAGTTACCTGGATCGCGAGTTGGTGGTGCCGCTGTCCGGGTGGTTAGGTGGTGCGGGCAAGCCATTGCTGCTGGGCAGCCTGTCGGCATTGGTGTTGGCGTATCTGGTGCGTTTCCTGGCGGTGGCCTATGGGCCGCTGGAGAGCAGCCTGGCGCAAATCCGCCCGTCGTTGCCCGAAGCTGCACGTAGCCTGGGTGTGAGCGGCCCGCGACTGTTTTGCAAAGTGTATCTGCCGTTGTTGCTGCCGGGCACGCTGAGCGCGGCGCTGCTGGTGTTTGTCGATGTGCTCAAGGAAATGCCCGCGACCCTGCTGATGCGCCCGTTCGGCTGGGACACCCTGGCGGTACGCATCTTTGAAATGACCAGCGAAGGGGAATGGGCGCGGGCTTCTCTGCCCGCGCTGACCCTTGTGCTGGTTGGGTTATTGCCGGTCATCGGGCTGATCCGTCGCTCTGCCCGACAAATCGGTTAGGTGCCAGTCCTACGGCTTGCGGCTACAATGCGCGGCATTCGGTGCGCGCCGTATTTCGGATCGACTCGCTGCGAGTGGCTGTGAGCCTTGTTATTCAAGGTCTCCAGCGCAAGCGGCAACTCTGCGCACCTTCGCCAAGCCCGGAAGGAGAAACCCATGGGACAGCGTACGCCTTTGTATGACCTGCATCTCGCCCTCGGCGCGAAAATGGTCGATTTTGGCGGTTGGGATATGCCTTTGCATTACGGCTCGCAAGTTGAAGAGCACCATCAGGTGCGACGCGACTGCGGGGTGTTCGATGTATCTCATATGACCGTGATCGATGTCACCGGCCCTCAGGCCAAGGAATGGCTCCAGCACCTGCTGGCCAATGATGTCGATCGATTGCACGGCTGCGGCCGCGCGCTTTACAGCGCCATGCTCAACGAGCAGGGCGGGGTGGTGGATGACATGATCGTCTACCGTACCGAAACCGGTTATCGACTGGTGGTCAACGCTGCCACCCGCGACCAGGACCTGGCTTGGATGCAGGCGCAACTGGGCCGCTACCAGGTGCAACTGCAGGAGCGCTCGGAGTTGGCCATGCTAGCCATCCAAGGTCCCCATGCCCGGCAGAAAATCGCCGAACTGGTGACTCAGTCGCGTGGCACCCTGATCCACCAGCTCAAGCCTTTTGAAGGGCAGGCCGATGGCGACTGGTTTATCGCCCGCACGGGCTACACCGGCGAAGATGGCTTGGAGATTGTCCTGCCTGCCGATCAGGCCCCAGGTTTTTTCAACGACCTGGTGGGCGCGGGTATTTCTCCGATCGGACTCGGGGCCCGCGATACGTTGCGCCTGGAAGCGGGCATGAACCTGTATGGTCAGGATATCCACCAGGCCGTTTCGCCCCTGGCGGCCAACATGGCCTGGAGCATTGCCTGGGAACCTGCCGAGCGAAATTTCATCGGGCGCACCGCGCTGCAAGCAGAGCTGGCGGCGGGTGTGCAGTTCAAATTGGTAGGGCTGGTACTGGAGGAACGTGGAGTTTTACGCGCTCACCAGGTGGTTCGTATCGCCAATGTTGGCGAAGGGGAGATCACCAGTGGTAGTTTCTCTCCTACGCTGAGCAAATCCATTGCCTTGGCGCGTGTACCGACGGCCACCGCCGATCGGGCCGAAGTGGAAATCCGCGGCAAGTGGTACCCGGTTCGAGTGGTCAAGCCGACCTTCGTGCGCCATGGTAAAACCTTGATCTAACCTATTTCCGGCAGGCCGAAGGCCGCTGACATTTCTTTTTGAGGACACAGACTATGAGCGATATCCCTGCCGACCTGCGTTTTGCCGAAAGCCACGAATGGGCGCGCCTGGAAGCTGACGGCACTGTGACCGTCGGTATTTCCGACCATGCTCAAGAAGCATTGGGTGATGTGGTGTTTGTCGAGCTGACCGAAGTCGGCAACGTGTTTGGCGCAACTGACCAGGCGGGTGTGGTTGAGTCGGTGAAGGCTGCTTCGGATATCTACTCGCCGATTGCTGGCGAAGTGATCGCGGTGAACGAGGCCCTGAGCAGCGAGCCTGAGCTGTTGAACTCCGACCCCTACGGCGCCTGGATCTTCAAGCTCAAGCCAAGCAACCCGGCTGACCTGGAAAAGCTGCTGGATGCTGCCGGCTACAAAGCCGCTATCGGCGAGTAAACGCAAAACCCATGTGGGAGGGGGCTTGCTCCCGATAGCAGTGTGAAGTCAGCTCACCTGTAGCTGATGACACCGCCATCGGGAGCAAGCCCCCTCCCACATTGAGTCATCAGCTTGCTTTCAATACTGCTTTAACCGCTGCTACAGACCGCTCCACGTCCGCTTCTGTCATCGCCGTGAACATCGGCAACGACACGATCAAACGCCCAACACGCTCTGCCACCGGGAACATGCCTTCCTTGAACCCCTGTGCCCGATACAGGCTCAGCAGGTGGATTGGCGGGTAGTGATAGCCAATGCCAACGCCGTGTTCCTTCATTTGCTCCATGAACGTCGCGCGTGCCGGCTTACCGTCTTTACGTTCAGGCAGTACCAGCTGGAACAGGTGCCAGTTGCTGTTTTCGAAGTCTGCGGGTGGCAGTTGCGCACCATACTTCTCTTCAAAGTCACTGCCGAAGCACTTGAAGTAATGACGTGCCAGGTTCTGGCGATGTGCAGTGATCTGCTCAATATGGGCAAACTGCCCCAGGCCGATGGTTGCGGCGATATCGGTCATATTGAACTTGCCGCCCAATACATCCACATCCAGACCGTCGAAGCCGGTACGCGTAACGCCCTGCAGGCGATATTTCTCTGCCAGGGTGGCTTCCTCGGCGTTATTCAACACCAGGCAGCCCCCTTCCGACGAGGTGATGTTCTTGTTCGCCTGGAAGCTGAACGATACGAAGTCGCCGGTTGCGCCGATACGCTCGCCATCCCAGCTGGAGCCCAGGGCCTGGGCGGCATCTTCGACGATGCGTAGGTTGTACTTGTTGGCCAGTGCATAAAGCATGGGCATGTCCAGGGGCAAACCGGCCAGGTAGACCGGGATGATCGCCTTGGTTCGCGGGGTGATTGCAGCTTCAACCTGGGCCAGGTCGATGTTACGGGTCACCGGGTCGATATCGGCAAAGACGGGAGTGGCGCCTACTTCGAGGATCACGTTGGCCGTGGCGACCCAAGAGATCGGGGTGGTGATGACTTCATCCCCTGGCCCGATACCGGCGATGCGCAAGGCAATCTCCATGGTGCAGGTGCCGGAGTTGAAGGTACGTACTGGGCGGCCGCCGAAGTATTCCGACAGCTGCGCTTCGAACGCCTGCACTTTCGGCCCGCTGGTGATCCAGCCGGAACGCAGAACATCGCCGACCGCCGAGATGGTGGCTTCATCAATGGTAGGTTTGGAGAACGGCAGAAAGGGCTGTTGGCTCATGACGAAGAAGGCATCCGTTTCAGGTAGGCGATGAGTAATAAACGTGTCAGTACCGCATGGTTACACGGTTTGACTGAATATAGCCTGTCATCTGTGAATGAATCGTCACCCTCTGGATAAAAATGCCGCTTCGGCCGCGGCATCCACGGGAATTGAGTCAGAAGGAAACGCGGGCCTCAAGAAACACATTCTGCTCCTTGAGTTTGCCCTTGAGCTGCTCGTCGCGAGCATTGATACGGTTGGCGAAAGTATTGTAGCCGGTTTCAATCCTGCCCATGTCCACGTAGCGCCAGCCTGCGCCCAGGGTCACGATTTCGCTGACCTTGGCATCCAGCCCAAGGCCCACGTTGTAGGCAAAGTTGTGTTGGCGATTGTTGGCGAAGCGACGGGTGGTATTGGTCTGATAACCCTCGGTATCGATCCGGGCCAACCCTACACCGGCCATCCCGTAAAACGATAGCCACTCGTTGATCGGAATGTCTTTATAGCCGTTCAGCATCAGACGCTGGCTGTCGGTCTGCAGGTTATTGACGTTGGCGTTGAACGGTGACCAATGGGACTTGAAGTTCGAGTGACTGGGTGTGGTGTACTCACCTTCCAGGCGCCAGCCGTCGGCAAACGCATAACCCATGGCGAATGACCCGGTAAACGTCTTGCTGCTATCGGGGGCCGATACCCTGTCTGTGACGCGAGGGCTGGTCAGTAGCGAGCTGGACAGGTTCTGGCGGGCACTGTTGAGCTTTGCCGACCCGTACCAGCTTTCCGCCTGGGCGTATGGGGTGGCAATCGCCGCGAGCAGCAGGGCGCAGGAGAGTTTTTGCATAGTCATCGACTCACTTGGTCTAAAGGGAGTCGATAGCTTGTTGCGCGGCACGCGGGTGGTTCGACCGGACTTTTCCTGTTCGAGCACTTAATCGCCAGCTTTGGCTGTAGGACATCCGGGCAAAAAAATGCCGCTCCCAAAGAGCGGCATTTTTTTACGCGGCGGTATTACTCGGCAGCAATGGCGTTTTTCGCCAGGATCGCGTTGGCCAGTTCCATATCCGTGGCCTTGAGGCCAGGGTTATCGGCACGGACTTTCTGCATGGCCGCTTCCAGGTAGGGGCCGCGAATGCCACCGTCGCTGGCAACGAAGCTGCCTGCGTCGTCTTGGGCGGCAACCACCAGCTTATGGTCCTTGAACGTCAGGTACGTCGAGCCGGTAGTGGCGCCCGACGAGATGACATTGCGCCAGAAACTGTCGGCCATGGCTGAGCCGACAGGAAGGGAAAGCACAGCGAGGGTTGCGACAGCATATTTGAGACGCATGATGGGTGACTCCGATGGGTTATCTGTACATTTTGATTGTAGTTAACCCAATCGAGTTCCATCACCGACTAAACAGTTTCAACCTTCAGAACCACCCCCTCCAGGCCAATCACGCGTACTTGAGCGCCTGCCGGTGTGTCGGAGCCGGCCACCATCCAGACGCCATCACCGACTTTAACCTTGCCCCGGCCATCCACAATGGCCTGATGGACAACGAAGGTACGACCGATCAGCTCTGCCCCCCGCTCGTTCAGCCCCGGTTGGTCGCTGACTTTTGCGCTGCTGCGTTGGCGTTTCCACCAGTACACCGCCGTCAATATGGACAGCACGGCGAACAGCAGCAACTGCCATTCGAGCCCCAGCGGCGGCACCAGGAACTTGATCACACCCACGGCGGCCGCGGCGATCCCCATCCACAGCAGGTAGCCACCGGCGCCGAACACCTCAAGAATCAGCAACACGGTGCCCAGTGCCAGCCAGTCCCAGAACGACAGATGCTGCAGGAAATCCCACATGGCGGCGGCCTCAGCCTTTCTTGTTGTCAAAAGTCGCTTTCACGATCTCGCCGATACCACCCACGGCACCAATCACCTGGCTGGCTTCCAGCGGCATCAGGATCACTTTGCTGTTGTTGGCTGAGGCCAGCTTGCCCAATGCATCGATGTATTTTTGCGCGACGAAGTAGTTGATCGCCTGCACGTTACCGGTAGCGATCGCTTCGGAGACGACCTGGGTCGCACGAGCCTCTGCTTCTGCCTGACGTTCACGGGCCTCAGACTCCAGAAACGCAGCTTGGCGACCACCCTCGGCTTCAAGGATCTGCGCCTGCTTCTTGCCTTCGGCTGTCAGGATCGCTGAGGCCCGCAGGCCCTCGGCCTCGAGGATCTGTGCACGCTTGATCCGCTCGGCTTTCATCTGGCCGGACATGGCGGCCATCAGGTCGGCAGGCGGGCTGATGTCCTTGATCTCGATACGGGTGATCTTGATACCCCACGGAGCCGTGGCTTCATCGACGGTGCGCAGCAGTTTTTCGTTGATGCCATCGCGCTGGCTCAGCATCGCATCCAGCTCCATGGAGCCCAGGACGGTGCGGATATTGGTTTGCAGCAGGTTGCGGATGGCGTGCTCGAGGTTGTTGACCTCGTAGGCGGCCTGGGCGGTGTTGACCACCTGGAAGAAGCATACGGCGTCGATCTGCACGGTGGCGTTGTCGGCGGTGATGACTTCCTGGGGTGGGATATCCAGCACGCTTTCCATCACGTTGATCTTGCGACCAATACGGTCCATGACCGGGATGATGATGTTGAGGCCGGGTTTGAGGGTGTTGGTGTAGCGGCCGAAACGTTCGACTGTCCACTGGTAGCCCTGGGGCACCACTTTAAAACCCATGAACAGGATGGCTACGGCCAAACCCACGAAAAGAAGCAGTACGGTTCCGATCTGCATAACGATTCCCTATCTGAAGGTGTCAGTGAAACGACGTGCGGCCGATTGTAACGGTCCGGTCACGGATAAGGACGGTTTGACGGCCTATCAATAAAATCATTTGTTTCTGAATCCCCAGGCGTTACCCGTAATACCTCTGCCATCGTTGTCAGCCCGGCGTTCATTTTGTCGATGCCGGCCATTCGCAGGCTGCCCATGCCTTGTGCCAGTGCCGTACGGCGTAGCGCCTGTACATCTGCGCCGGGGGTGATCAGCGCCTTGAGTGCTTCGTCCATGACCATGATTTCGTAGAGCCCGGCCCTGCCTCGATAACCACTGTCACGACACTCCACGCAGCCTATGGCTTCGTAGGTCTGAGCGTCTTCTCTACCCTGTGGGCGTTTGCAATGGGGGCACAGCACCCGTACCAGGCGCTGCGCCATCACTCCTATCAGCGTAGCCTTGATCAAATAATGAGCAATGCCCAGTTCCTGTAGGCGGCTGATAGCGCTGGGCGCATCGTTGGTGTGCAGGGTCGAAAGCACCAGGTGCCCGGTCAGGGCGGCCTGGATTGCCATCTCGGCGGTTTCCTGGTCGCGAATCTCGCCGATCATGATGATGTCCGGGTCTTGGCGTAGCAGCGCCCGGACGCCGCTGGCGAAGGTCAGGTCGATGTTGTGCTGTACCTGCATTTGATTGAAGGTCGGCTCGACCATTTCGATCGGGTCTTCCACCGTGCACAGGTTGACCTCCCGAGTCGCCATTTGCTTGAGGGTGGTATAGAGAGTGCTGGTCTTGCCCGAGCCGGTCGGGCCTGTGACCAGGATGATGCCATTGGCCTGGCGGGTCATCGCGTGCCAGCGCTGCTGGTCTTCGCTCGACAAGCCAAGCTGGTCGAATTCCTTGAGCAGCACCTGGGGGTCAAAAATCCGCATCACCAGTTTTTCGCCAAATACCGTCGGTAGGGTCGAAAGACGCAGTTCTACCTCGTCGCCCGCCGGGCTTTTAGTCTTGACGCGGCCGTCCTGGGGTTTGCGTTTCTCTGCCACATTCATGCGTCCGAGGCTTTTCAAGCGGCTGACGACTGCCGTGGTGACCTGGGGTGGAAACTGATAGGCGTCATGCAACAGCCCATCAATGCGAAAGCGCACACGACCCTGTTCACGGCAGGGTTCGATATGGATATCGCTGGCCCGTTGGCCGAACGCGTACTGCAACAGCCAGTCGACGATGTTGACGATATGCGCGTCATTGGCATCTGGCTCCTTATCGCTGGCGCCAAGGTTCAGCAGTTCGACATTGCCAGGCGCGGCCATCTTTTGATCGGCGCCACTGACTGACTTGGCCAACCGATAAAACTCGTTGATGCAGTGCTGGATGTCCTGAGGGTTGGCAACCACTCGCTTGATCGTACGTTTGAGCACTTGTGAGAGCCCGGCCTCCCAACTGCTGATGTAGGGTTGGGCACTGGCGACCGTCACGCTCTGTGTATCCACGGCTACCGCCAGAATAACGTGACGCAAGGCGAAGGCATGGGACATCAATGGCACGACTGCCGCCACGTCGATTTTCAGTGGGTCGATGCGCAGATAAGGCTGCCCGACATGCCGTGCAAGCCATTGCGTCAAGGTTTCCAGGCACAGTCCTTCGGCGGCGATGGCCTCCAGAGGATGCTGGGTGGACGATACCGTCGACAATCTCTGCGCGGCTTGCTCGGTAATAAGACCCTGCTCGACCAGCGCGGGCAACAATTGATGCAGTTCCAAACGGTGATCGGGCAAGGCCGTGGACATGAACGTTTTCCGGGGGGTATTGGGTGTATTTCCAGGCTAGCCAGGCCCTGGAAATCCTCCTCCCGGTGTGTATTGCAGGCTTTTACCGAGCTGTCGTGGCCACCGCCTGAGGCCGCACGGAATCAGCCGGCCAGAGCTCCAGCGAGCAAACGCTGATCAGGTTTCGAATCTTTTCACCGATCACCTGAGCGCGGTGCCAGCTCAAGCCGTCCATCAGGATATCAATGCTCAGCAGGTCTTCTTCGCGGTTTACGTTGACCTGCTTCGGCGTCAGGAACTGCAGCGCAAAATAGTTGAGCAGCCGGCACAGCACATCCGGTTCTGCCTCGGCGATGATCCGATAATGCGCGTGGCAGTGAGCACTATTGACGGCCCACGCATCAACGCGGGTAGCAGGGTAGGCGGTTTCGACGGCATGCATGCTGACTCTCCAGATTCGACTGGAGAAATTTTTACATTCGTCAGGGGAGATTTCTTATCTAAAATGAGCAAGTTTTGCTGATAATAGAATCAAGCAATTCAAGATTGGCATAATCAAAGGTATTTCTATGCACAGTGAGTTGGACGCTTACGACCGCCGTATCCTGGCCCTGCTGCAGGAGGATGCCTCGCTCTCCAGTGCGCAGATTGCCGAGCAGGTCGGCTTGTCGCAGTCACCGTGCTGGCGACGTATTCAGCGGCTCAAGGAGGAGGGGGTCATCCGTGGTCAAGTCACCCTGCTGGACCGCAAGAAAATTGGCCTCAACACGCAAATTTTCGCCGAGGTGAAACTCAACGCCCACGGCCGCTCCAACTTCACCGAGTTCACCGACGCCATTCGAGGGTTTCCGGAAGTGTTGGAGTGTTATGTGTTGATGGGGGCGGTGGATTTTCTACTGCGCATCGTCACGTCGGACATCGAGGCGTACGAGCGGTTCTTCTTCGAGAAGCTGTCGATGGTGCCGGGGATTCAGGAGGTCAACTCGATTGTGGCTTTATCGGAGATCAAGTCCACCACCAGCCTGCCAGTCTTGCGCTGACAGGGCCGGCCTCATCGGGGCATACACAACTTTTGAAGGCAGTCTATTTCCCTGTGGCGAGCGGGCTTGCCCCGCGCAGGGTTGCGCAGCAGCCCCAAAAGCTGTCTCTGCGGAGTATCGGGTACCCCGCATTCGGGGCAAGCCCCCTTCCACAGGTTGATTGGCGCATACAGCCAGCGTGGGAGGGGCTTGTTCCCGATGGCGAGATTACAGACGCAACAAGGTCTTCCACGCGCGGTTCTGATACACCGCAATCGCCTGATGCATACGCGCATCGAGCGATTCATCGGTGATCGGCTGGTTGGCCAGTTGCGCCAACTTGTTGAGCTCGCCGTACAAGCGGTCCAGTTCCGGAATGTCCACCACATGACGCGCATGGTGCAGCCAGGCCTGGATGCGTTCGATGCGCGGCAGTTGCTCGGCCAGGTCTTCCGGTTGCTGTTGGTAGCGCGGCAGTTGCAGGGCCACGGCGTCGTCGGCCAGCAGGCGTGGCAGCCAGTTGGTGATTTGCGCAGCCCCCTGGCGGTTGCCGCGCACGTTGCGCTCGGCGGTCCAGGTACGGGCCAGCAGCCAGCGTGAGGTGTTCAGTGAGAACAGGCCCCAGCGCACGTCTTCCAACTCTTCGACGAACTGCTCTGGCGCGGCTTTGCGAATGTCTTCATCGTCGTCACCGGCCTGGACCAGCGGGCGCCAGTCCTCCAGTAGGGCATCCAGTGCACTGCGCAGTTCGCTGGTGGATTGACGCGGTGCGGCCTGGCCGAGGCTGCCGATCAGGGCACGCAGTTCGCCGAGGTTTTCCACCCAATCCTGCAGCAGGCGCCAGTGGCCGTTGAAACGGTATTGTTCGGCCAGGCGCTGGCTGCTGCCCAGCAGGTGCCACATGATTGCGGCGAAAGCGTCGTCCAACGGCATTTCAGCCTGCAGTTGCGGTGCCGGCAAGCTCAGGGAATAGCTGCTGGCGTCATACAGGCGGTAGCCGCGCTCAGCCTTGCTGATATCACACGGCATCAGGGCCAGGGTCGCGGCCAGTTCCGCAGCCAGTTCCAGCAGGGCTGCCGGTTCGCCTTCGCGCAATTCCAGTTCCAGCTCGCAGATTTCTTCTTTCTGCTTGCCGACCACCACATGGCCCAGGTCCAGGGCGGCTTCGATCACCACCTTGGCCTTGCCACGGCCCCAGGCGATTTCGGCGCGTTCACGCACGAAGTCGGTGGTGAAGATCGGCTTGAGGGTCTTTTTGTCCAGCTCGGCCAGTTGCTCAGGCCAGCATTCGCCGTCGAGTTTCTTTACGTCGAGCTTGGCTTTGGGCAGGTCCCAGTTGTACTCGTTGCGTTCCGACAAGCCGGCAACGCTTTGGCCACGGGTCTTGAGGGTCTGGATGATTGCGTCACCGTCCTTGCGCAGGCGCAGGGCCACCTTGGCCTGGGCCAGGTCGCGCTCGGGGGTATCGAAGTACTGGTTCATCAACTCACGGCGTTCCCAGCCACTTTTGTTGCGTTTTTTCAGTAGCGGGTGCTCACGCAGCGCGGCGAGTGTTTCGCGGCTGACGCGGAGCTTGATTTCGGTTTCTTTCTGCATGGCCGGAAAATCCAGGATCGGGAGCGCAGCCGGGGAAAAGAGTGGCTGCCAAGGCCGTGCAGTGTACAGGACTGAGCCCGGCAACGCGCCGCAACGGTTTATTGTGTCGTGCAGATGGCTCTATAGTGGGGCTCATCCGTGAAGTTGAGAGACCGCGCATGCCATTACCCTCGATGAAAGAGCAGTTTGCTGCATTGATTGCCGCGCCTTCGGTCAGCTGTACCCAAGCGTCTCTCGACCAGACCAACCGCCCGGTAATCGATTTGCTCGCTGGCTGGCTGGGCGACTTGGGCTTCGCCATTGATATCCAACACGTCAGCCCCGGCAAGTTCAACCTATTGGCCAGCTTCGGCAGTGGCCCGGGTGGCCTGGTGTTGGCCGGCCATAGCGATACCGTTCCTTATGACGCCGCACTGTGGAAGACCGACCCGCTCAAGCTGACGGAAGTTGACGGCCGCTGGGTAGGATTGGGCAGTTGCGACATGAAGGGTTTTTTCGCGCTGGCCATTGAAGCCGTATTACCGCTGCTGGATCAGCCGTTCAAGCAACCGCTGCTGATCCTTGCCACCTGCGACGAAGAAAGCTCCATGTCCGGCGCCCGCGCATTGGCGGCTGCCGGGCGCCCGCTGGGGCGTGCCGCGGTGATTGGGGAGCCGACCGGCCTCAAGCCGATTCGGCTGCATAAAGGCGTGATGATGGAGCGCATCGACATCCTCGGCCGTAGCGGCCATTCGTCGGACCCGAGCCTGGGCCACAGTGCCCTGGAAGCCATGCATGACGCCATCGGCGAACTGCGGGGCCTGCGCCTGGCCTGGCAGCGCGAGTACCGCAATCCGCAATTCAGCGTGCCACAGCCGACGCTGAACCTTGGTTGCATTCATGGGGGGGACAATCCCAACCGCATCTGCGGCCAGTGTTCCCTGGAATTTGACCTGCGGCCGCTGCCGGGAATGGATCCCCAGGTGCTGCGCGACGCCATTCGTCAGAAGCTCGAACCCCTGGCCGAACGCCATAAAGTCAAGATTGATTACGCGCCGTTGTTCCCTGAAGTGCCGCCCTTCGAGCAACCGGAAGACACCGAACTGGTGCGGGTTGCGGAGCGATTGACCGGTCATCGTGCTGAAGCAGTAGCGTTCGGCACCGAAGCGCCTTATCTTCAGCGCCTTGGTTGCGAAACCCTGGTCCTTGGCCCTGGCGATATTGACTGCGCCCACCAGCCGGGTGAATACCTCGAAATGTCACGCTTGACGCCTACAGTGCGTCTATTGCGAGAGTTGATCGAACATTACTGCCTGAAACCTGCATAAATTAACCCCTGCCCATTCGTACATAAGGAGAGCGAGCGTGTCGCCAAGCCTGTTCCGACGATAACCATCAGCCCGCTGTGCGCTTTCACGATTCGTCCTTTTTCGGCTGCTTTTTATTACAGGCCCAGGTTTTATGCCCGAATACGTCAATTGGCTTCGTCATGCTTCGCCTTACATCAACGCCCACCGCGACTGCACGTTTGTGGTCATGCTGCCCGGCGATGGTGTGGAACACCCGAACTTCGGCAATATCGTCCACGACCTGGTGCTGCTCCACAGCCTGGGTGTGCGGTTGGTGCTGGTCCACGGCTCGCGTCCGCAAATTGAAACCCGCCTCCAGGCACGCGGCCTGACTCCGGCTTACCACGAAGGTTTGCGCATTACCGATGCCGCGACGCTGGAGTGTGTGATCGACGCAGTCGGCCAGCTGCGTATCGCCATTGAAGCGCGTTTGTCGATGGACATGGCCTCGTCGCCCATGCAGGGCTCACGCCTGCGGGTGGCCAGCGGCAACCTGGTGACCGCCCGGCCGATCGGTGTGCTTGAAGGTGTGGACTACCACCACACTGGCGAAGTGCGCCGGGTCGATCGCAAGGGCATCAATCGCCTGCTGGATGAGCGCTCCATCGTGCTGCTGTCGCCCCTGGGGTATTCGCCCACTGGCGAGATTTTCAACCTGGCCTGCGAAGACGTCGCCACCCGCGCCGCCATCGACCTGGGCGCCGACAAGCTGCTGCTGTTTGGCGCCGACCTGGGGCTGATCGATGAACATGGCCGACTGGTGCGTGAGTTGCGCCCGCAACAAGTGCCGGCGCACCTGCAACGCCTGGGCAACAACTATCAAGCCGAGCTGCTCGATGCCGCCGCGCAAGCATGTCGTGGCGGGGTAGGGCGCAGCCATATCGTCAGTTATGCCGAAGATGGCGCCTTGCTCACCGAACTGTTCACCCGGGACGGCGGCGGTACGCTGGTGGCCCAGGAGCAATTCGAGTTGGTGCGCGAAGCCGCAATTGAAGACGTCGGCGGTTTGCTTGACCTGATCAGCCCGCTGGAAGAGCAAGGCATCTTGGTACGCCGCTCGCGGGAAGTGCTGGAGCGTGAGATCGAACAGTTCAGCGTGGTCGAGCGCGAAGGCATGATCATCGCCTGCGCGGCGCTGTATCAGATCGCGGATTCGGATGCGGGTGAACTGGCGTGTCTGGCGGTGAACCCGGAATACCGTCACGGCGGGCGCGGCGATGAGTTGCTCGAGCGCATTGAAACCCGCGCGCGGGCGCAGGGCTTGAAGACCTTGTTTGTGCTTACCACCCGTACCGCCCACTGGTTCCGTGAACGAGGGTTTGTGCCGAGCAGTGTGGACCGCCTGCCGTCGGCGCGGGCGTCGCTGTACAACTATCAGCGTAACTCGAAGATTTTCGAGAAGGCCCTGTAAATTCGATGCAGTAAACCATGGCTATCCAAATGTGGGAGGGAGCAAACCCCCTCCCACATTTGATTGTGTTCAGTCTTTGACGAACTTATCGGTCACATACGCTGAATAGTCGGGCAGCACCGTCTCCACTTTCCCCTGCTCCCGCAAGAACTTCGCCGTCTCCCCAATCGCCTTTGCCGTGCCGCCGTTGAGCAGCGCATCGGTTTTCTGTGCCTGTGCGTCCGGAAAGGTCGTGCCGGCCAGCAGTTCGGGAATGTCGGCAGCATTTGAGCCTGTCAATTTAGCGATTTTCTGCACGGCGTCGGAGTCCACCGTCCAGCTGTCTTTATGGGCGGCATAGTCGGCGAAAGAGTCCAGCGTAACCTTGGCAAACTTGGCCACTACGTCAGGATGTTTTTCTGCAAAATCCTTACGGGCTACCCACACTTCGAACGTCGGTGCACCCCACTGACCCACCTGCGCCGCGTCTGTCAGGGTTTTTCCGGTCTTGCGAATTTCTCCCAGGGCGGGCGACCACACGAAGGCGCCATCAATGTCACCGCGTTTCCACGCGGCGGCGATTTCGGCCGGTTGCAGGTTCACCACTTTGACTTTCTGGGTGTCTAGGCCCCAATGCTTGAGCGCGCCGAGCAGGCTGTAATGAGAGG
The DNA here is from genome assembly GCF_023242475.1 of Pseudomonas sp. MWU15-20650. Lineage (GTDB taxonomy): Bacteria > Pseudomonadota > Gammaproteobacteria > Pseudomonadales > Pseudomonadaceae > Aquipseudomonas. The sequence continues at coordinate 19,910 of NZ_JALJFG010000031.1, read as the reverse complement.
TTGATACGAACGGTGTGGCAATGGTTTTGCCGATCAGATCGTCGGGTTTGTCGATGCCGCTGCCATTGCGCACCACCAAGGCTTCAGAAGTATTGATCTGCGCCGATACGATAAAAGCCACGATCGGTAGATTGCGTGAAGCCGCTGCTGCGAGGGGGCTGGAACCGAGATTGCCGATTTGCACATCGCCGGATGCGATGGCCGTGACCACTTGAGGCCCACTGTTGAACCGGCGCCAATTGATCTTCTGGCCAAGGGCTTTTTCGTAGAGACCGTTGGCCTGGGGGACTTTGCTGGGGTCGATGCCGGTTTGATAGCCGATGGTTAAATCAGCCGCCTTGACACCAAAAGAAAGTATTAGTGATACAAAAACTGTAACAAATTGACGGGAGGATGTGCCTTTGGCCATGATGGCGTCGCCTTTTTGATCGTGGGTGACGTATGAAACCGTACGGCCACACTAATCGATCTAAAAAAAGGCTGGTAAATACCTTTTAGGCATTAGCTTATGGAGCAGGTGGTCTATGCTGGCTAGCTTGCTGCAAAGAAAGACTTATTCCTGAATCGTATGAAAAAGAATGAAACAATTCTTTTTGGGTGTATGAAAAACTCATTACCCTGCAGGGACCAAATTAACTGCGGTTAGACGAAGGTAGTAGACATACAAGGTTACGATTGACTTGGTAGTCACTATCCGGCGCTAATCGCGCATCTGTGGATCGAGGGCGTCAGACCCGAGACCTAAGAAATACAAAAATTAGAAATGAGAGGAGCGGTACATGAAGAAGTCAACATTGGCGTTGGCCGTGGCTGTGGCTGCAATTGCGCAACAGGCACACTCCGCCGGTTTCATCGAAGACAGCAAGGCTACTCTGGGCCTGCGTAACTTCTACATCAACACTGACAACCGCGATGGCGCTCCTACTGCGAGCAGCCGTAGCAAGAACGCTGAATGGGGCCAAGGCTTCGACCTGCGTTTCATCTCGGGTTTCACCCAAGGTACTGTTCAGTTCGGTGTTGACGCTATTGGCCTGTATGGCATGCGTCTGGACTCCAGCCGCGATAACCACGGCAACTACAGCGGCACCGCTTCGGGCGGCACTGTGTTCCCAAGCGACGGCAACAAAGCTGTCAGCGATTTCGCCAGCCTGGGCGTGACCGGTAAGGTCAAGATCTCCCAGACCGTAGCGAAAATCGGCACCCTGCAGCCAAACAACCCGGTGATCAAGACCAACGATGGTCGCCTGTTGCCTCAGACTTTCCAGGGCGGCGAGATCGTTTCCAACGAAATCAAAGACTTGACCCTGACTGCTGGCCAGATCGAATCCGCCAAGGGTCGTAACTCCAGCAACAATGAAAACCTGTCGATTGCTGGCGCGAACAAAAGCTCCAACTACGACACCGGCAAATTCAGCAACAAGTTCTACTACGCGGGTGCTGACTACAAGATCACCAAGGATCTGACCGCTTCGTACTATTTCGGCGAGCTGAAAGATTTCTACTCCCAGAACTTCCTGGGCTTGGTACACAACTGGGCAATCGGCCCGGGCGTGCTGAAAAGTGACCTGCGTTACTACCGCAGCCGCGACAACGGCGCCAACGGCAATAACACTGCCTACTACACCTCCGGTTACTACAACGACGGTGCCAAGCCAACCACTCTGGGCAAGGTCGACAACGACCTGTACAGCTACCTGGCTCTGTACTCGGTTAACGGCCACACCTTCGGTGGCGGTTATCAGTACACCAAGGGCGACAGTGACTTCCCTTGGCTGAACCAAGGTGACGGTTCGTCGAACAGCACCACGACCGACATGCAAATCCAGAAGTTTGCCCGTGCTGGCGAGCGTACCTGGCAAGCACGTTACGCTTATGACTTCGCCAAAGTGGGTGTACCTGGCCTGACCGCTGGTGTGGTCTACCTCAAAGGCACCAACATTCAGACCACCGCTGGTGACAAGTCTGAATGGGAACGTGATATCACCCTGGCTTACGTTGTTCCAGAAGGCCCGCTGAAAAACCTCGGCGTGGCGTGGAAAAACGCCATGTGGCGCACCGACGTTGCTACCCGCGACCAGGACGAAAACCGCCTGATCGTCAGCTACTCGATCCCGCTGCTGTAAGGCTGTAAACCTTGCCCGGCGCAATGCCGGGCAAGGTGTCTTGCTTTCAAGTCGGGCTCAACCCCCGCAAGCCCTTCCCGAATTCCCTCTTTGTACAGCGTCTCAAGGCCTTCTCGAACCTTGAAATGGATGTTGATCCTCGCCCGTTTGCGCGTCCAGTGAACAGAAATTTAATATTCCTTTATCGTCTAAATAAATCGATATTTATTCTTTTTAAATAGTCGCAGACCCATGCACAGTGGGCTCCATAAGCACTCACCAGGAGCCACACCATGAGCCTAAGACTGGGCGACATCGCCCCCGACTTCGAACAGGATTCCAGCGCCGGCAAGATCCGTTTCCACGAATGGCTGGGCGATAGCTGGGGTGTACTGTTTTCCCATCCGGCGGACTTCACTCCAGTGTGCACCACCGAGCTGGGCTTCACCGCCAAGCTCAAGGACCAATTCGCCCAGCGTGGCGTCAAGGCCATTGCCCTGTCGGTGGACCCGGTGGACTCGCACCACAAGTGGATCGAAGATATCAACGAAACCCAGAGTACGGTCGTCAACTTCCCGATCCTGGCCGATGCGGACCGCAAGGTCTCGGACCTCTATGACCTGATCCATCCGAACGCCAGTGACACGCTGACCGTGCGCTCCTTATTCGTGATCGACCCGAACAAGAAGATCCGCCTGACCATCACGTACCCGGCCAGCACTGGCCGCAACTTCCATGAAATCCTGCGGGTCATTGATTCGCTGCAACTGACTGACAACCACAAGGTTGCCACCCCCGCCAACTGGCAGGACGGTGATGAAGTGGTGATTGTGCCGTCGCTCAAGGACGAGGAAGAGATCAAGAAACGTTTTCCGAAGGGCTACCGTGCAGTTAAGCCGTACCTGCGGCTCACCCCGCAGCCCAATCGCTAACACACAATCCAATGTGTGGAGCGAGCAAGCCCGCTCCCACAGTTGATCGCATTTCAAGTCTCACACAGCAGGGGTTTTTCAGGCCGTTTCGACGGCCTTTTTTTCGTCTGATGATTTATTCAAGGCATATGCATTTATAGAATAAACAAATGAAAAAATAAGATTTATGGATATATAAATCAGCTGATAAGGTCTGTTCCATCTGGCGCCATCGCCACACCGCGAACCGCCGACACTTGCTCAAGGAATACCTGCATGCTGGTCGTAACACTTGGAGGCAGTCCCAGCCAGCGTTCCCGCTCCGGGGTCTTGCTGGATAAAACCCGTCAGTGGCTGCAACAGCAGGGCGTGGAAGTGGTGAGTTATCAGATTCGGGACTTCCCGGCCGAAGACTTGCTGCACGCGCGGTTCGACAGCCCCAAGGTCGTCGACCTGCTGCAGCAAGTAGCCAACGCCGATGGCCTGGTGATTGCCACGCCGGTGTACAAAGCCTCGTTTTCCGGTGCGCTGAAAACCTTATTGGACCTTCTGCCTGAACGCGCCCTGGCGCACAAAGTCGTGCTGCCCATGGCTACCGGCGGCAGCATTGCCCACATGCTGGCGGTGGACTACGCCTTGAAGCCGGTGTTGTCGGCCCTGAAAGCCCAGGAGTTGCTCCACGGTATTTTTGCCGAAGACAGCCAGATCGCTTATGGCGAGGGCAGCGTCCAGGCGCAGTTGGTACCGGTGCTCGAACACCGTTTGCACGAGGCCCTGGAGCAGCTCTACAGCGCCATGGCTCGGCGCCCGAAACCGTTGGACCCGCATGTGTTGAATGAACGTTTGTTGAGTGCTCGCTGGAGCATTTGAGCCTTACCCGACATCGAGAAACACTCACCTTACTCAGCCGCCAACGGCCAAGCAGGTGCAGCCAAAACCCTAATCGCATAATTGGAGAGAGCGCCATGCGCACTGTCATTTTGCGTCGTGGTCTGGTCGCACTGTTTGCTGCGGCTGTGTCCTTCGGCGCCATTGCTCAAGCCCACGCCGCCGAGACCCTGCGGATCGGTTATCAGAAATACGGCACGCTGGTGCTGCTCAAGGCCAAAGGCACGCTGGAAAAACGCCTGGCCGCCCAAGGTGTGCAGGTGCAGTGGACCGAGTTTCCTGGCGGCCCGCAATTGCTCGAGGGCCTGAACGTGGGTTCCATCGACTTTGGTGTCACCGGCGAAACCCCACCGGTATTTGCCCAGGCTGCCGGCGCCGATTTGCTGTATGTCGCCTACGAACCGCCCGCACCGACCAGTGAAGCGATCCTGGTACCCAAGGGCTCACCGATCAAGTCGGTCGCAGAACTCAAGGGCAAGAAAATCGTCCTCAATAAAGGCTCAAACGTGCACTACCTGCTGGTGCGCGCCCTGGAAGATGCCGGCCTCAAATACACCGACGTGCACACCGTGTTCTTGCCGCCTGCGGATGCCCGTGCGGCGTTCGAGCGGGGCAGTGTGGACGCCTGGGTGATCTGGGACCCGTACCAGGCGGCCGCCGAGAAACAGCTGCAAGCCCGCACCCTGCGTGACGGTACCGGCATTGCCGACAACCACCAGTTCTACCTGGCGACCAGACCCTATGCCGAGCAACACCCCGATGTGATCAAGGCGCTGGTGGAAGAGGTGCGCGCCGTAGGCGAATGGTCCAAGGCCAACCCTCAGGAAGTCACCGAACAAGTCGCGCCGCTGCTGGGGCTGCCCCCTGATATCACCCTGACCTCGGTGAAACGCCAGGGCTACGGTGCCCTGTTCCTGACACCTGAAGTCGTCGCCGCCCAGCAAAAAATCGCTGACAGCTTCTACCAACTCAAATTGATCCCCAAGCCCTTGAGCATCAAGGACGTGATCTGGACGCCACCCGCCGCTGTTGCCAAAGCGCCATAACCCGACTTCTTCCAGGAGACAACTCCATGAGCCTCAATATTTTTTGGTTCCTGCCTACCCATGGCGACGGCCATTACCTTGGCACCGCCGAAGGCGCTCGCGCCGTAGACCACGGTTACCTGCAACAAGTGGCCCAGGCTGCTGACCGCCTGGGTTTCGGTGGGGTGTTGATCCCTACCGGCCGCTCCTGCGAAGACTCGTGGCTGGTGGCGGCCTCGCTGATCCCCGTGACCCAGCGCCTGAAGTTTCTTGTGGCGCTGCGCCCCGGGATCATTTCCCCGACGGTGGCCGCGCGTCAGGCGGCGACTCTGGACCGCCTGTCCGGTGGCCGTGCGCTGTTCAACCTGGTCACCGGCGGCGATCCGGAAGAACTGGCCGGCGATGGTTTGTTCCTCAGCCATGAAGAACGCTACCAGGCGTCCGTGGAATTCACCCGCATCTGGCGCCGCGTGTTGGAAGGCGAAACCGTGGACTATGACGGCCAGCACATCAGCGTCAAAGGCGCCAAGCTGCTTTATCCGCCGATCCAGCAGCCGCGCCCGCCCCTGTATTTTGGCGGTTCTTCCGAAGCGGCCCAGGACCTGGCAGCCGAACAAGTGGAGATGGTCCTGACCTGGGGCGAGCCGCCAACCGCTGTCGCCGAGAAAATCGCACAAGTGCGAGCCAAGGCCGCGAAACTTGGGCGTACCGTGCGTTTCGGCATTCGCCTGCATGTGATCGTGCGCGAGACCAACGATGAGGCCTGGAAAGCGGCCGATAAACTGATCTCCCACCTGGACGACGACACCATCGCGCGCGCCCAGGCGTCCCTGGCCCGCTTCGATTCAGTTGGCCAGCAACGCATGGCCGCCTTGCATGGCGGCAACCGCGACAACCTGGAAGTCAGCCCCAACCTGTGGGCCGGCGTCGGCCTGGTGCGCGGCGGTGCGGGCACCGCGTTGGTGGGTGATGGCCCAACGGTGGCGGCACGGGTCAATGAGTACGCGGCCCTGGGCATCGACACCTTTATCTTCTCCGGTTACCCACACCTGGAAGAGTCTTATCGCGTCGCCGAGTTGCTCTTCCCACACCTGGATATCGAACGTCCCGAGTTGCCAAAAAGCGCGGGGTACGTCAGCCCGTTTGGCGAGATGGTCGCTAACGACATTCTTCCCAAAGCAGCGTCACAGAGTTGAGGCGCCGTCATGAACATTGAAAAATTGAGCCATCGAGTGGCGCCCTGGGTGCTGCCCATCTTATTGCTGGCGGTGTGGCAGTTGTCGGTGTCGGCAGGCTGGTTGTCGACGCGCATCCTGCCGGCGCCCAGTGCGGTGATCGAAGCCGGGGTCAACCTGGTGCGCAGTGGTGAAATCTGGACACACCTGGCCATCAGCGGCTGGCGTGCGGGCCTGGGTTTTGTGATTGGTGGCAGCATCGGCTTGGCCCTGGGTTTTATCACTGGCCTGTCGAAATGGGGTGAGCGCCTGCTGGACAGTTCGGTGCAGATGATCCGCAACGTGCCGCACCTGGCGCTGATTCCGCTGGTGATCCTGTGGTTCGGCATTGACGAGACGGCGAAAATTTTCCTGGTGGCCCTCGGGACGTTGTTCCCGATCTACCTGAATACCTACCACGGCATTCGTAATGTCGACCCGGCGCTGGTGGAGATGTCGCGCAGTTACGGCTTGTCCGGGTTCAGCCTGTTCTGGCAAGTGATCCTGCCGGGCGCGCTGCCTTCGATCCTGGTCGGTGTGCGTTTTGCCCTGGGCTTCATGTGGCTGACCCTGATCGTGGCGGAAACCATCTCGGCCAGTTCCGGCATTGGTTACCTGGCGATGAATGCCCGTGAGTTCCTGCAAACCGACGTGGTGGTGCTGGCCATCGTCATGTACGCCATTCTCGGCAAGCTGGCCGACTTGGCCGCCCGTGGCCTGGAGCGTGTGTGGCTGCGCTGGCATCCGGCATACCAAGTGAATAAAGGAGGTGCGGCATGACGGCTCAACAACCTCCGCGCCTGCTCAAGGGCATTCCGCTGGCGGTGCGCAACCTGCGCAAAGCCTTTGGTGCGCGGGAAGTGCTCAAGGGCATTGACCTGCATATCCCGGCGGGCCAGTTCGTGGCCGTGGTCGGTCGCAGCGGCTGCGGTAAAAGTACTTTACTGCGCCTGTTGGCCGGCCTGGACAAAGCCAGCAGCGGCGAGTTGCTAGCCGGCTCCGCGCCTTTGAGCGAAGCGATTGAAGACACACGGTTGATGTTCCAGGAAGCGCGTTTGCTGCCGTGGAAAAAGATCATCGACAACGTCGGTTTGGGGCTCAAGGGCAACTGGCGTCCCAAGGCGTTGGAAGCGCTTGAGGCGGTGGGCCTGGCCGAGCGTGCCAATGAATGGCCGGCGGCCTTGTCCGGTGGCCAGAAGCAGCGTGTGGCCCTGGCGCGCGCCTTGATTCACCAGCCGCGCCTGCTGTTGCTCGACGAACCGTTGGGTGCACTCGACGCCCTGACCCGCATCGAGATGCAGCAGTTGATCGAAAACCTCTGGCAGAAACACGGCTTCACCGTATTGCTGGTGACCCACGACGTCAGCGAAGCCGTAGCCATTGCTGACCGGGTGATTTTGATCGAGGACGGCGAAATCGGCCTCGACCTGATCGTCGACCTGCCACGCCCACGGGCTCGTGGTTCACACCGCCTGGCTGCGCTCGAGGCAGAAGTGCTCAACCGTGTGCTGTCACTGCCCGGCTCGCCGCCGGAGCCCGAACCTGTTTCACCGCTGCCTACGCAATTGCGCTGGGCTCAATAACTCACTTGTCCTACACAGGAAGAACGACCATGACTATTAAAGCCATCAACGTGCGTAACCAGTTCAAAGGCACCATCAAGGAAATCGTCGAAGGCGACGTGCTGTCGGAAATCGACGTACAGACGGCGTCCGGCATTGTCACGTCCGTCATCACCACCCGTTCGGTCAAAGAGCTGGAGTTGGTGATTGGCAGCGAAGTGATTGCCTTCGTTAAATCCACCGAGGTGTCGATCGCCAAGTTGTGATCACTGCAGACCGCTATCGGGAGCAAGTCGAATCGTCGCACCGCCCCTCCCACAGTTGACTGCTTTCCAAAGTGGGAACTCGGTCGAATGTGGGAAGGGCTTGCCCCCGAAAGGTCAACGCAAGGCTGGGCGCTTGGGCAAGTAGGCAGGCAAGTAGAGCCCTACGTACGCATCAAACACGCGCATCCCTTCCTCCGCCATACGCGGCGTGATCAGCCCATGCTGATGCACCGACCGCGCGTACACGCGGTCGCTCAATTCGAGCGCCAAGGCGAACACGTCCACATCGGCAGGCAAAGTTGGCACCTCGAAGTGCTGGTTGAACACGGCATGCATCAGGTTTCCCAGCTCCAGATCATGTTGGCGGTCAGCCTGTGTCACTTCGGTCAACCCGTGCTGGGCCAGGATCAACTGGCGAGCGGCGGCGTCATTGCTATAGATGGTGAGCATGCGCTGTTCGACGACGTAGGACAGGTCGCGCCAGTGCTTGAGTGAGTCATGCTCGATGGGCGCCTGAATGGCCGCCCGGAAGGCGGTATGAACATCCGCTGTCAGCGCTTCCAGCAACGCCGGTACACCGGCGAAGAAGTGGTACACCGATGACGCTGGAATGTGCGCACGTTCGGCCACACTGTAGATCGACAAACCGGCCACGCCTTCGGCGGCCAGCAAGGCGCGGGCGGCGTCCAGGATCGCGTCGATCCGGGGCTGGCTGCGGGCGCGGGGTTTGCGAGCAGTGGCGGGGCGGGTGGGCATGGAAGTCTCCTACAAGGCAGCAGGCATTGTATGAGCAGGGGAGGTGTGTTGTCTGCCAGACCGCCATCGGGAGCAAGTCGAATCGTCGCACCGCCCCTCCCACACTTGACCGTGTTTCAACTTTGGAATCGACTTGCTCCCGATAAGGCCAACGTGGTCCCCCGGAATAAACCCATAAAAAAACGCCACAGACCCTAAGCCTGTGGCGCTTCTTCAATGCCGCAACCGCTTACACGGTATGCAGGTACCAGTTGTACTCAAGGTCGGAGATGGAGTGTTCAAACTCTTCCAGCTCACTTTCCTTACAGGCAACAAAGATATCGATGTATTTAGGATCGATGTACTTGGCCATCACCTCGCTGTCGTCCAACTCGCGCAGGGCATCACGCAGGTTGTTCGGCAAGCTTTGCTCGTTCTGCTCGTAGCTGTTGCCTTCCACTGGAGCGCCCGGTTCGATCTTGTTGGTCAGACCGTGGTGCACGCCCGCCAGGACCGAAGCCATCAGCAGGTAAGGGTTGGCATCGGCGCCGGCCACGCGGTGTTCGATACGCACGGCGTCGGACGAACCGGTCGGTACGCGAATCGCCACGGTGCGGTTATCCAGGCCCCAGCACGGCGAGTTCGGCACGTAGAACTGTGCGCCGAAACGGCGGTAGGAGTTGACGTTAGGGCACAGGAACGCCATTTGGGCGGGTAGGGTCTCGAGCACACCGCCGATCGCGTGACGCAATGCGGCGTTCTGCTCGGGATCCTCGCTGGCAAAGATGTTCTTGCCGTCCTTGTCCAGGATCGAAATGTGTACGTGCAAACCGTTGCCTGCCTGGCCCGGGTAAGGCTTGGCCATGAAGGTGGTGTCCATCTCATGGTCGTAGGCGATGTTCTTGATCAGGCGCTTGAGCAGTACCGCGTAATCGCAAGCCTTGATCGGGTCGGCCACGTGGTGCAGGTTCACTTCGAACTGCGCCGGGGCACTTTCCTTGACGATGGCGTCGGCCGGAATGCCTTGCTCTTTGGCACCTTCCAGAATGTCCTGGAGGCAGTCGACGTATTCGTCGAGGTCGTCGATCAGGTAGACCTGTGTCGAGTGCGGGCGTTTGCCGGAGATCGGCGAGCGGGGCGGTTGTGGGCGGCCGTTCACGTTCTCCTGGTCGATCAGGTAGAACTCAAGCTCGAAGGCGGCGCAGATGGTCAGACCGAGATCATCAAATTTGCTTACAACTTGGCGGAGCACTTCGCGAGGATCGGCGAAGAAAGGTTCACCTTCAAGTTCGTGCATGGTCATCAGCAGTTGCGCGGTAGGGCGCTTTTGCCAGGGTTCATTGCACAGGGTGTCGGGGATTGGATAACAGATTCGGTCAGCATCACCGATGTCCAGGCCCAGGCCGGTGCTTTCCACCGTCGAGCCGTTGATATCCAGGGCAAATAAAGAGGCAGGCAGGTTAATGCCCTTCTCGTAAACCTTGTGGAGGCTGGTGCGTTCGATGCGCTTACCGCGCACCACACCATTCATATCCGCAATTAGAAGGTCTACGTACAGAACCTCAGGATGATCCTTAAGGAACGCGTTCGCTTCGTTAAGCTGAACGGCACGCGGGGGTACCGACATGATGCAACACCTTTGTTGTTAAAAATATCAATCATTGATCTTTTCTGGTTTCAGTCAACCCGAACGGCATGCCGAAGTCAAGCGAGGGCTTTTTTGCCCTAAAAAAGCGCCTTGAGGGCTTTTTTGGGGCTTTTTGGGGCGGTTTTTTGGGTTTGAAGGGCTTGGGACTAGCAGGCTTGAGCGGGCCGTGTTGTATTTTTTACGGGGGTGTTGTGTAAAAAAATGAACAAGGCTAAGCTCGATTCAAACCCATAACAGCAATAATACCGGGGTGCTTCATGTCTCGCCTGCCGTTAATCGGCGTCACCGCCTGCTCCAAACAGGTCGGTCTGCATGCTTATCACATCAGTGGCGACAAATACGTCCGTGCAGTGGCCACCGCTGCCAAGGGCTTGCCATTGATCATTCCTTCCCTGGGGGATCTGCTCGACCCGGCCATTATTCTTGACGGCCTGGACGGCATTCTTTTTACAGGCTCTCCATCCAATATCGAACCCTTTCACTACGACGGTCCGGCCAGTGCGCCTGGGACTGCTCATGATTCTGCACGGGACCAAACCACCTTGCCGCTGCTGCGCGCCGCGATTGCCGCAGGCGTGCCGGTGCTGGGCATCTGCCGTGGGTTCCAGGAAATGAACGTGGCCTTTGGCGGCAGCCTGCACCAGAAGGTTCATGAAGTGCCGGGCATGATGGATCACCGCGAAGACGAGACCCAGCCGCTGGATATCCAGTACGGGCCGGCGCACGCCGTGGCGATCTCCCCGAATGGGGTATTGGCAAGCCTGGGCTTGCCGCCGACGATTCAGGTCAACTCGATTCACAGCCAGGGCGTTGACCGCCTGGCACCGGGGCTACAGGTCGAAGCCACGGCGCCGGATAGCCTGATCGAGGCTTTCTCGATGAAACAGGGCAAGGCTTTTGCTTTAGGAGTGCAATGGCACCCCGAATGGCAGGTAAGCTCTAACCCGCACTATCTCGCGATCTTCCAGGCATTTGGCAATGCCTGTCGAAAGCGGGCGATGCAACGCGACGCGGATGCTGCGTCAACCAACGCCTGACCTTTAATGGATGTCAGGAAACACAGCCCAGAGGCATTTATGAGTAACAACCTCGACCAGCTCACCGATTGGTTGAAAGACCATAAGATCACAGAAGTCGAATGCATGATTGGCGACCTCACCGGCATCACCCGGGGCAAGATCTCGCCGACCAACAAGTTCATTGCCGAAAAAGGCATGCGTCTGCCCGAGAGCGTTCTGTTGCAGACCGTGACCGGCGACTATGTCGAAGACGACATCTATTACGAATTGCTCGACCCGGCCGACATCGACATGATCTGCCGGCCCGACTCGAACGCAGTATTCCTGGTGCCTTGGGCCATCGAGCCGACCGCCCAGGTGATCCACGACACCTACGACAAGCAAGGCAACCCGATCGAGCTGTCGCCGCGCAACGTGCTCAAGAAAGTCCTCAAGCTCTACGCCGACAAAGGCTGGCAGCCCATCGTGGCGCCGGAGATGGAGTTCTACCTGACCAAGCGCTGTGAAGACCCGGATTTCCCGCTGCAACCGCCGATTGGCCGTTCCGGTCGCCCGGAAACCGGCCGCCAGTCCTTCTCTATAGAAGCGGCCAACGAATTCGACCCGTTGTTCGAAGACGTCTACGACTGGTGCGAGCTGCAGGAGCTGGACCTCGACACCCTGATCCACGAGGACGGCACGGCGCAGATGGAAATCAACTTCCGTCACGGCGATGCACTGTCCCTGGCCGACCAGATCCTGGTGTTCAAGCGCACCATGCGCGAAGCCGCGCTCAAGCACGACGTCGCCGCTACTTTCATGGCCAAACCCATGACCGGCGAGCCCGGCAGCGCGATGCACCTGCACCAGAGCATCATCGACATCGCCACCGGCAAGAACGTCTTCTCCAACGAAGACGGGACCATGAGCCAACTGTTCCTCAACCACATTGGTGGCCTGCAGAAGTTCATCCCTGAATTGCTGCCGCTGTTTGCCCCCAACGTGAACTCATTCCGCCGCTTCCTGCCCGATACCTCGGCGCCGGTCAACGTGGAATGGGGTGAAGAAAACCGTACCGTCGGCCTGCGCGTGCCGGATGCCGGCCCGCAGAACCGTCGTGTGGAAAACCGCCTGCCGGGTGCCGACGCCAACCCGTACCTGGCGATCGCCGCCAGCCTGCTGTGTGGCTACATTGGCATGGTCGAGGGCCATACCCCGAGCGCCCCGGTGGTGGGTCGTGGTTATGAGCGACGCAACCTGCGCCTGCCGTTGACCATCGAAGATGCCCTGGAACGCATGGAAAACAGCAAGACCATCGAGAAATACCTGGGGCAAAAATTCATCACAGGCTACGTCGCGGTCAAGCGGGCCGAGCATGAAAACTTCAAGCGCGTGATCAGTTCGTGGGAGCGGGAATTCCTGCTCTTCGCCGTCTGATGCGCCGGGCGCGCTGTGGGAACAGCGCGCCCCTAACTGAAAAGTCTAGGAGATTGGTATGTCCAGCAACAACCCGCAAACCCGTGAATGGCAAGCCTTGAGCAGTGATCACCACCTGGCGCCGTTCAGCGACTTCAAGCAATTGAAAGAGAAAGGCCCACGGATCATCACCAAAGCCCACGGCGTTTACCTGTGGGACAGCGAAGGCAACAAGATCCTCGACGGCATGGCCGGCCTGTGGTGCGTGGCGATCGGTTACGGTCGCGATGAACTGGCTGACGCCGCCGCCAAGCAGATGAAAGAACTGCCGTACTACAACCTGTTCTTCCAGACCGCTCACCCGCCGGTGCTGGAACTGGCCAAGGCCATCTCCGACATCGCCCCAGCCGGCATGAACCACGTGTTCTTCACCGGTTCCGGCTCCGAAGGCAACGACACCATGTTGCGTATGGTCCGCCACTACTGGGCGATCAAGGGCCAGCCGAACAAGAAAACCATCATCAGCCGCAAGAATGGCTACCACGGCTCTACCGTGGCCGGTGCCAGCCTGGGCGGCATGACTTATATGCATGAGCAGGGCGACTTGCCGATCCCGGGCATCGTCCACATCGCCCAGCCGTACTGGTTCGGCGAAGGTGGCGACATGAGCCCGGACGCATTCGGCGTGTGGGCGGCCAACCAGTTGGAAGAAAAGATTCTGGAACTGGGCGTGGACACCGTTGGTGCCTTTATTGCCGAGCCGATCCAGGGTGCCGGCGGCGTGATCGTGCCGCCTGAGACCTACTGGCCGCGCATCAAGGAAATTCTCGCCAAGTACGACATTCTGTTTATTGCCGACGAAGTGATCTGCGGTTTCGGCCGCACCGGCGAGTGGTTCGGTAGCGATTTCTACGACCTCAAGCCCGACATGATGACCATCGCCAAGGGCCTGACGTCCGGCTACATCCCCATGGGCGGCCTGATCGTGCGAGACGACGTGGTGGCGGTGCTCAACGAAGGCGGTGATTTCAACCACGGCTTCACCTATTCCGGTCACCCGGTGGCGGCGGCGGTTGCGTTGGAAAACATCCGCATCATGCGCGACGAAAAAATCGTTCAGCGTGTTCATGACGAAACGGCACCGTATTTGCAAAAGCGTCTGAGGGAGCTGGCTGATCACCCGTTGGTGGGGGAAGTTCGCGGTGTCGGCATGCTCGGTGCGATTGAGCTGGTCCAGGACAAGGCCACGCGCAAGCGTTATGAAGGTAAAGGCGTTGGCATGATTTGCCGCACCTTCTGCTTTGAGAATGGCCTGATCATGCGCGCCGTCGGCGACACCATGATCATTTCGCCGCCGCTGGTGATCAGCAAGGCTGAAATTGACGAGCTGGTGACCAAGGCTCGGCAGTGCCTGGACCTGACTTTGGCGGCCTTGCAGGGCTAAGTGCTAGGCTCAGGGCGCAGCGCCTTTCGGCGCTGCATTCTGAGCAGTGATAAATGAGGCTTTGGTTGAAAGCCGGCCTCAGAACTTGCCAGACTGTCGCCCTGTTTTGTTGCCCTTTGGCTGGGCTGCTGAACATAGAACGCTTGTGGCCCAAAAAAGAAAAAATTGGAGCATCACCAAATGAAGGCATTAGGTTTGAAGAACGCTGGCAAGACCCTCCTCGCCTTGTCCCTGATGGGCGCAATGGCAGGCGCGGCCCAGGCCGACGATAAAGTGCTGCACGTCTACAACTGGTCCGATTACATCGCACCGGACACCATCGCCAACTTTGAAAAAGAGTCGGGCATTAAAGTGGTGTACGACGTTTTCGACAGTAACGAAACCCTGGAAGCCAAGTTGCTGGCAGGCAAATCCGGCTACGACATCGTCGTGCCGTCGAACAACTTCCTCGCCAAGCAGATCAAGGCCGGCGTCTATCAGGAGTTGGACAAGTCCAAGCTGTCCAACTACGACAACCTGAACAAATCCCTGCTTAAAGCCGTGTCGGTCAGCGACCCGGACAACAAGCACGCCTTCCCATACATGTGGGGTTCGATCGGCATCGGCTACAACCCAGAGAAGGTCAAGGCCGCACTGGGCATCGACAAGATCGAATCGTGGGACACCCTGCTCAAGCCGGAAAACCTCGCCAAGCTGAAAAGCTGCGGCGTGAGCTTCCTCGACTCGCCAACCGAAATGCTGCCGGTGGCGCTGCATTACCTGGGCCTGCCGACCGACACCCAAAAGAAAGCCGACCTCAAGCAAGCCGAGGACCTGTTCCTCAAGCTGCGCCCATCGATCGGTTACTTCCACTCGTCCAAGTACATCTCGGACCTGGCCAACGGCAACATCTGCGTCGCCGTGGGTTATTCGGGTGACGTGCAGCAGGCCAAGTCGCGCGCAGCAGAAGCGGGTGGCAAGGTCAAAGTGGCGTACGACATTCCAAAAGAAGGCGCAGGCAGCTTCTATGACATGGTCGCCATCCCTAAAGATGCCGAAAACGTCGACGCGGCCTACAAGTTCATGAACTACCTGCTCAAGCCAGAAGTCATGGCTGCAATCACCAACAGCGTGCGTTTCCCGAACGGTAACGAGAAAGCCACTGCACTGGTAGACAAAGACATCACCAGCGACCCGGGCATCTACCCACCGGCGGATGTGCAAGCCAAGCTCTACGCCATTGCTGACTTGCCGGCGGCAACCCAGCGTGAAATGACCCGCAGCTGGACCAAGATCAAATCGGGCAAATAAGCCTGAAACCTGTGGGAGGGGGCAAACCCCTTCCCACACATTAGATCAAAGAAAGTTTTGCCGGATCGGTTTATCGAGGGTAAGTTGCGCGCCGGTTTTGTTGCCGGGCAACAACTTTTGGGCCCAACTATTTAAGAGGACCTCCACTTGCCAATTTCTTTATTTCGCAAAGCCTTGCTGGTGGGTGCAGGTATCACGCTGGCTGTCAGCGTGCAGGCCGCGCCGACGGTGCATGTTTATAACTGGTCGGACTACATCGGCTCCGACACCTTGGCCAACTTCGAAAAGGCCACCGGCATCAAGCCTGTGTATGACGTGTTTGATTCCAATGAAACCCTGGAAGGCAAGCTGCTTGCCGGGCGTACCGGTTACGACGTGGTCGTGCCGTCCAACCACTTCCTTGGCAAGCAGATCAAGGCCGGGGCGTTCCAGAAGCTCGACAAGTCATTGCTGCCTAACTACTCCAACCTTGACCCGGCGCTGCTCAAGCGTCTGGAAAAGAACGACCCGGGTAACCAGTACGCTGTGCCGTACCTGTGGGGCACCAATGGTATTGGTTACAACGTCGATAAAGTCAAAGAAGTGCTGGGCGTCGACCATATCGATTCCTGGGCCGTGTTGTTTGAACCGGAAAACATGAAGAAGCTGGCGACCTGCGGCGTATCGTTCATGGACTCGGCCGATGAGATGCTCCCGGCGGTGCTCAACTACATGGGGCTGAACCCCAACAGCACGAACCCCGACGACTACAAGAAGGCCGAAGAGAAGCTGCTCAAAGTGCGGCCCTACGTGACCTATTTCCATTCTTCCAAATACATCTCGGACCTGGCCAACGGCAATATCTGCGTGGCGGCCGGTTTCTCGGGTGATGTGTTCCAGGCCAAGGCTCGTGCAAGCGAGGCGGGCAAGGGCGTGAACATCGCCTACGCGATTCCGAAAGAAGGCGGCAACCTGTGGTTTGACGTGTTGGCCATTCCCAAGGACGCCACCAACGTCAAAGAAGCCCACGCCTTCATCAACTATTTGCTGCAGCCTGAGGTGATCGCTCAGGTCAGTGATTACGTCGGTTATGCCAACCCTAACCCAGGGGCGGACAAGCTGATGAAGCAATCGATACGCACCGACGCAGCGGTTTACCCACCGCAGGCGGTTCTCGACAGGACGTTTGTCAACTTCGAGCTACCCCCGAAAGTGCAGCGTTTGATGACCCGTAGCTGGACCAAGGTCAAGACGGGCAAGTAAGGCTTATTCTGGGTTCGCCTGCCTCGGGCGAACCGCACTCTTTTTTTTTGGGAGTTTCGTAAATGGCAGTTGCCTCCGGCGCCTATAAGAAAGCCCTCGAGGGCGACCAGACACCGAAAAAGGTGCTGGTCAAAATCGACCGGGTCACGAAAAAATTCGACGAGACGATCGCCGTGGACGATGTGTCCCTGGAAATCAAGAAAGGCGAGATCTTCGCCTTGCTCGGCGGTTCGGGTTCGGGCAAATCCACCTTGCTGCGCATGCTCGCAGGCTTCGAGCGCCCAACGGAAGGTCGCATTTACCTCGACGGTGAAGACATCACCGACATGCCGCCCTATGAGCGGCCGATCAACATGATGTTCCAGTCCTACGCCTTGTTCCCCCACATGACCGTGGCGCAGAACATCGCGTTTGGCTTGCAGCAGGACAAGATCCCCAAGGCCGAGGTCGACGCCCGCGTGGCCGAGATGCTCAAGCTGGTGCAGATGAGCCAGTACGCCAAGCGCAAGCCGCACCAGCTGTCTGGTGGCCAGCGCCAGCGCGTGGCCCTGGCCCGCTCCCTGGCCAAGCGTCCGAAACTGCTGCTGCTCGATGAGCCGATGGGCGCACTGGACAAGAAACTGCGTTCGCAGATGCAGCTGGAACTGGTGGAGATCATCGAGCGCGTGGGCGTGACCTGCGTGATGGTGACCCACGACCAGGAAGAGGCCATGACCATGGCCGAGCGTATTGCGATCATGCACCTGGGCTGGATCGCCCAGATCGGCAGCCCGGTCGACATCTACGAGACGCCTACCAGCCGCCTGGTGTGCGAGTTCATCGGCAACGTCAACATCTTCGATACCCAGGTGGTGGACGACGCCGAAGGTCACGCGGTGCTCAAGTGCCCGGACCTGGACCGCGACATCTACGTGGGCTACGGCATTGCCACTGCGGTGGAAGACAAGTCGGTGACCTACGCGATCCGCCCGGAAAAACTGCTGGTCACCACCCAAATGCCGACCTGCGAGCACAACTGGTCCAGCGGCAAAGTCCACGACATCGCCTACCTGGGCGGCCACTCGGTGTTCTACGTGGAGCTGCCGAGCGGCAAGCTGGTGCAGTCCTTCGTTGCCAACGCCGAACGCCGTGGCCAGCGCCCGACGTGGGGTGACCAGGTGTACGTCTGGTGGGAAGATGACAGCGGCGTGGTACTTCGCTCATGAACATGAAGAAGCTCAAGCGCCAGCTGCAACGAATAACACCCGGTGGCCGGCATGTGGTCATCGGGATCCCTTTCCTCTGGCTGTTCCTGTTCTTCATGTTGCCGTTCTTCATCGTCTTGAAGATCAGCTTTGCCGAAGCCGACGTGGCGATTCCGCCTTACACCGAGATCTACACCTTTGTTGAGCAGAAGTTGCAGTTGGTGCTCAACCTGGCCAACTACGCGATGCTCGGCGACGACGAGCTGTACATCGCCGCGTACCTGGGCTCGCTGAAAATGGCGTTCTTCAGCACGATCCTGTGCCTGTTGATCGGCTACCCGATGGCCTACGCCATCGCCAGCGCCCGCAAAGAGATGCAGACCGTGTTGGTGCTGCTGATCATGATGCCGACCTGGACCGCGATCCTGATCCGCGTGTATGCGTGGATGGGCATTCTGAGCAACAACGGCTTGCTCAATGGTTTCCTGATGTCCATCGGGTTGATCAACGAGCCGCTGCAGATCCTCAACACCAACATCGCGGTGTATATCGGCGTGGTCTATTCGTACCTGCCGTTCATGATCCTGCCGCTGTACGCCAACCTGGTGAAGCACGACCAAAGCCTGCTGGAAGCCGCGTCCGACCTGGGGTCGAGTACCTTCAACAGCTTCTGGAAAATCACCGTGCCGCTGTCCAAGAACGGCATCATCGCCGGCTGCATGCTGGTGTTTATCCCGGTGGTGGGCGAGTTCGTGATTCCTGAGCTGCTGGGCGGCCCGGAAACCCTGATGATCGGTAAAGTGTTGTGGCAAGAGTTCTTCAACAACCGTGACTGGCCGGTGGCCTCCGCGTTGGCGGTGGTGATGCTGGCGATCCTGATCGTGCCGATCATTCTGTTCAACCGCAGCCAAGCCAAAGAGATGGAGGGCAAGATATGAAGCGCGTCAGTTTCTCAAGCTTCATGCTGGTGGCGGGGTTGTTGTTCATCTACCTGCCGATGCTGATCCTGGTGATCTACTCGTTCAACGAATCCAAGCTGGTCACGGTGTGGGGCGGTTGGTCGATCAAATGGTACGTGGGCCTGCTGGACAACACCCAGTTGATGGGCTCGGTGGCACGTTCCCTGGAAATCGCCTGCTACACGGCGGTGGCGGCGGTGGCACTGGGTACGTTGGCGGCGTTCGTGTTGACACGCATCAGCCGGTTCAAGGGCCGCACGCTGTTCGGCGGCCTGGTCACCGCGCCGCTGGTGATGCCGGAAGTGATCACCGGCCTGTCGCTGTTGCTGCTGTTCGTGGCGATGGCGCAGATGATTGGCTGGCCCCAGGAGCGTGGCATTGTCACCATCTGGATCGCCCACACCACCTTCTGCGCAGCCTATGTGGCGGTGGTCGTCTCGGCACGCTTGCGTGAGCTGGACCTGTCGATTGAAGAAGCCGCGATGGACCTGGGCGCGCGGCCGTGGAAGGTGTTCTTCCTGATCACCATCCCGATGATCGCGCCGTCGTTGGCGGCGGGCGGCATGATGTCGTTCGCGCTGTCGCTGGATGACCTGGTACTGGCCAGCTTCGTGTCGGGCCCAGGTTCGACCACCTTGCCGATGGAAGTGTTCTCGGCGGTGCGTCTTGGGGTTAAACCCGAGATCAACGCCGTGGCCAGCCTGATTCTGCTGGCGGTGTCGCTGGTGACCTTCCTGGTGTGGTTCTTCAGCCGTCGTGCCGAAGAGATGCGCAAGAAAGCCATCCAGCAGGCGGTTGAAGAAGCGGCGGCCGATGGCTGGCAGCAGCCGGACAAGCGCCGGGCGCCTGCACCGGTCTAACGTTTGCTGGGGTTAAAACGTAGGAGGGGGCTTGCCCCGGTACAAACCGGGGACATCGTTTACATTTCAAACCGGTAACCTGTGGCATTAGGGCTTGCCCCCGATGACGGTGTCTAAGCCTCCTTATTATTAGGCGACTGACACACCGCTATCGGGGGCAAGCCCC
>NZ_JALJFG010000030.1 GCF_023242475.1 Pseudomonas sp. MWU15-20650 | reverse complement strand
CTGATCCCAAGTCAATGGAAATCAAACGGTGGGAGGGGGCTTGCTCCCGATAGCGGAGTGTCAATCGACATCGCTATGACTGAGTCACCGCCATCTGGAGCAAGCCCCCTCCCACATTGTGCAATATCAGGGCAAATCGCGGCTGGCGTAGAACGCACCCAAGACCTTCACCAGATGCGCCAGGTCGTGGCTGCCGCACAGTTCGCGAATGGAGTGCATGGCGAATGTCGGCAGGCCGATGTCCACGGTACGCACGCCCAGGTGGCTGGCGGTAATGGGACCGATAGTCGAGCCACAGCCCATGTCGCTGCGTACCACGAAACTTTGCACGGGCACTTCCTGGGCCATGCACAGGTGGCGGAAGAACCCGGCGGTCTCGCTGTTGGTCGCGTAGCGTTGGTTGCTGTTGACCTTGATCACCGGGCCGGCGTTGAGTTTCGGGCCGTGGTTGGCATCGTGTTTCTCGGCGTAGTTCGGGTGCACGCCGTGGGCGTTGTCAGCCGATACCAGCAGTGATTTCTGAATGGTGCGTACGAATTCGTCACCCTCGGGCAACAGACGGCGAAGGGTCTGTTCCAGCATCGGGCCATCGGCACCGCAGGCGGAGCAGGAGCCGACTTCTTCGTGGTCGTTGCACACCAACACGCAGGTTTCATCGGTTTCGCTGGTGAGCAGGGCTTGCAGGCCGGCGTAGCACGACAGCAGGTTGTCGAGGCGTGCGCCGGCGATGAAGTCACCATTGAGGCCGATGACCGCGGCGCTTTGGGTGTCGTAGAAGCTCAACTCGTAGTCGAGTACCACGTCGGCGTTCAGCCCATGCTCGCGAGCCAACTGTTCGGTGAGTACGGCGCGGAAGTCCACGCGCTCATCGCCGGCAAATTGCGCCAGGATCGGCGGCAGCTCGGTCTGGGCATTGATCGCCCAACCCTGGTTGGCTTCACGGTTGAGGTGAATGGCCAGGTTGGGAATGACGGCGATCGGCAGTTTGAAATCGATCAGCTGGCTTTCGACCTTGCCGTCGCGGCGGAAGGTGACACGGCCGGCCAGGGACAAATCGCGGTCGAACCACGGCGCCAGCAATGCGCCGCCGTAGACTTCCACACCCAACTGCCAGAAACCCTGGCGTTGCAGCTCCGGCTGGGGCTTGACCCGCAGGCAAGGGCTGTCGGTGTGGGCACCGACCAGACGAATGCCACCCTGCAGCGGCGAGTGGCGGCCAAGCCTGAAGGCAATGATCGAGGAGTCGTTACGGGTCACGTAATAGCGACCGTTGGCCTCGGTGGTCCAGGTGTCGCGCTCGTCGAGACGCTGGAAACCGGCCGCTTCCAGGCGCTGGGCAAGGGCGGCAGTGGCATGAAAAGGAGTAGGGGAGGCCTTGAGGAAGTCGATCAGGCCTTGATTCAACGCTTCGCGCATAAATAGCTCCAGACAGCAATGCGCGGAGTTTACCGTCCGGTGGTGAGAAGTGCACAGAACAAATGAGGAAGGAGGCTTGCTCCCGATGGCGGAGTGCCGGTCACTGTACAGGTTGACTGACCCACTGCTGTCGGGGCAAGCCCCCTTCCACATTTGACGGTGTTTACAGCTTTAGAACGGTGCAGGGCACTCGAAGCGCACACGCTCGCCGCTTTGCGGATGGGTGAAGCTGAGCATGCTCGCGTGCAGGCACAGGCGCGGCCAGGCGGCGAGGGCTTGTTCGTGGGCATACAGGCCATCACCGAGCAGCGGATGCCCGATCGATAACATGTGCACACGCAACTGGTGCGAACGCCCGGTAATCGGCGTCAGCTCCACGCGGCACCAATCACCGCAGCGTTCCAGCACTTTCCAGAAGGTCAGCGCGTGCTTGCCGAACTCGTGGTCTACCACATGGCGCGGCTTGGTCGGCGGGTCGTAGCGCAGGGGCAGGTCGATGCTGCCGCTGTCCAGTGCCGGCTGGCCCCAGGCCAAGGCGGTGTAGGCTTTTTCGGTTTCGCGATCGTGAAACTGACGGGACAGCTCGCGGTGGGTATCGGCATCCCGGGCCAGCAGGATGATCCCCGAGGTTTCCCAGTCCAGTCGATGGACGATGCGGGCCTCGGGGTAACCGTTTTCCTGCAGGCGGGTAATCAGGCAGTCCTTGTTGTCGTCGGCGCGACCTGGCACCGAGAGCAGCAGGGTCGGCTTGTTTACCACCAGGACGGCGTCGTCCTGGTGCAGGATATGGATGTTGGACAGCGGCATTAAACAGCCTCGTAACAAACGCCAACGGCGGCTCGCCCACCCGGTTCCCCAAAAGGGATCAAGGTGACCGAGCCGCCGTGGCGACCGCCCTTTCGATCAACGATCAGGCAGGGTGATATTAAGTTCCAGAATCGAGCAACTGCCGTCATTTTCCAGAGCGACATGCACGTCATCGTTGCCGATATTGACGTACTTGCGGATCACCTCGACCAATTCCTTCTGCAAGGCTGGCAGGTAGTCCGGCGTGCTGCGTTGGCCGCGTTCGTGCGCCACGATGATCTGTAGACGCTCTTTCGCTACCGACGCGGTACTTGGCTTTTTGTTGGCGCGAAAGAAGTCGAGAAATTTCATTGTTTAGTTGCCTCCAAAGATACGCTCGAAGAATCCCTTCTTCTTAACATCGAGGAAGCGGTGTTCCACGGTCTTGCCCAGCAAGCGATCAACGGCATCGCTGTACGCCTGGCCGGCGTCGCTCTGGTCGTCAAGAATCACCGGGACGCCCTGGTTGGATGCCTTCAGCACGGCCTGGGATTCCGGAATCACGCCCAGCAGGGTCACTGCGAGGATTTCTTTCACGTCTTCAACGCCGAGCATTTCACCGTTGCTGACGCGCTCAGGGTTGTAGCGGGTGAGCAACAGGTGTTCCTTGATCGGGTCTTCACCTTTTTCGGCGCGTTGGGACTTGCTGGCCAACAGGCCCAGCATGCGGTCCGAGTCACGTACCGAGGAGACTTCCGGGTTGGTCACCACGATGGCCTCATCGGCGAAGTACATCGCCAGGTGAGCACCCGTTTCGATACCGGCCGGGGAGTCGCATACCACGTATTCGAAGGTTTCTTTCAGCTCGGCGAGGACTTTGCCTACGCCTTCTTTGGTCAGCGCGTCTTTGTCACGGGTCTGGCTGGCGGCCAGCACGTACAGGTTTTCAAGGCGCTTGTCCTTGATCAGGGCCTGTTGCAGGTTGGCTTCGCCGTTCACCACGTTGACGAAGTCGTACACCACGCGGCGCTCGCAGCCCATGATCAGGTCGAGGTTACGCAAACCGACGTCGAAGTCGACGATGACTGTTTTGTGGCCGCGCAGAGCGAGGCCGGTACCGATAGCGGCGCTGGTGGTGGTCTTACCCACACCACCCTTGCCGGATGTAACCACGAGAATCTTGGCCAAGGTGTTTCACCCCTAAGGAAAAAGGACTTTTCAGTCCCTGAAAAACATCTCTTGGAACTCGCTGCAGGCGGACAGCCATTGTAGGAAAAAGATGTGATTTCCGCGGGGAAACGCCAACTTCCGATTGTTCCTACGCAAGTCTTGCCGGTTTCGCTGTGCTATCAGAGTCTAGAGATGCTTGGAAAATGCGGCAGTATCCGTTAAAGACGGATGATGTTCAACACATCGCCCGACAGGCTGACTTGTACCCCGGCCCCCCACAGCGGATCACGGCGCAAATCTTCTGAAACCTTGTACTGGCCTGCGATGGACACTAGCTCAGCGGTCAACTGCTGGCAAAAAATACGCGCCTTGGTATCACCCTTGATGCCAGCCAGTGCACGACCGCGCATAGGGCCGTATACATGGATGTTGCCATCGGCAAGAAGTTCCGCCCCCGGGCTTACCGGAGCGACTACGACCAAGTCGCCACCTTGGGCGTAAATCTGCTGCCCGCCGCGTACGGGGGAGGTGATGATCTTTGTAGGCTTGATCGTCGGCTCCGGTGGTTTTTCCGGTTTTTTCTTCACTTCGCCTTCGGTCGGGTCGAGTGGACGCTCCCGGGCACCGGAGGGCGGCAGTACTGGCAGTTCAATGGCGATCGCGGCGGCAATGTCTTCGATACGGCTGGCGCGAATCGCCAGGGTACGCAAGCCATGGGAGCGGCACACGCGCATCAGGCCGGGCAAATCGATTGCCCCTTGACCGGCTGGCAGTTTGTCCAGGGCCAGCACCAGCGGCGCGTTGTTGAAAAAGTTCGGCGCCAGGGCGACCTTGGCAGCCAGTTGGCGGTCCAGGGCGTCGAGGTCGTTGCGGGCGAGTTCCAGCACGGTGATGGCGAGCATGCTGCCTTTCAGCTGGAACACGGGATCTTGGTCTAGCGGTTCGGTTTGGCTCATGGTCGGCAAAAGCGGCTTGTCACGAAAAGTGTCGAGACTTATAACGAGAACACTCACTGGCCGCAAGCCGAGTCGAACCGTTGTAGAATGCGCGGCCCTGTCTTTACCGGAATCTGTAATGGATCGCCCGCGTTTTCGAGCTGTATTTCTTCACCCGCGTTTTTGGCTGCTATGGCTGGGGCTCGGCCTGTTGTGGCTGATCACCCAGTTGCCGTACCGGGTGCTGTTGACCATTGGTCGCTTGCTGGGCGCGGGCATGTACCGCGTGGCCGGCGATCGCCGCCGCATTGCTGCGCGCAACCTTGAACTGTGCTTCCCGGAAAAGTCCGCTAAAGAGCGCGAACAACTGCTCAAGGAAAACTTCGCCTCCACCGGCATTGCCTTCTTTGAAATGGCCATGAGCTGGTGGTGGCCCAAGCCGCGCCTGGCGCGGCTGGCCCATGTCGAAGGGCTGGAGCACCTCAAGCAGGCGCAATTGGACGGCAAGGGCGTGATCCTGATGGCCTTGCACTTCACTACCCTGGAAATCGGCGCGGCCTTGCTCGGGCAGAAGCACACCATCGACGGCATGTACCGCGAACACGGCAACCCGCTGTTTGACTTTATCCAGCGCCGTGGCCGCGAACGCCATAACCTCGACTCCCTGGCGGTGGAGCGCGACGACGTGCGTGGCATGCTCAAACTGCTGCGTTCGGGCCGCGCCATCTGGTACGCGCCGGACCAGGACTACGGCGCCAAGCAAAGCCTCTTCGTGCCCCTGTTCGGCATTCAGGCCGCTACCGTGACGGCCACCAGCAAGTTTGCGCGCCTGGGCAAGGCGCTGGTGGTGCCATTCACCCAGGAGCGCCTGGCCGATGGCAGCGGCTACCGCCTGGTGATCCATCCGCCGTTGACCGACTTCCCTGGCGAGACCGATGAGATCGACTGCCTGCGTATCAACCAGTGGGTCGAAGCCTCGGTGCGTGAGTGCCCCGAGCAATACCTATGGACCCATCGCCGCTTCAAGAGCCGGCCACCGGGTGAGGCTAAGCTGTACGAAAAGCGCCGTCGGTAGCCCTATCTTTTCCCACATGGAGTGACGCAATGCGCCCAGCTGAACCGGTCACAGGCTTGATTCTTTCCGGCGGCGGGGCGCGAGCGGCGTATCAGGTGGGGGTCCTGGCAGCGATTGCCGAGTTGTTGCCGCCGGGGGCGCCGAATCCTTTCCCGGTGATTGTCGGCACCTCGGCGGGGGCAATCAATGCGGTGAGCCTGGCCAGCGGGGCCACTGACTTCACCGCCGCGATCCAACGCCTGACCGCATTCTGGCAGGGCTTTCGCAGCCACTTGGTGCTGCGCAGCGACTGGCCTGGGGTGATCCGCCAGGCCGGTCGCTTCACGATCCACAGCCTGCTGGGCATTGGCGCCCAGGTGCCGGTGGCGCTGCTCGACAGCTCGCCGCTGCGCGATTTACTCAACGATAAACTGCATTTGCAGGGCATCGACGAGGCTATCCGAAAGCAACATCTGCATGCGGTTGCGGTCACGGCCTTCGGTTATGAATCCGGGCAAGCGGTGACCTTCTATCAAGGCGGCGGCGCCATTGAGGCCTGGCTACGCCATCGCCGTATCGGCGTGCCGACCCAACTGACGGTTGAGCATCTGTTGGCGAGTTCGGCGATTCCCTTGCTGTTTGCGCCGGTCAAACTCGACCAGGAATACTTCGGTGATGGTGCGGTGCGGCAGTCGGCTCCTATCAGCCCGGCCTTGCACCTGGGGGCAAGCCGGGTATTGGTGGTGGGTGTGAGCGGCAACCCTCGGGGCAATGAACCCTCGACCCAGCGCACCTACACCGGCCAGGAACCCACCCTGGCGCAGATCGGTGGGCATCTGCTCAACAGCACGTTCATCGACAGCTTGGAAGGTGACATCGAACTGTTGGAACGCCTGAACCATTTCAGCCATGTCGCGCCTGGGCTGGCGGCGGTGGAAGTGTTGGTGATCGCCCCCAGCCAGCCGATCGATGAAATTGCGGCGCGGCATCGGCAAGAGTTGCCGGCGGCGTTGCGTGTGTTCTTGCGCGGGCCGGGTGCGACCAAGACCAGTGGGGCGGGGGTGTTGAGTTACTTGCTGTTCGAGGCGGGGTATTGCAGCGAGTTGATTGAGCTGGGCCGCAAGGATGCGTTGGCCAAGCGCGAGGAACTGGCGAGGTTTCTTGGCCTTAACCCGGTCTGAATGTGGGAGGGGCGTTACGACGATTCGACTTGCCCCCGAGAGCCCAGTGTTGGCTGGTCCACCGCTATCGGGAGCAAGCCCCCTCCCTCAATTATGTGCAGCGTTCAATCAGAAGTGGTACTTGACCAGGAAGCTCGCCGTGTCCTGGTTGGTCCTGAACGCACCGCTGTCTTCAACCCCGTACTTGTTCTTCCAGTAGTCGTATTCGAAACCGACATATAACTGCTTGGCGCCCCAGTGCAGCGCCTTGCCCAGGTCATATTTAACCTGTGGGTTGAAGTGCAGGTTGGCGTGGTAGGTGCCGCGCGCATTCTTGTCGTTATCGACCACCCAATCCATGAAGCCGTCGATCAGCACATCGGAGCTGCCCACGGGAATGGTGTAGGACCATACCGGGGTGATCTGCCAGATGTTGTTGCCCGGGCGATCGCCTGCCGGGTGGCGCTGGTAGAAGTTCAACTGGAAGTAGTCAAAGCCGGGCACATTCAGGTCAAAACCCGGGCCGATCAGGTAGGCGTTGTTATTGCCTTCACCGAACTCGTAAGTCAGTGCCAGCAATACGTCCTTGATCGGACCGAACGACATGTCCTTGTCGAAAATCTTGCCGAACGACAAGCGCGGGCTGAACTCGCCGTAGTACGTATCGGGGCCGAGGTTGCCGTCTTCCTTGCCGTTGTAAAAGATGCGGTCGACGAACAGGAAGTTGTCGCCGTACTTCCAGGCGTCGGCATGTTCGAAGGTCAAGGTTTGCTGGATCGAAGGGTTGATGGTGAAGCTCTTGCCCCATAGATACGTCAGGCTGTTGTTCTGCCACTGCAACAAATCGCCAGCTACAGCTTGGCCGCCGGCCAGCAGGGAACCTGCCAACATCAGGCCTTTGAACATAGGTTTCATTCGGTTGCTCCCGAGTCAAAGTTTATGGTTGTTCTTCTACGCAGGCGCTCTGGTGTGGCGCCTTTTGGTTTGCTGCAAAAATCGTCTGTTTGGTCAGCTTTAGTGCTTTTAGCAAGAGCTGCGCCAAGGTGTTCAAAAAGCCAATAAAACGCCTTCGGCTGCACTTGATGCAGTCGAAGCCAGAGGTTTTTTGTGCACGTTGGCCGCAGACAGTGGGCCTGGATAAGTTGGCCCTGCAGTCAGCTTTTACATTCGCTGTTTTTTTTTGAGTCGATTCGAGCGGGCGCGGAGAATACTGGCTCTCTGGCCTTGGCTCAAGTGCGCTGTTAGCGAGCGCGCGGGGCGAGAATGGGGCGCGGCTTGTGGCCGGCCCCGGGTGAATGGCGTGCATGGGGGTGTTCCCTGTTCGTTATTGTTTTTATTGTGGGTGTTGTCGTGACAGGGGCATCAGTGCGTATGGGCGACTGCGGGTCGTTCAGAGCCGCCCAGGATGTTGAACAAAACGTTCAGCGACAGCGCGCTGAGGGTGGCCATGGCAATCCCGCTGTGGGTTATCGGGCTCATCCACAGCGGCAACTGCGCAAAGAACTCCGGGCGTACCACGGGGATCAGGCCCATGCCGATGCTCACCGCCACCAGCAACTGGTTGCGGCGGTCGGCGATGTCGGCTTCTTGCAGGATCTTGATCCCAGTCGCCGCGACCATGCCGAACATGGCAATGGCCGCGCCACCGAGCACCGCCGGTGGAATCGAAGCGACCAGGAAGGCGGCCTTGGGCAGCAGGCTGAGCACAATCAAAAACGCCCCGGCCATCAGCGTTACCGAGCGGCAACGCACGCCGGTCATTTGCACCAGGCCAATATTTTGTGCAAACGAGGAATGCGTAAAGGTGTTGAAGAAACCGGCAAAGAACGACGCACCGGCATCACACAGCAAGCCGCGACGCAGCATCTTTGGCGTGACTTCCTGGCCGGTGATTTTTCCCAGCGCGAGAAACATGCCGGTGGACTCGACAAAAATGATCACCACCACCAGGCACATCGACAGGATCGGCGCCAGTTCGAATGTGGGCATGCCAAAATGCAGCGGCGTCACCACCTGCACCCACGGCGCCTGGGCCAGGCCGCTGAGGTCAACCATGCCGATCATGCCGCACAGGCCGTAGCCGAGCGCCATGCCGATCAGCACCGAGATATTCACCCAGAAGCCGCGCATGAAGCGGTTGATCAACAAGATGGTAGCCAGTACCAGCGCGGCCACTGTCAGGTAAATCGGCGAGCCGAAGGTGGCGGCGGCGTTGCCTCCACCGGCCCAGTTCACCGCCACGGGAAACAACGAAAGGCCGATGGCGGTAATCACTGTACCGGTCACCAACGGCGGGAAGAAACGCACGACCTTGGACATGAAGGGCGCAATGAGGATACCGAAGAACCCGGCGGCGATGGTCGCCCCGAAGATGCCCTGCAAACCGATACCGGGCATGCCGGCCATGGCGACCATGCTGCCAACGGCGGCAAAGCTGGCGCCCATCATCACCGGCATACGGATGCCCACCGGACCGATGCCGAACGATTGCACCATGGTGGCGATGCCGGCGACCAGCAGGTCGGCGTTGATCAAAAAGGCGATTTCTTCACGGCTCAGGCCCGCGGCCTGGCCAATGATCAGGGGCACGGCGACGGCGCCGCCGTACATCAGCAAGACGTGTTGCAGTCCAACCAGAATCAGTTGCAAGAGGGGCAGCCGCACCATCGCGGGCACGGCAGGAGTCTGCGGTTCTAACTGGGACATGCAACACCTCGGATCTTTTTTATTTTTGTGTTGTTTGGCATTCAATTGCCATTTGGAGCTGTTCGCAACTTCTGTAGGCGCGAGCTTGCTCGCGAAAAACTCAAGGACACCGCGTTCATTCAGGATGTGCGCGTTATCGTTGACGATTTTCGCGAGCAAGCTCGCTCCTACAGTGGGGGCTAGTTAGTGCGGGCCCCCTGGTTGATCCAGGTGCCAATCAAATCCCGCTCCTGTTGGGTCATCTGGGTAATGTTGCCCAGCGGCATGATCTGGCTGGCCACGGCCTGCGCTTGAATGCGCGCGGCCTGCTGCTGGATCTGTGCCGGGGTATCGAACATCACGCCAGCCGGTGCAGTACTGAACAGCGGGCTGGTGGGCTTGGCCGAATGGCACACGGCGCAGCGCTCCTGGATGACCCCGTGCACCTTGTCGAAATCAATCGTCGCTTGGGCAGGGGCAGGTGCCGGTTCTGCAGCGGGTGCGGCAGGGGCGGCCGGTTTCAGACCACCGCCCAACGCCGTTTCCGGCAATGGCTGGTACTCGATGGCCGCAGGTGCCTTGGCCACTTCCGGCGCGGTCGCCACCGGTTTCGGGCCGGTCACGTAGGCCAGGCAGATCATCGCCAATGCGCCAACCGGCAGGGTCCAGGCATATTTCTGGCTGTTATGGCGGGTGTTGAAGTAGTGCCGCACCAACACCGCCGCCACTGCGATCCCGGCCAGGATCAGCCAGTTGTATTGGCTGCCATAGGTGCTCGGGAAGTGGTTGCTGATCATGATGAACAGCACGGGCAAAGTGAAGTAGTTGTTGTGCCGTGAACGCAGCAGACCCTTGGCCGGCAGTGCCGGATCGGGTGTGCGATTCTCGGCGATGGCCGCCACCAGCGCGCGCTGGGCGGGCATGATGATGCGGAAGACGTTACCCACCATGATCGTGCCGATCACCGCGCCGACGTGCAGGTAGGCGCCACGGCCGCTGAACACTTTGCTGAAACCGTAGGCGGCTGCAATCAGCAGCACAAAGAGGATCAAGCCGAGCAGGGCAGGGCGTTTACCCAGGGCCGAGTCGCACAGGAAGGAGTAGATGAACCAACCGACGAACAATGAGCCGATGCCCAGCAGTACGCCTTCCGGACCACTGAGGCTGCTGCCCGGGGCCAGCAGGTACAAGGTCGGGTTGGAATAGAACACCACGCATAGCAGCGCAATGCCCGACATCCAGGTGAAGTAGGCTTCCCATTTGAACCAGTGCAGGTTGTCCGGCATGGTCGGCGGGGCCAGTTTGTATTTTTCCAGGTGGTAGATACCGCCACCGTGGATCGCCCACAAGTCACCGGCCAGGCCGTCCTTGGGGTTGACGCGATTAAGGTTGTTTTCCAGCCAGACGAAATAGAAGGAAGCGCCGATCCACGCGACGCCAGTGATCATGTGAACCCAGCGCACGCTAAGGTTCAGCCATTCCAACAGATGTGCTTCCACAGTCTTTACCTCTCGCCTGTCACCCTTGTTGTCGGGTGATCAGACCTTCTCTTATTGGTGGGGGGCGAGGATCAACCGCTCATCCTCTTTGAAAAAATGCTCATCGCAGTTATTGCCTGTGCCACTGCGATCAACCACCAGGAAGTCATCCCGCTTTTCGATCGTCAGCACCGGATGGTGCCAGACGCCGCGATGGTAATTAATGCCCTGCCTGCCGTTGGTGACGAAGGCGCGGACCAAGCCCGATACAGGTTCATCGCCAAGTGGCGCGACCACGATCAGAAAGGGGTTGCCGAGCAGCGGGATAAAAGCCTGGCTGCCCAGCGGGTGTCTCTCCAGCATGCACACGGTCAGCGGCATGTCCTGCGCGTCGGCGCGGAAGATGCTGATGATTGCGTTGTCTTCAAGCTGTGCGGTTTCTACCGTTGCCAGCTTGTGAAAGCGCAGGGTCGACCCGTTGTTGATCATGAAGTGATCGCTGCCATCGGTTTCTATAACGTCTCCGAAAGGGGCGAAGGCTTCTTTGGTCAGGGGTTCGATCATCAGTGTGCGCATGGCTGTCTTCTTATCCGGATTCTGTGTTGTTTGTTCTGCTTTTGTGGCGAGGGGGCTTGCCCCCCGTTGGGCTGCGAAGCAGCCCCAATCAGGTCACCGCGTTTCTACAGTTACAACGCGGTGCCTGGTTTCAGGGCCGCTTCGCAGCCCAACGCGGGGCAAGCCCGCTCGCCACAGGGGGGCACCGCTTACTTCGAAACCTTGCCCAGAACCCGCAGGCGGCTCACGCCCCCATCCGGGAACACGTTCAGGCGGATGTGAGTAATCGGCCCCAGCGCCTTGATCTGCTCGGCGAAGGTGTGTTCGGCGTGCATTTCCAGCTTCTGCGCCGGCAGCAGTTCGCGCCAGAACAGCGACTGGGTTTCGATCTGGCTGTCGGTGCCACCCTTGACGAAGGCGCCCTGGATCGAGCAGGTGTCTGGGTAGTTGCCCTTGAAGTGCAGGGTGTCGACGATGATTTTCTCGATCTCGCCCGGGTGGCCCAGCGCGACGATCACCCAGTCATTGCCGGGTGTACGACGACGCGCGGTTTCCCAGCCGTCGCCCATGTTGATGCCACGGCCCGGGTTGAGGATGTTGCTCATGCGGCCGAAGTGTTCGTCGGAGCAGGCCAGGGCACGGCCCCCGTTCAACGCGGCAGCCAGGTCGACCTGTTCGTTGTCGCCCACCGCAGACCAGTCGCGGAACGGCACGCCGTACACACGCAGACGGGCTACGCCGCCATCCGGGTAGATGTTGAAGCGCAGGTGGCTGAACGCCTGGTCGTTGTTGATTTCGTGGTAGTGGTGGCTGTTGCCTTGCAACTCGACCGCCGACAGCACTTCCACCCACTGGGTGTTGGCATCCGGCTCGCCCGAGGCCAGGAAGCAGGCTTCCAGGGAGGCCGACGGTGGGAAGTTGCCGGTGAAGAATGAGGTGTCGATGTCTACGCCTTTGATCGAGCCGGGTACGCCCAGGCGGATCACGGCGCTGTCGTAGCCTTCGAAGCGCTTGCGGCGCGACTCCCAGCCGTCCATCCACTTGCCGTTGTCATCGAAAACGCCCTCCTTCCACACGGCCGGGGTCGGCTGGAACAGGCGGTTGGCGTCGGCGAACCAGTCATCGGTCACCGAGATGATCTTGGTGCCCAGGCGGGCGTCGGCCAGGTTGACGAACTTCTCGAAAGGTACGGGTTGCGCTTTCATTCTTCTTGTCTGCCTTAAATGGAGTGGCTGGGGATGGTCGTTTAGAGGGTCAGTAAACGGAACAACGCAATCTTGTTGATCTCGGCCAGGGCGCATTTGAACTCGGCTTCCACCGAGTTGTGAATACGCGTTTCGAACGCGGCCAGGATCTGATGCCGGTTGCTGCCTTTTACCGCCATGATGAAGGGAAACTTGAACTTGGCCTTGTAGGCATCGTTCAGCTCGGTGAAGCGCGAGAACTCTTCGGCCGTGCATTGGTGAATCCCCGCGCCAGCTTGCTCATCGGTGCTGGCTTGGGTGAGTTGGCCTTGGACGGCCGCACGGCCTGCCAAGTCCGGGTGAGCGTTGATCAGGGCCAGCTGACTGGCATGATCGGCGCTCAACAGGATATCGCTCATGCGCTGGTGCAGGGATTCGATCTGGTCGATCGACGCATCCTGGCCCAGGTCGAAGGCCTTTTCGGCCACCCATGGCGAGTGTTCGTAGATGTCGGCGAAGGCAGCGACAAACTCATCGCGACCCAGGGTCGACGGTTTCAAGGTCTGGAACGCAGTCATTTCGCCGCTCCCGTGTAGGGGTGGGTTGCCTGCCAATGGCGGGCAATGTCGACGCGACGCGTGAACCAGACGTGCTCGTGGCCTTTGACATATTCGATAAAGCGCTTCAACGACGCCAGGCGGGCAGGGCGGCCGATCAGGCGGCAGTGCAGGCCAATGGAGAGCATCTTCGGTGCCTCGGCGCCTTCGGCATACAGCACGTCGAACGCGTCCTTGAGGTACTCGAAAAAGTCATCGCCCTTGTTGAAACCCTGCACCTGAGTGAAGCGCATATCGTTGGTGTCCAGGGTGTAGGGGATCACCAGGTGCGGCTTGCCGGTCGGGTTGTTCGGTTCCCAGTAGGGCAGGTCGTCATCGTAGGTGT
This sequence comes from Pseudomonas sp. MWU15-20650, assembly GCF_023242475.1. Classification (GTDB taxonomy): domain Bacteria; phylum Pseudomonadota; class Gammaproteobacteria; order Pseudomonadales; family Pseudomonadaceae; genus Aquipseudomonas. The sequence continues at coordinate 66,412 of NZ_JALJFG010000030.1, read as the reverse complement.
CGCAGTCATACAAGAAGCCGCCTTCCTCCATCACCAGCCGCCGCGTGTTGGGGCCGGTGCGCCCGGTGTACCAGCCCAGTGGCCGCTCGCCGGTGAGTTCGGTGAGGATGCGGATGGCTTCGAGCATGTGCTCGCGCTCCTGGGCCTCGTCCATGTACTGGTAGTCGATCCAGCGGTAGCCGTGGCTGCAGATCTCATGGCCGGCGGCGACCATGGCGCGGATTATATCCGGGTGGCGCTGGGCGGCCATGGCCACGGCGAAGATGGTCAGTGGGATATCGAATTCTTTGAACAGCTTGAGGATGCGCCACACGCCGGCACGGCTGCCGTATTCGTACAGCGACTCCATGCTCATGTTGCGCGCGCCTTGCAGCGGCTGGGCCGAGACCATTTCCGAGAGGAACGCTTCGGATTCTTTGTCGCCGTGCAAAATGTTGCGCTCGCCGCCTTCTTCGTAGTTGAGTACGAAAGACAGCGCGATGCGTGCCTTGCCCGGCCAGTGGGGATGAGGAGGGTTACTGCCGTAACCGATCAGGTCGCGTGGGTAGTCAGCGCTCACTGCAGTCTTCCTTCTTGTTCGTGGTAGCAAGTAAGTGTGGCGGCCGGGCAGTGAAAAGACTGGTTGGCGTCACAGCGATGAGTGATTGTATACAACTTATCGCAAACTTTGTAAGCCTGCATTTCTGCATTTTTTCTGAACGGTCTCTTTGCCAACCTCTGCAAGAAACTTGCCTGACTGGTCAGCTAAAGGCGAAAAACTCCACTGTAGGAGCGAGCTTGCTTGCAAAAAACCTGAGGGCGCCACTTTTCATCCTGAAAGCTCACGTTATCGTTGACGTTTTTCACGAGCGAGCTCGTTCCTACGGTGGGTGAGAATGCTGTTGAATTTATTGTGTACAATTTTTTTAAAAAGTGTCTTAATTGATGCTCGCCGGCTTTTTCGCTGCCCTGAAAAAGTGCGGATTTCTCTTCTACTGACTTCGGGAGGCACGTAGACGCCATGGGACGCTTGACCACACACGTTTTGGACGCCGCACACGGCTGCCCCGGCAGCGCGATCAAGGTTGAGCTGTACCGCGTCGAAGGCGCACAGCTTGAACGGGTGGGCAGCGCGGTGACCAACAGTGACGGCCGTTGCGACGCGCCGCTGCTGCAAGGTGACGCCTACCGCAGCGGTGTATACCAGCTGCAATTCAGCGCCGGCGACTACTACCGTGCCCGTGGTGTGCAACTGCCGGAGCCGGCTTTTCTCGATGTGGTGGTCCTGCGTTTCGGTATCAGCGCCGAGCAGGACCACTACCATGTGCCCCTGCTGATTTCGCCTTACAGCTACTCCACCTATCGCGGTAGCTGAGCCGTCACCTCGCTTCACCCCCCCACATGTTCTTCGTTGGTTTCGCCCGCGCACACTGCGGGCTTTTTTTCGACCGTCAACTATGTAATCCCAACGGGTCCCACCAGCGGCCTAGTCTCTTTTTTTCAGAAAAAATGGACCTGGACATGGGACCTGAACCCTTGCTATCGGCTGATGCTCAACTGCGCAGCACCCTCTTGCTTGACCGCCTCAACGCTACCGTCAAATCCAGCCGCCACCTCAATGAGCTTTACCTCGCCCACGCACGGTGCGCGAACCAGGCGCATGTGCTGCAACGGATGCAGGTCCGCGCGCCACGTATCAGTCGCCTGATTCGCCAGACCTTGCGCGACACCTTTCAAATGGACCCCGATTCTTTGTTGCTCGATGTGCCCTTGGCCCCTGGTGAGGCGCCTTGGCGCCGCAGCCTGACCAATACGGTGATGCGTTTGCTGGCTGAGCGCGCCTGTGTCCGCGAGGGCAAGCTGAGTCAACGGGCGTGTGAGTCCAGGTCACTGGCCGACGAGGCCTTGAGCCGGGTGCTGAAGGTGGATCTATTGGCGCGCATCGAGTCCGCGGCGCCGGCGTTCTGGCAAGTGCTGGCTGAAGATCGACTGGGTACGCGCGAGCAGTACTGGTGTGATTTGTACCTCTCATTAGTCGGCGATCAGGCGCTGCTGGCTCACGGACTCAGCCAGTTATCCGATGATGGATTAGCAATGGTCATGACGATGATCGAGGCGCCGACCGCTGAGCAACGTACGCGGGCGGGAGGCCTGCACGCCGATCTGCGGGTGGCGCAAGTGGTGTGCCCAGGCAAGTCCGGCGCCACTATTCCTTTCAGCGGCGCGCTGCATCTGTACTACGAAGCGGACCCTGCTCACACCCGACAGGTGCTGCTCTTGCCGGGCCTGGACACGCTGTTTTATGAGTTCGACACGCAACAGGCCTGGCAGAGTCGCTTCCCTGAACTGGTGACGGCGCAGGCACACTCATTGTGGCCGTTGCTGGCATTGCGCAGGCGCCATGAATTGCCCGATGTCACCGCATCCTCCGCGCTGCCCATGGCGGCAGTGCAGTTGGGCCCGCTGATCGATAGCCATGCGCTCGAACATAGTGCCAAGGCGCTCTTGCACGTGCAGTGGGACAACGAGATGGCGACCTTGCTGGATATCAACATTGCTTATCTGTTTCCCAGCGACGCGATCAAAGGCGCCTACATGCAACCGGTAGAGCGTCTATTGCAGGTGGAAGAGGGGCGCAGGCTGCTGTGCATACCGGCTGGCTTAAATGCAGTGTTGGCGCAATTGCTTAGCCGCGACCAGCACGAGCGGCAGTCGCACATCAGCTTCGCCAGCCTGTCCCACAGCCTGCCATTGCGTATCCGCGAGCAGAAACAGCGGCAGTATGAACGGGCACTGATGCGTTTGCTCGATGACGACAAACCGAGTGAGGAAACCGCGGACTATAAGGCGTTCGCTGCCTTGCACAAGCAATGGCTGGAGCAACGTCAGCATTGCTCGACCTTGCTCGAAGGCTATGAACATCGATTGGATGACGAGGCATTTTGGGTGGACCCTGCCAGCGGTGTGCCGAGCCGGCAGGAGCGCCTGCTGGCGGCGCGCGGTGGAGCCTTGATCAATGAGGCGCAGTTGATGCACCGGCTCAAATTCATTGGCGATAAGCTGCTGGCGCGGGTCAGGGCGGTGGTGGAAAAACCGTTGCAAGTGCGCGGCGTCGATGAGGGCCGGGTGCTGTCTGTGGTCATGGGAGGCGGCGTGCAGCCAAGCTTCCGATTGCTGGGCGTGTTCGTGGTGGCCGGTGCCCCGGACCAGGTCCATCAGGCGGTGTTGTTGTACATGCCGGGCCTGGAGGGCGGGCTGCAACGCTTCAAATCCCTGGCCGTTTTGACGCAGTATTTGCAGGCCAGTTTCATGGCACGTGAACTGAGCCCGCTGTGGCAATGCATCGGGCGTGCCGAGCGTAATGCCGCGCGCAGTTGGGTCCGTTGCCTGCCCGCGAACGAGGCGGTCACCCTACACTTCGCGCAGATCAGTGGCGATGTGCTGTTGGCCGGCCTCAAGGAGCAGATCAAAGGCTTCGCTGACGCACGCCAGAAAATCGTGGCGGGCGAACGGGTATTTACCGAGGTCAGCGACGCCACGTTGGCAACGACCCTCTTGGCGGCCGAGGTTGCCCAAAGCCTGCAAGTGCCGGATCACGATGTCAGGGAGGTGGCTCTGAACAACCTGCAAATGCTCATGGCGAGCGCCAAGCTGGCAACCAAAATGCCGGCCTGGTACGCCCAGGTGCCGGCATCGAGCAGCAGGCGGCACGCGCGGTTGGTCAATCGCCAGCAACGCAGTGCGCTGAACCTGCAGCGTCAGCTAGTGGAAGCCCTGGGGAATGTGGAGCACTTCGCCCGTCCACTGCTGATCCAGCAGTTGACCCAGGATGGGCTCTATCCGGAGTTGAATATCGATCAGCCACTGTTCGACATTCCTGATGATGTGAGCAAAGTCTGGGTTGGCCATCCGGAGCGTCTTCCCGGTGAGGCAGGGCCGAAAACCGTGGTCAGCAAGGAACGTACTACCTACAGTTTTTTGCAGCTCGCGCTGACTAACCTCGACCCCGAAGCGCCCTGGACCGCCTGGCGCCTGAAACACATGCGGTACCTCGTCCCGGCCTGGAAGGCGCGTTTGAGCGCGGACTATTTGATCAAGACCATCGCCGCCCTGGATATCGGCGGCCAGTACGATCGAAAAATCATCAGCGTTTGCTACGGTGAGGGCGATATCGCAGAGGCCGCCACCGCCTCGCCACTGCGCCATGAACTGTTGCGCAGGCCGGTACGACGCCAGGCCACAATAGACCTGATCGGTGCCCAACAGCTCAAGCTGAGCGAGGAAGGGCAACAGTTGTTCAGCCGCGCAATAGCCAGACAACATGGCGCCTCCTCGCCACTGCGCCTGTGTTTCCTCAGGATTGAGGCGGTGACAGTACCTTGGGCGCGTCATATTGCCGGGATCGTGGTGATTCAGGATCCCCAGATGCAGCGCTGTGTTTGTTACTGGCCCGCTGCAACGAGTTTCCCGGCGCTCTCGGAGCACGCCAGCCTCGACGCGCTACGTGAAACGCTGACCAGGCACTGGCAGGCGCAAGAGAACATTGCCGAGCTTGCGAAATACATTGCTCCTGGCTCAGAGACGCAAGCGCTCGCCAGTTATCCGGGCGTAATCACCCCCGTAATCACCCCCGAAACGCTCTGGCGCAGCATGTTGGAGCAGCTGCGGATGTTTGCCTTGGTGGGGGTTACCGAGCCGAAGGAGTTATTCATTGCCCGGCATCTGTATCGCTGGTTTAAAAGCAAGCGGGTATTTCCGGCCACGGCACTCAGTGAGATTGAGCTGGAGATCCGTGAACAACAGGAAGTCATGCCTACGCAGTGGTTGGGTATCACCGATACCGACGCACGCGATATGGTCGCAGCGCTGGCCCACGCACAGGTGCTCAAGGTGCAGCGCCAGGGACGCGCCGAGTCGAACTCCCAGGCAACTCTGGAGGTTTATCGTCTATGGCGATTTGCCGAGCAAAAGACTCAAACGATCAAGGGGCTGTTGTCCATGATCCCCTTCGTGTCGATAGGCGTGCTGCTGCATGATGTTCTGTTGGCCGCGCGACGTCTCTATCAAAGCGGCGAGGCCGGGGATGGCGTTGACCTTGTGATTGCTATTCATCTGCTTGTGTTGGATGTGGCCCTGACGTTCGCCCCGTTCAAGACCGGACCCGTCCCTAAACCTCTGAAGTCGGTAACCGTAAGGCCGTTGAAAGTGGCCTTAAAACAATTGCATCGACGCCAGCATATTCACAGTAAGTTATCGTTGCGGCCACCTTCATCCCCCATGACCTTCAAGGGCCTGGAGCCTTACAAACTATCTGGGCTGGCCAGTGATGCGATTGAATTGAAAGGGCCGGTCAACAAAGGCTCTTTGCTTAAAAAAGGCGAACAATTCGTCACCGACGCCAAGGGCGAACGCTACCAGGTGTATCAGCGCGATGGCGAACAGCAACTGCGCTTCAAGAACGCGCGAACACCTGGGGAAAATGAACTGATTCTGAACATCAAGGAGCCGCGCCAATGGCTGTTGGGGGCCGATGCCCCAGAGCCACAGCCAGGGCCAAGCTCAAGGGTCGAGCCATTTTGGCAGCACACACTGCCCCCCTCGAAGGTTCCGGTCAGTTGGGTGTCGCCGCCCATTGCGTCGGCTGAGCAACTGGGCAGGCGCCCGCGAAACCTGACGAGCGCCTGGCGAGAGTGGGGTCAACCACAGGGCTCGCGCAAAGCGGTGGAGCTTACGCCCCCGCGCAAAGTGTTTACGATCGAAGAGGTCAGCCAGCCGAGCCTTAAAGTGGGTGAGCGGTATTATGAAACGCTGCCCAGCGGCTCGCAGTCCCATCCCGACGTGTTGTTTCTCAAGCCGCCAGGGTCCCTGATCGACAGTATCGACAGTATCAGTATGCGGTTAGGGGACGGTACCACCCCTCAACCCGTGCTGTTCACCTATGGCGAGGACCTGCGCTGGACCGCAAGGGAGTCGCTGTTCAGTGAGCCATTGTCAGCCTCGGTCAGTGCCAGGTTCCCGGACCTCACAGCCGCCAGCGCAAGATATGCCGCGCGCAGGTTGGTCGAGTTGGCTGATCCCGGTGAACCCGCACTGACGAGCACGCGCTTGTTAAGGCTTCGCGCAACCCTGGACGAGTGGCGGCCTGAGGGGCCAGGGCAAACGGCGCGCACGGATGACTTGATGAGAATGTTGCGACCTATTCGGCGACGTAGACCGACCAGTATCTATGTGGGCGTAGACGGGCAGGTTGGCGGTTTCGAACGCATGGATTTCAATCTCCCGTCAACGTTTGACCGTTCACTGTTCATCAAACTCAAAGGTCAGAAGGGGGTAACCGCACAGCGTGTGGTCGTTAGCCTCGACGAGGTCAGCCGGATTCTGCAGCTACAAGGGTTTGACGTAGAACGCCTGAAGCTTGTCTATGCGCCTCGTTACCCCCATCTTTTGGCGACACATCCAGCCTCCGACAAGCTCTATTATGTCGTGCCCCGCTGGTTGGACGGAAAAAGCGTGGCGATGAAGTTGGGCAGTGAACGGCTACTTTCCAACGACTGGTTCTTGAATAAAAGCCAGGTGTATCCAGCGTTGTATCGGCGAGTCATGGAGGCGTCGAACGAGGGGCGGTTGGTCAAGCTGATCGCGGGCGTGCAGAACGTTAATCCGCCCACGATCTACTTCATCAGGCCAGCGGAGCTTTGATCAATGACGCTATGCCGGCGCCGCCGAACAGCGCGGCGCTGATGCGGTTGAACCAGCTCTGGCCCGAACCGCTGCGCAAATACCGCGCGGCGCCATGGGCACCCAGGCCGTAGGCCAGCTTGCACAGCAGGTCGAGCACCGTCCAGGTGGCGATCATGGTCAACAACTGTGGCAGGAAAGGCTGCTGGCTATTGAGAAACTGCGGCAGGAAGGCCGCGAAAAACAGGATGTCTTTAGGGTTGCTGGCACCCAGTACAAAAGCCCGGCCAAACAGCGTGCGGAACCGGGGTGTCGCCGCGGCCGCAGGCACGACGGCGCCCTGGCTCGGTTGGCGCGATTGCTGCCAGCTCTGCCAGGCGAGGTAGAACAGGTACGCTGCGCCGACGACCTTCAAGGCACTGAACAGCTGTTCCGAGGCCAGCAACAAGGCCCCCAGACCCAAGGCCGAAGCGCTCAACAGGCAGATCGACGCAAACACGCCGCCCAAAAACGCCGGGTACGAGCGGCGCAGGCCGTAGTTGAGGCTGTTGCTGATCATCAGCAGCGACAGCGGGCCGGGAATCAGGATCACGATCAGTGCAGCGCCGCTGAACAGCAGCCAGGTTTCCAGGGTCATTCACAGTCCTCCATTCGTGCAAAAGCCCCACCCGAAGGTGAGGCGGTTTTTCAGCCATTCCCGTGCTACAGGAAGATGAACTTCGCGATGAAAATCGCGCACAACACCCACAGGCTGACGGAAATCTCGCGGTACTTGCCGGTGCCGGCCTTGAGCGCCACATAAGTGATAAAGCCCAGGGCGATACCGTCGGCGACCGAGAACGTCAGCGGCATCATGATGGCGGTGACGATCGCCGGAATGCTGTCGGTGGCTTCATCCCAGTTGATATGGGCCATGCTCGCCATCATCAGCATCGCCACGTAAATCAACGCGCCGGCGGTGGCGTAGGCGGGGATCATGCCGGCCAGTGGTGCGAAAAACATCGCCGCTACAAACAGAATGCCCACGGTCACGGCGGTCAACCCGGTACGGCCACCTGCGGCCACACCCGCGGCGCTCTCCACATAGCTGGTCACCGGCGGTACACCGACCATGGCGCCAAACACGCTGGACGCACTGTCGGCCTTCAAGGCACGGGACAGGTTATCGATCTTGCCATCGGCATTCACCAGCCCCGCACGTTGTGCAACGCCCATCAGTGTACCGGCGGTGTCAAACATGTGCACAAAAAGAAAGGCAAATACCACGCTGATCATGCTGACATTGAATACACCCTTGATGTCCATTGCCATCCAGGTGGGCGCCAGGCTCGGCGGGGTGGAGAGAACGCCGTTGTAGTGCACCAGGCCCAGGCCCCAACCGGCCAGGGTGACGGCGATGATGCTGATCAGGATCGCGCCGAACACTCGGTGGTAGCTGAGGATCGCAATCAGCAAAAAGCACACCGCCGCCAGCAGCGGTGCAGGCTCGTGCAACGAGCCGAGCTTGATCAGCGTGGCAGGGCTTTGGACGATGATCCCGGCGGTCTTCAATCCGATCACCCCAAGGAACAACCCGACGCCGGCGCCCATCGCGTGGCGCAGGCTCACCGGAATGCTGTTGAGCAACCATTCGCGAACCCGCGAAAGGGTCAGGCCCATGAACAGCACGCCGGAAATGAACACCGCACCCAGCGCGGTTTCCCAGTGGTAGCCCATGGTGCCGACCACGGTGTAGGTGAAAAACGCGTTGAGCCCCATGCCTGGCGCCAGGCCGACCGGCCAGTTGGCGTACAGGCCCATCAGCAGGCAGCCCAGCGCGGCGGCAATACAGGTGGCAACGAACGCCGCACCGTGATCGATGCCGGCGTCGGCCATGATGTTGGGGTTGACGAAGATGATGTAGGCCATGGTGATGAACGTGGTGAGGCCGGCGATCAGCTCGGTCTTCACTGTGGTGCCATGCAAGCTCAGTTTGAACAGGCGTTCCAGCCAGCCGCCCTGGGGGGGCGAGAGGTCCAGCGTAGGGGCTTCGGTTTTGCGGCTATCCACAGCGAGTACTCCTCAAGCGTTTTATTGTTATTTCCAGCGCCGGTCACATGAGTGGGCAACAGCGCTTTGAGGTACTGGCGGGTTTTGTTGACCAAAAGGTCAGGAACTCGCACGAAGCGAATTATGCTTTTGTATACAAAGAAAGCAAATAATGTTTTCGATTATGTGAGCAAAAGGGGATGAAAGGCTAATTCACACTACTCAACGCCTGGTTGACGGCCAGCCATCCCGCCACGGCTTCTGCGCCGGCTTCGCTGAAGGCGCGTTGCAACAGCTTGACCTGTTCGCGGCGCAACGATTGCTCGAAACGCTGGCCTTCATCGGTCAATTGCAGCAGGCGTCTACGTTTATCCGTCTCGGACGCAACGCTGTCCACCAAGTGCATTTCCTGCAATTGGCGCAAGGGCATGTTCAGCGCCTGTTTGCTCACACCCAACAGTTCCAGTAGTTCCTTCACGCTGAGGGCAGGGTAGCGCGCGATAAAAAAAACGATGCGCTGGTGCACTCGGCTCAGGCCACGGCGTTCAAGCATTTCATCCGCCTTGGCGGTGAACGCCTGGTAGCCGAAAAAGAAGGCTTCCATGGCTTGCTGCTGACTGGTCTGGTTTTTAAGGTCAAGCATATTGACGTATCCGTATAAGCCGTCGTAATTTCGGTCAAGCAGTTTGACGTATTTCCCACAGCCTTCGCTAGCGGTGACCCCCATGGCTTTCTCCGAACGTGTTACGCGCCTCAAAAGCTCTTTGATCCGTGAAATCCTCGCGGCCGCCCAGCGCCCGGAAGTGATGTCATTCGCCGGCGGCCTGCCGGCCGAAGCCATGCTGCCGGCGTTGAACTGGGACGAGATGCCCTTGAACATCGGCCAATACGGCATGAGCGAAGGCGAGCCGCAGTTGCGTGAACTGCTCGCCGCCCAGGCGCGTGCCCTGGGCGTGCCTTGCCAGGCCAGCCAAGTGCTGGTAGTCAGCGGCTCCCAGCAAACCCTGGACCTGGCGGCCAAGCTGTATATCGACAAAGGCACCCAAGTCCTGCTGGAAGGCCCGACCTACCTGGCCGCGCTGCAGATCTTCCAATTGTTCGGTGCCGATTGCCTCACCGTACCGCTGGAGGCGGATGGTCCGGACCTGGCCGCCCTGCGTGCGAGCCTCGAACGCCATCACCCGGCGTTCATCTACCTGATCCCGACGTTCCAGAATCCCTCAGCCGTACGCTACAGCGAAGCCAAGCGCGAGGCCGTCGCCGCCTTGCTCGATGAGTTCGGCGTGACCTTGATCGAAGACGAGCCCTACCGCGAGCTGACCTTCGACGGTGGCAGTGCGCAGCCCATCGCTGGGCGCTTGAAGCGAGCCAGCTGGATCTACACCGGCACGGTGTCCAAGACCCTGCTGCCTGGGCTGCGTGTCGGCTACCTGATTGCCAGCCCGGACCTGTTCCCGCATTTGCTCAAGCTCAAGCAATCGGCGGACCTGCACACCAACCGTGTCGGCCAATGGCAGGCGATGCAGTGGCTCGGCAGCGAAAACTACCAGCAACATCTGGTCCAATTGCGCAGCTTTTACCGTGAGCGCCGCGATGCCTTCCAGGCGGCCCTTGCGCGTCACTTTGGCGAACTGGCCGACTGGCAAGTGCCCCAAGGCGGATTATTCTTCTGGCTGACCTTGAAACAGCCGCTCGACACCCGCACCTTATTGGCGCAAGCATTAGAACAGAACGTCGCGTTCATGCCCGGTGAACCGTTCTTTTCTGAGCCGGACCAACACCTCGGCTCGTTGCGGCTCAATTTCAGCCATATCGACCCGGCCCGCCTGGATGAAGGTCTCAAGCGCCTGGCCGCGGTGGTCCGTCAAGCACAGCACGCGCAAGCGGCATAAGGGGAGCCCCATGTACAAGGTTTATGGCGATTACAAGTCGGGCAACTGCTACAAGGTCAAATTGATGCTCAACCTGTTGGGCATCCCGTATCAATGGATCGATGTCGACATCCTCAACGGTGACACCGAGACCGCCGAGTTTCTGGCCAAGAACCCCAACGGCAAGATCCCCGTCTTGGAACTTGAAGACGGCACCTGTCTGTGGGAATCCAACGCGATCCTCAACTTCCTCGCCGATGGCAGCGAGTTTTTGCCGAGCGAGCCGCGCCTGCGCACTCAAGTACTGCAGTGGCAGTTTTTCGAGCAATACAGCCACGAGCCGTATATTGCGGTCGCACGGTTTATCCAGTTTTACCTGAACATGCCGGAAGATCGCCTTGATGAGTACAAAACTACTCACAAGGGCGGTTACAAGGCACTGAAGGTGATGGAGCGTCAGCTGCAAGCAACACCGTACCTGGTGGGCGACCAGTACTCGATTGCCGATATCGCGCTGTATGCCTACACCCATGTGGCGCATGAGGGCGGTTTTGATCTGTCGCCTTACCCGGCGGTGCAGGCGTGGTTGGCCCGCGTGGCGAGCCATCCCAAGCATGTTGCAATGTTGGACTGACCCGCGCGATCGCGTCTGGCCGGCGAGGGGGTTCTTGAGGGCACCCTTGCCGGTCGCCCGTAAAAATTCCATTTGTGGGATCTGCAAATGGGAAAATCATGCCGTTTAAGCAATTTGAGGCAAAAAGCACAATTCGTTTCTGGGACGATGTGGGTAGTTTAGTGATGCACTAAAAAACTACGCCATGCGGGAACGTTATGCTGCCACTTAATTATTTATGTTGGTTGCCGGATCGTATTTCATTAGAACCCTTGAGTACGCTTGAGCAATCCCACGATTTAAAAGCGGGTACGTGCAAGGTCCTGCAGCGCTATTATTCTTTACAGGCCGTTGGCATGTCGTCCAGCCCCCATGCACAGATGCTGGAGCAAACGCTGTGCGCACTGATGGCAGCAAACCCTTATGTCAAACAACTCAGTGGGTGCCTGGTATATGCCAAGACCCAAACGCATAACACGTTCTTTGATAGTCATTGGCTGGAGGACATTGCCGAGGCCGGCGGGATAGGGCATTGGGAAGTACTCACGGTCAACTTGAACCATTGTTCGTCTGCCTTATCGGCGATTCACCTATTCAAAAACAGATTGATCAAGCGCGGCGAGCCGATGATTCTCCTGACCGGGGAGAAGGCTTTTCACAGTGCCGTCAACCGGCTGGATAACAGCGTGCTGGCCGAAGTGCCTGCGGCGATGCTGCTCAATGCGGGACCTGCCCAGTGGCAGTTGACGCATACCGCTGTAAGGCACCTGGCGTCCTTCTATGATAACCACCGCCAGGAAACGCCCACGCGCCGGCGCGAGTTATATGCGTCGCTGGAGCAGGACTATTATGACTTCTACCTGTATGCGTTGGATAAATTCAATGTGTCGCCTGACAGTATCGACGCCATCGTTCCGTGCAACCTAGACCTGCCGATGCTTAAAAGAGTGGCCGATAAGTTGGGTTTCAAAGGGATTCTGTTTACCGAACATGTTGCCGAGTACGGGCATGCCTATTGTTCGGATGTCCTATTTAATTTGTCCGCCCTGTTAAAAGGCTTTAGCGGGCAACGAATACTCTGCCTGACCATGGGCATGGGCGTTACGCTTTCATGCGTTTTAATTGAAAAAAACCAAAACAGCGAGGTTTTACATGTCACGTCTTCTCTTGGCGGTTAATGAAGCGCTCAACGATGTTATGTCGTCCGGCGTGTCGGTCAGCCTGGAAACGGATTTCAACGAAGACTTGGATCTGGATTCAGTGTTGTTTGTGCAGTTCTTGTTGACCCTTGAAGAAAAAGTACCTGGGTTGATGTTTGAGCCTGATCAAATCAGTCAGGACGCATTCACCTCGGTCGGTAAATTGATCGGGTGGATTGAGCAGCACGTGCAGGTGGAGAGCTCGTATGCCTGACGGTCCGTTTAACAGGACTTATCAGCTGTTTGCGGATAATGAGCCTGCGCAAGCCGTGCGCTTGTTGCGTCTTGAGTTGCCGGCGGCGAGTGCATTCAGCCACGGCTATCAAATCGTGCCGTATGAACGCACAGCGACAGCCAGCCCAGCCCAGGTGGACAGGGTGCTTGCTTGCCTCGGCCTGGACCTGCAATTCCTGGGAGAAGAGCGGACGGTCGCCGTCGATGATACCCAACTCATTGTCTCTGTCGCCGCCCGCTTGGGGCTGTTGGTGCGCATGCTGGGCATGAGCTGGACGCATTTGTCCGCACGCCGCAGCTTTGGTGTGAAAACCACCCGGCATCAGTTGATCAAAGCCGAATTCGCGGACTTGAGCAGCCAGTGCAGCCTCTTGGTGTCCCAATGGGAAATGCGCATCGCGGCGCAAGACTTCCAGGACGCTGAAGACGACCATTGGCAGATCACCCTGCTGACCAACCGAGCGGAAAAACTGATGGGTGGCCATGGCTACCTGCTTGGTGCAACGCACACGCTGTCTTATCTGTCGATGATGTTTTACAGCCTGTATGGCAAGACAACGGGTTACTACGCCGTGCCACGGCGCGATAGCCTGGGGGAGGTCATGTGAGCACTTCGCCGGGGTTGGTGCTGTTGCAACGCCAGGGGGCAGGCCGGGATATCGTGGATCTGCTCAAGCTTGCATGGCCAATGATCGTTGTGGCCGTCGCGGTGTCTTTTTCGCAAAACATCCAGACCGCCATCTTGGGGCATGGCGCCGAGACAACCTCGATTTATTGGCTGTCGATGATCCAGCCGTTCAGTTTTTTATTCCTGGCGATTCTCGAATGCCTGGCTATCAGCAACCAGGTGTTCAGCGCCAGGTCCTTGAACCTTTGGTCAAGACAGAAAGTATCGAGGGCAACCACCTTTTTATCCTTGCTGGGCATCCTGGTGGTTGCCTTGTTGAGTGGGGCAATTGCGTTGTCGTCGTCTTGGCTGGAAAAGCTGCTGCCTGTATCCGGCGGGAGCTTTTACCCAGAGGCGCTTCCTCTCTATTTCCTGTCGATGTTGCCGTTCATTCAGCTAGAGATGTGCAACAGCGCTCTGCGAGGGCAGGGTAAAAGTGCGGCGAGCATGTTCCTTGTGATTGCCTACATTCTCCTGAACGCCGGTATTTGCTACACCAGCTACCACGTCTACGGCCTGGGCTTCTATTCCATTCTCCTGGCCAATGCCTTGGCATCCGGCCTGTTGCTCCCGGTCGCCACCTGGCTGGTATGGCGTGTTGGCCGCCAGGAGCCGGATGACCGACCGCAAGCGTTCATTGCGCGATTGAAAGGCCTGCTCCAGCAGGTGGGCTTGCCGATCTTCGCATCGTTCATGGTGGTGTTTTTCAGTTCGCTGCTGGTGTTTCCACTGATTGGCACGCTGGGTGAACAGTATGTCGCGGCGTTCCTGATCATCACCAAGATCAGGATGTTCATCGTCATTCCAGCAGTGGCCTGCGGCTCAGCCCTCGCCATCCTGATAAACCAGCGTCTGACCATCAGCAGCGGTGAGGGACTGAAACGGCTCCTGCATCGTGGGCTGATGTTTATCGGCGGGCTTTATCTTGTGCTCACGGTCGGGGTCTACTTCGGTGAAAAAAGGCTGATTGGCATTTTGTCCGGGGATGGGGCCATCAGGGACGCCAGTAGCCAGATGATGCTGGTGTTATTACCGACATTCTTTCTCACGGCGTTTGTGGCCTCTCTGCAAGCCTTGCTGGAACAACTGGACCAGGCGCGCCGTGTATTGGTTTTGACGGTAATCATAGAGTTGCTCATGGTGATTGTCTTACTGGCCGGCTGGGATCGTTTTTCCAACGTGAATGCGATCCTGAGCATCATCATTGCATTCAGTACGATTAACTTTTTAGCCTTTGCCAATGAGTACTGGCGGCTGGCGAAAAAAATCGGGAACGAGCATGTTCTTTAGTGTTATCTATCCCCTGTTGCTGATCATTTCGCTGATCCACCAGAATTACCTGCGGGTGCTGGTGGTGATGCGGCTGCGGCCTACCTTGTTAATGAAAGCCAGAGTCAGGCCAACGACTCACTATGTGCGCGTGTGCCGTTTAATCAGGCTGTTCGACCTCTATTCGTTAGACATGATGTCCTCTTATCTGTCAGCGCTGTATGCACTGCGCCTGTTTGAAAAGACCCGACCCTTGCCCTATAAACCCGCCGAGATGATGTTGCTCAGCCAGTGCCGGCAGGAGAATCTCACCTGGCGGCACACGTTCGTGAAAATGTTTATCTACCCTCAATCGGCACCGCAAACAGAGAAAGTACTGTTGCTGCATGGCTGGGATGGGCGAAGCATCATGCTCAGGCACCTAGGCCAGCGTTTGCAGGCGAAGGGATACACCGTCTTTGCACCTGACCTGCCGGCACACGGGGTGTCCCCGGGCAAGGGGGTCTCCTTTTACGATCTCTCCAGGGCCGTCATCGATATCGAGCGCCAATACGGTCCTTTCTCAGTCGTAGTCGGACACTCATCCGGCGGGTTGGTAGGCTGTATGGCAGCATTGCAGGGGTTGTCGTTCAAGCGAATGATCTTGATCAGCAGCCCCTGCAGCTTCGGCGAAGTGCTGGACAATTATGTGCTCAGTCATAAGCTGCCCCGGCATATTGCAACGTCGATGAAAAAGCTCTACCAGCTGCGTTACGGCGTACACCCCGATAAAATCGGGCCGGAATTAATCGCAAAAATAAAGCAGCCTGTACTGATCTTGCATGACAAGGGCGACGTGAGTATCGATTTGGAAGATGCCATGGTACTTAACCATGTCCTGGGCAAAAGCAAACTGATTGTCACCGAAGGCAAGGGGCACAATGGTGCGTTGCGCGATGCCACGGTGTTCAAGCGTATTGCTGCTTTCCTGGATAATACGGCGCAGGATGACTATGTGGCGCTGGGTGATCCTGCATTACGCCTACGTAAAAAAATCAATATGAGGGTGAAGGTCTCAAGACGTTGATTCTATGTTTTTTGCCAATCGGTGGTTTTTGAACCCATCGAGCGTACTTCTGTTTTTTTGCCTTCCCCTCAAGCACTCACCACTCTTTTTCAGCAAGTTGGAGGGCTGCCTCAGCTTCTGCTCATGCCGTTGTCTGGCAACAGGACGCTGTAGCGGCATGGCTGCGCTGATGTGTCGTGCCGTATAAGTGTGTGAGCGACTTGAGGTTCGTGCTGAGTGTGGGTTCTTATTAGTTATAGTGTGTTGATGTTGTTGATCAGCATGTTGCGCGAGAAATCATTTCTTTGCATGCCAAAGATGAAGTCATATTCAGACGATTCTTTCTTGGCTTCCTGCCGGATCGACCTCATTACGTACTGTTTGAGTTTCAGCGGCGTTTCATTATAGGTTTTACTGAAGCTTCGAGAGAAATGTGGCAAGGAAGAAAAGCCGCAGGCGTAGCTGATATCGGTCAATGACCACTCCGGTGCCAGAAGGATAAACTCCTTTGCCAGCGCCAGCCGCACCCTCCACATCCACTTGATCGGTGTCACGTTGTAGAACAAGTTGAACATTCGACAGATATCGAACCGCGACTTACCACAGGTTTTTTCAAGGTCTTCCAACGTAATCTCCTCTGAAATGTTTTCCACGATGTAGTTGATCACCTGAACAATGCACAGGGCTTTTTCTGTGTGTGCATGTTTGCCATAGATGTTCAGGTGGCGTTTATGCAGGTCGTCCATTATATGTTGTGTAAATAATGTCTTCTCTGCGTTCGAGATTTTACGTTCTCCCATACAGACTCCGTTCTGCAGCACTCAATGGCGAGGCGTTTTATTATTGGTGTTGGCGTTTGACTCGCTGATGAGTAGGCAATTGCTATGCCATTTTTCTCGCTGTTTTAAGTGTCTGTTTGTTAACTGGTTTTTCACCCTGTCTCGATTTAGGGAAAATAAACTCCCATTTTCGAAATGCTTTTTCGTGGGCGACTCTCTGGCGTCCCACTATTGGGATTTGTGTTTTGTGCGGTTTAGCCGTACTCATCTGCTGAATAAGTAAGGCTGGGTTGTCTGCCGTTCCGGAAATGAGACGGCCAGCCGCGGGCATTCACATTTCTTGAAGGTTGTTGATTTTTATTCGTTTAATATCAATAGGTTATGTTTGTTTGTTTTGTTGGCATGAAGTGTGCTTGTGGTTATTTACGTTGTTAAGGGTGGTATTAAAATGGATATCTCAATCCCGCAGCAGGGAAATAAGTTAGTACTCAAAAAGCACAGTAAGGCCATTGCTGGTGGCATCCTTTTACTCGTGCTGCTGTTGGCTATTTATAACTACCGATTCTCGCCTTATCAGGTGGCCCGCGGCAGCGTCACGGTTGCTGAGGTCAAGTATGGTGATTTCGCCGTGGAGGTCCGGGGCAACGGAGTCCTTTTGCCCTGGGACATCAACTGGGTGGCGGCAAACGTTGACGCGCGGGTGGAGTCGGTCATTTATAAGGCCGGTATGAAAGTCAGCAAGGGAGAGTTGCTGGTTGTGATGAGTAACCCAACACTCGAACAGCGGCTTCAGGAGAACCAACTGGAGCTGAACGCCCTGCGGGCCGAAACCGAGGCAAAAAACGCCGAGTTGCAAAATAAGGTCCTCAATCAAGAGGCCTTGATGCTGGAGGCCAAGAGCCGCTTGCTTGGCTCCACACTGCGCCTTGCCGCCCAGAAAAAATATATTGCGGCGGTGCCAAGGCTGGAATATGAAACCACGCGCATCCTGACCGAACAGTACACTCAACAGGTTGGCTTTGAAGAGCGGCGCTTAAAGACACTCAAGCTCAGCGTCGAGGCGGATAAAAAGGCGAACTTCATGCGCCTTAATAAAGTGGAGTCACTGGTTGCCTTGAGTCAGCAGGAAGTTGATTCGCTCAAGGTCAAATCGCCGATCGATGGCATCTTGCAGGATGTGAAGGTCCAGGTCGGGCAGCGGGTCACGGTAGGCAGTGATATTGCCCGCCTTGCGAAAGAAAAAGAGCTGTATGCGGAACTCAAGGTGCCCGAATTGCAGTCACGCGACCTTGCGGTTGGGCAGGCTGTCACGATCAACACCGGGCGCAGCCGGTTTACCGGTGTGTTATCCAGGGTTGATCCTGCGGTGACCAACGGGACGGTCAAGGTGGATGTGACGTTCAATCAGCCGTTGCCTCAGGAGGCGCGGCCTGATTTGAGTGTCGACGGCTTGATCGCGGTGACGAAAATCAATAATTCGCTGTATGTCGAACGCCCGCCGTTCGCGCAGAATAACTTGCCTTCTATGCTCTACCGGCTGGATGACAAAGACCGTTCAGCCACCAAGATGAAAGTGGATTTCGGGCAGGGTTCTGCTGACTACATTCAGATCACCAGCGGGCTCAAGGCTGGCGACAAAATTATTCTCAGTGACAGCACCGCCTGGCAGGGTGCCGATCAGATTGAGATTGCCAACTGATGAAGCCTGCGCCGGCTAACGGAACAACGCCCTGGAGACAGTAATGATGGAACCTTTGGTAGAACTGACTGACGTTAATAAGATATTCCTGACTGATGAAATAGAAACCCATGCCCTCAGCAAGATCACGCTCAGTATTGCAAAGGGCGAGTATGTGGCGATATCGGGGCCATCAGGGTGTGGGAAATCCACGCTGCTCTCGGTGCTGGGGCTGTTGGACACGGCATCTAGCGGCACTTATCAGTTGGCGGGTCACAATGTCGAGAATATTTCCAAGAAGCAGCGTGCGCAGGTACGTAATCGAGACATCGGTTTCATTTTCCAATCGTTCAATCTCATCAGTGATCTGACCATTGAAGAAAATGTCGCGCTGCCACTGACCTACCGCAGCGATATTTCCAAACCTGAGCGACAGCAGCGGGTTGCGGAGGCCCTGGCCAAGGTCAATATGTCCCACCGCAGCCGCCACTATCCTTCGCAACTTTCCGGCGGGCAGCAGCAGCGTGTGGCGGTGGCGCGGGCCATTGTCGGCAATCCGGCCATTCTTCTCGCGGACGAACCCACCGGTAACCTGGATTCGCACAATGCCGAGGCGGTGCTGAATATCCTCGATAACTTGCATAAGGAAGGCGCCACGATCTGTATCGTGACCCATGACCCTCGCTCGGCTGAGCGTGCTCAGCGCAGTATTGTCCTGTCTGACGGCAAGGTCGTCGGCGACGGAGAACAAGCGCGGCCACTGACCCTGGTGAAGGAAGCATAAGATGCTTTTTGACATTCGCTATGCCCTGCGCTTACTCCTGAAAAGCCCCGGCTTCACGTTTGTGACCGTGCTGATCATGTCCTGCGGACTGGCACTGACCCTGTATATGTTCTCGGTGATCAATACCATTATGTTCACGCCGCTTCCCTATCAGGACGGAAAAAGCATGGTACTGGTCAATCCGACGGTGAATGGCGTGAGCCTGAGCGATTCTGGGCTGAACTTCATGGACTATAGCGATATCCAGGCGCGTACGACCCAGCTTGAGGATGTGGGCTATTTCTACGCAGAACGCGCGGATATCAGTGATGGCAGCAAGGCAGTTTCCTACATGGCCATCAGAAACACCCCGCAGATGTTCTCTTATGCGGCGGTCCAGCCATTTCAAGGGCGGGTGCTGAACCAGGAAGACGTGCAGCCAGGCGCTCCGCCTGTCGCAGTGATCAGCTACGCACTGTGGCAAAACTACTTTGCGGCGGACGCGCAACTCATTGGCCGCGATATCAGGATCAACGGTGTACATACCCGTATCGTCGGCATCATGCCGCAGAGTTTTGCCTTTCCCTTCTTCCACGACCTGTGGCTGCCCTCACAACTTGAACCTTCGAAATACCTGGTGCGTAAAGGCGCTCCGGAGGTTTCGGTGTATGCGCGCTTGAAGCCTGGCGTGACCCTTGAGGATGCGAACCGCGATCTCAATCAAGTGATGCAGGCGCTGGCACTGGAGCATCCGGAGAGCAATAAAGGGCTTTCCGTCCAGGCATTGACCTTCCAGGAAAACTTCATGGGGGAGGAGACCAAGCCGATCTTTATTATCATGTTGGCCGCCGTGAGTTTCGTGCTGCTGTTGGCGTGCTGTAATGTCGGGAATCTATTGTTGGCAAGAACGACCGAGCGTTCCAAGGAGATCGCCATACGCGTGGCGCTTGGATCCCCTGCGCTGCGCCTGGTCTTGCAAATGATGCTCGAAAGCTTGTTTATCTGTTCCCTGTCCGGTGTCGTGGCGGTCCTGCTGGCCGCGTGGGGGCTGGAGATAACCAATACGATACTGCCTGGTTTCGTACCCAATAAGATCCCTTTTTGGTGGCAGTTGTCACTCGACAGCATGTTGGTCCTCAATGCCCTTGCCCTGGTGATCATCACGGCGGTGCTGACCAGCGCATTGCCGGCCTGGAAAATCGTGCATGGCAATTTCAACGACGTGCTACGTGATGGCACTCGTGGCGCGCAAAGCCGTGGCGCAGGTCGGGTATCGCGCACTCTGGTGATTTTTGAAGTGGGGCTTTCCTGCTCGATCCTGTGCATCAGTGCGTTGTTCGCGGTCCTGGTCTACCAGGCCACTCGTGCGGATTACGGTGTCGACACCCGCCACTACATGACCGGTCAAATCCACCTCAACATTAACAATTATCCTGACGATGCGAGCCGCATCCTGTTTTACCAGCGCCTGCGGGATGCTGCCGCTGCGATTCCCGGCGTTCAAAGCGCAGCCCTGACCACCAGTGCCGTAGGGCAGTTCACCCTACCGCGCCAAGTGGACGTCGACTCGTCGACCAATAACAGAAACGAGCGTTGGTCCTATCCCATGGTCAATGACGTGCAGGTCATGCCGGGCAGCTTGTCGGCGATGGGGATTACGCCTACGGCGGGCAGGGAGTTTGCCCACGGTGATACGCAGGATTCGCAACAGGTGGTCGTCGTCAGCCAGTCCTTTGCCGAACAGTTCTGGCCCCAAGAGCGGGATGTGATTGGCAAGCGCCTGCGTTTTCGCGATAGCGATGACCAGCGCTGGTACACCGTCGTAGGCGTAGTGCCCAGCGTCATTCATGGGCGTCCGTTCAGCGCATTCCGCCACCGTGCCACGGTCTACCGTTCCCTGGAGCAGCAACCTGCCACCACCTTGATGGTGGTGCTGCGCGCTCAGCATCCTGAAACGGTCGGGCCCGCCTTGATCAACGCACTCCGCCAGGTGGACAGCAACCTTTCCGTCAATCAGCTCCAGACGTTGGATGAACGCCTGGCGCGCAATACCGCTGGTTTGCATTTTATCGCCAATCTTTTCATGTTATTTGGCCTGGTGGCGATGATACTGGCGGCAACGGGCATTTATGCGGTGATGTGCAACCTGATCAACCAGCGTACCCAGGAAATCGGCTTGCGCATGGCCATGGGCGCCACTGAGAATAGTTTGTTACGTATGCTGATGATCCAGGGCGGCAAGCAGTTGCTGACCGGCCTTATCATCGGCTTGCCTCTGGCATTTTTCGTCGCGCCCAAATTGACGCGTGTGCTGGGGAATGGGCACACACCCTTTGTGCTTCTGTTCTGGGGGGTGGCGTTGATGATTTCGCTGGTCGTTGCGCTTGCCGTCTGGCTTCCTTCCCGGCGGGTAACCCATATGTCGCCCGCCGACGCGATTCGTTATGAATAAACGATCGCCGTGCTCTCGGGCACGGCGGTACAAGCTGGATGCTTAAAAATGAACGATAAAAAACACATCCTTGTTATAGATGATGACGCGGGCATCCTGACCAGCCTCGATATCCTGTTGCGTATGCAAGGGTATGACGTGACCTTGGAAACCCAGGCTGATCGCCTGCTTGCCCATTTGTCCGCAGAGCCTATTGACCTGGTGCTGATGGACATGAACTTCCAGAAAGACACCACATCAGGCATGGAAGGCCTGCAGCTGCTGGCCGAGATGAAGAAGTTCGATGATTGCTTGCCTGCCGTCGCGATGACGGGGTGGGGGAGCGTCGACATTATCGTCAACGCCATGCGTGCGGGCGCGGCCGATTTTATTCAAAAGCCTTGGGATAACGAGCGTTTGCTAAGCATCGTCCAGCAGCAGATTACCCTGAGCCAGGCGCGCCGTTCAGGTGCGTGTCTGCGTGAAGAGAACAAGCTGCTGAAATTGGCGCTTGAAGACGATATGGACAGCGAGTGGGTGGTCCGTTCGCCCGCGATGAAACGCCTGGTCAACCTGGTGGAGCAGGTGGCGGTGACCGACACCAGCGTACTGATCCTGGGCGAAAACGGCACTGGCAAAAGCCTGCTTGCACGTTATATCCACCAGATTTCCTCACGCGCCGAACACAGCATTGTCGAAGTGAACATGGGCTGCATTAACGAGCAGTTGTTTGAAAGCGAGATGTTTGGCCATGTAAAAGGTGCCTTCACCGACGCGCGGGAGAACCGTATCGGCCGATTTGAATTGGCGGACAAAGGCACGCTGTTCCTCGATGAAATCGGCAACCTGCCGCTGACACAGCAAGTGAAACTGCTACGGGTGCTGGAAGAGCGGCAATTTGAGCGCGTCGGCTCCTCGCGGACCCAGACCACTCAATGCCGGATCATCGCTGCCACCAATTCCGACCTGGAAAAGGCCGTGGCGGAGGGGCGGTTCCGTCAGGACCTGCTGTATCGCATGAACCTGATTCAGATCCAGCTACCGCCGCTTCGCGAACGGCTGGAAGATATCGAGCCGTTGACCGCGCGCTTCCTGAAACGGTTTGCGCGCAAGTACAACAAGTCCCTGCCGGTGTTAACGCCGCAGGCCCGTCAAGGGCTACTTGATTATCCATGGCCTGGAAATATCCGTGAGCTCAGTCACCTGTTGGAACGTGCCGTCTTGTTGTGTCGCGCCAATGTGATTGATCTGGAAGACCTCTGCCTGCCGTTCTCGGTGTCATCCCATAGCGCCGCACGCCCAGTCGCTGACGTGGCGTCAGGTTTGACCGACGCGTGCACCCTGGCTGAAGCTGAAGAAACCCTGCTGTTACAGCGCCTGCGTCAGTATGACGGCAATGCGGTAAAGGCTGCGGAATCCCTGGGGCTCAGCCGCAGTGCTTTTTATCGTCGGCTTGAAAAATTAAAAATCTGCCATGAGTAAGTTTTTCCATTCTTTTGAAATACGTCATCTGCTGCTGTGCAGTCTCGCGCCGATCGGTGGAATTGTTGCTTACGTGCTGCTTTGGCTTTTTCCGGAGCAGTCGATCTACCTTAAGTTCTTCACGCTGTTTGTGCTGTGCGTGACGATGGTTTATTTCTGCTATCACTTTTTTCAGCAACTGCTTTATAAAATCAACGTCATCTCCAACTTGCTGGAAGCGGTGGAGCAGGAAGACTTCAGCCTACGTGGAGTGACCACTGGGGCGGGGGCTTTCGAGGGTGTTATCGAGCAGATCAATGATATTTCCGGTCAGTTGTCGCGCCACCGCCAGCAACAGCGGGAGATGGATTTCCTGCTGCAAAAAGTGATCTCCAATATCACGGTTGCTATTTATGCCCTGGACGCCAACCATCGCCTGATCTGGTGTAACAGCGCCGCCTCGCGCATGTTGGGCACCTCCCTGGAAAAGTTGATTGGCGACACGGCCAGTACCTGGCAACTGGATAACCTTTTACACAATGCCAATACCGAACACCCGGTGGTGTCCGATCACGAAGGACGGCCCGGGCGCTATAAGGTGACCAGTGACACCTACATGGTGGATGGCGTGCAGAACGTACTGTTGTTTGTCAGTGACGTTGACGACATGTTGCGTCAGGAAGAGCAGAAAGCCTGGCAGGACCTGTTGCGTGTGATCAGTCACGAAATCAACAACTCCCTCAGTCCCATCGCCTCCATCAGCCAAATGTTGCAACAACACTACCGGCATCACGCTGACAACCTGCCTCCCGGGTTCACCGAGGGCATCGATCTGATCAATCGGCGTGCCCTCGAGTTGATCGCGTTTATCAGCAGCTACAGGCAGTTGGGCAAACTGGCACCGGCGCTGAAGGAACGGGTGGATTTGACGGCCCTGGTGGCCGAGCTGCCGCTGCTGTTCTCCCACCGTGTGATTACCCTGAACGGGCCGCGACCGTTGATGGCCAGCCTGGATCGGGTCCAGATCCATCAGTTGCTGATCAACCTGATCAAAAACGCCGATGAGTCGATGGGCAGCAGCGCTGACACGATCGATATCGAATGGACAGAGGAAAAAGGGCGCTTATTGATCACCATCCTTGATCATGGCGTGGGGCTGACTAATCCGAAAAACCTGTTCGTGCCGTTCTATACCACCAAACCCAATGGCACCGGCATCGGCCTGATTTTGTGCCGGCAAATTGCTGAAAGCCATGGCGGTTACTTGTCCCTGGAAAATCGCCATGAGCAGACCGGTTGCAAAGTCACCATCAATTTACCGCTGCAGTCCCCTGCCTGAGTTGATCGAGGGCGTGGGCATCTGCCTGCTGCGGCATTTTGACGAGGTGCCCGCGCAGGTGACGGTGCGCCAACAGGCCCAACGTTGGCTGCACCAGGTGCTGGCCGCGTACTTGGCGATCCCGGTCGAGCACGTAAGCATTGCCCGAGCCGCTACCGGCAAGCCCTGGTTGCCCGAGCACGCCTGGTTGCGTTTCAACTTGAGCCATAGCGGTCATTCGGCCGCCATCGCGCTGTGCCGGGACCATGAAGTCGGGGTTGACCTGGAACAGGTCAGCGGCAAAGTCGCGGCTAAAAAAGCCATCGCCCAGCGTTTTTTTCACCCGCAAGAGCAACGTTGGCTGGCGCTTGACGAAGCCAACTACCTCACGCGTTTTACCCAGCTCTGGAGTCTGAAGGAAGCCTGGCTGAAGGCCTGTGGGACGGGGTTAACCCGATCGCTGGCCAGTTTTTGTGTCATCCCCCCGCAGGGGGAGAGTGGGGTGGCGCAGGTCATGGTCGAACCACCTGTCAGCCATGGGCAGGTTCATTATTGCCAGGTGAACGGGCCAGCACGTTTTTGCCTGGCTTATGGCGCGATCCCTGCGCCGCAACAGCCCTCAATCCGATGGCAGCTAGGCTGCCATCAAACGGAGGATGGCCGGTTGAGCCCTGCTGCTCAGGAACAACCCGAGGTTGAAACGTCGCTGCCAAAAGTGCCTGTGGCGCCGGTATCGACCTGAGCCGTTGGGCTGACAGACACCTTGGCGCCGGCAGACAGGCTCCCGTTGATCTGGGGAATACCGCACAGGGAAGATTCCGCGCCCATGCTCATGCGTACATTCGCCACCTTCGCGGTGAAGGGCTGCGGTTTCTTGTTGAAGGTGCCGCCCATGGCGAGGTCAAGCTTCAGCTCGTGGGTCTTGCCCTCGACTTGGATGTCTGCGCCCATGCTGCCGGCAACGGCTAGCTTGGCCTGATCGACGGCACAGGCGGGCGCCACGATTTTTACCCCAGCCTTGCCTGTCAGTCCCGTCAGTGGAGTACTGGTGTACAGCGTGATATCCAGCGTCCGCGAACCGAAGCGATCATCTTCAGCGGCAGCATTGACGAGCAATAGCGCTTTGTCGTTGGTGCTGACCTGGAGTTTGTCCAGCGCCTGCGCAGCGCCCGAGACCACCATCGACGGTGTCGCGGCGCATTTGATCGACAGGTTGATGCCCTGTTGGACCTCAACGCTGCTGAAGGCGGTCAACGGGAAGGTTTTTTCTGCGGCCAGCGCAGCGTAACTGGTCGTGGTGGCCAGCACGGCAAGCAGCAGTTTCAGGGGTTTCATGGTATTCATATCGCCTCCATATTTCACAGTAATGTCGCCAGTGTGCGTAGGGTTGTTTCAACGCTGTCCTGAGGCATGCCGAAGTCCACCAGCCCCGCCACCTCATCGATGCCCTCACGCTTGAGCTGTGTCAACTGCTCCAGGCACTCGACGGCAGAGCCAAACAGGCCGTAGTGGTTAAGGTACTTTTCCACGCCCCATTTAAGCGCGTAGTCCTGTTTTTTTCCTGTTGTCTGTTGATCACGCGCCGAGGGCGCATTGAGGTTGTCAGACAGCTGCATAAACGCGCGCAGGTAGCCTGTCAGGGCTGGCCGTAGGCGTGGCAGCAGCGCTTCCCGATCCTCGCCAGCCTGGGTATGCATCATCAGCGTGACCGTGCCGCCCGCCGGATCCAACCCGGCGTCCCGGCGAGCGAGGCGATAGCTGGCGCAGTTTTCCTGCAGTTGTTCGCGGGTTTGTGAAACCAGGTGGGTCAGTACATTCAGGCCGCGTTTTCCGGCCTCGCTGAACAGCAAGGGATTACTCCCTGTCGTGACCCAAACCGGCATTTCAGCTTGATAGGCGGGCGGCCAGGTTTGCAGCGTGACCGGTTCCGCATGGCCCGCAAAGGACAGTTCGTGGCGCGTCACGGGTTCGCCGCGCCACAGAGCCTGAACCTGCTCCAGGGAGGAGAAGAGCACTTCGTGACGTGCCCGGTAATTCTGCGCATTGAGCACGAAATCATTGCGTTGCCAGCCCGCCGAAAAGGCGACGCCGACTCGGCCGCGCGAAAGGTTATCCACCAACGCCCACTCTTCAGCGACGCGCAGCGGATCATGCAAGGGCAACACCACGCTGCCTGCGCGGATCGCGATACGTTGTGTACTGGCGGCCAACGCGGCGCTCATTACGGACGGATTAGGAAACATCCCGCCGAAAGTATGGAAGTGTCGTTCAGGCGTCCAGATAGCATGAAAGTTGAGCTCATCCGCCAGCCTGGCGGTGCTCAGCAACTGTTCATACTTTTCTGCAAAGCTGTCCCGGGCCACGTCTGAAAAACAAAACACGCTCAGGTGCGGGAGGGTATCTCCCGCCAGGTTAGGCGATGCATTCATGCTGTGTGACCTTGCCTACGGATTCGAGGGTGAAACAGATAGCGCCCCTGGGCATCACGTTCAGTCCATACAGCGGTGTGAGCG
The DNA here is from genome assembly GCF_023242475.1 of Pseudomonas sp. MWU15-20650. Classification (GTDB taxonomy): domain Bacteria; phylum Pseudomonadota; class Gammaproteobacteria; order Pseudomonadales; family Pseudomonadaceae; genus Aquipseudomonas. Next base: position 39,886 of record NZ_JALJFG010000030.1, on the reverse strand, counting down.
CAGCGGGGGCAGTGGATGGCGCCAGGACGAAGTGACATTGGCTGCACAGCGTCTCAATGGCCGTGGTGAGTTGGTCCAGTGCGAGCGCCATGCCTACGCAGTTACGCTTACCCACGCTGAAGGGCACAAAATGCTCCCGTGCAATCTTCCGGCCCTCAAGAAAGCGTTCGGGCCGGAAGCTCAGGGGCTCTGGCCAGTAAGAGGCGTCACGATGGATCAACCAGGGGGAAAACAGCACTTTGGTGCCGGCCGGAACCACGGCGCCATCGATCTCCAGAGGGCCCAGGGTGGTGCGCTCGAAAAAGGCGGTCACGGGTGTAAGGCGCAATGATTCCTTGACGATGGCGCTGGCCATGTCGCGCGTTCCGTGGCGGGACTCTTCGCGGACTTGATCCTGGTAATGGGGGTGTTGGGACAGATGGGTCAGGCACCAAAGCAGCGCAATCCCGGTGTTATCCACGCTGGCGATCAGGTTGCCCAGCAACAGGCTGATCGCCCGTTCCCGTTCCTGCGGGTGAGCATTGATATCCAGTGCCTGGCAAAAGCGCTGGAGCATATCGACGTTCCCGCCGCCGTCGCCGGTGATCAACGGCCCGATCATTGACTCAAGTTCCTCACGAAACGCCGTCAGGGCCGGGTGTTGACTTAACACGGCATAATCCTCGGTCCGCTCAGCGATAATCAGCTGCAGGTAGATTTTGCGGAAGTGATTGATCAGGCTGTCGAGCTGCATAGGGTCAAGCGTTGAACCGGCGAATCCGTGGGCAACGCACATCAGTGCCCACTGCAGGCAGATTTCCTGCACCGAGTTCTTTTCCGGGGCCTGCAGCGCCTCCACCAGCCACTGTGCGGAGAGTTGGGTGCCCTGCTTGAGCAGCACCGATTTAGGATTGACCAGCGGGGCAGTCAACTTTCTGGCCAGGTACCACTCTTCACCCTCTCTTGCGGTGATCAGCGATTGGCCCAGCAGTAGTCGCCTGACCGAGGTGCCATTTTCGAGTTCCTTGTGAAAGCTGCTTTCGTTCTCAAGGAAAAAGCGGATATGACGAGCACCTGCCAGGAGCAGCACGGCTGCCTTTTCTTCACCGATCCAGACCTTATCCCCGTGCTGGCGACAGGCACTTTCAGCAATTTTCAGGAAGCCCAGTTGCGCGTATTTGGCTGCGGACGGTTTTACGATCGCAATAGCGCTGGAGTTACTGGACATGGGCTGTCTCCGGTAAGGCGTCTGAGGTAATGGCAGCGCAACCGACCCAGCCGCCCAGGCCCACCGACAGCAGCAGAGCAGGGCGGCCGGTATCCTGAGGGGCGTAGCGCTCAAGCAGTAGCAGAGGGTCTGCGGCATAACAATGCCCGCATTCACCGAGCAGGTCCGTTGCCACCGAATGGTCGCGATTTCCTGGGTGCCGCAGCCAGGTTTGCCAACTGAGACGGTTGATATTGTGTGGCAGCAGCCAGGCACGTGAGCGCATGTCCTCGGGGTAGGACGCCAGCGCATGCTCGACCAAATGGTTGTGGGACTGATAGAAACGTTTGGTGTCTTCGCGTGTACCGTCCAGGCCTTGCCAGAATCCTGGATGATAAAAACACTGGATGCCTGACACCCGGCGTTGACCACCACCCGGCTTGAGCAGGGCGGCCGCAAATCCGTCGGCGATCATTGTGCAGCCAGGGATATAGCGCTCGGCCAGGTCAAAGTCGGCCAACGTATCGCCCACCAGCAGCGCCACACAGCGATGCTTGCCGCTTGCGAGCAACTGCTCGGCCAGGCGCAACCCCCAGAACAACGTGGCGCAGTTTTGTTGGTTGAGGGTCAGCAGGGGCGCATCTGCAGCGATGAACGTTGAGCGTTGGCGCAGCGATGCCAGGTTGACGCTTTGGCGCAAGGACGGTGCTGGTAAGCCCTGGGCCAAGATGACGGCGTCAACGTTCTCGCCTTCATCCAGGCTTTCACCCAGTTGCTGCAGTAAGGTATGGAAACAGCCTTCGGCGCTCTCATCATCGGCCAGGGTTGCCGCCTGCCGCATACCGAACAGCTGAGCAAATGTCCGGGCTTCCGACGGGTTGCCGCCGCGATGCGCGACGACCAGGTCGAGGGGCACTCGGGCGGGTGGAATGTAGGTGGCCAGTGAGGCGATGTTCATCGTGGGCCTTCCTCGGCTGCGAGTCCGCACAGGCTGATACCGTTGTCATTTTCGCTGATCAGCAGGTAATCACGTTGTGGCTCCCAGAGGGTGCGCAGGGCTACGAATGGGGCCGCGCACAGCAAATGGGGGTCGCTGGCATAAGAGCGCACGCCGGCATGCGCGGCCTCCAGGCGCCCGGCAGGGCCAATCAGGGTCAGGCGCTCCTTGGCCAGTCCCAACTGCCCGACAGCGTGCATAAGCGTCTCATTGGACCACTGTGCCAGGGGCACGCGGCGCAAGCCTCGGTAACGTAATCCCCGCTGCTGTTTGTTCAGCAGGCAAACGCAAGCGTTGTTTTGCGGTTGCAGGCCGGCCATCAGTTTTGACGCATACATCAGGCTTTTCTGCTCGGCAATCAGCAACAGGCCGTCCTCGTCTTTACCAGCCAGGCAGTCATTGAGGCCGTCCAGGGCGAACAGGGCTGCGTCCGGGCCGCGGTCGCTGATGGCCAATGCCAGGCACGCGCGAAGCCCCAGTTGATGGATGGCGGCATTCACTACCGAACTGCCCATGTGCAGGTCTGGCGTCCAATGGGCCATCAATACGGTTTTGACCCGCGCAGTGTCGATGACCGCAGCCAGTCGCGGTAACAGCGCGGCGATCATATCGCTGAAGGACGCGCGCTCCTGGCTGGTAACCCACGCTTGCACTTGATCATCCTGCGGGCTGAGCGTCTCACCGTTGGCCTGGAAGAAATGCTGCACATAAGAGCGCCAGTGCGGGATGTCGGCATCCCACTCGGGCATGGGCGCTTCGGTTTGATGAAACGACTGGAACACGATATCGGCGGGATCGAGGCACAGAGTCACAGGCTTACCCCTTGGGCTACGGGCGGGCGGAAGCTATTGAGCAGGTGGATATGGCTGGTGCCTTCCATGTATTCGAAAGCAAAGCTGTCGCGATAGCGCTTGCGCAATAAGTGATCTTCGAGCCAGTCGTCGCGGTTCAGCCAATGGGGCAGGTGGCACGCGGTGTCCTCGACCAGTCGGGTGGCATTGCGCTTGAGCTGGCTGGTGAGGGCATGCTGATGCTGGCCGTTGCTGTAACCGTCTGCCACGGTGAGCATCTGCTGAAAGATCGCATGGTAGGTACGCCACTGCTGGGCGACCCAACGTCGTGCCACGCTCGACAGGGTGCGCGTGCCGAGGGCGGTGAGCAGGCCAAATGTCGTGCCCAGGGCCATGGCCGACACCATGGGGCGATGACGTTCGAACACCAGGCTCAGTGAGTTGAGCCCTTGCAGGAGCTCGCGGCGCTCGTGCCCCAGGATATCTTCCTGCGCGACGCAATGGTTCTTGAACGTCAGGCGCGTCAACCCGGCACCGGCCAAGCCGACGGCCCCCAGCGGATCACGCCGCAGGCTAGGTACGCGTTCAGTGGGGAACACCATCACCAGTCGCTGGCTGTTTAGATATCGCGCAAACACAAGGCCGGCGCTTGCCAGTGTGGCAGCCCCGACCAGTGTTTTGGTGCCATTGAGCCGCCAGCCCTGTTCGTCGTGGGTGAGTTCACTATTGATCGCGCCCGCATCTGAACCCACCTGGGGCTCCGTGACGGCGAAGAATGTCCAGGTTGGGCGTTCTTCAAAGCAGGCAAAAAAACGTGCCTGCTGCTGTTCATTGCCCAGGGTCAGAATCGCGCGGGTACTGAGGGATGCACCCGGCAACAGCATCATGGCACTGGCGTCCGTTCGGCTCAGATACTCGATGATTTGCAGGTGCCTGGAATAATCGACATTGGAAAATGCCGGTGTTTCCCAAGGGTTGAATCGTGAAGGTATACCGATACAAGCGAGGCTTTTGAGCTCCGCATGATCCAGGCAGGCAATCGCCTGCTCAAGATTGGTTTCTGCGAGCTGTCCGGCAGCAAGAAGTCGTTCTGACAGCGCGTACAGTTGGGGATAGCAGCGGGTGATATCGCTCATAAGTGGTTGCGTTCGCGTAGAGGAAGAACTACGCGCTAACTTAAGTCGACCTCAAATCCGGGTATTGCTTGAGGTTGCAAAAGACCGGGATTTCATTGCCCGCGGGTAGCTCAAGCAGTAGCGAAGAAAACGTGGCCCCCATCCCGACACTGACCAGCATCACCTTGGCGCCGGGAGGTAGCTGTTGCCCACGGATCAGGGCGGCGAGATTGAGGTAAGGGTCCGCGCCGAAACAATGGCCGTAGCGCGGAACATTCTGCAGAAAGACCCGTGTGCGTGGGATGTCGAGTTCATCGGCCACTTTCTGCCAGGAGGACAGGTTGACATTGTGCGGGGCTATCCAGTCCAGGGCTTGCAGGGCGCAGTCGAAATGCTGCGTGGCGCTGCGCATGGCATTGCTGACGAAGGCGAAATAGGCCTCAGCGAATGCCGGGTTGGTTCTCGGCTCATTCCCCTTGTGTTGGCTGAACTCGCCGGCCTGCTCGCTATACCGGGCGATGACCCTGGCGCGATCCCCTGATCGGCTGAGCAGCACGGCACAGCCGACTTCACCCATGATGGTGGTGTCATCCAGCAGTTCTACCTTGGGGTGGAAGGCTTTCTCGCCGATCAACAGCAAGGCATATTCCTCGTCCTTGAGGCGGCTGCAGGCATATTCCACGGCAGACAACGAGGTCGCACAGTGGCCCATCGTCAGGCTGCAGTACTCGGTGTCTTGGTCAAACCCGCACCCGTCGAGCAGGGCCCTGCCGGTCTCGTGAAAAGGACGCAGGGTCGGCACAGTGTGCGCATGCACCACGTGGCGGATGCGTGGGACAAGGTTGGGGTGGGCGGCAACGAATTGCTCCAGAAGCGGGCGTATCAAGTCATCCACCGTGCCGGGTTGGCGCGGGAAGCTCTCCAGCCCGTAGAAGCGTGAAAACATCCTCACATCCAGCGCGCTCAGCCCAAGGCTGTGGGCTGCCTCGGCCAGTGACTTGCGCTGCTCGGGTATGTGCAGGGTGATGGACTCAATATGCCCCAGCATGGGTGTTCCCTTTTTCATGATCGGCGTTTGTCGCACAGAGAAACCTGGCCAGCGACTGCAGGGCAGGCTGATGCGCGAGAATGCCCAGGTGCCCTGTGTTTTCAATGATGTGCAACTCGCTCTGCGGTAGTTGAGCCTGGATCTGCCTGGCGTTGGCAGGGTCGAGTCGCTGGTCCCGGGTGCCATGCATGATGAGCACGTGCGCCTCGCTGAAGGTGTAGGGGGATAAGGTTTGCAGGTCGGCACACATGGGGTAGCGGTTTTGGTAATAGGCGCCGAGCAGTGGCAGGTAATGTTCGGCGGCCCGGTGCAGCAACAGGTAATGCTGTAGCAGGATGGACAGTGACGCCGGGGCAGACAGCAATGCTACCCGGTTGAGGGTAAACCCCAACGTGTGGGCCAGCGCGGTGATGATCCCGCCGGCCGAATGGGCAACCACGCTGTCGAATGGGCCGTATGTGGCTTGCAGTGTCAGCAATAACGAGCACTGAGCGGGTATATCGCAACTGGCGCAGGCATCGGGGTCATGGCCCAGCAGGAAGGGGGTATAGACCCGGTATCCACGCGCTTGCAGCAGGGTTTGCAGCGCTGACAGCATCAGCGGATGCCCCCCCCAGCCGTGTAGCAACAGCACGCTTTTGGCCTGTGGGTCGTGGTTGTCGTGGATCAGCACTCGGCTGCGATAGGGGTCGCAGGTGACCACCTCGGTTTTCAGGGCCTCCAGCTGTCGCAATTCGGCCGAACGCATCGGCATTACGGCAGGGTTTGCCAGGCGCTCAATCAGTGACGTGAGCTGGGTATCCATAGCGCCCCCTTGGTTATGCAGAAAAAATCAGATAGTTCAGCGTTGCCGATTGAGGCGTGGAATCACCACTCAGGCGCTGCAACGGGTCATGCAGATACAGCAGGCGCTGTCCGGGTTGAAGCAGCCGGCTTGCCAGGACGCCTGCGTGTTCCGGGTCAAACTGCCCGCTGCAAATGCCCCAGGTTTCGATGAAGCCCGGGCAATGGGTTATCAGGCTTTGCAGCAGCGGAGTGGCCCCGCGCGCGGCCGGGTGAAGGCTGTCGTATACCAGCTGGGTCGGATACGGCCCGCTGACGACGCTGCGACACAGTTCCACCGCGTCCCTGGCGTGCAGGCGCTCGCCACAATCGACCTGAGGCCAGTGCTGATACCACTGGGCCTGGGACAGTTGCTGTCGGCTGGCAACAAAGTGTCGGGTGTCTGGCGTAACGGCTTGGCAGGCACTGACGATATTCAGTTGGCCCTGCACCAGTGGGGCAATAGTCATCGGCGATCCTGGCTGGCGTGTTGGGGTGAGAAACTTGCGCTCAGTCGGTGGATCTGGCGGGTTCCTTCGGTGTATTCAAAAGCCTTCACATCACGGAATGCCTGCCGCAGGGCTGTCGGTAAAGGCTGTCTGTCTGTGGGGAACGCATGGATCAGATGGCTGACAATCTCATCGGCAACGACCATACAGGCGGTTTTCACCATGCCAGGGCTTTTTGTCGGGGGCTGCTGCTCATCGGCTTGCTGGCAGAGGGTCAGCGCCTCACGATAAGCGGTATCCCACCGTCGCTTCAGTCCCGACAGCCGTTGTAGACGCGCGGGGGTAGGTGTGACGCAAGCTTGCCATTCGTGCAATGCGCGCCGCGCCACACCCAGCGCCAGAGCGCCCACGCAGGGGCGCAATGCGTCGAATGTGGCCATCGCCGACTGCGCAAAACGCTGTGTGGGCTTCAAGTGTTGCCCGAGCAAATCAGCTGTCGGGATGAAGAGGTTATCGAATTGCATCAGTGCCAGGTTGGTGCCTTCAAGTCCGGTCAGCGCCAAGCGGTGGCGGGTGATGGCCGGGTTCTGCGGCGTAAACACAAACGCGTTGATCCCCAGCTGGCCAGGTGCGGTACGCGCAAACAGCACACCGGTTTCGGCGACCATGCCGTTGCCGATAAACATCTTGCGCCCAGAGATAAGGTACCCACCGTCAACCGGCGTCGCCGTTGTCTGCATGGCGCCGGCATCGCTGCCCAGTGAGGGTTCGGTCATCGCAAAACATGACCAGCACAATGCCCGTTGGAACTGACCGAAAAAGGCATCCTGTTGCTGTTCGTTGCCCAGTCCGGCCACGACATAGGCCGCCATGCTTGGCCCGGGCGCGCTGAATATCAGCGCCGCTGAGACAAAGCCCAGCTGTTCGTAGAGTTCATAGCGTTCGACCAGGCTGACTACCTGATGGCTTGATGAGGTCAGATAGCGTTGCGGCAAGCCGAGCTGATTCAGCACAGGGGCGAACGACCACTGGCCCAGCACCTGTCGCGTGTCGCCGAAGTTGCGCAGTCGGTCAGCCACCTGCTGGGCGTCTGCGCCCAGCAGGCGAGGGTATCGGGCGAAAGCATCATCGTAGAACTGACTCATAGCGGGCCTGACATGATTTCGATCACCCCGGCATCGGGGTGATAGAGGTGGCTGGAGAGGTGGTTGCTATCAAAGGCATTGAATGGGCGTGTCAAGACGAGCCAGCCAGCTGTCTTCATCACGTTGAACTGCTCGTCAAAGTCATTCACTTCGAAGCAGATGTGGTAAGGCAGCGACGATTTGCCGGATTTAGCCAGGAGCTGGCGCAAGGGCAGATTGTTTTCCAGCGGCTCGACCAATTCTATTTGGCTGCTCCCATCAGCGGTGGCCAACAGGGTGATGAACACTTTTTGTGCGGCCACATATTCTCTGAATCGGACGATAACCGGGAAGAACGGCTTGACCGCGCCAGCCGTTGCCGCGCTGTCGCTCACCACATAACCGATATGACTAAACCGCATCGCGTCGCCCTTTATCCTTGAGGAAAACGTTTATGCCCGGCGCCTGTTCGACGCCGGTGCACAGAGTGATGGGCATTTTCTCCGTCATGACGGGAGGTTTTTTATATGTGCTTGCAGGTCGTATCAGCTGACGTCCGACAGCGTTTTGTGTGCATGCACCAGTTGCTGGCGGTCGATCTTCCCGTGCAATGTCACGGGGAAGGTCTGACAAAAGAATATGGACTTGGGGATCATGTAGCCGGGCAACTGTTCTGCCAGGAACTGGCGCAGTGCGTCGCGATGGGTCGCATTGTCTTCTCGCAGTTGAATAAACAGTTGCAGGTCGGTGACCTTGCCCTCGTCCTTGATCGGCACCACGCAACACTGGATGACTTCCCCGTAGCGACACACACTGCTTTCAATTTCGGCCAGCTCCACACGATTGCCGTTCACCTTCAGTTGGTTGTCATCCCTGCCGTGGATGAACAGGGCTTGGTCGTCATCCAGAAAACCCCGGTCACCGGTGGCGTAGTAACGTCCGAACTCGTCATGGCTGAAGGCGTTGTTGCGCGGGTCGTCTTCGGGTTGGTAGCCCAACGCGACTTGCGGGCCGTATAAACGCACCTCACCCATTTCGCCGGGTGCCAGGCTGTGGCCATCGGCATCCACAATCCGGATCCGGGTCAACCCACAGGGTTTGCCAAGGGACAGCAGGCCGGCGTTGTGCTCGGGCGGCTGGCCAAGGGCGAAGGTATGAGTCATGCCGGTGGTCTCGGTCGGGCCATAACCGTGCATCACCTCCAGGCCCGGGAAGCGCGTCTGCAACTGGTTGACCAAGCCCAGGGACGCGCGTTCGCCAGCCATGAAGAACCGCTTCAGCTCCGGGAACTCCTGGCGGTTGAACAAGGGGTCTCGCAAGATCAAATCGACAAAGCTCGGCGTTGAAAACCAGCTGGTTGCCGGGCATTGCGGGTAGCGCGACATCAGGCGGATATTTTGCCGGGGCAGCATGTTGTGGCAATGATCCAGCATCAGCAGGGCGCGGCCCTGGCACAGCACGGGGAAGAGATCCAGCAAACCCATGTCGAAGGAGAAGCAGGCATGGCTCACATGGCAGCCATATGCGATGTCGTCGCTGATCATCGGGCTGTACCACGTCGAGAATGCGGCGAAGTTCTCATAGCTGACGACGACGCCCTTCGGTTCACCGGTGCTGCCTGAAGTCGGGAGAATGTAAAAGGCCGGTTGGGTCAGTTCCGGTTCGAGTGGCAGTGACGCCGGGTCGCCATTTTCCAGGTGCGGCGTGACCCATTGTGGCCAGCGGTCCAGGCCCTCCAGCTTGTGCGTTGTGGCCGTGAGGATCAGTTCGGCGCGGGTCAGGTTGGCAATCTTTTCAACCCGCGCAAGCGGGTTGGATTGGTCGACAAAGGTAAAGCAGCTTCCCTGGCTGATGCACGCCAGCAGGGCCGCCACGGCATCCAGTTGCTTATGGCCGTGAACTAGCACGTTGCGGCCTGCCCATGGCGCGATTACCTGGGCGATTGCGGCGGTGCGCAGGCCCAGTTCGGCAAAGCTGTAGATACCTTGCTGGTTGATCAACGCGGTCGCGTTGTCCTGATATTTCAGCCGCTCAAACAGCGGTTTGATTTGCGATGAAAACATATTTCTCTCCGTTGTCCTTAGCCAGTTGCCAAACAACTGAACGATCCAGTTTGCCGTTGTGATTCAGTACGGGGTGTGGGGGGCTGTACCAATAGCGAGGGATAGCCCACGGGGGGAAATGGGCTTGCATGGCGCTGCCAAGCTGCGCCAGGCTGCAGTTCGTATTGAGGATCACGCAGGCCTCGAGCGCCTCTGCATTGCCCTTGCGCCAATACGGTTGCACCACCACATCCGCGACCAGGTTGCGGTCACGCAGGAAGTGTTCGATTTCGTGCAGGTCAATGCGATGTCCTTGTATCTTGACCTCGCCGTCTTCCCGCCCGAGGAAGTAGTACCAGGTGCCATCAAACAGGCCGATATCACCGGTGGCGTAAGTGGCGTGCCCCGCCTGTTGGCTGAAACTGGCCTGGCGTGCAGGCGCCGCATTGAGGTAACCAGGGCCGACACATGCGCCACTGATCAACAACTGCCCCCGGCCAGAGGCATTCAGCGGCTGGGCGAGTTGCAGTATCGCGCCGGGCCGGGCCTGACCAATCGGCAGGGGCAGTGGCGAAGCCAGCATCTGTGCGGTGATCAGCACCTGTGAAACCGCCACGGTACATTCGGTGGGGCCGTAGGTATTGATCACCTCACTGCCTGGAAAGCGAGCCCATAACTGGGTGACGATCTCTTTGGGCAGCGTTTCACCGCAGAAGATAAACCGGCGCAACTGTGCCAGTGATTGGGCATTGAAGGTCGGGTCCAGCAGGTAGAGGCGCATCATCGACGGCGTGGAGACCCAGCAGGCCAGCTCTGTCTGTGCATGTTGGGCAATCATCTTGCGGGTGTTGATCAACTCTCGATGGTCAAGCACCGACAGGGGTTGCAGAAACTGCCAGGCGAGCCAGATTTCAAACAGGCAGACATCGAAGCAGTACCGCACATTTCCCGTAATAGCCCCATCCAGTGGAAAGTCACTGCGTATCCAGGCCACGAAACCTGCCAGGTTGCTAAGACTGATTTGAATACCCTTGGGCTCGCCGGTGGTACCTGAGGAAAACATGATGTACGCCAACGGGGTTGAGGTCGCGTTGGCAAGCCGCCGGCAGGTGCCGTCGAGTAAGTGCTGCAGCGCCGATTCATCATGGTGCTGCCAGGGCAGGTCGGCGACGGCAATCACCCGGGCATTGGCGGCGAACAGCGGCAGGGCGTCGGTGTTCAGGATCAGGTTTGCCCCCACCGTATGGGCAATACGCTCCAGGCGCTCGGGCGCGTTGTCTGATTCCATCGGTACAATCGGACAACCGCACAAGAGGCAGGCCCACCAAGCCGCCAGAAAATCGAAAGACTTATGGCCATAAACCAATACCGGAGCCAGGGGCATGTCGCTTTGCGGCTGTTGGCGGACGATTTCAAGGGCGATGTCCTGCGCGCGCTGACCGAGCGCCGCGTAGCTGTACCTATGGGAGTGGTGATGCCAGGCGGTATGCGGCTGCCCCTCAAAGCGCCTGAACACCGTCATGAGCTCAGTCCAAGCGTCCATTCATGCCGCCCGGCTGGCAAGCTGTAGTTCAATGAAGTTCGACAAACTGCCCACGGTTTCGAAGTGGTGGAATTCCAGCGTCGCGGGGTCGAGCATCAGGTCTTCGATGCGCTCCTCGAGGTACATGATCAGTTCGATATACAAACCGCTTTCAAATCCCAGGTCACGCTCCAGATGGGTCTGGGCATTGAGCTGCGAGAGGTTTGAGGTTTCCAGGACCAGCCCGATGGCTTCAATGATGGTTGGCGTATACATGGTGGCTCCCTGTCTGTTGTGCATGTCCGACTTTTAGGTTGCTTTCCTGGCGTGGCAGGAGGGCTGATAGCTGGCTGCGGTCGACTTTGCCATTGTTGTTTTTGGGCAAGGCTTCGCTGAAGTAATAACGATGGGGCCGTTTGTAGGTTTCCAGGTGGGTCTGGCAAAAGGCTTTGAGCTGCGCGATGTCCAGGGGCGCTTCGCATTCGATGCAGGCCACGATTTCATCACCGTAAACAGGGTGTGCGAGGCCAATCACCGCGACCTGCAGTACGCCAGGCATGCGTTTGAGTACGCCCTCGACTTCCCGGGGCGCGACTTTTTCGCCATTGGTTTTCAGGATGTCATCTTTGCGCGACAGGAAGTAAAGCAAGCCCTGCTCATCCAGCCGGCACACGTCGCCGGTGTACAGCACCGACTCGCCGGGTAAGGGGCCTGGCCGCAACTTTTTCGCAGTCTGCTCCGGGTTGCGCCAGTAGCCGCGCATCACGGTCGCGCCTCGGATCACCAATTCACCAGTGGCATTGCTGCGGTGTTCTACGCCGTCATCGTCCACGACCCAGAGTTCTGTATTCGGGATGGCGTATCCCACGCTGTCTTTATGCCGGGACAATAAGGCGGGTGGGAGCCACGTGCAGCGATGGCATTCGGTCAGCCCATACATGGAAAAAATCTCGGCCTGCGGGAAGAGCGAGATCAGCAGATCGATATCGCTGGGGTGCAGGGCCGCTGCGGTATTGGTGATTTTGCGCAGGGAGGAGAAGTCATAGCGCTTGGCCAAAGGAGCAATGATCGCCAGCAGCGTGGGCACAATCGGCAGCACGGTGGCCTGGTGCTTGACCAGCTGTTTCAGCGCGAAGAGCGGTCGGCTGAAATCCTTTTCGATAATCAGCGTTGCACCCACCTTGGCCGTCATGATCGCTTGATACAGCCCGTAGTCGAAGCTCATGGGGATTGTGCAGAAAATCCGGTCGCTGGCGGCCAGTTGCAAATAGCTGGCGACGGAATCTGCCGCGCTGAGCATATTGCGCTGGGTCAACATCACCCCTTTGGGGTCACCCGTGGAGCCTGAGGTGTAAATCAGGCAGGCCAAGTCAATATCCAGCGTGCCTTGAACGGGCAAGGTGATTACCGGTGGAAGCGCCGCTATCTGTTGCAGGGACAAGCGCGAGGCGCCGCTTGATTGCACACTGGATGCCTGATCGAACACCACCTGCAAGTCGGGGGCATGTGCTGCCATGGCCAGCGTGGTGGCCTGTCCGGCCTGGGCGATCAACAGGCGGGATGCCGCGTTGCCGAGCAGCCAGCTGACCCGCGCCGGCGGTGTATCCGGATTCACCGGGACAAACACCGCCTGCAGATATTGCACAGCCCAAAAGCAGACGACGAAATCCACCCCATTGGGTAGCCACACCAGTACCCGATCACCCCGCTCAACGTGCTGCTCGCGCAAGTAGGCAGCGGTATTGAGCACTCGTTGATGGAGCGCGCCCCAGGTCACGGCATGCTCGCCCTCGATCAGCGCGGTTTTCTCAGGGAACAGGTGTGCAGCCTGCACCAGCCACTGGCTCAAATGGTTTGTGCTCATGTCTCATCCTCAGTATTCAATTCAAGAACGACAGCGGCAAAAGTGCCTGCGATACCGGACGCCAGGGCGAGGATGGGGTGAACGGCAGTGTCGCTGTCGCGGTGCGCCAACAAGCTTTTGAGGTTGAGGAACGCATCGCTGCAAAAGCAATGTCCTAACTGGTACAGATGACGACGGTAAATGATCTCCCGGGCAAAACCTGCACCATCGGCAATCCTGTCGAAGGTCGGCGGGCTGATGTGGTAGGGGATCAGTGTGCGCAGCTCTTCGGGACGCCGCCCTGCTTGCTGCAACGCGGCGTTTACGGTCTCGAGCATGGTGGGGATAAAGGCGTGGTCGTAGGCGTTTTCACTGGCGCGATCCGTCGCACGCGTACGTGTGCCGTAGGCCGCCAGTTGCTGGACATGCACGGCACTCACGCGCAAGGCGTCGGGCGCGGGTGTTGCGCTGAGCAGGGTCGCGCAGAAGGCTTCGCCGAAATAGCCATTTTGATCGGCATACTGCACGGTGCCGTGAAAGCATTTTTCCCCGCTGATCAACACGCCGCAGACGTCTTCCTGCCTGGCGTGAGCTGCGGCAAGTTTAGTCTCGAGAAACTTCAGCCCAACCAGCGCCGACGCACACGACGCCTGGGTGACAGAGAAAAACTCAATCTCTGGTCGCCCCAGGAACGTGCGTACATCGTTGGCCAAGCGGGGGGCACGGTCAAAAGGGCAGGGGCAATTCAACGAGTGCGCCCAGGCCACATAGCCAATGCGTTCAAACAGTACCGGGTCGCACTCGGCCTTGAACTGTTGCAACAGCTGCATGATCAGGTCCCGCAACCCCTCCCGCTCAAACAGGCTGGCCGACTCCATCCGATGAAAGCGTCCAAAGATCTTGGTGTTGCGCTCGCCCCAGGCATATTTTTGCGCCAGGGCAGGCAGGGCGGTGAGGTTTGCAGCGACAAGGCTGCTGATCGTATGGATATACATCTCAGGCCCCCGCCACAAAGCCCGCGCAGGCCAGGAAGTTCCCCTGCGGCAGCATCAGCAGGATACGATGGTGGGTCGGTGCCAGTTGTTCCAGCCTGGCCCAGGGCGCGCATGAGAGCAGTGTCTCGTCCCAGCTCTCGACGCGATGGGTTGCCAGTTGCTCATGTTCGAGCAACTGCGTGGCAAAACCCGGTGTGGTCAGGATCAGCAGGGGGAGCAGGTCTTCCCTGGGCGTGAACATATCCAGCGTGACGAGCAGGGTATCCCATGCCTTGGGTGTGGCCGGGAGAGGCATTTTTCGATAGCGTTTGAACCCTATGCCGCTGGGCTGTTCGCCTGGCCGGTTGTGCAACATCACGACGCAGGCACTGGGCGCCGGGTTGAAACGGGCCAGGCTGGGGCTGTCATACAGGATGGCATCCTGGTCGGCGATCAGCAGCAGCGCCTTTTTTCCACGGCCTGCACGATCGCTGTCGTCGAGGTAGTCCTCAATGACTTGCAACGCCAGAAACGTGCTGCTCAGGCCGTGATCGCTGATCGCAATACCAAAGGCGTCGTGGCAACCCGACTGATGAATAAGGGCGTTGGTCACCGAGCAGCCGACCTCTACGTCCGGCGTCCAGTGAGCAAGTACCAACAGATCCAGGTCATCAAGCCGAGTCTGGTTTTGCAGCTCCCCAATCAACTGTTTCAGCATGACCCGGAAGGCTTGGTGTTGTGAGGCGTACCAGCGCGTGGCGTGAAAGTCCTGGGCATGGCCGGGATGGGCATGGGAGCGAAAAAAACCGTTGACGAAATCCGTCACGATTTTCAATTGCCCGGCGTCTGCGGCAAACGCATCGTTCTGCCGTCCAAACTGGCGCCACAGGATGTGAGAAGTCGCAAACTCCAGAGGCATGGCGACTCCTTCAGGCGCAGGGCAAAGACAACTGTTGGCACACCTGGGGCGCCAGCAGGGTGTCTACGCTATCTGCCGTGCGAATCAGAAAGGCTTGGTCATTTTCCACAAGCACTTCTGCCGGATGGCCGAAACTTAAAAAGCCCACGGGTGAGGCACTGGCGCCATAGGCACCGGAATGTCCGATACCGATCAGGTCCCCCGAACGAAGCTCGGCGAGCATGATGTTTTCGCCGAGCAAATCAGTGGGCGTGCACAGGGGGCCGGTTACTTGATAACGATGTTGATCGTCATGCCGGGAGGGTCCAAGGCGTGCCATCGGGAAATTCCGGCGGATCAGGGAGTTGATGCCGGCAGCACTGCCGTGGCAGTTGGCACCGCCGTCACATACTGCAAACCACTCATCACGGGAAGGCTTGAGGTAGTTGACCCGGGTCACAAAGATGCCTGCGCGCGCCACCAGGAAGCGGCCGAGCTCAATCACGATTGCGCAGCGTGGAAAGTCCCTGCGGTAATCATTCACCACCGGTAGCAGTGCCTCGCCCAAGGCGGCCAGGTCGAGTGCTTTTTCTTTATCGAAATAGCGCACGCCAAAACCGCCGCCGACATCCACAAAGTCCAGGCTTACTTCATAGGTCTGCTGAATCGTCGCAGCCAGTGTGAGTATGTTTTGTGTGTTGTTGGCCAAGGCCTGCCAGTCAAGAATACGGGTGCCTAGATAAATATGGATGCCGGCCAGGCGCAGGTGAGAAAGTGGCGCGAGCGCAGCGAATGCCTGCGGCAAGAGTTGCTCGTCAATACCAAATTGGCGCGGCTTGCCGCTCATGACCAACTTGGCTTTTTCACCGATGAAGTCAGGGTTGATGCGCAGGGCAATGTCCTGCTTTAGCCCCAGGCCAGCGGCAATGTCATTAAGTAACAGTATTTCTTCGATAGACTCGACTACCACGGCTTTAATGCCCGCGAGGCAGCACTGCGTCAACTCGTTAATATGCTTTCCGGGGCCGACGAAAATGATATCGCTCGGTGCCACACCTTGACGCAGTGCAATCTCCAGTTCTACCAGCGAACAGACTTCGCAGCCCGTTCCCGCCTGGTGCAGAAGTGACACCAGGGTTTTATTCGGGTTGGCCTTGAGGGAGTAGAAGTATTTTATATCGCGGGGAAGTGTCTGTTTAAGTTCTGCAAAGTCTGTTTTTATTTGGGTGGCACTGTACGCATAAAAGGGAGTCGGTACGTTGTCGGCCAGTACGTGATAGGGGATCTGTTCAATTTTGTCGGTGTTGATATATTGACTATCAGGCGCAAAAGCTGACATGGCTGAATTTTCCGTTTAATAACGATTCGATTCGATTGATATCTGTAAAATTGCCGAACAGATCCTCATCGAGAACATCGAAGAAACTTTCGGAATTACCAGCGGTGTTATCGATGCATTCACCAATGACCGAGATCAGGCCGACTAAATGTATCGAGTCCAATAAGCCTTGTGCTCCATACATGGGCGCGCCGTCTTGGATGGCTTGTAATTTATCCTGAGCAACGCCGATGTGTTGCAGCGAGGCGAGAATGAACTCTCGTGCTGTCTGTGTTGAAGCGCTCATAAATATGACAACCCTATAGACGTTGTAGGGGTGATCTTATCTAGGGAGAGGACTGAGATTTGCTTGAAATTGCAAGAGCACTGACGGCGCTCTTTTTATTGATAAAACCCGTTGTAGCAGCGCGTGCCCACGCTGATTACCGAGTCTTGCCTAAGGGGGGCGAAATGCTTATGCAGTTGCACTGCCGGGCCCGGCGCATCCCGCTGCGATTGATCAGCCCGATTTCCCACTTGGCCCCAGGATGATCGATTTGGATGCGCTTCAACCTCTTCAGGCTGTCCAAGCCTTGGATCGACGGTGTCAGTTAGATTGCCGCAAACCGCTTGTCCAGGTAATCAATGATCACCTTGGAGTCATACATCCAGGTGGTCTGGCCGTTTTCTTCGATGCGCAGGCACGGCACTTTGATCTTGCCGCCTTGTTCCAGCAGGGCCTGGCGGTCTTGCTCGTTGTTCTTCGCGTCCTTCAACGCCACCGGTACATTCAGGCGATGCAGGGTGCGACGGGTCTTCACGCAGAACGGGCAGGCGTGGAACTGATACAGGGTCAGGTCCTTGGCCGCGGCGTTCACTTGCGCCTGTTGTTCGGCGGGACGCTGCTTTTTACGTGGGCGGGTAAGGAAGTCGCCCGCAATGATGACGTGGCCGAGGCCGACTCGAAGTGCTTTGACGAACATGGCTGAAACCTCTTGCCCATGACAGAAGGGGCCGCAGCTTACCTTAATTTCGGGGGCGAAAAAAAACCGGCGATGAACGCCGGTTTTTTCCTGCTCGGCCGATTACTTGATCAGGCTGAGGAATTCGCTACGGGTCGCCGCGTTTTCGCGGAACTCACCCAGCATCACCGAAGTGATCATCGACGAATTCTGTTTCTCCACACCGCGCATCATCATGCACATGTGCTTGGCTTCGATCACGACTGCAACACCCAGGGCACCGGTGACCTGCTGGACCGCATCGGCGATCTGGCGGCTGAGGTTTTCCTGGATCTGCAGGCGGCGCGCATACATGTCGACGATACGCGCGACCTTCGACAGGCCCAGCACCTTGCCGCTTGGGATATACGCGACATGCGCCTTGCCGATAAACGGCAGCAGGTGGTGTTCGCACAACGAATACAGCTCGATGTCCTTGACCAGCACCATTTCGCTGTTGTCGGAGCTGAACAAGGCACCGTTGGTGACTTCTTCCAGTGTCTGTTCATAGCCGCGGCAGAGGTACTGCATTGCCTTGGCGGCACGTTTTGGCGTGTCGAGCAGGCCCTCGCGGGAGACGTCCTCGCCGAGTTGGCCGAGAATCTCTGTGTAATTCTGTTCCAGGGACATGAAACTACCTGTGGGATTTTCGCAAAGCGCAAGGTTACGGTGGCGGACACATCGCTGCAAGCCTGACGATGGCACTTGTTACTCGTCGCGCCCTTCCATCATGGTGCGCTTGAGCATCACATACACCGCGCCGGCGCCGCCGTGGCGGGCCTGGCAAGAGGTAAAGCCGAGTACTTGGGCATGCTGGCGCAGCCAGGTGTTGACGTGACTCTTGATCATTGGCCGCTTGCCATCCAGCCGCACGGCCTTGCCGTGGGTGACGCGCACGCAGCGGATTTCGAATTTCGTGGCTTCGGCGAGGAAGGCCCACAAGGTTTCCCGGGCTTTTTCCACGCTCATGCCGTGCAGGTCCAGGCTGCCTTCGAACGGGATCTGGCCGATCTTGAGCTTACGCATCTGGCTGTCCTGTACACCGTCGCGGGCCCACATCAGCTCATCTTCGGGGCCCACGTCGATCACGAACTGGTCCGACAGACCATCTACCGTGGTGGCATCGCTGCGCACGGTCGCGGCCTGGCGCAGCTTGGCGATCTGCGCGCGGTCAGCCTTGGGTTTGCCAGTGTCGGCGCGGTCGTGCTTGATCGGCTTGACGCCGCGCAGCTCGTTTTTGAACAGGGAAAAATCGTCGTCTTGCATGTCAGCCTCCGCGAAGGGCGGGCAGTTTACCTAAAACGCGGCGGCCCGGGCGCAGGAAACGCTATCCAAGCGCCATCAGTCGTGCTTTTTCATCAGGTGCGAGGCGATGTTCAATGACAGCGGCTGGCGCATCCGCCGACGGCTACGGCGCCACAGCCACACAGCCAGCCACAGCACCAGCAGGCCGAGGCCCAGCAGGATGGCCGAACCGCCTGGGCTGGCATTCAGTTCGCCGAGGGCCGGCGAATGACCAAACAAACCGGCGCCACCCGCACCCGCGAGCAGCAAACCTACAATGGCCAGCAGCGCGGCAAAGCCGGCTACCAGGCGCAGACGCCAATTGCTCGGGCCCTTGGGGCGCAAGCGACGAGCATCAAAACCATCGGATATCTTCATTCCGACCTTTCCTCCAGGGTATCGGCCCTTCGACCGGAAGATACACAGGTTGTTCCTGTGCCAGAGGTAAATGCACCAAATGAGGAGGCTTTGCGGATGAGCGGAGCCATAAACAGGCCGTACCGCTCATCGAAAGGCGATCTAGATCAGGTCTTTGGTCAGCGCGAGGGTCGCGAAGTTGTCGGCCATGATGGCCATTTCAGTCTGTTGCACATGCTCGGCACTCAGGATGCCGCCCTTGTAAGGCAGGTCACGGGTGGCGCAGGCATCTTCGACCAGGGTGCAGCGAAAGCCCAGGTTCTTGGCGGCGCGCACCGTCGTGCTGACGCTGGAGTGGCTCATGAAACCGCAGACGATCAGGTCCAGGGAGCCAAGGTCTTGCAGGTGTTTTTCCAGGCCGGTGCCGTGGAAGGCACTGGGTAGCAGCTTGCCGATGATGGTTTCGTCGCCAAGGGGTTCCAGGCCCGGAATGAACTCGCCGCGCTCGCCCTGGGGGTCGAACAGGCCGCCAACGGTGCCCAGGTGGCGCACATGCACAATCGGGCGCCCGGCATTGCGTGCTGCTGCGGCCAGTTGCTTGATGTTATCGACAGCGGCGTCCATGCCCGAGAGGGCGAGTGGGCCACTGAGGTATTCCTTCTGGGCGTCGATGATCACGAGGGTCGCATGGTTCAGATTGGCTGCTGCGTAACCGCGACCGCTGAGTTGAAACATCGTCTTTGGAACGGACATTCTGGGGCTCCTGTGAGGGGGGCTTTTGTGACATTGTCCACTGGCTGAGCGGTTCTGTGAATCGCTACCATCGTAAGGTACGCCGTTGTTGACGTGCAGCCATGTCAAGTAGGCGGCTTGTTTAGCCCAATGATGGCAAAATGGATGAAATCCGACATGCGGCGAAGGATTTTCGTACATCGTCGGTACAGGCGAAGGCTGATAGAATCGCCAGTCGTTTTTTCCAGGAGCTTGCCCCCGTGATTACCTCTCGCCTGCGCACTTTGCGCGACCACATCCGTTGGGCTGTCAGCCGTTTCCATGGGGAAGACCTGTTTTTCGGGCATGGCACCGACAATGCCTGGGACGAAGCCCGGCAATTGGTGCTCGGCGCCTTGCACCTGCCCTGGGAAATTGCAGACAGCTACCTGGATTGCAACCTGGAGGAAGAGGAAATTTCTCACGTGCAGCGTTTGCTGCACCGTCGCATTCACGAGCGCGTACCCACTGCCTACCTGTTGAAGGAAGCCTGGTTCTGCGGCTTGTCGTTCATCGTTGACGAGCGCGTGCTGATCCCGCGCTCACCTATCGGCGAATTGATCGAAAACCGCTTCGAGCCCTGGCTGGCCCAGCCGCCAGCCCGCATCCTCGACCTGTGCACCGGCTCCGGTTGCATCGGTATCGCGTGTGCCTATGAATTCCAAGAGGCCGAAGTGGTGCTGGGCGATCTGTCTTTTGAGGCGCTGGAAGTCGCCAACCAGAATATCGAGCGCCATGGTGTCGACGAGCGTGTCTACACCGTGCAGGGTGATGGCTTTGACGGTTTACCGGGCCAGCGTTTCGACCTGATCGTCTCCAACCCGCCGTATGTCGATGCCGAAGACTTCGCCGACATGCCAGACGAATATCAACACGAGCCGGAGTTGGGCCTGGCTTGTGGTGACGATGGCTTGAATCTGGTTCGGCGCATGCTGGCCGAGGCGGCGGACCACTTGACCGAGAAGGGCTTGCTGATTGTCGAAGTGGGCAACAGCCAGGTGCATGTTGAGGCGTTGTACCCGGAAGTGGATTTTGCCTGGCTGGATTTCCAGCGCGGTGGCCACGGTGTGTTCATGCTCACGGCTGAACAGTGCCGGGAACATCAGGCGGTGTTTGCCGCGCGGGTTTAACCGAAGAGCACCCTCAATGTGTGGGGGCTTGCTCCCGATAGCGGTGTATCAGTCATGCATTCGATGACTGAAACGCCCTCATCGGGAGCAAGTCCCCTCCCACATGTTTAATTGCGTACCCGCCTGGTCACCGGTGAGTGGCAATCCAGATCAACAATCCCGCCTGAAACACGGTAAACGCCACCAGGCAGGTGATGGTAAAGCGCAAGCCGCTGTCCTCGCGCTTGAACTTGGTGACCTTTTCCTCTTCCTTGCGCAGTTTCACTTCCTGCTCTGCCAGGTTGTGCTCAGCCTGCTGCAGCATCTGCGCGGCTTCGAGGATCTCTACAAACTGCACCTTTTCGGTGTTCCAGCTGTCCAGCACGTCGCTGACCTTGCCCGGCTGCACATTGCCCTTGAGGTGCTGCACATCGGCATAGGCCACATCAAACCCCTGGATACGCAGGAAGTGATCGCGGCGCAGGCGTGTGGCTTCGTTGAGCGCGTCCTTGTTGGCAAGGTCTACGCCATCGACGCGGTAGTGTGACCACTTCTTTTTCGCCCAGGCGGCGCCTTGGGCGACCAGGAAGCGGCCAAGGCCGCGGTTGGCGGGTTCGATTTCCAGGCTGTTGCCCGGGCCGAAGTGCACGCGATGTTTATCGTGGTCCACCCAGATATCCAAGTGGTTCTGCTCGCGCCGTACCCGCTGGCTCGGTAACTGGATGACCATGCGCAGCAGGCTTTGGTGTGAGGAATGGCGCTCTGCATAGCCGAACTGCACAAAGCGCAATGGCCGCGCGCCGGTGGCACGGTCGGTGGCCAGGGGAGCCAGGCGCAGCATTTTGAAATGTTCGGCGTGTACGTCCGCCCAGGGCAGGGCCGCCGCCTCGACGGCCTCGGTTTCAGCCGGGGTCTCGGCGGTGGGTTCTGGTGTTGCTTCAGTGGTTGTCATGCGGTGCGATCCTGTCCAAGCCCAGCGAGTCGACAGTCTTTTTACTGTCGACCCTGGGCTTATCGGCCGGTTTTCACAGGACTGGAGGCCAATAGTCGCTTAACGGGGTTGAAGTCCGTCGATAAAGCGCACGATACGCTGGCCCAACTCGGCGGCGAGCGGGAGTTGCGGATCATTGTAGGACTCCAGTTGTTCCTTCACATCCTTGGGCACGATGCGCATGACGTGGTTCATTCCTTCGATTACCGTCAATTGGGCGTCCGGCTTGGCTTTTTTCAATTGCTGGGCATCTGCCACGCCGACCTGGATGTCGTTGGTGCCCTGGATGATCAAGGCTGGCATGCTCAGCTGGGCGAAAGCGGCCGACGGGTCGGCACGAAACAGGCTGATCAGATAGGGCTGCACGCTGGGGCGGAAAATACCTTCCAGTGGGCGAGGTACATCGGTATCCACCTGGCCGGCCTTGAGATGGTCGAGGATTTCATTGCTGCGTAGCAGCAGGGCAGGGGGCAGGTGATCGGCCAGTTGCTGGCGAATCACTTGGTCCACCGGGCGAGCGCTGCCGGACAGCGAGACAACGCCCGCCGGGTCCAGTTGCGGCGCGGCGAGGGCAGCGACCAGTGCGCCTTCGCTATGGCCCAGCACCACCAGCGGGCCCATGCGGCTGTCGGCCTTGAGCAGCTTGCCCCAGGCCACGGCGTCGGACACGTAGGCGTCGAGGGTCAGGTTACGTTCGTCGGGGGTGGCAGCCAGGCTGGCGGCCACGCCGCGCTTGTCATAGCGCACACTGGCGATGTTATTCCGCGCCAGTACCCAGGCCAGGCGCTTGAGGCTGTCATTGCGTGCGCCGTCGGCGCTGTTGCCATTGCGGTCGGTGGGGCCGGAGCCGGCGATGATCAACACCACGGGTACCGGCTTGTCGGATTTGGGCAGCAAGAGTGAGCCAAACAGCTCGCCGCTGCCGGTGTCCAGGCTGATGGGCCGTTGCAGTACGACTGGGGAAGCGGCGAAGCCAAGGCTGGAAAACAGGGTAAGGGTCAAAAGCAGAACTCGTAGCATCATCACGCCATCATGAGGAAGGTGCCGGTTGGACCAACGTCTACCGGTAAGGTTTCGAGGATGAACTACTCGGTTAGCCTGCGTATACTGGCGGCCTTAAGTTATTACGGTTGACTTGATTCAACTGATTTCACGGAGCGCCCTGCATGTCCGGCAATACCTTCGGCAAACTGTTCACTGTCACCACCGCCGGCGAAAGCCATGGCCCTGCGTTGGTCGCCATTGTCGACGGCTGCCCGCCTGGCCTCGAGCTGTCCCTGGAAGACCTGCAGCGTGACCTCGACCGCCGCAAGCCCGGCACCAGCCGCCACACCACCCAGCGCCAGGAGCCCGATGAAGTCGAGATCCTCTCCGGGGTGTTCGAAGGCCGCACCACGGGCTGCGCTATCGGTCTGCTGATTCGCAACACCGACCAGAAATCCAAGGACTACTCGGCGATCAAGGACCTGTTCCGCCCGGCCCATGCCGACTACACCTACCACCACAAATATGGCGAGCGCGACTACCGTGGCGGTGGCCGCAGCTCGGCCCGCGAAACCGCCATGCGCGTGGCGGCCGGCGCCATCGCCAAGAAGTACCTGGCAACCCAGGGCATCGTGATTCGCGGCTATATGAGCCAATTGGGCCCGATCGAAATCCCGTTCAAGACCTGGGACAGCGTCGACGACAACGCCTTCTTCAGCCCCGACCCGGACAAGGTGCCGGAACTGGAAGCCTACATGGACCAGTTGCGCCGCGACCAGGACTCCGTAGGCGCCAAGATCACCGTGGTGGCCGAAGGTGTAAAGCCGGGCCTGGGCGAGCCGATCTTCGACCGCCTCGACGCCGAACTGGCCCACGCGCTGATGAGCATCAACGCGGTCAAAGGCGTGGAAATCGGCGCCGGCTTCGCCTGTGTGTCCCAGCGCGGCACCGAGCATCGCGACGAACTGACCCCACAAGGTTTCCTCAGCAACAATGCGGGCGGCATCCTCGGCGGTATTTCCTCCGGCCAGCCGATCGTGGCGCATCTGGCGCTCAAGGCCACCTCGAGCATCACGACGCCGGGCCGTTCGATCGACGTGCATGGCAACCCGGTGGATGTCATTACCAAGGGCCGTCATGACCCGTGCGTCGGCATCCGTGCCACGCCGATTGCCGAGGCGATGATGGCTATCGTGTTGATGGACCACCTGCTGCGCAACCGTGGGCAAAATGCTGATGTGCGCGTGACTACGCCGGTACTGGGCCAGTTGTGACAGCCGCTGGCAAGCGAGCTTGTTGTGGCGAGCGAGCTTGCTCGCGCTGGGCCGTGAAGCGGCCCCTGGCATGACGCCGTCCCTCCCGTACTGGCGTCTCTCCAGCTTCTACCTGTTCTACTTCGCCCTGCTGGGGGCAACGGCGCCATTCCTGGCGCTGTACTTCGATCACCTGGGGTTCTCCAGCGCGCGTATCGGCGAGCTGGTGGCCATCCCCATGCTGATGCGATGCGTTGCCCCCAACTTGTGGGGCTGGCTCGGCGACCACACCGGCCGGCGCCTGGCCATCGTGCGGTTTGGCGCGGTGTGCACCCTGGCCAGTTTTTCGCTGATTTTCGTCAGCAAGACCTACGCCTGGCTGGCCTTGGTCATGGCCTTGCATGCGTTCTTCTGGCACGCGGTGCTGCCGCAGTTTGAAGTCATCACCCTGGCCCATCTGCACAATCAGACATCACGCTACAGCCAGATCCGCCTGTGGGGTTCCATCGGTTTCATTCTCACCGTGGTGATCATGGGGCGCCTGTTCGATGGGCTGAGCCTGGATGTCTATCCGGTGGTGGTCGTGGTGATCATGGCGGGGATCATCGGGGCCAGCCTCTGGGTACCGAACGTGCAACCCGCCAGCCACGGCAACCGCCTGGCCGGGGAGGGGTTCCTCAAGCAATTGCGCAGTCCCGGAGTGCTGGCGTTTTATGCCTGTGTGGCGCTGATGCAAATGAGCCATGGCCCGTATTACACCTTCCTGACCCTGCACCTTGAACACTTGGGCTACAGCCGCGGCGTGATTGGCATGCTGTGGGCGCTGGGGGTGGTCGCGGAAGTCCTGATGTTCCTGGCCATGAGCCGCATCCTCGCGCGCTTTTCGGTACGCCGGGTGCTGCTGGCCAGTTTCCTGCTGGCGGCGGTGCGCTGGTTGCTGCTGGGCTCATTTGCCGAGTTTTTCTGGGTGCTGCTACTGGCGCAGGTGATGCACGCTGCCACATTTGGCAGTTTCCATGCGGCCGCGATTGCCTTTGTGCAACGCAGCTTCGGGAGTCGCCAGCAAGGCCAGGGCCAGGCGCTCTATGCCGCATTGGCCGGCACGGGTGGCGCACTCGGCGCCCTGTATTCCGGTTATGGCTGGAACCTGTTGGGGCCGACCCTGACCTTCAGCATTGCCAGCATCGCGGCCCTGGCCGCTGCCATTATCATTGGCCTTCGATTGCAAGAGCCGAACCAAGGAACCGTGCAATGAGTTATGTAGCCGTTTACCACGTCGCCACACCGGACACTCCGAACAAGGTGTTGACCCACGTCGACGACATCCAGTCGACCCTGGCCGAACACGGTGTGCGGTTCGAGCGCTGGCAGCCCAGCCCCATCGAAAAGGGCGCCAGCGACGCTGAAATGATCGCGGCGTATCAGTCACAGATCGACGCCCTGGGTTACGCCGCCGTGGAAGTGATCCGCATGAGCCATGACCATCCACAGAAGGACGAGCGACGTGCCCAGTTCCTGGATGAACGCACCTACAGTGAGGATGAGGTGCGCTTCTTCATTGCCGGCCAGGGGTTGTTCACGCTGCATATCGGCGACTACGTGTACAGCGTACGCTGTGAGAAAAACGACCTGCTGGTGATTCCGGCCGGTTTGCCGCATTGGTTCGACATGGGTGAGAACCCGTACTTTGTGGCACTGCGCCCGTTCAATACGGCCAAAGGCTGGGTGCCTGTGTTTACCGGTGACGAAAACGCACGCCGTTATCCCGGGTTGGACGACTAAACATAGGTATTTGAATGTTCAACCCCGATAGCGCGGAAATTGCTGTGGGAATAAGCCTGGTTTGCTGTAGGGCGTAGCTGTTTATGCTGCGCCTTATGCCTTAATACTCTTCACTGTGTAACTCTCTCCTGCCTCAGCCATGTTTATGCCACCTGTCAATGAGAGGAATCCGAAAGGTGGCTATGCATCAGCAAATAAAGGAGAGCGCAATGAGTGGGCCAGACAAGTCATGTCGACCGTTGGTCATCATGCCGACAGCTATCAGAAAACGCCTGAGCTTGTCCGGCAAATCCTTGACCCCGACGGAGCTGGAGATTCTTCGATGGGCGTCCGAGGGCAAGACCGTCTGGGAGATCAGCCAGATTCGCGCAACCTCCGAAGCCACGGTGAAATTCCATTTGCGTAACATTTACGGCAAGTTGGACGTTACCAACCGCGTGCAGGCAATGAATGAAGCGGCTCGCCAGGGCCTGTGCTAAAGACAAAAAAGGGCCGCGACGCCATTCAGCGTCGCGGCCCTTTTTTCGCCTGTGTGTCTTAAGCCGAATGGTAAGTCGGCAGGGCAAAGCGGTTTTGGCTTTGCAGCATCGAAATCTGCGGCAGTTCGCTGGCTTGTTCGGCCAGGTCACGGCGAATGGCGCTGATCACCCATGTCAGTTGGTCGGCGGTGTGCAACTGCTGGTACGAGATCGAGCGCTTGACCTGTTTGCCTTCGCTGTTGCGCAGGGTCAACAGGATGCCACCGTCAGGACGAGGTTGGGTGGTGACGTCGTACTGGGAGAATACTGAAGCGAATTTATCTTGGATCAGGCTCATGTCTATCAGCTCCATTGGCTCAAGTGGGCAAGCATGGAGTGATAGGTGCAGTGATTGTGCCAGTATTGGCTATTGATAAAAAACGTTATAAATCAGCAAGTTATAAGAAATCAGTTTTTTCGTTTTCGTGCAATTTGCATGAATGGCCATCGTGCATCCTGCATTTTGCGTTATCCGGGCTGCGATCTCTCCAGGGTGTGGCCCACGCGCTATGAATACTGACCGCCTTTTCCCCGGGAAAATTCCATTGGGTGAGGCGGCTTACGCCCGGGATACAAAACTTTTCAAATCCTGCGTGTACAGCCCAAGAAGCGCTGACGTATTTTCCTGCGAGCCATCCGGCGAATTCCCTCGGGCGCGAGGACATTTCTGGACCAGACCAAGAATAAGAAAAAGGACGCTCCGCCATGAGTCATCAGCAAAGCGGCATGATCACCTGGAGCATGATGCTGCGAAAGGTGCCTGCAATTGTTCGTGCGCTCCCGCGTGTGGTACGCGGCATGCGTGCGGCCAACGTCACCGACCCCAAGCAGTCGTGCGGCTTGGGCTGGCACTTCGAGCAAGCCACCCTGCGCAACCCGAATGGCATCGCCTTGCTTTACGGTGACGGTGTGATCAGCTACAGCGACGCGAACCAGCGCGCGAACCGCATCGCCCATTACCTGCAGGCGCAAGGCATCCGCAAGGGCGACGTGGTCGGGCTGTTTGTCGAAAACCGCCCAGAGTTGCTGCTGAGCGTGCTGGCCATCGCCAAGCTGGGTGGCATCTGCGCCATGCTCAATACCTCGCAAACCCAGGCGACGCTGGTGCACAGCCTGAAGCTGGTGAACCCGGTGGGCATCATTGTGGGGGCGGAGTTGGTGGCGGCTTACGCGGCGGTGCGTGAGCACGTTGAGATCAGGGCGGATAGAACCTGGTTTGTCGCCGATCAGCAGGTGAGTGGCGTGCCCGACGGTTATATCGACCTGATGACTGCCAGCGCCGAGCGCCCAGTGGACAACCCCGCGAGTAGCGCGCAGATCTTCTTCAATGATCCCTGCTTCTATATCTACACCTCCGGCACCACCGGCTTGCCCAAGGCTGGCATCATGAAGCACGGGCGCTGGACCAAGACGGCGGTCAGCTTCGGCAGCATCGCCCTGGACATGGGACCGCAAGACGTCCTGTATTGCACGCTGCCGCTGTACCACGCCACCGGCCTGTGCGTGTGCTGGGGGGCGGCCATTGTCGGCGCGTCCGGGTTCGCCATCCGCCGTAAATTCAGTGCCAGTCAGTTCTGGGATGATGTGCGCAAATTCAAGGCGACCACCTTGGGTTATGTCGGGGAGTTGTGCCGCTACCTGCTCGATCAGCCACCCAGCGCCCAGGACCGGGATAACCGCGTGACCAAAATGGTCGGTAATGGCCTGCGCCCCGGCGTCTGGGCGCAGTTCAAGCAGCGCTATGGGGTTGGGCACGTCTGCGAATTGTATGCCGCCAGCGACGGCAATATCGGTTTCACCAACGTGTTGAATTTCGACAACACCATCGGCTTTTGCCTGCAGCACTGGGCGTTGGTGGATTACGACCACGACAGCGGTGAACCGCTACGTGGCAGCGATGGTTTCATGCGTAAGGTGCAAACGGGCGGCCAGGGCTTGTTGCTGGCCCGGATCGATGAAAAGTCGCCCTTCGACGGCTACACCGACCCGCAAAAGAACCGCAAGGTGGTGCTGACTGACGTATTCGAGAAGGGCGACCGCTATTTCAACACCGGCGACCTGGTGCGCAGTATCGGCTTCGGTCATGCGCAATTTGTGGATCGGCTGGGGGACACCTTTCGCTGGAAGGGTGAAAACGTCTCGACCACCGAGGTGGAAAACGTCCTGCTGCAACACCCGCAGATTGCCGAAGTAGTGGCCTACGGGGTCGAGATCGAAAACACCAATGGGCGCGCGGGCATGGTTGCCATCACCCCCAGTGAATCCCTGGCTGCCCTGGATATGCGCGAGCTGCTGCAATTCGCCCACGGCCAGCTGCCGCACTATGCGGTACCGCTGTTCCTGAGGATCAAGGTGAAGATGGAGACCACCGGCACCTTCAAGTACCAGAAGGTCAAGCTCAAGGAAGAAGCGTTTGACCCGGACAAGGCCGGCACTGATCCCGTCTATGCCTGGTTGCCGGGTTCGGACAGCTATGTGCCGGTCACCGGCCAACTGTTGGCGCAGATCCAGGGCGGACAATTTCGTTATTGATTCTGGCTATAGGCGCTTTTGACAAAAAAGCCATGACAGTGGGGAACTCCATCGCGACACTGGGCGCCTATAAAGCACACCAGACCAGGAGCCCCCACATGTCAGACCAGCCCAAACAAATGACCGAAGCCGAAGCCGCCGAATTTGCCGAGCAGGTCTTCGACGTGGCCCGCCGCGGTGACGCCGCCATGCTCGCGGCATTGTTGGCCAAGGGTTTGCCGGCCAACCTGCGCAACCACAATGGCGACACCTTGCTGATGCTGGCGGCCTACCACGGCCACGCCGACGCGGTAAAAGTGCTGCTGGAATTCAAGGCCGACCCGCAGATTGCCAACGACAAGAACCAGCTGCCGATGGCCGGTGCGGCGTTCAAGGGCAACCTGCCGGTGGTCAAGGCGCTGATTGAAGGGGGCGCACCGGTGGATGCGTGTTCTTCGGATGGGCGTACGGCGTTGATGATGGCGGCGATGTTCAACCGCGTTGAAATGGTTGAATACCTGCTGGGCCAGGGCGCCAACCCCAAGGCCACCGACGCCCAGGGCGCGACTGCGTTGGCGGCGGCGCAGACCATGGGGGCGGTGGATACGACGGCGCAGTTGCAGAAACTGGTGTAGGCTACGCGCCCTTTAAAACCCGCCCGCCACAGGAACACCCCATGAAAACCGCCCTCGTCGAACTCATCAGTAAAATCAGCGCCGGCGTCATGAGCGACGACGAGGTAGCGCGTATCGCCGACGAAGCGGCCCAGGCCTACGCAGACCCGGTGGCGTTCCTGGCGGCCAACCCGGACATCAACTACGACGACACTTTCCCGATTTCGCTGGGAGAGTGGGTGGTGGTCGGCAGCCTGCCGGACACGGTGTTGTTCCAGGCCGATACCTATGCCGACCTCTTCGCCCAGATCGTGGCGTCGTTCGGGCCGGGTGTGGCGTTCAACCTCAAGCCCAAGCAATTGGCCAAGACCGAAGACCTGACGGCGCTGAACCGCATCCAGATCCAGATGAGTGCCCTGAGCCCGGAAGACGGCGGTTATGTGCTGATGAACTTCAGCCAACTGTTGGATGACGAGATCCAGGCGGTGCTGGTGTTCGGCAATGACGTACCGCGGGTACTGGCGCTGTGCGCCGAAGTCGGCATCAAGGCCGAGCCGTCGCTGGAAGCGTTGAAGATCGCGGTGCACGTCTGAAATAAAACGGAACCCCCGTCAAGGCTGACTATCCTACAAGTGCATGCCCTCACTTAGGAGCGACACCATGGGTTCCACTTTTAATGGCCTGATCGGCCTGATCATTCTCGCACTGGACATCTGGGCGATCATCAACGTGTTCAAAAGCGGCGCGAGCACGGGCGCCAAAGTGCTGTGGATCCTGTTGATCCTGCTGTTGCCGGTATTGGGCTTGATCATCTGGGCCATTGCCGGGCCTCGCGGTAACGTGCGGATCTGAGGCCGTCGCCGTAAGGTCATTCAGCGTGGCTGAGTCTGCGGTGCAACTGACACACCGCAGGCCCAGCCTCGTTCCGGAGGATTTATGCTGCCTGTGACAATCGGGCCAGCGCTCGCCGGAAACCGTCCACCTTAGCCACATTTCCCCGTGTTCTGTGGGTAATGGCGCCATAGGCGTAAGGCAGCAGACCTTCCAGCCAATCCCGTGGGTGGGCCTCGGCGCTGTTTTCCAGTGTCGCGACGACCCAATCAGGCAGCCATGACATATCGCGATCAGAGAAGTTGACTTCACCTGCGATCAGCAACGCCAGGGTGGTGCGCAGCGATGATGTGTCCTTCAGTAAGCGTTCCTGCAGTGCCAGGCAAGCGTCCGGGTTATCGAGCAACACACGCAGATCGCTGGGCTTGCTCAGCTTGAACGATGGCGTCAGCAACGCGGACAAGGCCGGTAACGCATCCACCCAGCGTTTATGCACCTCTTGATCAATCCCGACGAAGTCCAGTGCCGGAGGCACAAGCAGCGTCACATGGGTAAGCGTGGGGGTCAGGTAGCGCAGGCGAAGGCCCATGATGTCCATGAACAGCCGGTCGCTGGCACATAAGGACGTCACGGTTGGGGTGGTGGAGGGCAGGGGGCCGATAATGAACGTCGCATTGCGTCGATGGGGCAGGTGGTGAATGTCGCCCCAGCTGTCGTTCAGGCGCTGGGCGAGCCATGCCTGGGGCGTGGAACCTGTGAACGGCGCCAGGTTCATGGGCACGCCGAAACCGTTGAATACCACATGACCGCGAGGATTCAGGCGGCGCTTGAGCAATTGGTGGAACCCATGATCAAACACGATCGGGGCATAACCCTCGTCGGTGTAGAGGTCGACAATAATGACGTCGTAGCGGTCGGGGGTCACCGCCAGGAAGTGCGCGGCGTCGTCGACCACACTGTCAACGTCGAGGTGTGCTGCCAATCGGTTTCGGTTGTCGAGGCTGCGTACGGGGGCTGTCTCGTCCAGGTCGACGGCCAATAGGCTGGCCACCCTGGTACTGGCTGCGATCGGCGCCAGCGCCACCCCGTCCGAAAGCCCCAGCATCAGTACCGAGATGTGCTCCTTGGACGGGTCCCCCAGGAAGCCGATACACCCCATGTCGTCATAATATTGGCCGCAGAAGATCTGTTCATGGCGAACAGATTCAGGCCGGTCTTCGAGGTCTGGCATGGTCAGCAACAACTCCGTTTGCAATAGGCCGGTGACGGCGACGCGCGTCAGTGCGCGAACGCGGCAGGGTATTTGTCCAGGTAGGCATCGCTGAGCTGCGTATCCTTGGTGCGCATGAACGTCTTGAAGTCGGGTACCAGAAATACCAGCAACGACAACAGCAGCACCATGACGCCCAGCAGTGTGATGGTCAGCGCGACTCCCAGGTGAGCGATCAGGCTGTTCATCGCGAAACTGCCCAAGGGGCTGGCCGCCGCAGACAGAAACGAGACCGTGGCAAAGATCCGGTTGCGATGGAGCTTGGGTGTCGCCAGCAACCTCACGGCGGAGGTGGGGATGTTGATCAGCATCAGCCCGACGCCGCCGCAGAAGAAGGCGGCGGGTACGAGCAGCGATGAAGAAACGGTACCGACCACCACCAGGTTGAACCCCAGTAACGCAAAACCTGCGGATACACACAGGTCGCGGGGGAGGCGTTCGGATAACCAGCCGATGATCTTGTAGCTGCCCGCCAGGATGCCCAGCCCGAAGCACGAGTCCAGGAGACCGATGTAAGTGACCGGGTAGTGGATGACGTCTTTCACGTAGAGAGGCAGCAGGATGGTGAAAAATGGAAACAGGGCAAAGTTGATCAGCATCGCGACAATGGCCAGGTAAAACTCGACCTTGACGCCGTACACCACCTTGAAGCCGGAATAGATCATGCTAAAGCCGCCGGCGCCCGTGGCTTTTTCGCCTTGGCCTGTGGCGCCGATGTGGCTGGGTATGGTCGCGATCAGCGCGCCGGCGATCAGAATCGCAAAAAAATCAGCGGCAAAGGCGAACGTGATGCCGAACCCGTAGATCAACCCACTGGCCATGACCGGCCCCAGCAGGATCGAAAAGGACGACATCACGCTTTTGGTGCGAAAGGCCAGGGAGACTTTATCGTCGTCTGCAAACAAAGGAATGATCGACGCCTGGAGCGGGTCACGTACGCCGACGACCGCACTGCTGATCATCATCAGCGCACCCACCGTCCAGGGGTTGAACGACTCCGTGGCGGACAGGATCACCATCAACAGGGCGGTCAGCAAACTGACCCAGGCGGCCAGCTTGATGATCAGGATCTTGTTGTACTTGTCCCCCACCCATCCCAGCAGGGGTTTGGCTAACACCTCTGCGGCGATGGAACAGGCAATCATGTTGGCAAAATAGAGCGCAGAACCGGTTTCCTGCAGGGCCCACCAGGCCACCGCCAATTGATTGCAGCGTCCCCCCAGGACCATCAGCAAAAAGCTGAATTGCACTTTCAGCAAACGCCGGTCGATGCCGGGAAAACCCCAGGTAATGCCTGAAGAATTTGCACTCATTGAGGTACCTTTGATTCGGAGAGGATGACTGCGCAATCAGGGGCGTTCACGGCGTGACCGGGGCGCAGTGATCAGGGTAAGTCGCCAGGTACCGCTCGATGCCACCTTCCAGGCTATAGAGGTGCGCGTGCGGGTGGATGCTGCGAACAGCCAGCAGGGCGGCCTTGCTCCTGACACCGGACTTGCAATAGAAAACGATACTGCGGGTGGTATCGAGCTCTAGTTGGCGATGGATGATGTCTTTGAGCGGAATCAATTGACCGCCCAGCGAACCCTGCAGATATTCATGGCTGTCGCGTACGTCGACCAGTTGAAAGGGCGCTTGTGACTTGAGCCAGTCATGCAATCTGTCGGGGGCGAGCCAGTCGCTGTCGCGCCATGCCGGCGTGGTCGAAGCCCCCAGGGTGGGTGCAGGAAGGCGATCCCGGGTTTTATGGATGTTCAGCAGGTGGACGCTGTTGTCCAGGCAATCGATGGACAACAATTTGCCGCTCAAGGGCTCCCCGGCTTGGAGGATGAGCTTGAGCACTTCGTTAGCTTGAAAGCAGCCGAGCAGGCCGGGTATGACGCCAAGCACACCCGCTTGCGCGCAGTTTTGCGTCAAGTGAGGGGGCGGTGGTGTTTCGAACAGATCCCGGAAGCACGGCCCCCGTTCCTGGGTGTCTGGGTGGTAATGATTAAAGACCGACACCTGCCCCTCGAACTGGCTGATCGAGGCATAGACCATCGGTTTTTCGCAGGCGATACAGGCATCGCTGATGAGGTATTTGGTGTCGAAGTTATCGGTGGCGTCGACAATGATGTCGTAGCTGGCCAGCAACGACAGGACATTGTCCGGGTTCAGCGTGGTGGCAACGGTGTCGACGACGATGTCCGGGTTCAACTGGAGGATACGACGCCTGGCTGCCGACACTTTCAATTCGCCGACATCGGCAACCCCATAAAGAATCTGCCGATGCAGGTTGCTCAGGTCGACGATGTCGTTATCAACGATGCCAATCGTGCCTACGCCCGCGCCCGCCAGGTACAAGAGCACCGGGCAGCCCAGCCCCCCTGCACCGACCACCAGCACCTTGCTGTCTTTGAGACGTTGCTGGCCCTGGGGGCCGACCTCGCTGAGGATCATCTGGCGGGCGTAACGGGAGGTGTCCGTCTTCAGGGTGCACTGCATGTCAGCCACCTGCCACGGCGTTGATCAGAATCAATTGCGCGTTACTGTCCAGGGGGCGGCCACGGTCCTGCTCACTCATCACTGGCATGCCGTTGACGAACAAGCCCACGAACGGCAGTGGGTGAAGGTCCTCGGAGAAGACGGGGCCAATCAGGGCGGGAAACCGCGTGGTCAGGTTGCCCAGCACATCGTTGACACACACACCCTCGGCGACGTGGGTTTTATGTTGGTCGGTGTAGGGCATGAACTGCCGGGGAAAGTGTACGACTGCCATGGGTCATCCTTGAGCGGTGTCAGTTGTCAGGTCACTGGAGAATGTATCCAGTCTGGAGGTGATCAGCTTGCCGATTTCAGACAGTTCGGCTGATGCCTGGAGCGTGGCCAGGCTCTGGAGGAAATACTGATGCAGAAAATCCAGCCGTTCGGGGCGCGCTCGCACCGAGCCGCTGGCCACCAGGCGCTTGTGGTAGTTCACGGCGCTGACCGCGAACAGGCAGGCCAGCAAGACGCCCCGAGGGTTCTTGCCGCCGGTGCCCGATGGCAGGACGTAGTCGTTTGCGCTGTCCTTGAGCTGGAAGTCGTAAATCTCAGCGATCATGCTGCACCAGATATGCGACAGCTCATGCACGAGCAGTTCTTCAAGATCCGTCATGCTGGTGAACGCGGCTTCGCCCAGGAACATTTGTTGCGGCAGCACGGGATTGGTCAGGCTGACTTGTTGCGTCAGCAACTTATATATATTAACCGGCAGGTCGAATAGTTTGCTCCATTGCGGTAGCAAGGCTTTCAGGTTGTTCTTCGCTTCGGCCAACATGAACTGCTCGGCGTTGCTCAGCGCTTGATGGGGCGGAAACTCAGGTGCGCCTTCGACGTGCTGTTGATACAGGGCGGTGGCAAAGTCGGGTTGCAAATAAGTGGCTAAAGGTAACCCGTTGCCCGCGATATTTCTGCGCACAACGGCGACGAGGGTTAGAAGTTTCGTGCTGTTGAAGTGTGAGTTTACAAATGGCAAGCCATTTATTTCACACAGTATCTCTGATGGCGACATTCTGGTTTACCGTCTTCGTCCATGGTTTCAGTTTGAGAAAATCGATCAAGTCCAGGCTTTTGATTCTGTAGGCAGAAAAGTTGGCCAAGGCGCTGTCTATGGTGTTTTCCGCGACCGGCAGTGTCATCAAGGTGTCTTTCAAGCAACGGAGTGTGCGATGTCCGTACCACATGTTTTTCAGGTAGTGCAGGGTATGTTGTTCGTGTGCCGGCGTGATGATTTTTTCCGCCGCCCAGTGCCTTAAAAACTGCCTGATATGGATCAGTGGTTCACTGAGCGAAAGGTACGGCTCCTGTGCTTGATGCACCAACGTCACTTCGTCATCGGACATGTCCGGGTCGCTGGCGAATTGTCGATAGACTTCACCAAAGCCGGTCATTCCCAGCGTATCCATTTCACAGGCGCGAATGGCTCCCATGGAAGACAGGCCCCAGATGCGCCAGCCGGCGTCCAGGGCACCCAGTATCTCGGCGTGGCCGACCGCTGGGTGTGCATGGAACACGCCATCGACAATCGCGAGGTTCGAGGGCGGTGATTGCGCCACCAGACGCTCTATATCGCCGCGTTTGACGGGCGGGCACAACACCAGGCCGTCACTGCACAGTAACTGGCTGTCGATGCCTTGCAGGGAAGGGCCTGCAAACAGCAGGCAGGGCTCAAGCGTTTTGTTTGACATACGTAAGTAACCTCGGACCGACCCTTTTCAACCCCGGTTCAAAGGCTTCAAGCCCCGGAATCATGATTCTGACCACCGTGATGTCGTCCGTGGCCTTGCTGAGCACAACCCTCAGCACGGTACTGAGCCCGATGCTCTGCAATCGCTCGATGAGCAATGCCCAGGCCGATTCGAGGGTGGGGATCGCGGCCTCCTGGCAGTCGATGGCGGAGTAATCGATCATCTGGTCACGGGCGGTGGCCACGCTACGCAGGCGTGAGATGGCTTCAAGCTCGACCGTACGGCCCTTCTTCTCGAAGTATTTGACCCGCTCGATGATGTCGTCCCGGCCGCCGTGGATGTGGCTCAGGCGGCTTTGGGCCGCTTCGCAGATCGCACGGATCAAGGCGATTTCCTTGATGGGGTGCAGCCCTGAGCCCGTCGCGACAGAGATGGGCGCCTGGGGTGATTCTTCCATGATGAACGCCTGGAAGTAGGCCAGGCCAAAACAGTTCTCGGTGTAGCGAACCGACAGGCTTAAGCCCGCATCATTGATTTTCCTGATCAGGCTGTCGGTTTCGGCGCTGTAGTGGTCCAGATTGACGAGGCAGGAGCGGTCATGCAGGTGATTGAAGGCTTGAACATCGCGCTCCATCAGTTCGCACACCGCGTGCACCGAGGCTTCCACCACGTCATTGCCTGAGGCCAGGCCACTGGAGCTTTCGCCGAAGAGTTGCTGCCCGGGGTTCTCGGGGTAGGGAATGAACACCAGTTCGGCGGGTGCCAGGACCTGTTGCTGACGCAATACATCTTCGACTTCGATGGCCATGATGAGCGCGTCGGCATTGGCAGAGAAGCCATACAACAGGCAGAACTGATTGAACGCTATTCGGCCCTCATGGCTTTCTATGAGTTGCCTGGGCGTGGTCTCTAACAGTTTCAACTGGGCGGTATTGTATTGCGCAAGGCTGAATTCGATAGCCTCCATGTACGCGCCTATCTTGGCTTCTGCTGGCCTGAGGCCCTTACCCGCATTGACGCACAGCGACCCCTTGAGTGCGGCGGGTCGAATACTGGCAAACACGGGAATACCAATACGGTCCAGCCAAGTCGTGTCTGTTACCCGGGTAATGCCCAGGCGGGGGGCGATGTCGTTGACGATGACTTTTAATGTTTCTTCGGCACTGCGACGACGAAGGCTCGAACTAAGCCTTTGCATAAGTTGGCACCTTGGCTTGATAAAAGATAAACAAGCATCTACTAAAAAACGGGAGGGAATGACTTCCCTCCCGTTTTTTTAGGCTGCGATTTTTACTTCTTCAGCCAGGGCCAGCGTCAACACGTTGTTGTTCGACTGATGGGCCACAAAACCGGCGTGCATCAGACTTTCATCGTTCAGGATGACGGAAAACTTTTCTGCTGTTTCCGAATCCAGTTCCAGCGCGAAGGTTGCATTGTTAACGAGAGTGTCCATTTTATTTTCCTATCCATAGTGTTGCATTTGAGGAGGTGTGTTGCGCAACGGCTATAAACCTTGCAGGTGAGGAAGTTCATGTCAAGGCAATGCGTTTAGTTTTGATTCGGACTTTATTTGGGGCAATGCACTGGAAAATTACTTGGCGTACGGGCTGATCACTTCATCGGCATTCGATGTAAAAGTCGCTGAAGTCTAGTGCAGTAGCATGTTTGCTCCGTTGCGCCGAACACGAAGGCGCTGTCTTGGGTGAGGGGTGGCCTTGGGTGTTTGTTGAATTCCCCGCCGGTTCCATGACCCCCATAATGGGGACGGCTTCTTGGGCTGGGTTGCCGATGTCATTCACAGGAGCGAACGGCAAAGGTAGTGGCTAAATAATGGCAATTACAGCGCGCCAGTTGTGCCGATAAAGTGCTTTGCAACTGCGCTGTCGGAGCGGCCCGTGCCATTCGTATTTTGTGTATCGAAATATTCGCTGCACAGAATTTTCACATTCCAACCAAGACAATTCGCAGGCCTTGTGCAGCTGCCAAGGCTCTACCTCCGGGGCCATATAAAGGCGTAGCAACGTTGCACATTCAGTAATTTATAGCCTTGCCGGCCTTGATCGGGCACCATTTGTGCCATCGCGTTAACCGCCTACCCCAGCCAGCCTGGGCGAGGGACGGACGCCACTGCATTATTTCGTAACTTAAACTTCCAATGGGTCCTAAAACGACATGGCAAACCCGGACGCCCTGAATCAGCAGCGAGCTTCAAATCGCCTGCTGCAACCGACCGTCAAATCCCATCTGGCTTATACGCTGCTCTGCGCACTGGTCATGATGGTGATGTTCTCCCTGCTGCGCCTGGCGCTGCTGGTCTATAACCGCGAGATGATCCTCGACACGCCGGCCTCGACCTTCCTGGAAGCGTTCGTCAACGGCACCCGTTTCGACATCCGCTTCGTGATGTACGCGCTGGTCCCGTTGCTGCTGGCCTTGTTCAGCGTACGGGCCATGGCGGCGCGGGGCTTCTTCCGTTTGTGGCTGACTGTCGCGTCCAGCATTGCCCTGTTCCTGGGCCTGATGGAGATGGACTTCTACCGTGAATTCCACCAGCGCCTCAACGGGCTGGTCTTCCAGTATGTGAAGGAAGACCCGAAAACCGTGATGAGCATGCTCTGGTACGGTTTCCCGGTGGTGCGTTACCTGTTGGCCTGGGCCGTCGGTACGCTGATCCTGAGCATCGCCTTCAAGGGCGCCGACCGTGCAACGCGCCCGCGTGGCCCGTTCAGCGGCGGCAGCATCGGCACACGCCAGGTGGCGCCGTGGTACAGCCGCATTGCGGTGTTCGTGGTCTGCCTGCTGATCGCCGTGGTGGCCATCCGTGGCACCCTGCGCCAGGGCCCGCCGCTGCGTTGGGGGGATGTCTACACCACTGACTCGAACTTTGCCAACCAGCTGGGCTTGAACGGTACCCTGTCGCTGATCGCCGCTGCCAAGTCGCGTTTCTCCGAAGAGCGTTCCAACATCTGGAAAGCCACCCTGGAGCAGCCGCTGGCCACCCAGACCGTGCGCGACATGTTGCTGCTGCCGGCCCACGAGAAGCTGGTGGACACCGACACCACCGCCGTACGCCGTGACTTCACGCCGCCGGCCGAGAAAACCCTGCCGATCAAGAACGTCGTCGTGATCCTGATGGAAAGCTTCGCCGGCCACTCGGTGGGCGCGTTGGGGCGTCCGGGCAACGTAACGCCGTACTTCGACAAGTTGTCCAAGGAAGGCTTGTTGTTCGACCGCTTCTTCTCTAATGGCACCCACACCCACCAGGGTATGTTCGCCACCATGGCCTGCTTCCCGAACCTGCCGGGTTTCGAATACCTGATGCAGACCCCGGAAGGTAGCCACAAGCTCTCGGGCTTGCCGCAGTTGCTCAGCGCACGCAAGTTTGACGACGTGTATGTCTACAACGGCGATTTCGCCTGGGACAACCAGTCGGGTTTCTTCAGCAACCAGGGCATGACCAACTTCATTGGCCGCAATGACTTCGTCAACCCGGTGTTCTCCGACCCGACGTGGGGCGTTTCCGACCAGGACATGTTCAACCGTGGCCTGGAAGAACTGAAGGCCCGTGAAGGTGGCAAGCCGTTCTACGCGCTGCTGCAAACCCTGTCCAACCACACCCCGTACGCGTTGCCGACACCATTGCCGGTTGAGAAAGTCACCGACCGTGGCAGCCTCAACGAGCATTTGACCGCCATGCGCTACTCCGACTGGGCGCTGGGCCAGTTCTTTGAAAAGGCTCGCAAGGAGCCGTACTTCAAGGAAACCCTGTTCGTGATCGTGGGTGACCACGGCTTCGGCAACGAACAGCAGATTACCGAAATGGACCTGGGCCGTTTCAACGTGCCGATGCTGATGATTGCACCGGGCATGCAGGAAAAATTCGGCGAGCGTGACCACACCGTGGGCACCCAGATCGATATCGTGCCGACCATCATGGGCCGCCTGGGTGGCGACACCCTGCACCAGTGCTGGGGCCGTGACTTGCTGAACCTGCCGGAAGGCGACAAAGGTTTCGGCGTGATCAAGCCGTCGGGTAACGACCAGACCGTGGCATTGCTCACGGGCGACCGCGTGTTGGTATTGCCGAAGGAAATGCCGCCCAAATTGTGGGAATACACACTGGGCGCTGAGCCGACTGGCAAGGTGATCCCGGAATCGCCGGACGAGGCCGCCCTCAAGCAGAAACTTGAGTCGTTCCTGCAAACGGCGACCAAGAGCCTGCTGGATAACACCGCAGGTGTGGTGGATAGCAAGCCGGACTGATGAACCGCTG
>NZ_JALJFG010000003.1 GCF_023242475.1 Pseudomonas sp. MWU15-20650 | reverse complement strand
GGAACGGCTGTGTATCAGCGGTTACCGTCTACAGGGTCGATATCCGCCAGTTCAGCCTCATCCAGGCCATTACCGCCGCCAATCTCATCCTCATCGACGATGCTCAAATCGTAATCCGCCGGATTATCCTCACCTTCTTCCCAGGCATCCCGCGCACCATCCTCACGGATCAGGGTTGCAGGGCTCATGTCATCGTCAGTCGACTCATTATCTTCGGTCGAAGCCCCCGTCATCCCGGCTTCACGCACCCGTTCGTCGGGCATCAGATGCTCGCGTTCCCTGCGCGGGATCTCCTCGCCGATTTCCGATGTCGGTTCCTGCTCATCAAAATCCAGCTCGCGTACCTGCCCCATGCGGTCTTCGTTGTCATCAATCGGTTCCGGTTCGGGGGCGCCGTAGGGACGTCGTGATTCAGTCATGGTCAATCCTCATACTGTGGGGCTTATAGTGTGTGGACAGGCATGGCTCCCCAAAGATTCAAGTAATTGCCAACCGGCTATCTTTATTCCCGGCGTGACCCGGATGAGTGGTCGTCTGTCAAAGCTGCGCATCATTCCTGAGGCTTTCCCTGATGAACGAACTACAAGACCTGCTTGATAACAATGAACGCTGGGCGGATGCGATCAAACAGGAAGATCCCGAATTCTTCGCCAAGCTCGCCCGTCAACAAACCCCTGAATACCTGTGGATCGGCTGTTCCGATGCCCGTGTGCCGGCCAACGAGATCGTCGGCATGCTGCCCGGTGATCTGTTCGTACACCGCAACGTGGCCAACGTAGTGCTGCACACCGACCTCAATTGCCTGTCGGTGATCCAGTACGCCGTTGACGTGCTCAAGGTCAAACATATCCTGGTCACCGGCCACTACGGCTGCGGTGGCGTGCGTGCGTCGATGCAGGACCGTCAGTTCGGCCTGATCGACGGCTGGTTGCGCACCATTCGTGACCTTTACTATGAAAACCGCGACCTGCTGGCCCAATTGCCGACCGAGGAGGAGCGTGTTGACCGCCTCTGCGAGTTGAACGTGATTCAGCAAGTGGCCAACGTCGGCCACACCAGCATTGTGCAAAACGCCTGGCACCGGGGGCAGAGCCTGTCGGTCCATGGCTGTATCTATGGCATCAAGGACGGTCGCTGGAAGAGCTTGAACACCACCATCAGTGGCTTCGAGCAGTTGCCGCCGCAGTATCGCTTGCGTCCGTTGGGCGAAGCTTAAGGGCGTTTGCGCTCGCGCCACAGCGCCATGAACGCCTGGCCTTCGGCGTTCAAAGGCTCTGTGTTGCCGGTGATCCAGCCCCGGCAGTTCAGCTCGCCGCACTGGCAAGCGAACTGCCGGGACAGCGCGTCTTCAGTGCTGGCGTAATCCAGGGTCAGCAGGCTGCCGGCGAGGATAGGCTGTACGGTCCAGAGCTCCAGGTACGTGGTGTCCAAAAATACGTTCGGGTTGCACGAGTGCTGTAACAGCCCGCAGAACCAGCAGTCGTACAAATGGATACGCGGCGACAGCTGCAGCGTATGCGGGCGCCGCTCGTTCACGGCGTAGCCGGAAACCTTGGCAATGCGTATGCGACTGTCAAACGCAACGCGTGCCTTGATTCTGCCGGTCATCTCGTCAGCGTCCTGCACGACCTGGAAATGCCCGGTCGAGGGGTAACCCTGTTCGACGAGCAGCGTCTTGAAGGGGTAAAGACCTTCACTTTCAGCGGTTTTAGCCTTATCCGTGGCTGGAGTTTTCATAACTCTCCTGGGTGAGGCTGCATCGACCGGCTGAGGTTTTTCGACTGCCAGGCTTGCAGCAAATGGGCGCGGCCCAAGATTCGCCCAAGTGGGATCCGGTTTCTACTGTCAAACCTGACAGTAGAAACCGGTTGTTCGCTTTAAAGCACGGGGGCGCTGAGCGCGGGGAGCGGGGCGGCATTTCTCAGTTGCTTCAACTGAGTTTTGATAGCCGGGGTGGCACATTTGGCGTTGGCTTGCTCTGGGGTCAGGTTGCGCACCGAGGTGTAGAACAACTCACAGGTCTGCTCTTTACGCGTGACCTGCCAGGTGTTCATGCAGGCCTTGAGCAATACATTCGGATCGCTGGCGGGCTTCTGGCCCATGCCGGCTTGCCAGCAAGCAGCGCTCAGATCCTGGCCCATCACCTTCAAACCGGCCTCGTCGGCTTTTTGCTCATTACCGTCGTAGCTTGCCGGGTCAGCTGCATACCAGATGTAACTGGGGTGGTTGGAGCCCAGTACCGAGACGGTTTTGCCTGCCTGCGGACTGATCTGTGCCAGGCCCAGCACGGCCACGGTCTGCCCGTATTGCTGCTTGATCCAACTACGCACCGGTGCACCGAACGCCACCATCGGCAGCGAGCCGGTGGGGGACAGGCTCAATTCCTTGACCATGCGGGTCTGGTAGTCGGTGAAATAGCTGTAGACGGTTTCCAGGTCTTTACCCGCATTGGACGGTGCGGCGATCGGCGCGATGTCGATGATGGTCTGGTAAGCCGGTGTTTCGGTGGCAGGAATGCCATTGTCGGTGAGCAAGGTCGCCCAGCGGTCGGTGGTGGCCGACTCCAGGTAGTCCTGGGCCTGGGTGAGCGAATAGTCCGGTGGGAAGTGCAACAGCTCGATACTCTTGCGGTTCTCCAGCGCCATGCCCAGCGGCAGGAACAGGTACCAGTTGTAAGCCCATTTGCCATCACTGTTGAGCTTGCTGGCGCCTTGATAAGCCAGGTCGGCGGTATTGAGCAAGGTGGCCAGGGGCTGGCCGTAGTGGTCAGGTACGCCGCTGAAGGTCGCCGAGACCTGACCGTCATGGGTCTTCACGCTGACCTTTGCCCGGCTGTAGCCGTCGCGCTGCAGGCTCTGGCTCAAATAATGTTCGGCCGTCTGCTCCAGCGTCCATGGCCTGAAGCAGATCACGTTGCAGTTATTGGGGAAAGCGAACAACTGGGTGACGCGTTGCGTGCTGCCCAGTGGCACTTCTATGTCGGCCTGTACAACCGCACTCAGCAGGAGTGCGGCCAGGGCGAGGGATAACCTGGTCGGTTTGAACATGCTTGGTTCCTTGTCAGCGAAAGCCCGTCTGCGCGGGGTGAAAGCCCACCTCCACACAGTAGCGGCTGGCCAGGAAAACCGCGTGTTAATTCGCCAGGCGTGTCGTTATTGGATAAGAAAACCTACAGGGTGAACTGCAAGGCATTGCTCAAATCGCCCATGGGTTTCTGGCCGCGGGCGGTCATCGCGTCATCGCGCTGCTTGAGGCCGTCCAATGTCTCCAGCTGGAACACCCGGGTGATCAAGCGCAGGATCGATGCCGTGTCGTATACGGTATGGTCAACCGTGCCTTTACGCGCAAACGGCGACACCACCAGGGCCGGAACCCG
This sequence comes from Pseudomonas sp. MWU15-20650, assembly GCF_023242475.1. Taxonomy (GTDB): domain Bacteria; phylum Pseudomonadota; class Gammaproteobacteria; order Pseudomonadales; family Pseudomonadaceae; genus Aquipseudomonas. The sequence goes on along the minus strand of NZ_JALJFG010000003.1, from coordinate 344,546 downwards.
CGTGCCCGGGCCCCAACGGTCGCCCTTGGGCGGCGCCACGTGGTCCCACCAGCCGCCGTTTTCATCGACAGTCACCACCACCACCATGTTTTTCCACTGTGGGCTTTCTTGCAGCACCTTCAAGGCGCGAGTGATATGGCGGTCGCCCGACGCCACATCAGCGTAACCGGCATGCATGTTCAAGTTGCCCTGGGGCTTGTAGAACGTCACGGCCGGCAGTTTGCCGGCCTGGGCATCGGCGAAGAACTTGTTGGTGCTCGACTCATCGCCCAACCCGCCATCGCGCAGGCGTCTGTCACGTTCTGCCCGATTTTCCGGCCCTTGCTGCTTGAAGTAGTTGAACGGCTGGTGGTGGTACTGGAAGTTCGGAATCTTGGGGATACCGCCCGAGTCCTTGAACTGATCAAGGGTGGCCTGCCACGCGCCGGCGTACCAAGCCCAATCGACGTTCTTTTTCGACAGTTTGTCGCCGATGTGTTCGTGGGTTTGCGGTACCAGCACGTTGGGCAGGTCGGCCTTGGCGTAATCCGGGTTTTGCGGGTCGCGAATCCAGGTCGGCCAATAGGGCGGAGCCAGGGTGTTCACGCCGTAACCATCCGGTGTCAGCGCGCTGGGGCCGAACTGTGGCGGGCCAGTCATGGCGCTGGCCGGTGACTTATCCAGGGGCTTGAGGCGTGGGTCGGTAGGGTCGTCACTTTGTAGCGTGGCGATCTGCGCCTTGGCCACCGACTGCGCGGCATTGGGATAAAACGGCGCAGTGGCGCTGATCAGGTATTGATGGTTCAGGAAGGAGCCCCCAAACGTGCCCTGGAAAAAGTTATCGCAGAGCACAAACGCCTTGGCCACATCCCACAGGCGCAGTGAATAACGGCTCTGGGCGTAATGCCCCATCACCAGGCCCCCTGAGTCGCCCCAGGCGACGAAACCGTCGTTCTTGCCGCCGTTGATCTGCATCTGGTTCTGGTAAAACACGTGCCACAAGTCGCGGGTAACCAGGCTCAATGGCAGGTCTTCTGCGTTCGGGCCTTTGAGGGCGAACGGTGCGTTGGGCAGGTTTTCCTGGAATTGTACTTCGCTGGGGTAGGTCACCCCGTCCACACTTTGCGGGCCGATTTGTAACACTCCGCCCCAGGTTGGGGGCAGGGTGGTCAGCACGCTGCCGTCGCGGTCGCGCTGTTGGGCGTCTGCGGCGGATAGCGCCGACAGGGGTTGCTCCAGCCCAGGGAAATCAGCAAACAAGTTGTTGAAACTGCGGTTCTCGGCATAGATCACCACCACGGTTTTCACCTGGTCGTGCAACGCTTTGTCCAGCTCCTGGGGCGTGAGCGGGCGCACCACCGGCTTGCCCGGTGCTTCATTGGTGTTGCCGCAGGCACTCAAGGTTGCGCCCACCCCCAGCACCGCCGCGCCTCCCAGGAAACGCCGGCGGCTGGTGTCTACCGGCGGTTGGGCTGCGGAATCGGGGGAAGGGCGGTCTTCGTGCTCGTCACTCATTGCTGGGAGTCCCTGCTGGCTGGTTGTTGCAAGATATTTCGCAGGACGGTAGCAATGCAATGTGACGGAACGAAGACAAAACCGTTATAGGGTTACGGCATCACCGGCGGCAAATACTTCAATGTCGTCCCCAACGCCCACAACAGGAACAACACCAGCGGTGTGTGGACCAGCAACTGCACGAACGAAAAGCCAATCAAATCCCGTGCCTTGAGCCCCAATACCCCCAGCAGCGGCAGCATATAGAACGGGTTGATCAGGTTCGGCAACGCCTCGGCGGCGTTGTAGATCTGCACCGCCCAGCCCAGGTGGTATTGCAGGTCATTGGCCACCTGCATGACGTAGGGTGCTTCGATGATCCACTTGCCACCACCCGAGGGGATAAAGAAGCCCAGTACCGCCGAGTAAACGCCCATCAGCAGTGCATAGGTATCGTGGGAGGCGATGGAGGTGAAGAACGTCGAGATATGGTGTGCCAGCGTCTGGCCGTCACCGCCCTTGACCACGGTCATCAGCGCGGCAATCGAGCCGTACAGCGGGAATTGGATGAGCACGCCGGTGGTGGTCGGCACCGCCCGCGCCACCGCATCGAGGAAACTGCGCGGGCGCCAGTGCAGCAGCGCGCCGACCATGATGAACAGGAAGTTATACGTGTTCAGCCCTGAAATCGCGCTGATCGCCGGTTTGGTCGAGAACTCATGGAGCAACCAACCGGCCGCCAGCAAGGCCAGCAGAATGGTCAGCAACGGACTGTGCTCCAGCCATTCGCCCGGACGCGTTGGCGCCTGTGGTTTTGGCAGGTTGAACGCCGGGTCGACACCGCACGCCTTGGCATCACGGGCGCTGTTCGGGCCGGGCGCCGTGGCGTAGGCGATGATCAGCGACACCACGATCAGCGCCAGTAACAGCACGCCGGATTGCCACAGGAAGATGGTGTCGGTGAACGGGATCATGCCCGTGATCGACAGGATCGACGGCGGCAGGCTGGCTGGGTTGGCCTGCAACTGCGCGGCCGACGACGACAGCCCCAGTGCCCACACCGCGCCCAGGCCCAAATAGGCCGCAGCACCGGCAGCGCGGTAGTCCATGCGCAAATCCGTACGACGGGCCAGTGCACGCACCAGCAAACCGCCGAACACCAGGGACAAGCCCCAGTTGAGCAGGGACGCCACCATGGAGATCAACGCCACCCACGCCACGGCCGAGCGGCCGTTCTTCGGGATACGCGCCAGGCGGTCGATCAGTTTCACGGCAGGTGGCGAGCTGGCCACCACATAACCGCCGATCACCACAAACGCCATTTGCATGGTGAACGGGATCAGGCTCCAGAACCCATCGCCGAACGCCTTGGCCGCTTCGGTTGGCGCGGCGCCCATGCCCAGGGTCGCCACGGCGACGATGATCACCGCGAGGGCGGCAAACACCCAGGAGTCAGGAAACCAGCGTTCGGCGAAGTTGGAGCACCGCAGCGCAAATCGGGCATAGCGGCTTTCTTCGATAGCATCGGCCACGAGTCATTCCTCTTGTATTTATTATGGGGTTTGGCAGTTTTACGGCATGTTCCTCTACGGCCATTGATTTGGGAATGTAGTTATCTTCATCGATCAATGAGCAAAACAAATATATTCGTCGTGATTGCCATCATTGGACTCAGCTCATAACCTGCACGCCATTTTGTTTGTCTGCCGAGCCTGCACATGACTGCCACCTTTCCCCCACGGGCGCAGCGTTTTTCCCGCTCCGACTACAAAACCCTGGGCCTGGCCGCCCTCGGTGGGGCCCTGGAAATCTACGACTTCATTATCTTCGTGTTCTTCGCGCTGACCCTCAGCCAACTGTTCTTCCCCCCTGAAATGCCCGAGTGGCTGCGCCTGCTGCAAAGCTTCGGCATCTTCGTCACCGGCTACCTCGCGCGCCCGCTGGGCGGCATCCTGATGGCGCACTTTGCCGATCACCTGGGGCGCAAGCGTGTGTTCAGCCTGAGCATCCTGATGATGGCCTTGCCCTGCCTGCTGATCGGCAGCATGCCGACCTACGCGCAAATCGGCTATTTCGCCCCGCTGATCCTGCTGGCCCTACGTGTGCTGCAAGGCGCAGCGGTAGGCGGCGAAGTGCCCAGCGCCTGGACCTTCGTCGCTGAGCACGCACCACGCCACCACCGTGGCTATGCCTTGGGCTTTCTGCAAGCCGGCCTGACGTTCGGCTATCTGCTGGGTGCACTGACGGCCACCTTGCTGGCGCAAGTCTTCACCCCCGCCGAAATCCTCGACTACGCCTGGCGCTTCCCCTTCCTGCTCGGCGGCGTGTTCGGTGTGATCGGCGTGTGGCTGCGCCGCTGGCTCAGCGAAACCCCGGTCTTCCTCGAAATGCAGGCGCGCCGCCAGGCCGCCGCCGAACTGCCACTGCGCACCGTGTTGCGCGACCATCGCGCCGTCTTGCTACCGGCGATGATCCTCACCTGCGTGCTCACCTCGGCCGTGGTGGTGCTGGTGGTGATCACCCCGACCATGATGCAAAAAACCTTTGCCATGAGCCCCAGCCACACCTTCGCCCTGAGCGCCTTGGGCATCGTCTTCCTGAATGTCGGCTGCGTACTGGCCGGCCTGCTGGTGGACCGCATCGGCGCCTGGCGCGCGGTGCTGGTCTACAGCCTGTTGCTACCGATGGGCGTTGCGGTGTTATACGCCAGCCTGATTGCCGGCGGCGTGTGGCTGGGTGCGGCGTATGCCGTGGCGGGCTTGAGTTGCGGGGTCGTGGGCGCGGTGCCATCGGTGATGGTCGGGTTGTTCCCGGCGCAGGTGCGAGTGTCGGGGATCTCCTTCACCTACAACATTGCCTATGCGCTATGGGCGAGTACCACACCGTTGCTGTTGATTGCACTGATGCCCACCCGCCCTTGGATTTGCGTGGGCTATTGCGTGGTGATGGGCGCGGTGGGGGTGGCGAGTGTGGCGCTGTTTGGCAAGCGCCACGCGGTAGACGCAGTTACAAATGGCACCTAGGGCCATTAATTGACGGGTAGGGAGGTCGCTCCTATAGTCACGTCCATTCCTGTTGACTGCATCTACCTCCATGACTCAGACCGCCTATATCAACCCTGTAATCCTGTCCTGGTCTCGCCAGCGGGCGGGGCTGTCTGAGGCGCAGGTTGCCAAAGGCCTCATGGTCAAATTGGAAAGGCTGAAGGAGTGGGAAGGTGGCCAGAGCCTTCCTTCCTTCAACCAGGCGCAAAAGTGGGCTGCCATTGTGCACATCCCTTTTGGCTATCTCTTTCTCAGGACTCCTCCGCCCGAGCATCTCCCTCTTCCAGACCTGCGGACCGTGGGTGGCGTTTTTCCAGACAAGCCCAGCTTGAACCTGATGGACACAGTGAGAGACGTGCTCCGTAAGCAAGACTGGTACTTGGAGTACTTGCAGGATCACGAGGGCTCCCCCCTGTCCTTCGTAGGAAGTTTCAATATCCGTTCGCCCATCAAAGATGTGGTTGCAGATATTCGTCGCGTACTTGGCGTGACGGATGCTTTTGCTCGAATGGGTTATGAAGACTACGTGAGGGCTTTGGTGAATGGTGCGGAAGAGGCGGGAATTCTCGTCATGCGCAGTGGTGTTGCCTTGGGCAATACCCACAGGAAACTTGATGTCAGTGAGTTCCGAGGATTTGCGATCAGCAACCCTATGGCCCCTGTGGTCTTCATCAACAGTGCGGACGCACCCACGGCACGCCTTTTTACATTGATGCATGAGCTAGCGCATATCTGGATTGGCAGCACGGGCGTGTCTGATGGCAGCAGTCAAAGCGCCCGTCAGGAGGAGGCCTTTTGCAATGCGGTGGCGGGAGAGTTTCTGGCGCCGGAACTTGTTTTTCGAGCGCACTGGGATTCGGATATTCACTGGGAAGAAAACCTGGGCCCCGTGGCTGGACGCTTTCGTGTCAGCACATTGGTGATTGCCCGTCGTGCCCGTGATCTTGGCTACATCACTAATGATCAATACGGCGCTTACTACCGTCGCGTCTTGCAGGAGTATCGAGATAAAGAGGGTAGTGGAGGGGATTACTACCGCACAGCGGCTATCAGGAACAGCACCCGGTTGAGCAGGGCGGTTCTTGCAGAAGCGCACAGTGGGCGGATTTTGTTACGAGACGCGGGAAAACTGCTGGGTGTGCAGCCAGCCAAGTTGAAGACTTATGGGATGAAGCTATCGGCATGAAACATCTATTGGATTCGAATACACTGATCGAGGCCAAAAACCGGTATTACGCAATGACAATTTGCCCAGGCTATTGGGCCTGGATACTTCAACAGCATCAAGCCTTGGAAATTGCCAGTATTGTTCCAGTCAGGGACGAACTAGCCAGAGGTAACGACGAGTTGACACAATGGGTGAGGGGTAATGCCAGCCTGTTTGAAGACTCGAGTGATCAACAGACTCAGGCGGCTTTTGGGGATATCGTCTCAAGAATTGTCGAGCAGGTGCCGGTGATGAAGGTGGGTGCTTTGGAAGAGTTTCTTGAGGGCGCAGATGCTTGGCTGATAGCGAAGGCTATGACGACAGACGCCGTGGTTGTCACGCATGAGGTCTATAACCCTGACATCAAGCGCAAATACACCATTCCCAATGTGTGCTCATTGTTTGGTGTCCCCTACATGAACACTTTTGAGTTGCTCGGTAAGCTCGAAGCGCGTTTCGTTTTGCATCACTGATAAGCGAGGGGAAGAAAGCCTCCCCTCGATACGGCATCTTTAGGTCAAGAAGTGCCAGAGCAACAACGTCCCCACCAGCCCAACCACTGAAACAATGGTCTGCAACACCGACCACACCCAAATCGTCTGTTTCAGTTGCAAGCCAAAATACTCACGTACCATCCAGAACCCGGCGTCGTTGACGTGGCAGAAGAACACCGAGCCTGCACCAATCGCCAGCGCAACCAGTGAGCTCTGTGTCGCGGCCAACCCGGCCATCATCGGTGCGAGGATGCCCGCCGTCGTGGTGGTGGCGACGGTCGCCGAGCCGGTCGCCTGGCGCAGCGCTACGGCGATCAACCAGGCGAGTAACAGGTAGGGCATGTGCGCGCCTTCGGCAACTTTACTGATGGTCTGGCTGACGCCGGCGTCCAGCAGGGTTTGCTTGAGGCCGCCGCCGGCGCCGATGGTCAGCAGCAGCACGGCGATGGGCGCGAGGGCCTTGCGCAGGGTGTTACCGACGTCGGCGCGCGGCATGCCGGCGGCCCAGCCCAGGCAGACGACTGCGGCGATGACCGCCAGGCCGAGGGCGATCAGCGGCTCACCGAGGAATTTCAAGGTCAGGCCCAACGCGCTTTCCGGTGCCAGCGCGACTTTGGCCAAGGTGCTGCCGAGCATCAGAATCACCGGCAACAGAATGATCAGCAATGACACGCCAAAGCTTGGCTGGCGTGGCGCCTTGGGCGGTGCGCTGAACAGCGCGCCGATGTCGGCCGGCTCATCCACGTGCAGGCGCTTGGACAGCCAGTTGCCGTAGAGCGGCCCGGCCAGGATCACTGCCGGCACCGCCAGGCAAAAGCCCAGCAGCATGGTCAGGCCCAGGTCGGCGTGCAATGCACCCACCGCAATCAGCGGCCCTGGGTGCGGCGGCATCAGTGCGTGCAGGGTGGTCATGCCCGCCAGCGCCGGGATGGCGATTTTCAGCAACGGCTGGTTCGAGCGCTTGGCCATCACGAAGATGATCGGCACCATCATCACCAGGCCCACTTCGAAGAACAACGGCAGGCCAATCACCATGGCCACCAACGCCATCACCCAGGGCAATGACTTGCCCTTGCCCAGGCCGAGCAAGGTGGTGGCAATACGGTCGGCCGCGCCGGACTCTGCCATCAGTGCGCCGAGCATTGAGCCCAGGGCAATGATGATCCCCGCTTCACCGAGGATCGCCCCGGCGCCTTTGCTGAACGCCTTGGCCACTTCCTCCGGCGGCAAACCAGCGCCGACGCCCGCAATGAAAGTGCCGATCAGGATCGACAGGAACGGCGGCAATTTGGTCGCACTGATCAGCACGATGATGCTGGCAATCGCCAGTAGAACGCAGAACATGAGGCGGGTGTCGTGCACCATCCACGCGGCAGTCGATAACTCCAAAACGGGACTCCTTATCGAACAGGTTGGCTAATATGTTTCTTTTTGTTTCCTGCGCGAAAAGCATACCTGATAGAAGTGTTCCAGAGCGCCCGTGTGCGATTTTGGTGCGCTGGACGTAACGGCGAGCTGGCGCACGGATGACAAGTTTGCAATCTATGCCGGTGGATCCGGCCTATCGCTCTATGATCAGAGGATTACACCCCTTGAGGACATCGCATGAGCGCAGGACATAGCCACGCCCAAGTACGTGCCGGCCACGAACGCAAATTATGGATCGCCCTGGGGCTGACCGGCAGCTTCATGATTGCCGAAGTCATAGGTGCCTTTGTCACCGGTAGCCTGGCGCTGTTGTCGGACGCCGCCCACATGATGACCGACGCCCTGGCCCTGGCGATTTCCCTGGTGGCTATCCAAGTCGCAAAACGCCCGGCGGATCGCAAGCGCACCTTCGGTTATGCGCGCTTCGAGATTCTCGCGGCGGCCTTCAACGCGCTGCTGCTATTTGCCGTGGCGTTCTACATTTTGTACGAGGCTTATCAGCGGCTGCAGGCGCCTGCCGAGATTCAGTCCACCGGGATGCTGGTGATTGCGGTGCTGGGGCTGATCGTCAACCTGATCTCGATGCGCCTGCTCAGCGCGGCCAGTGGTGAAAGCCTGAATGTGAAGGGCGCCTACCTGGAAGTCTGGAGCGACATGCTCGGCTCCATCGGCGTGATCATCGCGGCGGTAGTGATCATGTTCACCGGCTGGGGGTGGGTCGACTCCGTGGTCGCGGCGGCTATCGGCTTCTGGGTACTGCCGCGCACCTGGACGCTGCTCAAGGAAAGCATGAACGTGCTGCTGCAAGGCGTGCCGGACGGCATTGATATCGACCAGGTGGAACAAGGCATTCGCAGTGTGCCTGGGGTCAAGGACGTGCACGACCTGCATATCTGGGCTCTCACCAGCGGTAAGAACGTGCTCAGTGCTCATTTGGTCGCAGATGCATCCCAGGGTACCGAGCAACAGATCCTCAGTGGCGTGACGGAATTACTGCATGAGCAATTCGAGATTTCCCACGCCACCCTCCAGGTCGAGGGCGACGGCTTTCGTCACGACGACCACGACGAGGTGCATGCCTGAGACCGGCTAACGGATTTGTAATCTCCTACCCACGGCTCTGATAAGTACTGAAAGCTACATTGCCCCCGCTGGGAAACCTCAGCGACTTCATGGGCGTGGAACTTTCGTTATGGCAATTTCCGTTAGAACACTGTTGGGGGCGGCGGCGTTGTGGGTAGCCGCAAGCACCGCCCAGGCACAAACCCTTACCCTCGATGCGGCCTTGCAAAACGCGTTTGCCAACAACCCGGACCTGGCCGCCGCGCAATGGGAAATCGACATCGCCCAGGGCGGGCGCCAGCAGTCCGGCTTGATCCCCAACCCGGTCGTTTCCTGGGATGCCGAAGACACTCGCCGCAACTCGCGTACCACTACCCTCAAGCTCAGCCAAACCCTGGAGCTGGGCGGCAAGCGCGGTGCGCGCATTGACGTGGCCACGCGAGCCCAGGACGCTGCTGCACTGACCTTGGAACAGCGTCGCAACGGCTTGCGTGCTGATGTGATCGACAGCTATTACGCTGCGCTGCGTGCCCAGGAGCGCCTCGACCTGGCACAGCGCTCGCTGGCGTTGGCCGAGCGCGGCCTGGTGGTCGCCAACGGGCGCGTCACCGCCGGCAAGTCGTCACCGGTGGAAGCTACCCGCGCGCAAGTGCAGTTATCCGAGATTCGCCTGGAGTTGAACCGTGCACAAATCGGCTTGACCGATGCCTATCGGCGCCTGGCTGCCAGCACCGGCAGTGCTGCCCCCGACTTTCAGGCGGTGGTTGCGCCCGGCCAATCAACACCGCCCTTGCCGGGCTCTGGGCAACTGCTGTCACGCCTTGAACAAACCGCTGAATTACGTTTGGCCGAGCTGCAAATCATACAGAACGAAGCCAGCCTGAACCTGGAAAAAGCCCAGCGCATTCCCGACCTGGATGTGTCCATCGGGAGCCAGTACGACGCCAGTGTGCGTGAGCGGGTGAATGTGGTGGGCGTGTCGATGCCGATCCCGTTGTTCAACCGTAACCAGGGCAATGTACTTGCCGCCAGCCGCCGCGCCGACCAGGCCCGCGACCTGCGCAACGCTGCCGAACTGCGCTTGCGCACCGAAACCCGCCAGGCCCTGGACCTGTGGCAAACGGCCAATACCGAAGTGCGCGCATTCAACCAGCAGATCCTGCCCGCCGCACAAAGTGCGGTCGACAGCGCCACCCGTGGCTTCGAGATGGGCAAGTTCAATTTCCTCGATGTGCTCGACGCCCAACGCACGTTGATCGCTGCCCGCACCCAATACCTCGCGGCAACCGCCCAGGCCACCGACGCCTGGGTACGCATCGAACGAATTTACGGCGACCTCGCCCGGTTTTGATTTTTCCTGGAGTCTCCTGATGAACAAAAAACATGGCATGGCGCTCGCCGTCGCCTTGGGCCTGATGCTGTCCGGCTTCGCAAATGCCGAGGAAGAAGGCACGCTCGAACTGACCGAACAGCAGATCCAGGCCGCCGGCATTCAACTCGCCCAGGCTCAGCCCCGGTCGATCAGCACCGTGCTGACGCTACCGGCAGAGGTGCGTTTTGATGAAGACCGTACCTCGCACATCGTGCCCCGTGCGGCAGGCGTTGTGGAGTCGGTGCAGGTCAACCTCGGCCAGTCGGTAAAAAAGGGAGAGCTGTTGGCCGTGATCGCCAGTCAGCAGATTTCCGATCAACGCAGCGAGTTGGCGGCCAGCCAGCGTCGGGTCGAGCTGGCGCGCACCACCTTCCAGCGCGAGCGTCAGTTGTGGCAGGACAAAATCTCCGCCGAGCAGGATTACTTGCTGGCGCGCCAGACCCTGCAAGAAGCCGAAATCGCCCTGAACAACGCCCGGCAAAAGATGACCGCCCTCAGTGGCAGCGCCGTGTTGGCCGGTGGCAACCGCTATGAATTGCGTGCGCCGTTCGCCGGTGTGGTGGTGGAAAAACACCTGGGTGTGGGCGAGGTGGTCAGTGAATCCAGCAATGCCTTCACCCTCTCGGACTTATCCCAGGTGTGGGTCACGTTCGGCGTGTATCCCAAGGACTTGAACACGGTTCGCGTGGGCAAGCCGGTGAAAGTCAGCTCCACGGAAATGGGCACCGAAGTGCAGGGGACCGTGGCCTATGTGGGCAATTTGCTGGGTGAGCAGACGCGCACCGCCACCGTCCGCGTGACGGTGCCCAACCCCGACGACGCCTGGCGCCCTGGCTTGTTTGTGGCTGTACAAGTCGCCACCGACACCTACCAGGCCAAGGTCAGCGTGCCACAGGCCGCGATCCAGACCGTCGAGGACAAACCCTCGGTGTTCGTGCGCACCCCGGGCGGTTTCATCACCCGCCACCTTGAACTGGGCGTGAGTGAAAACGGCTACGTCGAAGTACGCCAGGGCCTGGAGGCCGGTGAGCAGGTAGCGACGGTTGGCAGCTTCATCCTCAAGTCCGAACTGGGCAAAGGCTCGGCCGAACACGCCCATTGATCTTGCGAGTGATCCCCCATGTTTGAGCGCCTTATCCAATTCGCCATTGAGCAGCGCATCATCGTGCTGCTGGCGGTGCTGCTGATGGCCGGTGTCGGCATTGCCAGCTATCAGAAACTGCCCATCGACGCGGTACCCGATATCACCAACGTGCAGGTGCAGATCAACTCGGCGGCGGCCGGGTTTTCGCCGCTGGAAACCGAGCAACGCATCACCTTTCCCATCGAGACCGCCATGGCGGGTTTACCGGGTTTACAACAGACGCGTTCGTTGTCGCGCTCCGGCCTGTCCCAGGTCACGGTGATCTTCAAGGACGGCACCGACCTGTTCTTCGCCCGCCAACTGGTCAACGAGCGCCTGCAAGTGGCTCGCGAGCAATTGCCGCAGGGCATCGAAACCGCCATGGGACCGATTTCCACCGGCCTGGGCGAGATTTTCCTGTGGACCGTGGAAGCCAAAGACGGCGCACTCAAGGACGATGGCTCGCCCTATACGCCGACCGACTTGCGGGTGATTCAGGACTGGATCATCAAACCGCAGCTGCGCAACGTGCCGGGAGTGGCTGAGATCAATACGATTGGCGGGTTCGCCAAGGAATACCAGATCGCCCCCGACCCCAAGCGCCTGGCGGCCTACAACCTGACGTTGAATGATTTGGTCACGGCGCTGGAGCGCAACAACGCCAACGTCGGTGCCGGTTATATCGAGCGCAGCGGCGAACAGTTGTTGATCCGTGCGCCGGGGCAAGTGGCGTCTATCGACGATATCGCCAACATTGTCATCACCACCTCGGACGGCACGCCGATCCGCGTGCGCAATGTGGCCCAGGTCGAGATCGGTCGCGAGTTGCGTACCGGCGCCGCCACCGAAAATGGCCGTGAAGTGGTGCTGGGTACCGTGTTCATGTTGATCGGTGAGAACAGTCGCACCGTGTCCCAGGCCGTGGCGAAAAAGCTCGAGGAGATCAACCGTTCGTTGCCCGAAGGGGTGGTGGCCGCCACCGTCTATGACCGCACCAACCTGGTGGAAAAAGCCATTGCCACCGTGAAGAAGAACCTCTTCGAAGGCGCGCTGCTGGTGGTCGCGGTGTTGTTCCTGTTTCTGGGCAACATCCGTGCGGCGCTGATCACCGCGATGGTGATTCCCCTGGCGATGCTCTTCACCTTCACCGGCATGTTCACCAACAAGGTCAGCGCTAACCTCATGAGCCTGGGCGCGTTGGACTTCGGCATTATCGTGGACGGCGCGGTGGTGATCGTCGAGAACGCTATTCGTCGTCTGGCTCATGCGCAGCACCGGCACGGCCGTCTGTTGACGCGCAGTGAGCGCCTGCACGAAGTGTTTGCTGCTGCCAAGGAAGCGCGACGGGCGCTGATTTTCGGGCAACTGATCATCATGGTGGTGTACCTGCCGATCTTCGCCCTCACCGGGGTGGCCGGGAAGATGTTCCACCCCATGGCCTTCACGGTGGTCATCGCCTTGCTGGGTGCGATGCTCCTGTCGGTGACCTTCGTGCCGGCCGCGATTGCGCTGTTCGTCACCGGCAAGGTCAAGGAAGAAGAAAATTTTGTCATGCGCAGCGCGCGTCGGGTGTATGACCCGGTGCTCAATTGGGTGATGACCCGCCGGCCGCTGGTATTCGGCCTGGCGCTGCTGACCATCGTCGTATCGGGCGCGGTCGCAAGCCGTATGGGCAGCGAATTTATCCCCAGCCTCAGCGAAGGCGACTTTGCCCAACAGGCATTGCGCGTGCCCGGTACCAGCCTGACCCAATCGGTGCAGATGCAGCAGCAACTGGAAAAAACCTTGATGGCCCACGTGCCTGAAATCGAGCGGGTCTTCGCGCGTACCGGCACCGCGGAAATCGCCTCCGACCCGATGCCACCGAATATTTCCGACAGCTACGTGATGCTCAAGCCCAAGGATCAATGGCCGGACCCGAAGAAGTCCCGCGAGGCGATCATTGCCGACATCCAGCGCGCCAGCGCGATTGTGCCGGGCAGCGTCTACGAGCTGTCGCAGCCGATCCAGCTGCGCTTCAACGAACTGATTTCCGGCGTGCGCAGTGATGTGGCAGTGAAGGTGTTTGGCGATGACATGGCGGTGCTCAACAAGACTGCCGCAGAGATCGCCGAGACCTTGCAAAAGCTCAGCGGTGCCTCGGAAGTGAAAGTGGAGCAGACCTCCGGCCTGCCGGTGCTGACCATCAATATTGACCGCGACAAGGCCGCGCGTTTTGGCCTGAATGTGGGCGATGTGCAGGACACCATTGCCGTCGCCGTCGGTGGGCGCCAGGCCGGTACCTTGTACGAAGGTGATCGGCGCTTCGACATGGTCGTACGTTTGTCCGACGCGCTGCGCACCGATATCGAAGGCTTGTCACGGCTGTTGATTCCGGTACCGGCACAGGCCAGTAATGCGGCGGGGCAGTTGGGCTTTATCGCCTTGTCCCAGGTCGCCAGCCTGGACCTGGTGCTGGGGCCTAACCAGATCAGTCGCGAGAACGGCAAGCGCCTGGTGATCGTCAGCGCTAACGTGCGCGGGCGCGATATCGGTTCGTTTGTCGAAGAGGCCGAAGGTGCCATCAACGCTTGGGTGAAAGTGCCTGCCGGCTACTGGACCACCTGGGGCGGTCAGTTCGAACAGTTGAAGGAAGCTTCGGAGCGCTTGCGTATCGTGGTGCCGGTAGCGTTGCTGCTGGTGTTCGGGTTGCTGTTCATGATGTTCAACAACCTCAAGGACGGCTTGCTGGTGTTTACCGGCATTCCGTTCGCGCTGACCGGTGGGATCATGGCGCTGTGGCTGCGGGATATTGCGTTGTCGATTTCGGCGGGGGTGGGTTTTATCGCGTTGTCCGGTGTGGCGGTGCTGAACGGCCTGGTGATGATCGCCTTCATACGTAACCTGCGCGAAGAGGGCCGCTCGTTATCGGTGGCGATCCACGAAGGCGCACTGACTCGCCTGCGGCCGGTGTTGATGACCGCACTGGTGGCGTCCCTCGGGTTTATCCCCATGGCGCTCGCCACCGGCACCGGCGCCGAAGTGCAACGCCCGCTGGCGACGGTGGTGATCGGCGGGATTATTTCTTCGACGTTGCTGACATTGCTGGTATTGCCGGCGTTGTATCAGTGGGCTCATCGCCGTGAAGAAGAGGCCGAGTCATAATCTTGAATGCGCCACAAAACCAATGGGGGGGCTTGCTCCCGATAGCGACAGGTCAGTTGATACATGTGTTGACTGACACACTGCCATCGGGGGCAAGCCCCCTCCCACATGAGATCTCTGTTGTCTGCAAAGGAAACACCAGGCTAAACCGTGTGAAACGCCCAGGCTGGCTGGTGACATGAGTGTGTCCTTGGTGCAGGTGCATGATCGATTTCACGATGGCTAGTCCCAACCCCGTGCCACCCTCGGCGCGGGTGCGGCTGCTGTCGGCGCGGTAGAAGCGCTCGAACAGGTGCGGCAGGTGGTGCGCCTCGATACCGCGGCCGGGGTTACCCACCGACAGCGACACGCTCTGGTCGTAGGTCTCCACCAGCAGTAACACGGTTGAGGCCGCAGGCGTGTGGCGAATTGCATTGGAGAGCAAATTGGAAATGGCCCGCTGGATCATCAGGCGATCGCCGGTCACCCAGGCATCGCCGCGCAGGCTCAGGGTGACGTGCTTGTCTTCGGCACTCAAGGCAAACAGTTCCATGACCCGATGTGCTTCATCTGCCAGCGACACTTGAGCAAACGAAGCCCGCGCCGCCGGGTGGCTGACCTGGGCGAGAAACAGCATATCGCTGACGATACGACCCAGGCGTTCGAGCTCTTCGGTGTTGGATTCCAGCACCGCCTTGTACTCTTCGGGAGGGCGCTGGCGCGACAGGGTGACCTGGGCCTTGCCCATCAGGTTGGTCAGGGGCGCGCGTAATTCGTGGGCAAGGTCATCGGAGAATTGCGAGAGTTGCTGCACCCCGGCATCCAGGCGGTGAAGCATCACATTGAAGCCTTGCGCCAGTTCGCCAAGCTCGTGGGGCAAGTTGTCGACAGACAAGCGATGCGTCAGGTCCTGGGTGGTGACTTTCGCCGCCACCTGGCTGAATTGCTTCAACGGCGCCAAGCCGCGTTGCACCAACCACCAGGCGCCCATGCCGATCAATATCAGCAGCAGCGGCAACGCAATCAGCGTGGCACGCAGGTAGGCACTGAGCAGCGCCTGGTCGTCCATGCGGTCCAGGGACAGCAGCACCCGGACGCGCTCGCCGCTGGCCAGGCGCATCAGGCTGGAGGCACTGAGCACCTGGTTGCCGTAGCTGTCGGTCCAGTTGAGATAGCCGAGGGTTTCCCGGGGCGTGAAGTCGGTCAACAACGGTTCCTGGGGCTTGGCGCCGATGTTCAGCAACACCGTGCTATCGGGCGCGGTGCCGACGATGGTCAGGTAGAAATTGTCGTGGCCGATGACCAGGTCCATCAGCGAATGCGGGCGCGCGCGGATGGCCTGGGCGTCCAGGCCCAGGGCCAGGCTGTGCTGGATCTGTTCCATCTTGCTTTCCAGACCCTTGCGCGCCAGTTTTTCCAGCTCGTGGGTGAGGGCCAGGTAGGCCAGGGTGGCCAGCAGCAACACCAGGCCCGCGCCCATCAAGCTGACGGTCAACCCCAGGCGCATCGACAGGCTGCCGGGCTTCATGGGCGCGCCTCCAGCACGTAGCCCACGCCGCGAATAGTGTGGATCAGCTTGACCTCACTCTGGTCATCCACCTTGGCCCGCAGGCGGCTGATGGAGACTTCCACCACGTTGGTGTCGCAGTCGAAATTCATGTCCCACACCAGGGAAATAATCTGCGTTCGCGTCAGTACTTCGCCGGCCTGGCGCATCAGCACCTGCAGCAGGGCGAACTCCTTGGTCGTCAGGTCGATACGCCGAGTGCCGCGATAGGCACGATGGCGGCGCGGGTCCAGTTCCAGGTCCGACACACGGAACACTTCCGGCTGCGGGATGTGTTCGCTGCGCCGCAACAGGGTGCGCACCCGTGCCAGCAGCTCAGGAAACTCGAAGGGTTTGACCAGGTAATCGTCGGCGCCCATATCCAGGCCCTTGATCTTGTCGGCCAGGCGGCCGCGCGCGGTCAGCATCATGACCCGTTGGGTACCGTTGCGGCGCACTTGCTCCAGCACTTCCCAGCCATCCTTGCCGGGCAAGTTGACGTCGAGGATCACCAGTTCATAGGCGTGCTGCCCGGCCAGGTGCAGGCCATCGATGCCATTGGCCGCGCAGTCGACCACGTAGCCGCTTTCATTCAGGCCCTGCTGCAGGTAGTCAGCGGTTTTTTGCTCGTCCTCAACCACAAGGATACGCATGGGGGGTTACCTTTTACGGAGAGAGAAGGGGGCCATTTCCTTATGGCGGGTGTTGTCGGGGGAGTAGGAAAAGTCTGAACCGTGAAGTCACTTCAGGGTCAACTGCGACCATCGGCCGCATAACGCCGAGCGCAAAAAAAACGCCCCAGTGGGGCGTTAAAAATTCATCTCTTTCCAAAGGAGCTACACAAACGCTTCAGAGATGAATGTGCTCGGTGAAAAGGTGAAGCGAGTATAGGAAGTGCCACTTAACGAGAAGCTGAGGCCAATATTACAATTTTGATAACGGTGTATTTGTGAACAGATGTTAGTTAAGCGCGAACGAATGTAATGCTCAGAGCATCACCCGCGGATATTCAGCAATCAGGCGTCCTTCAAACGGCTGCCGTACAGGCTGACACTGAGGGGTTGATTGACGGTGTAGTCACCGCCGAAATAGCCGATCCGAGGCGAGTCGACCTTGCCCGCATAAAACGTTGCAAAGCCGTTGTTCATGCCGCTTTCGGGGTGATTGCCGCTGTCCACCGACAGTACGCCGCATGAGCCCTGGCCGCCGCTGCGGCCGGTGCCTGAGTCGAGTTCAAGGCCGTACAGGGCGAACGCGTCCAGGCCGAACCCCACTGTGCCTTGGGTGAAGCCGGATTCGAATTTGCTCATCAACCCTTGCGGCCAGGCTTCGGAGTAGCCGTTGCCGGTCGGGCTGGACTGGCCCTTGCGATCATCGCGGTTGAAGTAAAATTATGGAAGTGGGCGTTTTTATTGATCTGGCCCGGACTGATAGTTGCAAACCGCGGATAACGAGTTCATGGCGTGAAGATTACAATTCTGGAAGCTCACGGCGACCTAACAAATAAGTAATGTTCTGGTGAACATCGCGTCAGGGTGGGTTGGTTAATCTCGACACTGAACTTTTCAGTCGAGGAACTTGTAATGAGCATTTATAAAATTGGCGTGGGTGTATTAACCGCAATCTTGTCATTCGGTGCGTTGGCGGAAGGCGGTGGGGATCGTACCTTTGCCCTGATGATGGAGCGTAATGAAAAGGCCATGGCCGATTACGCGGTCACACAAGGCCGGCCTGTGCCCGAGGTGCAGGCTTACCGCTACGGCATGAAGCTGGACATTGCCAAGGTGGTCAACGTGACGCCGCCGGTGCGTTCGTGCAACGTCGTGCCGTCGCGCATGACCTACGAAGACTCCAGTGGCAAGCTCAATACCCTGGAGTATCAAGTGATGGGCGTGTGCCGAAACAATGGGGGTTAAAAATATAGTTGGATCCAGGGCTAAACCCCTCTTCAGAAAACGCCGACAGCGCCGATGCAAGTGAGAGTACCCCGACCCTTTGCCCATCGGTGCCCTATGTTCAATACCCGCCTGAAGCAGGAGCTGTCCGCTCTTCGCGAAGAATTGTCGAGCCTGCTACAGGTCAAGGAAAGCCTGGAAAGCGAGATGCTGTGCCTGACGCTGGATGCCGAAGGTCGGGTGGAGTGGGCGAATGCCAACTTCCTGCAGGAACTGGCCTACCAGGCGAGCAACATCCTGGGCCGCCAAATCGAAGACCTAGTGCCGGCCCACGTGCGCCAGGACGAATACCAGCTGCGCTTCAAACATGCGTTGGCGCGTGGTGAACATTTCGCCGGCACCGTGCGCCTGATGCGTGGCAATGGCAAGGAGGCGTGGCTGCGTTCAATCGTGCAGCCGGTGCGCAGTTCGGATGGGCGTATCAAGCATTTTTCGATCTATTCCAGCGACCTCACCCGAACCATCGAGAGTTCGCGCGAACATGAAAACCTGATCACCGCGCTGGTGCGCTCCACGGCGGTGATCGAATTCGACCTGGACGGGCATGTGATCACGGCCAATGACCGCTTCCTCACCGGTATGGGTTACAGCCTGGCGCAGATCCAGGGCAAACATCATCGTATGTTCTGCGAGCCGGAGGAGTACAACAACCCTGAGTACCAGAATTTCTGGAAGCGTTTGAATGCGGGGGAGTTTGTGGCGGCGCGGTTCAAACGTGTGGACAGCCATGGCCGTGTGGTGTGGCTGGAAGCCACTTACAACCCCGTGCTGGATGCCAATGAGCGGCTGTACAAAGTGGTCAAGTTCGCCACCGTCATCACCGACCAGGTCAACCGGGAACAGGCAGTGGCGGAGGCGGCCAACATCGCCTACAGCACGTCCCTGCAAACCGATAGCAGCGCCCAGCGCGGGACTACCGTAGTGACCCAGGCCGTGGATGTGATGCGTGATTTGGCCCAGCACATGCAGCAGGCCGGCGAAGGCATCGAGGCGCTGAATGCCCAATCCCAAGTGATTGGTACCATCGTCAAGACCATCAGCGGCATTGCCGAGCAGACCAACTTGCTGGCGCTCAACGCGGCGATTGAAGCGGCGCGTGCGGGTGAGCAAGGCCGAGGTTTTGCGGTGGTCGCCGATGAGGTGCGCCAATTGGCGTCGCGGACCAGCAAAGCCACCGAGGAAATCGTCGGTGTGGTGCGCCAGAACCAGGACATGGCCCGCGACGCAGTCGCCCTGATGACGGACGGTCGCTTGCAGGCCGAACAAGGTCTGGCCCTGGCGGCCGAGGCGGGTACGGTGATCGTGGAAATCCAGGACGGCGCGCAAAAAGTCGTCAGCGCAGTCGGGCAGTTCGCCAGCCAGCTGTCGAGCTGACCCACCGGGCTCATGCTTGAGGTATCGTAGGTTTTTTCTAGCTTGAAGAGCCGACCCTCCATGAGCCCTATTCACTGCCGCCCCGTCCCTTTGTCCAAAGCCTACCGCTTGCTCAACCACGGGCCGACCGTGTTGGTCAGCGCAGCCCACAACGGCCAGCGCAATATCATGGCAGCTGCCTGGGCCATGCCGTTGGATTTCGAGCCGCCGAAAGTCGCGGTGGTGCTCGACAAGGCCACCTGGACCCGCCAACTGCTGGAAGCCGCCGGCACCTTCGTGCTGCAGGTACCTTGCGTGGCGCAGGCCGATCTGGTGCAGACCGTGGGCAATACCACCGGCGCTGAAACCGACAAATTCGCCGCCTACGGGCTGCACGTTTTCAGCGGCGAACATTGCGAAGCCCCCTTGCTGGAAGGCTGCGTGGCGTGGCTGGAATGCCGGCTGCTGCCAGAGCCTCATAACCAGCAGGCTTATGACCTGTTCCTGGGCGAAGTGGTCGCGGCCTATGCCGATGAACGCGTATTCAGCGAAGGCCGCTGGCATTTCGACGGCCATGATGAACTGCGCACCCTGCACCATGTGGCGGGTGGGAATTTCCTGAGCATCGGCCAGCCGATTGTCGGGCGCCAGCTCTGACCCCTACTGCCCAGGCTCAGTGTGCGGCCAGCGTGGTTTAACGGGGCGACTAAGGTCAACAGCAGAGTGAGATCTCACTGATTCACACCGATCCAAATGTGGGAGGGGGCTTGCCCCCGATGAGCATAGGGATCTACACAACTTACCGTCGAAGCTGCTAAACGCAAGGTGGCAGCTGTGCGCGGGTTAGCAGACCGGTCAATAGGAAAACCAGCGCGCCCGAAGGTCCAGCACATTTTGAATGCATTCCAATCCCGCGATCAGCGCCCGAGCATCTTCACCCAACGCGATGGCGGCATGCCGTAGGTGCTGCGAAATTGCCTTGTCATATGGCTTTGGTCGGTGAAACCGGCGGTCAGTGCTGCGTCCACCAACGATTGGCCCTGAGCCAGCAGGTGGCGCACCAGGTCCAGCCGACGCATGGTCAGGTAGCGGTAGGGGCTGGTGCCGAACAACAAACGAAAATCCCGCGACAACGCCCAGCGGTCGCGGCCGGCGTGGTCGGCCATTTCATCCAGGGTGATGCTGCGGCCGAGCGCGCTGTGGATGAATTCCCGCGCACGCTCAGCGGCGAGGTAATCGAAGGATTTGCGGCTGACGATAGCGCCGGACGCAGCGCTCAGCGCTTGCGCCAGGTCGTACAGCGCGTCCTGTTCCTGCATCGGATCAATCGGGCAGTCCAGGCTTTGCAGCAATACTTCGCTGGCGCGGAACAGTCGCGGGTCAGTGGATAGGCCGTTCTGGATAAACGGCAGCGGCCGGCCGCCGAGAATCTGCTGGATCAGCGCCGGCTCTACATAAATCATGCGGTACTTGAAACCTTCTACGCTGCTGGCACGGCCATCATGGGATTCATCGGGGTGAATCACCATGGTCGTACCGGGCAAGCTGTGGGTCATGCAACCCCGGTAGTGATAACTCTGCACGCCGAACAACGTTCGGCCGATGGCGTAGGTGTCGTGGCGATGTGGGTCGAACGCAAAACCGGCAAAGTAGGCTTCGATACGGTCCAGGCCGCTGGCGTGCGGGGCGCGATGCAGCCAATCGAGGGGAGAAGTGAGTTGGCCCATGGTGACTGTCACAGAAATAGGTGGAAACACGTTAACTGAGTCTGCACCGGTTGTCTGCTGGGGTCTTGTACGATTGTGCAGGCGTCGGGCGCGGCCTATGATCCTGGCTCGTACAGTGCCCGGAGGGAGCCGCCCCATGGATCTTTTCGACTTGGCCTACCTGGCGCCCTTGGTGTCGCTGGGGCTGCTGTTGCTACCTGTTGTTCGGTGCACATCTGGTAGCGAATCGCTGACCGCCCATGGTAAGAAGCCTTATTTTCAACAGTGAGGCAGGGTCATGAGCAAGGTGCGGGTAGGTATTATTTTTGGCGGGCGTTCGGCCGAGCATGAAGTCTCGCTGCAATCGGCGCGCAATATCGTGGATGCACTCGACCGTTCACGCTTCGAACCCATCCTGATCGGTATCGACAAGGCCGGTCACTGGCACCTCAACGACACCTCGAACTTCCTGCTCAACCAGGAAAACCCGGCGCTGATTGCCCTCAACCAATCCAACCGCGAGCTGGCGGTGGTGCCTGGCAAGGCCAGCCAGCAAGTGGTGGAGACGTCCGGCCAGGGCCTGCGGGAACATATCGACGTGATCTTCCCCATCGTCCACGGCACCCTGGGCGAGGACGGTTGCCTGCAAGGCTTGTTGCGCATGGCTGACTTGCCATTCGTCGGCTCCGACGTGCTCGGTTCGGCTGTGTGCATGGACAAGGACATCAGCAAACGCCTGCTGCGTGACGCCGGCATTGCCGTCACGCCGTTCATTACCCTGACCCGTGGCAACGCGGCTCGAACCTCCTTTGAGATGGCCGTGAACAAGCTCGGCTTGCCGATGTTCGTCAAACCGGCCAACCAAGGTTCGTCTGTCGGTGTGAGCAAAGTCGACAGCGAAGCCGAGTACCACGCTGCCGTTGAACTGGCCCTGGGATTTGATGAAAAAGTGCTGGTGGAGTCCGCCGTCCAAGGCCGTGAAATCGAATGCGCGGTACTGGGCAACGAGAACCCTATCGCCAGCGGTTGTGGCGAGATCCTGGTGAGCAGTGGCTTCTACTCCTACGACAGCAAATACATCGACGATCACGCGGCCCAAGTCGTGGTGCCGGCGGCTATCAGTCATGAAGCCAGCGAGCGCATTCGCCGCCTGGCCATTGAGGCGTTCGAGGTGTTGGGCTGCGCAGGGTTGGCGCGGGTCGACGTGTTCCTCACCGACGAAGGTGAAGTGCTGATCAATGAAATCAACTCACTGCCTGGATTTACGCGTATCAGCATGTACCCCAAGCTGTGGCAGGCGGCAGGTATGAGCTACAGCGAACTGGTGAGCCGGTTGATTGAACTGGCACTGGAGCGGCATGCGGGGCGCAAGGGGTTGAAGGTCAGTCGATAGCTGTCGGCCGACGCTCAGTAACGCCATCAGGCGTTACTGAGCACTTCACGAAAAACGTCGGGTCTTACTGCTGCAATATGCAGTAGCGAGCGCGCTGCTCCGGAGAGAAAGCGCCGACTCAAGGCTCTTTTTATCGCAAATAGTGACATGGCACGGTGCGATTAGGAGGTATGGGGCGGGATTGCGAAAGCAGGCTGTAGGCGGTATCTCACTTGTTAGTACGAGCAATCCATGAATAGATCAGTGTCCTCGGTTCCTCCGGGTGATGCGTCCTCCTGCGGTAGCTGGCGAACGCCGGCGATGTGCAGTAGGTGCACACCTCGCTCACCTCGATGTGCTCGCGCTTGACCCCCGCGGCCTGCAGCAACATCAGCCCATACCCGCTCAAGTCAAACCAGGCGCTTCTCGCTTGCCTGGCATGGGGTGGTGCAATCTGCGCTGGCAGCAACGGCGTGGGTTGCTCTACCTGCCATGGGGCCTGGCTGCCCTGCCACACGTGCCCTTGATCTGCCTGGAACTCGGCGATAAATGTCTCACTCACTTCATAGCAGCACGGTTTGATCGACGGCCCAATCGCAACCCGTAGCTGGTCCACAGCCACGCCATCGTCGACAAAGCGCTGCACGGCATTCTTGATAATCCCGCGTTGCAGCCCCTTCCAGCCGCCATGAATCGCCGCCACGTGCGCGCCGTTTTGGGCGGCGATCAGGATGGGCAAGCAATCGGCCGTAATGACTGCAATGGGATGCCGGGCCTGGCTGAATACGCCATCCGCCTCAACGGTGTTGGCCACTTGACCCGCTTGCCATTCAATCACCGATGCGCTGTGCACCTGCTTGCAGATGAACACCTCATCGGGACGCAGCGGGTCGTCAATCGAACAAAAACCATGATCGACGCCGGGTAGGGCGTCGAGAATATTTGCCTTGTGCACCGCGATTTCTCCGTTGATTAGAGCACCTTAGTCGCCTAGCGCTTCGCCTTCGCGCCGAGGGTCTGCGCCGCCGCTCAGAACAACCTTACCTTGAGCGTTGCGCGTGCGAACAATGGCCTGGATACCACTGGTCATATCAATCTCGTTCAGGGCATGACCTTTGTCCTTGAGCGCCTGTTTCAGCACTGGGCTGAACAGTCCTTGCTCGAGTTCGGTAGCGCCGTTGCGGCTACCAAAATTGGGCAGGCTGATGGCGGCTTGTGGGTCGAGCTTCCAGTCGAGCATGGCCACCAGGGATTTGCTCACGTACTCGATGATCTGCGAACCGCCCGGCGAGCCGACGGTTGCCAGTAACTCGCCACTCTTGCGGTCGAACACCAAGGTCGGAGCCATGGCCGAGCGCGGGCGCTTGCCGGGTTGCACGCGGTTGGCGACCGGCTGGCCGTTTTCTTCGGGGATGAACGAGAAGTCAGTCATCTGGTTGTTGAGCAAAAAGCCCTGCACCATCACATGGGAGCCGAATGCCGCTTCCACCGTGGTGGTCATCGACACGGCGCCGCCCACGTCATCCATTGCAACTACTTGCGAGGTGGAAATGCGCAGTGGCGAGCGATCCGGCGCGTACGCTACCTGGATACCCGCGGGTTGGCCCGGCTTGGCGATGCCCATGCTGCGCTCACCGATCAGCGCGGCGCGTTGGGCCAGGTAGTTCGGCGCGACGAGACCGGCTACCGGGACCGGTGTGAAGTCCGCATCGGCCACATACAGCGCGCGGTCGGCAAAGGCCAGGCGTCCGGCTTCGGCGATCAAGTGCACCGCCTCGGGCGTTGGCTCAAGCCCGGCAGGCGAGGTGCTCTTGACCGGTGTCATGGGGGCGATGGCCAAGCGCGGGTCACGGGCTTCCAGCGCCTGCAACGTCCCCAGGATCTGCGCGACCGCAATCCCGCCCGATGAGGGCGGTGGCATGCCGCAGACCTTCCATTGTTTGTAGTCGGTGCACAGGGGGGAACGTTCCTTGGCGGTGTAGCCCAGCAGGTCCGTTTGCGACAGGCTACCTGGGTTAGGGTGGCCCTGGACCTTGCGCGCGATTTCATCGGCAATCGGGCCGTGGTACAGCGCGTCCGGTCCTTCCTTGGCAATGCGTTTGAACACCTTCGCCAACGCCGGGTTTTTCAGCAGGGTGCCGGCGGCTTTCGGCGAGCCATCGGTATTCAGGAAGTAGGCCGCCATTTCCGGCGATTGCGGGATAAAACGATCCGCTGCGATCAGGCTGTGCAAGCGTGGAGAAATCGCGAAACCCTGCTCCGCCAGGCGAATCGCCGGCTCGAACAGCTTGGCCCATTGCAGATGGCCGCTCTTTTTGTGCGCCATTTCCAAGGCCCGCAACACACCCGGCGTGCCCACTGAACGCCCGCCGATCTGCGCATCCGTGAACGCCATCGGCGTGCCGTCGGCCTTGAGGAACAACCGTTCAGTCGCTCCGGTCGGCGCGGTTTCGCGGCCGTCGTATGCATGCACGCGGTTTCCGTCCCACACCATGATGAACGCGCCGCCGCCAATACCGGAAGACTGCGGTTCCACCAGCGTCAACACTGCTTGCATGGCAATTGCCGCATCGATGGCCGAACCGCCTTGGCGCAACATCTCACGCCCGGCTTCGGCTGCCAGCGGGTTGGCGGCGGCGGCCATATGGCGTTCGGCATGGCGGGTGGTAAGGTCGGTGCGATAGCCCGAGCCCAGCTCTGGTGCCGGTGGTTGTTCGGTGACGGGGGTATGGCAGGCCGAAAGGACCAGAGCCGCGACAATTATCGATAGCTGACGGCGGGAAGTTGAAAACACGCGCTGAACTCCGTTCATTTTGTGAATGATCTGTTGTCCTTTGGGTACTGCTTTTTACAGGTAAATCACGCCTTGCATATACAGCGCTGCGTGGCCGGAGATAATCACGCGGTCACCCTGTAGCTCACAATGCAATTGGCCCTTGCGTGTGCCGCCTTGTTCAGCGGTCAACTGCGATTTGCCCAGGCGTTCGGCCCAGAACGGTGCCAGTGAGGTGTGCGCCGAACCGGTGACCGGGTCTTCGTTGATCCCCACATTCGGGCCGAACCAACGCGAGACGAAATCAAATCGCGTGCTTTTGGCCGTCACTGCAATCCCGCGTTTAGGCAGGCCCTTGAGTCGTGCGAAATCGGGTGTGAGTGAAGCCACCTGTGCTTGATCCTCAACCAGCACGATGTAATCGTCGGTAGCAAACACCTCGGCCTTTTCAATGCCCAGTGCACTCAGCATCCCGCTCGGCGGCTCGCAGCGTTCGGGCTGCTTGGCCGGGAAATCCATTGCCAACTCATCGCCTTTTCGCGTCACCCGAAGTTCGCCGCTGCGCGTGGCAAAGCGCAGCACTTCGGGGGCGCCCGTCAGCGCATGGATCAACACCCACGCCGCCGCCAACGTTGCATGGCCGCACAGGTCTACTTCGACTTCCGGGGTAAGCCAACGCAACTCATAGAACTCGCCACGGGGCACGAAGAACGCTGTTTCCGAGAGATTATTCTCGGCTGCAATGTTGTGCAGTTGTTCGTCGCTCAGCCACTCGGTGAGTGGGCACACCGCGGCCGGGTTACCGCCGAACGGCTGTTGGCTGAAGGCGTCGACTTGGTAGATGTCCAGTTTCACAGTGGGGCACTCCATGTGTAGGGGAGGCTGGACACTAACAGTGGGGTTGGGGGGCGTCAAAATACAGATGGTGAGTTTTTTGGGGCGCATGAAGGCAGCACCCGGTTGTACTTTTCTACAGGCATAAAAAAACGGCCTACCTTTCGGTAAGCCGTTTTTAGTACTTGGTGGTACACAGTCATTTGAACCATTGATGTAAGTATATGTAGTTTAAAGACTTTATTTTCTTAATTTTTGCAGGGATACACGTAGGGATACACGGTGGTGGGTGCTGCTACCCCATCCATCTAGGTCTAACCCCCCCTCAAAAAAGGGGATAGGGGGACGCTTGTGAGGGGGGATATCGCACAGAAGAGCATGGCTCCAGAGGCAACCAACATCTGGAGATTGATATGAAGAGCCACACCACAGAACAAGCCGCCATCATGAACATTCGCAATATCTGCGACCCGGCGGTGACCATTATTCGCATGCCTGAATTGAAGTCGATTACCGGCTTCGCGGCACCGACCATCTACAAGCGCCTCAAAGACGATCCGACCTTTCCAAAGCCTGTTCCTCTGAGCAATAGCAAATGCCGTGGTGCCCCGGTGGGTTGGGTTCTCGGTGAAGTGCAGACATGGATTCGTCAGCGCATCGCCCTTCGTGGGGCGGCCGCATAATGGATAAAAAAAAGGCCAACCATAAGGCCAGCCCAGAAACATCTCATCTCCACAATAACAGCTTGAGCGCCCAACTCACACGCCTACTTGCACGTCTTCGGATTGGGCAAACGGACACTTTTTCCATCATGCGTGAGCTCAACATCTGTAGGCCAGGTGCGAGGATCTGCGACTTGCGCACTGCTGGTTATTCTATTCATACCCGGCTCATCAGCGTTGAGGATGAGTGGGGTCGTAAGCACCCAAAGGTCGCGCTTTACACTTTGCTTGCTGAGCCGTCTAGTGCGTCCTAGCTTTTCGTGGCACAACGTTGCACGTTGTGCCACGTAGATATAGCATGTGGCACAACGTGTCACACTCGGTCGAGAAGCCTATGAAGCAACACATGACTATGCGACTGCCGCCTGATTTGGTGGATCGTATCGACGCTTATTCGAAGGCTATGGCTGATAAAACTGGCCTAGACGTCAAGCGTTCGGATGTAATCCGACTTCTGCTGACTGCAGGCTTGGACCTGAAAGAGAAGGAGTTTCGCAAATGAGCCATGGCAACTTCTTTGCGGTTGGGTCTGGCGAATTCGCGGCTGCTTGTGAGCTTGGCATGAACCCGGCCGTTGCATTGCTAGTTATGGCAAGGGGGACTGGCCGAGACAACGCTACGACGTCTTGGAGTGCTCTTGCTGTGAGCAATAGCGCCGGTATAGCTCGACGGCGCGCCAAGGAGGCCATAGACGCTTTGATTGATAATAAGATAGTAGACCTGCTCGAAATCAAAGCAGGCAGGTTTCCCAAGTACAAAATTAATAAACCTGAAGACGATGAGCTCCTTTTGTGGTTACCGAATGAGCTTGTCGATGGCGCTGCTAATGAGGTACCGCCGATCACGAAGATCCGAGAGCGGGGCGAGATAGATCTGCTAGAAAAATTCATTCGGCTCTATGGCATACAAGACCTAGACGGCGATGGCGGAATCCCGAGGGATGTTGCTTGGGCCACATTCGCTAGGGAAAAGATTTGCCCCATCGGACATTTCGTCCTGTACGGCTTTAGCGACGAAAAGACTCAGGCAAGCAATAAAGGTCTGTTTGACGGTTATGCAGACAAAGTTGACGAAGACGGAAATAAGGGGCCGTGGACAGTCCTTTCCCCGCTATTTCAAATGGGCCTTCTGGAAAAGGTCTACTACATGGCCGAGTCTAGCGAGCCAGATGCTGAGCTGATTTATCCCGCAGGACCGCATGGCACTGCCCAGGCGATATGGCAATTATTGACCTGGCTGGAGGAGGGCGATGGCAAGGGTTTTGCGTTCCAGGCGCAGAATCATGACACGCAAGGTATTGCTCCGAAGCACATAAAAAATGCGGCAATGGTTGGGCTGTATCGTCTGCGGTACCGCCCTAAAACCGGCAAGACGTCACGCTGGTGGGCAGTTGAGCAAGAGCAAGCCGAAGCAATGGTGGGTATGGTTAACAATATGTGCGGAGAAAAACCGCGTGTTCATATCAAGGCTGTTCAAGGCTCTTAAAGGGTTATCAAGGGTTATCAAGGAACCTAAGTGTTCATATCAAGGCTTATCAAGGCGCGTAAGTGCAGATGCAGCCTGCATAAAAAATGAGGTCGAAAATGAGCTCTATGATCATCATGTGGAAAGCAATGAAGCAGCAGCAAGAGCAAAAGCGGGTAATCAGTGAGAGTACTATTCAAGCGCGCACTCTGATCGGCGGCTGTGTGTTGATTCAGTTCCCGAGAAACAAAAGCGCGTAATCAATAGAGCGTGTTGACCACAACTCACTGTGTAGCTTTCAACACGTTGTGGTGTTTTCATCACACTCGGTACGACTCTCTCTTCAGCCAGAGTTGGATGCGTTGGACCGGAGAGAACAAAACGTCTTAGCGTGACGAAAAAGGCACCACCCTGTGACGGGGTAGTGCCCTCGGTACCGCGAAAGTTTCGTTGCTTGTCAGCCCTACCCCAACACCAACGCGCGGTATTGCTGATCGCCGCCCAGGTCATCCGAGCCGAACAGGGCCTGATTGACGGCCTTCCTGCTATCCAGCATCAGGTCATGCTCATCATGAGTGCCAATATCCGCCCCCACCCACTCTTGCAGCTCCTTACGGCGCCGCATCTCGTTCAAGTGCGTCCACCACCGGGTGGCGTGTGCACGCTCGGCAGAAATCGCCACGGCCGCCTCTTGGTTCGCATCATCCAACTCGTTTTCCATGCACTCGCACCACTGATAAATTTTCGTGGACCAGTCATTCGACTCGAGGGTGCCGAGTTGCGCGAAAGCGTTGCCGGTACTGTCTTCGGGGAAGTGCTGGAGCATCAGCGTGAAGATCGCGTGCATGTTGCCGAGCGCTGCCTGCGCTTCGTACAGATCACTAATGGCGGTCTCGGCGATTGCCTTGTAGGAGCGGCTCATTGATCACCCCCGGCGCCCAGTGCAGCACACCCAGCCAGCGCGGCCGTGATTTCCTCGCGGTCGCAGTCGGCGGTGTTGGCGCCGTCAGCGGCCAGGTTCCATGCGACGTCTACCAGGTTGCGGACGTGCTGACTGGTGCCCTTGTCTGCCAGTGCGGCCCAGAGCACGGCCTCAACCTTGCGCAGGGCGATCTGGGCGCTTTCGAGATCCTCAAGCGCGTCATGGGCGACTTCTTGGATGGTGCGGGCCTGGGCGCTCATAGGACACCCCCTACGCATACACCGCGGAATTGTGCGGCACCTGGCAAAACCTTGAAGCTGATGTCGCCCAGGATCTTTAACGGGGCCAGCTCAGTGAGCTTGATGTTGGCCGGCAGTGCCATTGTGGCGATGATCTGGCCGCGCGCATCCAGAATTTGGATGGTATTCTGTTTAAATTGCATGACGTGTGCCTCTAAGCTTCGTCGTGTGATCGCCTTCCCGGTGTTAGCGCACCGGGTTGGCACCTTTTCTCTAATGGCTCGGATCTGAGCCACCTTCAAATGTGGGGAAAACCCACCGTTTGCTGCTTTCTCAATCGGCTAAATTCTCAGCCGATCACTGCTTACCCTTCTCGCTGATCCATCCCGCGGCCCAGCTCAGCGGGTCTTTCGACGTCATCGGCTTGAGCGGCTTGCCATCGCGCGCTGCCTGTTTGCCCTCCTCCTCCGTTTCGCCGTGAATCCATACTGTCGTTTGCCTAAACCCGGCTTCGCGCTGTCGCTCCTTGTAGATCCTTTGCCGATCAGCGGCAGACAGCGGGCTTTTCAAGTCGTCTTTCTTCACAACAATCTCCGTTAGCAGTCACGATGAAGCGATGATGCGCCATCGTTAGCAGTCACGCAAGAGGCAGGGTGAAAAATATTTGCAACCTTCTCAGAGGTCAATGACAGTGGGCGAATTGACAATTCAAGGGATGAACCAGAAATGAGGTTCCAATCCGGAAGCGAGATCGATCGGCAGCACTGCCTGGCTATCAGGCATGAATACCTTCGATGCAAGGATTCGTTTGATAGGTTCGAGGCCGTGTTAGAGGAGTTAGAGCGTTTTGGGCATACGCGTGAAATCGCGCATCGCGCTTACAACGCATACTCCGCTTTCATCCTGCATCTTTACGAGCTCATGCTGTCCGCCCTAGCGAGGGATTTTGGAAACACAGCCGTGCTCAGCAAAAACAACCGTGGAAAGGTTGCAGTCCGCCGCGAGGGAAAGGAGGAAGAAATTGCGTTGTCCGATGCGATCGATCTAGTCATGAACGGTGCGACCGAGAGAGCCGTAACCCAGCGCTTAGATCGGGCACGCTTAGCTGGCGCCTCGGCTGAAGATATCGAATTTCTCACTGAGCTATTGCCAGTGCCCGAAGGGTTTTCCAAAAAATTTCGTACGATGCGTAACAAAGTCGCAGGCCACGTCACCTACGAGAGAATCCAACAGATCGACCTCTCAACGTTTTACCATCTCTATGACAACTATCTTTACGTTCTCTATTTGTCGCTCAGTGAAACGTGGGGCAGGGAGACGGAAGAGTTTCCGGATTTCGAGCGCGTAACAGAGTTCCTTTCCGCGCTGTACAGCGCGCCGCCTCATCGTGGCTAGCCGGAGAGAATAAAGTCGAGCCAGCTTCCGGTGAGCTCGCTCCTACAGACGCATCTGCCGAATGACCTGGCGCGGATCGGCGCCGGCGGATATTGCTGAGATAGCGTCCTTGGTCAGTTGGTCCAGGGCCTGCTGTTCGAACGCCTCGGCCATTGAGGCAGCCTTGCGCACGATCAGCAGCGCCAGTTCGGGCGGGAATGTGGTCTTGGATGGGTCGGGCAGGTAATCGCAATCGATGACTGACATAGGGGCTCCTGGGAATGTGCTCAGTTTTGAGGATATTCACGCATTGCGCCAGGCGAAATATCTACAGAAACACGAAAACACAGGGGATTATCGTGCTTTGTGACGATTTGGTCTCACTGAGACGGTTTTGTCTATCTGGCGGATCGGAGGTGGTTCCGATTTTCTCAGTACGGAGCCCGAGTGCGCGAGACAGACCAAATGAGCCGAGTCGGACCATTTCGCTAGTAGGTAGCCACTAGCGCATTCCTCAAAACTGGGGTATCACGGATTTACCGGCGATGGGCTGGATCAAGGGATGAGAAAGGTATGCCGATTTTCGTTAGCTATTCGCACGCTGATAAAGAGAAGATTGATCTAATTGCCGGACACCTCGTCCGGAAAAGAACGAGCGTCTGGATTGACAGATGGGAGTTGCGAGCGGGCGATTCGATAATTAATAAGGTTCAAGAGGCAGTCGAGGGTTCCAGTGCTTTACTTATTATGTTATCCAAAGCATCAGTCGAATCCGAATGGTGTAAAAAAGAGCTCACTGCAGGGCTATTTCGAGAGCTAGACGAAAAGCGAGTTGTCACAATCCCAGTGCTACTAGATGACTGCAAGATACCCATGTTCTTGCGAGACAAAATGTATGCTGATTTTCGGACTGATTTTGATGCCGGTATGTTTACTTTGCTGGAATCGGTAGCTCAATTTTCTAACCCCGAGCAGAGCAGGCTTGAGGATGCCGAGGGATACGTGGACTGGTCTTGTGACTATGGGCTTGTCGACGGGAGCTACTTTGTCAATTACATATTGATGCAAAGCTCTGAGAAGCTTGAGATGTCCTTCGTGACAGAGATTCAATGCATCTACAACGAGGTGGCCACACGCCGCCAGATGCGCTATGTCGATGCAGGTGTAGGCTGGATGGGGCGAACCACAAACGCAATCATTCTCCTGGACTTTGCAGAGAAAGCTAAAGATGAAATGTTTCTTATCCTAGACAACCCGATACCACAGCATAAAAGCATCACATTCTCCGATCCCAAAACTGGTGCCGGAACAGAGATATTAGTTAAATCAAGAAAGATGGGTAACGATAACGGAAAGGACCAGCTCATCAACATAACTGACTATTTCAGGCGGATACTTGGTTATGTAAATCAAACAGAGAGAAAACCTACCAAAGATGAGATGGAGCGGTTTAGCGCCATTAAAGATACCCCTTGGTAATAATCAGGCATCAGGTTTGTTCGGTTCCAACTGTGAAAGGCTGAGTGCGTTAATCATGGGGCTCACTACCTTCGAAGCCTGACAGCAGGCTGGAGCAGGCGCGCGCCGCAGTGATACACCACTGGTGGAAGATGCGTTCTATGCTGGACGCATCAAAACCGCGCCACGTTTTCGTAGCTCCCCAAACGTAGCGCGACACCTGACCTACCGAAATGGGGTGCCAGGTCCGCCACTCAATTGGGGTTGGGCTGAGCTTTTATCAGCTGGCATCTGCAAGCGGAAACAAAATCGGAACATAAGCAACATTATTCCATCGTTTTTTGGCAAGTTTCTGCGCGGCCAATTGATCTGATTCGTCAGCCCCATCATAAGCGTCCGAGATCAGTTCCTCTTTTTTTCTAGGAAATAGCAAATTCGTATGATCTTTAACGTTGGTCCTCTCAGCCTCAAATTCTAATACCCAGGCGCCTAAATCTATTATAAGAATTTTTTCACTGATGCTGAACGAGAAGTCTTGATGGCCCAGCTCATAAAGCGCTAAGAGAAGAATTATAGTGCTTTCATTTTCACTGCTGTCTATTTCTTTATTATCCGCCAAGAAAGTGTAATGAAGTGAGAGGAGGTCGCACATAAATGAGTTTAATTTTATTGGTATGGATTTTTTGTCACTCTCTATAGAGTGATATATGAAATATATTTCACGAAATTCGAGATTTTTTATTAGGTTTCGGTCAAATGTGTGAAAAAAAGATCTATAAAAATCTTCATCTTTTTTAAAGTTAAAGATTCCAGAGGCGTCGGAGACAATCAGGTCAACCTGATCACAGGATGCCAGGTAGGTAGGGGCTTTCAGGTTTTTTTCGCGGATGGCTTGCTCAAGCAAATTCATAGATTCCTTAAAAGTGGGAACGCCACGTATTACTGCCGTTTCGACAGAAAATACTTCACCGTTCTCTCTCAGGATCTTTATTTCGTCTACGTCCATCATTCCCTTGTCGGCCCGGAATATTTTTTGCGTGCCAGCCAATAGGCCATCCAAATACCCTTCTTGGTTTTTAAGTCTGGCATCAGTGAAGTCTGTATAGATCTCAGTGACTTCTACACCAAGCGTTATCCCTTTAGGATCTTTAATTAAAAAGTCTGGTATCTCTGATTCGATAATCTCCGAAGAAAATCTGCCTCCAAATACGCTATCAAAAACTGCACGCTCCAGAGCCTTGTTCATTTGAAACTCCTTATAAGTTTGAGCGGATAGTGAATATCGTATCATTATGGGTTATTGCAATTAAGTGATACGAAAACAATCCGGCGGGATAACATATCTACTGGCATTTTCTGTCTATTTCAATCTATATATGTGTATCACTTGGAATGCACCTAAAAAGCACTGGATAAATGATCAGATCATGCCTAATGTGAGTTTTTGAGCCACTCAAAACCCATTCGAGGCAGCACCTATGAACACAGCTAAGCCCGCCCGAGGACGCCAGCACAAACCAACTCGCTCCGAAGTTGCTGCCGCCTGGGGCCGCCTTCGCGAAGCCGCAGCAGACGGAAGCGTTCAAGCATCCGCCCTGCTAATAGCGCTCGCTGAAAACAAACCGGTCATCGCTATGGAATCGCCCGCCGCATGACTGCTCGCGATAAAGCCGGAAAATGGAAGCCCGGACAGTCGGGTAATCCCGGCGGCCGATCCGGTCAGACGCAAGAGCTGCGCGCCCGACTCGCGGAAGGTGCAGACGCCGTGACAAAGAAGGTTCTGACAGCAGCCAAGAAGGGCGATATGCAGGCTTGCCGGCTGATCCTTGAGCGCCTAGTGCCGCCAATCAAGCCAACTGCCGAGACAGTGTGCTTCGACCTGGACGACACCGACTTGCCCAGCGCAGCCAAATCAATCCTTCGCGCAGTTGCCGCCGGCGAGCTACCGCCCGACCAGGGCAAGGCATTGATCGAAGGGCTAGGCGCTGTTGCCCGGGTCATCGAAGTTGCCGAGCTACAGAAGGCCGTCGAAGAACTCCGCGAACAAATGGAGGGAATGCGGCAATGAGCATTAAGTGGATGCGGGCCGAGCTCAAGCGAATTGCAGAAAAGATCGGCGCCGACGACGAAGAGACAGTTCTCGTTATGTTGACGGTGGTGGACTGCAGGGTTGACGCGGTTGAGGACGAGATGGACTACCCAAAGACCGTGGGCCATTCATTCAACTATCCAGTCCTGGGCGTGCAAACGGTGATGCACTTCCCACTGTGCACCATGAACAGCAACGACGCGGCCAATCTGGCAGAGGCGTTCATTCTCCACGTCCGCGCAATTGAAAGCCTCCGCCGTCCCGCTCCAGTAGGTGTGATGGATATGCGGCCATTCCCAAGCGCTGGCGCCTGGATCTTCCCTCCATTGGCTGACGGGCAAGACATCAGAAACCACGTCGCCGAACAGTACCGACTGATCATCGAGGCCCGCCATGAACATCCGTAGCCAGGTGGCCAAGCTGCGCCAGCAATCCGGGCTCACTCAGTTCAATCGTGACGTGCGAGAGATCAGCGCCCTTATGGACGAGTTGCACGAAGCAGCAGCCGGCGGTAGCGCCCGAGAAAACGTGTCCCTACTCCAAATCCTGAGCGAATCCTCAGACCAAAAACCGGCCGAACCATGGCCAGACAATCAAAAGGTAACCCAATGAAAATCGGCAAACGATCCGTCCTCAAAGTTGGCTTGGCCAACCTCCATTACTCCGAATACGAGCACTCCCAGGTAGAGGCAAGAACATTCAACATTCAACGACCCGATGGCACCAAAGGCACTTGGCAGGCCGGTGGCTTACTGAAGTCTGTCCGCCACTTGCAGGGATTGTCGTTGGAGGCATTCAAGGACCTTGGAGAAGAAATCCTCTCGATTCGCGGGAACAAGGACCTCAACGCCGCTGCCATTGAGCGCAAGGGCAAGGAGCAGATTGATGGAATCATCCCCGCCCTGATGCCGGCGATGGAGAAGGCAGCAAAAGATATGCTCACGCTGGCCCAGACAGTGGCCAGCGGATTCGCAGCGGTCACGCCTCGCGCTAGCTCGGACGTTGTTGGTTTCCTGGCCGACCAGGAGCTGCGAGCCATCGTGCGAGGCCTCAAACCTGAAGAGCGTCAGCGGCTAGTAGCTGAAGCGCGCGCAGGCAGTCACCCCGACGTTGTAGAGGCTGTGCTCAGGGCAAACCCAATGCTCTCCGGGCTATCGCCAGAGGCGGCTGACAGCCTTTCGCGAGCAGGCATTGCCGCATCGCGCTCCGAAGACATCGAAGGGCTCAAGCAGATGCTAGCGATCTACGATGACGTGCTGGCCACCGCCTCCAATGCTGGTGTCGCACTGAGCGGCATGGTTGCCAATTCGAATGGGTACACCGGCCGGTTTGAGAAGTGGCGATCGGGCTGCGAGGGCTCCGAAGCGCTTCGCGAATGGCTGGCGAAAATGCCAACTCGCACCTCCGCAAAAGCGTCTCCTGATCAATCCGAAGCGGCCTAACTGCCCATCCGTGCGCTACGCAAGTATTGGTAGCGCCGATCAGCGGCAGACTCTGTGAGTGTGACGATATGACCTTTCAAGACCGCTTTACCGAAGCGTGCAGCACCCAGAAGTTCAAACCCTACGAGCTGATACAGGGGCCCGACGCCGGCTATTTGGTGTGGGAGGTTCAACACGTCCGCAATGGCCAACAGGTGACCATCGACGGCCCTTACTTCACCCAGGAAGAGGCCAGGGTTTCGGCCGATCTGCTGAGAGGGACATTCCGCGGCGCCCGGGCCAGCGAGACGATCTACAACCGGGTGTGGAACTACGACCCGCGCCAGGAGCAACTGACCATCGACCAGGCGCATATGTCGCGTGCGGTACTCGCCATTCGTCTGGGGCTGCCCGCCCCATCCACCAAGCCATAGGAGGCCCCATGGCCGCTACAGCAATCGAATACGCCCCGCTCACCACAATCAAACTGTACGGGCAGCTACGGCAGTTCGGTAAGTCCTACCAGTTCTCCGTCCGCACGACGGCCGAGGCCATCAAAGCACTGTCAGTGCAGATCCCAGGGTTTGAACGGTTTCTGTCTAACGCAAAGTCTCGCGGGCTCGTGTTTGCCGTGTTTCGAGGCAAGAAAAATATCGGGGAGAGCGAGCTCACCTACCAAGGACAAGGCGACATCATCATCGCGCCTGTGATCGTTGGCAGTAAGCGCGCTGGGGTTTTGCAAACGGTCGTCGGTGCGCTGCTTATAGCTGCTTCATTCTTCACGTTCTGGGCGCCTCCAGTATCAGCCGGCCTGTTTGCATCTGGCGTGGGTATGGTCGCCGGCGGAGTAATCCAAATGCTCAGCCCGCAGACCGGCGGCCTCAAGACCAGCGCCGCACCAGAAAACACCCCGGGGTATGCCTTCGGCAGCGCCAAGAACACCACGGCATCCGGCAACCCTGTCCCGCTCTGCTACGGCAAGCGCAGGGTCGGCGGGGCTATCATAAGTGCCGGCATTTATGCCGAAGACCAGCTGTAGTCGCCACACGAGCTATGGCAGGATGGGGCATCTACTTAACAGGAGAGGCTGATGCTGAAAATCGTAAAGTTGGTGCGTCTGGAGAACAAGTTTGATGGCGGATGGCAGTATGAATTTCAGCCTGAACCGGACCTTAATCTAGAAGAAATTGCGTTTGTTTTGTTTGACGATGGTAGTGGGTTCGATCTTGCAATGGTTGATGCTTGGAGCCATACGCTGGAGCTAGTCCCTAACGGTACGAAACGGCTGAATAAATTGCGCTTCAGCCATAAAAGAGGGTTCGGAAACCATGCTAAGGATCTTCTGGACTGTTGTGACAAGCCACTGAGTCTCGACGAGATTAGTAAGTACGACCGGCTTTCTAGGACTGGTACGTCAAGACCTAATGCCGACGAGGACGAACTTGGAAGCACGCTTGCTCTCGGTATGGAGCAAGCAAGGGCTGCAGTTGCTCGGTACTATCACGTAGATGTAGAACAGATTGAAATGATCATGAAGAGTGCAGGTCAAGTACCAAATTAATCGACCCGCTTCGGCGGGTTTTTTACGGCTGCAGCTTTGTTCCAGCTAGGTATGCCTATCCAGATACAGGCTTATTTTGCCTTTTTCTGGCTTTTCGCTTGATAAGTAACACCCAAAGTGCAACAGTATTAGTAGGACGCCCTAACTGATACAGGCACCCATCATGTTCATCCGCGCATACCTCCGAGCATCCACCGAAGAGCAAGACGCCGGCCGCGCCCGGGCATCGCTCGAGCAGTTCGCCAGCGACCATAACAAGGTCATCGCCAGCGTATACCTGGAGAACGCCAGCGGCGCCACCGCCGACCGGCCGGAGCTGCTGCGCCTGCTGAAAGATGCGCGCAAGGGTGACGTGCTGCTGGTGGAGTCGATAGATCGCCTATCCCGCCTCCCGGTGGAGGACTGGCAAAAGCTCAAGGCGGCTATCGACTCCAAGGGCCTGCGCATTGTCGCGCTCGACCTGCCGACCAGCCACCAGGGAATGCAGGACACCAAGGGCGACGAGTTCACCGGCCGAATGCTGGGCGCCATCAACTCAATGCTGGTGGAAATGATGGCCGCCATCGCGCGCAAAGATTACGAGCAGCGGCGGGAGCGCCAGGCTCAAGGCATTGAGAAGGCTAAAGCCGAGGGCAAGTATCAGGGCCGCCCGATCGACGCTGATCTTCACAAGCGAGTGAAGGAACTGCTGAAGGCTGGACTTGGCATCCGCGCCACGGCCCGGCACGCGGACTGCTCGACTACCACGGTGCTGCGGATCAAGGAGCTATTGAGCGCCTGACTTGCCATCGGCTATCTCGCCCGATGCCCTTAATTCCTCCCAAGCTTTCTTGAAGGAACTGGTAGAGAAAAGATCGCGGCGTTTGCTCATGGCTTTCGATACTTCGGCGCGTACCCCTGATTTGCCCGGGCTCCTCGTCGGCAAGGCTTTGGGGTCGTGACC
This sequence comes from Pseudomonas sp. MWU15-20650, assembly GCF_023242475.1. Classification (GTDB taxonomy): domain Bacteria; phylum Pseudomonadota; class Gammaproteobacteria; order Pseudomonadales; family Pseudomonadaceae; genus Aquipseudomonas. The sequence goes on along the minus strand of NZ_JALJFG010000003.1, from coordinate 306,488 downwards.
AAGTCTGGCGATTTCAGCAAGGATTGCTGCCGTTTGGGCTTTCATGCGAGAAACCGGCTTTGTCGCATCCTTATCGTTGGTTAAGGCTTCTTCCTTGATGCTTTTCTGAGCTGCTTCCAACGCCTTTACTGATGCCCAGGGGATCAGCAAGTCTGATATCCGGAGTCTTCCTTTCCAGGCTCCGGTGATATCCGGCTCGAGCGTCATCATGCGACCCTCCCAAACTGTCCGGCCATCGATGCTCACCAAGTGAACATCCGAAAGAGGATGGAATGCCAGGTGAGGAAAAGGGGTTTCTTCGTTCTGCATTAGCTCCCAAAGCACACGCGGGGGCGCTCGCATATATCCCATGAATCGGTAATCTAGGCGAGTTCGATCTCGCCGCTCAAGGAGATCGCTAAGTTCTCGTATCCGGTCCTGATTCGCATTTGTTGCCTGGCGTAAGGCGACTACCTCTTCTTGGCTCAATCTAGTGAACTCGTCGACGTTACCGGCGGCGTTCCTTCGCAGATGTGCCTCGCTACTTTCAACCGATTTGGTTTTGGCCTCGAGCTCCATAGCCTCATCGTGCGCCCCATGGCTCATCAGCCATCTATCTGCCTGATCGAAAGCCAGGCCCTCGAATGCGAAAAGAATCGGCAGTGCGCGGTTGATTCCATGCTCGAGGATCTGGCGTGAAGATGCACCCCATCGTTCTGCCAGTTCAGGGACGCTTAGAAATGTAGGCTCGATCATGCTCGCTTCCTCTCGGCCAAGTTGCCCGCTGCAATTTCATCCAGATAGTTGGCGTACCATTGCATCATCGTCGTGCGCTGATGTAGGTACTGGGCTTTGTTGTAGACGCCGGCAACACCATGTTTTTTGTGCGATAGCTGGGCCTCGACGTGGTTTTCATCGAATCCGTTTTCATTGAGTACTGTCGACGCGATATGTCGGAAGCCGTGACCGGTCTGGCGCCCCTCGTATCCCATACGGCGCAGCGCCATCAGGAACACGGTGTCGCTACGTGGTTTGGTGTGATCGCTGCGACCAGGGAACAGAAGGGGATAGCTGCCGGTGTACTGGCGCAGCTCCTCTAGGGCCTCAATTGCTTGAGACGAGAGCGGCACTAAGTGCTCTAGACCTTTTTTGCGGCCTTTACGCTCGACTGGGATCGTCCAGACCTTTTTGGCGAAGTCGAATTCTGACCACCGGGCCTCCCTTAGCTCGCTGGGGCGCACGGCGAACAGGCTCAGTAGGCGCAAGCCGAGGCGCACATCGTGGGCGTGTGGATAGGCAGCGATGGAGCGGATAAGGCCCGGAAGTTCATCGGGTGAGACGTGGGCATAGTTTTCGGCCTTGCCGGACTTGAGGTATTTTTGCAGTCCCTCAAGCGGGTTATGGGTAGCCCGCCCAGTTACCCTCGCCAGGTCGTAGGCGTCTCTGCAGTACGAGCGCACCCGGCTCATTTGCTCGAGGATTCCCTGCTGCTCCATGCTGCGCAGAAACTCCATCCACTCAAGCGGGGTGATGTCGGCATAGGGGCGCTTGCCGAACACAGGGAAGACGTGACGTTCGAGCGCGCCGATGATTCGCTTCGCGGTGCCTGCGTCCCAGTTGGTGAGGCGTGAGGCATACCATTCTCGAGCCAGCGGCTCGAATGTCTCGCCGGCGATATCCCGCTCCGCTTTCTTGCGGGCTTGTTTAGTGATAATCGGATTTTTGCCGTCGGCGGCCTCGGCGCGCAACTCTGCAGCTTTCTGCCGGGCCATCGATCCGCTTACATCGGGATAGCCGCCCAGTCCCAGCCACGACCATTTGCCATCAGGTTTTTTATAGCGAAGCTGCCAGGACTTTTGGCCATCGGTTTTCACGCGAAAATAAAGGCTGTTCCCGTCGAGCTCGCGGTATTCCTTAGCGTCGGGCTCTAGCCCGGCCAAAGCCGTGTCGGAAAGAGGTCGGCGCTTTATTTCGGAACGTTTCATGGCGCGTGTATCCCGGGTTCAATTATTTTTCGAGGATACACGGGGGGATACAGGAAGGGTAGAGATAGATAGAGACGGTTAGAGATAGGCAGAAACAAGAAAGCCCGCACTAGGCGGGCTTCTTGAGGTGATTTATAGACTTCTATAAACATCTATAAATCGGTACTTGGTGGCTACACAGGGACTTGAACCCCGGACCCCAGCATTATGAATGCTATGCTCTAACCAACTGAGCTATGTAGCCAAGTGGCGCGCATTATTCGCGTAGAACAGGAATGCGTCAAGCATTTTTGTTGAGTTTTTTTCTACGCTTTCAACTGTTTAACAAAAAAACGCCTAAACGGCGACGAGTGGTGAGGTGGGCGTCGCTGGTATCGCGATGAAGATCTCATGTCGAAGTCTCACCCTGCGGGCCCTTTACAAACCCTGTCGTTAGCTCCCTTGCGGGATAGCCTTGTCGCGTACCCGATGCTGGCGGCGGGCATGCTCTGCGTCGGCCCGATTGGTGACAAGGTAGGCTGCAAGGCGGTGATCTGGTTTTCGAGCCTCGGCGCAGCGCTGTGCACGTTGCTCAAGCCTCATGTCGACCTGTTCTGCACCCGTGTGATAGTCGACTTCGTGCTGATGTTCGTTTTGCCGTTGTTCCCAATGCTGGCGATCTTTCTGCCGCGCACGAAAAGGTTTGATCGAGTTGGGCAGATATCCCTGTCGCCCAACGATTGCCGAGTAGGCGAACTTACGGTTGCAACGGCTTGTGGGTCACGCGCTTGAGCTGTTCGCGCGCGCGCGATAGACGTGAGCGTACCGTGCCGATGGGGATGTCCAGCACGTCAGCTGTGTCCTGGTAGCTGCCATCGGTTTCCAGCGACGCGTACAGCGTTTTGCGCATTTCCATCGGCAGGTGGTCGATGGCACTTAAGGTCTTTTCCAGGCGTCGGTTGATTTCAAACTCCCAGTCCAGGTTTTTGTTTTCCTCTTGTCCATGCCATAGCGACTCATCAAATTCGCAATGTACGGGCTTGGCATACAAGCGCCTGAAGTGGTTGCGAATCAGGTTCTGGGCGATTCCGCACATCCAGGTGCTGAGGGTGGCCTCGCCGCTGAAGCGCTCTCTGTTACGCCAGGCTTCCAGGTAAGTCAGTTGCAGAATGTCATCCGCATCTTCGGGGTTGAGCACGCGCTTATGAATGAAGCGTCGGAGTTTTTTTTGCTGGTCATCTGTCAGGTGATATATGAATTGAGGCGAACTGCCGACGAGATGAGCTAGAGCACCAACAGGGATATTCATGTTGTTTTTCCTCAGGTAAGGCGCGATCCAAATGGTTCCAACGGAAACCCCTTTTGCATCGGTTGTGCCAAACAGGAGAAAAATATAAACATTTGATTTACATGGATAAATATTTTTGCTAGGTGAGTTTTAGCGCCGTAATTTGCAAAAAGCCTGAGAGGGTTGCGCGGGGTTTTTCACAAGCTTGCAGGTGGCACGTTTCGATGGAACCGTATCGTGGTTGTTTGCCACATAGGGACACAAACTTCCTGTTTTGGTCCGCCCATGAAAATCGAATCCGCCAACGATGTGCAGCAAATCCTGAGTTCGGATCAGCCTCGTGTCAGCGCCGCCCCAACGCAGCCTAAAGCAGCGGGAGTTGATGACATTGCTCAGATCTTCAGCGAAGAAGTGTCGTCCAACACAATAGCCCTGAAGCGAAGAGTGATCGGCAGCCGCGTCGAGCCGGTGATGCACCTCGTGGAGCTTTACGAGCAGTTGGGCCATCCCGCCCAAACCACGCTGGCCTCTATCGCTCGTCTGGTGCGATTGCAACTGCTGCTGTGGGGGAGTACCGACAAATCGCAGAGCCTCACCGAAAAATTGCTGGACCTTACCGAAAATGATCCTGCGCGCACGTTTGTGGTCCTTAAGTTCGTGGCTGCCGAGGCGCAAGCCCAGGCGCGTAAAGCAGAAGAAAAGATGGCGCGAGAGGCACTTGAAAAGCTGGAAATTCGTTTCAAGCTGCAGATCCAGGCCGGCTTGAACATCGCTGCGGCGTTGCAACTGGCCGGTGGCAACCCGAACGAGCGCCAGGCCGTACGCGAGCTTTACTACGCCAGTGTGGTCACGCGTCAGTCCTTGGCGCTCATGATGCAATCGCTGCTGGGCGTGTTCGGCGACGAGCGGTTTGCTGATGGCCTCAACCTGATGCGCCGCGCCTTGGCGGACGATATCGCAGCAAACACCCCCTCGGTGCCGACCGCGCTTTTGCGCACATTGCTGCTGGGCCTGCAAAGCTGTAGCAACTTGAGCACGGCGCTGGCCGCTTGCAAGAAGTTGATTCCGTACCTGAAAGCCCAACAGGACGCCGTGACGCTGTTGAAATGCCTGTTGGGCTATATCAGCGCCGGTATTGCGTCCTCAGAGGTGCAACGTCTGGCGCACGAATTGGGAGGCGAGCAGGTTGCCAGCCAACTGGTGTCGTTGAACGCTCTGTACCCGGTGATAAAAGACCTGCCCCGGGCCCTATGGCTTGATCCTCAAGGCCGTCAGGACGCCTTGGACCACTTCTTGCTGGTCATGGATGCGTTCACTCGTTCGGAACGGGGTCACCCGCAATTTGCCGGTGATGCGAGGGCTCGCGGTTGACAGCGTTGGCGTCCATCAATGCGTTGCTGCTCAAGGTAGCGCGGCGCGCCGAAGTGTTAGGCGCAGTGGTGGTCATGGCCATTGTGTTTATCTTTATCGTGCCGCTGCCCACGTGGCTGGTGGACATCCTGATCGCGCTCAATATCTGTATTTCCTGTTTGTTGATTGTGCTGGCGTTGTACTTGCCCGGCCCGTTGGCATTCTCCTCCTTTCCCTCGATTTTGCTGTTGACCACCATGTTTCGCCTGGCCTTGTCGATCGCCACCACGCGCTTGATTTTGCTGGAGCAAGACGCAGGCGACATCGTTGAAGCCTTCGGTAACTTTGTGGTGGGTGGCAACCTGGCGGTGGGACTGGTGATCTTCATGATCCTGACCATCGTTAACTTCCTGGTGATCACCAAGGGCTCGGAGCGGGTCGCTGAGGTTGCCGCCCGTTTCAGCCTGGATGCAATGCCGGGCAAGCAGATGTCGATCGACAGTGACTTGCGCGCCGGTTTGATCGACGGCGCGCAGGCGCGCGACAAGCGAGAGCAGTTGTCCCGCGAAAGCCAGTTGTTCGGTGCCATGGATGGCGCCATGAAGTTCGTCAAGGGCGATGCGATTGCCGGCTTGATCATTGTGCTCATCAACCTGCTGGGCGGCTTCTCGACCGGTATGTTCCAGCACGGAATGAGCGCCGGTGACTCCATGGCGCTGTACTCGGTGTTGACCATCGGCGACGGCTTGATCGCACAGATTCCCGCGCTGCTGATCTCCTTGACTGCCGGCATGATCATTACCCGTGTGGCGCCGGATGGCCGCAAGGGCGTCAGCAACATGGGCGCCGAAATTGCCCGGCAGATGACCAGCGAGCCCAAGAGCTGGATGATTGCTTCGGTGGGCATGCTGGCCTTTGCCGCACTGCCTGGCATGCCCACCGTGGTGTTTATTCTGATTTCGCTGATGACCGGCAGCCTGGGGTATTACCTCGTGCGCCAGCGTCAGCGCGAGGAATCCCCGGCTCCTCAGGCCAAGATTGCAGTGCGCCCAGAGGAAAACGGTGAGGAAGACCTGCGTGGCTTCGACCCGTCGCGGCCCTATCTGCTGCAGTTTCACACGTCGATGTATTCGACGCCTCGGGTCGCCGAAATCGTGCACAAGATTCGCCAGGCGCGCAATTCGCTGGTCGCCAATATCGGCTTGACACTGCCGCCGTTCGAGGCTGAGTTCAGTGAGTCGTTGGCCGCCGACGAGATGCGCTTTTGCGTGCATGAGGTGCCAATGATGACGGCGACCCTGAGCGATCAGTTCGCGGTTGATTACGCCGCGCTGGCGCAGCCCTTCGACAGAGGGACAAGAGGGCTGGTTGAGCGAGACGAACAGGGCTGGCTGTGGCTGGCCCCTGATGACCCGTTGCTTCACGACCCCCAGATTGAACGCTTCAGTGCTTTCAGCCTGATCATCGAGCGCATGACGCGGGCGATGATGCTCAGCGGGCCGAGGTTTCTCGGCATCCAGGAAAGCAAGTCGATCCTCAGTTGGCTTGAACACAACCAGCCGGAGCTGGTGCAGGAGCTGCAACGGATCATGCCGCTATCGCGGTTCTCATCAGTGCTGCAGCGGCTGGCCAGTGAAGGGGTGCCGTTGCGCGCCGTGCGCTTGATTGTGGAGTCGTTGATCGAGTATGGCCAACATGAGCGTGAGCCGGAGGCTTTGGCTGATTACGCGCGCATTGCCCTCAAATCGCAAATCCTCCACCAGTACAGCGAGGCCGACGGCCTGCATGCCTGGCTGCTATCGCCCCAGACAGAAAACACCTTGCGCGAAGCATTGCGCCAAACCCAAAGCGGGGTGTTCTTTGCCCTCGATAACGACAGCAGTGCGGCCCTGGTCAACCTGCTCAACCAGGCATTCGTGGTACGACCTAAAAGCAAGAGCGTGATGTTGGTTGCACAGGACCTGCGCAGCCCTTTACGTACCCTGTTGCTGGACGAGTTCAACCATGTACCGGTGTTGTCTTTTGCTGAGCTTGGGAGTGATTCCAAGGTCAAGGTGTTGGGGCGTTTTGACCTGGAACAGGATGAGTTGATGCGTGGAGCTGCAGCGTGAACAGCCTGCTCCCCCTCGACTCGAGGATGACCCGATGATGTTCGAGTTGCGAGTGCTGGATGGTTTGCATCAGGGGGCCGCATTGCCGTTGTTTGGTGAGCAATGGGGCATGGGTGCCAACGCGGATGCGGACCTGCTGCTGACGGACCCCGGCATTGCTGAACGCCATGCGCGCTTGCGGTTGATCGACGAGCGTTGGTCGGTCCAGGCCGAGGCTGGGTTGTTGAAAGACAGTGATGGGCAAGTGTTGGCACAAATCAGCGACCTGGCGCTCGATACGGTCTTTTTGATTGGCTCCGTTCGCTTGTGCGTCGCTTCTGCCGATCAGCCTTGGCCACCCGCGCCGCTTCTCAGGCCAGAACGGTTGGTCTCTGAGTCAGTGAATCAAGCGCCACTGGCGCTCAAACTGTCATCCATTTCATCGTCTCAACAAAAAAGCTTGATCAGCCTGGTGTTGGTGTTTGCCGTGCTGGTGGTAGCGGCCGGTATTACTTTTTCCGGTGAGCGCGAGGCCCAGGCATCGCTGATGCCGGTCGTGGCCCAGAAGCCTGAATTGGGCTCGCCATTTGAGGTGCGTCAACAGTTGCTGAAGATGCTCATCGAACGCGAACTGACCCAACGTGTCAGCTTGCAGGTAATCAATGGGCAGATCTCCCTCAACGGTGATGTTTCCCAAGAGGACGTGGCATTGGTGGCGCGCATGCTGGATCGCTTTGCCGAGCAGTTCGAGACGAGTGTGCCGGTTATCAGTCGCGTGCGGATTCGCGACAGCGCACTGCCGTTCAAGATCTTGCAGATTGTGGGTGGGCCGAACGGCCATGTTGTATTGGAGGAGGGACCCCGACTCTTCGTGGGCGACGAAGTGGATGGCCTGCGCCTGGTGTTGCTCGATAACGGCAAAGTGATTTTCGACGGTGCGCAACGGTACGAGGTGAATTGGTGAGCGGCACGCTGCAAGAGCGCCTTGAGGCGTGGCAGCAGAGCCAGTCAGCGGCGCTGAAGGGCTTTACGCCGGTCACGATGCGCGGTCGCATACAGCGCGTCAATGGCATGCTGATGCAATGTCGGCTGCCGCAGGCACGTATCGGTGACCTGTGCCAGGTTGAAAAAAAACCTGGCGATTACATGCTCGCTGAAATTATCGGCTTTGATCAGCAGGATGCGGTGCTCAGTGCCCTGGGCAACCTGGAGGGGGTGAGTGTCGGTGCCGGCGTGGAGCGCCTTGGAGTGCCTCATCGGGTGCGGGTGGGGGATGATCTGTTGGGGCAGGTGCTGGATGGTTTCGGCCGGCCGATTGCGGGTGATGGTCCCAGCGCCTTCGTCGAGGCTGATACCGGCGAGGCAACCCCGGTACTGTGTGAGGCGCCGTTACCCACGGAGCGGCCACGGATCAACCGCGCGTTGGCCACCGGTGTACGCTCGATCGATGGCCTGATCACACTGGGGGAGGGCCAACGCGTCGGGCTGTTTGCCGGTGCCGGTTGTGGCAAGACCACCTTGTTGGCCGAGATCGCCCGTAACGTGGAGTGCGACGTGATTGTGTTCGGGTTGATCGGTGAGCGGGGTCGCGAGTTGCGCGAGTTTCTCGATCACGAACTGGACGATCAGCTACGTGCCAAAGCCGTACTGGTGTGTTCCACCTCTGACCGCTCCAGCATGGAGCGCGCGCGTGCCGCATTCACGGCGACGGCCTTGGCCGAGGGCTTTCGGCGCAAGGGCAAACGGGTGTTGTTGTTGATCGACTCCCTGACCCGTTTCGCCAGGGCCCAGCGCGAAATAGGCCTGGCTGCGGGCGAGCCCCTGGGCCGTGGTGGTTTGCCGCCGTCGGTGTACAGCCTGCTGCCGCGTTTGGTGGAGCGCGCCGGGCTGACGCGTGAAGGCGTGATCACGGCCATCTACACGGTGCTGATCGAACAGGACTCCATGAACGATCCGGTGGCCGATGAAGTTCGCTCCCTGCTCGATGGCCATATTGTCTTGTCGCGCAAACTGGCCGAGCGCGGTCACTACCCCGCAGTCGATGTGCTGGCCAGCCTGTCGCGAATTCTGAGCAACGTTTCCGAGCCTGCGCATATCCAGTCCGGTACGGCGCTGCGGCGCTTGTTGTCGGCATACCAGCAGATCGAGCTGATGCTCAAGCTAGGCGAGTATCAGCCTGGCAACGACGCGCTGACAGACATGGCCGTGGACAGCCGCCAGGCCGTGGATGGTTTCCTGCGCCAGGACTTACGTGAGCCATCGCCGATCGCCACGACCATGGATCAACTGACAGAGCTGACCGCCTATGTCCCATTCTGAAGTGCTGTCGGGTGAAATCGACACCTTACGGCGTCTGCGTCGACACCGTGCAGACCGTGCCGAGCGTGCGCTGCGCGAGGCAAAAAAAGCCCAGAAAACCCTGGCCGCCCACATCCAGCAAGCGCAGGACGCGCTGGAACATACGCGCCAGGAAGAGGCCCGGCAAACTGCGCAGCTGTTGAGTGAGCACCAGGGGCAGGTGCTGGACCGCAAAGCGCTCAAGGCCTGGAGCGCCAAGGAGCAGAACTTGTCGGTCAACACCCGGCGCGAAGAACACCAATTGCAGGCGCTGCAAGGGCAGTGTGCACAGCAAGCCATGGCGGTCGGCAGCGCGCAAAGGCAGGTGACCTTGTGCTTGCGTCAAGTAGAAAAAATTCAAGAGCTATCCAATTTACTGACGCAGGAGCCGATATGAACCACGTTTCAGTCAATCCGCCTGAACACCGTCGCCAACGTGAATCTTCGGAGGATCGTGTCCCCGAGGTCGGCATGCTCGTGCCTTGGGAGCAACGGCAACTCTTTACTCAATTGTTCAGTGATGACCCTCAAGACAAAGGCCATGGCACGTCCCGGGCCGCAGCCAAGGCATCCAGCGATCTCGCCATGGTCGAGGCGTTGACCGAGCAGTTGGCACCTCGGCTGCAGGGTGTTTCACAGTGGCCGCTGAAGGCGACGTTATATATACCGCGTCTGGGGCGGATCAACGCCAGTGTCCGTCGAGAAAAGACCGGCTGGAATATTGAGCTTGAGGCGGAGCAAGAAACGACGACGTGCTGGCTCAATAGCGTACGCCAGCGGTGTGAGCACAGGCTCGCCGCGAGCCTGGAGTTACCTGTGGATTTACGTGTGGCGAATTCGGTGCCGACATGATGCTGCCTTCTCTGGGCCTACTGACTGTCAGCGCCGATGTCGCAGCCGCCCGACGGCGGTTGGGGCGCGGCTTGCGTATGCCGTTCCAGGTTGGCGAACTACAGGGTGAGCTGTGCCTTGAGCCCGGGAGCGCCCCCATGCACATCCAGCCGCTCTGTTTCGAAGCCGCCTGCGGGGTATTGGGTTTCAGCGAGCCTGGGCCGCAACTCAGCTTGATGGGGGAATGCCCGGTGACGTTGGCGCAGGCGGGCAACGATCCGGATTCCTGGTTCTGGGCCTTGTTCCACCATCATCTGAGCCCCCAGCTGCGCGAACTGTTCGGGTACCTGCGGTTGCTGCCAAGTGCCCAAACCTTGAGCTTTGGTTGCCGGTTACGCGTGACCCTCGGCGCGTCCCGCGTCGTGGGTTATCTGTGGCTGTCGGCCGAGAGCTTTCTGGCGTTGTGCGAGGCCGGCCAATGGCGCTCCATCGCCGCGCCGCTGCCCGATCATTTTCAACTGGCGATTGCCGTCACCCTGGGTCATGTGCAGCTAACGATTGCACAGATATGCAGCCTGCAGGTCGGTGATGTGCTGGTCCTCGAGCAGGCCCTTTTCCAAGCGCAGGGCGCGGGCTTTGTGCAAGTCGGCCGGCAGCGGCTGCACGGGGACATTGACGATGACACCAGGGCTTTGTACCTGACCCTTACTGCTATCGAGGACATCTCTGTGGACGATAATTTTGCAGCGCCCCCTTACTCCGAGGATGGGGAGGGCGAACCCGTGGCCGATGTATTTGGCCACGAACCCTTCGATGAGTTGAGTATGGCGCTGAATATACGCTGTGGAACACTCAACCTCACCCTGGGCGAGTTGCGCAATATTGGCCCCGGTTCGGTGCTGGGCATCACCGGTTACGCACCGGGCATGGCGGGTCTTTACTACGGCGATCGGCCCATTGGCCAGGGGCAGTTGGTGGAAATCGACGGCCGCCTGGGGTTGCAGTTGTCCCGCGTGCTCTTCGCCCGATGATACTTCAGGGGCTTGACCCCCTCGTTCTCGCGCTTTTTCTTGGGGCACTGTCGTTGATGCCCATGCTGTTGGTCATCTGTACAGCGTTTTTGAAGATTGTGATTGTGCTGATGATTACCCGTAATGCCATTGGTGTGCAGCAAGTGCCGCCCAGCATGGCTATCAATGGCATCGCCTTGGCGGCGACGCTGTTCATCATGGCGCCGGTAGGCTACGAAATCGCCGAGAGCGTCAAGGCTTCGCCCCTGGACATGAGCAACGTGCAAACCGTATTGCAGACAGGGAGCGAGGCCATCAAGCCGTTGCGTGCATTCATGTTGCGCAATGTCGATCCGGACGTGCTCACGCACCTGCTGGAGAACACCGCCCGCCTTTGGCCCGCGCCCATGGCCCAGGAGGTCCAGCGTGAAGACCTGATCCTGCTGATTCCTGCATTTGTATTGTCGCAACTGCAGGCGGGGTTCGAGATCGGTTTTCTGATTTACATCCCGTTCATCGTGATCGACCTGATCGTCTCCAACCTGCTGCTGGCACTGGGCATGCAAATGGTCTCGCCGATGACCCTCTCACTGCCCCTCAAGTTGCTGCTGTTTGTGATGGTGTCCGGGTGGTCGCGGTTGCTCGACAGTCTGTTCCTTTCCTATCTCTGAGTGGCTTATGGAACCAATCGTACTGTTCAAACAGGGCATGTTGCTGGTGGTGGTGTTGACCGCGCCGCCGCTCATCGTGGCAGTGGTGGTTGGCGTACTGACATCTCTGCTGCAGGCGCTGATGCAGATACAGGATCAGACACTACCCTTCGGGATCAAACTGGTCGCGGTGGGTATCACGTTGATCATGACGGGGCGCTGGATTGGCGTGGAGTTGATCCAGCTGATCAACCTGACATTCGACATGATCGGCCGCTCGGCGCTGAACTGAGGTACCTTCTGTGTTGCTGTATCTCGAACTCTTGCCCAGTCTGTTGGTCGCCATGGCGCGTATCTATCCTTGCGCCTTTCTGGTCGCGGCATTCTGTTTCCAGCACATCCGCGGCATGCCCAGGCATACCATTGTGATGGTCATGGCGCTGATGCCGGCACCTGGCATTCATGCCGTATTGATCGAGCAGGACCTCTCGGCCCTGATGATGGCCGCTTTGGTGCTCAAGGAAGCAGCCCTGGGTTTTATGCTGGGGGTGTTGTTATCCATGCCGTTCTGGATGTTTGAGTCGGTCGGGGCATTGCTGGACAACCAGCGTGGGGCTTTGGCCGGTGGCCAGCTCAACCCTTCGCTGGGGCCGGACGCTACGCCGATAGGGCACCTGTTCAAGCAACTGGCGATTTTTCTGTTGATGGTCAGCCTCGGCCTGGGCGCGTTGACCCAGGTGATCTGGGACAGTTACCTGGTCTGGCCGGCCACTGTCTGGTTCCCGCTGCCTGCGGCTAATGGTTTCAGTGTGTTCGTCGGCCTGGTCGGCGATACCTTTACTCACATGATGCTGTATGCCGCGCCCTTTATCGCCGTGCTGCTATTGCTGGAATTCGGCGTTGCGTTGCTGGGGCTTTATAGCCCGCAGTTGCAGGTAAGTACGCTGGCCCCCCCCATCAAAAGCCTGGCGGGCATTGGTATCCTGCTGCTGTATTTTGCATTGCTGCAGGATTTGATTGTCGGGCGCATGGCGTTGCTGGGGGATCTCAAGCACCTTCTGGGCTTGCTGTTCAAGGCTGCGTCGGCATGAGTGACTCGGGAGAAAAGAAGCACCCGGCCAGTGCCAAGAAGCTGCGCGATCAGCGTAAGAAAGGCCAGGTTGCCCAAAGCCAGGACGTGGGCAAGTTGCTGGTGCTGACGGCGTTGAGCGAGATCGCCTTGTTCACGGCCGACACCAGCATGCAGCGCTTCCAGCAGTTCATGGCGATGTCCCTGTCGCGAATCGGGCAACCGTTTACTCGCGCCCTGGAGGAAGTGCTCACGGAAGGCTTGGTGTTGTTCTTCTCGTTCGGCCTGATGATGGCCGGGGTCGCGATCAGCGTGAAGCTGATCAGCGGTTGGATGCAGTTCGGGTTGCTGTTCGCCCCTGAGTCCCTGAAGCCGGACTTCAATCGCCTCAACCCGTTGACTCAGATCAAGCAGATGTTTTCTGCCCGGTCCGTGATGAACGTGTTGATGGGAGTCGCCAAGGCCGTGTTCCTTGGGCTGATACTCTACGTTGTCATTCGTCCCTCATTAGGGCCTTTGATCAACCTTGCCAACAGCGACCTGCCAACTTATATCCAGGCGCTGATCACATTGTTTCGCCATTTATTGCATATGTGCCTGGGGCTGTTGTTGGTGTTGGCGCTTATCGATCTGGCGCAGCAGAGGTACTTCTTCGCCAAGCGCATGCGCATGACCCAGGTCGAGGTCACCAAAGAGTACAAGGACATGGAGGGGGACCCCCATGTCAAAGGGCAACGACGCTCGCTGGCGTATCAATTGGCTCAGGAAGAACCCAAGGTCAAATTGCCCAAGCTGGAGGAGTCGGACATGTTGGTGGTCAACCCGACGCACTTTGCCGTCGCGTTGTATTACCGCCCCGGCAAAACGCCGCTGCCGCAACTGGTGGCCAAGGGCACGGATGCGCATGCGCGCAAGCTGATTGATCGAGCCAAGGCTGCCGATGTTCCGGTTATTCAATGCGTATGGCTGGCGCGTACGCTTTACGAGAAAAAACTAGGGGCCAACATTCCTCGCGAGACGTTGCAGGCCGTAGCCTTGATCTACCGCACCCTGCGTGAGCTTGACGATGAAGCCAAGCGTGAAACCCTGGAGTTGCCAGAGCTGGAACGGCGCTGATCAGCGTATGGCAGCGTCGTCCAGCGCTTCAAGGTTGGCCAGCGACAGCATCCGGCTGAGGATTTTGTCCAGTGCCTGGCGCTGAGGGGGCAGGGCGTGCCAGATGATCATTGCGCCCTGTTGGTCCAGATAGATGTAACAGCCGTCGAACGCCAGCGCCCGTTCAAAGCGGCGCTCCAGTACCCGTTCCAATTGCCCGGCTTGCAAGGCCATGGCAGCGACTTGTAATGCCACTCCCCGGTGACCGCCGGCATCGCGTGAGCAGAATGAGACCCCTGGGCACAACTGCTGGTGAGCGGGGTTACCGCTCACCAGGTTGTCGATGAGCATCTGGCGTTGCAGATGCTCGTCTGGCGATGTGCCCGTGTTCATCGCTCCAGAGAGACCGTCTGATAGTCCGAGCGCTCCCCGGCGGGGCCAGGTTCGACGCGCATCTGTGGTGGCCACCAGATCACCATCTTATCCTTCGCCGATTGCGGGCGTGAGCAGGAGTCGCCCTTGCAGGTCGGCGTGCAACCTGCAAGAAGCAATACGGCACTCATCAGGGCGGCAGGCAACAGTCTGTGGTTCATGGCGAAGTTATCCGGGTTGGGGTGAGCAGGGAAGGGCGTGGCACGCTGAGATGTTCATCCTTCACGACCGGGCGCATGGCGATAAATACCTCAGCTTCCTCACCCGGCTTGAGCCACGCGCGCGGCCACACGCTGACGGCCAGGGTCTGCGAGTTGCTGCACTCTTTTTCATCGATACGCACGTTGCGGTTGAACTGGTTGCGCAACACCACGATCGCTACGTTGTAGTGCGGGCCGGCATACCACTGGCTGCGCTCGGTGTTCAGCGCGAGCAGGTCGCGGGTGCTGCACAACGTGTTTAAGCCCAAGGGCATGGGGGCCGTCTTGAAAGCCTTGGGCACTTCGCCGCTGACCAGGTGCGCCAGGGTGCTGATGATATCGCTGCGGTTGATGACGGGGTCGTGGGGAGCATAGCGCCGAGCCAAGGGCTTGAGTGCGGCCTGCAGCTCGACCTGATCGTCCTGGGGCAAATAGCGCGAGGGGTCGGATTGATCACCGATGACACGTGGGGTGAGAATGAACAGCCTTTCACGCCGGTTGTTTTTCCGCTCGGTTGAGGAGAACAGCGCCTTGCCCAGCAACGGTATATCCCCCAGCAGCGGGACCTTGTTTTGTTTGTCGGAGTTTTCCGTCACGTGAAACCCGCCGACCACCAGCGAGCGCTTTTCCGCCATCACGGCCTGGGTGCTGACAGTGCCCCGGCGTACATCGGGGCCGAGCCGTTCAGGGTTTGACTCGTCAAAGTTACCGTCCTCGATATCCACCGCCAGATGGATCTGGAAGCCACTGCGGCTGGTGATGACGCGGGGGACCACCTGGAAACTGGTGCCGACGGTGATGGGCAGAACGGTCGCGACCTCGGTGCCGGCCGTCAGGTATTGGGTGCGATTGAAATCAATGACCGCGGGTTGGTTTTCCAGGGTCAGCACCGACGGATTGGACACCATGGTTGCCAGGCCGCGGGCTTCCAGCGCGCGTACATCGGCCTTAAAACGATCACGATGCTCGATCGATAGCTGCTGGGAGGTGCCAGGCGCCACGTTGACACCGCCTCTGAAACGACTGTTTTGAAAGCCCCACTTGATACCGAATTCGTCCAGTTGCGTGCGCTCGATGTCGAGGATAATCGCATCGATTTCCACCAGCTTGCGTGCCACGTCGAGCTGACTGATCAACTCGCGGTACATCGCCTGCCGTTCCGGCAAGTCATAAATCAGGATTGCGTTATTGCGCACGTCGGCTTCGACGCGAATTCGACTGGTGCTGACCGGTGCCCGAGGCGAGATCGACATTCCTGAATCTGCCTGCCCGGGTGGCGATGATGCGCCGAGCATTTGCCCCAGCAGTGGGTTGCTCAGGCGCGGAAAAGACGGCGTGAGCGGCGCGGGCTGGGACGTAGAGGCGGGGCGTTGTGTCAGCCCGGAAAGCGTTGAGGTAGCGCGCGGATCCAACAGCCCCCGCAACATGCTGGCGACGCCTGGGATGATGACTTGTTCACTGCGGTATTGCATTTTCCGGTCCGCCGCGTTGGCGAACTTCAGCGGGAAACTCAGCACGCTCTGCTTTTCGTCTGGCGAACGACGCTGGCTGCTGAATTGCTTGATCTGTTCGATATAGCGCTTGGGGCCGGAGACCAGGACGATACCGTCTTCCGGTAACTCGCCCCAGCCGAAGCGACTGTCGAGCAGGCCGATATCGGTCAGCGCTTGCTTGAGGTCGGCAATGGTTTCGGATGAGACTTCCAGCCGCGCAGACTCCTGCTGATCCAGGGTGCTGATGTACAGGGTGTTGTTGTAGAGATACCACTGGAAACGGTGCTCCACGCCCAACCTGTCAAGCATCGACTGTGGGGTGTTGGCGCGTATCTTGCCGTTGACGCTGCCCTCCAGCAGGCCCTCGACTTGGAGTTGTGTGCCGAAGGTTTGGGCGAAATCTTCGAGTACTTCCCGCAAGGGTTTGTGTTCGGCTTCATAGCCGTAGGCGGTGTTTTTCCATTCGGGGGGGATGGCGGCAAGGGTTGGGGCGGCCGGAGCCAGCAAGCAGGCTACTGTGATTAGGACACGCCAATCGATTCTTCGGGATGAAGTTTCAGGCGGCTCACTGCGTAAGCTGTTGCGCTGATGGGTCTTGTTATACATAGAAGCTTCTCTGATTAGTACAGCAACGAACGTAATGAGGTGGGCGGGGGCGAAGGACAGGCTTTTTTCAGACGCACGACGACGGAGCGCCAGGTATCACGTTGGTTGAGCAAGTGTTCGATGGCGCTGAGCAGATACGACTCGCCAGGTGCAGTCTGGAGACTTTGAACCAGCCAAAGCGCACCACTGGCTGACGCCTGTGCCAATGCACCTTGAAAATGACTAAGGCTGGCAGCTCCGAGCCGCATCCAGCATTGTAGGAGTGCGTCAGAAGGTGGGGCTGACGTCAGCCGGACGCTTAGTAGTAACTGATCTCCCCGACGGCTAAGTACAATTTCGTCGTTATCTTCAAACAAGATGATCTGTTCTTTCCCGCTGTCCAACCAGTGAACAATGATATCTTTCAAATCACTGGAAACTGTCAAACGTTGTTCTGAGTATTTGATGATTGATACGACCTTGCTCTTGATGAGCGAAGTCGGTGTAGTGCACCTGTGTCGACAGCCTATAGAAAAGTTCGAGGTCTCCGGTTTCTGAAGCTTCTTCAGCCACTTGTCTCTGTTGCTGATGGAGAGCACTGCTGCTGTTCAGAAGTTTAAGGGGTAAGTCCTTAAAAAAATTCATAGCGTTTCCTCTTTGTTTTTTTGTATTGTGGTTTGTATGAGCGATTCAGTTCCACGCATAGAAAATTATTTGACACGTAATGTCCGGGAGAGAATAGGGTTTCTTAATGCTATGTGCTGTGCTTGAGCACCGTTTCGAACATTGAGTTCCAATTGATAAAAAAATCCCCCTCGTCTGTCTTCAGAACTAGAGTTTGAGGTGGAGTTCTATCGTTCGCCTGAAGCTGCCATCGCGTGGCCCCATGAATAGCTAGGTACTGTTTTACATACTCGATTTCAGCGGGGCAACAGAATAGCGTTGCGTTGATCTCCGGCATTTGGCTGGCCAGCAGCTTCTTTATAAGAGCCGCCAGGCGGTTGGGCTCGATGGTTTCGTCAAGTATGCAACTGATCGCCTGGTTGGTGATCAAGGTCGCGTAATGTTCAATGTTCCCGAGTATCTCCTCACGCTCACGCTCCCAGCACTTGAGCTGTTCATCAGCGCGTTGCCAGATTTCCACCGTGGCTTTCTCCTGCAGCACCTTACATTTTTCTTCAGCGCGTCTTATCAGCTCGTCAGCCTGCGCATTGGCGCTCACCAAGCGCTGATTAGCCTTGCTGACATCTGTGAGCACTTCCCGGGGGATCAGGGGGAATGGAAGGCTGGTAGCGTTCGTGCGCAACTCGATTTTGTGCAGACAAAGCATCGTTAAATTCCTTGCCCGTACGGGTCAGGAAGCGTGTCGTGGCTTTCCATTGATGTGACGCGCCAGGCGACGGCTTGCCAGAGGGTAGTCAGCCGGCTGCGCACGACTTCGGTTACCGGGGTGCTTTTTTCTATATCGAGCACTCGCATAGAGGGGAAGCGCAATCGAAGGCGCTGCCAGGCAGGGGGCTCTACCCAACTACGTAGCAAATGCAAGGGATCATCGTTGGGCAGAAGCATGTCAGGGGGGAATGCTTTAAAGAGACTCATACACCACAGACGGTGTCCTTCGCTCAAAGAGCGAGCGGTTGCTGGATTGACGGCGCCATGAATCAATGCGAGCGCGAGGTCGAGTTGTTCGGCTGAGGCTAGGGCGAGCACGCGCACTGCGTGGTTAGGCGCAGGAGGCAAGCAGGGGGTAATGCCAGCGAGCTCGCTTGTTGCCAAGACTCCAGTGCGATGAGTCAGATTAATCTCGGGATACAGGGATCTCCAGCCTTCATGGGATGACCTCCAGGGAAATGCCCACCATTGAACCCACGCCAGGTTTTCCTTCATCGTGTGATCGGGACTAGGTGTCATGGGAAGGTCCAGCCGATCCTTCAAGTGCAGGCGTTTGCTGCTGTAACTGCTGCATCCGGTTGCGCCAGAACAAGGAGCCGGCCACCGTCAAAATCAAACCGGCCACCGCGACGATGATGCTGGTCCACCAAAAGCCGAGATCATCTGCAGGTATCAGGAAGGGACCGAAATAGGCCAGTCGCTTTTGCTCCTGGTATGCCGTGGCAGGTACGAATATCACGGTGAGTTTTTGCGGGTTGTCCACTGCTGTCGTCATTCCAGGAATGCTGCTTGCGACCATTCTGCGGACACGCGAACGGATATTGTCGGGATCAAGGCGAGGATCGTGCTTGATGAAAACCGAAGCCGATGCGGGTTGGATCGGTTCTCCTGGTGCGATGCGTTCGGGCAGTACGACATGTACGCGGGCAACGATGACACCGTCGATGTTTGATAGTGTGGCTTCAAGCTCTTGGGAAAGGGCATAGATGTAGCGAGCACGCTCTTCCAGCGGCGTAGAAATAACGCCCTCTTTACGAAATGTATCGCCCAGCGTAGTGCGCGCCAACCTGGGCAGACCTGCGGCCTCCAAGGTGCGCACAGCACGTCCGATGTCGCTAGCACTGACCGCCACCGTCGCACCGCCCTTGACAGGAACTTTTTGCGCACGGATATGTTTATCTGCCAGTTCTGCTATGACCTCATTCGCCTCCTGTTCGGAGAGTTGGGTATGGAGTTCGACACGGTCACTGCAGCCACTCAACATAGAGGTAAGAGAGAGCATGAGAACAAATGGCAGAATGAATTTCATGCTATTTGTTACTGTAGATTGCATATTTTGTCGATGCATTGGGTCGTTTTGCCAAGGCTTTTTACAAGCATTTGCGACATGAATAATGTATTGGAAAGCTCGGTTGGGAATTTTTTCATCACCTCCCTATTGACGTCTTTACTTAATGTTCTTAACTGTCTAGTTATTCTGCTGTGTGTAGTGTCGAGTTGCTCTGATGCCGCTATCAGTAGATTCGACGTGCCAGGGTTGGCGGTTATGGCCTTGGTCGATGTGGGGCGTTCGAGTTGTGATGAAAAAAAACCAATATCTGTATTGGATTGCAAATGGCCTGGCGTTTGAAGGGCGGGGGACAGATCAGCATGTTTGATTGATTTATCGTCGGTTATAAACATTTTTGACCCGGTCGTGTGAAGGGGCTATTTTTATGAAGGCTTGTCAGTTGCAAGCTGCCTTAATGTGTGGCGTCACCTCCCCGACTGATAAGCCGAGGAGGCGATTAAATTACTGCCTTTTCTGCGCGGCAGCTGAGTAGTTGTTGTCGTGCTTGACTTCGTTGCTCAATATCATGCCTTCGACTTGCTTCCTTCTTGCTATTGCCGCCTGTTCCTCCACGGTGCTTCCTTGAGCGTAGGCGCTCAGGTCGTACTGGGCTTGAGAGGAATTGTAAGGGCTGATTGGACCGGACATATGGATTCTCCAAGTAACTAGTCTAAAGGTGCCAGTGCCCACGTGTAATGATATTTGGTATATCGAGTTACAACATGGACCTGGTATTGCCTCGGTGGTCGCCACGCGGAATACAGTTCCGGATCAAAAAAAATGAATGTCTCAAGTTATTTCTTAATTTTTAGTGCGCCGTAGATTGCCGTTGTGTACGTACAACGGCAAGCGCCCTCCGCCCCGCCGCAGGAGTAAGGGTGATGGAGTCTGCCAATTTTTAAGTGGGTGCGATAGCCTTTAACACCGTCAGGCAGCAACAACGGGTTGTTTGCGGGATCACAGCGCCAGACTGCCTGCTCAGACGCTTATGGAGTGACTGGCTTTTACGTATCTGATCAGCGGATCTCGAGTTGTTTCATCCGGTAATATAATGTGCGCTTGGCAACTCTCAATTCGACAGCCGCCTGATCCACGTTACTGCTATTTCGGCGCAATGATTCTTCAATGAGTGATTTCTCTATCTGTTGTAGCCGCTCTTTGAGACCCAATTCAGTTTCCTGATGGTCCATCATCGCCTCCGAAAAGGGAGGGAGACCTAATACGAAGCGTTTGGCGGTAGAGCGTAGCTCACGAACGTTGCCAGGCCAGGCATGGCACAATAATCGTTGAAATAGGGAGTTGGTTGGGAGCGGGGAGGGGTAGTTAAAATACTCAGCCTCTTGCTGAACCATATTCAAAAACAGCGGAATTATTCGGTCTCTGCGATCCCGCAAGGGCGGAAGCCGGATGTTGACCACACTCAACCGAAAATACAGATCGCGTCTGAAATCGCCTTGTTTGACCATTTCATAAAGCGATTGCTGGGCCGACGCAATGATACGCATGTCTACCGGTATGAACCGGGTTGACCCCAGACGCTCCACGCCCCGGGACTCCAGCACGCGTAATAGCTTGGCTTGCAGTGACAATGGCATGCTATCAATTTCATCAAGATACAAGGTGCCCAAATGCGAGGCTTCGATAAATCCTGCGCGTGACTGGACGGCTCCGGTATAGGCACCGCTATTGACACCGAACAATTGGCTTTCCGCGAGGCTTTCCGGAATGGCAGCGCAGTTCACGGCAATGAAGTTGCCCTGTCGCTTGGATGAACAATGAACCCGTTTTGCCAATGTATCTTTACCTGTACCGGTTTCTCCCAATAATAAAATGTCGATGTTGAGGGGGGCGGTACTGCTTAACATACTCTCAATGTGAGGGTCTTCAATGAGTGAGATATCCGTTTCGTTTTCCATGTGTTCGAAGGCCGACATTGAGTGATTACTCCATTATCGCTATTGCTTCACTGCTGAGGAGAGGCGGGTCAGGCTGAACTCAGTAAATCGAAATTCACAGTGATTGTCACTGGTATTTAGTGTGGTTAGTTGCCTGTGTAACGTAGGACAAGTTCTATTGTGAGGGTGTATGGGCGTTGCGTTAATATAAAAAAACGAATGAGTTAATAGGAAAAATCTTAAGGTGCTTTGTGTTAAGTCTTAATGGGGTGTTTTGTGTCACCGGTAAACAGTCGCCCACAAAAAAGCCGATGCATGCATCGGCTTTTTTATCGGGGATGATAACTGCAAATTACGCTTACACGTTGAAGCGGAAGTGCATCACATCACCATCTTTAACGATGTATTCCTTGCCTTCCAGACGCCACTTACCGGCTTCCTTCGTACCCGCTTCGCCCTTGTACTGGATGAAGTCGTTGTAGGCGATCACTTCGGCGCGGATAAAACCTTTTTCGAAGTCGGTGTGGATCACGCCAGCGGCTTGTGGTGCGGTGGCACCCACCTTGACGGTCCAGGCGCGGACTTCTTCGACACCGGCGGTGAAGTAGGTCTGCAGGTTAAGCATTTCGTAACCGGCACGGATCACGCGGTTCAGGCCAGGCTCTTCCAGGCCCAGGGCCTCGAGGAACATGTCTTTTTCTTCGCCGTCATCGAGCTCGGCGATTTCCGCTTCGATCTTGTTGCACACCGGAACCACGATGGCGCCTTCTTCGTCGGCAATGGCCTTGACCACGTCGAGCAGCGGGTTGTTCTCGAAGCCATCTTCGGCAACGTTGGCGATATACATCACCGGCTTGGTGGTCAGCAGGTGGAAGCCTTTGATCACAGCCTTCTCGTCAGCGCCCATGTTCTTCATCAGGCTACGTGCAGGCTTGCCTTCGGTGAAGTGAGCGATCAACTGCTCCAGCAGGCCTTTCTGGACCACTGCGTCCTTGTCGCCACCCTTGGCGTTACGCGCGACTTTCTGCAGTTGCTTTTCGCAGCTGTCGAGGTCAGCGAAGATCAGTTCCAGGTCGATGATCTCGATGTCGCGTTTCGGATCAACGCTGTTGGAGACGTGAATCACGTTCTCGTCTTCAAAGCAGCGGACCACGTGGGCGATGGCATCGGTTTCGCGGATGTTGGCCAGGAACTTGTTGCCCAGGCCCTCACCTTTCGATGCGCCGGCCACGAGGCCGGCGATATCGACGAACTCCATGGTGGTCGGCAGGATGCGCTTGGGATTAACGATGGCTGCCAGCGCTTCCAGGCGCGGATCGGGCATAGGCACGATACCGCTGTTGGGTTCGATGGTGCAGAAGGGGAAGTTCTCTGCCGCAATGCCGGACTTGGTCAGGGCGTTGAACAGGGTGGACTTGCCGACGTTGGGCAGGCCGACGATGCCGCAATTGAATCCCATGGTGTTTCCCCTCGGGTAAAAGTCAGGCCTTCTGGCTGTGCAGGTTTTTCATCGCGCGGTTCCATTCACCGGCGAAGATATCCGGCAGCACGCCGAGGGCAAAATCGATGCTGGCATCGAGTTTTTCCTGTTCGGCGCGTGGCGCACGACCCAGGACGAAATTTGAAACCATACTGGCAACGCCTGGGTGGCCAATGCCGAGCCGCAGGCGGTAAAAGGTATTCTGATTGCCCAGCTGCGCGATGATGTCACGCAGGCCATTGTGCCCGCCATGCCCGCCGCCATGCTTGAGCTTGGCAACGCCGGGTGGCAGGTCCAGTTCGTCATGGGCCACCAGGATTTCTTCGGGTTTGATCCGGAAGAAGCCCGCAAGCGCCGCGACAGCCTGGCCGCTGCGGTTCATGTAGGTGGTGGGAATCAGTAGACGAATATCCTGACCCTGATGCGAGAAGCGTCCGGTCAGGCCAAAATATTTGCGATCGGCCACAAGGTTGACACCTTGGGCGTGGGCGACACGCTCAACAAAAAGGGCCCCCGCGTTATGCCGGGTCTGTTCGTATTCGGCGCCTGGATTTCCCAGGCCAACGATCAGTTTAATGGCAGTCACGACAGGGGCCCTTCCTATGGAGTTGTGGATAACGTCGCCTGACCTGCGTGCGGCGAAAGTGGACGACAGGAGCTAACTTATCCAGAGATAAACTTCGCGTTATCGCCCGCTTTCTCGCTACGTTTCGGTCCGCGATGTTTCCTCAAGCTCCGGCAATACAGAGTGAATTACTCTGCAGCGCCTGCTTCAGCTTCTGGAGCAACGCGTGGAGCGTGAACGTTGGCAACAGCTTTGTCATCACCGTGAGCCAGTGCGACAAACTCAACGCCTTTAGGGGCTTTGAGGTCGGACAGGTGGATGATGGCGCCGATTTCAGCGTTAGCCAGGTCGACTTCGATGAACTCAGGCAAGTCTTTTGGCAGGCAGGAAACTTCGATCTCAGCAATAACGTGCGAGATTTCGCCGCCTTTCTTGATCGGAGCCGCTTCGCCAACGAAGTGTACTGGAACGATGGCGGTCAGTTTCTGACCAGCAACAACGCGTACAAAGTCAGCGTGCAGCACGTGGCCTTTGGCCGGGTGACGTTGCAGAGCTTTGATGATTACGTTTTGCTTGGTGCCACCCACGTTCAGTTCGATAACGTGGCTGTAGGCAGCTTCGTTTTCGAGCAGTTTGGCGATTTCTTTGGCCAGCATGCTGATGGATTCAGGGGCTTTGTCGCCACCGTAAACTACAGCTGGAACCAGGCTTGCGAGACGACGCAGGCGGCGGCTCGCACCTTTCCCCAGGTCGGAACGCGCTTCAGCATTCAGAGTAAAATCGTTCATGTTGTATCTCCAAAATAACCACATTCGCCCCAGCGTTTGCGACCAGCGCTAAAGGCGATATGGGCAAAAAAGCCCCGCCCCAACAGAATGCTGGGGCGGGGCGCTTTTCGTCAGTGAGGTGCTCCGAAGGTTTGACCCTTAGCGGAACATCGCGCTGATCGATTCTTCATTGCTGATGCGGCGAACCGCCTCGGCAACTACCGGTGCGATATCCAGTTGACGGATACGCGAACAGGCTTGAGCAGCAGCGGACAACGGGATGGTGTTCGTCACCACCAGTTCGTCCAGCATGGAGTTCTCGATGTTCTCGATCGCTCGGCCCGACAGCACAGGGTGTGTGCAGTAGGCGAAGACTTTTGCTGCACCGTGCTCTTTCAAGGCTTTTGCCGCATGGCACAGGGTGCCGGCGGTATCGACCATGTCATCAACCAGAATACAGGTACGCCCTTCGACATCACCGATGATATGCATCACTTCAGAGTGATTAGCTTTTTCACGGCGTTTGTCGATGATCCCCAGATCCACGCCCAAGGATTTGGCAACCGCCCGTGCACGCACGACGCCACCAATGTCCGGGGACACAATCATCAGGTTTTCAAAGCGCTGGTCTTCGATGTCATCCACCAGAACGGGGGAGCCGTAGATGTTATCTACCGGAATATCGAAGAACCCCTGGATTTGGTCAGCGTGCAGGTCAACCGTGAGAACACGGTCGATGCCTACCACGGTCAGCATGTCAGCAACGACTTTCGCGCTGATAGCTACACGTGCGGAACGCGGACGGCGATCCTGACGGGCATAACCAAAGTAAGGGATTACAGCTGTGATTCGAGTCGCTGAGGAGCGGCGGAAGGCATCAGCCATCACGACGAGTTCCATCAGGTTATCGTTGGTCGGAGCGCAAGTCGGCTGAATAATGAAGACGTCTTTACCGCGGACGTTTTCATTGATCTCGGCTGTAATTTCACCGTCGGAGAATTTACCGACAGAGATGTCACCGAGAGGGATATGCAGCTGACGTACGACACGCCGAGCCAGATCGGGGTTAGCATTCCCCGTAAAGACCATCATCTTGGACACGCGCAGTACCTAGAGGCTGAGGGTAACCTGGATGAGTATTAGAAAATGGCAGGGGCGGCTGGATTCGAACCAACGCATGGCAGGATCAAAACCTGCTGCCTTACCGCTTGGCGACGCCCCTGTATCTGTTGCAACGAGTGCCTAACACTCGGTTCCTTTTAGAGCAGACTTTGCAGCTTGCGATGCAACATCGAAACGTTGCTTCCCTTTGCTACAAACCCTGTAAGGGTCTCTGTAAGAAGGGCCGAGACTTTATCAGCTTCAGCTTTGCTTGGGAAGCCCCCAAACACACAACTTCCAGTTCCGGTTAATTTTGCTTCGGTAAATTTACCTAACAAATTCAAAGCGTTACGTACCTCTGGATAACGCCTTGCTACAACCGGTAAGCAGTCATTTCGACTGTTTCCCTTGGGAACGGGGCGCACTTTAATGGGAGAAGAGTTACGTGTCAACAACGGATCTGAAAAAATTTCTGCTGTACTTACAGATACTTGCGGCACAAGCACGACATACCACGGCTCTTCGGGCTCTACAGGGGTGAGTTTTTCGCCCACGCCCTCAGCAAATGCGGCGTGTCCACGCACGAAAACCGGGACGTCGGCGCCCAGCGTCAGGCCCAGCTCGGCCAGGCGATCATGGTCCCAACCCAGTTGCCACAGGTGATTCAGGCCCAGCAGGGTGGTGGCCGCATTTGAGCTGCCGCCACCGATGCCGCCACCCATGGGCAAAATTTTATCGATCCAGATGTCGATACCCAGTGCGCAACCGGATTGCGCCTGAAGTTTTTTCGCCGCCCTCACAATCAGATTGCTGTCGTGGGGCACGCCTGCGAATTCGGTGTGCAACTGAATCACGCCATCGTCGCGTACGGCGAAGGTCAGTTCATCGCCGTAGTCGAGGAATTGAAAGAGGGTCTGCAACTCGTGGTAGCCGTCTTCACGGCGACCGAGAATGTGCAGCATCAGATTGAGTTTGGCGGGTGAGGGCAGGGTCAACGATTGTGCGGTCACGTTTATTGCCCCAGCTTGCGCGGTTGCCAGTCCTTGATCACCAGCGTGACGTCAAGGTCGGTGCCATGCAGCTTGATACGCTCGGGCAGCCAATAACTGCCTTGTTGCACGTAGCTCAGGTACTCGACCTGCCAGCCATCCTGTTCCAGCGATGCCAGGCGGCTGTCACCGTTAAGGCTCAGGCGGCTCTTGCTGTCGGGCGCTGGCAGGCCGCGCACCCACCACACTAAGTGCGAGACGGGGAGCTTCCAGCCGATCTGCTGTTCCAGCAGTTCTTCCGGGGAGGTCGCTTCATAGCGGCCCTGGTTGGCTACCTCGAGGCTCACTTGCCCTGGGCGACCGGTCAGGCGTGCCGCGCCTCGGCCCAGCGGACCGGACAGGCGAATGTCGTAGTAGTCCTGGCGTTGCAGCCAGAACAATGTGCCGCTGCCAGAGTCTTTCGGTGCGCGCACCCCGACTTTGCCATCGATCTGCCAGCCATCGATGCTGCTGAGCTGATCCTTGTGTTGTTTCCATTGCGCCGGGTTGCCCTGGCCTTCAACGGATTCGCGGCTGCCTATGCCCGCGCAACCGGCGAGCAGGGCGATGAAACTGAAAACGATAACGTGGCGCAAAAACATAAGCTTAAAGGGTCTCTGATCCGGTCAGGCGCTTGATGGTGCCGCGCAGGATGGGGCTTTCGGGTTGTTCCTTGAGGAATTTTTCCCAGATCTGTCGCGCTTCGCGTTGCTTGCCATTGGCCCAGAGCACTTCGCCCAGGTGCGCGGCGACTTCTTGATCGGGGAAGCGCTCCAGTGCCTGGCGCAGCAGGCGCTCGGCCTCGTCGAGGTTGCCCATGCGGTAATTCACCCAGCCCAGGCTGTCGAGCACGGCAGGGTCTTCCGGGTTGAGCTTGTGGGCTTGTTCGATCAGCGCCTTGGCTTCGGCGTAGCGCGTGGTGCGATCGGACAAGGTGTAGCCCAGGGCGTTAAGCGCCATGGCGTTGTCCGGGTCGCGCTTGATGATCAGGCGTAAGTCTTTTTCCATCTGCGCCAGGTCATTGCGTTTTTCCGCCAGCATGGCGCGGGTGTAGAGCAGGTTCAAATCATCGGGGTATTGCAGCAATGCTTGTTGCAACAGTTTCCAGGCGCGTTCGCCCTGTTTGTTGGCGGACAAGGTCTCGGCCTGGATCAGGTACAGCTGGATGGCGTAGTCCGGTTCGGCATCACGCGCCGCGGCCAGGCGTTTTTCCGCCTCGTCGGTGCGGCCGTTGCTCATCAGGATATCGGCCTGGCGCAGCTGGGCCGGCAGGTAGTCATTGCCTGGGCCGACCTGGGCGTATTCGAGCAAGGCGGCCTGTGGGTCGTTGCGTTCTTCAGCGATGCGGCCGAGGTTCAAGTGCGCCGAATCCACATGGCTTTCACGTTCGATCAGTTCTTCCAGGTAGCCCTTGGCTTCTTCCCATGCCTTGGCTTCCAGGCACACCAGTGCCAGGGAATAACGCAGCTCATCGTCGTCCGGGTATTGCTGGACCAGGTTGGCGAACTGGACTTTGGCGTCTTCCATGCGGTCCTGTTCAACCAGCATCCGCGCATAAGTCAGGCGCAGGCGCTTGTCGTCCGGGTATTTCTTGATGCTTTTTTCCAGCAGCGGAATCGCTTCCTTGCCACGGTTGAGGTTCTGCAGCAGGCGTGCGCGCAACAGGATCGGGGCGATTTCGCCGTCCTCCGGCGGGTTCTGCTCCAACAGCTTCAAGGCCGCTTCGGCCTCATCATCTTGTTGCAGCAGCAGGGCCTTGCCGAAAATCAACTGGCTGTTCTTCGGGTGCTTTTGCAACAGGCGGTCGAAGCTCTTCATCAAACCATTGCGCGTGTCCTGGTCGGTGTCGGCAGCCGACAACGCGAGGAAATCGAAATGGGTGTCGCCCTTGCCCTGCAGGACTTTCTCCATATAGATCATGGAGTCGTCATAGCGCCCGGCGCGCGCCAATTGAACGGCCGCCGCGCGTTGTGCCTCTAGGTCATCCGGGGCGTTTTTCGCCCAGATCAGCGACGTGTCGAGTGCCGCCTGGTCGGCTCCCAGGTATTCAGCGATGCGAAAAGCGCGCTCGGAAATGCCTGGATCCTGGGTGTTGATGGCCTGGGTCACGTAGTTATCCAGTGCAATATCGAAGCGATTGCGCTGGCCGGCCAGTTCCGCGGTCAACAGGCTGTAGACCGTTTCTTCACTGAACGAGGAATAAACCTTGGGCTTTTCAGGGGCGGGGGTGCTGTCTTCTACCGGCGGTGTACCGTCCGGCGACACGGGGGCCATGGCCTGGCAGCCGCTGAGGAAGACAAAAGCAAGGAGCAACGCGGAAGATCTATTCATATAGGAAGAGGACGACTAACCTGCGGTCGGATCATCATGACACAAGCCTTCGGCCAAACATAACCGAGTCTCAGTTGACGCCTTTATAGACACAAGGCATTAGGACAATAGACGACGGTGGTTGTTCTGGATCTTTCGAAGTAGGACAATTGTCGGCTTCCCGACATCATCAGCGATATTGAATGGCCTTCCTTGCACTCGGTATTAACCACAAGACTGCTTCCGTAGACGTGCGCGAGCGCGTGGCGTTCACGCCAGAGCAGTTGGTTGAGGCCTTGCAGCAGCTCTGCCGGCTCACCGACAGCCGCGAAGCTGCAATCCTTTCGACCTGCAATCGCAGTGAGCTTTATATAGAGCAGGAACATCTTTGCGCGGATGTCGTGCTGCGCTGGCTGGCCGATTACCACCATTTGAACCTGGATGACCTGCGTGCCAGCGCGTATGTGCATGAAGAGGATGCGGCGGTTCGTCACATGATGCGCGTCGCCGCAGGGCTCGACTCGTTGGTATTGGGCGAACCGCAAATTCTCGGCCAGATGAAATCCGCCTACGCCGTAGCGCGTGAAGCTGGCACCGTCGGCCCGCTGTTGGGCCGGCTATTCCAGGCCACATTCAATTCCGCCAAGCAGGTACGCACCGACACCGCCATCGGCGAAAACCCGGTGTCCGTGGCCTTTGCTGCCGTCAGCCTGGCCAAACAGATTTTCAGTGACTTACAACGCAGCCAGGCCCTGCTGATCGGCGCCGGTGAGACCATCACCCTGGTTGCGCGCCACCTGCATGACCTGGGCGTGAAGCGTATTGTGGTTGCCAACCGTACGCTGGAGCGCGCCAGCATCCTCGCCGAGCAGTTCGGTGCCCACGCCGTGTTGCTGTCAGACATCCCGGCGGAGCTGGTACGCAGCGATATTGTCATCAGTTCCACTGCCAGCCAGTTGCCGATACTCGGCAAAGGTGCGGTGGAGAGCGCGCTGAAGCTGCGCAAGCACAAACCGATCTTTATGGTGGATATCGCCGTTCCCCGGGATATCGAGCCCGAAGTCGGCGAGTTGGACGACGTTTACCTCTATAGCGTCGACGACCTGCATGAAGTGGTCGCCGAAAACCTCAAGAGTCGCCAAGGCGCAGCCCAGGCCGCCGAGGAAATGGTCAGTACCGGCGCCGAAGACTTCATGGTGCGCCTGCGTGAATTGGCGGCGGTGGATGTGCTCAAGGCGTATCGTCAGCAAGGTGAACGCCTGCGCGATGAGGAGTTGAGCAAGGCCCAGCGTTTGCTGGCCAACGGCAGCAGTGCTGAAGAGGTACTGATGCAATTGGCTCGCGGCCTGACCAACAAGTTGCTCCACGCCCCCAGCGTTCAGTTGAAAAAGCTTACTGCCGAAGGCCGCCTCGATGCGCTGGCCATGGCCCAGGAACTCTTTGCCCTCGGTGAGGGCGCGTCAGATAGCTCTTCGGATAAAAAACCGCAATGAAAGCGTCACTGCTCAATAAACTGGATGTGCTCCAGGACCGTTTCGAAGAACTGACCGCCTTGCTCGGCGATGGCGAGGTTATTTCCGATCAGACTAAATTCCGTGCTTATTCCAAGGAATACGCCGAAGTTGAGCCGATCGTAGCGACCTACAAAAACCTCACGAAAGTGCAGGCCGACCTCGAAGGCGCCCAGGCGCTGCTCAAGGACAGCGACCCGGACATGCGCGAAATGGCCGTGGAAGAAGTCCGCGAAGCCAAGGAAAAGCTGGCCGAGCTGGAAGGCGACCTGCAACGCATGCTGCTGCCCAAGGACCCTAACGACGGGCGTAACGTGTTCCTCGAAATTCGCGCCGGCACCGGCGGTGACGAGGCGGCGATTTTTTCCGGCGACCTGTTCCGCATGTATTCGCGTTATGCCGAGCGGCGTGGTTGGCGGGTCGAGATCCTCTCCGAGAACGAAGGCGAACATGGCGGCTATAAAGAAGTCATCGCCCGGGTCGAAGGCGACAATGTCTACGGCAAGCTGAAATTCGAGTCCGGCGCGCACCGTGTGCAGCGGGTGCCGGCGACGGAATCCCAGGGGCGTATCCACACCTCGGCGTGCACCGTGGCCGTATTGCCCGAACCGGACGAACAAGAAGCCATCGAGATCAACCCGGCGGACTTGCGCGTCGACACTTACCGCTCTTCGGGCGCCGGTGGCCAGCACGTGAACAAGACCGACTCGGCGATCCGCATCACCCACTTGCCGTCGGGCATTGTGGTGGAGTGCCAGGAAGAACGTTCCCAGCACAAGAACCGTGCGCGGGCCATGTCCTGGCTGTCGGCGAAGTTGAACGACCAGCAGACCAGCGCCGCCGCCAACGCTATTGCCAGTGAGCGTAAGTTGCTGGTGGGGTCGGGCGACCGCTCCGAGCGCATCCGGACCTACAACTTTGCCCAGGGCCGGGTTACCGACCACCGGGTCAACCTTACCCTTTACTCCCTGGACGAGATCCTTGCCGGTGGTGTCGACGCGGTCATCGAGCCGCTGCTTGCCGAATACCAGGCCGATCAACTGGCAGCCATAGGTGAATAAATGACCATTATCGCCAGCCTGCTGCGCGCCGCCGACCTGCCCGACTCGCCTACCGCGCGCCTGGATGTGGAACTGTTGCTGGCCGCTGCCTTGGGCAAGTCCCGCAGCTACCTGCACACCTGGCCGGAAAAAATCGTCAGCAGTGAAGATGCCCTGACCTTTTCCGGCTACCTGCAGCGCCGCCGCAGCGGTGAACCGGTCGCCTATATCCTCGGCCAGCAAGGCTTCTGGAAGCTTGACCTGGAGGTCGCACCTCACACGCTGATTCCGCGTCCGGAAACCGAGCTGTTGGTAGAGGCTGCCCTGGAGCTGTTACCGGGCACGCCTGCCAAGGTTCTTGATCTGGGCACCGGCAGCGGTGCCATCGCCCTGGCCCTGGCCAGCGAGCGTCCGGCCTGGCAGGTCACGGCCGTCGACCGTGTGCTCGAGGCCGTGGCCCTGGCCGAGCGAAATCGCCAACGCCTGCACCTCAACAATGCCACGGTACTGAACAGCCATTGGTTCAGCGCCCTGCAAGGCAATGCCTTCGATCTGATCATCAGTAACCCACCCTACATCGCCGACAACGACCCGCACCTGGTGGCCGGCGATGTGCGTTTTGAGCCAGCCAGCGCCCTGGTGGCGGGGCATGATGGCCTGGACGATTTGCGCTTGATCATCGCGCAGTCCCCTGCACACCTGAATGCCGCAGGTTGGTTGCTGCTCGAACACGGTTACGACCAGGCCCCGGCCGTGCGTGACTTGCTGGCGAGCCAGGGGTTTGAAAACGTACACAGCCGCATTGATCTCGGTGGTCACGAGCGCATCACCCTGGGGCGCCGGCCGTGCTGACCGACCAGGAGCTGTTGCGCTATAGCCGACAAATTCTGTTGCAGCATGTCGACATCGACGGCCAGTTGCGCCTGAAAAACAGCCGTGCGTTGATTGTCGGCCTGGGTGGTCTGGGCGCTCCGGTTGCGCTTTACCTCGCCGCTGCCGGCGTGGGCGAGTTGCATCTGGCGGACTTCGACACCGTCGACTTGACTAACCTGCAACGCCAGATCATCCATGACACCGACAGCGTCGGGCAGACCAAGGTCGATTCGGCCATCCGCCGTCTGCGTGCACTCAACCCGGACGTCCAATTGCTGGCCCATCGCACCGCGCTGGATGCAGACTCCCTGGCAGCAGCTGTGGCGAGTGTGGATGTGGTGCTCGATTGCAGTGATAACTTCTCGACCCGCGAAGCGGTCAACGCCGCCTGCGTCGTCGCGGGTAAGCCGTTGATCAGTGGCGCGGCGATTCGCCTTGAAGGGCAGTTATCGGTATTCGACCCGCGTCGCGCCGAAAGCCCGTGCTATCACTGCTTATACGGGCATGGCAGTGACACCGAACTGACCTGCAGCGAAGCGGGCGTCGTCGGCCCGCTGGTGGGGCTGGTGGGTAGCCTGCAAGCGCTGGAAGCCTTGAAGTTGCTGGCCGGTTTCGGTGAGCCGCTGGTGGGCCGTTTGTTATTGATCGATGCCTTGACCACACGGTTCCGAGAGTTGCGTGTCAAGCGCGATCCCGGTTGCAGCGTGTGTGGGACGCAGCATGGTTAAGGATGCGCCCATTGGTGTGTTCGACTCGGGTATCGGTGGTTTGTCGGTACTGGATGAAATACAGCAGTTATTGCCCCATGAGTCACTGCTGTACGTGGCGGATGGCGGGCATATCCCCTATGGCGAGAAAACCCCGGCGTTCATTCTTGAGCGTTCCCGATGGGTTGCCGAATTTTTCCGTGAGCGTGGTGCCAAGGCATTTGTGATTGCCTGTAATACCGCGACCGTCGCCGCCGTGGCTGACCTGCGCCAGGATTATCCCGACTGGCCACTGGTGGGCATGGAGCCTGCGGTCAAGCCCGCGGCTGCCGCAACTCGCTGCGGTGTGGTAGGTGTGCTCGCCACCACCGGCACCTTGCAAAGCGCCAAGTTTGCCGCTTTGCTCGACCGCTTCGCCACCGATGTGCGGGTGATTACCCAGCCGTGTCCGGGCCTGGTGGAGCTGATTGAAACCGGTGACCTGAACAGCCCGGCGTTGCGCCAGCTGTTGCAGGGGTACATCGAACCGCTGCTGGCGGCCGGGTGCGACACCATCATTCTGGGTTGCACCCACTATCCTTTCCTCAAGCCACTGCTGGCACAGATGCTGCCTCCCAGCATCATCCTCATTGACACCGGCGCCGCCGTAGCGCGTCAGCTCAAACGTTTGCTGGGGGAGCGTAACCTGCTGGCCGTGGGCGAGCCTGAAACTGCCCAGTTCTGGACCAGCGGCGACCCGTATCACCTAAGAAATATCCTACCGACACTATGGAAACATCCCGGAGTTGTGCGAAGCTTTGGCTCGTGAAAATTTCGTGAAATAGCGCTGATAAAAGCTGAACTTCCGCCTATGCGCCAGCTTCTATAGCCCGTTAGCCTGTACAAAACCATATAACTTCGTTCGCAAGGATGTTTCTTATGAAGCGCTTGTTCTGTTTGGTCGCAATGGCGGCTGCAGTGTTGGGGCATTCAGTTTCGGCCCAAGCCGCTGGCTTGGAATTTGGGGTGGGGAGCACTGGCGATTCGACCATGACCTATCGGCTGGGCCTGACTTCCGATTGGGACAAAAGCTGGATGCAGAGCAACGTCGGTCGACTGACCGGCTATTGGAGCGGTGCTTACACCTACTGGGATGGCGACAAGCGCGCCAGCGTCAGCAGCCTGTCGTTCTCCCCG
This sequence comes from Pseudomonas sp. MWU15-20650, assembly GCF_023242475.1. Lineage (GTDB taxonomy): Bacteria > Pseudomonadota > Gammaproteobacteria > Pseudomonadales > Pseudomonadaceae > Aquipseudomonas. Next base: position 272,940 of record NZ_JALJFG010000003.1, on the reverse strand, counting down.
GTATTTGTGTATGAGTTTGCCGCTGAGTCGGTCAAGCCCTACGTCGAGGCGGGGATTGGCGTGGCGGTGTTCTCCCGCACACGGGTCGAAGACAACAACATCGGCCAGGCTTTCCAATTCGAAGACCGCCTGGGCTTTGGTCTGCGCTTTGCTGGCGGGCAGGAAGTCGGCATTCGCGCTACTCACTACTCCAACGCTGGCATCAGTCGCAACAACGATGGAATCGAGAGCTATTCGTTGCACTACACCTTGCCGCTGTAAGTTAGAAAGAACGGCGGGTACATGAATCTGTAGTGAGCGAGCTTGCCCGGCGCGGGGCAAGCCCGCTCACTCTAAAAGCTTGGGTTCAGCGATAGGCCGTCGCAATGCCTTCGCGCTCGGTCAGACACTCCGGCGCACCCATCTCGAACTCCCGGCAGATCAGCGGTCGTCGCTCATAAATCGTGCACATCATCGTGTCCCGGTCCAGCGCTGCGCACCAGCCGTCGTCCAGGCGCAGCATCACTTCGCCGCCCCAATCGTCAGTATCGATATAGCGTTCCGGCACGCCGGTGTCGGTGATCAACATGACTTCCAGCTGACAGCAACAGGCCGCGCACGTCGAGCAGGTGACGACGGGTTCGGTAATTTGGGTATGGGGGATGTTGGTCATAGGCGCGCAGTGTAAGGCAAGCGCGTTAAGTGCGTGTGAACGCTCTGACGGACGTCAGTGCCCCAGTTGCCGCGCGACCCAGTGCAACACCGGAAACAGTACGGCCCAGAGCAGCGCCAGGCCGATCACGGTCGGTGCCGTAACCGAAACTCATGCCAGCCAATTGGCTGCCCGCGTAATACGGCAACGGCTCGTCCACCGCGCCCAGCACACGGCAAACCAGCCGCCCTGAAACAGCACGGCGTTCACCAAGGGTTTAAGCACTGAAGCGCCCAAGCAGGGGCGGGTTGATCGCGGCAGGCTTGGCCAGCAGCAACTGCGCGGTACCTATGGTTCGTTCCATAAAACCACCTTCGCAATAGCACAAGTAAAACTCCCACAGGCGCAGGAAGTACTCATCGTAGCCCAGTTCCGCGAGGCGGCCGTGGGCGCGTCGAAAGTTCTCGTGCCAAAGGCGTAGGGTTCGCGCGTAATGCAGGCCGAAGTCCTCCATGTGCAGCAGGTTCATGTCGGTGTCGCGGCTGACGATCTGCAGCATGTTCTGCACGCAGGGCAGGGCGCCACCGGGGAAGATGTAGCGCTGGATAAAATCGACGCTGTGCTTGGCCTGCTCGAAGCGTTGTTCGCGAATGGTGATGGCTTGCAGCAACATCAGGCCGTCAGGCTTGAGCAAGTGCGCGCACTGTATGAAATAAGTGCGCAGGAAGCGATGGCCCACCGCTTCGATCATCTCGATCGACACCAACTTGTCGTACTGGCCAGTGAGGTCGCGGTAATCCTGCAGCAGCAGTGTCACTTGAGCTTGCAGCCCCAGGGCTTCGATGCGTTGTTCGGTGTAGGCAAACTGTTCTTTAGACAAGGTCGTCGTAGTGACCTTGCAACCGTAATGCTGCGCCGCATACAACGCCATGCTGCCCCAGCCGGTGCCGATCTCCAGCAGGTAGTCGGTGGGCTTGAGCGCGAGCTTCTGGCAGATACGCTCAAGCTTGTTCAACTGGGCCTGTTCCAAGGTGTCCTCGGGCGTCAGGAATTGCGCTGCCGAATACATCATGGTCGGGTCGAGGAATGCTTCGAACAGGTTGTTGCCCAGGTCGTAATGGGCGGCGATATTTTTTTGCGAGCCCTTGCGCGTGTTGCGGTTGAGCCAGTGCAGACCTTGGGTGAGTGGCCGGGCCAGGCGCGCCAAGCCGCCTTCCAGCGCATCGAGCACCTCCAGGTTACTGACCATCACGCGCACCACGGCGGTCAGGTCCGGGCTGCTCCAGTAACCGTGGATAAACGCTTCGCCAGCACCGATGGAACCGTTGGCGGCCACCAAGCCCCACACGGCGGCGTCGAGGATCTGGATCTCCCCCAACAGGTGCGCTTCCCGTGCGCCGAACACTTGCCGTTCACCCTCCTCGATGACCACCAGTTGGCCATGGCGCAATTGGCTGAGCTGGCGCAGTACGCCTTTGCGCAACAGGGCAGCGGTCAGGCCGTTGACGTTCAGGCGGTTAGTCTTGACCGATAAGCTAGGGGACTTCATGGCGACGATCCTTGGGATACCCGACTGCGGTGCGAGAGGCGCCATCGGCGGCCTGGTGGGGGAAAATCGGTGTGCGTTTGAACAACAAGCGCAGGGCCTGCCAGTAAATCGCGAGGCAGGTCTTGGCAGTCATCCAGGGAAAGCGCCACAAGTAACGATGCAGGCCGGCGCGGTCCAGGGCTTCTTTTTGCAGGCTCAACGTTGCGTCAAAGACTTTCTGCGCGCCTTGCCAGTCGGCCATGTGTACACCCAGCCTTTGGGCGGGCGGGCTGAAGCTCATGCGATATTCCAGGTCGCGCGGCAAAAATGGCGACACATGAAACGCCTTGGCCACGGCGAAATGCTGGTGCTCATCATCACCGAGCGCCTTGGCCGGCAGGACATAGTGATAGCGCTCGCGCCATGGGGTGTTGGTCACTTCACACAGGATCGCGGCCAGTTGCCCATCGGCCTCGAAGCAGTAGAAGAAACTCACCGGGTTAAAAGCCAGACCCCAACTGCGGGCCTGGGTCAGCAGGCAGATAGCGCCCTGGGGTGTACGTCCCAGGGCCTTGCCGACTTCTTGGCGCACGGCATCGGTCAAGCTCATGCCGTGGCGTGTGAACTGACGCAGGTAGTCTTGCTGGCGAAAGCCGAAGGGCGCCAAGCGCCCTACGCCGGCCAGGGGTGACAGGGCAAGGACTGCGTCTTGCTCGCTTAAATCCAGGTACAGCAGGCCGATGCGGTAGCGAAAGGCGTGGGCCTTGGGCGCAAATCGGCGATGGGCAATCCAGCCGCTGTACAGGGCGCTGTTCATAGCGTTTCCCCAAACGCCTGGGCCACACGCAGGGCGCTGACCACGCCGTCTTCGTGAAAGCCGTTGGCCCAATAGGCGCCGCAGTAGAAGGTGTTGCGGGCGCCGCATAATTCTTCCCAGCGCTGTTGTGCAGCCGCTGCCGCCAGGCTGTATTGCGGGTGGGCATAGGTGTAGCGAGCAAGGACCTTCAGCGGGTTGATCATCGGCGTCTGGTTAAGGCTGACGCAGAACGTGGTATCGCTGTGGATGCCTTGCAGGATATTCATGTCGTAGGTGACGGCGGCCTGGGCCTGCGCATTGCCGGTCAGCCGATAGTTCCAACTGGCCCACGCCAATTTGCGGTCCGGCAGCAGGCGGGTGTCGGTGTGCAGCACCACGTCGTTGTCGGCGTAGGGCAGGGCACCGAGGATCTCCTGCTCGGCCTGGCTGGGGTCGTCGAGCAAGGCCAGCGCCTGGTCGCTGTGGCAGGCGAACACCACCTGATCAAATGTCTCGCGGCCGGCCGGGCTGTGGATAACCACACCGGCGTCGGTACGCTGCACTTTATCCACAGGGCAATCGAGTCGGATGTGTTCGCGAAAGCTGCGCGTCAGCGGTTCGATATAGCGGCTTGAACCTCCCTCGATTACGCACCATTGCGGCCGGTTGTTCACCGAGAGCAAGCCGTGGTTTTTGAAGAAGCGCACAAAAAATTGCAGCGGAAAGCCCAGCATGTCCGCCAAAGGCATCGACCAGATCGCCGCACCCATCGGCACAATGTAATGCCGGATAAACCGTGGGCCATAGCCGCCCGCTTCAAGATACTCACCGAGGGTCATCTCGGCGCTGATGCGCTGCGCTTGCAAGTCCAGAGGCGCCTGGCGGTTGAAGCGCAGAATATCGCGCAACATGCCCCAGAACCCCGGCGACAGAATATTGCGTCGCTGCGCAAACAGGCTGTTGAGGTTATTGCCGTTGTACTCAAAATCGCTGTGCTGGTCGCACACCGAAAAACTCATCTGGGTAGGTTTGAACGTGACGCCGACCTGGCCCAGCAGGCGAATGAAGTTGGGGTAGGTCCGGTCGTTGAATACGATAAAGCCGGTGTCCACCGCGTAGTGTTTACCCTCGACGGTGACGTTGACCGTGTGGGTATGCCCGCCAATGCGGTCGCCTGCTTCGAACAGCGTAATGTCGTGGCGACGGCTGAGCAGGTAGGCACTGGTCAGCCCGGCGATGCCGCTGCCGATGATGGCGATCTTCACAGGTGATCCTTCTGCGGCGGCGGGCTGCGCAGCATGCGTTTGCCGATGATCAGTTGGGCACGGTTGGGCAGCTTCGACAGCGGCCACAGCGTGGCGATAAACAGCGCGGGGAAGGCGACTTCCAGCGGGCGCTTTTCCAGTTTGGCGAAAATATGCCGTGCGGCCTTGTCGGCGGACCAGCTCAAAGGCATCGGGAAGTCATTGCGTTCGGTCAGCGGCGTGTCGACAAAGCCCGGGCTGATCACCGTGACATCGATGTGCTCGGGTGACAGGCTGATGCGCAGTGATTCGAACAAATAGCGCAGCCCGGCCTTGGACGCGCCATACGCTTCGGCGCGAGGCATCGGCAGGTAGGTCACGGCACTGGCAACGCCCACCAGGTGGGGCGCATGCCCTTTGCGTAACAGCGGCAGCGCAGCTTCGATGCAATAGCTGCTCGCTAGCAGGTTGGTGCGAACCACGTACTCGATGATCGATGAGTCAAATTGCCTGGCATCCACATACTCACAGGTGCCGGCGTTGAGGATCACCGTGTCCAGCGAGCCCCAGACCGCGCCGATCCGCTCGCCGATTTCACGTACGGTCTGGCTGTTGGTCAGGTCGCCGGCCACGATCAGTACTTGCCCCGGGTAACGTTGGGCCAGGGCTTCCAACGGCCCTTTGGTGCGCGAGCTAAGGGCCACATGGGCGCCGCTGTTGAGTAACTCCACGGCCAGCGAGGCACCAATGCCACTGCTGGCACCGGTCAGCCAATAACGGCGGGGCAGTGTCAGGTTCATCCCACTCTCCTTTTCAGCCAGCGGATCATGCGGCCGATGACGGGCAACTGTTCATAGAGCATGGCGCCGGCATCGAAATAGTCGCGATGCCGGTAAACCTTGTCGTGCCACATCAGGTGTGAGCAACCTTCCACCTGGATCACCTTGCCGTTGGCCAGGCGTGGGTGGCAGAAGCTCATTTTCCAGCGCAGGTAGCCTTCGCCATCGGCCACTGGGTCGAAGCCGTGGAAGTCAAAGCGCAATTGGCTGACATTGCTGTACAGCTCGGCGAAGTAGTGCCGCATGGCCGGGAGCCCGTGGATTTCATGCAACGGGTCCACAAAGATAATGTCCGCGCTGTACAGGCTGTCGAGCCGGTCCAGGTTGTGCTTGTCCAGCGTGGCGAAGGCGTGGGCGAAGCGGCGCAGGAAGTCACTCATACTCGGCTCCGGCTGCCAGGCGCGACGGCAGGCTGCGGAACGCGGCCAGTGCGCGGTCCCGGGATTTTTTCAGGTCGACGATGGCACGGGGGTAATCGGCCAAGCCGAACAAGCCGCCGGCCGCTTCGGGGTTGTGCACGTCCTTTTTATTCAGGGCGGCTAGCTCCGGTAGCCAGCGCTTGATGAATACGCCTTCGCCGTCGAATTTTTCCGATTGGCTCAACGGGCTGAAAATTCGGAAATACGGTGCCGAGTCGGTCCCTGTCGATGAGCTCCACTGCCAGCCGCCGTTATTGGCCGCCAGGTCGCCGTCGATCAGGTGACGCATAAAGAAGCGCTCGCCTTCGCGCCAATCGATCAACAGGTTCTTGGTCAGGAACATCGCGACCACCATGCGCAGGCGGTTGTGCATCCAACCGGTTTCCAGGAGTTGGCGCATGGCTGCGTCGATAATCGGCAAGCCGGTGCGCGCTTCCTGCCAGGCGGCGAGATCTTCGGGTGCATCGCGCCAGGCCAGCGCTTCGGTTTCGGGGCGAAATGCGCGGTGGCGGGATACCCGTGGATAGCCGACCAGGATGTGTTTGTAGAACTCGCGCCACAGCAGTTCGTTGATCCAGGTGGTGGTGCCGATGTTGCCGCTTTCGAATTCACCCTGGTTGGTTTGCAGCGCGGCATGCAAGCACTGGCGCGGCGAAACCACACCGGCGGCGAGGTAGGCGGAAAGCCGGCTGGTGCCGGGCTTGGCCGGGAAGTCGCGTTCGTCCCGGTAGTGGCTGATTTGCTCGTCGGCAAAGGCGTCGAGGCGGCGGCGCGCTTCGTCTTCGCCGGCGGGCCAGAGTGCGCGCAAGGTCTGGGTGGGCAGCGCGAAACCGTCGACCTGTGCGGGCACCGGATCACTGTTCAAGGCAAGCCTGGCCTGGGCTTTTGGTGTTGCCACCAAGCGCGGCAAGGCACTGTGCAGGCGGTTGTAGCAGACCTTGCGGAACTGGCTGAACACCTGGAAGTAGGTGCCGGTCTTGGTCAGTACGCTGCCTGGTTGGAAAAGCAGCTGGTCCAGGTAGCTGTGGAAGGTCACGCCGTCGGCTTCCAAAGCCTTGGCCACCGCCGTGTCGCGACGGCTTTCATGAATGCCGTATTCTTCGTTGACGTGCAGCGACTGCACCGACAGTTCCCGGCACAGCTCACCCAACACGGCCGGCGCCTGGTTCCAGGTCGCGGCGTGGCGGATCAACAGGGGGATGTTCAATTCGCCCAACGCCCGGCTCAGGTGTTGCAGGTTGCGCAGCCAGAAGTCGACTTTGCACGGCGCATCATCGTGGGCCAGCCATTGTTCGGGAGTGATCAGGTAGACGGCGACAACCGGGCCTCGCTGGTGTGCGGCGGCCAGGGCGGTGTTGTCGTGTAGGCGCAGGTCGGTGCGCAGCCAGATCAAGTGCATTTAAACAATTCCACGCAGGATCAGTAGCTGGTGGGCCGACAACGGGTCTTCGGCCACGAACAATTCAGGGGTGTCACGGCTTAATACGGCCAACTCGGCGTGATGGATGCGTACCGTTGGTCCGGTTATCAACGTCGGGCAACTGACGCCGCTGATTAGTTTTGCGAGTGCCGGAAAGTGCAGCGCCTGGCTCGAGTACAACAGCACGGCGCGTGGTTGCAGGTGGTCCACCGCCAGGGCCAGTTCCCCAGCGGGCAGCGGCCAGTCGAAGACCTCCACCGGGCAGTCGGCGCTGCTGGCCAGCCAGGCGCAGAGCCACAGGTGTGGTTCAAGGGGCAAGTCGGAATGGTTGACCAGCAGCAGCGGCGCACCTTGGAGTTGGCGGTTGTTGTGGTAAATCCGCGCGCCGAACTTGCTGCGCAGCCACGACAGGAAAAATCCCTGCTCCATCTTCGCGCCGAACTGGCCCTGCCATTTTTGTTCAAGTTCCTTGAGCAGCGGCAGCATCAATTGCTCGCACAAGGTGCGTGGCGGATAAAGCGCCATCGCCTGGTTGAAAGCGTCATCGACCCGGCGTTCGGCCAGTTCACCAATGGCATTGACCAGATGCTGGCGCAGCGCCTGCCACTCGTTTTCTACGCTGTCGGGGCAGGCTTGAGCAGAGTCGATCAGGTTTTTAACCTGGCTGACCGGCACCCCGCGATTGAGCCAGGTAAGGATGGTATGGATGCGTTGTACGTGCTCGGCATTGAACAGCCGATGCCCTTTGGGCGTGCGCTGGGGCACGATCAGCCCGTAACGGCGCTCCCACGCACGCAGGGTCACGGCATTGACGCCGGTCTGGCGCGCGACCTCGCGGATGGGCAGCCAGCCGTTTTCCAGGGCCAGGGCGATGTCTTCGCCGGGCTCGTCTTGCAGGGCAGGTCTCATGGTCTAGATCGCATTGCGCAGGCTGAGGTTTTCCGGGTGCGGTTGCAGGTAAGCCTGCTGCGCGATGTAGCGGTCCGGGTGTTGGCGAAAGTGATGCTTGAGCAGGGTCAGTGGCACCACCAGCGGTACGATGCCGTGGCGGTATTGGCCGATGACGGTTTGCATTTCCTGTTTGTCATCGGCACTGATGGCTTGTTTGAGGTAACCGCTGATGTGTTGCAACACATTGGTGTGAGTGCCGCGCGTGGCGCACTTTTTCAGGCCAGCCATCAGTTCGGTGAAATAGCCGTCGGCCAACGTCTTGAGGTCGGCCCCCTTGCCCATGCTGCCGAGCACGTGGCCGAGACTCTTGTAATGCGCCGGGCTGTGGGCCATCAGCAGGTATTTGTAGCGCGAGTGAAAGGTGAGCAGGCTGTGGCGGGTGAGGCCGTCGGCCAGCAGTTGTTGCCAACGGGCGTACACGAACACGCGGGTCAGGAAGTTTTCCCTCAGCACCGGGTCATTCAGTCGACCGTCTTCTTCTACCGGCAGGTTAGGGTGGCGTGCACAAAACGCCTGGGCGTAGATGCCTCGCCCGCCACCGTCGACGGGGGTGCCGTTGTCACGGTAGACCTTGACCCGTTCCAGCCCGCACGACGGCGATTTCTGCATGAAGATGTACCCGCACAGGTCGGTATGTTCCTGTGCCATCTGCTGACCATAATCGTCCAGCGGTTGTGTGACATTGAGCTCACGGCACACGGTGCCGACAGCTTGCGGGTGAGCAGGGTCGCCGACCAGGCGGATCGGCTCGCGGGGGATGCCCAGGCCGATCGCGACTTCGGGGCACAGCGGCACAAAGTCAAAGTACTCGGCGAGGGTCTGGGTGCACAGCAGGGACTGTTTGTGTCCGCCGTTGAAGCGCACGTTTTCGCCTAACAGGCAGGCGCTGATGGCGATCTTCGGTTTTGCGCTGCTGGACATGCTTAAACCCCCTCCGAAATTCCTGTACAAACTTAAAACTCTGTACAACTAGATTTCATCATAGGTTTGATGCTGTACAAGTCAAATGTTTTGTATAGGTATTCGCGAGGGCGCTATTGCCAGCCGATTCGCCAAACGTCTGCGTTTTGTAGGGTTTGCCAGGCCAGGCGTTCAGCGCGGCGAGTCATGATGGCTTGCAGTTCGATGTCTAATACCGTGCCTTCCTCATCGCGAAACAACTCGATGACCAGAAAGTGTTTTTCCTTGTTGCGCGGCTGGGCTGCTGTCCACTTCGACAGCAGCAATTTGGCGGGATTGATACGGTTCATTGCAGGTGTTCGATCAAGCGTCGTGCCGCTTCCTGGCCGCTGAGCCAGGCGCCTTCGACGCGCCCGGACAGGCACCAGTCGCCACACACGTACAGGCCCAGGTCGGCGTCGGCCAGCACGCCGAACTCATGCCTGTCGGATGGCCGAGCATAGAGCCAGCGATGGGCCAGGCTGAAGGAAGGCGCGGGCATGGCGCTGTGCAGCAGTTCGGCGAAGGCGCCGTGCAGGTGCTCGATCACCGCATCCTTGGGCAGGTCCAGATGGGCCTTGCTCCAGGTACTGGTGGCGTGCAGGACCCAGGTATCGAGGGCGGTGTCGCGCCCGGGTTTGCTGCGGTTGCGCGCCAGCCAATCGAGGGCGCTGTCTTGGACGAAGCAGCCTTCCATCGGCGTATCCAGAGGCTTGTCGAAGGCCAGGGCGATGGCCCAGGTCGGGTCCATCTTCACCCCGGCGGCGGCGCTCGCCAACTTGGGCGCGGCGGCCAGCAGAGGGGTGGCCTGGGGCGCCGGGGTGGCGATGACCACGTGGCTGAAGGGGCCATGATGACCGCCGTCGGCGTCCAGCAAGTTCCAGTGCTGGGTGCCTTGGAATACCTCGGTGATGCGGCAACCAAATTCCACCGGCAAGTCGTCAAGCAGCGCGCGGGTAATGGCGCTCATGCGCGGTGTGCCGACCCAGCGGATCTGTTCATCAGGGGAGGGTGTAAGCTGGCCGGATTTGAAATTGTACAGCTGGGGCTTCCACTGCTCTGCCCAGCCGTTGCTTTGCCAGCGCTGCACTTCGTTGACGAAGCGCCTGTCGCGGGCGGTGAAATATTGTGCGCCGATGTCCAGCGCTCCAGCGTCACTGCGCTTGCTGGACATGCGGCCGCCACTGCCGCGGCTTTTATCAAAGAGTTGTACAACGTGCCCCGCGTCTCTTAACGCTCGGGCGGCGGAGAGACCGGCGATGCCGGTGCCGATGATCGCGATGGGAACAGTCATGGGAGGCCTCGTTTTACCGTTGGGTACAGACTACGCCGACACCAATAGCTGTACAATATTGTTTTTTGGTATAAGTTTTGGCGTACCTGATCGTTTGGCGTGTCCTATGGTTAAAGCTGAGGCTAGAACCAACGTTACGCCCGATTACAAATGATCCCTGCTTATAAAATAGACCAGTGATGGGCGGCAAACGTTACATGAGGAGGATCCCATGCATATTTTGCTGACCGGCGGTACCGGCTTGATCGGTCGCCAACTCTGCCGATACTGGCTTGCACAAGGCCATCGCCTGACGGTGTGGAGCCGTCAGCCTGAAACCGTTGCTCGTCTTTGCGGTGCTCAGGTGCTGGGCGTGGGCCATCTGCAAGAGGTGATCGGCGCGGTGGATGCGGTGGTCAACCTGGCGGGTGCGCCCATCGCCGACCGACCCTGGACCCACAGGCGCAAGGCGTTGTTGTGGAGCAGTCGCATCAGTCTCACCGAAACCTTGCTGGCGTGGATGGAAAGCCTGGAGCAAAAACCGGCGGTGCTGATTTCCGGTTCCGCCGTGGGGTGGTATGGCGATGGCGGCGAACGTGAACTGACCGAAGCCAGCGGCCCGGTGCAAGACGACTTTCCCAGCCAGCTGTGTATCGCCTGGGAAGAAACTGCCCTGCGTGCCGAAGCCATGGGGATTCGCGTGGTGCTGGTGCGTACAGGCCTGGTATTGGCGGCCGAGGGCGGCTTTTTGTCGCGCCTGTTGCTACCGTTCAAACTGGCGTTGGGCGGGCCTATCGGCAGTGGCCGGCAGTGGATGCCGTGGGTACATATCAAGGATCAAATCGCCCTGATTGATTTTCTTCTGCACAAGGCAGACGCCAGCGGTCCTTATAATGCCTGTGCGCCACAGCCGGAACGTAACCGCGCGTTTGCCAAGATTCTGGGCCAAGTGCTGCATCGCCCGGCGTTCATGCCAATGCCGGCCTTTGTACTGAAGGTGGGTTTGGGGGAGTTGTCCGGTTTATTGCTGGGCGGGCAAAGGGCGCTGCCTGAGCGGCTGTTGGCTGCGGGTTTCACTTTCCAGTTCACTGAGTTGCACGCGGCTCTGGACGACGTGTCCAGCCGCCTCTAGAGATAGGATGTTGCATGACGGATCACGCGTTGTTACTGGTCAACCTGGGTTCACCGGCGTCCACTTCGGTAGCCGATGTGCGCAGCTACCTCAATCAGTTCCTGATGGACCCCTACGTGATCGACCTGCCGTGGCCGGTACGTCGTTTGTTGGTCTCACTGATCCTGATCAAGCGCCCCGAGCAGTCAGCCCACGCTTACGCGTCGATCTGGTGGGACGAGGGCTCACCCCTTGTCGTCCTGAGTCGTCGCCTACAGCAGCAAATGACTGCGCAGTGGACTCAAGGCCCGGTGGAGCTGGCCATGCGCTACGGCGAGCCGTCGCTGGAAACAACCCTGACGCGCCTGGCGGCTCAGGGCATTCAAAAGGTCACGCTGGCACCGTTGTACCCGCAGTTTGCCGACAGCACCGTGACCACGGTGATCGAAGAAGCCAAGCGGGTGGTGCGGGATAAGCAGCTCAAGGTGCAGTTTTCGATCTTGCAGCCGTTCTACGAGCAGCCCGAGTACCTCGACGCCTTGGTCGCCAGCGCTGCGCCGCACTTGCAGCAGGATTACGATCACCTGTTGTTCAGCTTCCACGGCTTGCCGGAGCGGCACCTGAAGAAACTCAACCCAGGCCATACCTTCGATGGCGCCACCGATTGCTGTGCGGATGCCAGCGCCGAGGTACGCGGCACCTGCTATCGCGGGCAGTGCTTCAGTGTGGCGCGGGACTTTGCCGCGCGCATGGGCTTACCGAAGGAGAAGTGGTCGGTAGCGTTTCAATCGCGTCTGGGACGGGCGAAGTGGATCGAGCCCTACACCGAGGCACGCCTGGAGGCGTTGGCTCAACAGGGCGTGAAAAAGCTTCTGGTGATGTGCCCTGCGTTTGTCGCCGACTGCATCGAGACGCTGGAAGAAATTGGTGATCGTGGCCGTGAGCAATTCCGCGAGGCCGGGGGCGAGGAGTTGGTGTTGGTGCCGTGCTTGAATGATGACCCGCAGTGGGCGGCGGCGCTCAACACCCTGTGCGAACGGGCTCCCGTTACTCTGTAATCCAGCTTGTGGGGATCTAAAGGCGGAAGGCGGCTTGCTCCTGATCTGTTGAAGGCCGTCATATTCCCCTGTGGCGAGCGGGCTTGTCCCGCGTTGGGGCGCGTAGCGCCCCCAAAGAAGGACGAATGCGGTGTACCCGATACTGCGCAGAGACAGTTTTGGGGCTGCTGCGCAGCCCAACGCGGGCGGTGCGACGATTCGACAAGCCACTCGCCACGACAGCCGATGTGTCACAGATTTTGCGTTCGACGGTGTCAGAGGTTGAGGGTCAGGCTGACAGTGAGATTGCGTGGTTCACCCGGGTTGACCCAGTAGCTGCTGTAGGAGCGTTCGTAATACTTTTTATCAAACAGGTTGTTGAGGTTCAGTCCTACGGTGACCTGCTCCGTGGCTTTGTAATGGGCCAGCAAATCGACGGTGTGGTAGGCGGGCAGTTCAAAACGGCTGCCGGCTTCACCGGAGCGGTCACCCACGTAGGTGAGCGCCGCGCCCAGGTCTGAGCCGCGCAGCATGCCATCCTGGAATTCATACACGCCCAGCAGACTGCCGCTATGCTTGGCCACGCCAAGAATCCGGCTGCCGGTGGGAATGGCTGTGTCACCCTTGGTCACTTCGGCATCAATGTAGGCAAAGGCGCCGATCACGCGCACGGCGTCGGTCACTTGCCCGGACACTTGCAGGTCAAACCCTTGGCTGCGGGCCTTGCCCATGGCGCGGTTGGTGTTGGTCGCCGGGTCCAGGGTCAGTACGTTTTCCTTTTCGATGTGGAACGCGGCGAGCGTTGCGCTGAGGCGGTCGTCGAACCACTCGCTCTTGAGCCCCACTTCATAGCCCACGCCTTCTTCAGGCTTGAAGGATTTGCCGCCGGCGTCCAGGCCGTTGTTCGGCTTGAACGAGGTGGACGCATTGGCGAATACCCCGATTTGCGGCGTCAGTTGGTAGAGCAGCCCGGCGCGTTGGGTGAGGGCGTCGTGGGTTTGTCGGCTCTTGGCGTGGTTGCGGGTGAAGTCGTCGGTACTCTGTTCGAAATGCTCCAAGCGTGCGCCGACCATGCCCCGCAGGCGGTCGGTGAAGATGACCTGGTCTTGCAGGTTCAGGGCCTGGCTTTTTACCTGTTCGAAGACGTCGGTGCCGGAGCGCTGCCCGTTGGGTTTGGGCTGGCCGTAGACTGGCTTGTAGAGGTCGATGGCGTAGTCGCTGCCGCCGATGGCGGTGACGCGTTCTTTCTTGCGGTAGTCCTCGTATTCGGCGCCAACCAGCAGCTCGTGCTGCCAACTGCCCATATCGAACAGGCCACGCAGTTCCAGTTGGGTAATGCTGTCATGCCAGCCGGTGGAGCGTTCGCGATAGCGGCGGTTGATGGTATGGCCGTCGGCATTCAATGCACGGTTTTCCGAGGCGTCACCCCACAGGCTGCCTTGCTTGTAGTGGCTGGCCAGGCGCAGTTGCCAGGCGTCGTTAAGGTGATGCTCCAAGGCTGCCTGGAGGCGGTTGTTGTGGTTGCGGATATTGCCGTCGTTGGGTTCGCCGAGGAAGGTGGAGCGGGACATGCCCGTATTGGCGAGGATGCCCCTGTCGAAAGTGGAGCTGTGGCGCACGAACTCGCTTTCGACGAGAAGGTGTGTGTCCGGGTCCAATTGCCAGCTGAAGGAGGGCGCGATGAACACCCGCTTGGCGTCTACGTGATCACGGAAGCTGTGGTTGTCTTCAACCGCCAGGTTCACTCGCGACAATACGCGGCCATCACTGTCCAGTGGCGTATTTACATCCAGCGCTGTGCGATAGCGGTCCCAACTGCCGGCGCTGGTTTGCACGGTGGTAAAGGCTTCGGGCTGGGGTTTCTTGGTGACGATATTCACGGTGCCGCCAGGGTCGCCGCGCCCGTAGAGGCTGGCGGCAGGGCCTTTGAGCACTTCAATGCGTTCGATATTGGCGGCGTCTGGTGTGCTCGGGTAACCCCGGTTGGCGCTGAAACCGTCCTGGTAGAACTCAGAGGTGGTGAAGCCCCGCACGCTGTATTCGTAGAGTGTCAGGCCGCCAAAGTTGTTTTGCTTGGAAACGCCGCCGGCAAATTCCAACGCACGTTCCACGCTGGTGCTACCCAGATCCTTGAGCACTGTGGCGGGAATGACGCTGATCGATTGTGGGATGTCGCGCAGGGCGGTGTCCGTCTTGGTCGCACTGGCCGAGCGGGTGGCGCGGTAGCCTGTGACCGGGCCGGTGGCGGACTCATAGGCGTCGGAGGTGACGCTGATGGTGTCCAGCTCAAGAGGGCTTTCTTCGGCGTAGGCAGGGTCGAGCAGTAAACCCAGGGCCAGGCCAGCCAGGGGTGCAAACTTTCGAGACGGCATGGTAGAGCGTTCCAATAGCAATATTGAAACAATATAACATGCCAGATGAGAATGAATCGCTTCGCAACATCGCCTTACAAGTGCCCGCGAACGGGCACTTGGGGGCGCGGGTTATTCTTCTTCTTTCACCGGCGCCGGCGGTGGGCGCAAGCCGACTTCCGCAGACAGCTTGATTTCCTTGCCATTGCGCATGACCTGAATCGCCACTTTTTCGGTTGGCTTGATCCGCGCCACCTGGTTCATTGACTTACGACCATCACCGGCCGGTTCGCCGTCGATGCTGAGGATCACATCGCCCAGTTGCAGGCCGGCTTTCTGCGCCGGGCCGTCGCGGAAGATCCCGGCGACCACGATACCCGGACGTCCGGTCAGGCCAAACGACTCGGCCAGTTCCTTGGTCAATGGCTGCACTTCAATCCCCAGCCAGCCTCGAATCACCTGGCCGTGTTCGATGATCGACTTCATCACTTCCATCGCCAGCTTCACCGGGATCGCGAAACCGATGCCTTGGGAGCCGCCGGACTTGGAGAAAATCGCGGTGTTGATACCGGTCAGGTTGCCATTGGCATCCACCAGCGCGCCGCCCGAGTTGCCCGGGTTGATCGCCGCGTCAGTCTGGATAAAGTCTTCGTAGCTGTTCAGGCCCAGCTGGTTACGCCCGGTGGCACTGATGATGCCCATGGTGACCGTCTGGCCGACGCCGAACGGGTTGCCGATGGCCAGGGCCACATCGCCTACGCGCAGGGACTCGGAGCGACCGATGGTGATCGAAGGCAGGTTCTTGAGGTCGATCTTCAGGACCGCGAGGTCGGTTTCCGGGTCGCTGCCGACCACGCGGGCCAGGGTTTCACGGCCGTCGCGCAGCGCCACCACAATCTGGTCGGCGCCGGTGGTCACGTGGTTGTTGGTGAGGATGTAGCCTTCAGGGCTCATGATCACGCCAGAGCCGAGGCTGGACTCCATGCGGCGTTGCTTGGGACCGTTGTCACCGAAATAGCGGCGAAACTGCGGGTCTTCAAACAGCGGGTGTGCCGGTTTGTTGATGACCTTGGTGGTGTACAGGTTGACGACGGCCGGGGCGGCGATGACGACGGCGTCTGCATAGGTCACCGGGCCTTGCACCACCGCGCTGGTTTGCGGGGCTTGCTGCAGGTTTACATCAAGGCTGGGTAAGCCCACCCATTGGGGGTAACGCTGAATAATCAGCATCGCGATCAGCACGCCAGCCAACAATGGCCATCCAAAAAAACGCAGTGCCTTGAGCATCAAGTAAGTCCTGACAGGTTGCAGGGGGCGGGAGAGCGCCCATAATGTCGCGCATTATACGAGGCTGCGAGCGCCTCGGAACGGGATATTTAGGAGTCTTTTATGGCCGTCCCCCTTACCACCCTCGTCGAGGAAGCCGACCGCTACCTCGGCAGCGCAAAAATTGCCGACTATTGCCCCAATGGCCTGCAAGTCGAAGGGCGTCCGCAGGTGATGCGTATCGTCAGCGGCGTGACGGCGAGCCAAGCCCTGCTGGACGCCGCCGTCGAGGCCCAGGCCGATCTGGTGCTGGTGCACCACGGCTATTTCTGGAAAGGCGAGAACCCCTGCATCACCGGCATGAAGCAGCGCCGCTTGAAAACCCTGCTCAAGCACGACATCAGCCTGCTGGCCTACCACCTGCCGCTGGACCTGCACCCAGACGTCGGCAACAACGTGCAACTGGCCCGCCACTTGGACATCACCGTCGAAGGCCCGCTGGACCCAGGCAACCCCAAAATCGTCGGCCTGGTCGGCTCCCTGGCCGAGCCTTTGTCGCCCCGGGACTTTGCCCGCCGCGTGCAAGACGTCATGGGGCGCGAGCCGCTGCTGATCGAAGGCAGCGAGATGATCCGTCGCATTGGTTGGTGCACCGGGGGTGGTCAGGGCTATATCGACCAGGCAGTTGCCGCCGGTGTCGACCTATACCTGAGCGGTGAAGCGTCCGAGCAAACCTTCCACAGCGCCCGCGAAAATGACATCAGCTTTATCGCTGCCGGCCATCACGCGACCGAGCGCTACGGTGTGCAGGCACTGGGGGATTACCTGGCGCGGCGCTTTGCCCTGGAACACCTGTTCATCGATTGCCCGAACCCGATCTGAGGGCCAAACAACGGGGCATATTCATATACCGTTTCGATCTAGATGGCGCCCTGAATAGAAGAAGGTGCTGTGCTAGCATGCCCCGCTCGAACACGGCCCGCAGGCCGTCCATAAGATCGTTTTTCCGTGAGTAGCCATGGTCGACAAACTGACGCATCTGAAACAGCTGGAGGCGGAAAGCATCCACATCATCCGCGAGGTCGCCGCCGAGTTCGACAACCCGGTGATGCTCTACTCGATCGGTAAAGACTCCGCCGTGATGCTGCACCTGGCACGCAAGGCATTCTTCCCGGGCAAACTGCCGTTTCCGGTGATGCACGTCGACACTCGCTGGAAATTCCAGGAGATGTACGCATTCCGCGACCGCATGGTGGAAGAGCTGGGCCTGGACCTGATCACCCACGTCAACCCGGATGGCGTGGCGCAGGGCATCAACCCGTTCACCCACGGCAGTGCCAAGCACACCGACATCATGAAGACCGAGGGCCTCAAGCAGGCACTGGACAAGCATGGTTTCGACGCCGCATTCGGCGGTGCCCGTCGCGATGAAGAGAAATCCCGCGCCAAAGAGCGCGTGTACTCGTTCCGCGACAGCAAACACCGCTGGGACCCGAAGAACCAGCGCCCCGAGCTGTGGAACGTCTACAACGGCAACGTCAACAAGGGCGAGTCGATCCGTGTGTTCCCGCTGTCCAACTGGACCGAGCTGGACATCTGGCAGTACATCTACCTGGAAGGCATCCCGATCGTGCCGCTGTACTTCGCCGCCGAGCGCGACGTGATCGAGAAGAACGGCACGTTGATCATGATCGACGACGACCGCATCCTCGAGCACCTGTCCGACGAAGACAAAGCCCGCATCGTCAAAAAGAAAGTACGTTTCCGTACCCTTGGCTGCTACCCGTTGACGGGCGCGGTGGAGTCCGAAGCCGAGACGCTGACGGACATCATTCAGGAAATGCTCCTGACGCGAACTTCCGAGCGCCAGGGCCGTGTCATCGACCACGATGGCGCAGGCTCCATGGAAGATAAAAAACGTCAAGGCTATTTCTAAGGGGCTGTCATGTCGCACGTATCTGATTTGATCAGCGAGGACATCCTCGCCTACCTGGGCCAGCACGAGCGCAAGGAAATGTTGCGCTTCCTGACCTGCGGCAACGTCGACGACGGCAAGAGCACCCTGATCGGGCGCCTGCTGCACGACTCCAAGATGATCTACGAAGACCATCTGGAAGCCATCACCCGCGATTCGAAGAAAGTCGGCACCACCGGTGACGACATCGACCTGGCCTTGCTGGTCGACGGCCTGCAGGCCGAGCGTGAGCAGGGCATCACCATCGATGTTGCCTACCGCTACTTCTCCACCGCCAAGCGCAAATTCATCATTGCCGATACCCCCGGCCATGAGCAGTACACCCGCAACATGGCCACCGGTGCGTCCACCTGTGACCTGGCGATCATCCTGATCGACGCCCGCTACGGCGTGCAGACCCAGACCCGTCGCCACAGCTTTATCGCCTCGTTGCTGGGGATCAAACACATCGTGGTGGCCATCAACAAGATGGACATCAACGGCTTTGACCAAAGCGTATTCGAGTCGATCAAGGCCGATTACCTGAAGTTCGCCGACGGTATCGCGTTCAAGCCGAGCACCTTGGCCTTTGTGCCGATGTCGGCGCTCAAGGGCGACAACGTGGTGAACAAGAGCGAGCGTTCGCCTTGGTACACCGGCCAGTCGCTGATGGAAATTCTCGAGACCGTCGAGATCGCCAACGACCGCAACTACACCGACCTGCGTTTCCCGGTGCAGTACGTCAACCGTCCGAACCTGAATTTCCGTGGTTTTGCCGGCACCCTGGCCAGTGGCATCGTGCACAAAGGCGACGAAGTCGTGGTGCTGCCGTCGGGCAAGAGCAGCCGTGTCAAATCCATCGTCACCTTCGAAGGTGAGCTGGAACACGCAGGCCCAGGCCAGGCCGTGACCCTGACCATGGAAGACGAGATCGACATCTCCCGTGGCGACCTGCTGGTGCATGCCGATAACGTGCCGCAAGTGACCGACGCCTTCGACGCCATGTTGGTGTGGATGGCCGAAGAGCCAATGCTGCCGGGCAAGAAATACGACATCAAGCGCGCCACCAGCTACGTACCGGGTTCCGTTACCAGCATCGTGCACCGTGTGGATGTGAATACCCTGGCCGAAGGCCCGGCGAGTTCACTGCAGTTGAACGAAATCGGACGGGTCAAGGTCAGCCTCGACGCCGCCATCGCTCTGGACGGCTACGACAGCAACCGCACCACTGGCGCGTTCATCGTGATCGACCGGTTGACCAACGGCACCGTGGGCGCGGGCATGATCATCGCGCCTCCAGTGACCCACGGCAGCTCGGCGCAGCACGGCAAACTGGCTCATGTGGCCACCGAAGAGCGGGCGCAGCGCTTCGGCCAACAGCCGGCCACCGTATTGTTCAGCGGCCTGTCCGGCGCCGGCAAGAGCACCCTGGCCTATGCGGTTGAGCGCAAGCTGTTCGACATGGGGCGTGCGGTGTTCGTGCTGGATGGCCAGAACTTGCGTCATGACCTGAACAAAGGGTTGCCGCAAGACCGGGCCGGGCGCACCGAGAACTGGCGCCGTGCCGCTCACGTGGCGCGACAGTTCAACGAAGCGGGCTTGCTGACCCTGGCCGCCTTCGTCGCGCCGGATGCAGAAGGTCGTGAACAAGCCAAGGCGCTGATCGGCAGCGATCGCCTGCTGACCGTTTACGTCCAGGCCTCGCCGCTGGTGTGTGCCGAGCGTGATCCGCAGGGCTTGTACGCTGCCGGTGGGGATAACATCCCGGGCGAGTCGTTCCCGTACGACGTGCCATTGAACGCCGACCTGATCATTGACACCCAGGCCCTGTCGCTGGAAGACAGCGTCAAGCAAGTGCTGGAGCTGTTGCGTCAGCGCGACGCGATCTAAGGGTTGCCGCTACCAAAAAGCCCGCCACTGATGACTCGGTGGCGGGCTTTTTTACATTCTCAAGATCGGACGGGGCGCGGTCAAATGTGGGAGGGGGCTTGCCCCAATGCCAGTCAGTTAAGAGGGAGCACTGTCACTGTGGCGAGCGGGCTTGTCCCGCGTTGGGCTGCGAAGCAGCCCCAAAACTGTCTCTGCGGAGTATCGGGTACACCGCATTCGTCCTTCTTTGGGGGCGCTGCGACGATTCGACAAGCCCGCTCGCCACAGGTTGATCATCGCTTGCTTGGGAATTCGGTGTGAAGCTGATCCAGTAACGCATCCTTGGCTTCCCACAGCTGGTTAATCCAGCCCTGGAAGGCTGTCCGATACTCCGCGTCCTGCTCATAATTCTTGCCAATGAACTCGGCCGGGATTTGCACTTCTTCAAAATGCACCACCACGTCCTGCACATTCCCGCACAGCAGGTCCCAATAGCCAGGGCGTCCGGCAGGGTAGTGAATGGTCACGTTGACCAATGACTTCAACTGCTCACCCATCGCATCCAGCACAAACGCAATGCCACCGGCCTTGGGCTTGAGCAGGTA
This sequence comes from Pseudomonas sp. MWU15-20650, assembly GCF_023242475.1. GTDB lineage: Bacteria > Pseudomonadota > Gammaproteobacteria > Pseudomonadales > Pseudomonadaceae > Aquipseudomonas. The sequence continues at coordinate 252,707 of NZ_JALJFG010000003.1, read as the reverse complement.
GCGGAACGGCGAGTTCTGCTGCGCATGCTTGCCAGGTGTAAAGCGTGTGCCTTCGGCAAAGTTGAAAATGCCCACCGGGTTGTCACGAAACTTCGCACAGGTCTTGCGAGTGGTTTCCAGGTCTTTGCCTTTCTTCTCCGGGTGCTTTTCCAGATATGCCTTGGTATAGCGCTTCATGAAGGGGAAACCCAGGGCCCACCACGCCAGGCCAATCACCGGTACCCAGATCAGTTCCTGTTTGAGGAAGAACTTCAGCGGGCGAATCCGTCGATTGAGCACGTATTGCAGCACCATGATGTCAACCCAGCTCTGGTGGTTGCTGGTCACCAGGTACGAGTGCTGGTAGTCGAGCCCCTCAAGCCCTGTCAGATGCCAGCGTGTGCGTCGCACCAGGTTCATCCAGCCCTTGTTGTTGGTGACCCAGGCTTCGTGGGTGTGGTTCATCAGCCATTCACTGAAGCGTTTGGCGAATGGCAATGCCTTGAACAGCGCCACGATAAACAGGAACGAGCACAGCAGGATCGTGTTCAGTGCCAACAGCAAGGACGCGATCACCCCGCGAACGGCGGCAGGTAGAAAAACCAGCATTTAGATATCCATAGGTCGGTTGGCGGCTTGAATTGCAGTCAGTGCGATGGTGTACACGATGTCGTCCACCTGTGCGCCGCGCGGAAGGTCGTTCACCGGTTTGCGCAGGCCCTGGAGCATCGGACCCAGGCTCACGCAATCGGCACTGCGTTGTACGGCTTTATGGGTGGTGTTGCCGGTGTTCAGGTCGGGGAATACAAACACCGTGGCTTTGCCGGCGACCTGACTGTTGGGCGCCAACTGCCGGGCAACGTTCTCGTTGGCGGCGGCGTCGTATTGCAGCGGACCGTCGATCAGCAGCGAGCTTTGTTGTTCGTGGGCAAGCAGGGTGGCTTCGCGGACTTTTTCCACCTCTTCGCCACTGGCCGAGTCACCGCTGGAATAGCTGATCATCGCCACGCGCGGTGTGATGCCGAACGCCGCCGCCGAGTCGGCGCTTTGCAGGGCGATTTCCGCCAGCTCTGCAGCGCTCGGGTGGGGGTTCATCACGCAATCGCCGTACACCAGCACCTGCTCAGGGAACAGCATGAAGAACACGGATGACACCAGGGTGCAGCCCGGTGCGGTCTTGATCAGTTGCAGGGCCGGCCGGATGGTGTTGGCGGTGGAATGGATAACGCCGGAAACCAGGCCGTCCACTTCATCCAGGGCGAGCATCATGGTGGCGATCACCACGGTGTCTTCCAGCTGTTGCTCGGCCATTGGTGCGTTGAGGCTCTTGCTTTTGCGCAGTGCAACCATGGGCTCTACATAACGTTGGCGAATCAGGTCCGGGTCGAGAATCTCCAGCCCCTCGGGCAGCTCGATACCCTGGGCGCGGGCAACCGCTTCCACATCCGCCGGCTTGGCCAGCAGCACACAACGGGCAATGCCGCGGGCCTGGCAGATGGCGGCGGCTTGCACGGTCAACGGTTCGCTGCCTTCGGGCAACACGATACGTTTGTTGGCGGCCTGGGCGCGTTGGATCAGTTGGTAGCGAAATACCGCCGGCGACAGGCGCATCTCCCGTGGCGTGCCACAGCGTTGGTGCAACCAGCGCGCATCGAGGTGGCTGGCGACGAAGTCGGTGATGATCTCCGCGCGTTCGCGGTCATCGATAGGGATTTCCTTGTTCAGGCTATTGAGCTGGTTGGCGGTGTCGTAGGAGCCAGTGCTCACCGAGAGTACGGGCAAGCCTGCCTGGAAGGCGCCTCGGCACAAGTCCATGATGCGCGGGTCGGGCAGGGTGTCGCTGGTCAGCAGCAGGCCGGCCAGGGGCACGCCATTGATCGCGGCCAGGCTGACGGCGAGGATGATGTCGTCGCGATCTCCGGGGGTCACGACCAGCACGCCGGGCTTGAGCAGCTCCACGGTGTTTCGCATGGTGCGTGCGCAGATAATGATCTTGGTCATGCGCCGTGTTTCATAGTCGCCGGCGTTGAGGATTTGCGCCCCCATCAGGTCGGCCACGTCGCGGGTGCGTGGGGCATTGAGTTCGGGTTGGTAAGGGATGCAGCCCAGCAGGCGGAAGTCACCGCTGCGCAACAGCGGCGAGTGTTCTTTGAGGCGCGCGGAGAATGCCTCCATGCTTTCATCAGTGCGCACCTTGTTGAGGATCACACCGAGTACTTTCGGGTCTTTCGGGCCGCCGAACAATTGGGCCTGCAATTCCACGCGGCCGGAGAGTTCGGTGAGCACTTCGTTTTCCGGGGCCGAGACCAGGATCACTTCCGCATCCAGGCTCTTGGCCAAGTGCAGGTTGACCCGCGCTGCGTAGCTGGCGCTACGGGTTGGCACCATGCCTTCGACGATCAGTACGTCCTTGCCCACGGCGGCTTGCTGATACAGGGTGATGATCTCTTCGAGCAGTTCATCAAGCTGGCCGTCGCCGAGCATGCGCTCCACATGGGCCAGGCCCAGGGGTTGGGGCGGTTTCAGACCATGGGTGCGCGCCACCAACTCAGTGGAGCGTTCGGGGCCGGTATCGCCGGGGTGTGGCTGGGCGATGGGTTTGAAGAAGCCGACTTTGAGGCCGGCCCGTTCCAGGGTACGCACCAGCCCAAGGCTGATGGAGGTCAGACCCACACCAAAATCGGTGGGCGCGATAAAAAAAGTCTGCATGCGAATTCTCTAGAGGTGCATGGCTTGGGTGGCACCCTATGGTTGAGTGCCTACCGCGAATCAGGCGCCAAGGTTATCGTTATTCGTGCCCTTGCGCACACCAGCCGCAGGCAAAGGGTTGGCCTATTTTTTCCAGGCGCTGCGCGGGGTCAAGCACCCAGGTACGCGACTGCCAGGGCGGCTGGTGGCGCAGGTGCTGGGTGTGGCCGCAGGACAGCTCGGCGACCCAGTGTTGGTCGTCGTCCTGGTGGAACCCAATGATGAAGGATGCCGTTGGTCGGGTCCGTCTGTCCGGGTTCTGTTCGCTTTCGGGCAAATCCTTGTTTAGACTTGTCCGTTCTTCATTCTTATGCAAAAGGTCTCGCCCCATGACGATCGCCGCTAACAAGGCTGTCTCCATCGACTATACCCTGACCAACGACGCTGGTGAGGTCATCGACAGCTCAGCCGGCGGCGCGCCGCTGGTCTACCTGCAAGGCGCAGGTAACATCATCCCGGGCCTGGAGAAGGCTCTGGAAGGCAAGAACGTCGGTGACGAACTGACTGTCGCCGTAGAACCTGAAGATGCTTACGGCGAATATTCCGCCGAGCTGGTCAGCACCCTGAGCCGCAGCATGTTCGAAGGCGTCGACGAGCTGGAAGTGGGCATGCAGTTCCATGCTTCCGCACCCGACGGCCAAATGCAGATCGTGACTATCCGCGACCTGGACGGCGACGACGTGACTGTCGACGGTAACCACCCTCTGGCGGGTCAGCGCCTGAACTTCAAGGTCAAGATCGTTGCTATCCGCGACGCTTCCCAGGAAGAAGTGGCTCACGGCCACGTCCACGGTGAAGGCGGTCATCACCATTGATTGATGTCTTGATCAGGTGGTAGCAAAAACGCCCCGACTGGCTCGGGGCGTTTTTTTGCCTGAGATTCACCGCGATCCAAATGTGGGAGGGAATTTATGATGATTCTGTGGGCAAACAAAAATGCCCCGGACCTTTCGGTACGGGGCATTTCTTAACTGTTACACAACCTGGGTTGCGTGGCAGTTGTTACCACTTAGGCTGCAGCAGGAACGCTCAGAGCCTTGATGTGGCCATTCAGGCGGCTCTTATGGCGAGCGGCCTTGTTCTTGTGGATGATGCCTTTATCGGCCATACGGTCGATAACTGGCACGGCCAGAACGTAAGCAGCTTGGGCTTTTTCAGCGTCTTTGGTGTCGATGGCTTTAACTACATTCTTGATGTAGGTGCGAACCATGGAACGCAGGCTGGCGTTGTGGCTGCGACGCTTCTCAGCCTGTTTTGCACGTTTTTTGGCGGAAGGTGTGTTGGCCACCGTCGAGCTCCTCGAAAGACTTTTTAGGAAATAGCAAACAAAATAGGCCGCGAATCATGCCGATGACTTGATGGGTTGTCAAGGGCGGCTGATGCGAACTGCTGAGTGGTCGATCTGAAGAGGCGGGTGATTTATTTCCGGCGCTTGACCTGTAAACTCGCGAGCTTTGGCTCTGTGCTGTTGCAGGCGCGCAGTATCGCATAAGTGGGCGCTTTGTTCGCCTGCTCTTTATCTATAGGCGCAAACTCTTTCAATGAATCTGCTTAAATCGTTGGCTGCCGTCAGCTCTATCACGATGATCTCCCGGGTTTTGGGGTTCGTGCGTGACACCCTGCTGGCGCGCATTTTTGGCGCCAGTATGGCCACGGATGCTTTCTTTATTGCCTTTAAATTGCCCAACCTGCTGCGGCGGATCTTCGCCGAGGGCGCGTTTTCACAGGCTTTCGTGCCGATCCTGGCGGAATACAAGACCCAGCAGGGCGAAGAGGCGACCCGCACCTTTATTGCCTACGTCTCGGGCCTGTTGACCCTGGTACTGATGCTGGTGACCATCGCCGGTATGCTCGCTGCGCCCTGGGTGATCTGGGCCACGGCTCCCGGGTTTGCCAATACGCCGGAAAAATTCGCGCTGACCACTGACCTGTTGCGGGTGACCTTTCCTTATATATTGCTGATCTCCTTGTCATCCCTGGCCGGGGCGATTCTCAATACGTGGAACCGTTTTTCGGTGCCGGCCTTCGTGCCGACGCTGCTTAACGTCAGCATGATCATTTTCGCACTGTTCCTCACGCCGTATTTCGATCCGCCGGTCATGGCCTTGGGCTGGGCCGTGCTGGCCGGTGGCCTGGCGCAGTTGCTCTACCAGCTGCCGCACCTGAAAAAGATCGGCATGCTCGTCCTGCCACGCCTCAACCTGAAGGACACCGGGGTCTGGCGCGTGATGCGCAATATGCTGCCGGCGATCCTCGGGGTGTCGGTGAGCCAGATCTCCCTGATCATCAACACAGCGTTCGCCTCGTTGCTGGTATCCGGCTCGGTATCGTGGATGTACTACGCCGACCGCCTCATGGAACTGCCGTCTGGTGTCCTGGGCGTGGCATTGGGCACGATTTTGCTGCCGACCCTGTCACGCACCTACGCCAGCAAGGACCGCCAGGAATACTCGCGCATCCTCGATTGGGGCCTGCGCCTGTGTTTTGTGCTGGTGCTGCCATGTTCCCTGGCCCTGGGCATCCTGGCCGAGCCGCTGACCGTATCGCTATTCCAATATGGCCAATTCAGCGCCTTTGATGCATCAATGACCCAGCGCGCGTTGATTGCTTACTCCGTCGGCCTGCTGGGCATTATCGTAATCAAAGTGCTGGCGCCTGGCTTCTATGCCCAGCAGAACATTCGCACACCCGTGAAAATCGCGATTTTCACGCTGGTCGTCACCCAATTGCTCAACCTGGTATTTATCGGGCCGTTGGCCCATGCCGGCCTGGCTCTGGCTATCAGTGCCGGTGCATGCATCAATGCTGGCCTGCTGTTTTATCAACTGCGTAAACAACAAATGTTCCAGCCGCAGCCGGGCTGGGGGATGTTCGCGCTCAAGCTGTTAGTGGCGGTGGCCATGATGTCGGCCGTGTTACTGGGGCTGATGCACGTTATGCCGGCTTGGGACGAGGGGCATATGCTGGAGCGTTTCATGCGCCTGGGCCTGCTGGTGGTCGCTGGCGTGGTGGTGTACTTCGGGATGTTGCTGCTGCAAGGTTTCCGCCTGCGGGATTTCAATCGCAAGTCATTAGGCTAGCGCGTTAATCGCGATAAAACGGTTGTTTTATCGAATGGACCCATTTGGCCTGCGCTGTTGCCTGTCGTCCGAGGCCGGGTGTGGTTATAATCGACCACTTTATGAGCAAGAAGCGCGTTATGCAGCTGGTTCGAGGTCTCCACAACCTGCGCCCTGAGCATCGGGGCTGCGTCGCCACTATTGGCAACTTTGACGGTGTTCACCGTGGCCACCAGGCTATCCTGGCTCGGCTACGCGAGCGAGCGGTCGAGTTGGGCGTGCCCAGCTGCGTGGTGATTTTTGAGCCACAGCCGCGTGAATTCTTTACCCCGGAAACGGCGCCGGCGCGCTTGGCCCGCCTGCGGGACAAACTGCAGTTGTTGGCTGAAGAGGGCGTGGACCGTGTGCTCTGCCTGGCCTTCAACCAGCGTCTGCAAAGCCTCAGCGCCGCTGAGTTCGTTGACCGTATCCTGGTGGATGGCCTGGGCGTGCAGCACCTGGAGGTCGGCGACGACTTCCGTTTCGGATGTGACCGCGTCGGGGATTTCGACTTCCTGCAACATGCCGGTGTGAATCAAGGTTTTACTGTCGAAGCCGCGCAAACCGTCGAACTGGATGGCCTGCGCGTGAGCAGTACCCAGGTGCGTAACGCCCTGGCCGCTGCCGACTTCGACTTGGCCGAGCGCTTGCTCGGTCGCCCGTTCCGCATTGCGGGCCGGGTACTGCACGGCCAGAAGCTGGCGCGCCAATTGGGCACGCCAACTGCCAACGTGCAACTCAAGCGCCGTCGTGTACCGCTGACCGGGGTTTACCTGGTGAGTGTCGATATCGACGGCCAATCGTGGCCGGGAGTCGCCAACATAGGCGTCAGGCCCACGGTTGCAGGTGACGGCAAGGCCCACCTGGAAGTTCACCTTTTGGATTTTGCCGGTGATTTGTATGACCGGCGTTTGACGGTGGTTTTCCACCAGAAGCTGCGTGAAGAGCAGCGTTTCGCCTCCCTTGAGGCGTTGAAAACGGCGATCAATGCGGATGTCGCCGCCGCCCGTGCACTAGCCGCACCTAGCGCCCATCGCTAACCGAAGAGCCTTAAATGACCGACTATAAAGCCACGTTAAACCTTCCGGACACCGCCTTCCCAATGAAGGCCGGCCTGCCACAGCGCGAACCGCAGATCCTGCAGCGCTGGGACAGTATTGGCCTGTACGGAAAGTTGCGCGAAATTGGCAAGGATCGTCCGAAGTTCGTCCTGCACGACGGCCCTCCTTATGCCAACGGCACGATTCACATCGGTCATGCGCTGAACAAAATTCTCAAGGACATGATCATCCGCTCGAAAACCCTTTCGGGTTTCGATGCGCCTTATGTCCCGGGCTGGGACTGCCATGGCCTGCCGATCGAACACAAAGTCGAAGTGACCTACGGCAAGAACCTGGGCGCGGATAAAACCCGCGAACTGTGCCGCGCCTACGCTACCGAGCAGATTGAAGGGCAGAAGTCCGAATTCATCCGTCTGGGTGTGCTGGGCGACTGGGACAACCCGTACAAGACCATGGACTTCAAGAACGAGGCCGGTGAAATCCGCGCCTTGGCCGAAATCGTCAAAGGCGGTTTCGTGTTCAAGGGCCTCAAGCCTGTGAACTGGTGCTTCGACTGCGGTTCTGCCCTGGCCGAAGCGGAAGTGGAGTACGAAGACAAGAAGTCCTCGACCATCGACGTGGCCTTCCCGATCGCCGACGACGCCAAGCTGGCCGAGGCCTTTGGCCTGGCTAGCCTGGGCAAACCGGCTGCCATCGTGATCTGGACCACCACCCCGTGGACCATCCCGGCCAACCAGGCGCTGAACGTGCACCCGGAATTCACCTACGCCCTGGTGGACGTCGGTGATCGCCTGCTGGTGCTGGCCGAGGAAATGGTCGAGTCTTGCCTGGCTCGCTACGAGCTGCAAGGTTCGGTGATCGCCACGACTACCGGTTCGGCGTTGGAACTGATCAATTTCCGTCACCCGTTCTACGATCGCCTGTCGCCTGTGTACCTGGCTGACTACGTTGAGTTGGGCGCTGGTACCGGCATCGTTCACTCCGCGCCCGCGTATGGTGTGGACGACTTCGTGACCTGCAAAGCCTATGGCATGGTCAACGACGACATCTTGAACCCAGTGCAAAGCAACGGCGTCTATGTGCCGTCCCTGGAGTTCTTCGGTGGTCAGTTCATCTTCAAGGCCAACCAGCCGATCATCGACAAACTGTCGGAAGTCGGCGCTCTGCTGCACACCGAAACCATCAAGCACAGCTACATGCACTGCTGGCGCCACAAGACCCCGCTGATCTACCGCGCCACCGCGCAGTGGTTTATCGGCATGGATAAAGAGCCGGTTCAGGGCCAGACCCTGCGTAACCGTGCGATCAAGGCGATCGAAGACACCAAGTTCGTACCGGCCTGGGGCCAGGCACGCCTGCACTCGATGATCGCCAACCGCCCGGACTGGTGCATCTCCCGCCAGCGTAACTGGGGTGTGCCGATCCCGTTTTTCCTGAACAAGGAAAGCGGCGAGCTGCACCCACGCACCGTCGAACTGATGGAAGAAGTGGCCAAGCGCGTCGAGCAGGAAGGCATTGAAGCCTGGTTCAAGCTGGACGCCGCCGAATTGCTCGGCGACGAAGCGCCGCTGTACGACAAGATCAGTGACACCCTCGACGTGTGGTTCGATTCGGGTACCACCCACTGGCACGTGCTGCGTGGCTCGCACCCGATGGGCCACGAGACCGGCCCGCGCGCCGACCTGTACCTGGAAGGTTCGGACCAGCACCGTGGTTGGTTCCACTCGTCGCTGCTGACCGGTTGCGCCATCGACGACCACGCTCCGTACCGCGAACTGCTGACTCACGGTTTCACCGTTGATGAAAACGGCCGCAAAATGTCCAAGTCCCTGGGCAACGTGATCGCACCGCAAAAGGTCAACGACACCTTGGGCGCCGACATCATGCGCTTGTGGGTGGCCTCGACCGATTATTCGGGCGAAATGGCTGTATCGGAGCAGATCCTGCAGCGCAGCGCCGATGCCTATCGTCGTATCCGTAATACCGCACGCTTCCTGTTGTCGAACCTGAGCGGTTTCAACCCGGCCACCGACATCCTGCCGGCCGAGGACATGCTCGCCCTGGACCGTTGGGCCGTGGACCGTACCCTGTTACTGCAGCGCGAGTTGCAGGAGCACTACGGCGAATACCGCTTCTGGAACGTGTACTCGAAGATCCACAACTTCTGTGTTCAGGAGCTGGGTGGTTTCTACCTCGACATCATCAAGGACCGTCAGTACACCACTGGCGCCAACAGCAAGGCTCGCCGTTCGGCGCAAACCGCGCTGTACCACATCTCCGAGGCGCTGGTGCGCTGGATCGCTCCGATCCTGGCCTTCACCGCCGACGAATTGTGGGAATACCTGCCGGGCGAGCGCAACGAGTCTGTCATGCTCAACACCTGGTACGAAGGCTTGACCGAATTGCCGGCCGACTTCGAGCTGGGCCGCGAGTATTGGGAGGGCGTGATGGCCGTCAAGGTTGCGGTGAACAAGGAACTGGAAGTTCAGCGTGCGGCGAAGGCCGTCGGTGGCAACCTGCAAGCCGAAGTCACCCTGTTTGCCGAGGAGGGCCTGACCGCCGACCTGGCCAAGCTGAGCAATGAGCTGCGTTTCGTATTGATCACCTCCACCGCGAGCCTGGCACCTTTCGCCCAGGCCCCGGCGGATGCCGTGGTTACCGAGGTTCCGGGCCTCAAGCTCAAAGTGGTCAAGTCGGCCTTCCCCAAGTGCGCCCGTTGCTGGCACTGCCGTGAAGATGTCGGCGTGAACCCTGAGCATCCTGAAATCTGCGGTCGTTGTGTCGACAACATCAGCGGTGCCGGCGAGGTTCGTCACTATGCCTAACACCAGCCGTTTTGGACGTCTGGGCTGGCTCGTACTGAGTGTGCTGGTCCTGGTTATCGACCAGGTCAGCAAGGCTCATTTCGAAGGCGCCTTGGAGATGTTCCAGCAAATCGTGGTAATCCCGGATTACTTCAGCTGGACCCTGGCCTATAACACCGGCGCGGCGTTCAGTTTCCTGGCTGACGGCGGCGGCTGGCAGCGCTGGCTGTTTGCCCTGATCGCCGTGGTGGTCGGTGCGGTGCTGGTCGTTTGGCTCAAGCGCCTGGGGCGCGATGACACCTGGTTGGCCATCGCGCTGGCCCTGGTGCTGGGCGGCGCGTTGGGCAACTTGTACGACCGCATTGCCTTGGGCCATGTGATCGACTTTATCCTGGTGCATTGGCAGAACCGCTGGTACTTCCCGGCGTTCAATTTTGCCGACAGCGCCATCACCGTCGGTGCAATCATGTTGGCGCTGGACATGTTCAAAAGTAAGAAAACCGGAGAGACCGTCAATGACTGATCAGGTATTGGCTGAACAACGTATCGGCCAGAACACGGAAGTCACTTTGCATTTCGCATTGCGCCTGGAGAATGGCGACACGGTCGACAGCACGTTTGACAAGGCCCCGGCGACCTTCAAGGTCGGCGACGGTAACCTGCTGCCGGGTTTTGAGGCGGCCCTGTTCGGCTTCAAGGCCGGCGATAAGCGCAACCTGCAGATTTTGCCGGAAAACGCCTTTGGCCAACCCAACCCGCAAAATGTACAGATCATCCCGCGTTCGCAGTTTGATGGCATGGACCTGTCGGAAGGGCTGCTGGTGATCTTCAATGATGCGGCCAATACCGAGTTGCCCGGTGTGGTCAAAGCCTTCGATGACGCGCAAGTGACCATCGACTTCAACCATCCGCTGGCCGGTAAAACCTTGACGTTTGATGTAGAAATCATCGACGTTAAAGCGCTCTGACTGACGAATTCGGCCTATCAGGGCAAGACACGAGGCATAGCATGCAAATCAAACTCGCCAACCCCCGTGGCTTCTGCGCCGGCGTGGACCGGGCGATCGAAATCGTCAACCGCGCCCTGGAAGTCTTCGGGCCGCCGATTTATGTGCGCCACGAAGTTGTCCACAACAAGTTTGTGGTCGAAGACTTGCGTGCACGCGGCGCGATCTTTGTCGAAGAGCTCGACCAGGTGCCGGACGACGTTATTGTGATCTTCAGTGCCCACGGCGTTTCGCAAGCTGTGCGCACTGAAGCGGCAGGCCGCGGCCTGAAAGTATTCGATGCCACTTGCCCCCTGGTGACCAAGGTGCATATCGAAGTCGCGCGCTACAGCCGTGACGGCCGTGAGTGCATCCTGATCGGTCACGCGGGCCACCCCGAAGTCGAAGGCACCATGGGGCAGTACGATGCCAGCAATGGCGGTGCCATCTACTTGGTGGAGGACGAAAAAGACGTTGCCAACTTGCAGGTGCACAATCCGGATCGCCTGGCCTTCGTGACCCAGACCACGTTGTCCATGGACGATACCAGCCGTGTTATCGATGCCCTGCGCACGCGCTTCCCGGCTATTGGCGGCCCGCGCAAGGATGACATCTGCTACGCCACGCAAAACCGCCAGGATGCGGTCAAGCAACTGGCGGATGAGTGTGACGTGGTGCTGGTGGTCGGCAGCCCGAACAGTTCCAACTCCAACCGCCTGCGCGAGCTGGCTGAGCGCATGGCCACGCCTGCCTACTTGATCGACGGCGCCGAAGACATGCAGCGCAGTTGGTTCGAGGGTGTCGAGCGTATCGGGATCACCGCGGGCGCTTCGGCTCCGGAAGTCCTGGTGCGCGGCGTGATCCAGCAATTGCAGGCTTGGGGCGCTACCGGCGCCGATGAGCTGGCCGGTCGTGAAGAGAACATCACGTTCTCCATGCCCAAGGAACTGCGGGTTCGTTCGTTGCTTTGAACCCCTACGTGCTGGAAGAGCCTCGGCATAATGCCTGTTCGGTCTTATCACTGCGCAGGCTGATGCGTCCGCTGGGGGCCAGCACGACCTGATACAGGCTTTGTGCCTGGTTCGCATCGCACACATGTACGGTGCCCGCGCGGAACCCTCCACCCGTGAAGACGGGCTCTCCCAATCCGTTGAAACGCACTTGATCCTTGACTGGCCCGTTGCCCGCAATCGGAACGCGCCGGTTACCTTGCTGCTCCAACAGTACCGGATTGTCATCGTCCAGATGGCCACGCCCGCTGGCATCCAGTATCACTCGCCAGCCCAGGCTCCAGTCCTCGTCCCGCGCATGAATGATCACGGCGCGATTGTGTGCAATGGCCTCTGAGCGAGCGTAGCGCAGCCCGGCGGCCAAGGACTGGGCTGCGCCTTGGCGTTGCTGTGACTCGAGCAATCCCTGGAAGCCGGGTACCGCCAGCTGCGCCAGGAAGCCGGTCACGATCAGCCCCAGCAGTAATTCGATCAGGGTGAACCCTCGTTGTGTCATGTGCGCTCCCTCCGTGGACGCGAGTCGATCTTCAAACAGCCGGTATAGGTATAGCGTGTGGGCCTTGGCGCTGGATGCTGGCCTTTTTGTCCAAAGTATTTCCCTTTGTTCCGGGCGCAGCGCCGACCAAAAACCGGCGCTAGTCTTGGGTCGTACGGCAGGTTTTACCTGCTTTCCCTGGCCTTCGACATGGATGACGACGGTAATGCTTGCCAGCCCACCTACATTTTATTTGCGCGCTTTTTATCGGTACCAATCTGGCATGACCCTGGTCGAGGTGCTGGTTGCGTTGTTGATCCTGGCCATCGGCCTCCTGGGGGCGGCGGTGGTCCAGCTCAATGCGCTCAAGTACACCGACAGCGCCAGGATGACCAGCCAGGCCAGTTTTATCGCCTACGACATGCTCGACCGAATCCGCGCCAACACAGGCGCTGATTACTCATGGGGTAAATCCGAACAGGCGCCGCCTAGCACTTCGACCGCCAGCGTACGTGATGTGGACCTGCATGACTTTGAGGCCAATATCATCGGTTTTGCTGGCGAAGGGGCCAAAGGGGCCGTGGCGGTCAGCGGGCCGGAGGTCACCATCAGCATCAGTTGGGAGAATGCGAGGGTCGTAAACAGCCCGGCAGCACAGGAAACCTTCACCCTGGTCGGGCGCATCGCCAATGAGCCGGGAGCGTTGCAATGAGCCGTCGTGCATGGGGGTTCAGCCTGGTGGAATTGTTGCTGGCGTTGGCCGTCGGGCTGCTGCTGGTACTGGGGGCGAGCCAGGTATTGATCAGTTCGCGATTGACCCACGCCAGCCAGCAGGCCGCCATGACGCTGCAGGATGATGCACGGTTCGTCTTGAGCAAGATGACGCAGGATATCCGCCAGGCGGGCATGTTGGGTTGTCTGGATGTGGCATTTATCGAGGGCGCTCCTGCCGCTTTTCACCGGCCGGTGAGCTGGGTGGCGTCGGGGAATACAAAGGCTTTGACATTGGTTACCGCGAACGTCGGCGACGGTGCCGGCAAGCCTGACTGGACGATACTGTCGGACTGCAAGACCGCCGCCCAGGCTTATGAGGGAACATACCCGCCTCTCCCTGGGCAGATCCGTTTTGCCCTACGCCAGCTCACCTACACCTACGAGTCGGGGCAGGTGAAGGTCAGTACGCCGGCAGCACCGGCCAAAGCCGTACTGATCGAAAACGTGGGGGCATTCGAGATCAGTTTTGGCATGGCGGCGAAACCGGCATCAATGGAGGTGGTGCGTTACGACAGCAACCCATTCGACGAAGCGTTGATACGTAGCGTGCGTATTCTCATGACATTGCAAGACCCGACAGGGCGGGTGAAAGATCAGACCTACAGTGTCGTGGCGGCGCTGCGAAATCGGCTGGGGTAGGGCCGATGACCAAGTGTGAGGATATTCATGTGCGGCAGGTGGGCATGGTGTTGCTGGTCAGCCTGGTATTCCTGCTGCTGTTGTCACTGCTGGGGTTGTCAGCATTGCAGGGCGCGATATCCCAGCAAAAAAACGCCGGCAGCCTGTGGCAACGCAACCAATCGTTTCAACGTGCCGAAAGCGGCCTGAGATTGGGGGAGTCGGCGGTACAGACGGTTGGTCGCACGTTGCCCATGTGTCACTCAATCATCACTTGTGCGCCCCCCGATGAAGCCTTTTCGTTGGTGGGTGCCGGGGTGAACCCGGTCTCGGCGATCACGTGGGTGGCCATGAAGGGTGGGTTCTACGGCGTTCAATTCCTGGGGGGTGGTACCGGGCTGGTTCATTTGCCCTCGCATGCCCCGGCTGCGCTGTTTCGGGTGACTGCCGTCGGGCTCGGTGGCCAATCGCGCACGGTGCTGGAGACCGTCTATGCGCGGGTAGACGAGGAGGGCAGCGTGAGGTTTCGGCGGATTCTATGGCGGCAACTTCAATAAGGAGCAATTGGATGGGCACGGACAGCCAGGGGTTTACCCTGATCGAGCTACTGATCGTCGTGGCGATCATCGCGTTGCTGGCAGGGATCGCTTATCCCGGGTACACCGGCCAGGTAAAAAAGGTGTATCGCGCGCAAGTCGTCGCGTTGTTGACGGAACAAGCTCAGCATCTGGAGCGTTTTTACACGAGGAACGGCACTTTTATTGATGCAGGCGGCATCAGCGCGGGCAATGATCACTATAGAATCAGTGTTGTATTAAACCCCCAGGATTTTGACCTGCTAGCGACGCCTGCCGCGAACTCAGTCATGGCGAGCGACGCCTGTGGGACCTTCAGCTTGACCAGCACCGGTATGCGCAGCAATCCCGGGGCGCAGCCTGAGATGTCGCGCAAGACGTGCTGGGGGCAGTGATGCGAGTGCTGGATGAATGGGCGCCGGGCGCGCCTTTCCCTTTTTATCGGCTGGATCAAATGATGGCTAAGCAACAGCAAGTAGTGATTGTCGGCGGTGGAGTCATTGGGTTGTTGACGGCGTTCAACCTGGCCACCCAAGGGCAGGCGGTCATACTGCTGGAGCGTGCGGGGCTGGGGCAGGAATCTTCGTGGGCGGGCGGGGGTATTGTTTCGCCGTTGTATCCGTGGCGCTACAGCCCAGCGGTCACTGCTTTGGCCCATTGGTCCCAGGATTTTTATCCACAACTGGCGCAGCGGCTGTTTACTGCCACCGGTGTCGACCCTGAAGTTCACACGACGGGGCTGTATTGGCTCGATCTGGATGACGAGGCTGAAGCATTGGCCTGGGCTGCGCGTGAGGGGAGGCCACTGAGCAAAGTGGATGTGTCGGCCGCCCATGATGCGGTTCCGGTGCTTGGGGGCGGTTACTCCCAGGCGATCTACATGGCTGATGTGGCCAATGTGCGCAACCCTCGGCTGGTCAAATCCCTTAGAGCTGCGCTGCTGGCGTTACCCGACGTGACAATTCACGAGCAATGTGAGGTTTCAGGGTTTGTTCGGGATGGGGATGCCGTGGTGGGCGTGAATACGGCCACAGGTCAGGTTTTTGGCGATCAGGTCGTGCTTGCCGCGGGAGCCTGGAGTGGGAAGTTACTGGGCACGCTGGGCTTGTCGCTGCCGGTTGAGCCGGTCAAAGGCCAAATGATCTTGTACAAGTGCGCTTCGGACTTCTTGTCGAGTATGGTCCTGGCCAAGGGGCGCTATGCGATACCGCGACGTGATGGACACATTCTGATTGGCAGCACGTTGGAACATGAAGGGTTCGACAAGACGCCGACCGACACAGCATTGGAAAGCCTCAAGGCTTCTGCGGTTGAGCTGATTCCAGCCTTGGCAGGCGCCGAGGTGGTGGGGCACTGGGCTGGTTTGCGGCCCGGCTCGCCGGAGGGTATCCCTTATATCGGCGAGGTTCCTGGTTTCAAGGGGTTGTGGCTCAACTGTGGGCACTACCGCAACGGCCTGGTGCTTGCGCCGGCGTCCTGCCAGCTATTCGCCGATTTGCTGCTGGCGCGTACACCGATCATTGATCCGGCGCCTTACGCGCCCGTCGGTCGCCTCAACGCTGGATAGTCTTTGGCCCTTGTTCCAGGTGCGCTTGGCTGCAGTACCACTCCTGCCGTGAGTTCAGCGCGCGATCTTGTGGTAGATGCACGCCGCAGTGGGCGCACCGCACCATCATGGCTGCACCTGGCTCGGCGGACCGTTGCTGCAGGGCTGCAGGGTTTTTGAATTTGCGCCAGAACCATACTGCGGCGGCAATGACGGCAATCCAGAACAGTAGACGAAGCATGATGGGCACTTTCTCGACGTGGAATAAGCAAGTTTAGCCAAGGGCCTGGAATGCGCACAGCGCAGTACTGCTGGCCCATTAAAAAGGGAGCCCTGAGGGCTCCCTTTCACGTTGCATCAAACAATCAATCGAACACACCGAAGGTCATGTAGCTGAACCACGAGCGGTCTTCGTTGTTTCCTAGGGCCTGTGGTGCCTGCTCTTCGATCACGTCACCGTTCTCGTCATGTGGCTTGAGGTCCGAAGGAATGGCGTCCTTGGCGTCCTGGTACTGTTTGATCACGTCCTGGTTGGCGCGGGTTTCGCCCGGCGGCAGCGGTGGACGGGATTCGATCAGGCCCAGGGTGTACTTGCTCAGCCACGAACGGTTGTCAGCTTCGGCGACCTGAGGCACGAACTGGCCGTCTTTCAGGCTCGGATGGTCCGGGTAGTTGAGTTTCAGCGTTTCCAGGCTGGTGCTTGCCAGGGCGTCCAGGTGCAGGCGCTGGTAAGCCTCGGTCATCACTGCCAGGCCGTCACCCACGGAAGGGGTTTCCTGGAAGTTCTCCACTACATAACGACCACGGTTGGCGGCTGCTACATACGCCTGGCGGGTCAGGTAGTAGTGGGCTACGTGAATTTCGTAGGAGGCCAACAGGTTGCGCAGGTAGATCATGCGCTGCTTGGCGTCCGGCGCGTAGCGGCTGTTGGGGTAGCGGCTGGTCAGCTGGGCGAACTCGTTGTAGGAGTCGCGGGCAGCACCCGGGTCACGCTTGGTCATATCCAGCGGCAGGAAGCGCGCCAGCAGGCCAACGTCCTGGTCGAACGAGGTCAGGCCCTTCATGTAGTAGGCGTAGTCCACGTTCGGGTGCTGTGGGTGCAGGCGGATAAAACGCTCGGCGGCGGACTTGGCAGCTTCCGGCTCGGCGTTCTTGTAGTTGGCGTAGATCAGCTCAAGCTGGGCCTGGTCGGCGTAGCGCCCGAACGGATAGCGCGACTCCAGTGCCTTCAGCTTCGCTGTGGCGCTGGTGTAGCTATTATTGTCCAAGTCTTTCTGAGCTTGCTGGTACAGCTCGACTTCGCTCAGGTTTTCGTCGACGACGTCCTTTGTTGACGAGCAAGCAGCAGTCATGGCGAGGATGGCGATCAGCAGCAGGTGTTTCACTTGCATGGCGGCTTGCGTCCCTATGACGGCCGCTGTCTTGGGCGGGGCCGTCCTGTTATGATGAGCGCCCCGTTGAAAGCCTCGGGGCAAAAGACGCCGTATTTAACCACAAGCGCGCAGCCGAAACCAAAGGCTACGCCACGCCTAGTCTGAGCATGTCCGATAAAATTGAACTTCGCGCAGAGGTGCCGTCCGAATTGGGCGGCCAACGCCTCGATCA
The DNA here is from genome assembly GCF_023242475.1 of Pseudomonas sp. MWU15-20650. Lineage (GTDB taxonomy): Bacteria > Pseudomonadota > Gammaproteobacteria > Pseudomonadales > Pseudomonadaceae > Aquipseudomonas. The sequence goes on along the minus strand of NZ_JALJFG010000003.1, from coordinate 235,428 downwards.
AGTCGCCGCACAATTATTCGCTGAGCACTCGCGCTCGCGCCTTTCCGCCTGGATCAAAGACGGCCGCCTGACTGTGGATGGAGCGGTTATCCGCCCGCGAGACATAGTTCATGGCGGTGCGATTCTTGAGCTGACTGCCGAGCAGGAAGCCCAGGGAGAATGGGTTGCCCAGGACATTGAGCTGGATATCGTCTATGAAGATGACGACATTCTGGTCATCAACAAACCTGCTGGCCTGGTGGTTCACCCGGCTGCCGGGCACGCTGATGGCACCTTGCTCAATGCCCTGTTGCACCACGTGCCGGACATCATCAATGTCCCGCGCTGCGGCATTGTTCACCGCCTGGACAAGGACACCACCGGCTTGATGGTGGTGGCCAAGACCATTCAGGCCCAGACGCAACTGGTCACACAGTTGCAGAGCCGTAGCGTCAGCCGAATCTACGAGTGCATCGTGATCGGCGTCGTGGTGGCGGGTGGCAAGATCAACGCACCTATCGGCCGCCACGGCCAGCAGCGCCAGCGCATGGCGGTGATGGAAGGCGGCAAGCAGGCCGTTAGCCATTACCGCGTGCTGGAGCGCTTCCGCTCCCACACGCACGTACGGGTCAAGCTGGAAACCGGTCGTACGCACCAGATTCGCGTGCACATGGCGCACATTAACTTCCCGTTGGTCGGAGATCCGGCCTACGGTGGTCGCTTCCGCATTCCACCGGCGGCCAGTGCAACCATGGTTGAATCGTTGAAGTCCTTCCCTCGCCAGGCACTGCATGCCCGCTTCCTGGAGCTGGATCATCCGACGAGCGGTAAGCGTATGAGCTGGGAATCGCCTCTTCCAGACGACTTGGTCTGGTTGTTGTCATTGCTCAAGCAGGACCGTGAGGCATTTATCGGATGAGTGACTGGCTGATTCCTGACTGGCCCGCGCCGTCTCAGGTCAAAGCCTGCGTCACCACCCGTGCGGGCGGCGTCAGTTTGGCGCCGTTCGATAGCCTCAACCTGGGTGATCATGTCGAGGACAGCCTTGAGGCTGTTGTTGAAAACCGTCGCCGCCTTACTGAATCGTTCAAGATTCAGCCTGCCTGGCTACGCCAGGTTCACGGGGTGGCTGTGGTCGAGGCTGACCCTTCACGCATCGCCGAAGCGGATGGCAGTTGGACCAGCACCCCTGGGATCGCCTGCACATCGATGACCGCCGATTGCCTTCCGGCGTTGTTCTGCAACCGTGCCGGTACCCGCGTCGCAGCGGCCCATGCCGGGTGGCGTGGCTTGGCGGCGGGTGTGCTTGAGGCCGCTTTCGAAAGCCTGGAGGCTGAGCCTGGCGAAGTGTTGGTCTGGTTGGGGCCGGCAATTGGCCCAAATGCCTTTGAAGTCGGCCCGGAAGTGCGCGAAGCCTTTATGAAGGAACATGCCGAAACGGTCGAAGCCTTTGTGCCCAGTCGCAACCCCGGAAAGTTCATGGCCGACATCTACCAATTGGCTCGCCTGCGGCTTGCTGCCCGCGGTATCACGGCTGTCTATGGTGGCGGTTTTTGCACCGTCACCGATCCGCGCTTCTTTTCTTACCGTCGCAGCCCTCGCACTGGCCGGTTTGCCTCTCTTGTCTGGCTTGAGCGCTAGACTCTTCTGATCCAGGTCAACTGTCTGTAGCTTGAATCTTCCAGAATCCCCCCCATCTATACGGGTATCTGGCAGGTTTCATCATTCAGGATGTGTTTCTCGCGAGTTCACTCGCTCCTAGATAGCTCCGGCCTGCTCAAAAGGAAGGTGACTAATGCGTATTGATCGTTTAACCAGCAAATTGCAGTTGGCCTTATCTGATGCCCAATCCCTGGCGGTCGGCCTCGACCATCCGGCGATTGAGCCTGCCCACTTGATGCAGGCGCTCCTGGAACAACAAGGTGGTTCTATCAAGCCCTTGTTGATGCAGGTGGGTTTTGACATCAACAGCCTGCGCAAGGAGTTGAGCAAAGAGCTCGACCAATTGCCGAAAATCCAGAATCCGACTGGCGACGTGAATATGTCCCAGGACCTGGCGCGCCTGTTGAACCAGGCTGACCGTCTGGCCCAACAGAAAGGTGACCAATTCATCTCCAGCGAACTTGTGCTGCTCGCCGCGATGGATGACAACAGCAAGCTCGGCAAGTTGTTGCTGGGCCAGGGTGTGAGCAAGAAAGCCCTGGAGAACGCCATCAACAACCTGCGTGGCGGCGAAGCGGTGAACGACCCCAACCATGAGGAGTCGCGCCAGGCGCTGGATAAATACACCGTTGACCTGACCAAGCGCGCCGAAGAGGGCAAGCTTGACCCGGTGATTGGCCGTGACGATGAAATTCGTCGGACCATCCAGGTCCTGCAGCGTCGCACCAAAAACAACCCGGTTCTGATTGGCGAGCCAGGCGTGGGTAAAACCGCCATTGCCGAAGGGCTGGCCCAGCGCATCATTAATGGTGAAGTGCCCGACGGCCTTAAAGGCAAGCGCCTGTTGTCCCTGGACATGGGTTCGTTGATTGCCGGTGCCAAGTTCCGTGGCGAGTTTGAAGAGCGTCTGAAATCCTTGCTTAACGAACTGTCGAAGCAGGAAGGCCAGATCATTCTGTTCATCGACGAACTGCACACCATGGTCGGCGCCGGCAAAGGCGAAGGCTCCATGGACGCCGGCAACATGCTCAAGCCTGCGTTGGCGCGCGGTGAGCTGCATTGTGTGGGGGCGACCACGCTCAACGAATACCGTCAGTACATTGAAAAGGACGCGGCCCTTGAGCGTCGTTTCCAGAAAGTATTGGTGGAAGAGCCCAGCGAAGAAGACACCATTGCAATTTTGCGTGGCTTGAAAGAGCGCTATGAAGTCCACCACAAAGTGGCGATCACCGATGGCGCAATCATTGCGGCGGCCAAGTTGAGCCATCGCTATATCACCGATCGGCAGTTGCCCGACAAGGCCATCGACCTGATCGACGAAGCGGCCAGCCGGATCCGTATGGAGATCGACTCCAAGCCGGAAGTGCTCGACCGTCTTGATCGGCGCCTGATTCAACTGAAAGTCGAATCCCAGGCACTGAAGAAAGAAGAGGACGAGGCGGCGAAGAAACGCCTGGGAAAACTCCAGGAAGAAATCATCCGCCTGGAGCGTGAGTATTCGGATCTTGAAGAAATCTGGACCTCGGAAAAAGCCGAAGTACAGGGTTCTGCACAGATTCAGCAAAAGATCGAGCAGTCCCGCCAGGAGCTGGAAGCTGCGCGCCGTAAAGGCGACCTGAACCGCATGGCCGAGTTGCAGTACGGGGTGATCCCGGATCTGGAACGCAGCCTGCAGATGGTCGACCAGCATGGCAAGCCTGAGAACCAGTTGCTGCGCAACAAGGTCACCGAGGAAGAAATTGCCGAAGTGGTCTCCAAGTGGACCGGTATCCCAGTGTCGAAAATGCTCGAAGGTGAGCGCGACAAGCTGCTGAAGATGGAAAGCCTGTTGCACCAGCGTGTCATCGGCCAGGACGAGGCCGTGGTGGCGGTGTCCAACGCAGTGCGACGTTCGCGCGCCGGGTTATCCGACCCGAATCGCCCGAGCGGCTCGTTCATGTTCCTGGGCCCGACTGGTGTGGGTAAGACTGAGCTGTGCAAGGCATTGGCCGAGTTCCTCTTTGATACTGAAGAGGCCATGGTGCGGATCGATATGTCCGAATTCATGGAGAAACACTCGGTAGCTCGCTTGATTGGTGCCCCACCAGGCTATGTGGGCTACGAAGAGGGCGGTTACCTGACTGAGGCTGTGCGGCGTAAGCCTTACTCGGTGATCTTGCTGGATGAGGTGGAGAAGGCGCACCCGGATGTGTTCAACATCTTGCTGCAGGTACTGGAAGATGGTCGCCTGACGGATAGCCACGGCCGCACGGTGGACTTCCGCAATACGGTGATCGTGATGACCTCCAACCTGGGTTCTGCGCAGATCCAGGAGCTGGTGGGTGATCGTGAAGCCCAGCGTGCTGCGGTCATGGATGCGTTGACCACCCACTTCCGTCCGGAGTTTATCAACCGGGTCGATGAAGTCGTGATCTTCGAACCTTTGGCGCGAGATCAGATCGCAGGGATCACTGAGATCCAGTTGGGCCGTCTGCGCAGCCGCCTGGCCGAGCGCGAGCTGGACCTGGAGCTGAGCGGCGAGGCATTGGACAAGCTGATCGCGGTCGGTTACGACCCGGTATATGGCGCACGGCCTCTGAAACGTGCGATCCAGCGCTGGATCGAGAACCCTCTGGCCCAGTTGATCCTGTCGGGCAGCTTTATGCCTGGCTCGCGTGTCACTGCCACGGTGAAAGACGACGAAATCGTCTTCCACTAAGCCCATGGGTTGGTGCTGCAAGAAGAGGCTCCGCGTTGCGGGGCCTTTTTTTTCGATAGGGCGTTGAACTGTAAGGCAAAGGCTTGTAAAGTGCGCCCCGCAGCAACGTCAGCCCACGGGTTTCTTCTCCCCAAGAAGAAATCAGAAAGAAGCGCAAATCATTGTCTTAAAAGCAATTTAAAGGGTTGACAGGGGTTTTTAAGATTGTAGAATAGCGCGCCTCAGAGACATGAACGTAGCGATACGGACAAGCCGAAGAGAAGCTTACATCGCAGTAAAAGTTGTACATTTGAAATGTGTAGTTCCGTGATAGCTCAGTCGGTAGAGCAAATGACTGTTAATCATTGGGTCCCAGGTTCGAGTCCTGGTCACGGAGCCAATTTCAAAACCGGGGTATAGCGCAGTCCGGTAGCGCGCCTGCTTTGGGAGCAGGATGTCAGGAGTTCGAATCCCCTTACCCCGACCATTTTTGGGTCGTTAGCTCAGTTGGTAGAGCAGTTGGCTTTTAACCAATTGGTCGTAGGTTCGAATCCCACACGACCCACCATTTTTGAGACCAGTTCAGGCTGGAATCGAATCTTAAGATCAGAGGCCAAAAGCACTGATCGAAGAAGGCGACTGAAAGGTCGCCTTTTTTTTACCGGGGTATAGCGCAGTCCGGTAGCGCGCCTGCTTTGGGAGCAGGATGTCAGGAGTTCGAATCCCCTTACCCCGACCATATTAAAAGTCCTCGTATCGAAAGATACGGGGATTTTTTTTGCCTGAAATTATCTCAACCTCAACACAAAACTAATGTGGGAGGGGGTCTGCTCCCGATAACAGTGTGCCAGCCACTCATTACTTGGCTGACCCACCGCCATCGGGAGCAAGCCCCCTCTCACCTGGGGCCGTGTTTTTAGTGAAGCTTGAGACGCGGCTCGGTCCCGCGCCCGATCTTGCTGCCCAGCATCAGCATCGCCGTGCGGAAGAAGCCATACAGGGCCATCTGGTGCATGCGATACAGCGACACATAGAACATCCGCGCCAGCCAGCCTTCCAGCATCACGCTGCCGGTCAGGTTGCCCATCAAGTTACCCACTGCCGAGAACCGCGACAGTGAAATGAGCGAGCCGTAGTCGGTGTACTTGTAGGTCGGCAGCTCCTTGCCTTCAATCCTCAGCTTCAGCGACTTGGCCAGCAGCGAAGCCTGCTGGTGAGCAGCCTGGGCTCGTGGCGGTACATTGCGGTCGGTGCCCGGTTGTGGGCAGGCTGCGCAATCACCAAAGGCAAAGATGTTTTCGTCACGGGTTGTCTGCAGTGTTTGCAGCACTTGCAGTTGATTGATGCGGTTGGTTTCCAGGCCATCAATGTCCTTGAGGAAAGCCGGTGCGCGAATCCCGGCGGCCCATACCTTGAGGCTGGCTGGAATCACCTGGCCGCTGCTGGTGATCAGGGCGTCGGCCGTCACTTCGCTGACCGCCGAGTTGGTCAGCACCGTCACCCCGAGCTTCTCCAGGGTTTTATGCACAGGCCCGCCGATGCGCTCCGGTAGGGCAGGTAGCACCCGTGGGCCCGCTTCGATGAGGGTGATGTGCATGTTCTCCGGCTTGATTCGATCCAGGCCGTAGGCCGCCAGTTCATGGGCTGCGTTATGCAGCTCTGCGGCCAGTTCAACCCCGGTGGCGCCAGCGCCGACGATGGCGACGCTGATTTTTTCTTCCACATCGGTCTGGCCAGCGTGGGCCCGCAGGTAATGGTTGAGCAATTGCTGATGGAAGCGCTCGGCCTGTTTGCGGGTGTCGAGGAACAGGCAGTGCTGCGCTGCGCCCTCGGTGCCGAAATCGTTGGTGGTACTGCCCACCGCGATCACCAGGCTGTCGTAGCTCAGCACGCGCGCGGGTACCAGCTCACGGCCTTCCTCGTCGAGGGTGGCGGCCAGCTGGATTTTCTTCTGTTCGCGGTCAAGCCCGCTCATGCGTCCAAGCTGGAACTCGAAATGGTTCCATTTTGCCTGGGCGACATAATTGAGTTCATCTTCCGACGAGTTCAACGAGCCGGCCGCCACTTCGTGCAGCAGCGGCTTCCAGATATGGGTCAGGTTGGCGTCCACCAGCGTGATGCTGGCGGTGCCGCGCTTGCCCAGAGTCTTACCCAGGCGGGTCGCCAACTCCAGGCCGCCGGCGCCGCCGCCGACGATAATAATACGATGGGTCATGGGGATATCTCGCAAGGCTAAAAGAAATCGGAGCAGTTACCCCCGCGAGCGCAAGGCAGCTCACAGCGTCAGGTAACTCAATAGGCGACTCAGCAGGCCGAGCCCAATCACCGTCGCCAGCACCACACCCAGGAGCAGCCACGGCCGGAAAGGCTTGCGCTCGACTCGGTTTTGGGAGAGTTGCAGGTACTCTTCGACATGCTGTTGGTCATCGGGGTTCAGGCGGCTGGTCATAAAGGCCTCGTCAGGTAGACGTTGCAAAAGGGCGCCACGTTACAGTCAGGAGATTGGCGGTATCGCCACAAGCGTAGCCGGTGCCCGTCTCACAGGCTGATGCCCACGTCGAATACTATGCTGCGCCCCAGGTTGTTGCGCAAGAAATCCGGTGCGTCGGGGTGGGCGAACAGCACTCGGGCGAAGGTCGGGCCTACCAGTGACAGCGAACGCCAGCCTTGGCGCAGGTACTCGGTCGGTGGTGGAAAGTGGCTGTTGAGGTCCAGCACTTCGCGCTTGAGGCTGGTGAACGCGATGAGGTCCAGTTCCCCCAGGTCCATCCCGCGCTCTTTGTAGTTGTGGGCTTTTTTACGCAGTGTCGGTGCCAGGCGCAGCAGGAACTCATGGGCGGGTATGCGCCGTGGCTTGGCTTCGCGTCGTACCAGTTGGCTCAAGGAGAAAGCGCTGCGTCGCCGCAACAACTCGTCGCGCCATTCGTCGTTCAGGCGGCGGCCTTCATCCAGGACGAAAAACACCTCGAAGCTGGCGTCGCGAAATAACACGTCCGGCGGCTCTTGGCCTGCGGGGTGAAACTCTTCGGCACGATAAGGCACATTCAAGCCTTGCAGCAGGCGCTGGCAGACCCAACGCTCGCGCTCCCATTTGCGGGCATTGGACAGGAACGCGTTGGCTTGTTCGGCTGCTACGGTGAGCAGGCGCAAATAATCTGAGTCATCCATATTTGCAGCTTAGCGTTCAAATGATGACCACAGGAAGTCTTGCTTTAAAACGTCGGTGTAGACTGGTCTCTTGGCAGCAAGCCCAGGGATGAGGTGTGCGGTGAGGCTTTTGATGAAGGTATTGCACCTGTGATCAGTGCAGCGGTTCTGGCGCCGCTTACCCTCGGCATCGGCGGGTTGTTGTACGCGCCGGTGGTGATGTGGGCCATTTTGCGTTCGCCATGGGTTGAGTTATTTGCCGACCGACGGCGCCAGCATTTGCTGTTCGGTACAGTGTTTGCGCTATTTATGCTGTGGCTGGTGCGACGGGATTTCGATACCGGGGTTTCCTACCACTTTATTGGCATGACGGCAGTGACCCTGCTGCTGGATTGGCCGCTGGCAATTGTCGGTGGGTTTGCTGCCCAACTGGGCTTGATGCTGTTGGGGCGCCAAGACCTGGCTGCGCTCGGCGTCAACGGCCTGCTGCTGATTGTGTTGCCGGTATTGGTCACTGAGGGTTGTGCGTTGTTGGTGGAGCGGGCACAACCGCGAAACCCCTTTGTGTACATCTTCTGTTCCGGTTTTTTTGCCGCAGCACTGTCGGCGTTACTCTGCTTGTTGGTTGGCCTGGGTTTGTTGTGGTTCGATGGCCGATTTGCGATGCCTGAATGGTTGGAAGACTTTGTTGGCTACTTGTGGCTGATCATCTTCCCTGAAGCCTTTATCAACGGCATGGTCATCAGTGCCTTGGTGGTGTTCTGCCCGGAATGGCTGGAGACGTTCAACCGCACCCGCTACCTCTCGGCGCCGTGGAAGGATGACGATTCGCAGCGTTGATCCAGATCAAACCCCATGCAACTGTGCAGGCCCATGCTCTGCAAAACTTCCAGGAGCACGGATCATCATGAGTGTGTATGAATGGGCACGGCAGGAGTTGCGCAGAAGCCAGGACGCGGCGCAGGAAATCGGTTTTGACCCAGGCTTGACCTTGCGCGCCATGCTCAGTGCGGTGGTGCAACAGAGCAAGGGCGTGCGCAGTTTTGAAGACCTGGCCGACGAGCTGCAATACCTGGCAGAAAACCTCGACGACCAGCAGGAATATGCCTTTATGCGACCTTAGTGGCGCTGTGGCAGGTCTTCGGAAAACAGTTCGTCTTCGGCATCCGGGGCCACGGGGATCTTGTGTTCTTCAGCGGCCCAGGCACCCAGGTCGATGAGTTTGCAACGGTCCGAACAGAACGGCCGGTTGAGGTTGGCCGCTTTCCATTCCACGGGTGCGCCGCAGGTTGGGCATTCGACGGTCAAGGGTTGGCTCATGATCGGCCTCCACGCAAAGTAAGGTAAAAGTGGTGCAGTCGCTCGACCTCGCTGTGCAGCCAGGCAAGGTCCTGGTCATTGACCAGTACGTCATCGGCATGGTTCAGGCGGTCTTCGCGGCTGGACTGGGCCTTGAGAATTGCCTGCACCTGGTGTTCGCTGATGCCGTCGCGCTGCAGGGTACGCTGAATCTGCAGCGATTGCGGCACGTCGATCACCAGGATGCGCTGGGTCAGGCTGTATTGGCCTGACTCGATCAGCAGGGGTGACACCAGGATCGCGTAAGGCGACCGTGCACGCGCCAAGTGGCTGCGGATCTCTTCGCCAATCAACGGGTGTAGCAAGGCTTCAAGCCAGCGACGTTCCTCGGGTACTTCAAATATCAGTTTGCGCAACGCGGCGCGGTCCAGCTGGCCGTCAGGCTGCAGCACGTGACTGCCGAAATGCTCGGCAATACGCGCCAGTGCCGGCCGGCCAGGCTCAACGACCCAGCGGGCGGCATGGTCGGCATCGACCAGGTCGACGCCCAGGCGGGTAAAGTGCTCGGCAGCAGCGCTTTTACCGCTGCCGATGCCGCCCGTGAGGCCAAGGATCCAGGGTGTTGCAACAGGAATGGTCATCTGAAACCGACAGACTGCAAATAGAAGTCGGTTATTTGACCACCCCAGAGCAATGCAATCCAGCCGGCAATCGCCAGATAAGGTCCAAACGGCATGGGTGTCGACGCCTGGGCCTTGCGCAAGCGCATCAGGAGCAGCCCGGCAAACACGCCGAACAGTGAGGCCATCAGCAGTGTCATCGGCAGAATCTGCCAGCCACCCCAGGCACCGAGCAGTGCCAACAACTTGAAGTCGCCATGGCCCATGCCATCCTTGCCGGTGACCAGCTTGAACAGCCAGAACACGCTCCATAGGCTCATGTATCCAATGACCGCGCCCCACAGCGCAGAGGGCAGTGTCGCCAGCATGTCTGCGCTGTTAAGGATGAGCCCCAGCCACAGCAACGGCAGCACCAGCACATCGGGCAGCAGTTGATGGTCCGCGTCGATCAGGCTCATGGCCAGTAACCCCCAGCTCAACACCATCACCGCGCCGGCTTGCCAGCCAAAACCGAAGTGCCAGGCAACCGTGGCGCAGATCAGCGCGCACGCCAGTTCGGTGAAGGGGTAACGGGGGCTGATAGGTTCCCTGCAATGGGCGCAACGCCCCCTGAGTATCAGGTAGCTGAGTACGGGGATATTTTCCCAGGGGCGAATCGGGTGGTCACAATGCGGGCAGCAGGAATTGGGGCGCATCAGGTTGTAGGCCGGCCCCGCAGGCTCGGCGGGCAAGCCGAGGATCTCATGGGCCTGGGCTCGCCACTCCCGCTCGAGCATTTTCGGCAGGCGCCACACCAGCACATTGAGAAAGCTACCGACGATCAGGCCCAGCACCAGCGCCATACCGACAAATACCCAGGGGTGTTCACTCAGCAGCAAGCTCAAAATGCCGTACCCAGTTCAAAGACCGGCAGGTACATCGCAATCACCAGCGCGCCGACAATACCGCCCAATACAACCATGATCAGCGGTTCCATCAAGCTGGTGAGGTTGTCGACCAGGGTGTCTACGTCCGCCTCATAGTGGTTCGCGACCTTTTCCAGCATGCGATCGAGCATGCCGGACTCTTCGCCGATTGCTGTCATCTGTATCGCCATGCCAGGAAACAAGCCGCTGACGGCCATGGACTGGTTTAACGGCATGCCCGTGGAGACATCGTGACGCATATGTTTGATCGCCTGTTTGAACAATCCATTGTCCGTCGCACCCGCCACGGAGTCCAGCGCCTGCAGCAAGGGCACACCCGCTGCAAAGGTGGTTGAAAGTGTACGCGCGTAGCGGGCGACGGCTGATTTTTTCAGCAGCGTGCCTGCCAGCGGCAGGTTCAACAAACCGGTATCCACCCAGTAACGAAAACCAGATGAGGCGCCATAAGCCTGGCGCAACCCTGCCATGGCTGCCCCCAGGCCCAGCGCTACCATCCACCAGGCCTGTTGCAGGAATTCGGACAAGGCAATCACGCCCAAGGTAAAGCCTGGCAGTTGGCCATCGACCCCGGCAAACAGGTTCTGAAACTGTGGCACCACGTGGATCAGCAGGAATGTGCTGACCAGGCAGGCAATCACGATGACGGCGATGGGGTAAGTCATGGCTTTCCTGATTCGCACCTTGAGCCGTTGGCTTTTTTCCTGGTGCACCGCCAGCCGCTCCAGCAGGGTTTCCAGGGCCCCGGCCTGTTCACCGGCGATGACCAGGTGGCAATACAACTCATCGAAGTAGCGCGGGTGTTTGCGCAGCGCTGCCGCCAGGTTGTTACCGGCGGCGATCTCCTGTTTCAGGCCCTTTATAAGCTCACGCATCTGCCGGCTTTCGAAGCCTTCGCAAATGATGTCGAAGGCTTGCAACAGGGGTATGCCCGCTTTCAGAAGTGTTGCCAACTGGCGGGTGAACAGGGCGATGTCGGCGGGTTTTATCGGTGGAACAAGGCTTGGCAGGTGCGAGGCTTTTTTGCGCACACGGCCGGGGCAGATTCCTTGCTGGCGCAGTTGAGCCTTGATCAGCGACAGGCTTTGGCCAGTAGTTTGCCCAGACACCCTGCGCCCTTTGCGGTTGATGCCTTCCCAGGCGTAGATCGTTGAAGCGTCATTCATGTCACGTTTCCGCACACAGGTCGTCGAAGCTTTATAGCTTAGTCAGGTGACGGACTCGAACAGGTCGTAGGTGGGCGATAAAATGTCAGAATGTGCTTCTTGCGTGCGTTTGGCTGCTCACGGATGAGTACACTGGCGCCGCTGCACAATGCGGGGCGCAGGACGCGCCTTGTTTGGGTTTCTATTCTGGAGAGTGAATGTGATGCGTCAGAAAGGCTTTACCTTGATCGAGTTGTTGATCGTCGTGGCAATCATCGGCATTTTGGCCACCATCGGTTTGCCCATGTATACCAAGCACCAGGCCAAGACCAAGTTCACGGCGGGGTTGGCTGAAATCACCGCGCTGAAGGCCGGGTACGAGGACGTTATCAACCAGGGTACCGTGCCGACGCTGGCCCTGATCGGTGGGACCAGCCCTACCGCCAATTGCAAGATCGACGTAGCGGGGGATGTAGCCACCGGTGCCGGCTCCATCCGTTGCGAAATACTCGATGCGCCTGCGCCCGTGCTGGGCAAGACCATCACATTGACGCGCAGTGCCACCACGGGCTGGGCATGTGCAACCACGGCTGAGGCGCAATACGTTGCCAAGGGTTGCGGCGTCGATGGGGCGTAACTGACGCTGGGCGGTAGGTGAGTCAGTTGCTGCATCGCCAATGCGGTGCTAGCTTTAGCCCACCGCCCGTGTAGCTCAGCTGGTAGAGCAGCGCACTCGTAACGCGAAGGTCGCAGGTTCGATTCCTGTCTCGGGCAAAAAGGCACCACTGTTTCAAAGGCAATGTTTTCAGATGATCCCAGAATGGTTCTGAAGGCCAGACGAGCCGGCATTCATGCTCGCTCTTTCGTATCTGCGCAACCTTGATGACCCAGATGCATCCCCATTCCTCGATCTAAGAGAACAACATGACCACACAAGAAGTGACCCAGGAAGCGCGACACGAAGCAGCCCTCAAAAAGTACGTCGCGGAGTCGCCGGAACTGCTGGATGAGATCAAGGACCTGAGCCCCGACGATCAAAAAGACCAGATCCAATGGTCGTTTGAAGATGAGGCAGAAGCCCAGGGCTTGCAGCCGTGGGAATTGACCCTGAAGTACACCTCGACCCCGGAAGAGTTCGAGACGGCGCGTCTTGCGTTGCACAAAGAGGCCGCCGCGGTGCTGGGTGTCGACTGGAACGAGTATTGCGGGATGAATAATCTCGCGATCTGAGGCGTGACAGAAGGAGCGAGCACACTCGCTCCTTTGCCTACATTCAGATACTGAGGCGCATCGATAGATCCACCGCTTTCACATCCTTGGTCATCGCGCCGATGGAGATGTAGTCCACTCCGGTTTCAGCGATAGGCAGCAAGGTGCTTTCGTTGATCCCGCCACTGGCCTCCAGCTTGGCCTTGCCCGCGTTCAGGCGTACGGCTTCGCGCATGTCTTCCAGGCTCAGCTCGTCCAGCATGACGATGTCGGCACCCGCTGCCAGTGCCTCGCGCAATTCCTCCAGGCTTTCCACTTCGATTTCCACCGGCTTGCCCGGGGCGATCTTGTGGGCCGCTGTGATCGCCTGGGCAATGCCCCCGCAGGCGGCAATATGGTTTTCCTTGATCAGGAACGCGTCATACAACCCGATGCGGTGATTGTGGCAACCGCCACAGGTGACGGCGTACTTCTGTGCCATGCGCAGGCCCGGCAATGTCTTGCGAGTGTCCAGCAGCTTGACCTGGGTACTGGCGACAAAGTCCGCCAGGGACTGGGCGCGCGTCGCTACCCCTGACAGCAACTGCAGGAAGTTCAGCGCGCAGCGTTCGCCGCTGAGCAGTGAGCGTGCCGGACCTTCGAGGTGGAACAGCGCCTGGTTGGGCCTGACCCGTTCACCGTCGGCCACCTGCCAATGCACGGCGACCCGTGGGTCCAGTTGGCGGAACACGGCATCCACCCAGGCAGTGCCGGCGATAACGGCGTCGTCACGGGTAATGATCGTGGCCTTGGCCAGCCGTTCGGCCGGGATCAACTGCGCGGTGATGTCACCACTGCCGATGTCTTCCAGCAGCGCGCGGCGCACGTTGGCTTCGATTTCGGCGGTGAGGTCGGCAAGACGGAGGTTCGGCATAACAGGCTCCACAAACAAAGTGCCTCGATTATAGGGGCAGTGCGCGTTTGAACCCAGGCTCGCCACTCATTTACCGCGCAATGACAGAGTGTGCTGGCGCAACTACCCTCATTTGCAAGATAATCTCGCGCCTTGCAATTGGCGTCATAGCTTTGACGTCCTGGTGGTGACCGGGTATTTGCAGCGCTCCCCAGGCCTGCTCCCGTTCTTGCCCCCCCTCTCAATACCGCCGTTTCAGGAGGCCAGGATGCACAACGACGGAAAGGTGGTGCCTATCAGCAAGGCACAGCCCACGCCATCGCCGCTCGCGCGCCTGCCCGTGGTGTTGCTGCAGGTGCGTGACAAGGCGGCGCAACAGTTGCAACAGGGGTTGCAGGAGCTGTTCGATAACGCCGACGACACCTTGTTCGAAATGGCCGACAAGGCCCGTAGCAATATTGACCATCATATTTTCTTTGAAGCGATGCGCGACCTGCGCCTCAAGCGCAAGAATTTTGAGCGCGTGTTCATGGAGCAGCTATTTGCTGCCTTCGTCAATCTGGGGCACGCCGGGCGCGGTGAGTTGCATCTTGTGCCGGTGGTGTCGTACGAAGCGGCGTCCGGCACCTGCGGTGACGCTCTGGAAAAGGCCGTCGCGCTCGAGGCGATGCTGGGGCGGGTGCGACACCGAGATGGCTTGGCCCTGGGGCAGTTGAGTGCGCGCTTGAGTGAATTGCTGGGCCGGCACTTGGACGATCGTGATAACCCTCTTGGCCCGGCGCTGCTTTGCACATTTTTCCTGCAGGCGGGACGCAGCCTGGGGGTGGAGATCCGCGTCAAGCTGATCATGCTCAAGCTCTTTGAAAAATACGTCCTCAGCGACGCGGACCAGTTGTATGGCGAAGCTAATCAATTGTTGGTCGCCACCGGCGTCTTGCCTGAGCTCAAGGCGATTCCGTCCCGTCGCCCTGGCGAGCGTGCTGCTCGCGAGTTGCAGCACCCAGCCAGCGAGCCAGCCGTCGACCCACCCTTCGATGAAAGCGGCCAGTCAGCCTTCGCGGCCTTGCAGGCGTTGCTGGCGGTTGTGCGTGGCAGCGTGGCGCCAACCCTCGAAGCCAGTGCCGAACCGTACCCTATTACGACCCGCGACCTGCTGCGTCTGCTCTCCCATTTGCAACAATACGTACCGGAGCCCGAGGCCGAGGACGATTTTGACCTGCGTAACCAGCTCGAACAGCTACTGACGCGGGTCAGTGTCAAGAGTGGCAAGTCCCGGGTCGTAGAGGATGCCGACGAAGATGTGATCAACCTGGTCGCCCTGCTGTTCGAGTTCATCCTCAATGACCGCACTGTACCCGATGCGTTCAAGGCCCTGATCGCCCGCTTGCAGATCCCGATGCTGAAGGTTGCCGTGATGGACAAGAGCCTGTTCAGTCGCGCAGGCCATCCGGCACGGCGGCTGCTCAATGAAATCGCCAGCGCCGCCATGGGCTGGAGCTCACAGGATGACTGCCAGCGTGACAGCTTGTACCTGCGTATCGACCAGATTGTGCAGCGCTTGCTGAATGAGTTCGTCGAAGACCCGACGATTTTTTCCCAGTTACTGACGCAATTCAGCGCGTTTAGCGCAGATGAGCGGCGGCGCAGCGACTTGGTGGAACAGCACACCCGGGACGCCGAAGCGGGGCGCCTGCGTACCGAGGCTGCCCGGCAGCGTGTGGCAGAAGTGCTCAATCGACGGCTGTTGGGCAAAGTCCTGCCACAGGTCGTTGTGCAATTCTTGCAACAAGCGTGGAGCCAGGTGCTGTTACTGGCCTGTCTCAAGCACGGCGAACAATCGGTGCAGTGGCAGGCAGGGGTGCGCACCATGGATGAGTTGATCTGGAGCGTTGGCCTGCCGGAAGACACCGAGGCGGGCCGGCATTTGCTGGAGCAGTTGCCCGGGTTGCTCAAGGCATTGCGCGACGGGTTGACCCGTGCGGCGTTCGATCCTTTCAGTACCCGTGAGTTCTTCGTGCGCTTGCAGGCCATGCACATCCAAGCGTTCGAAGGGGTGGCCATCGACGCGCTGATCGAAGTTCGGGAGCCCTTTGTCCTCAACTGCGGGCTGCCGGAACCCGTTGAAAACCTGCCCAATGATGACCCAGACCTGCTCAAGGCTCACCAGTTGCGGGTTGGCAGTTGGGTAGAGTGCCAGCAAGACGACGCAACCACGCTGCGTTGCAAACTGACGGCGATCATGCCCCCGGCCAGTACGTATATCTTCGTTAACCGCACGGGGCTCAAGGTCCTGGAGAACAGCGCCGCCCAATTGGCTATGGCCTTCAAGCGGGGCGTGTTGCGCACCTTGGATGATGGCTTGCTGTTCGACCGTGCGCTGGCTTCGGTGATTGGCAGCCTGCGTCAACTCAATCGCGGCAAGTGATCGCAACCATGGGGCTGAACGCGGCATACTGGTAACACCTCGTCATATTCAAGGAGCCAGTATGCTGTTGGACCCCGCCAGCGGTTGGTGCCAGGGCGTTCTTCACTGCCCGTCGCCCAACTTCAACGAGCGCCCTCAAGGCGAAGTCTCGCTGTTGGTCGTGCATAACATCAGCTTGCCACCGGCACAGTTCGCTACGGGTAAAGTGCAGGAGTTTTTCCAGAATCGCCTTGATGTCACGGAACATCCCTACTTTGAAGGGATTTGCGACTTACGGGTGTCTGCACATTTTCTGATTGAGCGCGACGGCAGGGTGACGCAATTTGTGTCGTGCCTGGACCGAGCCTGGCATGCAGGCATTTCCAGCTTCGAGGGGCGTGAGGTGTGCAACGACTTTTCCCTTGGGATCGAGTTGGAAGGCACCGACGAGTTGCCATTTACCGATGCCCAATATACGGCGCTGATCGATTTGACACGCCAGTTGCTGGCAGCTTACCCCGATATAACCCGCCAGCGCATTTGTGGTCACAGCGATATCGCCCCGGGCCGCAAGACTGACCCGGGCCCCGCTTTTGATTGGACGCGCTTTCGCAGCGCCCTGCAGGATGGAGGACACGAACGATGAGTTTCCTGGTGTTGGTGTTGGCGGTCTGGATCGAGAAGTTCTCGGCCTTGCGCCAGCGGTTACAGCGCGACGGCGGATGGCTGCGTGAGCTGGCCAGGCTGGAGTCGAGCCCGCGCATGGGCAAGCGGCCCTGGCTGATTCTGCTGTTGCTGGTATTGCTGCCCGTGGCGTTGCTGGCGCTGCTGTTGCTGGTGTTGGAACCCGTAGCTTATGGTTTGTTGGCGTTGCCGGTGCATTTGCTGGTGGTGATCTACAGCCTGGGTCGTGGCGATCTGTTGGCAGGGCTGGGGCCGTTTCGCGATGCGTGGCGGCGCGGTGACCTGCAAGCGGCCGAACATGTGGCCGAGCGCGACATGAAGGTTGGCGCCGACAGTGGCGAGCAATTGCTGGAACGTGTTCAAGGCCATCTGTTGTGGCAGGCATATCAAAGCTTTTTCGCCGTGATTTTCTGGTACTTCCTGTTAGGCCCGGTGGCTGCTTTGGCCTATCGCCTGCTGGCGTTGGCCAGCGAACATAGCCAGAACCCGCTGGTGGCCGAGCGAGCCACGCAACTGCGCCATGCCTTTGACTGGTTGCCGGTACGCTTGCTGGCGGCGAGCTTTGCCCTGGTGGGCAATTTCGTTGGGGTCAGCCGTGTGATGCTCCACGAACTGCTGAGCTGGGAGATCAGCGCTGCACAGCTGGTGGACAAAGTCGGCTTGGCAGCCGCAGACATCCCGCCACCCGTGGTGGGTGCCGACGGCATCAACAGCCTGGATCGCCTGTGGGAACTGCTACTACGAGCGGCCGTGCTGTGGTATGCCGGGTTTGCCATCTGGACCGTGTTGCCCTGAACCCTTCGATGAGCATCGGTATCTACACAATTACCGTCGAACGCAAAATCTGTGACCAACCGGCTGTCGTGGCGAGCCCGCTCGCCACAGGGGAATATGACTGTTTTCAAAAGTTATGTAGATACCTATGCTTCGATGGGGGGCTGCGGTGAGATCGATACGGTCCGCTGCCAGGTCATTGAGTTGACGCATTTTGTGTGGAGCGCTGTGTAGGCGCTCTATGCAGGAGTTCGGTTTTGTTGATGTAGTACCTTTCCTGATTTACGTGTCAGCCTTTTATTGCAGCGCGAATAGGCGAAAATTTGATTCACCTAATAACGGTCTCGAAGAGGTACGGCGATGACCGCTGTAATTGGCATCAGAGGGCATTGCGCCCACTGTGACATGACCTTTGAGCTCAAGCCTTGGCAACTGAACGCCATTGCCATTGACGAGCCCTTTGGCTGTACGTATTGCCACTCGTGCTTGCAGTTGTGTTGCCACAAGCAGTTGCGTCAATTTCGAGCCCTGGACCAATGGGCGCTGGTGCGGCCGGGCATGATCATTTTGACGTGCGCGACCCTGCTGATGGCACTGGTCGCGGAGTGGGTGGGGTTGCTCAGTGTGATCGGGCAGCTCAACGTTTCACTGATTGCGGTGCTGGCCCATTTTCTGGTGTTGCGATATGCCCGTCATCGGCAAAAGATGACCTTGAATTTGCAGGCCGTCAGCCCGCTACCAATTGAACAACTCGCACGCGTTGCGTGTACTCGCCTCGGCCAGCAATGAAGGGCTGATGCCCATCCGTTCGGCCAAGTCGGTGCAGATGTCCGGCAGGTATTGCGGGCTGTTGCGTTGGCCTGGGTGCATGGCGGGAGCCATGTCTGGCGAGTCGGTTTCCAGTACCACGGCTTGAAGGGGTAGTTGAGCAAGGACTTTGTGCATGCGCAGGGCCTGGGGCCAGGTTGCCGCTCCGCCCAGGCCCAGTTTGAAGCCCAGCTTGATGTACTCGCGGGCCTCCTCAACGCTGCCGGCGAACGCATGGATGATGCCGCCGCGTGGCAGGCGGATGCGCTTGAGGGTAGCAATCACGGCTGCGTGGCTGCGGCGTACGTGCAGCAAGGCGGGCAGTTGGAAATCGACCGCGAGTTTCAGTTGGGCTTCAAACAGGCTTTGTTGGCGTTCACGGTCCAGGTGCTCAAGGAAGTAGTCCAGGCCGATTTCACCTACGGCGCACAGTTGTCGGTGGCCGCGCAGCCGGGTCAGCCAGTCACCCAATTGCGTCAAGTCGGCAGGGCTGTGCTCATCGAGATACACCGGATGCAGGCCGAAGGCGGCAAACAAGCCTTCATCCTCCAGCACCATGTCCCATAGGCGCTGCCAATTGTTCTGATACACCCCCAACACCACCATGCGCCGTACCCCGCGTTGGCGACTGTGGGCGAGGACGTCCCGGCGATCTCTGTCGAAATCCGGGAAGTCCAGATGGGTGTGGGTGTCGATCAGCTCCACCGTCAGGCCCCATGAATACGTTGCTTGAAGGTCCGGCCGATAGCGTGCACGCCAGGCTGGTAGTGTTCTTCTTCAATGGCGGCCAGGGCCAGGCGCAGGGCGGTGTCGGCAATCAGTTGATGTTGCTGGGCCATGGCGTTGACCGGCAGTGGCAGGAAATCCAGCAACTGGGTATCACCGAACGTGCCCAGGCGCAGGGGGCGAGACCTGAGGGGGAAATCATGCAGTGCGTCAAACACGCCCTGCAGCAGCACGTAGGACGTAGTCACCAGTGCGTCAGGCAAATGCCCCAATTGATGGAGCAGTTGCTCCATCATCTGTCGTCCACAGTCGCGGCTGAAGGCGTCGCCCTGTTCGACGATCACGTCACCGGTGAAGCCTTGCAACGCTTCACGGAAACCGGCGGTACGTTCCTGGCTGATGCTCAGTTCGGGGCGTGCGCCGATCAGCACAATCTGTTTGGGCAGCGGTTGCAGCAGGCTACTGGTGAGCTGTTGGCAGGCTTGGCGATCATCGCTGACCACCGAGCAGAATTGGCTCGCCTCCATGACCCGATCGATGGCAATAACCGGCAGGCCTTTGGCTTGCAGCTCGCGATAGCTGTCATCGTTGGCCGGCAGGCAGCTGGCGACAAACAGCGCATCGCAACGCCGCGCTCGGAACAGTTGCAGCAGTTGGCGTTCGCTGTCGGCCTCATCGTCGGAGCTGGCGATCAGTAACTGATAGCCGCGCGCGCGCGCGCCTTGCTCCAGCAACTTGGCAATCCGTGCGTAACTGGGGTTTTCCAGGTCCGGCAGGATGAACCCCAAGGTGCGCGTATGCCGGCTGCGTAGCCCGGCGGCTTGAGGGTTAGGGGTAAAGCCATGGGCTTCGACCACGGCGCGCACCCGTTCAACGGTGGCGCTGCTGATGCGTTGCTGTTCGGCCTTGCCATTGATGACATAGCTGGCGGTGGTAACGGACACACCGGCCAGACGAGCGATATCACTGAGTTTCAAACCGGGATTTCCTTGTTTTTTAGAGCTTGCCCCGACATTTTGTCCAATCGTAACCGATTCCTGCACACGACCCATGTCTTGGCTCAAGCGCCAAGTGGCCCTTCAAGCTTGCGCAATTAACGCGTAATCTGCCATAAATTCTAGATTAAACGTTTCAGCACGCGTATTTTTACGATATTCGCCACTGAGTAACTACTGCCAATTGACCACTCAGTCAGTTATTTTTGAACCTGTTTATATAAAACAATACCTAGTGCGCACCCCGCACTAACTAGGAGAACGGCATGCTTGAGCTCACTGTAGAGCAGATATCCATGGGCCAGCTGGCTGTGGATAAATCTGCTGCCTTGCACCTGCTCGCTGACAAATTGGTGGCCGACGGCCTGGTTGCCGAGGGCTACCTCAGCGGTCTACAAGCCCGTGAAGCTCAAGGCTCCACTTTTCTTGGCCAAGGTATCGCTATCCCCCACGGCACCCCGGAAACCCGCGACCAAGTCTTTTCCACCGGTGTGCGCTTGCTGCAGTTCCCCGAAGGGGTGGACTGGGGCGACGGCCAGATCGTCTACCTGGCGATTGGCATTGCCGCCAAATCCGATGAGCACTTGCGTCTGCTGCAACTGCTGACCCGCGCCCTCGGGGAAACCGACCTGGGCCAGGCGTTGCGCCGTGCCGGTTCCGCCGAAGCCTTGCTGAAGCTGTTGCAAGGTGCGCCGCAGGAGCTGGCGCTGGATGCGCAGATGATCAGCCTCGGGGTATCTGCCGATGATTTTGAAGAGTTGGTGTGGCGAGGTGCGCGCCTGCTGCGCCAGGCTGACTGTGTGAGCAACGGCTTTGCGGCGGTGTTACAACAGGTCGACGCGCTGCCCTTGGGCGATGGCCTGTGGTGGCTGCACAGCGAGCAGACGGTGAAGCGCCCGGGCCTGGCTTTCGTCACTCCGGACAAACCCATGCGTTACCTTGGCCAACCGCTCAACGGCCTGTTCTGCCTGGCCAGCCTGGGTGAAGCGCATCAGACCTTGTTGGAACGCCTGTGCGCGTTACTGATTGAAGGCCGCGGCCATGAGCTAGGCCGCGCCACCAGCAGCCGCGCAGTGCTTGAAGTCCTCGGTGGCGAATTGCCGCCTGACTGGCCGAGCGCCCGCATCACCCTGGCCAACGCCCACGGCCTGCACGCACGGCCGGCAAAGATCCTCGCGCAGTTGGCGAAAAGTTTTGACGGCGATATCCGCGTGCGCATCGTCGATGGCCCGGTGGGTGCCGTATCGGTCAAAAGCCTGAGTAAGTTGCTGAGCCTCGGTGCACGTCGCGGCCAGGTGCTGGAATTTGTTGCCGAACCGACCATTGCCGGTGATGCACTGCCTGCGCTGTTGGCGGCTGTGGCCGACGGCCTTGGGGAAGATGTAGAGCCCTTGCCGGCCGTGAGTACCCAGCCTGAACCTGTCCAGCTTGAACCGGCGCTCAGCGCGCCGCCGAGCGCTAGCCAGATCCAGGCGATCGCCGCGGCGCCGGGCATCGCCATCGGCCCTGCGCATATCCAGATTCAGCAAACATTCGATTACCCACTGCGTGGCGAGTCTTCTGCGATTGAACGCCAGCGCCTGCAGAGCGCGCTGGCCGAAGTTCGTGGTGATATCCAGGGCCTGATCGAACGCAGCCAAGCCAAGGCCATCCGTGAAATTTTCATCACTCACCAGGAAATGCTCGACGACCCGGAACTGACCGACGAAGTCGACACCCGCCTCAAGCAAGGCGAAAGCGCTGAAGCCGCCTGGATGAGCGTGATTGAAGCCGCCGCCAAGCAGCAGGAGTCGTTGCAAGACGCCTTGCTGGCCGAGCGCGCCGCCGACCTGCGTGACATCGGCCGCCGTGTGCTGGCGCAACTGTGCGGTGTCGAAACCGTACAGGAGCCGAGTGAACCCTACATTCTGGTGATGGACGAAGTCGGCCCCTCTGACGTTGCGCGGCTGGACCCGGTCCGTGTCGCCGGTATCCTTACCGCCCGGGGCGGGGCCACTGCGCACAGCGCTATCGTCGCGCGTGCCCTGGGTATTCCAGCGCTGGTGGGGGCAGGGCCGGCCGTGTTGCTGCTGAGCGCCGGCACGCCATTGCTGCTTGATGGGCAGCGTGGTCGCCTGCATGTCGACCCCGACGCCACCACCTTGCAACGCGCCACTGTCGAGCGCGACACCCGCGAGCAACGCCTGCTAGCCGCTTCGGCGCAACGTCACGAACCTGCGCTGACCCGCGACGGTCACGCGGTGGAAGTGTTCGCCAATATTGGCGAAAGCGCTGGCGTGGCCAGTGCGGTGGAGCACGGCGCCGAAGGTATTGGCCTGCTGCGCACCGAACTGATTTTCATGGCCCACCCGCAAGCCCCGGATGAAACCACCCAGGAAGCTGAATACCGCCGTGTGCTCGATGGCCTCGGCGGTCGTCCGCTGGTGGTGCGCACCCTTGATGTGGGCGGTGACAAACCGCTGCCGTATTGGCCGATCGCCAAGGAAGAAAACCCCTTCCTCGGCGTACGTGGCATTCGTCTCACCCTGCAGCGCCCGCAGGTCATGGAAGCCCAGTTGCGTGCGCTGCTGCGTTCAGCGGACAACCGTCCGCTGCGCATCATGTTCCCGATGGTCGGCAGCGTGGATGAATGGCGCGCGGCCCGCGAGATGACCGA
The DNA here is from genome assembly GCF_023242475.1 of Pseudomonas sp. MWU15-20650. Lineage (GTDB taxonomy): Bacteria > Pseudomonadota > Gammaproteobacteria > Pseudomonadales > Pseudomonadaceae > Aquipseudomonas. The sequence goes on along the minus strand of NZ_JALJFG010000003.1, from coordinate 212,829 downwards.
GCGCCTGCGCCTGGAAATTCCCGTGGCGGACCTGCAACTGGGGATCATGATCGAGGTGCCGTCGGCCGCACTGCTGGCACCGGTACTGGCCAAGGAAGTCGACTTTTTCAGCGTCGGCACCAATGACCTGACCCAGTACACCCTGGCCATCGACCGCGGCCACCCGACCTTGTCAGCCCAGGCCGATGGCTTGCACCCGGCGGTCTTGCAACTGATCGACATCACCGTGCGCGCCGCCCATGCCCATGGCAAATGGGTCGGCGTCTGTGGCGAGTTGGCGGCGGACCCATTGGCGGTGCCGGTACTGATTGGCCTGGGTGTGGATGAGTTGAGCGTGTCGGCCCGCAGCATTCCTGAAGTGAAGGCGCGGGTACGTGAATTCAGTCTGAGCGAGGCCCAGCGCCTGGCGCAACAAGCACTGGTGCTGGGCTCGCCCGCCGAAGTGCGTGCCCTTGTGGAGGCCGTGTAAATGGCGAAGATTCTGACCCTGACGCTGAACCCGGCGTTGGACCTCACGATACGCCTGGCGCGCCTGGAGCCGGGTGAAGTCAACCGCAGCGAAGCAATGCTCACCCATGCTGCCGGCAAGGGTGTGAATGTCGCCCAGGTGTTGGCCGACCTGGGCCATCAAGTGACCGTGGGTGGCTTTCTCGGCGAAGACAACCCGCAAGCCTTCGAAGCATTGATTGCCCAACGTGGGTTTATCGATGCATTCATCCGCGTGCCCGGTGAAACCCGCAGCAATATCAAGATCGCCGAGCAGGATGGCCGGGTCACCGATGTCAACGCACCGGGGCCGCAGGTCACAGAGCAGGCGCAGCAGGCGTTGCTGGATCAACTGACACGGATTGCGCCGGGACACGCTGCCGTGGTGGTCGCCGGCAGCTTGCCACGTGGTGTCAGCCCACAATGGTTTCAAGGGTTATTGGTGCATCTGAAAAACCTGGGGTTGAACGTTGCCCTCGACACCAGCGGTGAAGCGTTGCGTGCGGGCTTGCAGGCGGGCCCGTGGTTGATCAAGCCCAACACGGCAGAGCTCGCCGATGCGCTGGATTGCGCGGTGGACTCTATCGCGCAGCAGGCCCAAGCCGCCGAGCGATTGCACGCTCAAGGTGTCGAGCATGTGGTGGTCTCCCATGGCGCCGACGGTGTGAACTGGTTCAGCCCGGGCACCGCGCTGCATGCCACGCCGCCCAAGGTCAGTGTCGCCAGCACCGTGGGGGCCGGCGACTCGCTGCTGGCCGGAATGCTCCATGGCTTGCTCAGTGCAGATCTGCCCGAGACGACCCTGCGTCGTGCCACGGCAATTGCCGCGATGGCGGTCACGCAGATTGGTTTTGGCATCAGCGATGACGCGCAGTTGGCGCGCCTCGAAAGCGGCGTCCATGTGCGCGCGCTGACAGAACAATAAGAGGGTTTGTGATGAAGTTAGCCATTGTTACCGCCTGCCCGAACGGCATGGTCACCAGCGTGCTGTGCGCCCGCTTGCTGGATGCCGCCGCGCAGCGCCAGGGCTGGAGCACCAGCGTCGAAGTGGTGGACGTTGCGCGCCCCGAACGCCAGTTGTCCCAGGCGATCATCGACGATGCCGAGTGGGTGCTGCTGGTCAGCAGTACGCCCGTGGAGATGCAGCGGTTTATCGGCAAGCGTGTGTTCCAGAGCACGCCGGCCCAGGCGCTGGCGGATGTCGAAGCGGTCCTGCGTCGAGGGGCTGAGGACGCGCAGGTCTATGTGGCGGCTGAACCGACAGACACCGCCAAAACCGCGCCGCGAATCGTTGCGATCACAGCGTGCCCCACCGGTGTGGCCCACACGTTCATGGCCGCCGAAGCGTTGCAGCAGACCGCCAAACGTCTGGGCTACGACTTGCAGGTCGAGACCCAGGGCTCGGTTGGTGCACGTACGCCGCTGAGCGCAGAGGCCATCGCCAAGGCCGACGTGGTGTTGCTGGCGGCCGATATTGAAGTCGCCACCGAGCGCTTCGCCGGCAAGAAGATCTACCGTTGCGGTACCGGCATTGCCCTCAAGCAATCCGAGGCGACCCTCAACAAGGCCCTGGCCGAAGGGGCAGTGGAAAGCGCGGCCAGCGGTGCGCCGGCCAAGTCGGAAAAAACCGGTGTCTACAAACACCTGCTCACCGGCGTTTCGTTCATGTTGCCGATGGTGGTGGCCGGCGGTTTGCTGATCGCTTTGTCATTTGTGTTCGGTATCCACGCCTTTGAAGAAAAAGGCACGTTGGCGGCCGCCCTCAAGACCGTGGGTGACCAGGCGTTCATGCTGATGGTGCCGTTGCTGGCGGGCTATATCGCCTACTCGATTGCCGACCGTCCCGGCCTGGCGCCGGGGATGATCGGGGGGCTGCTGGCGGGGACGCTGGGCGCCGGCTTTATTGGCGGCATCCTCGCCGGTTTCCTGGCCGGTTACTGCGTCAAGCTGATCACCCGCCTGGTGCAATTGCCGCAGAGCCTGGAGGCGCTCAAGCCGATCCTGATCATCCCGCTGCTGGCGAGCTTGTTCACCGGCCTGGCCATGATCTACCTGGTCGGTCCGCCCGTGGCGCGGCTGCTCACGGGCTTGACGGATTTTCTCAGCACCATGGGCACCACCAACGCGGTGCTGCTGGGCATCCTGTTGGGCGGCATGATGTGCGTCGATTTGGGCGGGCCGATCAACAAGGCGGCCTATGCGTTTTCCGTCGGCCTGCTGGCGGCGTCGAGCGGTGCACCGATGGCGGCGACCATGGCCGCCGGCATGGTGCCGCCGATTGGCATGGGCATCGCCACGCTCCTGGCGCGGCGCAAGTTCGCCCAGACCGAACGCGAAGCCGGCAAGGCGGCGATGATCCTGGGCTTGTGCTTTATCTCTGAGGGCGCGATCCCGTTTGCCGCCAAAGACCCGCTGCGCGTGATCCCGGCCAGCATTGCCGGTGGCGCGTTGACCGGCGCTTTGTCGATGTACTTCGGCTGCAAACTGGCGGCGCCCCACGGCGGCCTGTTTGTGCTGGTGATCCCGAATGCGATGAACCATGCGCTGCTGTATTTGCTGGCAATTGTTGCCGGCAGCCTGTTGACCGGTTTGGTGTACGCGCTGATCAAACGTCCGGAAGCTGCTGAGCTGGCTGTCGCAACGGTGTCATAACCACATGCTTTAGTGGCCCTTTTGATACTCAAGAGGGCACCTGCATGAGCCACTTCGATCTCGGCCGCCGCCGCGTGATGCAAGCCGTGGGCGCTGGCCTGTTGTTGCCGGGCCTGGCGCCGGCGGTGATCGCTTCAGTGAAGGACCGGCCGCAACTCACTGATGGTGTGCAGTCCGGCGACTTGCTGGGCGACCGCGCGATGATCTGGAGCCGCAGTGATCGCCCGGCAAAGATGGTGGTGGAGTGGGACACCCGCAGTGTGTTCAGCAACCCGCGCAAATTCATCTCGCCCCTGGCCGACAGCCGCACTGACTTCACCGCCCGTGTGGAGCTCACCGGGCTGCCGGTCGACCAGGCGATTTTCTATCGCGTGCACTTCGAAGATGCGCAGACCGGTGTGGCCAGCGAACCGTGGTTCGGCCACCTGCGCAGCGTGCCGCAACAACGTCGCGACATTCGCTTTGTGTGGAGCGGCGATACCGTCGGCCAAGGCTTTGGCATCAACCCCGACATTGGCGGCATGCGCATCTACGAAGCCATGCGCTTGCGCCTGCCGGACTTCTTTATCCACAGTGGCGACACCATCTACGCCGACGGCCCGGTGCCGGCGCAATTGACCGTCGAAGACGGGCGAATCTGGCGCAACATCACCACCGAAGCCAAGAGCAAAGTGGCTGAAACCCTTGACGAGTATCGCGGCAATTACCGCTACAACCTGCTGGATGAAAACGTGCGCCGCTTCAACGCCGAGGTGCCGCAGATCTGGCAGTGGGATGACCATGAGGTGGTGAACAATTGGTCGCCCAGCAAGCAATTGGATGAGCGCTACCAGACCAAGGACATCAGCACGCTGGTCGGTCGGGCACGCCAAGCCTGGCTGGAGTATTCACCGATGCGCCGGCAAAGCGCCGATGGCGGCGGGCGGATTTATCGCAAGCTCAGCTACGGGCCGCTGCTGGATGTGTTTGTACTGGATATGCGCAGCTATCGCGGCCCTAACGATGACAACCTGGGCGCTGAAAAACCCTTCCTCGGCCGTGAACAACTGGACTGGCTCAAGCGCGAACTCAAGGCGTCCCAGGCGCAATGGAAGGTGGTGGCCGCCGACATGCCCATCGGCCTCGGTGTGCCCGACGGTGAAGTCAGCCCGGGCGTGCCACGCTGGGAAGCCATCGCCAATGGCGATCCCGGCCCGGCGCAAGGCCGTGAGCTGGAGATCGCCGAGTTGCTCGGGTTCTTGCGCGCGCAGAAAGTGCGCAACCACGTGTGGCTTACCGCCGATGTGCACTATTGCGCGGCGCATCACTATCACCCGGAGCGGGCGGCGTTCCAGGATTTTGAGCCGTTCTGGGAGTTTGTGGCCGGGCCGTTGAATGCCGGCAGCTTCGGGCCGAACCCGCTGGATAAAACCTTTGGCCCGGAGGTGGTGTTCGAGAAGGCACCCCCTGCGCAAAACACCTCACCGTTGGCCGGCTTTCAGTTTTTTGGCGAGGTGCAAATTGATGGGCAGACGGCAGAATTGACCGTGATTCTGCGGGACTTGGATGGGGTGTCGGTGTTTGAGCAAAAGCTGCAACCGGCCTGACTTGGCATGCGGTTAAAACGGTGGGAGGTGGCTTGCCTCCGATGGTGGTGTACCGCTATCGGGGCATAGGTATCTACACGCAAAATCTGGTGCAGAGTTCTTTCAGGAAGAATTTCAGTGCCTTTACTGGGGCTGCTGCGCAGCCCAACGCGGGCGGTGCGACGATTCGACAAGCCCGCTCGCCACAGTGATAGTGCTCCTTCTTAACTGACTGGCATTAGGGCAAGCCCCCTCTCACAGTTTGATTTGTGTTCGTCAGGGCCTCAGTAGACATCCCGGCGATAGCGGCCCTGTTCGATCAACCGCTCCACTGCCTCTCTCCCCAGGATATCCACAAGCGCTTCATCCACGCCCGTCGCCATGCCCTGCAAGCTGCCGCACAGATAAATCGCGGCGCCCTCCGCCAGCCATTTACGCAGCACATCTGCCGATTCGCGCAGGCGATCCTGTACGTAGATTTTCTCCTCCTGGTCGCGGGAAAACGCCAGGTCCAGCAGTACCAGGTCTCCACTGGCCAACCAACCTTGCAGTTCGTCCTGGCACAAGTAGTCGTGGGCGATATTACGCTCGCCAAACAGCAGCCAGTTGCGCTGTTGACCCTCGGCAATGCGCGCCTTGAGCAAGCTGCGCAGGCCCGCGAGGCCCGTGCCGTTGCCCAGCAGGATCAGTGGCACCGGTGCGTCCGGCAGATGGAAACCGCTGTTGCGGCGCAGGCGCAGGCTGATGCCCGAGCCGATGGCTGCGTGTTCAGTCAGCCAACCAGAGGCAAGCCCCAGGCTGCCGTCGGGGTGGCGTTCCTGGCGCACGATCAGCTCCAGCACGCCATCGCTGGCAATCGAGGCGATGGAGTACTCGCGCAGGCCCAGGGGCACCAGTGCGTTCACCAGTGCTTGTGCATGCAGGCCGACCAGATGAGTGCGGTTGTCCGGCAATTGGCGAGTGGCCAAGGCTTGGTTGAGGGATTGCGGCAGACCATCGATCAGCACGCCGTCGCTGCCGGCCAGGCCCAGGCCATCGAGAAAGTGCTCGATGGCCCACGGGCAGTTGCGCGGCAGGATTTCCACCAAGTCTCCGGCCAACCAACTGTGTGGCACGGGTGGCGTGAGGCCCAGCAGGTAGACGTCCGCGCCGACACTGCCACGGTTGAGCAGGGTGCGCTGGCGTAAGGTCCAGGTTTCATACTGGGCCGCCTGCCAGGCCGCCGCAGGTGCGTGGCCGGTCAGTTGGCCAAGCTGTTGTTGCCATTGCAGCAGGGCGGTGGGGTCGCCGCTGTCGACTTCCACCGGCGCAAACAACGGGTTGCCGCCCTGGTGGGTCAACCAGAAATGCAGGCGCCGGGCAAAGCCGCAGAAGTGTTCATACTGGCGATCACCCAAGGCCAGCACGGCGTAGCTCAAGCCTTTGAGAGGCATGTTCTGGCCGAGCACGCTGCGCTCAAAGCCACGAGCGCTGTCGGGCGCTTCGCCGTCGCCGAAGGTACTGACCACGAACAGCGCATTGTCCGATTGGCTCAGGTCTTCGCGGCTGACGCTGCCCAGGGGTTGTACCGTCACTGTCAGGCCTGCGGCCTGCAATTGCCCCGCGGTCTGCCAGGCCAGTTGTTCGGCAAAACCGCTCTGGCTGGCAAAGCCGATCAGCCAGGCCGGCGCGTCGCCATGAGGGGGGCTGAGGCTCTTGCGCGCCTCCTGCACCTGGCGCTTTTTGCGACGACGGTCAAGGTACAGCAGCCAGCCGGTGATAAAGAACAGTGGCATGCACAGCGCGCTGACGGTGAGGATAATCCGCCCCACCAGGCCGAAGTAGCTGCCGGTGTGCAGCGCGTAGACACTGGTCAGTAATTGGGACTTGAGTGTCTTGCTGGCGTAGCGGTCGTGGGATTTGACCTCGCCGGTGGCCGGGTCCAGGTTGATCTGGTTCAACGCGCGGTCATGGGGCGATGATTTGAGCAGGTAATAGACGATGGCCGGCTGCCCGGCGACGGCCGGCATACGGATGTTGTAGGCGCTCAAGCCAGGGCCGGCGTTGCTGTAGATGCTGCTCCAGATGGCGTCGTAGTTGGCCACGGGCGCAGGGCCTTGGGGCGGTGGGCCGCGCTTGCGCATGCGCTCATTGTGCGGGGCGTCGGACAGCAGTTTGGTCACGCCCTGGTTGTACCAGTCGTAGGACCAATACAGCCCGGTCAGTGCCGCCAACAGATAAAACAGCAGGCACCAGGTGCCGAACACCGAGTGCAGGTCCCAGTTGAAGCTACGACCTTTTTTGCGCCAGTCCAGCGTCAACCAGGCGCGCCAGTTCGACGCCTGGCGCGGCCAGCGCAAGTACAGGCCGGAGAGGCAGAAGAACAGCAGGATCAGCGTGCAGGCGGCGGTGATTTGCCGGCCGTTTTCACCCATGGCCAGGAATCGGTGCAACTGCAGGATAAAGCCGAACACGTCCTGGCCGACGGCATCGCCCCTGTAGTCGCCGGTGTAGGGATCGAAGTAGCGCATCTGGCCGCGCCGCTCGCCCGGTGGCGGGGTGAAGAACACGCGCGCGGCGTTGCCGCTTTCACTTTCCACCCACAGCATTGATACGGTCTTGCCTTCGGTGGCTTCCAGTTTGCGCACCAGCTCGGCGGGCGGCAGCACACCGGCCTCGCGCTTCTCGACGCTCAGTACCTTCGGGTTGAGTGCCCGCAGGATTTCATCCTGAAACGAGACCGCCGCCCCGGTAACCCCCATCAAGGCCAGCACCAGCCCGGCGGTTATGCCGAAGAACCAGTGCAACTGGAACAGGGTTTTCTTCAACACGTCGGACTGCCTCGCTCATCTGGGTTTGTATGCTACGGCGCGCATTATGCCGTGAGTTGTCGTTTTACACGCAAAAGCCCCACGCATCCGATGCGTGGGGCTTCTGGTCGAACGTTGACCGCGTTTAGAAGTGGAAGCTGGTGGTCAACAAGGCCGTACGACCGGCCGCCTGGTTGGCGAAGTGCGCCGCGTAGGCTTTGTCGTAGTAGGTCTTGTCGGTCAGGTTCTGCACGTTCAATTGCAGGTCGATGTTTTTGGTCAGCTTGTAGCTGGCCATGGCGTCGTAGCGAGTGTAAGAGGGCACGTACACTGTGTTGGCCGCGTCGCCGTAAACCTGATCGACGTAGAACGCGCCGCCGCCGATGGTCAGCTTTGGCGTGAGGTCATACGTGGTCCACAGGCTGAAGGTGTTCTTCGGCGTGTTGGGCATTTCATTGCCTTTGTTGGAGCCGGCGGTGACGGCGCCGTTACGGCCGTTGAGGCCGGCATCCACCAGTTCGCTTTTCAGGTAGCTGTAGCCGGCGAATACCTGCCACTGATCGGTGAGCTTGCCGCTGGCGGACAATTCCAGGCCATCGACGCGGGACTCGCCGGCGTTCTGGTAGGTCATCGAATCGACCAGGATGCGCGTGTTTTTCTTCTCGGTGCGGAAGACCGCAGCGGTCAGGGACAGGCGGTTGTGGAACAGGTCCCACTTGGTGCCCAGCTCGTAGTTGACGGTTTCTTCCGGTTGCAGGTCGCTGGTCGCGGCGCCGGCAGAGAGCGGGTTGCCGTCGGCGCCTTCGCCGACCAGGCCGCCCGGTGGCGATGCCGATGTGGCGTAGGAGGTATAGATGCTGCCGTTATCCAGCGGTTTCCACACCAGGCCCGCCTGCCAGTTGAAGAACTGGCTGTCATTCTTGATTTTAGTGCGGCCGGTCGTGGCATTGGTGTTGGCCACCGTGTCAAAGGTGTCGTAGCGCAGGCCGGCGTTCAGCAGCCATTTCGGGTCCAGCTCGATGGTGTCGAACACGTAAGCGGCGCGGCTGGTGGCCTTGGTGTTGGTACCCATGTAGTTGCGGGCCACGCTGCCGGTCCAGGCGTCGTCCGGGTTCGGGTTACCCAAGGACGTGCAACTGCCACCGCTGTTGCCGACCTTGCCCGGTGTGCAACCACCGGTAGGGTTGCTGTTTGGCGTGACGGTGTAGCCGCTGACGCGGGTTTCTTCACCGGTGAACTCCAGGCCGGTGGAGTACGAATGCTTCATGCCCGCCAACTGGAAATTGCCAAACAGGTCGGTCTGGTTAGTGGTGGTTTCGGTGGTCGACACCCGTGTGTTGGCACGACGCCACACGGTACCGAACTGGTTAACGTTGTGCTGGCTGTCGTCAGGTTGCGTCAGGATATAGTCCTGGCCGGTGCTGCCATGACGCAGGGTGTTTTTCAGCGTCATGTTGTCGTTCAGGTCGTGCTCGATGGAGAACGTGCTGATGTCGGCGCGGGTCTTGCGGAAGTCGCGGTCTTTCAAACCGTAGAAGTTGTTGCTGTCGCCGCCGTCGGTTGGCTTGTCATGTACATGGACGGCCTTGGCGCCGCTGTTGCTGTAGCCATAAGGCATGCCCGAATCCGGCAGGTCGTCGCTTTCCATGTGGTAGTAGCTGAGGTTGACGCGGGTCGGGGTGCCCAGGCCGAAGGTCAGCGATGGCGCCACGCCCCAGCGGTCGTAGTTGACGGCGTCGCGACCGGCGACATTCTGTTCGTGGCTCATCAGGTTCAAGCGGAACGCGGCGGTGTCGAGGAACTGGCGGTTCACGTCGAGCACGTAGCGGCGCGTCTGGTCGGAACCATAGGTGAAGCCGCCGTTGGTGAAGTCCCGCGCTTGTGGGGTCTTGCTCACCAGATTGAGGCTGCCACCGGCCGAACCGCGACCGCCGAACGAGGAGTTCGGGCCTTTGCTGACTTCGATGGACTCAATGTCGAAGATCTCGCGGCTCTGGCCTCCGGTGTCGCGTACGCCGTCGAGGTAGGTGTCGCCCTGTGCGTCAAAGCCACGGATGAACGGACGGTCGCCCTGGGGATTGCCACCTTCACCGGCGCCGAAGGTAATGCCCGGTACGGTGCGCAAGGCATCCTGCAGCGAGGTGGCGGCGGTGTCCTTGAGAACTTGTTGCGGGACTACGGTGACCGAACGCGGTGTGTCCACCAACGGTGCGGTGTATTTCTGCGAGGAAGCTTTTTCTACCTGATAGGACGTGTTGTCCTGCTCCTGGCCGGTGATGTTGGTAGCACCGAGGGAGATCGTGTTGCGCTCGCCTTTTTGTTCGGTGTCTTCAGCCGCTTGCGCCAGATGGGCGGCAGAGCTGGCACTGAGTGCAACGCCGATGGCCGAGGCCAGCATGCGTGGTGAACTGGCAGGTATTTTTATAGAAGTGCGCGACATGACGTGTCCTTTCCCCAAGGATGTGAGGTCGCGGAATATAGGCTGAACAAGACTTTCTATCAATTGCGATACATTGCTATTAACGCCGAATTTACATTCTTTACACTTTTTGCTTACGGTTTTTACGATCTCGTTCGTCCTCGTGTTTTACAGAGTGGATAAGAATCAATACCATTGGCGCCTCTCCGGTTTCAGGTATCGCCCCATGTTGCTGCACATTCCCGGCCTGTTCTCTCGTGAGGAGGTGTTGCGCATTCGCCAAGCCCTGGAAAACACCGACTGGGCTGACGGTAAAATCACTGCCGGGCATCAGTCCGCCAAAGCCAAACACAACCTGCAGTTGCCTGAAGGCCACCCCTTGGCCAAGGAAATCGGCGCGGCAATGTTGGAGCGTTTGTGGAAAAACCCGCTGTTTATGTCTGCGGCGTTGCCGCACAAAGTCTTCCCGCCGCTGCTCAACTGCTACACCGCCGGTGGTAGTTTCGACTTCCATATCGATAACGCAGTACGTCAAGCCAAGGGCAGCTTTGATCGGGTGCGCACCGATCTGTCCTCCACGCTGTTCTTCAGTGACCCGCAGGAGTACGACGGTGGTGAGCTGGAGATCCAGGACACCTTCGGCCTGCAACGGGTAAAACTGCCGGCAGGCGATATGGTGCTGTACCCCGGTTCCAGCCTGCACAAGGTCAACGCCGTGACCCGTGGCACGCGCTACGCCTCGTTTTTCTGGACCCAAAGCCTGGTGCGTGAAGACAGCCAGCGCACGCTGCTGTTCGAGATGGACGGTGCGATCCAGCAATTGACCCGTGATGTACCCGACCACCCGGCGCTGATCCAACTCACCGGCACGTATCACAACCTGCTGCGCCGTTGGGTCGAGGTCTGAAATGGGGTTTTTATTACGTCGCCAAGAAGTGCTCAGCGTCGAGCAGTTGCAATCCATGCTCGACGATTCTCCAGTACGCGCCGCCCAGGCGATTCTGATGGCGGCCAAGCAAGGCGTGGTCGATGCCCAGGCGCTGCTCGGGCAGATCCTGCTGGACGGACGTGGTATTGAACGTGATCAAGCATTGGCGTTGCGTTGGTTCCAGATCGCGGCGCAGGGTGGCCACCTGATGGCACGCAATATGGTCGGTCGCTGCCTGGAGCATGGCTGGGGTTGCCCCGTGGATGAAGCGGCGGCGGCGCGTGCGTATCGCTTGGCGGCAGAGGCAGGGTTGGATTGGGGGCAGTACAACTACGCCAACTTGCTGGCCACCGGCCGCGGCGTCGTGCAAGAGCAATCGCAAGCGCTGCGCTTTTATCGCCAGGCGGCAGAGCAGGGCCACGCCAAGTCGATGAACCTGGTGGGGCGCTATCTGGAGTCTGGCCAGTGGTGTGCCAGGGACTTGGATGCCGCTGTCCAATGGTATCGACGCTCAGCCGAAGGCGGGGATTTTCGCGGGCAGTTCAGCTATGCGGCGGTGCTGGCCGATAGAGGCCAAATCGCCGAAGCGCTGGCGTGGTTGCACAAGGCGCTGGCAGGCGGCAACCTCAAATTCCTGCGCACGGCGCACAAGGCACTGGCGGCGGCGAATGACCCGCAGATTCGCGCAATGGCGGTGGCCTACCAGCAACGCGCCGCGACATTTTCCTGAGCCAAAAAAAACCCATGACACGTCATGGGTTTTTTGTGTGCGGCATTCTTACACGTAGTAAGACTTCAACGGTGGAAAACCATTGAACTCAACCGCGCTGTAGCTGGTGGTGTAGGCACCGGTCGACAGCCAGTACAAACGGTCACCAATCGCCAGGTTCAGTGGCAGGCCGTACTTGTAGTTTTCGTACATGATATCGGCGCTGTCACAGGTTGGGCCGGCGATGACCACTTCTTCCATCTCGCCTTTCTTCTCGGTCCAGATCGGGAACTTGATGGCTTCGTCCATGGTTTCGATCAGGCCGGAGAACTTGCCCACATCCGTGTATACCCAACGCTCGACGGCGGTGCGCGATTTGCGCGCAACCAAGACCACTTCACTGACCAGGATACCGGCGTTGGCGATCAACGAACGGCCAGGCTCCAGGATGATTTCCGGCAGGTCATCACCGAAATCTTCCTTGAGGAAACGGATGATTTCTTCGGCGTAGGTTTCCAGGCTGTTGGTACGGGTGATGTAGTTGGCTGGGAAGCCGCCGCCCATGTTGATCAGTTTCAGGTGGATGCCGTCTTCTTCTTTCAGGCGTTCGAAGATCACTTTGACCTTGGCGATGGCCGCGTCCCACACGCTGATGTCGCGCTGTTGCGAACCCACGTGGAACGAGATGCCGTACGGCACCAGGCCCAGGTCTCGGGCGAGGATCAGCAGGTCCATGGCCATGTCGGTCTGGCAGCCGAACTTGCGCGACAGCGGCCAGTCAGCCGTGGTCGAGCCTTCGGTGAGGATGCGCACATACACTTTCGAGCCCGGCGCGGCCTTGGCGATGTTGCGCAGGTCGGCTTCGGAGTCGGTGGAGAACAGGCGCACGCCCTTATCAAAGAAGTAGCGGATGTCCTTGGATTTCTTGATGGTGTTGCCGTAGCTGATACGGTCCGGGCTGACGCCACGGTCCATGACCTTGTCCAGCTCGTAGATCGAGGCGATATCGAAGCTCGAACCTTTGTCTTTCAACAGGTCGATGATTTCGACGGCCGGGTTGGCCTTGACGGCGTAATACACCTTGGCGAATTCGAAACCGGCGCGCAGGTCATCGTAGGCCTGGCTGATCATCGCGGTGTCGATCACCACGAACGGGGTTTCTTGCTTGTCGGCGAATGCCTTCATTTTGTCAAAAGTGGCGCGCGCGAAATAGTCTTCGACGTTGATCGACATGCTGGGAACTCCTAAGGGCAAACTAATTTGATCAATGGGTGCAAATGAACGTCCTCCGTATCCCCACTTTGGTTCGCCTACTTCCCAAGGCATGTCGCCGAAAGCAAAAAGGCCATGGGAATAAACGCTGCCCTTGGCCTTGCTGTCTCGTCGTCAGTACTTGAGCCGGATGGATCGTTTCCAGCATGGACGTTCGGCGCGAACTTTAGGACGTGAGGGGCTATAGATCAACTAAAAATGTCGCGTTTTTGCACGCGTTCGTCGCGAGACCCGGTGCAGCTACTTATGTAACCGACCGGTGTGACGGATTGATGTTCCCCGAATGGGGCAAATCGATGAGATTTTCCTGACACACCACAGAGCAAATGTGGGAGGACAATTGGGTGAACAGCCAGTACAAACTGCCTGAAATAATAACCGCCGCCGGCAAAGCCAACACCTTCAATAACAGACACACAGCAGAACCAAGTGTGGGAGGGGGCTTGCTCCCGATAGCGGTGGATCAGTCAGCTTATCCTCAGCTGACCCACCGTCATCGGGAGCAAGCCCCCTCCCACCTTTTTACGGTGCTGTGTCAGTACAAACTGCCTGAAATAGCAATCGCCGCCGGCAAAGCCAGCACCTTCAATAACAGACATACAGCAGATCCAAGTGTGGGAGGGGGCTTGCTCCCGATAGTGGGGGATCAGTCAGCTTATCCTCAGCTGACCCTCCGTCATCGGGAGCAAGCCCCCTCCCACCTTTTTACGGTGCTGTGTCAGGACAAACTGCCTGCAATAGCAACCGCCGCCGGCAAAGCCAGCACCTTTAATAACAGACACACAGCAGATCCAAGTGTGGGAGGGGGCTTGCTCCCGATAGTGGTGGATCAGTCAGCTTATCCTCAGCTGACCCACCGCCATCGGGAGCAAGCCCCCTCCCACCTTTTTACGGTGCTGTGTCAGGACAAACTGCCTGCAATAGCAACCGCCGCCGGCAAAGCCAGCACCTTCAATAACAGACATACAGCAGATCAAAGTGTGGGAGGGGGCTTGCTCCCGATAGTGGTGGATCAGTCAGCTTATCCTCAGCTGGCCCACCGTCATCGGGAGCAAGCCCCCTCCCATGCTGTGTCAGGACAAACTGCCTGAAATAGCAACCGCCGCCGGCAAAGCCAGCACCTTCAATAACAGACACACAGCAGATCCAAGTGTGGGAGGGGGCTTGCTCCCGATAGTGGTGGATCAGTCAGCTTATTCTCAGCTGACCCACTGCCATCGGGAGCAAGCCCCCTCCCACATTTTTTACCGCAGTGTGTCAGGCCAGGGCGGTCTCGGCTGGGGAAACGATACTGGTCTTGCCCCCACGCGACTTACCGGAGCTCAGGTACTCGGCAATCGACTCCTGAGTCACTTCACCCAGAAACACCCGTTCCGCGTCCATCACCGGCAACCACGAGCGGTTGAACTCGTACATGCGCGACAGCAGGATGCGCAAATGCTCGTCATACGCCGCCGTGGCGTTGAACTCGCGCAGGTACTGGCCACAGGTGCCGGCCTGACGGTGCAGGTCACGACGTCGCACATAACCCAGCGCTTTATTCTCGGCACAGGTGACCACCACGTAGCGACGGTCGTGTTCATCCATCAGCTCCAGGGCATCGGCCACCGGGGTTTCGGGGCTCACCGATGGGGCGTTATCCGCCGCGTCTTCGGCTTTGACCAGGAGCAGGCGCTTGAGGGTACTGTCCTGGCCCACGAAGTTGCTGACGAACTCATCAGCCGGGTGCGCCAACAGGGTGTCCGGGTGGTCGATCTGCAGCAGCTTGCCGGCGCGGAAGATGGCGATCTTGTCACCCAGCTTGATGGCTTCGTCGATGTCGTGGCTGACCATGATCACGGTCTTGTTCAGCGCGCGTTGCATCTCGAAGAACTCGTTCTGGATCATCTCGCGGTTGATCGGGTCCACCGCGCCGAACGGTTCATCCATCAGCAGCAACGGCGCATCCGCCGCCAAGGCACGGATCACGCCGATCCGCTGTTGCTGGCCACCGGACAGTTCACGCGGGTAGCGGTGCAGGTACTGCTTGGGTTCCAGCTTGATCATGCTCATCAATTCACGGGCACGGTCGTGGCATTTCTGCTTGTCCCAGCCCAGCAGCTTGGGCACCACCACGATGTTTTCCTCGATGGTCATGTTGGGGAACAGGCCGATCTGCTGGATCACGTAGCCGATATTGCGGCGCAGGGTCACTTCGTCGAGGTCGGTGGTGTCTTCACCGTTGATCAGGATCTTGCCCGAGGTCGGCTTGATCAGGCGGTTGATCATTTTCAGCGTGGTGCTCTTGCCGCAGCCCGAAGGGCCGAGAAATACACAAATCTCGCCTTCGTTGACGGTCAGGCTTACGTCGTTCACGGCGGAGACGGTCTTGCCGTTGCTTTGAAAAGTCTTGGTCAGGTTTTGAAGTTCGATCATTTGAGCAGTCCTTTTGGAGTCAGCGAGCGTTGCAGCCATTGCAGAAGCAGGTCGGCGAAGATGGCCAGGAGACTGACCAGCACGGCGCCGACAATCAGCATCGACATGTCGCTGCGGCTGATGGAAGCCAGAATAAGCACACCCAGGCCACCGGCGCCGATGGTGGCGGCGATGGTCATCACACCAATGTTCATCACCACGGCGGTACGCACGCCGGCAAGGATCACCGGCACGGCGATGGGCAACTCGACCATGCGCAGGCGCTGGCCGAACGTCATGCCGATGCCTTTGGCGGCTTCACGGATACCCGGTTCCACGCCGGTGAGGGCGAGGTAGGTGTTACGCATGATCGGTAGCAGGGAGTAGAGGAACACAGCGGTAATCGCCGGCATCGGCCCAAGGCCCTGGCCGAATTTGGAGTAGAACGGCAGCAGCAGGCCGAACAGGGCGATGGACGGCACAGTCAGCAGCACCGTGGCGCTGGCTTGCAACGGACCGGCGAGCGTCGGGAAGCGGGTCATCAGCACGCCCAGGGGTACCCCCACGACGATTGCCAGGATCACTGCAATGCCAACCAGGGTGATGTGCTGCCAGGTCAGGTGCAGGACTTGGGCCCAATCAAGATGGGAAAAGGCGTTCAGGAATTCCATGTCTTCTCCTCTTATCAGTTGATTGGATGTTGGCGCAGGAAGTCTGCGGCCACGGCGGACGGGCTTTCATGGTCGACGTCAACCCGCGCGTTCAGCTGGCGCATGGTTTCATCGTCGAACAGCGCGGCCAGTGGCTTCAGGTCTGCGGCCAATTCAGGGTGCGCGTCGAGATAAACCTGACGCACCACCGGCGCGGCGGTGTAGTCCGGGAAGTAGTGCTTGTCGTCTTCCAGCAGCTTCAATTTGAACGCGTTGAGGCGACCGTCGGTGGTGTAGACCAAACCGGCAAACACCTGGCCATTGCGCAGCGCGGTGTAGACCAGGCCGGCGTCCATCTGCCGGGTGTTTTTACGCGTGAGGTTCATGTCATACAGCTTGACCATGCCACCCATGCCGTCGGAGCGGTTGGCGAACTCGGTGTCGAGGGCCACCAGGCGGTTTTCACGGGGCTTCTCGGCCAGGGCGGTGGTCAGGTCGCTGATGCTGTTGATCTGCGGGAATGCCTTGGCCACGTTCTCTGGCAGGGCCAGGGCGTAGGTGTTGCTGAATTTCGATGGGGAGAGCCAGACCAAGCCTTTTTTCGCGTCGAGTTCTTTCACCCGGGCGTAGGACTGTTCGCTGTCGAGTTTCTCATCGACGTGGTTATAGGCCACCAGCGACACGCCGGTGTATTCCCAGATCAGGTCCAGTTGCCCGCTTTCCTGGGCACTGCGCGCCAGGTTGCTGCCCAGTCCGCCGGTCACGCGGGTGTCGTAGCCCTTGGTGCGCAGGTACTGGGAGGTGATTTCGGCGAGTAGGGTCTGTTCAGTGAAGACCCGGGCGCCGATGCGGATGAGCGGTTTTTCAGCGGCTTGCGCAAACCCTGCCAACAGCAGGACGCAGCTCAATATCAATGTCAGTTTTTTCATGTGAATTCCTTTGCCAAGCCTTAAGACGGACGTAGCCCGCGTTCCAGCCAGAGGCGGCTGGCCAGGGTCACCAGACCGTCGAGCAACAACGCCAGCAGCGCGGTGCACGCGGCGCCGAGCAGCAGTTGTGGCTGGTTGTTCAAGGCGATGCCGGGGAAGATCAGGCTGCCCAGGCTATTGGCACCGATCAGGAAGGCCAGCGGTGCGGTACCGACGTTGATCGCCAGGGCCACGCGCACGCCACCGATGATGATCGGCACGGCGTTGGGCAATTCCACGCGAAACAACACCTGGCGCGGCGTCATGCCGATGCCGGTGGCGGCTTCTTTCAAGGAACCCTGTACGTTTTTCAAGCCTTCATAGGTGTTACGTACGATGGGCAGCAAGGACGCGAGGAACAGCGCGAAGATGGCCGGGCCGCTGCCGATGCCGAGGACGCCGAGGGCGATGGCCAGGACGGCCAGGGGAGGGACGGTGTTGCCGATGTTGAAGATCTGCATGAAGCGTTCTGCACGCCCGACCATGTTCGGTCGACTGAGCAGGATACCGGCGGGGATCCCTACAACGAGGGCTGCCAGCATGGAGACAAGAACGAGGATCAGGTGTGCTTGCAGGTAAAACAACAAATCGTCGCGGTACAGTTCGATCGTGTTGATGCCGATCCAGTGGACCAGCAGGGCCAGGAGAGCGACGACAACCGCTCCTCCTATCAGCCCTTTGCCATAGCGAATAGCCACAGGCGGACTCCTTTTTTCTTCTGTCGGCGAACACATCTCCGAGCGGCAATGCCAGGTCTGGCTGCCTTCGAATGAGTTCGCGAAAAGCAGCTCGCCGATACCGGCAACGCGGTATGCGATCGAGCCATGAGCGCAGCCTCGTCAGACTAACTTGCTGATTTTTCAGCCCCTGTCACGAGTGCGGTAGCAGGGGAGTGGACGTCTCTACCTTTTAAAAGGTTCCACACTTGGAAGCATTTAGCCACCCCAAATGGGGTGAGCGGTGGTCTGTAACCCTCGGTTTGCGCTATACTCGCCGCCCTTTTTTGACTCACCTGCCAGGCGATTTCCCATGACCCACCAGGCCGCCGAAGTCGCGAAACGCCGCACTTTCGCCATTATTTCCCACCCCGATGCCGGTAAAACCACCATCACCGAGAAGCTGTTGCTGATGGGCAAGGCAATCGCTGTGGCCGGCACGGTGAAATCCCGCAAATCCGACCGCCATGCCACCTCCGACTGGATGGAAATGGAAAAACAACGGGGTATTTCCATTACCACGTCGGTCATGCAGTTCCCCTATCGCGATCACATGGTCAACCTGCTCGACACCCCGGGCCACGAAGACTTCTCCGAAGACACCTACCGCACCCTCACCGCGGTGGACTCGGCGTTGATGGTCCTCGACGGCGGTAAAGGCGTTGAACCACGCACCATCGCGCTGATGGACGTTTGCCGTCTGCGTGACACACCGATCGTCAGTTTCATCAACAAACTCGACCGTGATATCCGCGACCCCATCGAGCTGCTCGACGAAATCGAAGCGGTCCTGAAGATCAAGGCCGCGCCGATCACCTGGCCGATCGGTTGCTACCGCGACTTCAAGGGCGTTTACCACCTGGCTGACGACTACATCATTGTCTACACCGCCGGCCACGGTCACGAGCGCACCGAAACCAAGATCATCGAGAAGCTTGATTCGGACGAAGCCCGCGCCCACCTGGGTGATGAATACGACCGTTTTGTCGATCAACTGGAACTGGTGCAGGGTGCCTGCCATGAGTTCAACCAGCAGGAATTCCTCGACGGCCAACTGACCCCGGTGTTCTTCGGGACGGCATTGGGCAACTTCGGCGTTGACCACGTACTCGACGCCGTAGTGGATTGGGCACCCAAGCCTCTGGCTCGCGTGGCCAACGAGCGCACCGTGGAACCGGTCGAAGAGAAATTCACCGGCTTCGTGTTCAAGATCCAGGCGAACATGGACCCCAAGCACCGCGACCGTATCGCCTTCATGCGCATCTGCTCCGGCAAATACGAAAAAGGCATGAAGATGCGCCACGTGCGTACCGGCAAGGACGTGCGCATCGGCGACGCCCTGACGTTCTTCTCCTCCGAGCGTGAACAGCTCGAAGAAGCCTATGCCGGCGACATCATCGGCCTGCACAACCACGGCACCATCCAGATCGGCGACACCTTCACCGAAGGCGAAGCGCTGGGTTTCACCGGTATCCCGCACTTCGCCCCGGAACTGTTCCGTCGCGTGCGCCTGCGCGACCCGCTCAAGTCCAAACAACTGCGCCAGGGCTTGCAGCAGTTGGCGGAAGAGGGCGCCACCCAGGTGTTCTTCCCGGAGCGCAGCAACGACATCATCCTCGGCGCCGTGGGTGTGTTGCAGTTCGATGTGGTCGCCAGCCGCTTGAAAGAGGAATACAAGGTCGAATGCTCCTACGAGCCGATCACCGTGTACTCCGCGCGCTGGATCGACTGCAGCGATAAGAAGAAGCTGGAAGAGTTCTCCAACAAGGCTGTGGAAAACCTCGCGGTCGACGGCGGTGGTCACCTGACCTACCTGGCCCCGACCCGGGTCAACCTGGCGTTGATGGAAGAGCGCTGGCCGGACGTGAAATTCCGTGCGACCCGCGAACACCATTAAGGTCTGAGCGCCGCAAAACAAAATGTGGGAGGGGCTTGCCCCCGATAGCAGTGTGTCAGCCAGTACATTGGGTACTGACACTCCGCCATCGGGGGCAAGCCCCTTTCCACATTTGGGTCTCCATAACGCTATGAATTGGCGAGAATCCGGCATTGGGTCTAGCGTTTAACCACCGACTACAAAGGAGACCTCCGTGCGAAATGCTCAACGCGTCCTTCCCTTGGTGTTGCTGGCCGCCCTGGGGCTGACGGCCCTTCCGGCACTGGCGGACGCAGGAGCGCCACAGTGGAAGGACACCGGTCCGGTCACCAAGAAAAAGCAGCACGAAGTCAACTCCGGTGGTTGGCAACCGCAGGCTCAGCCCGCCCCCAAGGAAGATACTGAAAACCCGTACAACGACGGAGAAGCCAGCGAAACCTATGATGATGGGGATACCTGAGGCGCAAGTGGCGCAAACCCAGGATTGGAACTAGCTTAATTCACAGCGACGGTCGAACGCCGACGCACGTGACTCACTGACTGGACGGAAATCGACCATGACTATCTTTCAACGTTTAGTGCTGTTGCTAAAAGTGCTGGTGATGTTATCGCTGGGCATCTCGTCTGCATGGGCCAATACGGCTGTGCAGGGCCAGGCGCCGGGGTTTATGGCGGCGAAGTCGGTGCAGGCGAGTGGCTTGCAACTGGCTAAGAGCGAGTCAGAGGCCGGTGATGAAGACCAGGGCGGCTCCAAGGGTGACGACGACCAGCAAGTGCCCCCAGACGACGATGACACCAGTGACAGTGACAGCGATACATAAGTCACTGTGAAAAAAAGCCCCGCCTGCCGGACTGATGCGCAATCCGACGGGTGGGGCGGTAGAACTCGAGTCATACCCTGGGGTTATCCCCAGGGTATTTTTTTGCCGCTCAGGCCACAAACTGCTCAGCGTAGTGGCAAGCCACCTGGCGATTATCCAAGGCGCGCAATTGCGGCTCCTCGGTGCTGCACCGCGCCGTTGCATACGGGCAGCGCTTGTGGAAAGCACAGCCAGGCGGTGGGTTCAGCGGGTTGGGCAGTTCACCGACGATCTTGATCTTGGGCTTGTTCGGGTCCGGATGAATGGTCGGGGTGGCCGACAGCAGCGCCTGGGTGTACGGGTGCAGGGGGCGTGCGTAGATGTCTTCCTTGGGGCCCACTTCCACCGGACGGCCGAGGTACATCACCATCACGTCATCGGCAACGTGTTGCACCACGGCCAGGTTGTGGGAGATGAACACGTAGGCGGTGTTGAACTCCTGCTGCAGATCCATGAACAGGTTGAGCACCTGGGCCTGGATCGACACGTCCAGCGCCGAGGTCGGCTCATCCGCCACCAGCACTTTGGGTTGCAGCATCATCGCGCGCGCCAGTGCAATCCGTTGGCGCTGGCCACCGGAGAACATGTGCGGGTAGCGCTGGTAATGCTCGGGGCGCAAGCCCACCTGCTTCATCATGGCCTGCACTTTTTCGCGGCGTTCGGCGGCGGACAGGTTGGTGTTGATCAGCAGGGGTTCGCCGAGTTGATCGCCGACCTTCTGGCGCGGGTTCAATGAGGCATACGGGCTTTGGAACACCATCTGCACGTCTTTGCGCAATTGCTTGCGCTGGGCCTTGTCGGCGCCGGCGACTTCCTGGCCGGCAATCTTCAGGGAGCCCGAAGACGGCTCCTCAATCAGCGTCAGCGCACGGGCCAGGGTGGATTTGCCGCATCCCGACTCGCCGACCACGGCGAGGGTCTTGCCGGCTTCCAGCTCAAAGGACACGCCATTAAGGGCCCGCACAGTGGCATGGCCCTTGAACAGGCCACGGGACACTTCGTAGTGACGGGTGAGGTCGCGGGCGGTAAGAACGACGGCCATTACGCCACCTCCTGGTTCAAGGGGTAGAAGCAGCGCGCAAGGCTGTTGGTTTTCGGATCAAGGCCAGGGCGTTGGGTGCGGCAGTTTTCCTGCACGTACGGGCAACGTGGCGACAGCAGGCAACCCTGAGGACGGTCATAGCGGCCGGGCACGATGCCGGGCAGCGTGGCCAGGCGGGTGGCGCCGAGGCTGTGCTCGGGAATCGCCTTGAGCAGCGCTTCGCTGTAAGGATGCGCCGGAATGTCGAACAGTTGCGGTACCTGGCCGACTTCTACCGCTTGGCCTGCGTACATCACGCACACGCGCTGGGCGGTTTCTGCCACCACCGCGAGATCGTGAGTGATCAGTACCAGGCCCATGTTCTGCTCTTTCTGCAGGGCCAGCAGCAGGTCCATGATCTGCGCCTGGATGGTTACGTCCAGCGCGGTGGTGGGTTCATCGGCGATCAGCAGTTTCGGCTCGCCGGCGATCGCCATGGCGATGGCCACGCGTTGACTCATCCCGCCGGACAGTTGGTGCGGGTAGGCATCCATTCGGCTGGCAGCGCCTGGGATTTCGACTTTTTCGAGCAGTTCGATGGCGCGCTTGCGTGCTTGCTTGCCGGACATTTTCAAATGCAGGCGCAGCACTTCTTCGATCTGGAAACCCACGGTGTAGCTGGGGTTCAGTGCAGTCATCGGGTCCTGGAAGACCATGGCCAGGTCTTTGCCGACAATCTGCCGACGCTGGCGGTTGCTCAGTTTGAGCATGTCCTTGCCGTCGAAGTTGAGGGCGTCGGCGGTGACAATCCCCGGATGCTCGATCAGGCCCATCAGCGCCATCATGGTCACGGATTTACCCGAGCCCGACTCGCCAACGATCGCCAGGACCTCGCCTTTGTCGACACTAATGTCGAGGCCATCGACCACCGGCACGGCGGTGCTGTCGCCGAAGCGGACGTTGAGATTCTTGATTTCTAACAGTGACATGGGAATCTCCTCAGGCGGCGTTCTTGAGTTTCGGGTCCAGCGCATCGCGCAGGCCGTCACCCATCAAGTTGATTGCCAGCACGCTGAGCAAAATGGTCAGACCCGGCAGGCTTACCACCCACCAGGCGCGTTCGATGTAGTCACGGGCCGAAGCCAGCATGGTGCCCCACTCTGGGGTTGGCGGCTGGACGCCAAGGCCCAGGAAACCCAGGGCGGCGGCATCGAGGATCGCCGAAGAGAAGCTCAGGGTGGCCTGGACGATCAGCGGTGCCATGCAGTTAGGCAGCACGGTGACGAACATCAGGCGTGGCAAGCCGGCGCCGGCAAGGCGAGCGGCGGTCACGTAGTCGCGGTTCAGTTCGCCCATCACCGCGGCGCGGGTCAGACGGACATAGGACGGCAGGGACACGATGGCGATGGCGATCACGGTGTTGATCAGGCCAGGGCCGAGGATCGCGACAATGGCAACGGCCAGCAGCAGTGACGGCAGGGCCAGCATGATGTCCATCAGACGCATGATGGTCGGGCCGAGCAGGCGTGGGAAGAACCCGGCGAACAGGCCCAGCAGGATGCCGGGGATCAGCGACATCACTACTGACGACAAGCCGATGAGCAGCGACAGGCGCGAGCCCTGGATCAGGCGCGAGAGCAGGTCACGGCCCAGTTCGTCGGTGCCGAGCAGGAACTGCATCTGCCCGCCTTCCAGCCAGGCCGGCGGGGTCAGCAGGAAGTCGCGGTATTGTTCGCTGGGGTTATGCGGTACAACCCAGGGGGCGAAGATCGCGCAGAACACGATCAGCAACATGAATAGCAGGCCGGCAACCGCGCCTTTGTTCTTGGAGAACGCTTGCCAGAATTCTTTGTAAGGGGACGGATACAGCAGGCTTTGATCGACTGCTACCGCTTGCGTAGGTGTGCTCATGGTCATGATCTCAGCGCTGGTGACGGATGCGTGGGTTGGCGAAGCCGTAGAGGATATCCACCACGAAGTTCACCACGATCACCAGGCAGGCGATCAACAGGATGCCGTTTTGCACCACCGGATAGTCCCGCGCGCCAATGGCTTCGATCAGCCATTTGCCGATGCCGGGCCACGAGAAGATGGTTTCGGTCAGTACCGCACCGGCCAGCAGGGTGCCGACTTGCAGGCCGACCACGGTGAGCACCGGGATCAGCGCGTTGCGCAGGCCGTGCACGAATACCACGCGGGCCGGTGACAGGCCCTTGGCCTTGGCGGTACGGATGTAGTCTTCGCGCAGCACTTCGAGCATGGATGAACGGGTCATCCGCGCAATCACCGCCAGTGGGATGGTGCCGAGCACGATGGCCGGCAGGATCAGGTGGTGCAGTGCGTCCCAGAACGCGTCCGGCTCGTCAGCCAGCAGGGTGTCGATCAGCATGAAACCGGTGCGCGGCTCAATGTCGTAGAGCAGGTCGATACGCCCGGAAACCGGGGTCCAGCCCAGGCTCACCGAGAAGAACATGATCAGGATCAGGCCCCACCAGAAGATCGGCATCGAATATCCCGCCAGGGAGATGCCCATCACCCCATGGTCGAACAGGGATCCTCGCTTCAAGGCCGCGATCACCCCGGCCAACAGGCCCAGGACGCCGGCGAACAACAGGGCGGCCATGGACAGTTCCAGGGTCGCGGGGAAGAGGGCGGTGAACTCGGTCCACACGCTGGTGCGCGTACGCAGGGATTCACCCAGGTCGCCGTGGGCGAGTTTGCCGACGTAGTCCAGGTATTGTGCATACAACGGCTTGTTAAGACCAAGGCGTTCCATTGCCTGTGCGTGCATCTCGGGGTCGACTCGTCGTTCGCCCATCATGACTTCGACGGGGTCGCCGGGGATCATGCGAATCAACGCAAAGGTGAGCAACGTGATGCCGAAAAACGTGGGGATCAATAACCCCAATCGGCGGGCAATAAAACTAAACATCTTGTTGTGTACCTCAATCAGCCGGTTAGGCAGGTTCGGCACCGTCGATGTCGACGGCACCGAGCGTTTTTCTTATTACTTCACCTGGGTGGTGGCGAAGTTATTCGTACCCAGAGGGCTTTGGATGAAGCCTTCTACGTTCTTGCGCATGGCGGTGAACAGTTTCGGGTAAGCCATGGGAAGCCATGGTTGGTCCTTTTCGAAGACATCCTGTGCTTGTTCATAGAGCGCGGCCCGTTTGGCCGGTTCCGCGATTGCACGGGCTTTGTCGATCAAGTCTTGAAACTCTTTGTTACACCAGCGGGCGTAGTTTTCGCCGTTTTTGGCTGCATCGCAACTCAGGTTCGGGGTGAGGAAGTTATCCGGGTCGCCGTTATCACCGACCCAGCCCGCCGACACCATGTCGTGCTCGCCGTTTTTAGCCCGCTTGAGCATCTCGCCCCATTCCATGACTTTGATATTGATCTTCAGGCCGATCTGGGCCAGATCCGCCTGCATGCGCTGGGCGCCGAGCATCGGGTTAGGGTTGGTCGGGCCGCCGCCGTTGCGGGTGAACAGGGTGAATTCGGTGCCTTCCGGCACGCCGGCTTCCTTGAGCAGGGCGCGCGCCTTATCCAGGTCGCGCGGTGGGTTTTTCAGCTTTTCACTGAAACCCAGCAAGGTCGGCGGATACGGGCCGGTGCCCACGACCGCATTGCCTTTGCCGAACAGCGCTTCGGTATAACCGGCCTTGTCGAACGCGATATTGATCGCGTGGCGTACCCGCGCGTCGCTCATGTACTTGTGGGTGGTGTTCATCGCGGTGTAGCTGGTGGTCATCGCCGCCAGTTCATCGACCTTCAGGTTTGGGTCTTTCTTGATGCTTGGAATGTCATCCGGCTTGGGGAACAACGCGATCTGACATTCGTTGGCCTTGAGCTTCTGCAGCCGCACGTTGTTATCGGTGGTGACCGCCAGAATCAGCGGGTCGACCGCCGGCTTGCCGCGGAAATAGTCCGGGTTGGCTCTGAAGCGCGCCTGGGCATCTTTCTGATATCGGTTGAAGACGAATGGGCCAGTGCCGATAGGCTTGGCGTTGAGGTCTTCAGTTTTACCGGACTTGAGCAACTGGTCGGCGTATTCCTTCGAGTGGATTGAAGAGAATGCCATGCCCAGATCAGCCAGGAACGGAGCTTCAGGACGGGTCAGGGTAAAGACGACGGTGTGGTCGTCGGTCTTCTCTACGCGCTTGAGCAGTTCCTTGAAGCCCATGCTTTCGAAGTACGGGTAGCCCACGAGGGACTTGTTATGCCACGGGTGATTCGGGTCCAGCTGGCGCTGGAAGCTCCAAAGCACGTCGTCGGCGTTCAGGTTGCGCGTGGGTTTGAAGTAGTCGGTGGTGTGGAACTTGATGTCGTCACGCAGGTGAAACGTGTAGGTCAGGCCATCGGCGCTGATTTCCGGCAGGGCCTTGGCCAGTGCCGGAACCACCTCGGTGGTACCTGGCTTGAAATCCACCAGGCGGTTGAACATGGTTTCAGCGGCGGCATCGGCGGTCACGGCGGTGGTGTACAGGACCGGGTCGAAACCTTCCGGGCTGGCTTCGGTGCAGACCACCAGCGGTTTGGCCGAAACGCCGATCGCCACGCTCAACAGCGCAGCGGCCATGGCAGCTTGTAACGGGAGCATTTTCATTCAGAGCCCTCTGCAATCGATGGAGCCAGACAAGCGTAGACGGCAGGCTCGTCCTGAGCCCGCCGTGTACCTGGCGCTAATTAAAGAATATTGAACGGGATGGTGGTGACCAGGCGGAATTCACGGATGTTGCCGTCAGCCTGGTTTTCACTGGCGCGGTGGGTCACGTAGGTGCCACGAATGGTGGTTGCCTTGAGTGAGCCGCTCTGGATCGCGTAGGACGCGCCAACGCCATATTCCTGGTGGGTTTCGCCGTCCATCAGGCGCAGGTCGCTGCGGCGCACGCCCGATTCACCGTAGGCGGTGCCGGTGTAGTGAGTACCGTCGATACCCCAGCCGCGCGCCGAGTAGGCATTGAACTTCAGGCCTGGCACGCCGTATTCAGCCATGTTGAGGCCGTAGGCGATCTGGAAGGACTTCTCGTTCGGTCCGTTGAAGTCGGACGTCAGGGAGTTGGCCAGGTAGATGCCGTTGGTTTCGTGCAGGTAGTCGAAGTATTCGTCACCGTTGATGGCCTGGTAGGCGAAGGTCAGGCTGTGTGCCTGGTGAGTCAGGCCCAGAGACAACGAGTAAGTGTCGTTGTCGATCTTGCCCATCTTCTTGCTGCCGGTGTCGGTGGTTTTATAGTAGTTCAGGCCGGTGGTCAGACCCAGGACACTGCTGTCGCCCAGTTCGTGAGTGGCGCCGACGTAGTACTGGTTCCAGAAGTCCTCGACGTTAGCCGCGAACACGCTGGTTTTCAGGCTCTTGAAAGGCTGGTAGTTGAAGCCCAGGGTTTTCACCTTGTCGGTGGTCTGGCCGTTACCGTATTCGGAACGGAACTTCGACAGGCTTTGTTCGGTACGTGGCGACACGCGATCGAAAACACCGCCTTGGAACGACAGGTTGCTGAATTCCTGGCTGTCGATCGAAATACCTTCAAAGCTCGAAGGCAGCGCACGGTTGCCGATGGTGTCGACGATTCCGCTGCTGAAGTTCTGGCGACCGGCGGTCAGTGTGGTGTTCGAAGCACGGAACTTGACGTTGGCCAGGCCCAGTTTGCTCCACTGGTCAACGGCGTCGCCGTTGGAATCGGCCAGCGTACGGTTGGAACCACCCTTGATGTCGCGCTTGCTGCGATCCAGAACCAGGGCGTTGTAGACGGCTACTTCGGTGCTCACGCCAATGGTGCCCTGGGTGAAGCCAGAGGTGCCGTTGAGGATGGTGCCTTGTACCCAGTTGGTGCGGTAGGCGTCAGTACGGGTTTCACCATGTTTTTCATAGGAGAATTTACCGCCACGGAATTTGTTTTCATTGGAAAACCAGTTCCGGGTGGTACCGCCCAGGCTCGCTCCGTCGATAAAGCCCTTGGCCTCGCTTTGGGCGCTGGTGCCGGCCAATGTGGTTGGAACGAAGTCCTGGCTTTGGGGATCAGCGAAGGCGGTTGCCGTGATGCTGCTGATGGCCAAGGCCAGAAGCGCTTTGCTGCTCAGTTTCATGGGTGGAGCTCCTTTGGTTCTCTTTTTTTATGCCGGTCTTTTTAGGTGAACCGGCTATTGGGTGTGTAACGGGTTCAAGCTTTTGCAAACGTTTGCTGTAGGAAAATTCCCAACAAAAGGCTGCACGTTTACTGGGGAGCCGACTTCACTCCCCGGCAATCCGGTTATTTTCTTATGGGTTGATACTGACGCCCGAGAACACGTTGCGGCCGAAGGGGCTGACTTTGAAACCTTCGACTTTGGCGCTTAACGGCTGGTTGACCGTCGAGTGGGCGATTGGCGTGATCGGCACCTGTGCTTTAAGCAGTTGCTGCGCCTGTTTGTACAGAACAGTCCTTTGTTCGCGGTCGGTCACGACCTTGGCTTGCTTGACCAGCTTGTCGTACGCCGGGTCACACCACATGGAGTAGTTGTTCCCGCCGATGGCGTCGCAGCTGTAGAGGGTGCCCAGCCAGTTGTCCGGGTCACCGTTGTCACCGGTCCAGCCGATCAGGCTGATATCGTGCTCACCGTTCTTGGTGCGCTTGATGTATTCGCCCCACTCGTAGCTGACGATCTTGACCTTGAGGCCGATCTTGGCCCAGTCGTTCTGCAACATTTCAGCCATCAGCTTGGCGTTGGGGTTGTACGGCCGTTGCACCGGCATGGCCCACAGGGTGATTTCGGTGCCTTCCTTGACGCCGGCGGCCTTGAGCAGTTCCTTGGCTTTTTCCGGGTTGTAGGCAGCGTCCTTGATGGTGTCATCGTAGGACCACTGCGTCGGCGGCATGCCGTTGACCGCCAGTTGCCCGGCGCCCTGGTAGACGGCATTGAGAATGCTCTGCTTGTTCACCGCCATGTCCAGCGCCTGACGTACTTCGAGCTGGTCGAAGGGCTTGT
This sequence comes from Pseudomonas sp. MWU15-20650, assembly GCF_023242475.1. GTDB lineage: Bacteria > Pseudomonadota > Gammaproteobacteria > Pseudomonadales > Pseudomonadaceae > Aquipseudomonas. The sequence goes on along the minus strand of NZ_JALJFG010000003.1, from coordinate 184,561 downwards.
GGCGCACGTTGTAGGCGATATAACCGAGGTTGAAACCGGGCTTGGTCAGCAGTTGCAGGTTCGGGTCGGCCTTGAGGGCGTCAACGTCGGCCGGGCGTGGATGTAGGGTAATCTGGCATTCGCCGGCCTTGAGCTTCTGCACGCGTACCGATGCGTCGGTATTGATGGCGAAGATCAGTTGATCCAGTTTGACCCGGCTCGGGTCCCAATACTGTTTGTTGCCCACATAGCGGATCTGCGAGTCTTTCTGGTAGCGCTGGAATACAAAGGGGCCCGTGCCGATGGGCTTCTGGTTGATGTCGCTGGGCTTGCCTTGCTTGAGTAACTGCTCGGCGTATTCGGCCGACAGGATCGCGGCAAAGCTCATGGCGATGTTCTGGATGAACGCGGCATCGACCGTGTTCAGGGTCATCACCACGGTGTAGGGGCCGGTTTTCTCGACCTTGGCAATGTTCTTGTTCAGGCTCATCCCGTTGAAGTACGGAAACTCGGTGGGGTAGGCCTTGCGAAACGGATGGTCGGGGTCAAGCATGCGGTTGAAGGTGAACAGCACGTCGTCGGCGTCGAAGTCCCGCGTCGGCTTGAATTCCTTGTTGCTGTGGAACTTCACCCCTTCGCGCAGGTGGAAGGTGTAGGTCAGGCCGTCTTCGGAGATATCCCACTTGGTTGCCAGCCCAGGCACCACGCTGGTCGCGCCTTTTTCAAACTCGACCAAGCGGTTGTACAGAGGCTCTGCCGCATCGTTGTCGGTGGCGGTGGTGTATTGCGCAGTGTCAAACCCTGCGGGGCTGCCTTCGGAGCAGAACACCAGGCTCTTCTTGTCGGCGGCTTGGCCCATCGTGGCCACAGCCAGCAGGCTGGTGCCAAAAATTGCGGATAGAACGGCGGTATGGCGCATGACGATCCCGATCCTTGTTTGTAGTTATCATCAGTGAGCCATCCCCCTGGCTTATGGCCAGGGAGACATCACTGATCCCACATACAGCAAGTGCCTTCTTCAGAGTGAGGCCTCTGCTGTCCTACGACGTTAGGGGTCGTGGACCTTGCAGTAAATGCTTCAAATCTGACTGGACTTGTAGGCAACAGGACCGCAACTCGCGGCTCATTGCTGTAGGACGGCAATGAAAGCGATGTGGTCTGTTTCCTATAGCCCTGGCGGATGGAATAACGGCGACGTTATAAGGCGCCGCCGTCATTGATCCTTACTTGCCGCTGACGCTAACGCCGTAGAAGGAGTTCAAGCCAAACGGGCTGATCTTGAAGTCCTGCACGGAGGTGCGCATGGGTTGATACACCGTCGAGTGCGCGATAGGTGTGTAAGGCAGTTCGTGTTTAAGGAGTTGTTGCGCCTGTTTGTACAGTTCGGTGCGCTTGGCGACGTCCGTGGTCGACTTGGCCTGACTGATCAGATCGTCATATTGCTTGTTGGTGAACTTGGAGAAGTTGTTGCCGCTCAATGCCGAGGATGCAAAGAGGGTGCCCAACCAGTTGTCCGGGTCACCATTGTCACCGCTCCAGCCAATGATCATGGCCTGGTTTTCACCACCTTTGGAACGCTTGATGTACTCGCCCCACTCGTAGCTGACGATGTTGACCTTCAGGCCGATCTGTTTCCAGTCGCTCTGCAGCATCTCAGCCATCAGCTTGGCGTTCGGGTTGTACGGACGCTGAACCGGCATGGCCCACAGGGTGATCTCGGTGCCTTCCTTGATACCGGCTTCCTTGAGCAGTTCCTTGGCTTTGGCCGGATCGTACTTGGCATCCTTGATAGTGGTGTCATACGACCATTGGGTCGGCGGCATGGCGTTGACCGCCAGTTGGCCGGCACCCTGGTACACGGAGTCGATGATTTGCTGCTTGTTCACCGACATGTCCAGCGCCTGGCGAACCCGCAGGTCTGCTAATGGGTTTGGCGTGGTCTGGCCCTTGAGTACAGGCATCACGTTGTAGGCGATATAACCCAGGTTGAAGCCCGCCTGGTGCGGCATTTTCATGTCCTTGTCCGCTTCCAGTGGCTTGATGTCCGCCGGGCGAGGATAGGCCGTGATCTGGCACTCGTTCTTTTTCAGCTTCTGGATACGCACCGAGGCGTCCGTGGAAATCGAGAAGATCAGGTTGTCGACCTTGACGTCTTCAGGCTTCCAGTAGTCCTTGTTGCCGGTGAAGCGAATGTTGGAGTCTTTCTGGTAGCTCTTGAACACGAACGGGCCAGTGCCGATAGGCTTCTGGTTGATGTCGCTGGCTTTGCCTTCCTTCAACAGCTGGGCGGCGTATTCGGCCGACTGGATCGACGCGAAGCTCATCGCCAGGTTCTGGATGAAGGCCGCGTCCACGGTGCCAAGGGTGAACTTGACGGTGTGGTCATCGACCTTTTCGATGTTCTTGATGTTCTTGTCCATCTCCATGTCCGAGAAGTACGGGAACTCGGTGGGATAGGCTTTGCGGAACGGGTCGTCCTTGTTGATCATGCGGTTGAACGTGAAGAGCACGTCATCGGCATTGAATTCACGAGTCGGCTTGAAGTACGGGGTGGTGTGGAACTTGACGCCTTCACGCAGGTGGAAGGTGTAGGTCAGGCCATCCGGGGACACGTCCCAGCTGGTGGCCAGGCCAGGAACAACGGCGGTGCCGCCACGTTCGAACTGGCTCAGACGGTTGAACACGGTTTCGGCCGAAGCATCGAAGTCTGTTCCGGTGGTGTACTGGCCTGGGTCAAAACCGGCCGGGCTCCCTTCGGAGCAGAACACCAGGTTAGTTGCCGCAAGGGCTACGGGGGCTGCGGCCATAAGGCCAGCGCTCACTAATAACGGAAGGACTGCGTGTTTAAGCATGTTGGCCTCATGATTTGTTGTCATTTTTGGTGGTGAGGGCGACCTCGTGAGCCGGCCTGCGGATACTTATGCAGGCGCCATACCCAATGCAAGATGTTGAACCGTTGTAAAGGGCAAACTGTGGTACGAACGTACAGGAATGTCGCAATTATGAAAGTTTCGACACAAATACGCATGTTTGGAGGGTTTTTTCGGTGCAAAAGGTGCACCAAAAAGGCCCAGCCGAGGCGTCTAGCGCACTCGGTTGGGGCGCTGCTGTTACTTATCTAGACTGACACCATAGAACGGCGTCAGGCCAAACGGGCTGATCTTGAAGCCTTGCACGTCCTTACGTAGCGGCTGGAAAACCGTCGAGTTCGCAATAGGCGTTATAGGTACCTGTTCCTTAAGGATTTTTTGCGCCTGCTGATACCACTTGATGCGCTGCTCGCGATCGTTGCTGACCTTGGCTTGCTGCACGAGCGTGTCGTAGGCCGGGTTACACCATTTGGCATAGTTGCTGCCCTTGACCGCAGCACAACTGTAGAGCACGCCCAGCCAGTTATCCGGGTCGCCGTTGTCCCCAGTCCAACCATAAATCATTGCATCGTGCTCGCCATTCTTGGCGCGCTTGATGTACTCGCCCCACTCATAGCTGACGATATTGGCCTTGATGCCAACCTTTGCCCAATCCTGCTGGATCATTTGCGCAGACATGCGCGCATTCGGATTGGAGGCTCGTTGTACGGTCATCGCCCACAAATTGATGGTGGTACCTGGTGCAACCCCTGCTTCTTTTAGTAGCAACCGCGCTTTCGTCGGATCATAAGGCGCGTCCTTGATGTGTGGGTCATAAGACCACTGTGCCGGTGGCAGCGCGTTCTGCGCCAATTGTCCGGCGCTCTGGTAGACGGCCTTGATGATCGCCGGCTTGTCGATGGCCATGTCCAGGGCCTGGCGCACCTTGAGCTGGTCCAGTGGTGGGTGGGTCACGTTGTACGCCAGAAAGCCGAGGTTGAAACCGGCTTGCTGCAGCACGCGCAGGTTGGGGTCCTGCTTCATGATTTCGATGTCGGAGGGGCGTGGGTAGCCGCTGACCTGGCATTCCCCAGCCTTGAGCTTTTGCAGGCGCGCGGCGGCGTCCGGGGTGATGGCGAACACCAGATTGTCGAGTTTCACATCCTCAGGCTTCCAATATTGTTTATTGGCGGCATAGCGAATTTGCGAGTCTTTCTGGTAACGCTTGAACACAAACGGCCCGGTGCCGACCGGCTTCTGATTGATGTCTTCGGCCTTGCCTTCTTTTAATAGCTGGGCGGCGTATTCGGCGGATTGCACCGAGGCGAAGCTCATCGCCAGGTTCTGCACGAACGAAGCATCGACGTTGTTCAGGTTGAAACGCACGGTGTGATCATCGAGTTTGTCGACGCTCTTGATCGTGGTGTTCAAGCCCATGTCGGTGAAGTACGGCGACTCGGACGGGTAGGCTTTGCGGAACGGGCTGTCGGCATCCAGCAGGCGATTGAAGGTAAACAGCACATCATCGGCGTTGAAGTCGCGGGTCGGGGTGAAGTAGTCGGTGGTGTGAAACTTGACGCCATCGCGCAGGTGGAAGGTGTAGGTCAGGCCGTCTTTGGAGATATCCCAGCTTGTTGCCAGGCCGGGTTCGACTTCGGTACCGCCGCGCTTGAACTGAGTGAGGCGGTTGAACACGGTTTCGGCGGACGCATCGAAATCGGTACCGCTGGTGTACTGGCTGGGGTCAAAGCCGGCGGGGCTGGCTTCGGAGCAGTAGACCAGGGTGGTGGCGGCCTGGGCCAATGGCATAAAGGCCAGGAGGCTGACAGCGAGGAGGAGCGGTTTGACGGCGATTCTTTCCATGGAAACCCCTTAAATGGCAGTCATATAGACGCCGCCCAAACGAAAACGGCGGTCACCGAGGTTACCGCCGTTCAGGTTCGTCAGGTAGGGGTCACGGCATCTGCACTTCGATCACACCATCAGCACTCATGTGCACCTGGCTGGTCCCGGCTTCCACTTCCGGCGTCGGCGCTGAATCCATCATGGCGGCTTTCATCATCATCCCGCCATTTCGGGCGTACGGTTGTGGGTAACCGTTGGTATTGAAGTTCAGGTTGACGATCTTGTAACCCTTGCCGCCCAGCGCGTCGGTGGCCAGTTGCGCACGCGCCTTGAACGCGGTGACGGCGTCCTTGAGCAGCGCATCTTCGCTGTTCTTGCGTGTGGTGTCGGCGATGGCGAAGTCCATGCTGTCCATTTTCAAAGTGTTCAACAGCTCGCCGGTGAGTTTGGACAGCGCCGGGAAGTCCGCGCTTTCCAGGCGCAGCTCGGCGCGTTCACGCCAGCCGGTGATCTTCTGGTTCTGGGTGTACACAATGCAAACAAATGTGGGTAGGGCGACTCTGAAGGGGGCCGTCGAGGTGGAGAATCCCCCAGGCTCGTCGTTACTGTCTACAGCCCTTTATAAACTCATGGGTGACTTAGTATGGGAGGTAAGGGTGACCCATCCCTGGGTGCGTTCAGTTAAATTATTTTAAATAGCGACCGGCACATGGCTATTAACCGCCCACGCTATAGGATCATCCGCAATGGATCGAGGAACAGTTTCAAATGAAATATTATTAGCGTAAGCGTTTTGCAGTGCGGTCCTTCCGTCTTGACCATGAGTATTCGCTTGGTTGAAATTGGCCTCTAAATTAGGAATTGTCGGCTTTGCCGAAACGACACCTTGATAAGCCGTCACCGGAGTATCAATCAACTCTTTGAATTGCGAGGCGAATGAGTTTTTACCGCCGTTGGCCGAATGACAGGAGATGAGTCGTACATTGTGAAAGTTACTGGGTTCCACGCCTTTCGCTCGTAACGAGTCTAATAATTGTTGAGGTGTATGATAACGATTGTTATAGACGACTTGAGTGGGCTTGCCAGTGAGCTGTTCGAAAACCGACAACGTCTTGCCATGCACGAAAATATTGAGTCGGTTGTGGCCTTCGTGCATGTCTTGAAATGTAAAAAGCTCTCCTTCGATTTGTTTGATATTTCTCATATTGTTGTTGATTGTTGTGGGGGCTTCACCACCGGAAAAACCCACCGATGTTCTTCTTACAGGGTCTGGCGGTGAGCTTTTGACAGGATTGTTGGCATTGTTTTGGATGGGCGCGCGAGCAGGTTGACTTGCGGGCTTGATATTGGCGGGGTCTACGGTAGAAGGTTTGGGCGCGTGGGATCTTGAGTTTGCTACAGGCCCGGAAACGTTGGAGTTGGCCGCGCTGGAAGGTGGTGGCGTCCGGGCCGGCGGAAGGCGAGGGGAGAGCCCGGGGCGTGGGCCTCTGACCATCTGTACTCCTGGACCTCCACTGAGAATACCCAGGAAAATTTCTCCGGCAATTTGCCATCCGGTGCGTGGTTCAGGTTTGCCTAGCTCTCGACCATCGGGCGCCCAAGAGTCGAGTCTGTTTTGGTAACTTTCATGGGACTCGTTGATATGCCGTTTTGGCATTTCCTGTGATCGTCTTTTGCGGATCAGAACGTTGGGGGTTTGTGTGTCCGTGAATGAGTCCGTTATAGGCGCTTCAGACTGTTTAGATGGCGGGGTGGTGACGGGAGCGGGGCGCAGAGGTAGTTGCGTGACAGTTGTAATGTGCATGATGCCAACCTATTGACTTTGTGTATTTAGACAGTTGTCATCCTTGTGTGGCGATCTTATGAAAAAAGTTCGGCAGTTAGGCTGGATAAAATAAAAGAAAATTTTTCAGATGGGCGTGCATGTTAAAAAATAAAAACGGCGATCCCTTCGGTGACCGCCGTTCAAGTTCTTCAGTAAAAGGTCATTGCATTTGAACTTCAATCACGCCGTCCGCACTCATGTTGACCTGACTGGTGCCGGCTTCCACTTCAGGTATCGGTGCTGAATCGGCCATGGCGGCTTTCATCATCATGCCGCCATTGCGGGCATAGGGCATCGGGTAGCCATTGGTGTTGAAGTTCAAATTGACGATCTTGTAGCCCTTGCCGCCGAGCGCATCGGTAGCCAACTGCGCGCGCGCCTTGAACGCCGCCACCGCGTCCTTGAGCAACGCATCTTCGCTGGCCTTGCGCGTGGCGTCTGCGATGGCGAAGTCCATGTTTTCCATTTTCAGGGTGTTCAGCAACTCACCGGTGAGCTTGGACAGCGCTGGGAAGTCTGCGCTTTCCAGGCGCAGTTCGGCGCGTTCACGCCAGCCGGTAATCTTCTGGTTCTTGCTGTCGTAGATCGGGTAGCTGTTACGGCTGCCCTGGCGCAGGGTCACGGCCTTGACTTCACGGGCCTGGCCCAGCGCCGTGTTCATGGTGGTAGTGATTTCGGCGGCGAGCTTGGCCGGGTCAGCGTTCTGGGATTCGGTGTAGAGGGTGACGATCATCTTGTCGCGGGCAACCTCCTGGCTGACCTCGGCGCGCAGGGAAATCTGGTTGTAGTTCAGCGCATCGGCAGCCATGGCCGGAAGGCTGGCCAGGGCGCTGGCGCTGAGCGTGATAACGGCTGCACTGCGAATGAAACGAGACATGAAAACTCCTTGGGATGGTCGTGTTCGGATAGTCGTGTTCGGTATGACTGTAGACGGTGGTGTTGCGTTCTTCGGGTTTACACATTCGCTACAAGTTGTCGTGGCACCGACGAACGGTCGCTTGCCCGGCCTGCGTCAAAGAGCCACATACGCCGTGCCAGCAGGTGTGCTTCGTTTATACTCCTGCCGATCCGCCTGCAGCGCTCACCGGGAGAGCTCATGCTCGCCGCCGTAAAACTGACTTCCGCCACCCGCCAGAACCTCTGGCGCCTGACGTTCATTCGCACCCTGGTATTGGCCGCGCAGGCCGGTTCCGTCGGGCTCGCCTATTGGTTCGACCTGCTGCCGCTGCCTTGGCTGCAACTGGCAGTGACCCTCGGTTTCTCCATTGTGCTGTGTGTGTTCACGGCCATCCGCCTGCGCACCACATGGCCGGTGACCGAACTGGAGTACGCGCTGCAACTGGCTTGCGACCTGTTCATCCACAGTGTGTTGCTGTACTTCTCCGGTGGTTCCACCAACCCGTTTGTATCTTATTACCTGGTGCCACTGACCATTGCCGCCGTGACCTTGCCGTGGCGCTATTCCGTGGTGCTGTCGGGTATTGCATTGACCCTCTATACCCTGCTGCTGGCGCGCTTCTACCCGTTGCAGACATTCCCTATCGCCCGGGAAAACCTGCAGATCTATGGGATGTGGTTGAGCTTTGCCTTGTCCGCCGCCGTGATCACCTTTTTCGCCGCGCGCATGGCCGAGGAACTGCGTCGTCAGGAAGAGCTGCGTGCCATTCGCCGTGAAGAGGGACTGCGTGACCAGCAATTACTGGCCGTCGCCACCCAGGCTGCCGGTGCGGCTCATGAGTTGGGTACGCCGCTGGCAACCATGAGCGTGTTGCTCAATGAAATGACCCAGGACCATCACGACCCGGCGCTGCAAGATGACCTCGGCGTGCTGCAAGAGCAGGTCAAGCAATGCAAGCAGACCTTGCAGCAACTGGTGCGCGCTGCCGAAGCCAATCGCCGCCTGGCGGTCGAGATGCAGGACGTGACCCAGTGGCTCGGTGAAGCGCTGAACCGTTGGCACTTGATGCGCCCCGAAGCCAGTTACCGCTTCAACCTGCTGGGCCAGGGCAGCGTGCCACGCATGGCGCCCCCACCGGACCTGACCCAGGCATTGCTCAACCTGCTGAACAACGCCGCCGACGCCTGCCCCGAGGGCTTGGGCGTGCAGCTGGACTGGGATGCGGAACACGTGACCATCAGCATTCGTGACCACGGCGCGGGCGTGCCGCTGGCCATTGCCGAGCAGATCGGCAAACCCTTCTTTACCACCAAGGGCAAAGGCTTCGGCCTGGGCCTGTTTTTGAGCAAGGCCAGCGTGACTCGCGCAGGCGGCTCAGTGAAACTCTATAGTCATGAGGAAGGTGGCACGCTCACCGAGCTGCGCCTGCCCCGTGTCGCACGAGGAGATATCGATGAGTGACGAGATCCAAGTCGAAGGCGAAGAACTGCCGCACCTGTTGCTGGTAGATGACGACGCCACCTTTACCCGCGTCATGGCACGCGCCATGAGCCGTCGCGGCTTTCGCGTGAGCACCGCAGGTTCTGCCGAAGAGGGCCTGGCCATCGCCCAGGCCGACCTGCCGGACTACGCCGCGCTCGACCTGAAAATGGACGGCGACTCCGGCCTGGTGCTGCTGCCCAAGTTGCTGGAACTCGACCCGGAAATGCGCGTGGTGATCCTTACGGGGTATTCCAGCATTGCGACTGCCGTCGAGGCGATCAAGCGTGGTGCCTGTAACTACCTGTGCAAACCGGCAGATGCCGACGACGTGCTGGCGGCCTTGCTCTCCGAGCACGCCGACCTCGACACCCTGGTGCCGGAAAACCCGATGTCGGTGGACCGCCTGCAGTGGGAGCACATCCAGCGCGTGTTGACCGAACACGAAGGCAACATCTCCGCCACTGCCCGCGCCTTGGGCATGCATCGCCGCACCCTGCAACGAAAGCTGCAGAAACGCCCGGTACGGCGCTGAACGAAGTCTGAACAATCCGCTTCAGGCTGCACGGAGCCCTGAACCGATCGTCTATGATCGGTTCAAACGCCTGTCACATTTTCTTACAGAGCCTGAACGATGAATCAGAACGCTGAGTATTGCGCGGTCAATGACGCGGTGCGTGGGCAATTCTTCCGCCGAACCTGGGCGATGATCACGCCCTATTGGCGTAGCGAAGAGAAGAGTAAGGCTTGGTTGTTGCTGGCCGCCGTGATTGGCCTGTCGTTGTTCAGTGTGGCGATCTCCGTGTGGATCAACCACTGGTACAAGGATTTCTATAACGCCCTGGAAAAGAAGGATACCGCCGCCTTCTGGCAACTGATCGGCTATTTCGGCGGTATCGCCGCCGTGGCGATTCTGGGGGCGGTATACCGTCTGTACCTGACCCAAATGCTCACCATCCGCTGGCGTGCCTGGCTGACCGAGAAGCACTTTGCACGCTGGTTAGCCGACAAAAACTACTACCAGCTGGAGCAGGGCGGCTACACCGATAACCCGGACCAGCGGATTTCCGAAGACCTCAACAACTTCACCTCCAGCACGTTGAGCCTTGGCCTTGGGCTGTTGCGCAACGTGGTCAGCCTGGTGTCGTTCTCGATCATCCTGTGGGGGGTGTCGGGCAGCATTGAAGTGTTTGGCATCACCATCCCCGGCTATATGTTCTGGTGTGCGCTGCTGTACGCCGCCGTGGGCAGTTGGTTGACGCATTTGATCGGCCGTCGCTTGATCGGCCTGAGCAACCAACAACAACGTTTTGAAGCGGACCTGCGTTTCTCCATGGTACGGGTGCGAGAGAATGCCGAAAGCATCGCCCTGTACAACGGCGAACCGAATGAAAAACAACGCCTGAGCACGCGCTTTGGCAAGGTCTGGCACAATTTCTGGGACATTATGAAAGTGTCCAAGCGCCTGACCTTCTTCACGGCGGGCTACAGCCAGATCGCAATCATCTTCCCGTTTATCGTGGCTGCACCGCGCTATTTCACTGGCAAGATCGAACTGGGTGAGCTGATGCAAATCAACTCGGCGTTCGGCAATGTGCAAGAGAACTTCAGCTGGTTTATCAGTGCGTACTCGGAGCTGGCCAGTTGGCGCGCCACCAGTGATCGTCTGCTGAGCTTCCATCAGGCCATGCGTGACAACGAGCAGCGCGCGCCCGCCATCGACGTGCGTCCCGAAGGCAGGCACCTGGTGGTGCAGGGGTTGGGCATGGACCTGGCCGACGGCCGCCATTTGCTCACCGATGCCGACATGACCGTAGAACCCGGCCAGCGTGTGATGCTCAGTGGCCGTTCCGGCAGTGGCAAAAGTACGCTGTTGCGCGCAATGGGCCACCTGTGGCCTGCGGGCCACGGCAGCATTCGCCTGCCGGCGGAGCGCTACCTGTTCCTGCCGCAGAAGCCTTACCTGCCGATTGGGACTTTGAAGGCGGTGCTGAGTTATCCACAGGACGACAGCGCCTACCCGCTGGAGCGTTATGCACAGGTCCTGGAAACCTGCCGCTTGCCGCATCTGGTCAGCCGTCTTGAGGAAGCCAACCACTGGCAACGCATGCTCTCGCCGGGTGAGCAGCAGCGCCTGGCCTTTGCCCGCGCCTTGTTGTTCGCGCCGCAATGGCTGTACATGGACGAGGCCACCTCGGCCATGGATGAAGAAGATGAAGCGACGTTGTATCAAGCGTTGATCGATGAGCTACCAGGCTTGAGCATTGTCAGCGTCGGCCATCGCAGCAGCCTCAAGCGCTTCCATGGGCGGCATGTGCGGATCGAGGGCGGGCGGTTGCAAGAGCAAGTCCTGGCGTGACGGCTGACACGGTCAATGATAGCGGTCATGCCTTGAGGGGTATGCCCCATTTTAGACCTTTGAAGGAACCGTTTTGGATGCGCCATTCACTTAGGTGGGGGGGAACCCATATTTTCTTACTGATTCAGAGGTTTTTTATGCAGCCAATTAGCACTCTTTCGTCGGCTTACGTTCCTAATCATGCAGCAACGGACTACAGTCCCACGACTTCAGTCGCTCTCCAGCCAGTGCCGCCACGCAGTATGGCTACCGAAGACAAAAACGGCGGATGCATGAGCGGTTGCACAGGGCCTGTTATCGCGAATGTCGTGGGCTCTTTGGCGCGAGTGGCTATTCCGCTGATAAATCTGCTTAGCAAGCGGGACCGTTGCGATCATTAAAGTTGAACAGTGAGTTGCTGCCCAGGATGTGATTGGCAACGCCCCTCACACTGACCGCCAGCGAGTATAGGCCGGGTCAGGCGTTCACGACGCCTGGCCCGGCTTCATGGTGCGCAGGGTGAGTAGCTATCGCCCAAGCGATACGCGCCAGAGTGGTTACCGAAAAACTGCATCATCTGCGCGCTGTGAGCGCTTTTTGCGAAATACCTTGCGGCCCGATTCATCCTGGCCGTGCAGGTGCAAAGTAGGTGTGCGGGATCGATACCGATCGGTGCTGACTCGCTCATGATGATGGCCTTCGAAAACAAAAGCCCGGCTGATCATCGATCAGCCGGGCTTTTGTATTGCTTGAAGCGACTTACTTCTTCAAGCCGTAATGCTCATCCAGCATGCCTGGGGCGTTCGGCGTTTTTGGCGCGTAGTCCCGTGGTGGCTCCTGGTTTTCCCGTGGTGGGGTCAGGCGCTCCCGTGGAGCTTGCGGTGCATCGGAGTGCAGCGCAGCCAGCAGGCGCTGACGGGTGATGTCGTCGAGGGCCAGGCGGTTGGCGCCATCGGCGAGGTGATCCTGTACTTCCTGGTAGCTCTGGGTGAGCTTCTTGACCAGGGTCGCGGTGCTATTGAAGTGGGTAACAACCTCGTTCTGATAACTGTCAAAACGTTCCTGAATGTCATCCAGCTGACGTTGCGTGCGGTTAGGCGCGGCATTCGGCAGCAAGCGAGCAACCAGGAAACCAATGGCGACACCGGCAACCAGGGCAAGAGTCGGCAACAACCAAACTAAGAGCGAGTGTTCCACGAGTCCTTCCTCTATAAACGGCTTTGCTTTACGTTAACGGCTCGGACCTGCGCTGTATACCGCGATTAAGCTCGCAATGATGCCATGCACAGACTTTTAGCTAGACGAGTCGACCCTTTGAGAGGTCACGGAGTTCATTCCTTGCTCATGCGTGAAACCCCCGTTTTGATCGATGGCCCAGTAGGCCAATTGGAAGCCCTGTACCTGGATCACCCCGAGCCACGTGGCCTGGCGCTGATCTGCCACCCTAACCCGGTGCAGGGTGGGACCATGCTCAATAAAGTCGTATCGACCCTGCAACGCACCGCCCGCGATGCGGGTTTGATCACATTGCGCTTCAATTACCGTGGCGTTGGCGCCAGTGCCGGTACGCACGACATGGCCTCCGGGGAAGTGGACGACGCGGAGGCAGCCGCCACCTGGCTGCGTGAAAAACACCCGGACCTGCCGATCACCTTGCTGGGGTTCTCCTTCGGGGGGTATGTCGCTGCCAGCCTGGGCGGTCGCCTGGAAGCCAAGGGTGAGCAGCTTGCGCACCTGTTCATGGTTGCCGCTGCGGTGATGCGCCTGCGTGATACCGACGTGCTGCCACACGGTTGCCCACTGACCCTGATCCAGCCAGAAACCGACGAAGTGGTCGACCCGCAGACCGTCTACGACTGGTCCGCCGCCCTGAAACGCCCCCATGAGCTGCTGAAAGTGGCAGAATGCGGACACTTTTTTCACGGCAAGCTGACCGATCTCAAGGATCTGGTGCTGCCGCGTCTCTCGAATTGATAGCAGTCTGATAAGCGATTACCCATGACGACTCGTACCCGTATCCTCACCGGCATCACCACCACCGGCACGCCGCACCTGGGCAACTACGCCGGTGCGATCCGCCCGGCGATTCTCGCCAGCCAGGACGCCAATGCCGACTCCTTCTACTTTCTGGCCGACTACCACGCCCTGATCAAGTGCGATGACCCGCAGCGCATCCAGCGCTCGCGTATGGAAATTGCCGCGACCTGGCTGGCCGGTGGCCTGGATGTGAACCGGGTGACCTTCTATCGCCAGTCCGACATTCCGCAAATCCCCGAACTGACCTGGCTGCTGACCTGCGTCGCCGCCAAGGGCCTGCTCAACCGAGCGCATGCCTACAAGGCGTCGGTAGACAAGAACGTAGAAAATGGCGAAGACCCGGATGCGGGCATCACCATGGGCCTGTACAGCTACCCGGTGTTGATGGCAGCAGACATCCTGATGTTCAACGCGCACAAGGTGCCGGTTGGCCGCGACCAGATCCAGCACGTGGAAATGGCCCGTGATATCGGCCAGCGTTTCAACCACCTGTTCGGCAACGGTAAAGAATTCTTCACCATGCCCGAGGCGTTGATCGAAGAAAGCGTCGCCACCTTGCCGGGCCTGGACGGCCGCAAGATGTCCAAGAGCTACGACAACACCATCCCGTTGTTCACCAGCGCCAAGGACATGAAGGACGCGATCTCGCGGATCGTCACCGACTCTCGTGCGCCAGGCGAAGCCAAAGACCCGGACAACTCACACCTGTTCACCCTCTACCAGGCGTTTGCCACCCAGGCTCAGGAAGAAGCATTGCGCAGTGATTTGCTGCAGGGCCTGGGCTGGGGCGAGGCGAAGAACCGTTTGTTCCAACTGCTGGATGACCAGCTCGGTGAAGCGCGTGAGCGCTATCACACACTGATGTCGCGTCCTTCGGACATGGAAGACTTGCTACTGATCGGCGCCAAGAAAGCCCGTGCCGTGGCGGCACCGTTCCTGGCCGAGCTGCGTGAGGCCGTGGGCCTGCGCTCGTTCGTCAACCAGGTTGCGGCACCGGTCAGCCCGAAAAAGAAAGCCGCAAAAGCGGCGCGCTTTGTGAGCTTCCGTGAAGACGACGGCAGCTTCCGCTTCCGCCTGTTGGCGGCTGACGGCGAGCAACTGCTGCTGTCGCGCAATTTTGCCGACGGTAAAGCGGCGGGTGCGGTCACCAAGCAACTGCAAAGCGGCGACGCGTTGGATGTGCGCACTGAAGCCCTGGGCTTCAGCGTCTGGCTGGACGGTGCTGCGGTCGCCGACAGCGCGGCATTTGCCGATGGTGCGTCGCGCGATGCCGCCATCGAAGCCTTGCGCGTTGCGTTGACCCCCCTCGAGGATTAACCCGACCAAGGGTTGATTGCCATTATCCGGGGCCGTCGTTACAGTGACGGCCCGTTTTTGTTGCCTTGCTAACGAAATTATGACGCCCCTAGAACGATATCAAGCTGATCTGAAACGCCCTGAATTCTTCCATGACGCTGCCCAGGAAAACGCGGTGCGTCATTTGCAGCGCCTGTACGAAGACCTGGTCGCGGCCTCGCAAAGCAAGCCTGGGATGTTCAGCAAGCTGTTTGGCAAGAAAGACCACACGCCGGTCAAGGGCCTGTACTTCTGGGGTGGCGTTGGCCGCGGCAAGACGTACCTGGTAGACACCTTCTTTGAGGCGCTGCCGTTCAGGGAAAAGGTCCGTACTCACTTCCACCGCTTCATGAAGCGTGTGCATGAAGAAATGAAGACCCTGCCGGGCGAGAAAAACCCGCTGACCATCATCGCCAAGCGTTTCTCCGAAGAGGCACGGGTGATCTGCTTCGATGAATTCTTCGTCTCCGACATCACTGACGCCATGATCCTCGGCACCTTGATGGAAGAGCTGTTCAAGAACGGCGTGACCCTGGTCGCGACGTCCAACATCGTGCCCGACGGCTTGTACAAGGATGGCTTGCAGCGCGCGCGCTTCCTGCCGGCCATTGCGCTGATCAAGCAGAACACCGATATCGTCAACGTCGACAGCGGCGTCGACTACCGCCTGCGTCACCTCGAGCAAGCGGAGTTGTTTCACTTCCCACTCAACGACGCCGCCCACGAAAGCCTGCGCAAAAGCTTCCGCGCGTTGACGCCGGAATGCACCCAGGCGGTGGAAAACGACAAGTTGATGATCGAGAACCGCGAAATCATCGCGCTGCGTACCTGCGATGACGTGGCATGGTTCGAGTTCCGTCAGCTGTGCGACGGTCCGCGTAGCCAGAACGACTACATTGAGCTGGGCAAGATCTTCCACGCCGTCATCCTCAGTGGCGTGGAACAAATGGGCGTCACCACTGACGACATCGCGCGGCGTTTCATCAATATGGTCGACGAGTTCTACGACCGTAACGTCAAGCTGATCATCTCGGCGGAAGTCGAACTCAAGGACCTCTACACCGGCGGTCGCTTGAACTTCGAGTTCCAGCGTACGTTGAGCCGGTTGCTGGAAATGCAGTCCCACGAGTTCCTGTCGCGCGGCCACAAACCTTAAAGACGATGTGGGAGGGGGCTTGCCCCGATAGCTGTGGATCAGTCAGTGCACCTGTTACTGACAGACCGCTATCGGGAGCAAGCCCCCTCCCACAGTTGTTTTGTGCATGCCCTGCTTACGCGGCTTGCTGGAACTGCTGGCGATACTGGTTCGGCGACAGCTCGGTGTGCTGCCTGAACAACCGTGCAAAGAAACTTGCATCGTCGTATCCCACCTCATAGCTGATGGTCTTGATGCTCTTGCGGCTGCCTGAGAGCAGGCCCTTGGCCGTCTCGATACGCAAGCGTTGCAGGTAATGCAGCGGCTTGTCACCGGTCGCTGTCTGGAAGCGGCGCATGAAGTTACGGATGCTCATACCGTGTTCCCGGGCAACGTCTTCGAAGCGGAACTTGTCGGCGAAATGCTCTTCGAGCCAGTGCTGGATCTGTAGGATGATCACGTCCTGGTGCAGCTTTTGCCCACCAAAACCGATACGCCCGGGTGAGTAGCTGCGCTGCACTTCATAAAGGATGTCGCGGGCTACGGCTTGGGCGATGTTGGCGCCGCAGAAGCGCTCGATCAAATAAATGTAGAGGTCGCACGCCGAAGTGGTGCCGCCGGCGCAATACAGGTTGTCGGCGTCGGTCAGGTGCTTGTCCTGGTTGAGCTGGACCTGGGGGAAGCGTTCGCTGAAGGCGTTGAAGAAGCGCCAGTAAGTGGTCGCCTCTTTGCCATCGAGCAACCCGGCTTCAGCCAGCCAGAACACGCCGGTGGCTTCGCCACAGAGCACGGCGCCGCGGGCGTGTTGCTCGCGTAACCATGGCAGCACTTGCGGGTAGCGAGTGCACAGGACGTCGAAGTCGTCCCAGAAGGCCGGTAGCACGATGATGTCGGCGTTTTCCAGGCCGCCGTCCACCGGCATGATCACATCGCTGAAGCTGCGCACCGATTGCCCATCGGGGCTGACCAGGCGCGTTTCGAACGCCGGGGTCAGGCCCAGGCCCTGTTGCTTGCCATAGCGCAGGCTGGCCAGGTGGAAGAAATCCTTGGCTTGCATGAGGGTTGAAGCAAATACCCGATCAATGGCCAAAATGCTGACGCGCCGCAAGGGCGTGGAGATTTGGTTAGACATAATTTCATTTATTCTTATAGGGGAAAGTGGTCACCAGACGGCTGGATCGTCTTATTTTTTGTCGCATGTGTCCAGTGTCCTGTGCCGTCTTTGCGGCATAGGCTCTGTGGTCTGGTCTTTGTTCGACAATTCACACAGGTGACCCATGATCTCCAGAACCTTGTTCAGCTCGGAGCACGAACTCTTTCGCGAGAGCGTGCGTACCTTCCTCGAAAAACACGCCGTGCCGTTCCATGGGCAGTGGGAAAAACAGGGCTACATCGACCGTAACCTATGGCATAAGGCGGGGGAGGCGGGGATGCTGTGCTCCCACTTGCCGGAGGAATATGGCGGCCTGGGCGCGGACTTTTTGTACAGCGCGGTGGTGATCGAAGAAATCGGGCGCCTGGGGCTGACCGGCATCGGTTTTTCCCTGCATTCGGACATTGTCGCGCCGTACATCCTGCATTACGGCAGTGAAGCGCTGAAGCAGAAATACCTGCCCAAGTTGATCTCCGGCGAGATGGTCACGGCCATTGCGATGACCGAGCCCGGGGCTGGCTCTGACCTGCAAGGGGTCAAGACCACTGCTGTATTGGATGGCGATGAGTATGTGATCAACGGTTCCAAGACCTTCATCACCAACGGCTACCTCGCCGACCTGGTGATTGTGGTGGCCAAGACCGATCCAAAGGCTGGCGCCAAGGGCACCAGCCTGTTCCTGGTAGACGCTGATACGCCGGGCTTCGACAAGGGCAAGCGCCTGGAGAAGGTGGGCATGAAGGCCCAGGACACGTCGGAACTGTTCTTCCAGGACGTGCGAGTGCCTAAGGAAAACCTGCTGGGCCAGGCGGGCATGGGCTTCGCCTACCTGATGCAGGAGTTGCCCCAGGAGCGTTTGACGGTGGCGATTGGTGCGCTGTCCTCGGCCGAGGCGGCATTGCAGTGGACCTTGGAATACACCCGTGAGCGCAAGGCGTTCGGCAAGGCGATTGCCGATTTCCAGAACACGCGGTTCAAGTTGGCGGAGATGGCCACTGAGATTCAGATCGGTCGTGTGTTTATCGACAAATGCATGGCGCTGCATCTGGAAGGCAAGCTGGATGTACCTACTGCGGCAATGGCCAAGTACTGGGGCACGGATCTGCAATGCAAGGTGCTTGATGAGTGCGTGCAGTTGCACGGTGGTTACGGTTTCATGTGGGAATACCCGATTGCACGGGCCTGGGCGGATGCGCGGGTGCAGCGGATTTATGCGGGGACAAACGAGATTATGAAAGAGATCATCGCGCGGGCGCTTTGATCTTGCGGTGTTGCGGATGGCCCCATCAGGAGCAAGCCCCCTCCCACATTTTGATCTGTGAACACGGCCAAGTGTGGGAGGGGGCTTGCCCTAATGTCTGTCAGTTAAGAAGGAACACTATCACTGTGGCGAGCGGGCTTGTTGTGGCGAGCGGGCTTGTCCCGCGTTGGGGTGCGCAGCAGCCCCAAAAGCTATCTGCGCGGAGTATCGTATACACCGCATTCGTCCTTCTTTAGGGGCGCTACGCGCCCCAACGCGGGACAAGCCCGCTCGTCACAGGTTACCGGTTGCTCGTTCTAGCGCTTAACTGACTGGCATTGGGGCTTGCCCCCGATGGCGGCCTAACGGTCAATCAAGGCGCAGGATTGGGATGAACCTTCTGAATCGCCTCAATCCCTTCCAATACCTCGTTGGAGAGCTTCAATTCAGCACTGGCAATGTTGCTGTCCAACTGCTCCAGCGACGTGGCGCCAATGATATTGCTGGTCACAAACGGCTGCTGTGTCACGAACGCCAATGCCATCTGCGCCGGGTCCAGGCCGTGTTCCCGTGCCAGCGCCACATAACGGCTGCAGGCTGCTTCCGACTGCGGGTTGAAATAGCGGCTGAAGCGGCTGTACTCGGTCAGGCGTGCCTTGGCCGGGCGTGCGCCCCCTTCGTATTTACCGCTGAGCATGCCGAACGCCAGCGGTGAATAGGCCAGCAAACCACACTGTTCACGAATGGCAATTTCGGCCAGGCCCACTTCAAAGCTGCGGTTGAGCAGGTTGTAGGGGTTCTGGATCGACACCGCGCGGGTCCAGCCGCGGGCTTCGGCCAGGGCCAGGAATTTCATGGTGCCCCACGGCGTTTCGTTGGACAGGCCGATGTGGCGGATCTTGCCGGCCTTCACCTGCTCATCCAGCGCTTCGAGGGTTTCTTCCAATGGGGTGAGGTCGTCTTCGTCCTGGTGCTTGTAGCTCAATTGGCCGAAGAAGTTGGTGCTGCGTTCCGGCCAGTGCAACTGGTAGAGGTCGATCCAGTCGGTCTGCAGGCGCTTGAGGCTGGCGTCCAGGGCAAGGGCGATGTGCTTGCGGTTGTGGCGCAGATGGCCGTCGCGGATATAGTCGATGGTGTTGCCGGGGCCGGCGATCTTGCTGGCCAGGATCCAGTCGCTGCGGTCGCCGCGGCGTTTGAAGTAATTGCCGATGTAGCGCTCGGTGGTGGCGTACGTGTCGGCCTTGGGCGGCACCGGGTACATTTCCGCGGTGTCGAGGAAGTTGATCCCCGCGGCCTTGGCCCGTTCGATCTGTGCGAAGGCCTCTGCCTCGCTGTTCTGCTCGCCCCAGGTCATGGTACCCAAGGCGATCGCGCTCACGTTCAGATCGGTCCGGCCCAGCTGTCGATAATCCATCGGGTGCTCCTTCGGGGGAAAACATTCATAAAAGCAGGTTGAATTTTTTTTCGCAATCTGCATAATTGCCCACCTCTTTCTGCAGTGGAAGTGATGCGCCGCCTGCCGAAGAATCTTGCCGTTGAACGGACGCGCCGACCCGAGCCCCCGATAGCGTCTGTATCCGGCTGCCTTTGACCTTGTCAAAGTACGCACTATTCAGTAAGATCCGCCGTCTAAATTTACAGGCGGCCCCTGAGGCTATTAAAGAATGACAACTTTTACTGCAAAACCGGAAACAGTTCAGCGCGACTGGTTTGTCGTCGACGCCGCTGGTCAGACCCTGGGTCGTCTGGCCACTGAAGTCGCCAGCCGTCTGCGTGGCAAGCACAAGCCTGAGTACACCCCGCACGTTGATACCGGTGACTACATCGTGATCATCAACGCTGAGCAGGTTCGTGTAACCGGCAACAAAGCAAGCGACAAAATGTACTACCGTCACTCCGGTTTCCCAGGCGGTATCAAGTCTTCCAACTTCGAAGGCCTGATTGCCAAGAAGCCTGAAGCCCCGATCGAAATCGCGGTCAAAGGCATGCTGCCTAAGGGCCCACTGGGTCGCGATATGTTTCGCAAGCTGAAAGTCTATGCGGGCGCTGTACACCCTCATGCTGCTCAGCAGCCCCAAGAACTGAAGTTTTAACGGAATAGTTCATTATGTCGGCGACTCAAAATTACGGCACTGGCCGTCGCAAAACCGCAACCGCACGTGTTTTCCTGCGTCCGGGCACTGGTAACATCTCGATCAACAACCGCTCCCTGGACAACTTCTTCGGCCGCGAAACTGCCCGCATGGTAGTTCGTCAGCCGCTGGAATTGACCGAGACCGTTGAAAAGTTCGACATCTACGTCACCGTTATCGGTGGCGGTGTAAGTGGTCAAGCTGGCGCAATCCGCCACGGTATCACTCGCGCTCTGATGCAGTACGACGAAACCCTGCGTGGCGCTCTGCGCAAAGCTGGCTTCGTAACTCGCGATGCTCGTGAAGTTGAACGTAAGAAAGTCGGTCTGCGTAAAGCGCGTAAGCGTCCGCAGTACTCGAAGCGTTAATTCGCTTTACGTTCCACAAAAACGCCCAGCCTCCTCACGGAGCTGGGCGTTTTTTATTGCCTGCGATTTATGCATAAATTTCGCCGTGACAACTTGCCACATCCGTAGACCCCCTATACTACAAGGCCTGGGGGCGGAGGCCCGGGCAATTCCCTTGTCATACGTGGGGCTTTTCATTACCATCCGTCAAAATTTTTATAAGTAAAGATTCAACACTTAGTAGACGCCTGATTTAACAGGCCAAAAAGCTGATGGGAGAGGACTGAATGAGCAATGACGGCGTGAATGCAGGCCGGCGTCGCTTCTTGGTAGCAGCCACATCCGTGGTGGGTGCTGCAGGAGCGGTGGGGGCTGCGGTCCCGTTCGTGGGGTCATGGTTTCCCAGTGCCAAGGCGAAAGCCGCAGGTGCACCGGTGAAGGTGAATGTCAGCAAGATCGACCCAGGCCAGCAAATGATTGCTGAGTGGCGCGGTCAGCCAGTGTTCATCGTTCGTCGTACCGAGGCGATCCTGGGGAATCTGCAGAAAATCGAAGGTCAGCTGTCTGATCCTGACTCGAAGAATTCTGACCAACCCGCTTACGTCGATAAGGAAACCCGTTCGATCAAGCCTGAGATTCTGTTGCTGATCGGTATCTGCACCCACTTGGGTTGCTCGCCTACTTTCCGTCCGGAAGTTGCTCCCGCCGACCTGGGCAAAGACTGGGTTGGTGGTTATTTCTGCCCTTGCCATGGTTCCCACTACGACCTGGCCGGCCGCGTCTACAAGTCACAACCCGCGCCCTTGAACCTGCCAGTGCCGCCACATCACTACGAGACTGACAGTGTCATTGTCATTGGCGTCGACGAGGGGGAGAAAGCCTGATGAGCAAGTTCATGGATTGGGTGGATGCGCGCTTCCCCGCCACTAAAATGTGGGAAGATCATCTCAGCAAATATTACGCGCCAAAAAACTTCAACTTCTTCTACTTCTTCGGCTCGCTGGCACTGCTGGTGCTGGTCAACCAGATCGTTACCGGTGTCTGGTTGACGATGAGCTACACCCCGTCGGCGGAAGAGGCGTTTGCCTCCGTCGAATACATCATGCGTGACGTCGAGTACGGCTCGATCCTGCGCCTGCTGCACTCCACCGGCGCTTCGGCGTTCTTCATCGTCGTTTATATGCACATGTTCCGTGGCCTGCTCTACGGTTCGTACCAGAAGCCTCGCGAGCTGGTGTGGGTGTTCGGCATGTTGATCTACCTCGCGCTGATGGCCGAAGCCTTCATGGGGTACCTGCTGCCATGGGGCCAGATGTCGTACTGGGGGGCCCAGGTGATCATCTCGCTGTTCGGTGCTATCCCGGTAATTGGTAACGACCTGACCCAGTGGATTCGTGGTGACTACCTGATCTCCGGTATTACCCTGAACCGCTTCTTTGCCCTGCACGTTGTGGCGCTGCCGATCGTGATCCTGGGCCTGGTGGTGCTGCACATCCTGGCGCTGCATGAAGTGGGTTCCAACAACCCGGATGGTGTGGACATCAAGAAGCACAAAGACGAAAACGGTGTACCGCTGGACGGCATTCCGTTCCATCCGTACTACACCGTGAAAGACATCGTCGGCGTGGTGGTGTTCTTGTTTATCTTCTGCTCGATCGTGTTCTTTTTCCCGGAGATGGGCGGTTATTTCCTGGAGAAGCCTAACTTCGAACAGGCCAACGCCTTCAAGACACCTGAGCACATTGCCCCGGTCTGGTACTTCACACCGTTCTACGCCATCTTGCGGGCGATCCCTGACAAGCTCATGGGCGTAATGGCAATGGGGGCCTCGATCGCGCTGCTGTTCGTGCTGCCGTGGCTGGACCGAAGCCCGGTCAAGTCCATGCGCTACAAGGGCTGGCTGAGCAAGGTCTGGCTGTGGGTGTTCTGCATTGCCTTTGTGATCCTGGGTGTGCTGGGCGTATTGGCGCCAACCCCGGAGCGTACGTTGCTGTCGCAGGTCTGCACCTTCCTGTACTTCGCCTACTTCATTCTGATGCCGTTCTACACCCGGCTCGAGAAGACCAAACCGGTTCCGGAAAGGGTGACTGGCTGATGAAAAAATTATTCGTTGCATTAGTGCTTGCGGCCCTGCCGCTACTGTCCTTCGCCGCCGAGCATGGCGCTGAACTGGAAAAAGTCGATATTGATGTGTCTGACAAGGCCGCCATGCAAGACGGGCTGCGTACATTCACCAACTACTGCATGGGCTGTCACAGCGCCAAGTTCCAGCGTTACGAGCGTGTCGCCGATGACTTGGGCATCCCCCATGAGGTGATGCTCAGCAATGCGGTGTTCACCGGTGCGAAGATCGGCGACCACATGAACATCGGTATGCAAACTGCTGACGCCAAGACCTGGTTCGGGGCCGCGCCGCCGGACCTGACCCTGGTTGCCCGCGTACGTGGTACCGACTGGCTCTACGGCTACCTGAAATCCTTCTATGAAGACCCCGCGCGCCCTTATGGCGTGAATAACAAAGTCTTCCCGAACGTCGGTATGCCTAACGTTCTAGTCGGCCTGCAGGGTCGCCAAGTGGTAGGATGCAAGCAGGTTCAGGTCGTTGAAGACGGCAAGAAGCAATATGATCCGTTGACCGGTACGCCGCTGACGCATGAAGCGTGCGATCAACTGACCATCGTGCCCAAGACCGGAACGCTGAATGAAGAGCAGTTCGACGAGAAGGTCAAGAACCTGGTGACCTTCCTGGCCTACTCGGCCAACCCGGTCAAACTGCAGCACCAGCGCATCGGTACCTACGTCTTGCTGTACCTGGCTTTCTTCTTTGTATTCGCCTATCTGCTCAAACGTGAATACTGGAAGGATGTGCATTGATCCAACCGTAAGCAATTGCTGTTAATCTTGCGCGCCCAGCGGCATCTCTGAACACGTAGCGCTCTGGTTGAACCAGGCACTGCAGAGATGCTCTCTGGGCGCGCTCGTTTTTGAGCTTTCGATAATTTCAACAAGCGAGGAGGACCGCCATGGGCGTGACCAATCGGTTGGCCTGTTACTCCGACCCCGCCGACCACTATTCCCACCGAGTACGCATCGTACTTGCAGAGAAGGGTGTCAGCGCCGAGATCATCAGTGTGGAGGCAGGTCGTCATCCGCCGAAACTGATCGAAGTGAACCCTTACGGCAGCTTGCCCACCCTGGTCGATCGTGACCTGGCGTTGTGGGAGTCAACCGTGGTGATGGAATACCTGGATGAGCGTTACCCCCATCCACCTTTGCTGCCGGTATACCCGGTGGCGCGTGCCAACAGCCGCTTGCTGATCCATCGGATCCAGCGTGACTGGTGCGGGCTGGTGGATGTGATTCTGGATTCACGTTCAAAAGAAGCCGCTCGGGTGCAGGCGCGCAAGGAATTGCGCGAGAGCCTGACCGGCGTTTCGCCGTTGTTCGCCGACAAACCTTTTTTCCTCAGTGAGGAACAAAGCTTGGTGGATTGCTGCCTATTACCCATACTCTGGCGTTTGCCGATTCTGGGCATTGAATTGCCACGGCCGGCCAAGCCGTTGCTTGATTACATGGAGCGCCAGTTTGCGCGTGAGGCTTTCCAGGCGAGTCTGTCTGGTGTCGAACGCGATATGCGCTAAGGCTTAAGGAGCCGCTGATGAACTCCAGTCGACCCTACCTGGTCCGCGCGCTCTATGAGTGGATTGTGGACAACGATTGCACCCCGCACATGCTGGTCAATTCCGAATTTCCTGCGGTTCAGGTACCGCAGGGTTTTGCCAGTGATGGGCAGATCGTTTTGAACGTGTCGCCCAGTGCTGTGCGTCACCTGCACATGGACAACGAAGCCGTGAGCTTCGAAGGGCGTTTCGGCGGTGTGCCGCATACGCTGTTCGTGCCAATTGGCGCGATTCTCGGGATCTATGCCCGGGAAAATGGCCAAGGCATGGTGTTCGATCTGGAGTCGCCTTTCGACGGTGACGAAACGATCGACGGTGACGACGGTGATGATGTGCCGCCACCGGATGCCGAGCCGCCGCGCCCAAGCGGTCGGCCGAGCCTGAAAGTGGTGAAGTAAGCGGCTTTCGCCTTCGGGCGAGCCTGAAAAATACCTCGGCGCTTGCCGGGGTATTTTTTTGCCTGCAGGTTTCGATGAAAGTCATGCGGGGACGGTGATCGTACAACCGCCATGGGCTATGATGCCGTCTTTAGTTCGCCAAGAAAGATGGTTCATATGGAAAACGCCAGCACCGCCCCACGTCTTCCCCGCAAGCGCCGCAGCCTTGCCCAGGAATTGGTCACGGTGTTGTCCGAGCAGATCCGCGACGGCCAGCTCAAGCGTGGTGACAAGCTGCCCACCGAGTCGGCGATCATGGAAGCCCATGGCGTCAGCCGTACGGTGGTGCGTGAGGCCATATCGCGTTTGCAGGCAGCGGGGCAAGTGGAAACGCGTCACGGTATCGGCACTTTCGTGCTGGACACACCCAGCCCCAGCGGCTTCCGGATTGACCCGGCCACGGTGGTTACCCTGCGTGATGTGCTGGCGATTCTTGAGCTGCGTATCAGCCTGGAGGTGGAGTCGGCGGGGCTCGCGGCGCTGCGTCGCAGCGATGAGCAGTTGGCGGCCATGCGTGCGGCCCTCGATGCCTTGAATGAAAGTGCGGCCCACGCTGGCGATGCGGTGGCGTCGGACTTCGCGTTCCACCTGGAAATTGCGCTGTCTACCGGCAACCGCTACTTCACCGACATCATGACGCACCTGGGCACCAGCATCATTCCGCGTACCCGCTTGAATTCGGCGCGACTGGCTCATGATGATCAACAGCACTACATGAGCCGTTTGAGCCGCGAACACGAAGAAATTTATGAGGCGATTGCTCGTCAGGATTCGGATGCGGCGCGGGCGGCGATGCGCTTGCATTTGACCAATAGCCGCGAACGGCTGCGCCAGGCCCATGAAGAGGCACAAGCGCAGCGTAATTGAAGGATAAGCCGATCCAGTGTGGGAGCAGTTGAGCGCCGGCGCTACTGACAATTGTGCTGCCTGACACACCGCTATCGCAGCCTCGCTAAAGCTCGACAACTCCCACATTCGATCTCCGTTTACCTGCGTGTTACGTTCGCTTAGCTGGCGGGCTGGTTGGGCGTGTAGTCCTTCAGAAGCAGGTAAGTACTCCAGCCCCACCAGTCATTGGTCCAGTGCTTGTCGTTCAGGTCATTTACATCCTTGCGGCGCAGCACCTTGTCCCCCTCCATCTTGAACAGCGGCGAGAAATTGTTCGCCGGGTTTTGTGCTGCGTTCAGGTCCGGCACATACAACGGCGCCTTGAAGCTGGCCGGGGAGGGGGCGACACCGCTGATAAAGGTGTCGAAGATCTCATCGGCCGATGCCTGCACCGCCCGTTTGACCTGTACCCGGTTGTCCGCGTCGATAGTGTCGAAGTAGCGTTTATCCCCATAGGCATGCCATTGATCGCCCATGGCATTGCGGACCTTGAGCCCGAACTTGCTGTCTTCGTCGTGCATGAAGCGACTGATCAGCGAGCCCAGTTCGCCTGGCGTCACCACCGCGGCCAATTGTTTGCGTGGTACGCGCAGGTGGCCGGCGGAAAACAGGTCGGTCAAAAAGTGATCGGCGAAGCTGTTCATGGCGTAGGCCAATTCCAGGGCCTGGTCGGTGCCGGTCTGATGGGCCACCACCGCCTGTTGCAATGCTGCCGTATGGCCGGCCAAGTAGGCGGAAAGGGCCCATTCACCGAAGTGGTCGGCGTTGTCCGCTGCCAGCTTCAGGTAGCGGCCCAGCGGCACGAGGGCCGAAACAGCGCTGCCACCGCCGGTAATGCGGTTCCACTCCTCGGACAACGTATCACCCAGGGCGTCATAGGCTTCGTGCGCCTGTTTGCCGTCCTTGATCGCCTGGTTGACGGCGTTGATTTCCTTTTGCATCACCGCCAGGATCTTCTGCGCTTCTTCCCGTGAGGCGGGCAGTACGGCAAGAGAATTGAAGGCCGCGATGAAGCGTTGCACGCGCTCGGCCGGGGAGTTGCCATCGCTGATCGGTTGGCCGGGGATGCCATAGAAGTCGCCGCCCAGGGCGATCACTTGGCCATAGGTCAGCGCAAGCCCGTTGGGCAGGTGCAGTTCGACTTGGCGCGCAGGAATGGCCGGGGCGTCCTTGACGAAGCGAAGCAGGGTGTCATCGCCGATGGCGGTGTGTTCACCGCCTTCGAAGCGCAGGGTAGGCGGTGTTTTTTCGGGTGCTGCGAGTTCAAGACCTGACATGTTAGCTCCTTGCTATGCCGTAGGAATTTTCTTTGATAACTGTATATCCATACAGTTATATGAATCATAGGTGAGAAATTTCCTACGTCAAGAGCCGCGTCTTAAGCCTTCGCAGGATCACGACGGATGAATTGCAGTTGACGAATTTATTTATAGTTGTACGATGACGTACGACATCATCAAAACCAACAACAACCTTTCGTTAGAAAGTCTTCGCCCAGGGTGTTCGAATAATGAATCCACAAGAACTGAAGTCCATCCTCTCCCACGGTCTGCTGTCTTTCCCGGTGACCGATTTCAATGCCCAGGGTGACTTCCACCAGGCGGGCTACATCAAGCGCCTGGAATGGCTAGCCCCTTACGGCGCGACCGCTTTATTCGCTGCGGGCGGTACCGGTGAGTTTTTCTCCCTCGCCGCCAGCGAATATTCTCAAGTGGTAAAAACCGCCGTTGATACCTGCGCTTCCAGCGTGCCGATTCTTGCCGGTGTCGGTGGCTCTACCCGCCAGGCCATCGAGTACGCCCAGGAAGCCGAACGCCTTGGCGCCAAAGGCTTGCTGTTGCTGCCGCACTACCTGACCGAAGCCAGCCAGGACGGCGTTGCCGCCCACGTAGAGGCGGTGTGCAAATCGGTAAAAATTGGTGTGGTGGTCTACAACCGCAATGTCTGCCGCTTGACCGCGCCGCTGCTGGAGCGTCTGGCCGAGCGCTGCCCGAACCTGATCGGCTATAAGGATGGCCTGGGTGATATCGAGTTGATGGTGTCGATCCGCCGCCGTCTGGGCGACCGTTTCAGCTACCTCGGTGGCTTGCCGACTGCCGAGGTTTACGCCGCTGCCTACAAGGCCCTCGGGGTGCCGGTGTACTCCTCGGCGGTGTTCAACTTCATTCCGAAAACCGCAATGGATTTCTATCACGCCATTGCCCGCGAAGATCACGCAACCGTCGGCAAGATCATCGACGACTTCTTCCTGCCCTACCTGGACATCCGTAACCGTAAAGCCGGTTACGCGGTGAGCATCGTCAAGGCGGGCGCAAAAATCGTCGGTTACGACGCAGGCCCGGTGCGTACGCCGCTGACCGACCTGCTGCCGGAAGAATATGAAGCCCTGGCCGCGCTGATCGACAAGCAAGGCGCGCAATAACTTATCTACAGGGCCGCTGAGCAATCAGCGGCCTTTTGTGTCAGGAGAAGATTCGTGTCCCAAGCGAAACGTTTTGAGAACTACATCAATGGCGAGTGGGTGACCGGCGCCGACTACTGCACCAACATCAACCCGTCGGATCTGTCCGATGTGATTGGCGAATACGCCAAGGCCGATGTGGCCCAAGTCAATGCAGCCATCGACGCCGCTCGCGCGGCTTTCCCGGCCTGGTCGACATCCGGTATCCAGGCGCGTCACGATGCTCTGGATAAAGTCGGCAGTGAAATACTCGCCCGTCGCGAAGAGCTCGGCACCCTGCTGGCCCGGGAAGAGGGCAAGACCCTGCCGGAAGCCATCGGCGAAGTGACCCGCGCCGGTAATATCTTCAAGTTTTTTGCCGGTGAATGCCTGCGCCTGTCCGGTGATTACGTGCCCTCGGTGCGCCCGGGCGTCAACGTTGAAGTCACCCGCGAAGCCCTGGGTGTGGTGGGCTTGATCACCCCGTGGAACTTCCCGATTGCCATCCCCGCCTGGAAGATCGCCCCGGCCCTGGCCTACGGCAACTGCGTGGTGATCAAGCCTGCGGAACTGGTGCCGGGCTGCGCTTGGGCCCTGGCGGAAATCATCTCCCGCGCCGGCTTCCCCGCAGGTGTATTCAACCTGGTGATGGGCAGCGGTCGTGTGGTGGGCGATGTGTTGGTCAACAGCTCGAAAGTCGACGGTATCAGCTTCACCGGTTCGGTTGGCGTGGGGCGGCAGATCGCCGTCAGCTGTGTATCGCGCCAAGCCAAAGTGCAGTTGGAGATGGGCGGCAAGAACCCGCAGATCATTCTCGACGATGCTGACCTCAAACAGGCTGTCGAGTTGTCGGTGCAGAGTGCGTTCTACTCCACCGGCCAGCGTTGCACCGCATCGAGCCGTCTGATTGTGACCGCCGGGATTCACGACCAGTTTGTCGCGGCGATGGCCGAGCGCATGAAGTCGATCAAGGTCGGCCATGCTTTGAACAGTGGCACCGATATTGGCCCGGTGGTATCCCAGGCCCAGTTGGATCAGGACATGAAATACATCGACATCGGCCAGAGCGAAGGCGCCCGGCTGGTGAGCGGTGGCGGCCTGGTCACCTGCGACACCGAAGGCTATTACCTGGCGCCGACGCTGTTTGCCGACAGCGAAGCCGCCATGCGCATCAGCCGTGAAGAGATCTTCGGCCCGGTGGCCAATGTGGTGCGCGTGGCGGACTACGAGGCGGCGCTGGCCATGGCCAATGACACCGAGTTCGGCCTGTCGGCGGGCATCGCCACCACTTCGCTCAAATATGCCAACCACTTCAAGCGCCACGCCCAGGCCGGGATGGTGATGGTCAACCTGCCGACTGCCGGCGTGGATTACCACGTTCCTTTCGGCGGCCGTAAGGGCTCATCCTACGGTTCGCGTGAGCAGGGTCGCTACGCGCAAGAGTTCTACACCGTGGTGAAAACCAGCTACATCGGTTCGTAGGACGCGTAACCAGTGGGAACCGGCTGCCTGCCGGTTCCCACACTCAAAACAGAAATGATTACCCGCAAAAAAAATAATTAGTGGGAGTACTTCTACATGCAAGCGACCAAGCCGACCCACGTCCGCTATTTGATCCTGCTCATGCTTTTTCTGGTGACCACGATCAACTATGCCGACCGGGCCACCATCGCTATTGCCGGCTCCAGCCTGCAAAAAGACCTCGGCATCGACGCGGTCACCCTCGGTTATATCTTCTCCGCATTCGGCTGGGCCTACGTGGCCGGGCAAATCCCCGGCGGCTGGCTGCTGGACCGCTTCGGTTCGAAAAAAGTCTATGCCCTGAGCATCTTCACCTGGTCGTTGTTCACCGTGTTGCAAGGCTATGTCGGTGAGTTTGGTGTCTCTACCGCTGTGGTTGCGCTGTTTATGCTGCGCTTTCTGGTGGGCCTGGCAGAGGCGCCCTCGTTTCCCGGAAATGCCCGCATCGTTGCGGCGTGGTTTCCCACGGCTGAGCGCGGTACGGCATCGGCGATCTTCAACTCGGCGCAATACTTCGCCACGGTGCTGTTTGCACCGTTGATGGGCTGGATCGTCTACACCTTCGGCTGGCAGCACGTGTTTATCGTGATGGGCGGTATCGGCATCGTGTTTTCACTGGTCTGGTTGAAAGTTATCCACAGCCCGCGTCAGCACCCAATGATCAACGAAGCCGAGTTCAAGCACATTGCTGAGAATGGCGCGATGGTCGACATGGACCAGGACAAGGTCAAGGGGCAGAAAACCGACGGTCCGAAGTGGGACTACATCCGCCAGTTGCTGACTAACCGCATGATGCTTGGCGTGTACCTTGGCCAATACTGCATCAATGGCATCACGTACTTTTTCTTGACCTGGTTTCCGGTGTACCTGGTGCAGGATCGCGGCATGACCATCCTCAAGGCGGGTTTCATCGCCTCGTTGCCGGCCATCTGCGGTTTTATCGGCGGGGTACTCGGCGGTGTGATATCTGATTACCTGCTACGCAAAGGCCATTCGCTGACGTTTGCCCGCAAGGCGCCGATCATTGGTGGGCTGCTGATCTCCAGCAGCATCGTGGCGTGCAACTATGTCGACATCGAGTGGATGGTGGTGGGCTTCATGGCCCTGGCCTTCTTCGGTAAAGGCGTTGGCGCACTGGGTTGGGCCGTGGTTTCCGACACGTCACCGAAACAAATCGCGGGGTTGAGTGGCGGGCTGTTCAATATGTTCGGCAACTTGGCCTCCATCAGTACGCCGATCGTGATCGGTTACATCATCAGCACCACAGGCTCGTTCAAATGGGCCCTGGTGTTCGTCGGCGCCAACGCACTGGTGGCTGTGTTCAGTTACCTCGTGATTGTTGGCCCGATCAAACGCGTGGTGCTCAAAGAGCCGCCAAGCAACGGGCCTGAGCTGACCAACCTGACCCAAGCGCACTCCTGAGGGGCGATGTAATGCAGTTGATTGAACATGCCGACTCGCCGCGCTCGATCCGTTTGCACGAGCGTGACAATGTGGTGATTGTAGTGAACGACCAAGGCGTACCGGCCGGGACTGAGTTCCCCGATGGTTTGGTGACTGTGGAATTCATCCCGCAGAGCCACAAGGTGACCCTGGAAGACATTCCCGAAGGCGGTCAGATTATTCGCTATGGCCAGACCATTGGTTACGCGCTAGCGCCGATTCCGCGTGGCAGTTGGGTGCAGGAAGATCAACTGCGCATGCCAACCGCGCCTCCGCTGGACAGTTTGCCACTGTCCACCGAGGTGCCGGACACCCAGGCGCCACTGGAGGGGTTTACGTTCGAAGGGTATCGCAATGCCGACGGCACTGTGGGCACGCGCAACATCCTGGGCATCACCACCACGGTGCAGTGCGTCACCGGTGTGCTGGACCATGCGGTCAAGCGCATCAAGGACGAGCTGTTACCCAAGTATCCACACGTGGATGACGTGGTGGCGCTGACCCATAGCTACGGCTGTGGCGTGGCCATCACGGCAGCGGACGCGTATATCCCGATCCGGACCGTGC
Organism: Pseudomonas sp. MWU15-20650; assembly: GCF_023242475.1. GTDB lineage: Bacteria > Pseudomonadota > Gammaproteobacteria > Pseudomonadales > Pseudomonadaceae > Aquipseudomonas. Next base: position 152,993 of record NZ_JALJFG010000003.1, on the reverse strand, counting down.
GTAACTTGGCGCGCAATCCGAACCTGGGTGGCGAAGCCCTGGTAATCAGCCTGGGGTGTGAAAAATTGCAGGCCGGGCAGGTGATGCACGACAACGACAGCTCCGTCGACCTGAGCGAGCCGTGGCTGTATCGCTTGCAGGACTCCAGCCACGGCTTTACCGAGATGATCGAGCAGATCATGGCGTTGGCGCAAACCCGGTTGAAGAAACTCGACCAGCGCCGCCGCGAAACGGTGCCGGCTTCCGAGCTGATCCTGGGGATGCAGTGCGGCGGCAGTGACGCATTCTCCGGCATCACCGCCAACCCGGCATTGGGTTATGCCTCGGACTTGCTGTTAAGGGCTGGGGCAACGGTGATGTTTTCCGAAGTCACCGAAGTACGTGATGCGATTTACCTGCTGACGTCACGCGCTGAAAGCAAAGAAGTTGCCCAGGAGCTTGTAAGAGAAATGGATTGGTACGACCGTTACCTGGCCAAGGGGGAGGCGGATCGCAGCGCCAATACCACGCCGGGCAACAAGAAGGGGGGGTTGTCGAATATTGTAGAGAAGTCCTTGGGCTCCATTGTCAAATCCGGTAGCAGTGCGATCAATGGTGTACTCGGCCCAGGCGAACGTTTCAAGCGCAAGGGGCTGATCTTTTGCGCGACGCCGGCCAGTGATTTCGTATGTGGCACCTTGCAACTGGCGGCGGGGATGAACCTGCATGTGTTCACCACCGGACGTGGCACGCCTTACGGGCTGGCCATGGCGCCGGTGGTGAAGGTATCGACCCGTACCGAGCTGGCGCAGCGCTGGCCGGACCTCATCGATATCGACGCCGGGCGCATTGCCACCGGGCGCGCAACCATTGAGGAGTTGGGCTGGGAGTTGTTCCACTTTTATCTGGACGTGGCCAGCGGCAAGAAGCAGACATGGGCGCAGCGGCACAAGCTGCATAACGACATTACGTTGTTCAACCCGGCGCCGATTACCTGAGACCGAGTCGCCTGCATCGGGAGCAAGCCCCCTCCCACATTCGGCCGCGTTCCTACAGGATGGACGCGGTCAAATGTGGGAGGGGGCTTGCTCCCGATGGCGGTCTCCCAGGCGCCGTCGGGCTGCATGGCTTATCATTAGCCAACTAACGACGCCCACCAAGGTTCTCCCCGGCATGCTGGCAATCTTCCTCACCACCCTGACCATCACTGCGCCGGTGTTTGCCATGTTGTTCCTGGGGGTGATGCTCAAGCGCATCAACTGGATCAACGACAACTTTATCCACACGGCTTCGTCCCTGGTGTTCAACGTCACCATGCCGGCGCTGTTGTTCCTGGGCATTGTGCATGCCGACCTGCACTCGGCACTCAAGCCGGGTTTGCTGATCTATTTTGCCGTCGCCACCCTGCTGAGCTTTGCCTTGGCCTGGGGCTGGGCGATCTTTCGCTGTGCGCGTGAAGACCGTGGGATCTACGCTCAAGGCGCGTTTCGCGGTAACAACGGGGTAATCGGCCTGGCCCTGGCGGCCAGTATGTATGGTGACTACGGCATTTCTCTTGGCGCGATCCTCGCGGCGCTGGTGATCCTGTTCTACAACACCCTGTCGACCATTGTGCTGGCGGTGTACAGCCCGGTGATCAAGTCTGACCCGTGGAGCATCTTCAAAAGCGTGGTGGCCAACCCGCTGATCATCAGCGTGATCGTCGCCGCGCCGTTCGCCTATTTTCAGATTGGCTTGCCCGGCTGGCTGGAGAAGTCCCTGCAGTACCTGGCGGATACCACGTTGCCGCTGGCGTTGATCTGCATCGGTGGCACGTTGTCCCTGGCGGCGCTGCGCAAGAGCGGCGACGTGGCGCTGAGCGCGAGTTTGATGAAGATGGTCTGGCTGCCGGTGATCGCGACGCTAGGCGCCTGGCTGCTTGGGTTCCGGGGGCCGGAATTGGGGATTTTGTTCCTGTATTTCGGCGCGCCGACGGCTGCGGCGAGCTTCGTGATGGCCAGGGCCGCCGAGGGCAATCATGAGTTGGCGGCGGCGATTATCGTGATCACCACCCTGATGGCGGCGGTGACCACGAATATCGGCATCTTTGTGCTGCAGGCGGGTGGCTGGATCTAGGCGTCTTTCTGGTAAGCGTCGATCACTTCCTGGGCTGCGCGAAACGCATCGATCGCCGCCGGCACACCGGCATAGACCGCACAATGCAGCAGCGCTTCGCGAATCTCCTCCACGCTGCAACCGTTGTTCAGCGCGCCGCGCACGTGGCCCTTGAGTTCCTGCGGGCATTTGAGGGCGGTCAGCGCGGCAAGGGTGATCAGGCTGCGGGTCTTCAACGACAAGCCTTCGCGGTTCCACACACTGCCCCACGCGTGCTCGTTGACGAAGTCCTGCAGTGGCTGGGTGAACTCGGTTGCATTGCCCAGGGCGCGGTCGACGAACGCATCGCCCATCACCTGGCGACGCATTTCAACCCCGGGTTTTTTCTGATCGGTCATGGCGATTCCCTCTTATGTTGGCGACGCCAGGCGCGCAACGACGTGAACAACAACAAGATCACCAGCGCCGGCAGGACGTAATACAACATCAATTGTTCAAGCTTGGTGGCCAGGGGCATGCCGGTGGTGAATGCCATCACATGCAGGCCGTACGCCAGGTACAGTCCCAGCATCACCAGGCCCTCGGCGCGAGTGACGCGGTAGCCGGTATAGAAGATCGGCAGGCACAGCGTGATGGCGCCGAGCATCACCGGCAGGTCGAAGTCCAGCGCGTTGGGCGACACCGACAGCGGAGATGGCGCCACCAGCGCGGTAAAGCCCAGGACGCCCAGCAGGTTGAACAGGTTGCTGCCGATCACGTTGCCCACGGCAATTTCGCGCTCGCCCCGCAAGGCGGCGATCAGCGACGTGGCAAGGCACGGCAACGAGGTGCCGACGCCGATGAGTGTCAGGCCGATGATGCGCTCCGACAAGCCCAGGTCGCCTGCCACATCCACTGCCGCGCCCAGCATCAGATGCCCGGCCAACACCAATACCAGCAACCCGCTGAGCATCAACAACACGCTGCTCAGCCAGGGCGCCTTGACGACGGTGTCCAGGGTGCGCGGGCGACGCGAATGGCGCGTCTGGTAGTGCAGCACACCCAGGTAGGCTACCAGCGCAACCAGCAGTAGCAGCCCGTCGAACGGTGTCAGCGCTTCATTGGCTGCCAAGGTAAACACCAGCAGGCCGGCAAGGATCATGACCGGGATGTCCAGGCGCACCAGTTGCCGCGACACCCGCAGCGGAATGATCAGTGCCGACAAGCCCAGAGTGACGAGGATATTGAAGATACTGCTGCCGATCACGCTGCCCACGGCGATGTCGGTATTGCCGGCCAGCGTGGCCTGCAGGCTGACGGTCATTTGCGGGGCGCTGCTGCCGAAGGCGACGATGCTCAGGCCGATGATCAGCGGACGTACCTTGAGGCTGGCGGCCAGGCGCACAGCGGCGCGCACCAGGATTTCGGCGCCGACGATCAACAGCAGCAAGCCACTGACCAATTCAAGCAGGCTCCAGGGCGAGAGGGCGTTCAATCCGAAAATGGCCAAGGCTACCTCGATCAGTTGCTCAGGGCTTGCACGCGAACCCGTGCGGTGCCGCTGCCCAGCATACCCAACTGCTCGGCAGCCTTGCGTGAAAGGTCGATCAGGCGCCCACGGGTATGCGGGCCGCGATCATTAATGCGTACCACGACAGATTTTTTGTTGTCGAGATTGGTCACCTTGACCTGGGTGCCGAAGGGCAGGCGCCGATGGGCAGCAGTCAGGGCGTTGAGGTTGAAAGGTTCGCCACTGGCGGTTCTTTTGCCATGGTGCTTGGCGCCGTAATAAGAGGCCGTGCCGGTTTCGTCGTAGCCGTTGGGGTCGATGACGCCACTGGCGCAACCGGCCAGCAAGGAGAGCAGGGCCAGTAGGCCGAGTAGACGCTTCATTTTCAAGATGCCCCCGTATCAAATGTGGGAGGGGGCTTGCCCCCGATGAGGGCGTGTCAGTCGGTACATGTATTGACTGCTACACCGTTATCGGGGGCAAGCCCCCTCCCACAGGGGTTAGATACAGACTTTGGAGTCTGCTCCAACCATTTCACCGCGATCAGCCTTCGAGCTTGCTTTTGAGCAGTTCGTTCACTTGTTGCGGGTTGGCCTTGCCTTTGGAGGCTTTCATCGCCTGGCCGACAAAGAAGCCGAACATCTTGCCGCGCTTGGCTTCGTCGGCCGCGCGGTATTGCTCGACCTGTTCGGCGTTGGCCGCGAGCATTTCATCGAGTACGGCCGAGATGGCGCCGCTGTCGGTGACCTGCTTGAGGCCACGCTTCTCGATGATCTCGTCGGCACTGCCTTCACCGCTGGCCATCGCTTCAAACACGGTCTTGGCGATTTTGCCGGAGATAGTGTTGTCTTTGATGCGCAGCAGCATGCCGCCCAATTGTTCGGCGGTCACTGGCGCTTCGTCGATTTCCAGGCCCTGTTTGTTCAGCAGGCTGCCCAACTCAACCATTACCCAGTTGGCCGCCAGCTTGGCGTCGCCGGCAATGCTCACGACGTGTTCGAAATAGTTGGCTTGTTCACGGCTGGAAGCCAATACGCTGGCATCGTAGACCGACAGGCCGAACTGCTCCTGGAAGCGCTCGCGTTTTTGCTGTGGCAGCTCCGGCAGGGTGGCGCGGATGTCATGGAGGAACGAATCCTCGAGCACCACCGGCAACAGGTCCGGGTCGGGGAAGTAACGGTAGTCGTTGGCTTCCTCTTTGCTGCGCATGGCGCGGGTTTCATCTTTGTTCGGGTCGTACAGGCGCGTTTGCTGGATGACCTTGCCGCCATCTTCGATCAACTCGATCTGGCGACGCACTTCGCTGTTGATCGCCTTCTCGATGAAGCGGAACGAGTTGACGTTCTTGATCTCGCAGCGGGTGCCGAACTCGACCTGGCCCTTGGGACGGATCGATACGTTGCAGTCGCAACGCAGCGAGCCTTCGGCCATGTTGCCGTCGCAGATGCCCAGGTAACGCACCAGCGCGTGGATCGTCTTGACGTAAGCCACTGCTTCCTTGGCACTGCGCATGTCCGGCTCGGAAACGATCTCCAGCAACGGCGTGCCGGCACGGTTCAGGTCGATACCGGTGGCGCCCGGGAATTCTTCGTGCAGGCTTTTGCCGGCATCTTCTTCCAGGTGCGCGCGGGTCACGCCGACACGCTTGATGGTGCCGTCTTCCAGTGGGATGTCCAGGTGGCCCTTGCCGACGATCGGCAATTCCATCTGGCTGATCTGGTAGCCCTTGGGCAGGTCCGGGTAGAAGTAGTTCTTGCGCGCGAACACGTTGTGCTGGCCGATCTCGGCGTCAATCGCCAGGCCGAACATCACCGCCATGCGCACCGCTTCCTGGTTCAGCACCGGCAGCACACCGGGCATGCCCAGGTCTACCAGGCTGGCCTGGGTGTTGGGTTCTGCGCCGAACGTGGTGGCGCTACCGGAGAAAATCTTCGATTGGGTGGCGAGCTGGGTATGAATCTCCAGCCCGATCACAACTTCCCATTGCATAGTGTTCTCCTCAGAAGCCGGTAGGGGTGCGAGTGTGCCAGTCGGTGTTCAACTGGTACTGGTGCGCCACATTGAGCAGGCGGCCTTCCTGGAAATACGGGGCGAGCAGTTGCACGCCAACCGGCAGGCCATCGACGAAACCGGCGGGCATGGACAAGCCCGGCAAGCCCGCGAGGTTGGCGGTGATGGTGTACAGGTCTTCCAGGTACTCGGCGATCGGGTCACCGGTCTTGGCGCCGATCTTCCAGGCCGGGTTCGGCGTGGTCGGGCCGAGGATCACGTCGACTTCTTCAAAGGCCGCCATGAAGTCGTTCTTGATCAGGCGGCGGATTTTCTGCGCCTTGAGGTAGTAAGCGTCGTAGTAGCCGGCCGACAGGGCGTAGGCACCCACCATGATCCGGCGTTGTACTTCGGCACCGAAGCCTTCGCCACGGGAGCGCTTGTACAGGTCGGTCAGGTCTTTCGGGTTTTCGCAGCGGTAGCCGAAGCGCACGCCGTCGAAACGCGACAGGTTGGAGGAGGCTTCTGCCGGCGCGATCACGTAGTACGCAGGAATCGCGTGCTGGTTGTTCGGCAGGCTGATTTCCTTGATTACCGCGCCGAGCTTTTCCAGCTCCTTGACGCTGTTGTGCACCAGTTCAGCAATGCGCGGGTCGAGGCCAGCGCTGAAATACTCTTTCGGCACACCGATGCGCAGGCCCTTGATCGAAGTGTTGAGGCTGGCGCTGTAGTCCGGCACGGGCTCATCGATGCTGGTGGAGTCCTGTTTATCGAAGCCGGCCATGCCTTGTAACAATATTGCGCAGTCTTCGGCAGTGCGTGCCAATGGGCCGCCCTGATCCAGACTGGAGGCGTAGGCGATCATGCCCCAGCGGGAAACGCGACCGTAGGTCGGCTTCAGGCCGGTGAGGTTGGTGAAGGCCGCTGGCTGGCGGATTGAGCCGCCGGTGTCGGTGGCGGTGGCCGCTGGCAGGAAACGCGCGGCAACGGCCGCCGCCGAGCCACCGGACGAGCCGCCCGGCACGTGCTCCAGGTTCCATGGGTTTTTTACCGCGCCGTAGTAGCTCGACTCGTTGGCCGAACCCATGGCGAATTCGTCCATGTTGGTCTTGCCCAGGGTCACGGCGCCGGCAGCGGCCAGGTTGGCGACCACGGTGGCATCGTAAGGCGCCTTGAAGTTGTCGAGCATCTTCGAGCCGCAACTGGTGCGAATGCCCTGGGTGCAGAACAGGTCTTTGTGGGCGATCGGGGCGCCCAGCAGTGCGCCATTTTCACCGTTGGCGCGACGTGCGTCGGCGGCCTTGGCCTGGCTCAAGGCCAGTTCCTCGGTGAGGCTGATGAAGCTGTTGACCTTGGGGTCCAGCTCGGCGATACGCGCCAGCAGGGTCTTGGTCAGCTCTTCGGAAGAAAACTTTTTGTCGGCGAGACCGCGGGCGATCTCGGCCAGAGTCATGTGATGCATGAAAGGCTCTTTCCCTTTAGTCGATGACTTTCGGAACCAGGTACAGGCCGTTTTCGACCGCTGGCGCGATGGACTGGTAGGCCTCGCGATTATTACGCTCGGTCACAACGTCTGCGCGCAGGCGCTGGCTGGCTTCCAGCGGGTGAGCCAGGGGCTCGATGCCGTCGGTATTCACGGCCTGCATTTGGTCGACCAGCCCGAGAATGCTGTTCAGGGCTGCGGTGGTCTGTGGAAGATCGGCTTCATTCAGGCCAAGCGAGGCCAGATGAGCGATTTTTTCCACGTCGGAGCGTTCAAGCGCCATGGGATTCTCCAGTGGAAAACAGAACGGAGGGCGTCCGTGTGTTAGATTGTCGGAACACTACCGCATTTCTACGGTCATATGGCCGCGATTGTGGGGGTTGGTGCACAGAAAGTCGGCCAATTTAGCACATTGGCGCCTTGCCCAAAATCCCTGTCGTTGTTAGAGTTTGCCGCACTTTTTTACCCACGCGTTGCCTAGGGTCCCTTTCCCATGTTCAAGAAACTGCGTGGCATGTTTTCCAGCGATCTTTCCATTGACCTGGGCACTGCCAACACCCTTATTTACGTGCGCGAGCGCGGTATCGTCCTGAATGAGCCATCGGTTGTGGCCATTCGGACCCATGGTAATCAGAAAAGTGTCGTTGCCGTTGGCACCGAGGCCAAGCGCATGCTCGGCCGTACACCAGGCAATATTGCTGCCATTCGTCCGATGAAGGATGGCGTGATCGCCGACTTCAGCGTCTGCGAGAAGATGCTGCAGTACTTCATCAACAAGGTTCACGAAAACAGTTTCCTGCAGCCCAGCCCTCGTGTGCTGATCTGCGTTCCGTGCAAGTCCACCCAGGTGGAGCGTCGCGCCATCCGTGAGTCGGCCCTTGGTGCCGGTGCCCGCGAAGTGTTCCTGATCGAAGAGCCAATGGCTGCTGCGATCGGTGCCGGCCTGCCGGTCGAAGAAGCGCGCGGTTCGATGGTGGTGGATATCGGTGGTGGTACCACCGAGATCGCCCTGATTTCCCTGAACGGTGTGGTGTATGCCGAATCCGTACGCGTAGGCGGCGACCGCTTCGACGAAGCGATCATCACTTATGTACGTCGTAACTACGGCAGCCTGATCGGCGAATCCACCGCCGAGCGCATCAAGCAGGAAATCGGCACCGCTTACCCGGGCGGCGAAGTTCGCGAAGTCGATGTTCGTGGTCGCAACCTGGCCGAAGGCGTCCCACGTGCCTTCACCCTGAACTCCAACGAAGTGCTGGAAGCTCTGCAAGAGTCCCTGGCCACTATCGTTCAGGCTGTGAAGAGCGCCCTGGAGCAATCGCCGCCGGAGCTGGCTTCCGATATCGCCGAGCGTGGCCTGGTACTGACCGGTGGTGGCGCATTGCTGCGCGACCTCGACAAGTTGCTGGCCCAGGAAACCGGCCTGCCGGTGATCGTCGCCGAAGACCCGCTGACCTGCGTTGCCCGCGGCGGTGGTCGTGCACTGGAAATGATGGATAAACACACCATGGACCTGCTCTCCAGCGAATAAGATTGCCTGGATGGTTCATGCGTCGTCGGCAGGCAGCACTTTGCAGTGCTGCCTGTTGGCGTTTATCTTCTTCAATCTGCATCCAGGCCGGTTTGATGCCGTATGAATAAAGAGAACATTTGCCTGGGAGGAGCGGCCTATTAAACCGCTTTTCGCCAAAGGCCCCTCATTGGGCGTGCGCTTATTGGTGCTGGTCGTGCTTTCGGTCGCGCTGATGGTGGTCGATGCCCGCTTTGCACTGCTCAAGCCCGTGCGTAGCCAGATGTCGCTGGTGTTGATGCAGACCTACTGGATCACCGACCTGCCGCAACGTCTCTACCAGGGCGTGGCCAGCCAATTCGGCAGCCGCACAGAGCTGGTCGCCGAGAACGAAAAACTCAAGACTGAGAACCTGCTGTTGCAGGGGCGCATGCAAAAGCTTGCGGCCCTCACCGAGCAGAACGTTCGGCTGCGCGAGTTGCTCAACTCCTCCGCACTGGTCAATGAAAAGGTCGAAGTGGCCGAGTTGATCGGCATGGACCCCAACCCCTTTACGCATCGCATCATCATCAACAAGGGTGAGCGCGACGGGGTGGTGCTTGGCCAGCCGGTACTCGATGCCCGTGGCCTGATGGGCCAGGTGGTTGAGCTGATGCCCTACACCTCGCGCGTCCTGTTGCTGACAGACACGACCCATAGCATTCCGGTGCAGGTCAACCGCAACGGCTTGCGTGCGATTGCCAGCGGCACCGGTAATCCGGAGCGCCTGGAGTTGCGGCACGTGGCCGACACGGCCGACATCAAAGAGGGCGACCTGCTGGTCAGCTCCGGCCTGGGCCAGCGCTTCCCGGCGGGCTACCCGGTGGCGACGGTCAAGGAAGTGATCCATGACTCCGGCCAACCGTTCGCTATCGTGCGTGCCGTGCCGACGGCAGCGTTGAACCGCAGCCGCTACCTGCTGTTGGTATTCAGCGACAACCGCACCCCGGAAGAGCGCGCCAACGACGCAGCGCAGGCCCAGGAAGCGGAAGACAAGCAGAACGGCACTGCGCCGGTCATTCCTGCCACGGTGCCGAAACCGGCCTTTGTAGGGCCACCTGCACCGCCGGCAACCCCGGCAGCGCCAGTGGCAACACCGGTCAAGCCCGCCGCCCGTAGTGCCCGTGCGGCCAAGCCAGCGGCTAAACCCGCTGCCACCACGCCTGCGGCCACGACCCCGGCAACCACGCGGCAGAGGGAGGAATAATGGCCGGTACTCATTCGCGCAACGGCTGGATCGTCTGGCTGACCTTTGCCATCGGCTTGTTGCTCAGCGTTTCGCCACTGCCGCAATTCATGGAAATCTTGCGCCCGCTATGGCTGGCCTTGCTGTTGGCATTCTGGTCGTTGAACCTGCCGCACAAGGTGGGCATGGTCACCGCGATGTGCCTGGGCTTGGCGGAAGATGTGCTGTATGGCACCTTGTTGGGCCAGAACGCGTTGATCCTGACCCTGATCACCTTCCTGGTGTTGTCGCTGCAGCAACGTTTGCGCATGTTCCCGATGTGGCAGCAGTGCCTGGTGATCCTGGTGATCTTCGGCCTGGCGCAGTTGGTGCAGTTGTGGCTCAGTGCCTTGACCGGCAATCGCCAGCCAACCCTGGCGTTGGTATTACCGGCCCTGGTCAGTGCATTGTTGTGGCCTTGGGTCAGTTTCGGCCTGCGTGGGTTACGTCGTCGCTATAAAATCAATTGAATGGATTGCGAGGCTCTGCCTGGTTATCGAACTCTACAGGGAGAGGCTGCAATGAATTCGCTTTATCTGGCCTCGGGTTCTGCGAGGCGACGTGAGCTGTTGATGCAGATCGGTGTGCCCTTCACCGCTGTCAGCGCCGCTATTGATGAAACCCCTCTTACAAATGAATCCGCTGTTGCCTATGTCGAGCGCCTCGCGCGCGGCAAGGCCACAGCGGGTTTTGCTGCGCTTGAATGTACGGCGGGCGCCTGCGTGCTGGGCGCCGACACGGCTGTGATCGTCGAGGGTCAGATCCTCGGAAAACCCGTGGACCAGGCCGATGCCTTGGCGATGTTGATGGCCTTGGCAGGGCGTGAACATGAAGTCCTCACCGCTATTGCCCTCACCGACGGTGCGCGCTGCGAAACTCAATGTGTAAGCAGTCGTGTACGTTTTCGCGGTATTTCTGTCGAGGAGGCTACAACCTACTGGCACAGTGGCGAACCGCAGGACAAGGCGGGCGGCTATGCTATCCAGGGGTTGGGTTCGGTGTTTGTCGCCGGGCTTAATGGCAGCTATTCCGGCGTAGTTGGCCTGCCGGTGTGCGAAACCGCGCAACTGCTCGGCCAATTCGGCATACCCTGTTGGCAAAACCTTACCGTGCGCTGAACGCCCTATTCCAGCGCCAAGCCTTAAGCGACCGGTCACTATTGTGAAAACGCCTGAACGAGACCCAGCCATGAGTGAAGAGATTCTGATCAATATCACGCCGATGGAATCGCGCGTGGCGGTGGTAGAGAACGGTGTTCTACAAGAAGTGCACGTCGAGCGTACCCAGAAGCGCGGGATCGTCGGCAATATCTACAAAGGCAAGGTGGTGCGTGTATTGCCAGGGATGCAGGCGGCATTCGTCGACATCGGCCTGGACCGTGCCGCCTTTATCCATGCATCGGAAATCTCCATGCGTGAAGGCCCGGCGGTGGAAAGCATCAGCGCGCTGGTACATGAAGGGCAGAGCCTGGTGGTGCAAGTCACCAAGGACCCCATCGGTTCCAAAGGCGCCCGGCTGACCACCCAGCTGTCGATTCCCTCGCGGTATCTGGTTTACATGCCACGCACTGCCCATGTCGGTATTTCCCTGAAGATCGAGGACGAAGCCGAGCGCGAGCGCCTCAAGAAGGTGGTCAGCGACTGCGTGGCCGCCGAAGGCATCAAGGAGGCGGGCGGGTTTATCCTGCGCACTGCCGCTGAAGGCGCTGGTGCCGATGAAATCCTCATGGACATCCGCTACCTGCGGCGCCTGTGGGACCAGATCGGTGCGCAGATCAAGACCATTGGCGCACCGAGCGTCATTTATGAAGACCTCGGCCTGGCGTTGCGTACGCTGCGCGATCTGGTCAGCCCGAAGATCGAAAAAATCCGCATTGACTCGCGGGAAACGTTCCAGCGCACCACGCAATTTGTTGCCGAGCTGATGCCGGAAATTGCCGATCGTCTGGAACATTACCCCGGCGAGCGGCCGATCTTTGACCTGTATGGCGTCGAAGACGAAATCCAGAAAGCCCTGGATCGCAAGGTGCCGCTCAAGTCCGGCGGCTATCTGGTCGTGGACCCGGCGGAAGCCATGACCACCATCGATGTCAACACTGGCGCCTTTGTGGGCCATCGCAACCTTGAAGAGACCATTTTCAAGACCAACCTTGAAGCCGCTACGGCGATCGCGCGCCAACTGCGCCTGCGCAACCTGGGCGGCATCATCATCATCGACTTCATCGATATGGAAGACGAAGAGCACCAGCGCCAGGTGCTGCGTACCCTCGAGAAGCAGCTGGAGCGTGACCACGCCAAGACCAATATCATCGGTATCACCGAGTTGGGCCTGGTGCAGATGACCCGCAAGCGCACTCGTGAAAGCCTGGAGCAGGTGCTGTGCGAACCGTGCAGCAGTTGCCAGGGGCGCGGTAAATTGAAGACTCCGGAAACCGTTTGCTATGAGATCTTCCGCGAGATCCTGCGCGAGGCGCGCGCCTACCAGGCCGAGGGTTATAGAGTGCTCGCCAACCAGAAAGTCGTCGATCGGCTGCTGGATGAGGAGTCTGGTAACGTCGCTGAGCTGGAGGGTTTTATCGGTCGCACGATTCGCTTCCAGGTCGAAACCATGTATTCGCAGGAACAATACGACGTGGTGCTGCTCTGATCCCCATTCGCTTTCCTTTTACGAGACCGACAGACCTTGATCTGCCGTCCGACTACTGCCTTGAGGGTCGCCTGACATGGAGCGTCTGACACGCTTTTTTGCCGCTTTGACCCGTTGGTGCCTGGGCCTGTGTGCGTTGCTGCTGGTATTGGCGGCGGTGTACGTGAGCCTGGGTCGTGAATTGGCCCCGCTGGTGGCTGAGTACCGTGCCGAGGTCGAGGCCAAGGCCCAGGCTGCTGTGGATATGCCCCTGCATATCGGCAGCCTTGAAGGGCGTTGGAGCGGCTTTGCGCCGGTGTTGTTGGCCCACGACGTGATACTCGGCGAGGGCAGCAGTGCCTTGAGCCTGGACCAGGTCGAAGTGGTGCCGGACATCTGGGCCAGTTTGATGGCCCGAGAAGTACGCATCGCCCACCTGGAAGTCAGTGGCCTGCAACTGAGCGTCAAGGAAGACAAAGACGGCCATTGGGTGGTGCAAGGTCTGCCGGTTCAGGATGACCAGTCATTGGACCCGCAACAGTTGCTGACACGCATGCAAATGGTCAAGCGTGTGTCGTTGCTGGACAGCCAGGTCACCGTGCAACCGTTCGGCCAGGAGCCACTGGCCCTGACTTATGTGGGCTTGAGCCTGCACACCGGCATGACCCACCAACGCCTGGACGCCCGCCTGACCCTGCCTGACGGCCAGCCGCTTGCCTTAAGCCTGCGTAGCCGCATGCGCGCCGAACAATGGAAAGACGCTGAAGTCGAGGCTTACCTGAGCCTCCCTCAAAGCGACTGGGCCAAGTGGATCCCCGCCAAGCTGACCCAGCAATGGAAGCTTACGCAGTTCAAGGCCGGTGGTGAGTTTTGGCTCAGTTGGGCCAAAGGCACTGTGCAAAGTGCTGCGGTGCGCCTCAATTCGCCGCAAGTGAAGGGCAGTTACGCTGACCGCAAGCCCGTGCACCTCGAGAACCTCGCCCTGACGGCTTATCTGCAACGTCGCGAGGGTGGCCTCCAGGTGCTGTTTGATACGCTGGCGCTGAACATTGGGGAAACCCGCTGGGAATCACGCCTGCAATTGCAGCAAAGCCTGGCTACCGATAAAGACCTGGAAGTGTGGAAGCTGCAGGCCGATCGTCTCGACCTGACCCCTATCACACCGCTGCTGAATGCCTTGGCGCCATTACCCGAAGGTTTCGCCACGGCCCTTGAGCATTTGAAGGCCACCGGCCTGTTGCGCAATGTGCTGGTGGACTTGCGGCCACAAGACACCACCGACCAAAAACTCAGCTTTGCCGCCAACCTTGAGCGCATCGGGTTTGATGCCTATTTCGGCGCACCTGCCGCACGTAACGTGTCCGGCAGTATCAGCGGCGACTTGGGGCATGGCGAGTTGCGCATGGACAGCAAGGACTTTTCCCTGCACCTGTTCCCGATCTTCGCCAAGCCCTGGCAGTACATCCAGGCCAATGCACGCCTGACGTGGACGCTGGACAAAGAAGGCTTCACCCTGATAGCCCCGTATATCAAGGTGCTGGGCGAAGAGGGCAAGGTCGCTGCGGACTTCCTGATTCGCCTGCACTTCGACCACAGCCAGGAAGACTACATGGACCTGCGGGTCGGCATGGTCGATGGTGATGGGCGTTTCACACCCAAGTATTTACCGGCGGTGTTGAGCCCGTCGTTGGATGAGTGGTTACGCACTGCGATCCTCAAAGGCGCGGTTGATCAGGGTTTCTTCCAGTATCAAGGCTCACTGAACCACGACGCGTTGCCGGCTTCGCGCAATATCAGCCTGTTCTTCAAGGTGCATGACGCCGAGCTTGCCTTCCAGCCGGGCTGGCCTCATGTGAGCAAGGTCAATGGCGACGTGTTCGTCGAAGAAAGTGGCGTGCGCATTCTGGCCAGCAAGGGCCAATTGCTGGATACCCAGGTCAAGGACGTCTACGTCAATATTCCCCATGCGCCTGCTGGCCAGGACAGCCATCTGCTGATCACCGGTGGGTTTTCCGGCGGTTTGGGTGACGGCCTGAAAATCCTCCAGGAGGCGCCCATTGGTACTGCATCCACCTTTGCCGGCTGGAAGGGCGAGGGCGACCTGCAAGGCAGCATCGACTTGGATGTACCCCTGGCCAAGGGCGCCGAGCCTAAGATCGTAGTGGATTTCAAGACTGATAAGTCGCGCCTGCAATTGGCGGAGCCGACCCTGGACTTGACCCAGCTCAAGGGTGATTTCCGCTTCGACAGCGCCAAGGGCCTGAGTGGCCGGAACATTTCGGCCCAGGCGTTCGAGCGGCCGATCACCGCGCAGATCTTTGCCGATGGCAAGCCGGGTAATCTCAGCACCCGTATCAGCGCCAAGGGCCAGGTCACGGTCAAGCGACTCACGGATTGGTTGAAAATCAGCCAGCCGCTGCCGGTGTCCGGTGATATACCGTACCAATTACAGCTGACGCTGGATGGCGCGGATAGCCAACTGATGGTCAGCTCTACGATGAAGGGGGTCGCGGTCGACTTGCCGGCGCCGTTCGGTATGCCGGCCAGCCAGGGGCGTGACAGCGTGTTCCGTATGACCTTGCAAGGCGCCGAGCGTCGCTACTGGTTTGATTACGGTGAGCTGGCGAGCTTCACCTTTGCGGCACCGCCCGACAAGTTCAGCGAAGGGCGCGGTGAGCTGTTCCTCGGCGACGGCGGTGCTTTATTGCCTGCGGCGAAGGGCCTGCGCATCCGTGGCGTACTGTCGGAGCTGGACATCGACCCGTGGAAAAAACTCGTGAACCGCTACGCGGGCAATGACCCGGGCGGGAGTGCCAAGCAACTGCTCAGCGGGGCTGATTTCAAGGTGGGCAAACTGACCGGTTTTGGCACCCAGTTTGACCAGGTCAGCTTGCAACTTGATCGCAAGCCCGCTGCCTGGGGCCTGCAGCTAGACAGCCAACAAGCCAAGGGGACGGTAAACCTGCCGGACGCCAAGGGAGCACCGATTGCGATCAACCTGAAGTACGTGAAGCTGCCGGCAGTGGATCCGACGGCACAGGCGGACGAGAACGCACCGGACCCGTTGGCTGATATCGATCCCAAGGATATACCGGCACTGGACATCGTCATTGACCAACTCTTCCAGGGGCCGGACCTGGTGGGGGGCTGGTCGCTGAAGATCCGTCCAACTGCCAAGGGCCTGGCCTTCAATAACCTGGACCTGGGTCTCAAGGGCATGTTGCTCAAGGGCGCGGGAGGTTGGGAAGGTGCACCGGGTGCCAGCAGCAGTTGGTACAAGGGGCGACTTGATGGCAAGAACATTGCCGACGTCCTCAAGGGTTGGGGCTTTGCGCCGACGGTGACCAGCGAGGACTTTCACCTGGACGTGGATGGCCGTTGGCCGGGTTCGCCGGCCTGGGTCGGGCCCAAGCGTTTCTCCGGTAGCCTGGACGCGTCATTCCGTAAAGGGCAGTTTGTGGAAGTGGAAGGGGGCGCGCAGGCGTTGCGGGTATTCGGCCTGCTTAACTTCAACTCCATCGGTCGCCGTTTGCGCTTGGACTTCTCTGACTTGCTTGGCAAAGGCTTGAGCTACGACCGAGTCAAGGGCTTGCTGGCAGCCAGCAATGGTGTGTTCGTGACCCGTGAGCCCATTACCATGACCGGGCCATCGACCAATCTGGAGCTTAACGGCACCCTGGACCTGGTGGCTGATCGTGTCGATGCCAAGCTGCTGGTTACTTTGCCGGTCACCAACAACCTGCCTATCGCGGCGCTGATTGTCGGTGCGCCGGCCATTGGTGGTGCGTTGTTCCTGATCGACAAATTGATTGGTGATCGGGTTTCGCGCTTCGCCAGCGTGCAATACAAAGTGCAGGGCCCGTGGAAGGATCCAAAAATCACCTTCGACAAGCCATTTGAAAAGCCAAACTGAGAGCCTGTGGAGTAGCATGGCCGCATGCCTATTATGGAGTGTCGGCCCATGTCCTTTGCGGTAATTCAAATGGTCAGCCAGAGTGACGTGCTGGCCAACCTGGCCCAGGCGCGACGCCTGCTGGAGCAAGCGGCAGCGGGTGGTGCGAAGCTGGCGGTACTGCCGGAGAATTTCGCCGCCATGGGGCGTCGTGACATCGCCGATATCGGCCGCGCCGAGGCACAGGGGGAAGGTCCGATCCTGCCCTGGTTGAAACAGACCGCCCGCGACCTCACCTTATGGATAGTGGCAGGTACATTGCCGCTGCCGCCCAAGGGCCAACCGAACGCCAAGTCCAACGCCTGCTCGCTGCTGATCGATGATCGGGGCGAAGTCGTCGCCCGTTACGACAAGCTGCACCTGTTTGATGTCGACGTAGCCGATGCTCGAGGTCGTTATCGTGAATCCGACGACTATGCTTTCGGTAACCATGTCGTGGTGGCGGACACGCCGGTAGGGCGATTGGGCCTGACGGTGTGCTACGACCTGCGCTTCCCCGAGCTTTACAGCGAATTACGCGCAGCGGGGGCTGAACTGATTACGGCACCCTCGGCCTTTACGGCGGTGACCGGTGCCGCGCATTGGGATGTGCTGATTCGGGCGCGGGCCATCGAAACCCAGTGTTATCTGCTGGCGGCCGCTCAAGGTGGCGTGCATCCGGGCCCACGGGAAACCTTCGGGCATGCGGCGATTGTCGATCCTTGGGGGCGAGTGTTGAAGCAACAGGATTCTGGCGAAGCGGTGTTGTTGGCCGAGCGCGATAGCAGTGAACAGGCGTCGATACGGGCGCGCATGCCGGTGGTGAACCATCGGCGCTTTTTCTCGCAGGGCGCGCAGCGACCTGCTTCAGAACGATGAATTTAAGGCCAAACCTATGAGCGAGTTGTTGTCCTCAGTCAGTGAACACCTCCTGGCACCCGGTGGCGTGACCATCGAAAGCTTGCAAACCGTGCTTGGCGATCTGGCCGGGCCGGGCATCGATGCCGCCGATCTGTATTTCCAGGGGCAGATTTCCGAGTCCTGGTCGCTGGAAGACGGCATCGTCAAGGAAGGCAGTTTCAACCTTGACCAGGGTGTAGGCGTTCGCGCGCAATCCGGTGAAAAAACCGGTTTTGCCTACAGTAACGCGATTACCCTGGAGGCCCTGGGCCTGGCTGCTCGGGCGGCACGTTCGATTTCCCGTGCCGGCCAGAACGGCACGGTACAGGCATTCAGCACCCAGGACGTGGCTCAGTTGTACGCGCCGGATAACCCACTGGAGGTGATCAGCCGCGCGGAAAAGGTCGAGTTGCTAAAGCGTGTCGACGCCGCTACCCGGGCGCTGGACCCGCGTATCCAGCAAGTGACCGTGAGCATGGCCGGTGTGTGGGAGCGCATCCTCGTAGCGTCCACCGACGGTGGCCTGGCGGCGGATGTGCGGCCGCTGGTGCGTTTCAACGTGAGCGTGATCGTCGAGCAGAACGGTCGCCGCGAACGCGGTGGCCATGGCGGTGGCGGGCGTACCGACTACCGCTATTTCCTCGCGCAAGACCGCGCCATGGGCTATGCCCGCGAAGCGCTGCGCCAGGCTCTGGTTAACCTGGAAGCCATCCCGGCGCCGGCGGGGACATTACCGGTGGTATTGGGGTCGGGCTGGTCCGGTGTGTTGTTGCATGAGGCCGTGGGCCATGGCCTGGAAGGTGACTTCAACCGTAAGGGCAGCTCCGCCTACAGCGGTCGCATGGGCGAGAGGGTTGCGTCCAAGCTGTGCACCATTGTCGATGACGGCACCCTGGCCGGTCGCCGTGGCTCGCTGAGCGTCGATGACGAAGGTACGCCGACCGAGTGCACCACGCTGATCGAAAACGGCGTGCTCAAGGGCTATATGCAAGACAAGCTCAATGCTCGCCTGATGGGTGTGGCACGCACCGGTAACGGTCGTCGTGAGTCCTACGCACACCTGCCGATGCCGCGCATGACCAACACCTACATGCTGGGTGGCCAAAGCGATCCGGCGGAAATCATTGCTTCTGTGAAGCGCGGTATCTACTGCGCCAACCTCGGCGGTGGCCAGGTGGATATCACCAGTGGCAAGTTCGTGTTCTCCACCAGCGAGGCGTACTTGATCGAAGACGGCAAGATTACCGCGCCGGTCAAAGGGGCGACGTTGATTGGTAACGGGCCTGAGGCCATGAGCAAGGTGTCGATGGTCGGCAACGACCTGGCACTGGACAGTGGTGTGGGCACGTGCGGGAAAGACGGGCAGTCGGTGCCGGTGGGTGTCGGCCAGCCGACCCTGAAAATTGATGCGATCACCGTGGGTGGCACGGGGTCGTAAGGCATGGAGCTTCGGGTGGCGAAGACCGCCACCCGGGGAAGAGGATCAGCGCAGGCCGCGTTGAGTCTCGTCCAGCTCACGGATGTACTTGAAGATTTTACGGCTGGTAGCCGGTGCCTTGTTTTGCGCCAGTTCGTGCTGGGCCTGACGAATCAGGGAGCGCAGTTGCTGGCGATCGGCGTCCGGATAGTCCACCACGAATTTCTCCAGTACTGCGTCATCGCCCGAGATCAGGCGGTCACGCCAACGTTCCAGGTTATGGAAGCGTTCGTTGTACTGGCGAGTGGAGGCATCCAGTTGATCGAGCAGAGTCAGAATGGCGTCAGTGTCCTGGTCGCGCATCAGCTTGCCGATAAACGAGATGTGCCGTTTACGCGCGATATTCGCGGTGTGCTTGGGCGCATCCGCCAGAGCCCGGCGCATTTCGTCGGTCAGTGGCAGTTTTGCAATCAAGTCCGGCTTGAGCGTTGTAAGGCGCTCGCCGAGGTCAACCAGCGCATGCAGCTCGCGTTTGACCTGGGTTTTGCTTTTCTCCCCATCGAGGGAGTCGTCGTAAGAATCAACCATGGTGGCAGTCCGCAAAGAAACGCCGCCATGATAACCAGTCGGGGGCCGCTTGTCCGGCCCGGTCGCTCGATGGCCTTAACCGAAAGCAGAATTTGAGTGGAGAAAACCATGAGTGCAGCCCAAAGCGTCGGTCCGCAAGCGTTACCGGCACTGCAGGAACAAGTCGAGCAGATCCTTGCCGAGGCCAAGCGCCAGGGGGCCAGCGCCTGTGAAGTAGCGGTGTCGCTGGAGCAGGGGCTGTCGACGTCGGTACGTCAGCGGGAAGTGGAAACCGTCGAATTCAACCGCGACCAGGGATTTGGCATCACATTGTATGTGGGCCAGCGCAAAGGCTCTGCCAGCACGTCGGCCAGTGGCCCGGAGGCGATTCGCGAGACGGTTGCCGCTGCGCTGGCGATTGCCAAGCATACGTCCGAAGACGAAAGCTCGGGCCTGGCCGACAAGGCGCTGATGGCTAAGGAGTTGAAGGATTTCGATCTGTTTCACGCGTGGGACATCACACCGGAACAGGCTATTGAGCAAGCGCTGACTTGTGAGGCAGCGGCTTTTGACGCCGATGCCCGGATCAAAAATGCTGACGGCACCACGCTGAGCACTCATCAGGGGTGTCGTGTATACGGCAACAGCCATGGTTTTATCGGAGGTTATGCCTCTACCCGCCATAGCTTGAGCTGCGTGATGATTGCCGAAGCCAATGGCCAGATGCAGCGTGATTACTGGTACGACGTTAACCGTCAGGGCGAATTGCTGGCCGACCCGGTGAGCATTGGCCAGCGTGCTGCGCAACGGGCAGCGAGCCGTTTGGGCGCGCGTCCGGTGCCGACGTGCGAAGTGCCGGTGCTGTTTTCGGCAGAGCTGGCCGGTGGGTTGTTCGGGAGCTTCCTGGGGGCTATTTCCGGTGGCAACCTGTATCGAAAATCCTCGTTTCTTGAGGGGGCTATCGGGCAAAAGTTGTTTCCCGAGTGGCTGACTATCGATGAGCGCCCGCATCTGATGCGGGCCATGGGCAGCTCGTCGTTCGACGGCGATGGCTTGGCAACCTATGCCAAACCGTTCGTTGAGAAGGGTGAGTTGGTGTCCTATGTATTGGGCACTTACGCCGGTCGCAAACTCGGCCTGCCGAGCACCGCCAACGCCGGTGGCGTTCACAACCTGTTCGTGACCCACGGCGACGAAGATCAGGTGGCGCTGTTACGGCGCATGGGGCGTGGCCTGCTGGTGACTGAGCTGATGGGGCATGGCCTGAACATGGTCACGGGCGATTACTCCCGTGGCGCGGCGGGGTTCTGGGTGGAGAACGGCGAAATTCAATTTGCCGTTCAGGAAGTCACCATTGCCGGCAACCTGCGTGACATGTTCAAGCAGATTGTGGCGGTGGGTAATGACCTGGAACTGCGCAGCAACATTCGCACGGGCTCAGTGTTGATTGAGCGAATGACTGTCGCCGGTAGCTAAGCTCTCCAACACTCAAGAAGGCGCGCCATCTTACCGATAGCGCGCCTTTTTTTTGCCTGTGTCATAGATGGACTATGCGGCGCTCTTGTTTTGATTCTTAATATCATTTAATAATGAATATCATTACTGAATGAGTGTGGATCATGAGTTCTGTCCTGCATGAGGATCCGTACCTGGAAAGCTGGCGCTGGATGAGTCGTCAGATTCGCTGCGGCCTCGATCCTAATGAACCTCGCCTGATCGAACATTACCTCAATGAGGGGCGATACCTGGCGTGCTGTACCGCCACTCATCCGTGGACCATCGCCGAAACATCATTTCGCCTGCTGATCGACACCGCCAGCGACATTGCGCTGCCCTGGCACTGGCGATCCCTGTGCCTGGACCAGGCGTGGCGCCCCTTGCGCGACCTCGAAAAACTCTCCCGCTGCGCCTGCCGCCTCAAGCGTTGGCAGACGTTTGCCTGGCAATTGGCGACCTGCGAATTGCGGCCATCACTTTCTCACTCCGACTTGGTGCAAGGATCTTCCGATGAGTAATACCCGTATCGAACGCGACAGCATGGGCGAACTGCGAGTCCCCGCCGAGGCGTTGTACGGCGCGCAAACCCAGCGCGCGGTGAATAACTTCCCGATCAGCCATCAACCCATGCCGGCGCAATTCATCCGCGCCCTGATTCTGGCCAAAGCCGCCGCCGCCAAGGTCAATGTCGACCTCAAGCAGATCAGCGAAGGGCAGGGCAAAGCCATTGTCGACGCCGCCCAGGGCTTGCTGGAGGGTGATTACATGCCGCACTTCCCTGTGGATATCTTCCAGACGGGCTCCGGCACCAGCTCCAACATGAACGCCAACGAAGTGATTGCGACCCTTGCCAGTCGTTTGCTCGGCGAGGCGATCAACCCTAATGATCACGTCAATTGCGGTCAAAGCAGTAATGACATCATCCCGACCACCATCCACGTCAGTGCCGCGCTGGTGCTGCATGAGCAAACGTTGCCGGCCCTTTGGCACCTGGTGCAGGTGATCGAGCAGAAGGCCGAAGCGGTTCACCCGTTCATCAAAACCGGTCGCACACACCTGATGGACGCCATGCCCGTACGCATGAGCCAGGTGCTTAACGGCTGGTCGCAACAGCTCAAGGCCAATATCAGCCACCTGCAAGACCTGCTGCCGAGTTTGCAAGCGCTGGCCCAAGGCGGTACGGCAGTCGGCACCGGGATTAATGCGCACCCCGAGTTTGCAGTGCGCTTCAGCGAGCAACTGAGCACCCTGACTGGCGTGAAGTTCACGCCGGGTAAGAACCTGTTTGCGTTGATCAGCTCCCAGGACACCGCCGTTGCAGTCTCCGGTCAATTGAAAGCAACGGCTGTGTCGCTGATGAAAATCGCCAACGACCTGCGCTGGATGAACTCTGGCCCCTTGGCCGGTCTTGGCGAAATCGAACTCGAAGGGCTGCAGCCGGGCTCATCGATCATGCCCGGCAAGGTCAATCCGGTGATCCCGGAAGCGACGGCCATGGTGGCCGCACAAGTCATCGGTAATGACACGGTGATCACGGTGGCCGGCCAATCGGGCAACTTTGAACTGAACGTGATGCTGCCGATCATCGCCCAGAACCTGCTCAGCAGCCTTGAGCTGCTGGCCAACGCCAGTCGTTTGTTGGCGGACAAGGCGATTGCCAGCTTCAAAGTCAACGAAACCAAGCTCAAGGAGGCACTGTCGCGCAACCCGATTCTGGTCACTGCCCTTAACCCGATCATTGGTTACCAAAAGGCCGCTGAAATCGCCAAGCAGGCTTATCAGCAAGGTCGTCCGGTCATTGATGTCGCCCTCGAGCACACCGACTTGCCTCGTAGCCAACTGGAAGTCCTGCTGGACCCGGAAAAGCTCACGGCGGGTGGCGTGTAATCACTGACTCTGCTGTGGAGGCTCACCATGGAGCACTGGAAACGCACGATCGAGCGGGCCAATCGCTGCTTTATGGCCGGCGAACTGGTTGACGCTCGCGAGGCCTATTTACAAGCCCTTGCCCTGGCCCAGGTGTTGTTCGAGCGTTGGGCGGATGCCGATGAAGCAGTGGCGGCGTGTGTCATTTCCCATCACAACCTTGCTGACCTGCACTTGCGCCTGAACCAGCCAGAGGAAAGTGCGGAGTACCTCTGTGCCATACACCAGCGTTTGCTGCAGACCATGCAGGACGCGCGCCTCAGCCCGCAACTGCGCCAGGCGGCTTTGCGCCAGAGCAGCAAGACCTATGTCGAGCTGTTGAACTTCATCAGCGATCACGGCGAGTACCCGCGCACTCATCGCTTATTGGGCGGTTCGGTACCGCAACCGACCACGCCTTATTACGGAGCACACTGACATGACCTACACCTTGCCTGAGTTGCCCTATGCCTACGATGCGCTGGAGCCGCATATCGATGCGCAAACCATGGAGATTCACTACACCAAGCACCACCAGACTTATATCAATAACTTAAATGCCGCGGTCGAGGGGACGGAGTTCGCCGGTTGGCCTGTGGAGAGGCTGGTCTCCAGTGTCCAGCAACTGCCGGAAAAACTGCGCGCGGCGGTGATTAACCAAGGCGGTGGTCATGCCAACCACTCGCTGTTCTGGGCGGTCATGTCGCCCCAGGGCGGCGGCAAACCTGGCGGCGTGTTGGGCGCGGCTATCGACGCGCAATTGGGCGGCTTCGATCGTTTCAAGGAGGCTTTCACCAAGGCGGCCTTGACTCGCTTCGGCAGTGGCTGGGCCTGGTTGAGCGTCACGCCGCACAAGACGCTGGTGGTAGAAAGCAGTGGCAACCAGGACAGCCCGCTCATGAGTGGCAACACACCGATCCTCGGTCTTGACGTCTGGGAGCACGCTTACTACCTGCTGTACCAGAACCGCCGCCCGGAATACATCAATGCTTTCTACAGCGTCATCAACTGGCAGGAAGTTGCCACGCGCTACGAGGCCACCCTGGCCTGACATTTCCCTTTTACAACAAGATCTAAGGCTGGCTATGGGCACTGAAACACTGGCGATCAGCAGCGTGCGAATGTTTCGTTATGCGTTAGGTTCGCTGCTGGTATTGGCAGGCACTGCATTGCTGGTGGCCCAAGGGCTGGCCTGGCTGAACCTGGAGCCTCGCATCCTGCGCGCCTTGCAGGGCGGGGCGGTCTGCGCGCTTGGCACGGCGCTGGGGGCTGTGCCGGTTTTGGTGATACGCCGAATGCCGGTGGCACTGAGCGATACGTTGTTGGGTTTTGGTGCCGGGGTCATGTTGGCGGCGACGGCGTTTTCGCTGATCGTACCCGGCATTGCTGCCGCTGAAAGCTTGGGGCTTTCACCTTGGGGCGCCAGCGGCTTGATCAGCTTCGGCATCATGCTTGGGGCGTTCGGCCTGTACCTGGTGGACCGCAAGGTCTCTGGTGGCAGCCCGGAGAGGTTGATGGGCACGCCGGATAAGCCGGTCATCCCGCCACGTATCTGGCTGTTTGTGTTTGCCATCATTGCTCATAATATTCCGGAGGGCATGGCCGTAGGTGTTTCTGCCGGCGGTGGTATCCCGGATGCTGACAGCCTGGCCATGGGGATCGCCTTGCAGGATGTGCCGGAAGGTCTGGTGATTGCGCTGGTACTGGCGGGGGCCGGGATGTCGCGGGTCAAGGCGTTCCTGATTGGGGCTGCATCAGGTTTGGTCGAACCGGTATTTGCAGTGCTCTGCGCGTGGTTGGTGAGCCTGGCGGAGGTTTTGTTGCCACTGGGGCTGGCGCTGGCCGCCGGGGCGATGTTGCTGGTCGTGACTCACGAGGTCATCCCCGAGTCGCGTCGCAATGGTCACGAAAAACTCGCCAGCCTGGGACTGTGTATCGGGTTCTGCTTGATGATGGTCATGGACACGGCATTAGGGTGAGGCCATTGCAGCCTCGCACCTGTTTCAAAAGGTGAGGTTACTCACCCTCATCAAAGTAGTTGTTAATCAACTTCACCAAGGCGTCCATCGCTTCCTGCTCTTGCTCGCCTTCGGTCAGCAGGTGAATCTTGGTGCCCTTGCCGGCAGCCAGCATCATCATGGCCATGATGCTTTTGCCGTCGACCATCGACTGCGGTGTGCGCCCGGCGCGGATCTGGCAGGGGAACTGCCCGGCCACGCCGACGAACTTGGCGGAGGCCCGGGCGTGCAAGCCCAGCTTGTTGATGATTTCAATTTCCAGAGCGGGCATCGCGGGGGTGTTCCTTTCAGCTAAGGTCGCGGTGGCGAACCTGGACGTTCTTGAGGGTTTGTTGCAGCACCTGGCCCAGCCGTTCAGTCAAATAGACGGAGCGGTGGTGGCCGCCGGTACAGCCAATGGCAATGGTGACATAGGCGCGATTACTTGCGGCAAAACGTGGCAACCATTTGAGCAGGTAGCTGGAGATGTCCTGGAACATCTCTTCCACATCCGGCTGAGCTGCCAGGTAGTCAATCACTGGCTGATCGAGCCCCGACTGATCACGCAACTCCGGCTTCCAATAAGGGTTGGGCAGGCAGCGCACGTCGAACACCAGGTCGGCATCGACTGGCATGCCACGCTTGAAGCCAAACGACTCCACCAGAAACGCTGTACCTGGTTCTGGCTGGTTCAGCAGGCGCAGCTTGATCGCGTCGCGCAGTTGATACAGGTTCAGATTGGTGGTGTTGATCTTCAGGTCGGCCAGGTCAATGATCGGCCCAAGCAGTTTGGTCTCGTCCTCAATGGCTTCGGCCAGTGAGCGCTGAGGTGTGCTCAGGGGGTGGCGTCGGCGGGTTTCGGAAAAACGCTTGAGCAGGGTTTCTTCATCGGCGTCCAGGTACAACACATCGCAATGAATGTGCTTGGCGCGCACTTCCTCCAGCAGTTCCGGGAACCGCGAGAGGTGGCTGGGCAGGTTGCGGGCGTCAATCGATACGGCAACCAGGGGTTGCGGCAATTCGGTGTGAATCAGGGCGCGCTCCGCCAATTCCGGCAGCAGGCCGGCTGGCAGGTTGTCGATGCAATAGAAACCGCTGTCCTCAAGCACATTGAGGGCGGTGCTTTTACCTGAGCCGGAACGGCCGCTGACGATGATCAAACGCATGATTACTGCCCGTTTTGTTCATCCAGGACAACCTGATACAACGCCTCATTGCCCTTGGCGCTGCGCAGTTTGTCGCGTACTTCCTTGCGGTCGAGCATGCTGGCGATCTGCCGAAGCAGTTCCAGGTGCGCGTCGGTGGCGGCTTCCGGGACCAGCAGCACGAACAGCAGGTCAACCGGGGCGCCGTCGATAGCGTCGAAATCAATGGGGTGGTCCAGGTGCAGCAGGGCGCTGACGGGGTTTTCGCACCCTTTGAGCCGGCAGTGAGGAATGGCGATGCCGTTGCCAAAACCGGTCGAGCCGAGTTTTTCACGGGCGATCAACGCTTCGTACACAGCTTGCGTGTCCAATTCGGGCACTTCGCGGCCGATCAGGTTGGCAATTTGTTCGAGGGCGCGCTTTTTACTGCCGCCCGGCACGTTCACAAGGGAACGGCCGGGGGTCAGGATGGTTTCAAGTCGGATCATGGGGGGAGAGTTAACGACCTGTACCTTGCATCAGGTGCAGATTCTTTTCCTTATGCTTTATGAGTTGGCGGTCGAGCTTGTCGTAGAGCGAGTCAATCGCCGCGTACATGTCTTCATGTTCCGCATTGGCGACGAGTTTGGCATTCGGTACGTGCAGGGTGGCCTCGATTTTCTGCTTGAGCTTATCGACCTCCATGATGACCTGCACATTGGTGATCTTGTCAAAATGCCCCGCAAGCTTATTAAGCTTGCTCTCGGTGTATTCACGCAGGGGCTTGGTGACTTCCAGCTGGTGTCCACTGATGTTGACTTGCATGCAGCTTCTCCTTCGTTGCCAGTGCATAAAGCGGCAGGCAAAACGCCTGCCACTGGAACGCTATGGCCCGCCCGTCACATCAAACGCTTACGCTCGCTGGAAGGCGCGATCCCGAGGGACTCGCGGTACTTGGCGACGGTTCGACGGGCGACCTGAATGCCTTGTGCCTCCAGTAAACCAGCGATCTTGCTGTCACTCAACGGCTTTTTCTGATTTTCCGCAGCAACCAGTTTTTTGATGATCGCGCGGATCGCCGTGGACGAGCATTCGCCGCCTTCGGAGGTGCTGACGTGGCTGGAGAAAAAGTATTTCAGCTCATAAATACCCCGTGGGGTATGCATGAATTTCTGCGTGGTCACCCGGGAAATCGTTGACTCATGCATGCCGACTGCTTCGGCAATATCGTGCAGCACCAGCGGTTTCATTGCCTCGTCGCCGTATTCCAGAAAGCCGCGCTGGTGTTCGACGATTTGGGTCGCGACCTTCATCAGGGTTTCGTTGCGGCTTTGCAGGCTCTTGATGAACCAGCGCGCCTCCTGCAGTTGGTTGCGCATGAAGGTGTTATCGGCGCTGGTATCGGCGCGACGCACAAAACCGGCGTATTGCGGGTTGACCCGCAGGCGTGGCACCGACTCCTGGTTCAGCTCCACCAGCCAGCGTTCGTTATCCTTGCGTACGATCACATCAGGGACGACGTATTCGGCTTCGCTGGATTCGATCTGCGAGCCCGGACGTGGGTTGAGGCTCTGCACCAGTTCGATGACCTGGCGCAAATCGTCTTCCTTGAGCTTCATGCGGCGCATCAGCTGGCTATAGTCGCGGCTGCCCAACAGGTCGATGTAGTCGCTAACCAGGCGTTGGGCTTCGGCAAGCCAGGACGTCTTGGCAGGCAGTTGACGCAGTTGCAGCAGCAGGCATTCGCTGAGGGTGCGTGCGCCGATGCCGGCCGGCTCAAATTGCTGGATGCGATGCAGGACGGCTTCGATTTCGTCCAGCTCGATGTCCAGTTCCGGGTCGAAGGCCTCGAGGATTTCATCAAGGGTTTCGTCCAGGTAGCCCTGATTATTGATGCAGTCGATCAGGGTGACAGCGATCAGGCGATCGGTGTCGGACATTGGCGCCAGGTTCAGTTGCCACAACAAATGGCTTTGCAGGCTTTCGCCAGCGGATGTCCGGGTGGTGAAGTCCCACTCGTCATCATCACTGCTGGGCAGGCTGCTGGCGCTGGTCTGGTAGACGTCTTCCCAGGCGGTGTCCACGGGAAGTTCGTTGGGAATACGTTCGTTCCATTCGCCTTCCTCAAGGTTGTCCACCGTAGGGGCGGTTTCCTGATAGGACGGTTCCTGCACGTCGGTGTTGGGTTTTTGCTCGATGTTGTCGGCCAGCGGGTCTGCATTATCGAAGTCGTCGCCTTCTTCCTGGCGTTCGAGCATCGGATTGGACTCCAAGGCTTCCTGGATTTCCTGTTGCAGGTCCAGGGTCGACAATTGGAGCAGGCGGATGGCCTGTTGCAGCTGCGGTGTCATCGTCAGCTGCTGGCCCATTCTCAGGACTAGCGATGGTTTCATGGCAGGGGCTTAACACCTTATTCGCCGGCGCAATGCGCCATCCACGACAGGGCGCGTGAGCGCCAAACATAAGCAAATTATATGCCTGATATCGGGGCCTTTGCCTAGAGCGCGGTAACAATAAAAAAATGAGGTTTTTATTGCTTCCCGCGCGTCTTGGTGCGTAACCCTGATGCCACCGTGATTACAGGCGGAACTCGTGGCCCAGGTACACTTCCTTGACCAGGTCGTTGGCCAGGATGGTGGCGGCATCGCCTTCGGCGATCAGTTGGCCGTCATTGACGATATAAGCAGTTTCACAGATGTCGAGGGTCTCGCGGACGTTGTGGTCGGTGATCAGAACGCCGATGCCCTTGGCCTTGAGGTGGTGAATGATCTGCTTGATGTCGCCAACCGAGATCGGGTCAACGCCGGCAAACGGTTCGTCGAGCAGGATGAACTTCGGCGCGGTCGCCAGGGCGCGGGCGATTTCGACACGGCGGCGCTCACCACCGGACAAGCTCATGCCGAGGTTGTCACGAATGTGGTTGATGTGGAATTCCTGCAGCAGGCTTTCCAGCTCTTTGCGACGGCCGTCACGGTCGAGTTCCTTGCGGGTCTCGAGGATCGCCATGATGTTGTCGGCAACCGACAGTTTGCGGAAGATCGACGCCTCCTGGGGAAGATAGCCGATACCCGCGCGCGCACGACCGTGCATCGGCTGGTGACTGACGTCCAGGTCATCGATCAGTACGCGCCCCTGGTCTGCCTGGACCAGCCCGACGATCATATAGAAGCAAGTGGTCTTGCCGGCACCGTTGGGGCCGAGCAAGCCGACGATCTGGCCGCTGTCGATCGACAGGCTCACATCGCGAACGACCTGACGGCTTTTATAGGCCTTGGCCAGATGCTGGGCTTTCAGGGTTGCCATTACTCGGCCTTCTTCTTCGGCTGGATAACCATGTCGATGCGCGGGCGAGGTGCGGTGACCTTGTTGCCATTGGCGCGACCGGCGCTAGCGATCTGTTTCACGGTGTCATAGGTGATTTTTTCACCTTCCGTGGTGTTGCCGTCGGTGCTGATGACCTTGGCCTGGTCGATCAGGATGATACGGTTTTGCTGGGCGTGATACTGAATGGTCTTGCCGTAGCCTTTCATCGGGCCAGGATCGGCAGCGGCCTGCTTCTGTTCGAAATAGGCCAGGTTACCCACCGAGGTGACGACATCGATGTCACCGGTCTTGGTGCGCGTGAGCGTCACCGTGTTACCGGTGATCTTCATCGAGCCCTGGGTAATGATCACATCGCCGGTATAGGTCGCGACGCCTTGCTTGTCATCCAGCTGGGCATCGTTGGCCTGAATGTGGATCGGTTGCTGGCTATCGTTCGGCAGAGCCCAGGCGCTCACGCTTCCCAGTGCTGCGCCCAGACCGAGCAAAATAGGGAGGGTTTTAACGAGCCTCATACTGTCCTCTTACGTTCGATAGCAGGTGTATCCTGCTTTCTTTCAAATACGCTTTCATTCCCTTGCCAGTCGATACACCGCCAGCGCCGTCGATTCTAACGTCTTGCTCGGTCTGCGCATATTGCTGTTGTGGGAATACGGTCATGCGACTGCTGGTAATGATGGTGTCGCGGTTCTGTTCGTCGGTACGCGCAACGCGCACCGAGTCGATCAATTCTACTTGGGTGCCGTCCGGGTTGACCTCGCCACGCAGGCTCGTGACATGCCAGGGGAACTCGGTGCCGCGGTACAGGTTCATGTCCGGATTGGTCAGCAAAGTGACCTCGGAGGCCTTCAGATGTTCGACCTTGTCGGCGGTCATCTCATACTGCACTTTGCCGTCAGGCAGGAACTGCACGCTATAGGCATGGGTGGCGTAATAGTCGATAGCACCTTCATCAACCTGTGCAACAGGTTTGTCGAGGAAGCGCTCCGGGCTGATATTCCAGTAGCCCACCGCAAGGAACAGCGCGGCGATGACCCCGAATAGCAGGAAGTTGCGAATCTTTTTGCTCAGCATATAAAGCTCTATAGGTAGGCGGCGTGGGCCGCTTCAAGGCTGCCCTGGGCGCGCAGGATCAACTCGCAGAACTCGCGCGCGGCACCTTCGCCGCCACGGGCGATGGTAATGCCGTGGGCATGTTCGCGAACAAATGCCGCGGCATTCGCGACAGCCATGCCAAGGCCCACCCGGCGAATGACCGGCAGGTCAGGCAGATCGTCACCCAGGTAGGCAACCTGTTCATAGCTTAGGTTGAGTTGGCCCAGAAGCTCGTCCAGAACCACCAGTTTATCCTCGCGGCCCTGATACAGGTGAGGAATCCCCAGGTTTTGTGCGCGACGTTCCACAACCGGTGTTTTTCGACCACTGATAATCGCCGTTTGCACACCCGCCGCCATCAGCATCTTGATGCCCTGGCCATCGAGGGTGTTGAACGTCTTGAATTCGCTGCCATCTTCGAGAAAATATAGGCGACCGTCGGTCAGCACGCCGTCAACGTCGAAAATCGCCAGTTTGATGTTTTTACCGCGTTGCAACAGGTCGCTGGTCATTTACATCACTCCTGCGCGCAGCAAGTCGCCAAGGTTAAGGGCCCCGATCGGCCGATCATCGTGGTCGACCACGATAAGTGCGCCTATCCGGTGGTCTTCCATGATTTTCAACGCTTCAGCCGCGAGCATTTCGGCGCGGGCGGTCTTGCCGTGAGGGGTCATTACTGCGTCGATGGTGGCGGTATGGATATCAATGGTGCGGTCCAGGGTTCGACGCAGGTCGCCGTCGGTGAATATCCCGGCCAGCCGGCCATCGGTTTCGACGATGGCGGTCATGCCCAAGCCCTTGCGGGTCATTTCCATCAGCGCATCCCGAAGCAGGGTGCCGCGTGGAACGCTCGGCAGTTCTGTGCCGCTGTGCATGACGTTTTCCACTTTCAGCAACAGGCGACGGCCCAGTGCTCCACCGGGATGGGAAAATGCGAAATCCTCGGCGGTAAACCCGCGAGCCTCCAGCAGCGCCACCGCCAGGGCATCGCCCATGACCAGTGCGGCGGTGGTGGAGGAGGTGGGCGCCAGGTTCAGTGGGCAGGCTTCGTGGGCCACGTGCACGTTCAGGTTGACGTCGGCGGCCTTGGCCAGCGTTGACTCAGGGTTGCCCGTGAGGCTGATCATCTGGATGCCCAGGCGCTTGATCAGGGGCAGCAAGGTCACGATTTCGTTGGTGGTGCCGGAGTTGGACAGCGCCAGGATGATGTCATCCTTGGTGATCATGCCCATGTCGCCATGGCTGGCTTCGGCCGGGTGCACGAAAAACGCCGTGGTCCCGGTGCTGGCCAGCGTCGCGGCGATCTTGTT
This sequence comes from Pseudomonas sp. MWU15-20650, assembly GCF_023242475.1. Lineage (GTDB taxonomy): Bacteria > Pseudomonadota > Gammaproteobacteria > Pseudomonadales > Pseudomonadaceae > Aquipseudomonas. The sequence goes on along the minus strand of NZ_JALJFG010000003.1, from coordinate 121,496 downwards.
GCCGACGTGGCCTGACTTGCCCATGCCGACGACGACAACGCGGCCCTTGCTGGCCAGAATCATCTCGCAGGCGCGTACGAAATCCGCGTCGATATGGGCCAGTAAACCTTCTACGGCTTCAAGCTCGAGGCGGATGGTGCGTTGTGCGGATTGAATAAGGTCGCTGGATTGGCTCATGTCTGAAATCGTATAGCCTGACGAAAAGTCGGCGATTATAGCGGTAATGATCAATTCCCTCACGTAAGTTCGTCAGGCTTTATTTGCGGGGTGCCAGGGATTCACCTTCAAAACATGGCTGGCGACGTTTTTCCCTGTCCCGAATCTGAACAAGCGCTGTTCCGGCCTTGGGGGCTCTGTACCAGCAGTGATATAGTTCGCCGCCAGTTCGGTCCGCCCAGCCCATGGCGCTAAATATTGCGCATCCATTGCAAACGAAAGTCGCAAGCATGGTGTCTGAGTGAAAGGCTGCATCCCAAGGAGATTAGATGAGTGCCGATAACGCCTACGCGGTCGAGCTGAAGGGCCTTACCTTCAAGCGCGGGACGCGCAGCATCTTCAATAACGTCGATATTCGCATTCCTCGCGGCAAGGTCACGGGCATCATGGGGCCTTCCGGTTGCGGCAAGACCACCCTGTTGCGCCTGATGGGCATGCAATTGCGGCCCAGTGCCGGCGAAGTATGGGTCAACGGCCAGAACCTGCCGACGTTGTCGCGCAGCGATCTGTTCGATGCACGCAAGCACATGGGTGTGTTGTTCCAGAGCGGTGCGTTGTTCACCGACCTCGATGTTTTCGAAAACGTAGCGTTTCCGCTGCGGGTGCATACCCAGCTGTCCGATGAAATGATTCGTGACATCGTCTTGTTGAAACTGCAGGCCGTGGGCCTTCGCGGTGCCATTGACCTGATGCCGGACGAATTGTCCGGCGGCATGAAACGCCGTGTTGCCCTGGCGCGAGCCATTGCCCTCGACCCCCAGATTCTCATGTACGACGAGCCTTTTGTTGGCCAGGACCCGATCGCCATGGGCGTGCTGGTGCGCCTGATCCGCTTGCTCAACGATGCGTTGGGGATCACCAGTATCGTGGTGTCCCACGATTTGGCCGAAACCGCGAGCATCGCCGACTACCTCTATGTGGTGGGTGATGGCCAGGTTCTGGGGCAGGGCACGCCTGAAGAGTTGATGAACGCCGATAACCCGCGCATTCGCCAATTCATGACCGGCGATCCCGATGGCCCGGTGCCTTTTCACTTTCCGGCAGCGGACTACCGCTCAGATCTTCTGGGGAAGCGCTGATGCGCAAGACATCTCTCATCGAGAAGGTTCGCCTTTTCGGCCGCTCGGGTATCGACATCGTCGAAGTCCTGGGCCGTTCGACTATTTTCCTGTTTCACGCCTTGCTCGGTCGTGGCGGCATTGGTGGCGGCTTTGGCTTGCTGATCAAGCAGTTGCATGCGGTCGGCGTGATGTCCCTGGTGATCATCGTGGTCTCCGGGGTATTCATCGGCATGGTGCTGGCGCTGCAAGGCTTCAATATCCTTTCCAGCTACGGTTCGGAGCAGGCTGTGGGGCAGATGGTGGCCCTGACGCTGCTGCGTGAGCTTGGCCCGGTAGTCACCGCTTTGCTGTTCGCCGGGCGTGCCGGTTCCGCGCTGACTGCCGAAATCGGCAACATGAAGTCCACCGAACAACTGTCCAGCCTGGAAATGATCGGTGTGGACCCGCTCAAGTACATCGTTGCCCCGCGCCTCTGGGCCGGCTTCATTTCCCTGCCATTGCTGGCGATGATCTTCAGCGTGGTCGGCATCTGGGGCGGTTCGTGGGTGGCGGTGGACTGGTTGGGGGTCTACGACGGCTCCTACTGGGCCAACATGCAAAACAGCGTGACTTTCACGGGTGATGTGCTCAACGGCGTCATAAAGAGCATCGTCTTTGCCTTTGTAGTGACCTGGATCGCCGTATTCCAAGGCTACGACTGTGAGCCCACCTCAGAGGGGATCAGTCGCGCCACCACCAAGACCGTTGTGTACGCCTCATTGGCGGTACTGGGCCTTGACTTCATTTTGACCGCCTTGATGTTTGGAGATTTCTGATGCAAAACCGCACTGTGGAAATCGGTGTCGGCCTATTCTTGCTGGCTGGCATCCTGGCTTTACTGTTGCTGGCCCTGCGAGTCAGTGGCCTTTCGGCCAGCCCCACCGCCGACACTTATAAACTTTACGCATACTTCGACAATATCGCCGGCTTGACTGTCAGAGCCAAAGTGACCATGGCCGGTGTCACCATCGGCAAGGTCACGGCAATCGATCTGGATCGCGACAGCTTCACCGGTCGAGTGACCATGCAAATCGATAAGAAGGTAGATAATCTGCCGACTGACTCCACTGCATCTATTCTCACTGCGGGTCTGCTGGGCGAGAAGTACATCGGTGTCAGCGTGGGTGGGGAAACAGCTCTGCTCAAGGATGGTTCCACCATCCACGACACGCAGTCGTCGCTGGTACTTGAGGACCTGATCGGTAAATTCCTGCTCAATACGGTCAATAAAGACGCCAAATGAGGAATGTGTTCATGATCTCTACCTTGCGACGTGGCCTGCTGGTACTGCTTGCAGCGCTGCCGCTGATGGCCAACGCGGCGGGTTCTGCGCACGATCTGGTGCAGGACACGACCAACAAGATGTTGGCTGACCTGAAGGCCAACAAAGAACAGTACAAGCAAGACCCGAGTAAATTCTACGATGCGTTGAACACCATTGTTGGTCCGGTGGTCGATGCTGAAGGCATTTCCAAAAGCATCATGACGGTCAAGTACTCGCGCAAGGCAACCCCTGCGCAGATGCAGACGTTCCAGGAAAACTTCAAGAAGGGCCTGTTCCAGTTCTACGGCAACGCTTTGCTTGAGTACAACAACCAGGGCATTACCGTCGCACCTGCCGGCGATGAGTCGGGTGATCGCACCAGCGTCAACATGAGCGTCAAGGGCAACAATGGCGCGGTGTACCCGGTGCAGTACACGCTGGAGAAGATCAACGGCGAGTGGAAACTGCGTAACGTGATCATCAACGGCATCAACATCGGCAAGCTGTTCCGTGATCAGTTCGCTGATGCCATGCAGCGCAATGGCAACGACCTGGACAAGACCATCAATGGCTGGGCGGGTGAAGTCGCCAAGGCCAAGGAAACGTCCGATAAAGAAGCAGCTGGGAAGACCGCACAATGACCGAGTCGGCTGTCCGTCTTGGCGACGCCGGCGAGTTGTTCCTCAGTGGCGTGTTGGATTACCGCTCAGGGCCTGACCTGCGCAAGCAGGGCCAGGCGTTGATCAAGGCCAGCACTGCCCCGGCATTGGTACTTGATTGTTCGCAAGTCACCAAGTCCAGCAGCGTTGGCCTGTCGTTGCTGCTGTGTTTCATACGCGATGCCGAAGCGGCCAAGAAGTCGGTCAGCATTCGCGCATTGCCCGACGACATGCGTGAAATTGCCCAGGTTTCTGGCCTGACCGAGCTGTTGGCACATCCTTAAATACCCACTATCAATGAAGCCCCCCGTCAGAGTCCTGCTATGCGGGGTTCGCAGGCGCGGGGCTTTTTTGTATGATGTGCGACCCGTGCGCACTGGGCGCCGATAGAGGTTGAGCATGCAGGCCCTAGAAGTTAAGAGCTTCCTTGAAGGAAAGCTGCCGGAAACGAGCGTTGAAGTTGAAGGCGAAGGCTGCAACTTCCAGCTGAACGTGATTAGCGATGAACTGGCGGCATTGAGCCCGGTCAAGCGTCAACAGCAGATCTATGCCCATTTGAACCCGTGGATCACCGATGGCAGCATCCATGCGGTCACTATGAAATTTTTCAGCCGCGCGGCCTGGGCCGAGCGCACCTGAGCCCCCAAGGCGTCGAGATTCTTATGGATAAATTGATTATTACCGGCGGTGCCCGCCTTGATGGCGAGATCCGCATTTCCGGTGCGAAAAACTCCGCCTTGCCGATTCTGGCAGCGACCCTGCTGTGCGATGGCCCGGTGACTGTGGCCAACCTGCCGCACCTGCACGACATCACCACCATGATCGAGCTGTTCGGTCGCATGGGCATTGAGCCGGTGATCGACGAAAAGCTGGCGGTCGAAATCGACCCTCGTACTATCAAGACCCTGATCGCCCCGTACGAACTGGTGAAAACCATGCGTGCGTCGATCCTGGTGCTGGGCCCGATGGTCGCCCGTTTCGGCGAAGCCGAAGTGGCACTGCCTGGTGGTTGCGCCATTGGCTCGCGTCCGGTCGACCTGCACATCCGTGGCCTGGAAGCCATGGGTGCAACCATCGACGTCGAAGGCGGCTACATCAAGGCCAAGGCGCCGGAAGGCGGCCTGCGCGGTGCAAACTTCTTCTTTGATACCGTCAGCGTAACCGGTACCGAGAACATCATGATGGCCGCTGCCCTGGCTAATGGCCGCAGTGTGTTGCAGAACGCCGCGCGCGAGCCCGAAGTGGTCGACCTGGCCAACTTCCTGATCGCCATGGGTGCCAACATCTCCGGTGCCGGCACCGACACCATCACCATCGACGGTGTGAAGCGCCTGCACTCGGCTACCTACAAGGTCATGCCGGACCGTATCGAGACCGGCACCTACCTGGTTGCCGCTGCCGTGACCGGTGGCCGCGTGAAGGTCAAGGATACCGATCCGACCATCCTTGAAGCCGTCCTGGAAAAACTCAAGGAATCGGGTGCTGAAATCACCACCGGTGAAGACTGGATCGAGCTGAACATGCACGGCAAGCGGCCGAAAGCCGTCAACGTGCGTACCGCTCCATACCCAGCGTTCCCGACCGACATGCAAGCGCAGTTCATTTCCCTGAACGCGATTGCTGAAGGCACCGGTGCCGTGATCGAGACCATCTTCGAAAACCGCTTCATGCACGTGTATGAACTGCACCGCATGGGCGCCAAGATCCAGGTCGAAGGCAACACCGCCATTGTCACCGGTATCGACAAGCTCAAGGGCGCGCCAGTGATGGCGACCGACCTGCGTGCCTCGGCCAGCCTGGTGATCTCGGCACTGTGCGCCGAAGGCGATACCCTGATCGACCGCATCTACCACATAGACCGTGGTTACGAGTGCATCGAAGAAAAACTGCAGATGCTCGGCGCAAAAATCCGCCGCGTACCGGGCTAGTAACACCGTCACTGTGGCGAGGGAGCAAGCTCCCTCGCCACAGGACTGGGTTCGCTGTTAGCTGAATTTGTTTCAAATCGAGGCTGTCATGGCCTCGATCTGTGTCTGGCGCCGTTTGCGACCGGACAGCAATAGCCTGATGAAGGACTGACATTTCCCATGTTGACCATCGCACTGTCCAAGGGCCGCATCCTTGACGACACGTTGCCGCTTCTGGCTGAAGCGGGCATCGTGCCGACCGAGAATCCGGACAAGAGCCGCAAGCTGATCATCCCCACGACCCAGGACGACGTTCGCCTGCTGATCGTACGGGCTACCGACGTGCCGACCTACGTTGAACATGGCGCCGCCGACCTGGGTGTCGCCGGCAAAGACGTGTTGATGGAATATGGCGGCCAGGGCCTGTACGAGCCCCTGGACCTGCGGATTGCGCTGTGCAAGCTGATGACTGCCGGCCGTGTCGGTGACGTCGAGCCTAAAGGCCGCCTGCGGGTGGCGACCAAGTTCGTCAACGTCGCCAAGCGCTACTACGCCGAGCAAGGCCGTCAGGTCGATATCATCAAGCTCTACGGCTCGATGGAACTGGCGCCGCTGATCGGTCTGGCCGACAAGATCATCGACGTGGTCGACACCGGCAACACGCTGCGCGCCAACGGTCTGGAACCGCAGGACTTCATTGCCGACATCAGCTCCCGCCTGATCGTCAACAAAGCTTCGATGAAGATGCAGCACGCCCGTATCCAGGCGTTGATCGACACCCTGCGCAAGGCAGTGGAGTCTCGACACCGCGGTTGACTCACCCGCGTAGCTGAAAAGCTGCGCCCGTCTATCCGCCTCATAGCCAGAATTCTCAGGTGCCCAAGCGGAAACGACTGCTAGTTTAGGGCGCCTGAGTTTTTGCCAATTCTATTGAGGCCCTCGCTATGACCACGTCCACTGCAATTGCCCGACTCAACGCTGCCGACCCGGATTTCGCCCATCATCTGGATCATCTGCTGAGCTGGGAAAGCGTGTCCGACGACTCGGTCAACCAGCGAGTGCTCGACATCATCAAGGCCGTGCGCGAGCGCGGTGATGCAGCGCTGGTAGACTTCACCCGCCAGTTCGACGGTCTGGACGTCAAGTCCATGTCCGACCTGATTTTGCCCCGCGAACGCCTGGAGCTGGCCCTTACGCGTATCACTGTGCCGCAGCGCGAAGCGTTGGAAATCGCGGCGGCACGCGTGCGCAGCTACCACGAAAAGCAAAAACAGGACTCCTGGAGCTACACCGAAGCCGACGGCACTGTGCTCGGCCAAAAGGTCACGCCACTGGATCGTGCCGGTCTGTATGTGCCCGGCGGTAAAGCGTCGTACCCTTCATCGGTATTGATGAACGCGATCCCGGCCAAAGTGGCGGGCGTGACCGAAGTGGTCATGGTGGTGCCAACCCCGCGCGGTGAAATCAACGAACTGGTGCTGGCCGCCGCCTGCATCGCCGGTGTTGACCGCGTGTTCACCATCGGCGGTGCGCAAGCGGTTGCGGCCCTGGCCTATGGCACCGAAAGCGTGCCGAAGGTCGACAAAGTGGTCGGCCCGGGCAACATCTACGTCGCGACCGCCAAGCGCCATGTGTTTGGCCAGGTCGGTATCGACATGATCGCCGGCCCCTCGGAAATCCTCGTGGTGTGTGACGGCCAGACCGACCCGGACTGGATCGCCATGGATCTGTTTTCCCAGGCTGAACACGACGAAGACGCCCAGGCAATCCTGGTCAGCCCCGACGCCGAGTTCCTCGACAAGGTCGCCGCCAGCATCAATAAGTTGCTGCCGACCATGGAGCGCGCCGAGATCATCGAGAAGTCGATCAATGGCCGCGGTGCGTTGATCCTGGTACGCGACATGGAGCAGGCCATTGAAGTGGCCAACCGTATTGCGCCGGAGCACTTGGAACTGTCGGTAGCCGACCCTCAAGCCTGGCTGCCATCGATCCGTCACGCCGGTGCGATCTTCATGGGTCGCCACACCAGCGAAGCCCTGGGCGACTACTGCGCCGGCCCCAACCACGTGTTGCCGACCTCCGGCACCGCGCGGTTTTCGTCGCCGCTGGGGGTGTATGACTTCCAGAAGCGTTCGTCGATTATCTTCTGCTCGCCTCAAGGTGCCTCCGAACTGGGCAAGACGGCCTCGGTGCTGGCCCGTGGTGAATCGCTGAGCGCCCACGCGCGTAGCGCCGAATATCGCATCGTTAAGGGAGAGTAAGGCATGAGCAAATTCTGGAGCCCCTTCGTCAAGAGCCTCGTGCCTTACGTGCCTGGCGAGCAACCGAAGCTGACCAAACTGGTCAAGCTCAACACCAACGAGAACCCCTACGGCCCTTCGCCCAAGGCGCTCGCGGCGATGCAGGCTGAGTTGAACGACAACTTGCGCCTGTACCCGGACCCCAACAGCGACCTGCTCAAGCAGGCTGTGGCGAGGTACTACGGCATCGACGCCGGCAAGGTATTCCTCGGCAACGGTTCCGACGAAGTGTTGGCGCACATCTTCCACGGCTTGTTCCAACACGACCTGCCGCTGCTGTTTCCGGACATCAGCTACAGCTTCTATCCAGTGTATTGCGGCCTCTACGGCATCAAATTCGACGCCGTGCCGCTGGACGAGCAATTCCAGATCCGCGTGGCCGACTACGCCAAGCCCAACGGCGGGATTATCTTCCCTAACCCGAACGCGCCGACCGGTTGTGTGCTGGCGTTGGAAGCGGTGGAGCAGATCCTCAAGGCCAGCCCGGAATCGGTGGTGGTGGTCGATGAAGCCTATATCGACTTTGGCGGCGAAACCGCCATCAGTCTGGTGGACCGTTATCCGAACCTGCTGGTGACCCAGACCCTGTCCAAGTCGCGTTCACTGGCTGGCTTGCGTGTGGGCCTGGCCGTGGGGCACCCCGACCTGATCGAGGCGCTGGAGCGGGTCAAGAACAGCTTCAACTCCTATCCGTTGGACCGTCTGGCGATTGTGGGGGCGGCAGCGGCGTTCGAGGACCGTGAATACTTCGAGAAGACCTGCCGGCAGGTGATCGACAGCCGCAACCAGGTGGTCGCGCAACTGGAAGGTAAAGGCTTTGAAGTGTTGCCTTCAGCGGCCAACTTCATCTTTGCGCGCCACCCACGGCACGACGCGGCCGGCCTGGCGGCCAAGCTGCGTGAGCAAGGGGTGATTGTTCGCCACTTCAAGCAAGAGCGTATTGCCCAGTTCCTGCGGGTCAGTATCGGCACGCCGGAGCAGAACCAGGCGCTGATTGATGGCTTGGGCGAGCTTTAACAGGCGCTGAAATCAAATGTGGGAGGGGGCAAGCCCCCTCCCACATTTAGTTTGCGACGTGACTTAGAGCAGTGGCTCGTCTGGCTTCTTGTTCTTCCAGCCATCATTACCCGGCAGCAGCAGGTTCAAACCAATCGCTACCACGGCACACAGGGCGATGCCCTTGAGGCCGAAATCATCCGGGCCAGTACCGGTGCCGACCAGCACACCGCCAATCCCGAATACCAGGGTCACCGACACAATCACCAGGTTGCGCGCTTCACCCAGGTCGATCTTGTGGCGAATCAGTGTGTTCATCCCCACAGCGGCAATCGAGCCGAACAGCAGGCACAGAATCCCGCCCATTACCGGAACCGGGATGCTTTGCAGTAATGCACCGAACTTGCCGATAAACGCCAGGCTGATGGCAAATACGGCCGCCCAGGTCATGATTTTCGGGTTGTAGTTCTTGGTCAGCATCACCGCGCCCGTCACTTCGGCGTAGGTGGTGTTGGGCGGGCCGCCAAACAGGCCGGCAGCTGTGGTGGCAATGCCATCACCCAGCAGCGTGCGGTGCAGGCCCGGTTTCTTCAGGTAGTCGCGACCGGTCACGCTGCCCACGGCAATCACACCACCGATATGCTCGATCGCCGGCGCCAAGGCGACCGGGACGATAAACAGAATCGCCTGCCAGTTGAACTCCGGCGCGGTGAAGTGGGGGAGGGCGAACCACGGTGCAGCGGCGATTTTCGCCGTGTCGACCACGCCAAAGTAGAACGACATCGCAAAGCCCACCAGCACGCCGGAGATGATCGGCACCAGGCGGAAAATGCCTGTGCCGAACACCGCCACGATCAGGGTGGTCAGCAGCGCCGGCATCGAGATGAGCATGGCGGTCTGGTAATGGATCAGTTCACTGCCATCACCCGCCTTACCCATCGCCATATTGGCGGCAATCGGTGCCATGGCCAGGCCGATGGAGATGATCACCGGGCCGATGACCACCGGCGGCAGCAGTTTGTCGATGAAACCGGTGCCCTTGATCTTTACTGCCAGGCCCAGGAACGTATAAACGAAACCGGCTGCCATCACACCGCCCATGGTCGCCGCGAGGCCGAACTGGCCTTTGGCGAGAATGATCGGGGTGATAAATGCAAAGCTCGACGCCAGGAATACCGGCACCTGCCGCCCTGTTACCACCTGGAACAGCAGCGTGCCAAGACCTGCGGTAAACAGCGCGACGTTTGGATCAAGACCTGTGATCAGCGGCATCAACACCAGCGCGCCAAATGCCACGAAGAGCATTTGTGCGCCAGACAGGATCTGGCGCCAAAGCGGGTCGTTGAATTCATCCTGCATGCTCACGCGTCCTTCTGCTTGGTACCGAAGATCTTGTCACCGGCATCGCCCAGGCCTGGGATGATGTAGCCGTGCTCATTCAGGCGCTCATCGATGGACGCAGTGTAGATCTGCACGTCCGGGTGGGCCTTTTCGACGGCGGCAATGCCTTCGGGTGCCGCGACCAGGACCATGGCGCGGATGTCCTTGCAGCCGGCCTTTTTCAGCAGGTCGATGGTGGCGACCATGGAACTGCCGGTGGCGAGCATCGGGTCGATGATCATGGCCAGGCGTTCGTTGATTTCCGGTACGAGTTTTTCCAGGTAGGTATGGGCCTGCAACGTCTCTTCATTGCGGGCAACGCCGACGGCGCTGACCTTGGCACCCGGGATCAGGCTGAGCACGCCTTCGAGCATGCCAATACCGGCGCGCAGAATCGGCACTACGGTGATTTTCTTACCGGCGATCTTCTCGACCTGGACGGGACCGGCCCAACCAGGAATCTCGTAGGTTTCCAGGGGCAGATCTTTAGTGGCTTCGTATGTGAGCAACGCTCCGACTTCCTGAGCAAGCTCACGGAAGTTCTTCGTGCTAATGTCGGCGCGGCGCATGAGGCCGAGCTTGTGTCGGATCAGCGGGTGGCGGATCTCGCGAGTGGGCATGGGAAAGGCTCCGGCGGCGGGCAAAAAAACCGGCCTAGATTAATCTATCCGAGGGTGTTGTCCTATAGACATCAAGTACGTTAGTCCATAAAGGCTTGATTGGAGCGCACGAGAAGCGTACCTTCGCCCGCTTTTCTTGCCACAGCACCCCCTTGGAGAGCGCCATGTCTGCTGATCTCGAGCATATCCGTCAAATCATGCACGAGGCTGACTGCCTGTACACCGAAGCGCAGGTCGAAGCAGCAATCGCCAAGGTCGGCGAGCACATCACCCGCGAAATGGCCGACACCAACCCGGTGGTCTTTTGTGTGATGAACGGTGGCCTGATCTTCGCCGGTAAATTGCTCACCCACCTGCAATTCCCGCTGGAAGCTTCTTACCTGCACGCCACCCGTTATCGCAACGAAACCAGCGGCGGCGACCTGTTCTGGAAAGCCAAGCCGGAAGTCTCGTTCATCGACCGCGACGTGCTGATCATCGACGACATCCTCGATGAAGGTCACACCCTGGGCGCGATCATCGATTTCTGCAAACATGCCGGCGCGCGTAAAGTGCACACCGCTGTGTTGATCGATAAAGACCACGACCGCAAAGCCCGCCCTGAACTGAAAGCCGATTTTGTCGGGCTGCCGTGCGTTGACCGTTATATCTTTGGGTATGGCATGGACTACAAGGGCTACTGGCGTAACGCCAATGGCATCTACGCCGTTAAAGGAATGTAATCGATGGCTCGCTTTCTTGATCAGACGCTGTTTGCCGAGTTGGCCGAGAAAGCGGCCGCCAATCCTCGTGGCCGTCAAAACATTAACTTCCATGAGATGCAAGAATCTTGTCATCGCATGGCGGTCGGTTTGCAGCCCAGCACCTATGTGCAGCCTCACCGTCACCTGAGCGCCGATAAAGCCGAAACCTTGCTGGTGCTCAAAGGGCGCCTGGGTATCTTGATTTTCAGTGAGACGGGCGAGGTGTTGAGCAAACGTGTTTTGGAAGCGGGCGGACAATGCCAGGGTGTCGACCTTTCGCCCGGCGTGTTCCATGGTCTGGTAGTGCTTGAACCGGACAGCGTGATGTTTGAGTGCAAGGCTGGCCCTTACCGCGCTGTGGGTGAGGGGGAGTTGGCCGACTGGGCACCCCGCGAAGGCGAGGCAGGTATGGCTGAGTATCATCGCTGGATGCTTGCCCAGTTCGACTGAGCAGACTCAAATCCAAATGTGGGAGGGGCTGCTTTCTCACCGCTTTCGAAGCCGGCGTCGCGCAGGTAGACTTCAAGCCCCGTGTAAATGTCTGCAGGCTGGAGTCGGTAATGCGTAAAGATAAGAAACAGGTGATTGGCGACGAAATCGGTGACGACCAGATCAAGTTGTTCCTGGACTTCGAGCCGGTTGATGCGACGTCGCCGTCCCTGCATAAACTGATCAAGGCTTACCGTGGCCTGCGTATCGACGACTTCGAGCGGTTCCTGGGGTTCTTCAAGGCAGCAGGTCTGGACCTGGATGGCAAGGACGAGCATGGCCAGACCTTCGTTGACCTGATCAAGGACCAGCGCAACGCCGCCGACTACATTGAGCTGATCGACAGCGCCCGCGGCTGATTAACCGAGCCACAAAAAAAACGCCCCGGCCTCATAAGAGCCCGGGGCGTTTCGCTTTTAACGGTAGAAGCGAGCTTGCTCGCGAAGAACCTGAGAACGCTGCGTTAATCCACTTGCGCTGCGTTATCGTTGACGTTTTTCGCGAGCGAGCTCGCTCCTACAGGAGCCACCAGCTCCAGGCTGATGTTGTTCTGCGTGTTGATCTTGCGATACAGCTCGGCGTCGGTCTCCAGGACTTTTTCGCGCGCCGGGAAGATCTCGTGCAGCTTGGTCGCCCATTCACCGGACGCTTTCTGCGGGAAGCAACGCTCAATCAACTCCAGCATGATCGATACGGTTACCGAGGCGCCCGGTGAGGCACCCAGCAGCGCCGCAAGCGAACCGTCCTTGGCTGCGACCAGTTCGGTGCCAAATTGCAGTACGCCGCCTTTCTTCGGGTCCTTTTTGATGATCTGCACGCGCTGGCCGGCTACTTCCAGGCGCCAGTCTTCGGCTTTCGCTTCCGGGTAGAAACGACGCAGGGATTCCAGGCGCTGCTCCATGGACTGCATCACTTCGCTGACCAGGTACTTGGTCAGGTCCATGTTGTCCCGGGCCACGGCCAACATTGGGCCGATGTTACCGGCGCGAACCGACAGCGGCAGGTCAAGGAACGAGCCATGCTTGAGGAACTTGGTGGTGAAGCCGGCATAGGGCCCGAACAGCAGGGACTTCTTGCCTTCCACCACGCGGGTGTCCAGGTGTGGTACGGACATCGGTGGCGAGCCCACGGCGGCTTGGCTGTAGACCTTGGCCTGGTGGTGCTTGACCACCTCGGGGTTATCGCAACGCAGCCACTGGCCACTCACCGGGAAACCGCCGAAGCCTTTGCTTTCTTCGATGCCGGAGGCTTGCAGCAGAGGCAGGGCCGCACCACCGGCACCCAGGAATACGAACTTGGCGTCCACTTCACGGCTATTACCGCTGTTGACATCCTTGATGCTCACGGTCCAGCCGGCACCGTTCCGCTTGAGGCCGGTCACGCGCTTGCTGTACTTGACCTGGGCGTCGGCCGCGCTGCTCAGGTGGCTGAGCAACTGGTTGGTCAGGGCGCCAAAGTTGACGTCGGTGCCATTCATGACGCGGGTGGCGGCGATTTTTTCGTCGAGCGGGCGGCCCGGCATCATCAGCGGCATCCACTCGGCCATTTCGCTGCGGTCTTCGGTGTAGTGCATGTCCGAAAACGCGTGATGTTGGCTAAGGGTTTCAAAACGCTTCTTGAGGAACGCCACACCGTTGTCGCCCTGCACGAAGCTCAGGTGCGGGACCGGGCTGATGAAGGACTTGGCCGAGCCAAAGGTGCCCTTTTGGGTCAGGTAAGCCCAGAACTGCTTCGATACCTCGAACTGGGTATTGATGTGCACGGCTTTCTTGATGTCGATGGAACCATCGGCGGCCTGCGGCGTGTAGTTCAGCTCACACAGCCCTGCGTGGCCGGTACCGGCGTTGTTCCACGGGTTGGAACTCTCCGCGGCACCCGAATCCATCAGCTCAACGACTTCCAGCTTGAGGCCGGGGTCGAGCTCTTTGAGCAGCACGGCCAGGGTGGCACTCATGATGCCGGCCCCTACCAGAACTACGTCGACTGCTTCGTTATGCGCCATTTAACGCGTCTCCAAAATCTGCAGCACCAAATTGACGGCATGGCTGCCAGGAGTGACGGGGCGGTTCACGTGTTGCCCCAGATTACCCATGGCCAGGATCGCCATGTCCGATTCTTCGCAATTTTTTTGCAACTTCAGCGCACGCTTCCTGCCGGGCTAATCTGCCTATGAACGCATTCATGGGCGCCTGTGGCAATTCGACTTATGGTCAAAGCGTGCGTTTCGTGCAACCAAATCCGTAGCGGACAGGTTTCAAGCTCCAGTATTCGGGGAGTACTCGGTCCTGTGTTGGGCTGTTCCAGACGCTGATGGTGCTTGTACAAACGCCAAACTATTCATTTGCTCGCCACACTCTTGTGAAGTTGTGAAAACCCGTTTTTTCACGCTCTTTTGAAGACGTGAACCTCAAAAAAGGGCTGCCCCCGTCTGGCACCTGGCCCGTAAACCTCTGCCGACACGCGGCACAACGGGCAAACAACTCAAGTGGCCGAGCGCAATGGCAGCTCTGGCAGATTCGGTAAAGGCGGGTGATTTGCAAAGAAAACAGCAAGCGCGCCGGCTTCACTCGATCTGTGTGGGCGGCTCTCTGTGGGCGATTTGGGGGCTAATGCCGAGGCATTAACGATGTTGCGAGGCCCGATCAGGAGACGTCCTTATAATCGGGGGGAGATTGTAGCGAAGAACGCCAAGGAAATGGGTGTGTTTTATGACTTTTATTAGTGCTCCAGTCAGGAGGCCAGCGCTTGTTGGGGTTGTGCGCGCACGATCTGTGGGCTGACCCGGGCACTGGCCGGTAGCGGGCGGTGCATCCAGCCTAAGTGTGTTTCGGCAACCTCTACCCAACCCTCACCGACCGGCGGCAGGCTGCACTCTTTGAATGCCACGCAATGGCCGTGGGCATCCAGCAGGGCAAAGTGGCGATGGTGGGCGTGTGGCATGAACAGTGATTTGAGACGGCGCATGGCTTTGTACCTGTTACGTTACATGCTCGAAGGTTGCCAGTGTGCCATGACACTGGAGTGACGAATTTATGCGAAATTGTAATTTTCATGCAGCTTCAGCTGCCGTTCAGGATTGCTGGTGAGGGGCGTACGTGCACCGTTATACTGGCGACCTGTTTGCACCTAGTCCTGGAGAAATGAGTATGTTGCAACGCCTGTTGTTCGGTTTGATCACTGTGACCAGTTTGACCCTGGTTGGCTGCGCCAACAGCCCGCAACAGCTCAGTCCGCAACCTAAAATCACCACACAGTTGGCGCCTGTAGGCCACGGCCAGCCGGTGTCGGTACGCGTGGTGGATGGTCGTCCGTCACCTACGCTGGGCTCACGCGGCGGTTTGTATCCGGAAACTGCGCTTATTTCGGTGACTGGCCAGGACGTACTGCCCAAGCTGCAAGCTCAGGCTGAAGCCGCTGTGCGTCTGCTGGGCTTCACGCCGGCCAATTCGCCAGGTGCTCCTCAATTGACCATTACGCTGGCCGAATTGAAGTACCAGTCGCCCAAAGAGGGCCTGTATGTGACTGAAGCCTCGATCGGCGCAACGTTCAAGTCCGATGTCAGCGCCGGTACCCGTCGTTACAGCGGTCGCTACGGCGCATCGCTCAACCAGCGCTTCGGGATGTCGCCCAATCAGGAAACCAACACCAAGCTGGTCAGTGACGTGCTCAGTGACGCGTTGACCCGTCTGTTCAAGGACCCAAGCATCGGCCAGTTGCTCAGTTCGCAATAAGCGCCAGTAAGCGGTTCAAAAAAAACCGGGCTCATCACTGAGCCCGGTTTTTTGTGCCTGCCACCTTCATGCAGCCGTATCGACATAAAAGTCCAGCACACTCACGCCGGTGAGCAAGTCCAGCTCCGGCAGGTCGGCATGCTGGTGCCCGCCGAGGGCGCAATACACCAGCCAGTGGCGGTCCTGGACATTAAACGCCAGGCTGCCGATCAGTGCCTCTTGCTCATCGGTCTGGGCAATCAGATACAGCCGATCCTGGTTTTGTGCATGCAGCATGACAAGCTCCTCAAGCGTCGAAGGGCAACAGAGTGACTTGTTAAGGTGACGTTCAGGTGACGCTGAATATTACTGGATACATTAGCCGACATGGAGGAGGGAGCAGGAAGGCGCAGGAGGCGACTATCGTTCAGGTTTGTATCTGATCGGTACCAGGCTACTGATACATCGAGGTTTGCGATGGCGCTGCCCGCACTGCTCATCAATGCTATTGCTCTAGTGGTTGCCTGCCCGGGCGCCGTGTTGCTGTTTATCACCCGCCTGCGTGCGCAACGTGCAATGGCCGACCTCGCCGCGCGAAGTGAAGAGCGCGCCATTGACCAACCGATGCTATTTCTGGATATACGCACCGAGCGGGCGTATCGCCTGGCTTACCGCATTGGGTTCGCCTGCCTTGGGTTGGCGCTGGCCACTTCCTGGCTCAGCACCCACCTGTAAAGCGTTCTACAGGGCCATGCCTGCTTTAACACGATACTGATTGCGTACCGGTGTTGCATATTGCACCACCAGGAACGGCCGGTGTTCAGCCGGGCATTCGTTCAAGCGCCGCTCCCATTCCGCTTTGGCCTTGGCCAACTCGTCGGCCGGGAATATATCGGCGGCCTTGGGCACTTGCAGTTGCGGGTCGGCATCCTTCCACTGTGCGTACGCCAGGTAATGCACCGGGAACAACCGGTAGCCACCCAGAATTTGCCGATCCATTTCCACTGCCAGCAGCTTGGTATCTTCGAAACGTTCGGTGATCGGCGGCGCAAAGTTCACATGCACTCGGCCCTTGTAGCCGGTGATACCCAGGGCAATGCTCACATCATCTTCACCCGGCGCCTTGCTGTAGGTGCCAGTGGTGGCGCGAATGTACAGCTCACGGGCCTTGGCGGCGTCGCAGGGGTCGTACTCGTAGCTGATGGACACCGGCGTCAGGTTCAACGACTGGATGACCTCGGCAAACGGCTCGTCCTTGCGGCTGACGTGGAACATCTTGAGGATCGCCGATTCGGTACGATCATCCCCATCCTTGGCCCGGCCTTCGGCCTGGGCGATCCAGATCGACTGGCCGTCGTTGCGGATCGAATGGTTGATGTAGGCCGACAGCAACTGGTACGCCGCCATTTTCTCTTTTCGCCCGGTGATCGAGCGGTGCACGATAAAGCTCTTGTTCAGGCGCATCAGGTCGCTGACAAACGGCTTTTGCAGCAGATTGTCGCCGATGGCGATACGCGGCGTCGGCAGGCCGGCATGGTAGACGGCGTAGTTGACGAAGGCCGGGTCCATCACGATGTCGCGATGGTTGGCCAGAAACAGATAGGCCGTGCCGGATTTCAATTGCTCGACGCCGGTATAGGTCACGCCGTCGGTCGCCCGATCAATGGTGTGGTCGACGTAATACTCGACTTTGTCCTGCAGCGTCGCCACGGTAGTGACGCTGGCGAACTCGCGGCGCAATTTGCGCGCGATCATCGGCTTGAGCAGCCAGCCCAGGGCGCCGGCAAGGCGCGGGAAGCGGAAGTGGGTCAGGATGTCCAGAAAGGCCTTGTCACTGAACAGACGTGCCAGCACTGCCGGGACTTCGCTGTCGTTGTAAGGTCGGATGGTATCGAATTCGCCCATCATGCTCTCTTGTTAGAAACGGCTAGGGTAAGTAAAGGAAATATCAGGGTGAGGTCGCCATATTGGCTCTACCGGGAATGGCCCTGTAAATAGACCGGCGATTATACGCACAAGTCACTTGGGAGACCGCGATGGAAGAAGAGTCGTACGAATGTCCTTATTGTGGCGAGGTGGTCACGGCGTTGCTGGACCTGTCCGGGGGCGATCAGGAATATATAGAAGATTGCCCGGTCTGCTGCCGGCCGATCATTTTTGAGTTACAGGTGCACGGACATGAATGGATGCTGGACGTGCGCAGTGAAAACGAATAACAGGTACGCCCATGCAGCGAATCTACGAACCGGAAAACCTGATGGAAGGCGAGCTGCTGCAACAGATGCTCGCCAGCGAAGGCATTGAGGCGCACCTGGTGGGGCGTCATTTGCTCGGCGGCACCGGTGAGCTGCCGATATTCGGCTTGCTGGGGTTGGACGTGGACAACGATCAGGCCGCCTACGCCCGCGAGCTGATTACTGCCTATATTGGCGCGCAACCGCTGCCCGGCGATGAACCCGACAGCTTCCCCGACGTGTTGGTCTGTTAGGCTGTCGGTCGGTTTACCCCCAAGAGTCGTGTTGCCCCATGTGTGGACGTTATGCCCTGTTTCGCTGGAACCCTGCCTTTGCTGCCTTGCCGGGCTTCCCGGCTGACCAGCAGGCCCAGTGGAACATCTCCCCGAATGACACGGTGCTGATCCAGCGCCTGAGCGACGGCCAGCGCACCCTGGCCCGCGCGCGCTGGGGCCTGACTCCGCCTTGGCTGACGGACCTTTCCCGCACCCCGGCCCATGCCCGTGCCGAAACCCTGGCCGAGCAACCGATGTTCCGCGAAGCCTTTCGCCAACGCCGCTGCCTGCTGCCAGCCAACGGCTTCTACGAATGGCGCGGCACCCAGCGCAAACGCCCATACTGGTTGACACCGGGCGAGGGCTCCACATTGTTTTTTGCCGCGATCTGGGAAGCGTACCCAGTGCAGGAGCAAGTGTGGTTGAGCGCGGCAGTGGTCACCCAGGCTGCGCAAAGTCAGCGTCGGCCGTTGATTCTGGATGCGGCGGGGCAGGCGGCCTGGCTGGACCCGGAGACACCCTTGCATGTGTTGCAGGGGCTACTGGCCAGTGAACCCGCCGCGTTGCGCGAGCGGGTCCTGGCCAATATGGTCAACGATCCCAAGCTCAATGGGCCGGAGTGTCTGACCCCGGCTTAAACCTTGAACTGATTGATCAAGCGCCGCTGCTGCTCGGCCAGCTTGGTCAGATCCGCGCTGGCCGCGCTCGACTCATCCGCGCCGCCCGCCACCTCGTTGGCCACCTGGCCGATATTGATCACATTGCGGTTGATGTCCTCGGCCACTGCGCTCTGTTCCTCGGCAGCGCTGGCGATCTGGGTGTTCATGTCGTTAATCACTGACACCGCTTGAGTGATGGTTTCCAGCGCCTCGGCGGCCTTGGCTGCGTGTTGCACGCTTTCATCGGTGCGGGTCTGGCTGTCTTCCATCACCCGTACCACGTCCCGTGTGCCTTGTTGCAGTTGCTGGATCATGGTCTGGATTTCCTCGGTGGCCTTCTGGGTTTTCTGCGCCAGGTTGCGCACCTCATCGGCCACCACGGCAAAACCGCGGCCTTGCTCGCCGGCCCGCGCCGCCTCGATTGCCGCGTTGAGTGCCAGCAGGTTGGTCTGTTCGGCAATCCCGCGAATGGCGGTGAGGATGGCGTTGATGTTCTCGCTGTCTTTGGCCAGCGTCTGTACCACGCTGACCGCCTTGCCGATTTCTTCGGCCAGCGCGCCGATGGACGTAGAGGTGTCGCGCACGATGCGCATGCCCTGGCTGGCTGCCTGGTCGGCATGGCTGGCCGCTTGCGCCGCCTGGGTGGCATTGCGCGCCACATCTTGCGCGGTGGCCGTCATCTCATGCACGGCGGTGGCCACTTGGTCGATCTCCACCATCTGCTTATGCACGCCCTGGTTGGTACGAATCGCGATGTCGGCGGTGTGCTCCGACGAGTCGCTGACCTTCTGCACCGAGCTCACCACCTGGGTAATCATGCCTTGCAGCTTGATCAGGAAGGTGTTGAAGCCGCTGGCGATGGCACCCAGTTCGTCGGCGCGATCACTGCTCAGGCGTCGGGTCAGGTCGCCTTCGCCTTGGGCGATATCGTTAAGCATCGCGACCATTTGCTTGAGCGGGCGGGCGATGCCATGGCCCACCAGCCAGATCACCAGCAGGCCGATGCCGGCGATCAATAAACCCACCATGGCCATGCCGAACGTGTCGGTCTTGCGCTGGGCTTGCAGGTCACTTTGCAGCTTTTGCGAGTCAGCCATTACCGCGCTCAACGGGAGTTGCAGCATCAGGGTCCAGCGCGCTTCGGCCTGGCCGATGTTGAAGGGCAGGAGCAATTCGATCTGCCCATGTGCCTGGTCGATGTCGTAACGAACCTCACCGGCTTTCAACTGGCCGAGGTTGGTCAACGCACGGCTGTCGAGCAGGTCGGTGGCTTTTTCGCCGAGCTTGCCGGCGTCCTTGGTGTAGGCCACCAGGCGACCGTTACTGGAGATCAGCGCCAGCTCACCGGCGCCGTTGTAAAGGCTCTGGTCGGCACGGGTCAGCATGTCCTGAATGAAGTTCACCGACAGGTCGGCGCCAACAATGCCCTGGAACTTCCCATCGATCATGATCGGTTCGATAAACGAGGCGAGCATCACCATGGCGTTGCCCACTTTGTAAGGGGCCGGGTCGATGGCGCAGGGCTTGCTGCTTTCCTTGGAGCACAGGTAGTACTCACTGGCGCGTACGCCAGTGGCGAGAATGTTCTGGTCGTTGACGTCGGCGAGCTTGTCCAGGCCCAGGCTGCCATCGGCGTTGCGGTACCACCACGGCAGGAAACGGCCGTCTGTGCCCATGCCGACGATGGGGCTGTTCACGTATTGAGCGTCGTTGTGATCAATCGCATTGGGTTCCCAGCCGATGTAGGCGCCAAGGATCTTCGGGTTACGCACCACGGTTTCATGCAGCAGGTTGATCAGTTGCTCGCGGCCGACCTGCAGTGCCGGTTCGCCCTTGGCGTCTTTCATGCCCAGCAGCGCGTTGGCGGTGGCCAAGCCTTTGGCGGTCACCAGTGGGGCTTCCAGTTCCCGCTGGATCAGCGTGGCCTGGGTTTGCGCGAGCGTCGTGAGGCGCTCCTTGATGATCTGTTCGAACTGCGCCTGGGTGCGCTCTTGCACCATCTGCTGGGTGCGCGCGCCTGCAAACAAGGCGTAGACCACCAATACCACGACCACACTCAGCACAATGGCCCCGGTCAGTGCCGCGACAGAAAACTGAATAGACCTGAATTTCATGGGGGGCTCCGAGCGCTGGGGAGATTGGCTGCCTTTTTGTATCGGCCGTGGGCTCGGGAGGCTGAAGGCTTGGCCGGCAAAATAGCGCGCGGTGTCGTAAACAGGCTGTTCGCTGCCGGTGTGGGTGTGTGGGAGGTATCCGAAATTCAGCGGTTACACGTCTGGTGTATCTAGCGTCGATACAAATGACCGCCTAGGATACGCGCCATGTTTTCAAGGAGCGGGTTGATGAAGAAATCATTGGTGGTAAGTGGATGTGTTGCAGCGATGCTGCTGGCCGGTTGCCAGTCGGTCAATACCACCAGCGGTGGCGCCGTCGGGGTAGAGCGTAAGCAATACATGTTCAGCATGCTCTCGAGTCAGCAGGTCGACCAGATGTACGCCCAGTCCTACCAGCAGACCCTGGGTGAAGCCAGCAGCAAGGGGCTGGTGGACAAAACCAGCGCCAACGCTAAGCGTGTGCAAGCCATCGCCAATCGCCTGATCGCCCAGGCGCCGACCTTCCGTCCGGATGCGGCGCAATGGACGTGGGAAGTGAACCTGATCAAGAGCGATGAGATGAACGCCAACTGCGGGCCGGGCGGCAAGATCTTTGTGTACAGCGCATTGATCGACAACCTCAAGCTGACCGATGACGAATTGGCTGCAGTCATGGGGCATGAAATTGCCCACGCCCTTCGCGAGCACGGCCGTGAGGCCATGTCCAAAGCCTATGGCATCGAGATGGCCAAGCAGGGGGCCGGTGCGTTGCTCGGCCTGACCCAGGACAGCCTGGCGCTGGCCGATACGGTCGCCAACTACGGCATGACGTTGCCAAACAGCCGCGCCAATGAGAACGAAGCGGACTTGATTGGCCTGGAGCTCTCTGCTCGCGCCGGCTACAACCCGAATGCGGCGATTACCCTGTGGAACAAGATGGCCAAGGCTTCGGAAGGCGCACCGCCGGAATTCATGAGCACCCACCCGGCTTCCGATAGCCGAATCGCCTCCTTGCAGGCGGCGATCCCGAAGGTGATGCCGTTGTATCAGCAGTCCAGGAAGTCCTGACCTTGTGACGATCCAGATGTGGGAGGGGGTAAGTCCCTCCCACGTTGGATTGGCTTTGCAGGCTTGGATCCTTAGATCCAGCCACTGCTCTGCATGGCCTTGTAGACCGCCACGATCGCCAGGATGAAAAACGCCGTCGCCGCCAATCGGCGAATCAAGGTCAACGGCAGTTTTTCCGCGGCAAAATTCCCCGCCAGAACCACCGGTACGTTGGCAATCAGCATGCCTAGGGTGGTGCCGATAATCACCAGCCACAACTCCGGGTATTGTGCCGCCAGCATCACCGTGGCGATCTGCGTCTTGTCACCGATTTCCGCGAGGAAGAAGGCAATCAGCGTGGTCAGGAACGGCCCGAATTTGCGTGTGGTGCTGGCTTCGTCATCGTCGAGTTTGTCCGGCACCAGGGTCCACAGCGCCGTGGCGCAGAAGCTCGCCGCGAGGATCCAGTGCAACACCGCATCCGAGAAGAAGCTGCCGAACCAGGCCCCTACGGCGCCGGCCGCCGCATGGTTGGCCAGGGTCGCGGCGACGATGCCGGCGATGATGGGCCAGGGTTTGCGAAAGCGTGCGGCCAGGATGAGTGCGAGCAGTTGCGTCTTGTCGCCGATTTCGGCCAAGGCAACGATTGCGGTAGGAACGAGTAATGAATCCAGCATCAGGTAGGCTTCCAGGGGCGGGTCGACACGGCTATGACACGTACAGCCTTCCCGCCCCGGGTAAGGTGTGCGTGTCATAGGTCTTGTCAAACCCCGGTCCGTCTGTGCGGACTCCTGGGTCGCATACGCCATGGTCTGCTGACCAAGTATGTTGACGTATGCCGGACGAGCGTGGGGCTCGTGGGAGACTACTCCCCTAGGACGGAGCGGATTCTGCCTAGGCAAAACCCATTCGGCAAGCCTTCTTTTTCAAACGTCCGTTAGCCACGCTTGGCACGGTAAATGCGAAATCCATTGCCTTCGGCCTTGACCGCGCACACGCCCAAATGCTCTTCGATCAGCGGTTGATACTTCAGGAAGCTGTTGGCCACCAAGCGAAGTTCGCCGCCTTTTGCCAGATGTTTGCCGGCTTTTCGCAGCAAGTTCTCGGTGGCGAAATAATCGGTGTGCACCCCGACATGAAACGGTGGGTTGCTCAGAATCGCGTTCAAACCCATCGGTGCGGCGTCGATGCCATCTCCGGTCAGCACCTCGGCTTCCAGGCCGTTGGCTGCCAGGGTCAGGCGACTGCTGGCGGCAGCGAAAGCGTCCACGTCCAGTAGCGTGACGCTGTTATGCGGGTAGCGACGTTTGACCGCAGCGCCCAGCACGCCGGCGCCGCAACCGAAGTCCAGCAAGTGACCGCTGGGCAGTTTGTCCAAATGCTCCAGCAACAACTCGGTGCCGCGATCCAGGCGACCGTGACTGAACACGCCCGGCAGGCTCACCACCTTGAGCGGCCCGTCGGCCAGCGGTACTTCGAAGACCTGCGCCAGGCTTTCCAGCTCGACCGCTGGCGGGGCGTCGGCGACAGTGACTTGCCACAGCTGGCAATGCCGTGCGTTATCCAGCTTGCGCGGTTTGCCGAAAGGGATCATCTGTTTGGCAGCGCTTTCGATCCCGCCCTTTTTCTCGCCGACCAGAAACAGTTCCGCACCGGGCAGGCGCGCCGCCACGGCGTTGAGCAGGTAATCGGTGAGGTCCTTGGACTTGGGCAGGAAAATCACGGCGGTATCAAACGAGCGCTCGGGCACGTTCACGCCAAACTGGCAGCGCTCAGGGAAACGCGCGTCGAGCGCTGCCTGGTCGCCGGCATGCCAGCTCCAGCCGTGGGCATTGGGCAGGCGCCCCAGCAAGTCGTCGGCAGGCAAGCCGACGAGCAGCAGATTGCCTTGAAAAAGTTCGGCCTGGCGAAGCAGTACTTCACTGCGCGGATCCATGGTCTGCTCCTTGAAAAGGGGCGCAGTTTATCAACTGACGACGCGCAGCGGGGTGCCGTTGAAAAAGCCCCGGGCGTTTTCCGTCAATTGACCGACGATCCGTTGCCGCGCTTCACGACTGCCCCAGGCGTTGTGAGGCGTGACGATCAACCGAGGAATGTCATCGGCCAGCAAGGGGTTGCCATTGACCGGGGGTTCTACGCTGAGCACATCGGTCGCCGCACCGCCCAGGTGACCGCCGCGCAACGCGTCGGCCAGGGCCTGTTCGTTGATCAGGCCACCGCGTGCGGTATTGACGATAAACGCGCCGGGCTTGAGCAGCGCCAGCTCGCGGGCACCGATCAAGTTGCGCGTGTGTTCATTGAGCGGGCAATGCAAGGTCAGGGCGTCGACCTGGGCGAGTAACTCATCCAGTGGTACGCGGTCGGCACGGGCAGGGCGCCCGGGAATCGCGCCCAGCAGCACGCGCATGCCAAAGGCATCGGCCAGGCGCGCTACGGCACCGCCCAGCTCACCGTGGCCGAGCAGGCCGAGGGTTTTACCTTCCAGCTCGACAATCGGGTGATCCAGCAGGCAGAACTGCTTGGCGTGTTGCCATTTGCCGGCGGCCACATCCCGTTGATAGTCCTGCAGGCGTGTCGCCAGGTTGAGCAGCAACATGATGGTGTGTTGTGCCACCGACGGCGTGCCATAGCCCTGGCAGTTGCTCACGGTGATGCCATGGGCGCGGGCGGCGGCGAGGTCAACGTTGTTGGTGCCGGTGGCCGACACCAGGATCAGCTTGAGCTCGGGGCTGGCGGCCAAGGTTTCGGCGTTGAGCACGATCTTGTTGCTGATTGCTACTTGGGCGCCATGCAGGCGTTCAACCACATTTTGCGGCGTGGTGTCGGCCAGCAACTGCAGTTCACTGAAGCTGTTGCGCAACTCGCTGAAGTCCAGGTCTCCGAGGTCCAGGGACGGGTAGTCAAGGAAGACGGCGCGGCGATTGTTCGTCATCAACTGTACCTTTTGCGACAGGGTTCGAAGGCGTAATCTCCGGAGCCTATCAGATGAAATTATCAGTTACTTAATGGAGTGCGTATGTACGTCGCCGAGTTCTTGACCGTAGCCTTGATTCACTTATTGGCCGTGGCCAGCCCGGGCCCGGATTTCGCTGTGGTGGTGCGTGAGAGTGTGACCCATGGCCGGCGCGCCGGAACCTGGACAGCGCTGGGCGTCGGTTCGGCGATTTTCCTGCACGTGGGTTACTCGCTGCTGGGCATCGGCTTGATCGTGTCCCAGTCCATCGTGCTGTTCAACGCGTTGAAATGGGCGGCAGCGGCGTACCTGCTGTATATCGGTTTCAAGGCACTGCGTGCACAGCCGGCCAAACCTGCCACCGAAGGCGAGTTGCACCGCGAAGCCGGTGAGCGCACCCCACGCGGCGCGTTCACCGCCGGTTTCGTGACCAATGGCCTGAACCCCAAGGCCACGCTGTTCTTCCTGTCGCTGTTTACCGTGGTGATCAACCCGCACACGCCGCTGGCAATCCAGGCCGGTTACGGTGTGTACTTGGCGGTGGCCACCGCGTTGTGGTTTTGCCTGGTGGCGATGCTGTTCAGCCAGCAGCGCGTACGCGCCGGGTTTGCGCGCATGGGCCACTGGTTCGACCGCACCATGGGCGTCGTGTTGATTGCCATTGGTGTGAAGCTGGCGTTTACCCGCGCGAATTGATCCGGGTAGTGGCGCAAAGCTAGCACTCGTCGGGGGCTGCAAATCATTCCTTTGGCTGATTTGGCTGAGGCATAAGCGCTCTAAAGTGCAGGTCTTCAAGCCAAGACCGTGCAGTCAGATAAGGGATTCGTATGTTGCAGACCCGTGTTATCCCGCCCGCCGAAGGCGCTTACCAGTACCCGTTGTTGATCAAACGTCTGTTGATGTCCGGTACTCGCTACGAGAAAACCCGGGAAATCATCTACCGTGACAAGCTGCGCTACACCTACCCGACCCTGATCGAGCGCGTCGCCCGCTTGGCCAACGTGCTGACCGAGGCCGGGGTCAAGGCCGGTGACACCGTGGCCGTGATGGACTGGGACAGCCACCGCTACCTGGAGTGCATGTTCGCCATCCCGATGATCGGGGCGGTGATCCACACGATCAACGTGCGCCTGTCACCGGAACAGATTCTCTACACCATGAACCACGCCGAGGACCGCTTTGTGCTGGTCAACAGTGAGTTCGTGGGGCTTTACCAGGCGATCGCCGGGCAACTGACCACGGTCGAAAAGACCCTGTTGCTCACTGACGCCGAACCCAAGACCGCCGAGCTGCCTGATCTCGTCGGTGAGTACGAAACCCTGCTGGCCGCCGCCAGCCCGACGTACGACTTCCAGGACTTCGACGAACACTCGGTGGCCACTACCTTCTACACCACCGGTACCACCGGCAACCCCAAGGGCGTGTACTTCAGCCATCGCCAACTGGTACTGCACACCATGGGTGTGGCGACGATCATGGGCAGTGTCGACAGCGTGCGCCTGTTGGGCACCAACGATGTGTACATGCCGATCACACCTATGTTCCACGTACATGCCTGGGGGCTGCCGTATGTAGCGACCATGCTCGGTTTGAAACAGGTCTACCCCGGCCGCTATGACCCCGAGTACCTGGTGGAGCTGTGGCGCAAGGAAAAGGTCACGTTCTCTCACTGCGTGCCGACCATCCTGCAAATGGTGCTCAACGCCAAGGCCGCCCAGGGTGTGGATTTTGGCGGTTGGAAAATCGTCATCGGCGGCAGTGCACTTAACCGCACGTTGTATGAAACGTCCAAGGCCCGCGGCATTCAATTGACCGCCGCATACGGCATGTCCGAAACGGGGCCGTTGGTGTCCTGCGCCCACCTCAATGCCGAGCTGATGGCGGGTAGCGAAGATGAGCGCACCACCTACCGTATCAAGGCCGGCGTGCCCGGGCCGTTGGTGGAGGCTGCGATTGTCGACGGCGACGGTCGCTTCCTGCCTGCCGATGGCGAGTCCCAGGGTGAACTGGTGCTGCGTGCGCCGTGGCTGAGCGAGGGCTATTACAACGAACCGCAGAAGGGCGCCGAGCTGTGGAAAGGTGGCTGGATGCACACCGGTGACGTGGCCACCCTCGATGCCTTTGGCGTGATCGATATCCGTGACCGCATCAAGGATG
The DNA here is from genome assembly GCF_023242475.1 of Pseudomonas sp. MWU15-20650. Classification (GTDB taxonomy): domain Bacteria; phylum Pseudomonadota; class Gammaproteobacteria; order Pseudomonadales; family Pseudomonadaceae; genus Aquipseudomonas. The sequence continues at coordinate 94,694 of NZ_JALJFG010000003.1, read as the reverse complement.
TGATCAAGACGGGCGGCGAGTGGATCTCGTCCCTGGCCCTTGAAGACTTGGTCAGTCGTCACCCGGCTGTACGCGAAGTCGCGGTGGTGGGCATTGCCGACCCGCAATGGGGCGAGCGCCCATTTGCGTTGCTGGTGGTGCGTGACGGCCATGTTATCGGCGCGCGGGAGCTCAAGGAGCATCTCAAGCCTTTCGTCGAGCTGGGCCATTTGAGCAAGTGGGCGATTCCAAGCCAGATCGCCGTTGTTACTGAAATTCCCAAGACCAGTGTAGGAAAGCTCGACAAAAAACGTATCCGAATCGACATCCTCGAATGGCAGGCCAACAACAGTACGTTCCTGTCCACCCTCTGAGCTGATTTGCCGCGCTGCAACAGCGCGGCAATGCTCTATCTCAAGCCTTCACTTGTGATTTACCGATTTTCAGCCATCCTTGCCGCGCCGATCTTCGTCGGTGTGGCGAAAGGGTTGTGGCAGACGGGTCGGTGATGCAAATCACACTTTAGAGGGATCAAGCACTACCCCCTGCTGGCTATAGTCCCTCTCAGAGTTTTCGCGGATGTTGCGCTTCGAGCCAGAGTGGCTGGGTTGCCGTTCGGCATTGGAATCGTTGTATTGCGGCTGATACATGCATCTGAAGAAAGAACTCACTGCCATAACAATAATGCACATGGAGTAGCGTCGATGACCTCAGTAAACCAGTTCTGGCGCCGGGCAAGACTGCCGCTGGCCGTCAGTCTCGCTTCTACGCTCGCCGGGCCCGCATTCGGCGTCAGTTTCAACGTGGGTGAAATCGAAGGGAGCTTTGACTCGTCCCTGTCGGTGGGCGCCAGTTGGAGTACGTCCAAGGCCAATCGAGACCTGATCGGTGTCAACAACGGTGGCAAAGGCTTGTCACAGACGTCGGACGATGGTCACTTGAACTTCAAGCGTGGCGAGACATTCTCGAAGATCTTCAAGGGCATTCATGACCTGGAACTGAAGTACGGCGATACCGGTGTGTTTGTGCGTGGCAAGTATTGGTACGACTTTGAGCTCAAGGACGAAAGTCGTGAGTTCAAGGACATCAGCGATAAAGGCCGTCCAATGGGGGCTCGCTCTTCCGGTGGGCAAATTCTTGACGCGTTCATCTATCACAACTACTCGATTGCCGATGAGCCGGGCTCCGTGCGTTTCGGCAAGCAGGTGGTGAGTTGGGGCGAAAGCACGTTCATTGGTGGCGGCATCAATGCAATCAACCCGATTGACGTGGCTGCGTTCCGCCGTCCGGGTGCCGAAATCAAAGAGGGCCTGATTCCGGTCAACATGTTCTACGTGTCGCAGACCTTGACCGATAACTTGTCGGCCGAGGGCTTCTACCAGCTCGATTGGGAAAAGACCGTTACGGATAACTGCGGGACGTTCTTCTCCCAGGCCGACGTGATTACCGGCGGTTGCAACGACAACCTGCGGCTGCTCAGCAAGCGTTCGGTGATCGCGGCCGGGGGTGGTTTGCCGCTGATGAATCAGTTCGGCGTCAATATCAACGAAGAAGGCGTGCTGGTTAAGCGCGGCCCGGATCGTGACGCCCGTGATGGCGGCCAGTTCGGCCTGGCCATGCACTACAACTTCGAACCGCTGGACACGGAGTTCGGTGCGTACTTCATGAACTACCACAGCCGTGCGCCGATCTTCAGCGCCAAAGGCGCCTCGGCGGCCACCTATGCCGCCGCCAACGCCCTGACGCCCACACCGGCGCAATCCTTGCGGCCGCTGATCGTTGCCGGTAACTCCAGCTATTTTGTGGAATATCCCGAAGACATCCGGCTGTACGGTTTGAGTTTCTCCACCACCTTGCCTACCGGTACCGCGTGGAGCGGGGAGCTCAGCTACCGTCCGAATGCACCGGTACAGCTCAACACCACCGACATCCTGTACGCGGGCGTGACGCCGCTGATCGGCCTGGGTGGCGCGTCGCCGCTCAAGGGGGTGCCAGGCCAGGACTTGAATGGCTATCGGCGTAAGGAAATTACCCAGATCCAGACTACCTTTACGCACTTCTTCGATCAGGTCATGGGCGCCAGCCGCCTCACGTTGGTCGGTGAAGTGGGGTTGACTCACGTCGGTGGCCTGGAAAGCAGTTCCAAAGCCCGTTACGGACGTGACCCGGTATTCGGTCCCGGCGCGGGCCCGCTGTGTGCGGCGCTTAACGCCGGCACGATTCAGGGCGCCGGGCCTGGCGCAGACCGCAGCAACGTGACGGCTAACTGCAACAACGACGGCTTCACCACTGCCAACTCCTGGGGTTATCGCACCCGGGCCATCTGGGAATACCCGGATGTGTTTGCCGGTGTGAACCTCAAGCCTAACGTGGCGTGGTCCCACGACGTCAGCGGCTACTCGCCAGGCCCGGGCGGCAACTTCGAAGAAGGGCGCAAGGCCGTCAGTCTCGGCCTGGATGCCGAGTACCAGAACACCTATACGGCGAGCCTGGCATACACCAACTTCTTCGGCGGCAAGTACTCCACCGTGGATGACCGCGATTTCATCGCACTCAGCGTCGGCGCCAACTTCTAAGCGACTGTATTTCAGGAAGACCAGAATATGAAAATAACAAAGAGTCTGTTGCACGTGGGTGTGCTTGGGCTGTCGATCCTGGCGAGTAACGTCATGGCGGCGGTGTCGGCGGATGAAGCCGCCAAGCTGGGTACGACCCTGACCCCGATGGGCGCCGAGATGGCCGGTAATGCGGCAGGCACCATCCCTAAATGGTCGCCATTGCCAACCAATGCCGGGGCGGTGGACGCCCGTGGTTTCCTGGCCAACCCGTATGCCAGTGAGCAACCGCAGTTCACCATTACCGCGCAGAACGTCGAGCAGTACAAAGACAAGCTGGCACCGGGGCAATACGCGATGTTCAAGCGTTACCCGGACACCTTCAAGATGCCGGTCTACCCGACCCATCGCGGCGCCACGGTGCCGGCCGAGGTGTTCGCCGCCATCAAGAAGAACGCCACGCACACCAACCTGGTGTCCGGCGGCAATGGCCTGGAAAACTTCGAAACCGCGATTCCATTTCCGATCCCGAAAAGCGGCGTGGAAGTCATCTGGAACCACATCACCCGTTATCGCGGCGGCAGCGTGACCCGCCTGGTGACCCAGGCCACGCCGCAAACCAACGGCTCGTTCAGCCTGGTGTACTTCCGTGATCAGTTCGTGTTCCGCGACAAGATGAAGGACTACGACCCGAAAAACCCGGGTAACGTACTGTTCTACTTCAAGCAGCAAGTCACCGCGCCGGCACGTCTGGCCGGTGGCGTGCTGTTGGTGCACGAAACCCTGGACCAGGTGAAGGAGCCACGTTCGGCGTGGGTCTACAACGCCGGCCAGCGCCGTGTGCGCCGGGCGCCGCAAGTGTCCTATGACGGGCCGGGTACGGCTGCCGATGGCTTGCGCACTTCCGACAACCTCGACATGTACAACGGTGCGCCAGACCGCTACGACTGGAAGCTGGAAGGCAAGAAAGAAATTTACATCGCCTCCAACAGCTACAAGATCGACGATCCGAAGCTCAAGTACGTCGACATCATCAAGGCCGGCCACATCAATCAGGACCTTGCCCGCTATGAGCTGCGCCGTGTCTGGCACGTGGTCGCGACCTTGAAGGAAGGCCAGCGGCACATCTATGCCAAGCGTGACTTCTTCATCGACGAAGACACCTGGCAAGCGGCGGTGATCGACCACTACGACGGCCGCGGCCAACTGTGGCGCGTCGCCGAAGCCCATGCCGAGAACTACTACGACAAGCAAGTACCGTGGTACGCCCTGGAAACCCTGTATGACCTGCAGTCCGGCCGTTACCTGGCGCTGGGCATGAAGAACGAAGAGAAACAGGCGTATGACTTTGGCTTCACCGCCACCACCAGCGACTTCACTCCAGCGGCCCTGCGTCAGGATGGTGTTCGCTAACGTGCGCGAGTGCCCCCTGTGGGAGGGGGCAAGCCCCAATGCCGGTCAGTTAAACGCTAGAACGAGCCACCGGTAACCGGTGGCGAGCGGGCTTGTCCCGCGTTGGGGCGCGTAGCGCCCCCAAAGAAGGACGAATGCGGTCTACCCGATACCGCGCAGAGACCGTTTTGGGGCTGAGTTCTTTCAGGAAGCATTTCAGTGCCTTTACTGGGGCTGCTGCGCACCGCCCCTCCCACGTTTTGTTTGTGGCGTCTGTAGGGATATTTTTTGTCGCAGTTCTTTTTCAGCCAATTGTTGCAAAGATCTACAATCCCGCCGCTTTTACCGCTAGTCTGCGGACATCTGCAATGCCGACAACAGCCTTCTACAAGAGCCCGGCGATGACTGATCTGTCCCGACCCCAAGCGCCTGCCAGTGTGGTGATTCCGACCCTGGAAGCTCGTTTCTACAGGCCACCGCTGCCTGATGGCTATGTGCTGCGACCGCGCCTGTGCGAATGCCTGAGTGCCGGCCTGGAAGGGCGACTGTTGTTGGTCAGTGCGCCGGCGGGGTTCGGCAAGAGTTCGTTGGCGGTAGAGTTCTGCCAGGGCCTGCCGGACCATTGGCAAAGCCTGTGGCTGGGCCTGAGCTCACGCGATAGCGACCCTGGCCGTTTCCTTGAGCGCCTGCTGGATGGCTTGCAGCACTATTTCCCGCAACTGGGTGCCCAATCCCTTGGCCTGCTGAAAATGCGCCAGCGGCATCAACCCTTTGCCTTTGAAGAATGGCTGGATGGGTTGCTCGACGAGCTGGCGGTGCGTTTGTCTGTACAGTCGCCCTTGTTACTGGTGCTGGATGACTACCATCTGGCGCAGGGCCCGGTGTTGGATCGCTGCCTGCAATTCTTTCTGAATCATCTGCCCGATGGCCTGGTGGTCTTGGTTACCAGCCGGCAGCGTCCGGACTGGCACCTGGCGCGCTTGCGCCTGTCGCGGCACCTGCTGGAGCTGCATGAGCACGATTTGCGCCTGACCCATGACGAATCGTTGGCCGTGTTGGATCGGCATAGCAGTTCATTGCGCGGTGAAGCGCTGGAGAATCTCATCCGCCGTAGTGAGGGCTGGGTCGCCGGCCTGCGTTTCTGGCTGCTGGCGGCCTCCGAAGCCGGGAGTGACGGCGCCTTGCCACAAAGCCTGCACGGCGGCGAAGGGCTGATTCGCGATTACTTGCTTGAAGAGGTCATCGACTGCCTGCCGGCGGAGGTGCAAGCGTTCTTGTATGACACGGCGCCTCAGGAGCGTTTTTGCAGCGAGTTGTGCGACGCCGTGCGTGAGGCCCATGACAGCACCGAGATCCTGCGCTACCTGCAGGCCCATCAGGTCTTCCTGGTGCCGTTGGATGAGCAAGGTCACTGGTACCGCTATCATCATTTGTTTTCCGACCTGCTGCGTACCCGGCGCGAGAAGAGTGCCACGCTGCCGCTGGCCAGTTTGCATTTGCGCGCATGCCGCTGGTTCAACGCCCAGGGGTTGATCGATGAGGCGGTGGAGCAGGCGTTGCGTGCCGGCCACCTGGACGTCGCCGCGAACCTGGTGCAAAACCTGTCCGAAGAGCAATTGCTGGCTGAGCAGAATGTCGGCATGTTGCTGCGCTGGAAAATGGACTTGCCCGACAGCCTGCTGATCAGCACGCCGCGGTTGATCGTGCTCTACAGCTGGGCGCTGGGGTTGGCGTGCCAATTGGACGCGGCCCAAGAGTTATCCAGCTACCTCAGCCGCTTCCTACCGGCACCATCGGCCACCGCGCAAAAGTCCATGTTGGCCCAATGGCTAGCGCTGAGCGGGATCATTGCGCGTGGGCGTGGGGATCGCGAGTTGACCCTGCGTTATTGCAACGAGGCATTGGAAAGCCTGCCGCACAAGCGCTACGGCCAGCGCCTGATGTGCCTCTCGACCCTTTCCAACCTGGCGATTGTCGATGCGGATTTGTGGCGCGCCCGTGGCCTGAATCGCGAATCTCTGGAACTGGCGCAGCGCGTCGGCAACCCGCTGTTTGAAGCCTTGGCCCACTACGACCGTGCACGGGTGCTGCAGGCACGGGGCGAGATCCTGCGTTCCCTGGACGAAGTGCGCCAGGGCTTGCAACGCTTGCACGGCCTGGCGCCCCAGCGGCTGTATGCGGTGCGCGCGCGTTTAGCGCTGTATGAAGGCTACCTGCTGCTGGTGCGTTGCCAGCCCGAAGAGAGTCTTGTCCGTTTGCGCGCGGGCTTGAGCGAGGCCCGTGCCTGTCGGGATATCAGTGTGTTGATCGGGCATTGCGTGATCGCCAACTTCGAAGGGCGGCGCGGTGAGTTTCCCAAGGCGTTCGCCGAACTGGCCGAAGCCGAGCGCTTGATGCACATCTGGGATGTGCCGCCGATCTACTACCTGGCGATGATCACCCTGATCAAATGCGAGCTGTGGCTGGCCCAAGGCCGTACCGACTTGGCCGACGCCTGGCTCACCCGCCTGGGGCAGACCTACAACGGCGAGCACGCAGCGGCAGCGCCGGAGTTTCATCCGCACTTGCCGCAACATATAGAGCTGCAACAGGCCGCGCTGGATGCTACTCGCCATCAACCCGCCGCCGCGCTGCAACGGCTCGAAGACCTGGCACAACAGGCACACAACAGCGGGCGTCAGATGATTGCGCTGATGGCCCTGACCCAGCAGGTGCATTTACTGCTCGAGTGTGGCCAGGAAGCCAAGGCCAGGCCGATATTGGCCCGCGCGCTTGAGGCGGGTGCGGGCGGAGCGTTGCAACCGTTCCAACGGTTGTTGGAGGGGTATCCGGACTGGATGCGCGAGCAGCTCGGCAAGGATGCGCACGGGCTGGTGAATCAGGCGTTGCTGGCGCTCCTGCCGCCTGTCTGCCTCGTCGAGGCGCTGGCGAACCATGAAACCCTGAGCACCCGTGAGCTGGCGGTCCTGCAACTGATCGCCCAAGGCTGTTCAAACCAGGAAATCAGCGACCAGCTCTTTATCTCCCTGCACACGGTGAAAACCCACGCCAGCCACATCAACAGCAAGCTGGGCGTGGAGCGCCGTACCCAGGCGGTGGCGCGGGCCAAGTCGATAGGCTTGCTGGCCTGAATCACGGTGTGGCCGGGCACTGTTTCAGGGACGTGTCAGCCGCTTGGCTGATCAGCTTGGCCAAGCGATGAATGTTGTTCTGATGCGCCCCCACCAAATCGTCAATGGTCGGCCCCGCGGGTGACTGCAAGAGGGTACGGCAGGTCAGGGGCGGACGATCACCGCCGCTGGTCGGCCGCAGGCGCCAGCGCACGTCAAGCAGCGCGTATTGCCCGGGCACCGAGTCAAAGCGTTGCACATCGAGGCGCAAGGACACGGCTTGCCGGGTACTGGTGTTGGCCAACTGATCCACCAGTGCGCTTTTGAACTCATCGGCCAGGCTGGCAGCCCACCACTGGGTTTCCAGAATGGCCACGCCCGTGTCGCCCTGGCGAATCACAATCTGCGGCCGGTCAACCTGCGGCGGCACGCTGATGCTTTCAATGCGCACGCCGCCGGCACCCGCTTGAGGCGCGGCGCTGGCGTGCGCCGGGGTCAAGGTGTGGAACACAATGGGTTCACTGCGACAGGCTGTGAGTAACACCAGCGCGGTGAACAGGGTGATCTTCAATGGAAACGTCATGGCTGCTCCAATGCTCATTTGCGTGGCGGCCCTTGCAGGTCCAGTGGCGCGGCATTATCGGGGCGGCCGCGAATCAGCGATTCCGGATGCCGGCCAAGGTAGTCCGATAGCTCGCGCAAGGAGCGCGACATGCGTGCCAGTTCATCCAGGGTCTGGGTCAGTTGCTCACGTTGCGGCGAGTCGTCGGCCAGGGTTGAATTGGCCGATTGCAAGGTCTTGCTCACGTCGGCCAGGGTGCTCTGCACGCCGGGCAGGGTTTTGGCGTTGAATTGGGCCAGCCCCTTGCGCAGCTCGACCAAGCTGCCGTCGAGATTGCCGGCAATACGCTCGACCGGCAGTTGGTTGATCTTGTTGATGATGCCTTCCAGTTTTTCCTGCAGTTGTTCCAGGTTACCGGGGATGGTGGGGATGTTGATCGGGCGCTGGCTCGGGTCGAACGTCACTTTCGCGGCTTTCGGGAAAAAATCCAGGGCGATGTACAACTGGCCGGTCAGCAGGTTGCCACTGCGGGCCTGGGCGCGCAGGCCGTTTTCGACAAACGTGCCGATCAAGCGGACGCCACCCGCTTCATCGTTGGGGTCAAGGTTCATCGCCTTGATCAGCTTGGTATGTGCCTGCCCGAGCAATTGTGGGTAGATCACGATGCCGACGTTGATCGGAAAGCTCTGCTTCTTGGCATCGAAGTCCAGGTTGATCGAGACCACCTTGCCGAATTCGACGCCGAGGAATTCCACCGGTGCGCCGACTTTCAGCCCACGCAGTGCCTGATCAAAGCGCAGGGCCATGTATTGCCCTTTGCCATTGGGTGGGGCGAGGGCGCTTTGCTGATCGTCGAACAGTTCATAGATGTGATCTTCACCGGCAGGCTGGTCGTTGGGGTTGTAGGGCGGTGCCAGGAAAGTGATTCCGCCTGCCAGTATCGAGGAAATGGATTCGGTTTTGAGCGCAAAACCATTGGCGCCGACGCTGAGGTCAATGCCGCTGGCATTCCAGAAACGCGTGTTTTCGGTGACATACACATCATTGGGCGCGTGCACGAAAACCTCGATATTCACGCCCTTGCCCTCGTTGTCCAGCTCATAGGACACGACCTGGCCGACCGGGATTTTCCGGTAGTAGACCGGCGAGCCGATATCCAGCGAGCCCAGGTCCTGGGTGTGCAGGGTGAAGCGCTTGCCCGGCTCGCCGTAGGTGATGGGTGGCGGGTTTTCCAGGCCCTTGAACTGTTTGGCGCGTGTCTCGGAGAGGCCGATGTCGGCACCGATGTAGTCGCCGGACAGCAGGGTCTCGATACCGGATACACCGCCGGCCCCGATGTGCGGCCGCACCACCCAGAACTTCGAATCTTCGCGGGTGAAGCTCTCGGCCTGCTTGGCCAGTTTGATGGTTGCGTTGACACTTTTCTGGTCATCGCTCAAGGCAACGTCGGATACCTGGCCGATGACCACGTTGCGATATTTGACCTCGGTTTTGTTGGCGACGAGCCCGCTGCCGGTCTTGAAGTTGAGGACAATGGTCGGCCCTTGTTGCAGGACGCTGTGGACCACCAGCGATATGCCCACCAGCACGGCGACAATCGGCACGATCCAGACCAGTGAAACGCTGAAGCGACGCGTCTTGATCATGGGGGAAGCAGCAGGGGTATCAACCTCGTGTGGCGCCATCCGAGCTCTCCTCGTTATGTGGGTTTTCCCAGATCAGCCGTGGATCGAAACTCATGGCTGCCAACATCGTAAACACGACCACCAGGCCAAAGAACAGGATGCCCAGGCGCGGCTCGATAGTGCCCAGGGCCTGGAACTGCACCAGCGCGGCCACGAGTGCGACCACGATCACATCCAGCATCGACCAGTAGCCGATGAGCTCGACAAACCGAAACAGCTTCGAGCGCTCCTTGCGCGCCCAAAGACTGTTGCGTTGCGCGGTGACCAGCAGCAGGATCAAAGACACGAACTTGATGCCCGGCACTGCAATGCTGGCGATGAAAATGATCAGGGCAATGTCCCAGGCGCCGTGCTGCCAGAACTCCAGCACGCCGCTCATGATCGTGCTGTCTGCGCCTGAACCGAGCAGGGTGGTGTTCATCACCGGCAATAAATTCGCCGGTACATAAAACGCCAGTGCCGTAAGCATGTAGGCCCAGGTTCGGGTCAGTGATTGAACCTTGCGCCGGTGCAGCGGGGCGCCGCAACGGTCGCACTGGGTGGGTTCGGTGCGCATGTCACAGGACTGGCCACACGTGTGGCACAGGCACAGGTTGAGCTCGCGAGCGGTTGGCGGTGCATTCATACGGTGTCCCACAAATCGCGCACATCGCGCCCGGCAATGCGGATCAGCAACAGGCTGAGCGCGGCCAGGGCAAACAGGCCGGTGCCGGGCACCACCTCCAGCATGCCGGCCAGCTTGAAGACCGCCACCATGGCGCCCAGCAGGCAGACTTCCAGCATGCTCCACGGCCGGAGTGCTTCCAGCCAGCGCATGCACAGCTTGAACGCCGGTGAGCGCCTGCCGGTCAGGGCGAAACTCAACACCCAGGTCAGCAACACCAGTTGAAACACTGGGGCGATGATGATGGAGATCGCGGCCACCAACGCGATAAACGTGATGGGCCCCAGGCTTAATGCGACCACCGAATCCCACAAGGTCGCGCTGCTCTTCAAGCCCTGCAGGCTGATGCTCATCACCGGATAAAAGTTGGCAAAGGTCCACAGCACCGCCGCAGTGACCGTCAGGGCGAGCCGCTGTTGCACCGACAGGCCGTTATAGCGCTGAAGTACGCCTGCGCAGCGTACGCACAGGGCTTTTTGATGCTTGGCGAGCGTGACCTTTTCGTACACGCAGTCGCAGTGTTCGCAGATGACCTGTTGATTCGCCATAACTCTTGCTCCAAGCGCGATATGCTGCGGTCTTCGACGTTTCTACGGGGGGCAATGGCGCCCGATTAGCTTAGCAGTTGAGGCGTGGCAGACTCGATCTCTTCCGAAGCAGGGGCAAGGTCAACCATACTGAGTGTGGAATGTGCCATAGAGCTTGCAGGAACGCCCATGAGTATCGACAAAAACGCGTTGATTCGCGAAACTTTTCCCGTCGGCCCGTTGCAGTGCAACTGCACCATCATCGGTGACCCGATCACCAAAAAAGCCATCGTGGTCGACCCGGGCGGCAATCACGAGTTGATCCTGGCGCGGCTCGATGCGTTGGGCCTCAAGGTGGTGAGCATCATCCACACCCATGCGCATCTCGATCACTTCCTGGCGTCCGGCCAGTTGAAGGAAAAAACCGGTGCGACACTGCACCTGCACAAGGACGATCAATTCCTGTGGGATAACCTGGAAATGCAATGCCAGATGTTTCGCGTGCCTTATACCCCGGTACCGCCTCCGGATCGCTGGCTGGAAGACGATGAAGAACTGGCCTGCGGTTGCGGAGTGGCGTTGCACACGCCGGGGCATACGCCCGGCTCGATGAGTTTCTGGTTTGCCGACGCCAAGTTGTTGATCGCCGGTGACACCTTGTTCCGCCGTGGCGTGGGGCGTACGGACTTGTGGGGCGGGGATCAGGCGACCATTGTGCGCTCGATCAAGCAGCGCTTGTATACCTTGGATGAGGGCGCGACGGTGGTGACGGGGCATGGGCCGGATACGCGCCTGGGTGATGAGATGCGCGAAAATCCATTTGTCAGGGCCTAGGTCGTTTTCCAGATACCAAGTGACAACTGTCCGACGACACGTGTAGTGAAAATGACAATTCCCGTTCAGCAACGGTCTGCTAGGGTTTTAGTGTGCTCAGCAGTTGTAGAGCGGGCGCCTGCCGGGCATGGAATTTTTGCCGTTTGTCGTGTTCCAAGCTCGGCACAGGTCTATTGCTAATGTCCTCTGCATCACAGAATGCAAAAGTAGGAGCTTCCTTCATGTTCACATCCCGTCGTCTGCTTGTCGTTGCCACGGCTGTTGCCTTGTTGTCCGGTTGCGCTTCTCCTAACCCATATGATGGCAGCCAAGGACAGGCAAACGGCTCATCGGGCATCAGCAATACGGCCAAATACGGTGGCCTGGCTGCGTTGGCTGGTGGCCTGGCCGGTGCCGCAATCGACCATAACAACCGTGGCAAAGGTGCGCTGATTGGTGCTGCTGTCGCGGGCCTGGGTGGCGCGGGTTATGGCTACTACGCCGACCAGCAGGAAAAGAAACTGCGCGCCAGCATGGCCAACACCGGGGTTGAAGTGCAGCGCCAGGGTGACCAGATCAAGCTGATCATGCCGGGCAACATCACCTTTGCGACCAACTCGGCTGATATCGCCGGCAGTTTCTACACGCCGCTGAATAACCTGGCCAACTCCCTCAAGCAGTTCAACCAGAACACCATTCAGATCGTGGGTTATACCGACAGCACCGGCAGCCGTCAGCTCAACATGGACCTGTCCCAGCGCCGTGCGCAGAGTGTCGCCAACTATCTGACCTCCCAAGGTGTCAGCCCGACCAACCTGAGTGCACGCGGTGCCGGCCCGGATAATCCGATTGCCAGCAACGCCGACGTCAATGGTCGCGCTCAGAACCGCCGGGTAGAGGTCAACCTCGGCCCGATTCCAGGCCAGCAATATGGCCAGCCTGCCCAGCAGCAACAGGCGCCACAGCAAAACAACCAGTTCCAGGGCAACCCCTACCAGCAGTACCAGTAAACGCTGGCCACTAAAAAGGGCGCCGTGCAGTCAATGCACGGCGCCCTTTTTAGTGGCGGTAGGTTTACATCAGTCGATGTATTCGAACACTTTCACAATCTTCTGCACGCCCGACACACCCTGTACCAGGTTGGCCGCACGAGTGGCTTCTGCTTGAGTCAGCAGGCCCATCATGTAGACGATGCCGTTATCGGTGACGACTTTGATGCGCGAGCCTGGGATCGCGCTGTCGGTCAGCATCTGCGCCTTGATCTTGGTGGTCAGCAAGGCATCGTTGCTGATGGCCAGCAGGGTGATGGGGTCCATGACCTGCAACTCGTTATGAACCTTCTTCACGCGCTGCACGGCGGCGGCGGCTTGTTCAGCCTGGGCCTTGAGGTCGGCACGGGGTGTCTGGCCAGCAAGCAGCACGACACCGTTGAAGCTGGTGACGACGATGCGCGAAGCGCCGTTGCCCAGGTCTTGGGCGGCTTTGGCGACGTTGACGGAAACCTTGGTTTCGATCAGCGAGTCATCGATCTTGCTGCCGAAGGTGCGAGTGCCTTTATCGTCCTGGATAGGCGTGTCACGGCTGGCTTCGATTACCGAGCTGCAACCGCTGATGCCGAGGCACAGCGTGAGGGCCAATAGGCTGAGGCGTTTAACGGTCATTCTTCACTCCCGAACAGTTGGCTGTCGATCAGATCGCACAGACAGTGGATCGCCAGCAGGTGGACTTCCTGAATGCGTGCAGTGACATTGGCCGGGACGCGAATCTCCACGTCCTCAGGCAGCAGCAGCGAGGCCATGCCGCCGCCATCGCGCCCGGTCAATGCTACGACAATCATTTCACGATCATGTGCGGCCTGGATCGCTTGAATAATATTTGCCGAGTTGCCGCTGGTGGAAATCGCCAGCAACACATCGCCCGGCTGGCCGAGGGCGCGGATCTGCTTGGAGAAGATTTCGTTGTAGCTGTAGTCGTTGGCGATCGAGGTGATCGTCGACGAGTCGGTGGTCAGGGCGATAGCCGGCAGGCTCGGACGCTCACGCTCGAAGCGGTTGAGCAGCTCGGAGGAAAAATGCTGGGCATCACCGGCCGAACCGCCGTTGCCACACGAAAGCATTTTGCCTTCGTTGAGCAAGGCGTTAACCATGACCTGACTGGCTTGCTCGATGTGCGGTGCAAGTACGTCCATCGCCTGTTGCTTGGTGTCGATGCTGGCCTGGAAAAGCTGGCGAATTCGGGATTGCATGTCCATCTGTGTGACCTTAAGTAGCGCGGCTGTTTGGCACAGGAATGTGCAGCCCGCAAAGCAAAGAGCAAAAGTGTGTGGTGAAGGTGCCGGGTGAGTCAGCTGTCGAAGGCATCTTTGAGCCAGTTCAGATCAGCAGGACCCGACGGTGTGCTTTCTATGGCAACCACATCGAAACGGCAGGGGCTGTCAGCCCAACGATGCTCCTTTTGCAGGAAAAACTGCGCTGCGAGTATCAGTTTCTGACGCTTGCGCCCGTCAATACTGGCGAGCGCGCCACCCCATTGTGCGTGTTTTCTGTAGCGGACTTCGACGAATACTACTGTATCGCCGTCAAGCATGACCAGATCAAGCTCGCCGCGTTTACACAACCAGTTCTGCGCCAGAAGGCGCAGACCCTGTTGTTGCAAATACTGGAGGGCTTGAAATTCGGCATCCTTGCCGCTTTGTGCGCTGGACCGCTCGGGCATCAGCGTGGGGTATCGGGCAGGCGCTGGATGTCACCGCCAACGAACTTCGCCCACGGCAGTTGGCGGTCAACGCGCTGGTTGGCACTGATGCCCAGGCTGCCCGAGAGACCGTCAACGCGAGTGTCCGGCAATGCCTTGAGCTGGCCCAGGCGTGGCGCCAGGCGGTAGGCATCGACGCCCATTGCGTAGAGGCGGCCAAGGCTGCCATTGGCTTGCGGCCATTGCGCGGCAACCTGGTTGCGCAGCGGGTCGGTCGAATTGAGCAGCCACGGGGTTTCGCAGAACATGACATTGGTCATGTCCAGGTACTGGTTCTTGTCGCCGCTGGCGCTGAACACGTGCGACGTTGCGTAAACAGGCACAGCACCTGCGTACTGGAAGTTAAGGGTCGGCTTGATCTGCTGGGCCAGTTGCGGAGGGACGGCCAGGAAGATGAACTCGATATCCTGGCGACGCGAAGGCTGTGCAGCAACGTCGGTGCCGACAGTGCTTTGCAGGCTCTTGGCGCGGCCTTCGCTTTTACGCAGCTGGAACAGGTCAGCGATCTGCTGGGCCAGTGCGACAGGCTGATCGACATACTCGACGCCTACGACGGTGCCGCCATTGGCTTCCCAATCCTGACGGAAAGCCTTGTAGACGCGCTCGCCCCATTCGCCACGAGGCACCATGGCTGCAGCGCGGTGCAGGCCATCGGCCCGGGCGCGGCGGGACACTTCGCGCGCTTCGTCTTCAGCAGCGAGGCCGAACTGGAACAGTTGTGCCGGGCCTCGATCGGTCTCGCTGTAGTTCAGTGCCAGCGTCGTGATCGGCAATTGCGGGCGTGCACTGAGCTGTTTGACCAGCGGTTTTTCCAGCGGGCCGACCACCAATTGCACGCCAGCGGCCTGGGCCTTGGCGTAGAAGTCGTCAATGGAGGTCAGGCGCGAGCTGTCGTAGAACTCAATGGCTGGTGGCTTCTGCCCGGCTTGTTCCGCCTGGTAGTGAGCGGCCATGAAACCCTCGCGCAGCGCCTTGCCGACGGAAGCCAGCGGGCCTTCCTGGGGTAGCAGCAGGGCGATTTTGTTCAGCGGCTGGCTGGCCAGTTCCTTGAGCTTGGTCAGCGGCAGCGGCAGTTGCACCGCCGCCGGGTGGCCCGGGTTCTGTGCGCGCCAGGTATCGATGGCGGCTTGCTGCTGCTCCAGGGTACCGGCGCCCTTGACCGCTTGGGCCAGGGTGATCCAACCGTCCAGGGTCGGGTTGCCGGAGGCCTGCAGCTGTTCGGCCGGCAGCGCGGCAATCAATGCCCAGATGGCTTCATGGTTGCTCTTGGCGGCATCGCCGGTCAGCAAAGAGGCCATGGCTACGCGCTCACGAGCGGCGGCCAGGGTCTGGCCGTCGGCTTCGTAGGCGCGGGCATGCACGCTGCCGGTACGGACCTGCTGGTCTGTCGGCAAGTCCTTCAGGCTTTGCAGGCTAGGGTGGTTCAGGGCGGCCAGGGCAGCCTTGGGCTGATTGCGCGCCATCGCCAGTTCGGCGGCCAGGGTGCTGGCAAATACTTGCGCGGCCGGCTTCAGGGCATCCAAGGGCACTTGCGCAAGAATCTGCGACGAGCGGCCAGGGTTGTTCTGGTGAAAGGCCAGGTCAGCCGCACTCAGGCGCAGCAACGCGGCCTTTTCTGGCGTTTTGGCGGCGGTGGCCTGTTCGAGCAGTTGCTCGATACTGGCATCCGGGGTCCGGGGAAGGTCGCCAAGACTGGACGAGGGCGAGCTGGCGCACGCGGCCAGCAAGGCAGCGAGGCAGAGGGCGGAGAGCAGCCGCAGGCAAGCGATCATGTAAGTGTTCCTGATACCGATCAAATTAGCGTGGAATTGTACCCAAGCACTGGCCCAGGCGCGATGTTACTGGCGTGAAACCGTCGATTTAGGTCGTGTAAATGTTGCAATCAAGCTGCTGTCGGCGATCGACGGCTGAAAAGGCATCCACCGTGATGGCATATTTTCAAAGCCTCTACGCGCTACAATGTGGCTTTTGCCAACCATCGAGGTGTGCGTTTTGACTGCTCCAGGTCCTTTGAATTCCACTGCAGGCTCGCTTTTTGTCGTGGCGACGCCCATTGGCAACCTGGACGACATCAGTGCCCGGGCGCTGAAAGTGTTGCGCGACGTCAAATTGATCGCAGCGGAAGACACGCGGCACTCCCAGCGGTTGATGCAGCATTTTGGAATCAGCACGCCATTAGCGGCGTGCCATGAACACAACGAACGCGAAGAGGGCAGTCGTTTTATCACCCGTTTGCTGGCGGGTGATGACGTCGCGCTGATCTCCGATGCGGGCACGCCGCTCATTTCCGATCCGGGTTATCACTTGGTCCGCCAGGCGCGCGCCGCTGGTATCAATGTAGTGCCTGTTCCAGGGGCGTGCGCGTTAATTGCCGCATTATCTGCCGCTGGCCTGCCGTCGGACCGTTTTATCTTCGAGGGCTTCCTGCCCGCCAAGGCTGTTGGGCGGCGTGCGCGTCTTCAAGCGCTAAAGGAAGAGCCGCGCACCTTGATCTTCTACGAAGCCCCGCACCGAATCCTGGAGTGCTTGCAGGATATGGAGCTGGTGTTCGGCGGCGAGCGCCTGGCGCTGCTTGCCCGCGAGCTGACCAAGACCTTCGAGACCCTGAAGGGCTTGCCGCTGGAAGAGTTGCGTGCCTTTGTCGAGGGCGACAGTAATCAGCAGCGGGGCGAATGTGTGGTCTTGGTCGCCGGCTGGACCGCGCCGGAAAATGAAGACGCTGTTGGCAGCGAGGCCATGCGCATCCTGGATTTGTTGCTTAAGGAGATGCCGCTCAAGCGTGCCGCAGCGCTGGCGGCCGAAATTACCGGGGTGCGCAAGAATGTGTTGTATCAAGTCGCGCTCGATAAGCAAAAAGCCGAATAGTTCCGGGGTTAAACCTGTATTCCGTCTGAACGTGATGGCAATGCTGCACTTTTAATACTTGTCCTAAGCCTGCCGTGCCGTTAACCTGCGCGGCGGAGAGTCGATTGGACAGTCGCTGCCCTCTATGAAAATTAGGGGGGGGAGGAAAGTCCGGGCTCCATAGGGCGAAGTGCCAGGTAATGCCTGGGAGGCGTGAGCCTACGGAAAGTGCCACAGAAAATAACCGCCTAAGCACTTCGGTGCCGGTAAGGGTGAAAAGGTGCGGTAAGAGCGCACCGCACGACTGGCAACAGTTCGTGGCTAGGTAAACCCCACTTGGAGCAAGACCAAATAGGGTCCCAAGGCGTGGCCCGCGCTGGGACCGGGTAGGTTGCTAAAGATGTCCAGTGATGGCCATCGTAGACGAATGACTGTTCAAGACAGAACCCGGCTTACAGATCGACTCTCCACCTTTTTTCCTTCTGTTCGAATCTCGGGCAGAAAATCGGTAGTAACGCAAGAATCCCTCCCTGCCAAATCATTGGCAGATGCATCTTCGTAATACCAAAAAAATCTTACTCTTAATAAATTACTTTAACTTTAGGCCGTAGCTCTATGAGCTATTTGCGGTTGTTGAGTCAAAAACATCGCCAAACTGCCGTTTCTCTTCCTTTTACGTTCCTAAATCTCCGTTCTGTAAGGCTTTTCCTTGAATCCGCGCCTTGACGGTGTGGTGGGCGCATTCCTATAGTGTGCGCAAGTGGCGGAAAGTGGCACAAAGTGGGTTTTTTGAACGTAAAACGCTAAAATTTGGAGAAACGCATCTGTGTTTCGCGGAGCTAACGCTATCAGTCTCGATGCAAAAGGCCGTCTCGCCATGCCGAGCCGGTATCGTGACGAGCTCATTTCGCGAAGTTCAGGGCAGTTAATCATCACGATTGACGCCGTTGACCCTTGTTTGTGTGTTTACCCCCTCGATGAGTGGGAGTTGATTGAAACCAAGTTGCGCGCTTTGCCTTCATTGCGTGAAGAGAACCGCCGCCTGCAGCGCTTGCTGATCGGTAATGCCGTAGACCTCGAGCTGGATGGCAGCGGTCGTTTTCTGGTGCCGCCGCGCTTGCGCGAGTACGCCAAGCTCGACAAGCGCGCAATGCTGGTAGGCCAACTGAACAAGTTCCAATTGTGGGACGAAGATGCCTGGGATGCTGTTTCTGCAGCAGACCTGGCTGCTATTCAACAACCGGGCGCTATGCCTGATGAACTGCGTGATTTGATCCTGTGACTATTGATAGCGGCTTTAACCACATCACCGTACTGCTTGACGAAGCCGTTGAGGCTCTCGCCGTACGCGCGGATGGCTGCTATTTGGATGGCACCTTTGGCAGGGGCGGGCACAGCCGGTTGATACTCAGTCAGCTCGGGTCCGACGGTAAACTCCTCGGGTTCGACAAAGACCCTCAAGCGATTGCCACCGGGCAAGCGCTAGCGGCCGAAGACGGCCGCTTTGTCGTTGTGCAGCGCAGCTTTGCCGAGCTGGGTGCCGAAGTGGCCGAACGCGGCATGGCGGGCAAGGTGGCCGGGGTTTTGCTCGACCTGGGTGTCTCCTCGCCACAGCTCGATGACCCGGAGCGTGGCTTCAGCTTCATGAACGACGGCCCCCTCGACATGCGCATGGACCCCACCCGTGGCGTCAGTGCGGCACAGTTCATCGCGACCGCGCCGGTAGAAGAGATCGCTCGCGTGTTCAAGGAATACGGTGAGGAGCGCTTCGCCGGCCGCATGGCCCGTGCCGTGGTCGAGCGTCGCGAAATCCAGCCGTTCGAGCGTACTGCCGACCTGGCTGAAGTGCTCAAGGTAGCCAACCCTGCGTGGGAAAAAGGCAAGAACCCAGCCACCCGTGCGTTCCAGGGCCTGCGCATTCACGTCAACAACGAACTGGGCGATCTGGAAGCCGGCCTCGAAGCTGCGCTGCAAGCCTTGGAAGTGGGCGGTCGCCTGGTGGTGATCAGCTTCCACTCCCTGGAAGACCGCATCGTCAAGCTGTTCATGCGTCGCCTGGTCAAGGGCGAGTCCGACAACCTGCCGCGCAATCTGCCGGTACGTTTCGAAGCCTTTGTGCCGAAAATCAAAATCCATGGCAAAGCGCAGTTCGCTTCCGAAGCTGAACTCAAGGCCAACCCACGTTCCCGTAGCGCCGTCATGCGTGTCGCGGAGAAGTTGCGGTGAGCAAGCTTTTCGCCAAGCCCCTTCCGGGCGGCAGCTTCTTTATGTTGCTGCTGTTTATCGGCGTGTTGGTGTCCGCGATTGCGGTGTCCTACAGCGCCCATTACAACCGCCAATTGCTCAACACCCTGTACGGGGAATTGAGTGTGCGTGACAAAGCGCAGGCGGAGTGGGGCCGCTTGATCCTGGAGCAAAGCACCTGGACCGCCCATAGCCGTATCGAAGTACTGGCGACCGAACAGTTGAAAATGCATATTCCGGGCGCGGCCGAAGTCCGCATGGTGGCGCCATGATGAAACTTGAAGGCGCACTCTACCCATGGCGCTTCCGTCTGATGCTCGGCTTGCTGGCATTGATGGTGGGGGCGATTGCCTGGCGGATCATCGACCTGCAAGTCGTCGACCGCGATTTCCTGATCGGCCAGGGCGACGCCCGTAGCCTGCGTCATATCCCGATTCCTGCGCACCGTGGCCTGATCACCGACCGTAACGGCGAGCCGCTGGCCGTCAGTACGCCGGTGACCACTCTGTGGGCCAACGCCAAGGAATTGCAGGTTGCCAAGGATCGTTGGCCGGCGCTTGCCGCCGCGCTGGGGCAGGACCCTAAAGCGTTGACCGAGCGCCTGGATGCCCAGGCCAATAAAGAATTCATCTACCTGGTTCGCGGGCTGACCCCTGAGCAAGGCCAGCAAGTGCTCGACCTTAAAGTCCCCGGTGTCTACGGCATCGAGGAGTTTCGTCGTTTCTACCCGGCCGGTGAAACCACCGCCCACATGGTTGGCTTTACCGACATCGATGACCATGGTCGCGAAGGTGTTGAGCTGGCCTACGACGAATGGCTGGCCGGCGTTCCTGGCAAGCGCCAGGTCATCAAGGATCGGCGCGGCAGATTGATCAAGGATATCCAGGTCACCAAAAACGCCAAGGCCGGTAAGCCCTTGGCGTTGTCGATTGACCTGCGCCTGCAATACCTGGCCAACCGCGAACTGCGAAACGCGATCATCGAGAACGGCGCGAAGGCCGGCAGCCTGGTGATCATGGACGTGAAGACCGGTGAGATCCTCGCCATGGTCAACCAACCGACCTACAACCCGAACAACCGTCGCAACCTGCAGCCGGCGATGATGCGTAACCGCGCCATGATCGACGTGTTCGAGCCCGGTTCGACCATGAAAGCCATCTCTATGAGTGCCGCCCTGGAAACCGGGCGCTGGAAGCCCAGTGACAAGGTCGAGGTCTACCCGGGCACTTTGCAGTTGGGCAAATACACCATTCGTGACGTATCCCGTACCGAAGGCCCGGTGCTGGACCTGACCGGTATCCTGATCAACTCCAGTAACGTGGGCATGAGTAAAGTCGCCTTCGATATCGGCGGCGAAACCATCTACCACCTGGCGCAAAAGATCGGCCTGGGCCAACCCACGGGTCTGGACTTCCCAGGTGAGCGTGTGGGTAACCTGCCGAACTACCGCGACTGGAAAAAAGCCGAGACCGCGACGCTTTCCTACGGCTACGGCCTGTCGGTCACCGCGATCCAGCTGGCCCACGCATTCTCGGTATTGGCCAATAACGGGCGAATGGTTCCACTGAGCCTGATCCATGTCGACGAAGCGCCGAAAGCCACCCAGGTGATTCCGGAAAACGTCGCCAAGACCATGCAAGGCATGCTGCAGCAAGTGATCGAAGCCCCGCGTGGTGTCTTCCGTGCCCAAGTGCCGGCGTATCACGTGGCTGGCAAGTCGGGTACTGCGCGTAAGACATCGGTAGGCACCAAGGGTTACGCCGAAAACTCCTATCGTTCGCTGTTCGCCGGTTTTGGCCCGATGAGTGATCCGCGCTACGCCATCGTCGTCGTGATTGATGAGCCGAGTAAGGCCGGTTACTTCGGTGGCCTGGTATCGGCGCCGGTGTTCAGCAAAGTGATGTCCGGCACCCTGCGCCTGATGAACATCACACCGGACAACCTGCCACCGACCCAGCAAGCGAACGCCGGACCACCGGCCGCTGCTGCAAAAGCCAATGGAGGGCGCGGTTGATGTCTCTTAGCCTGAACAAGATTTTCGCCCACGCCGGTCGCGATCTGCTGATTCGCGAGCTGAGCCTGGACAGCCGTAATGTGCGCGCCGGTGACCTGTTCCTGGCAGTGCCTGGCGGCAAGTTCGACGGCCGTGCGCATATCGCCGACGCTCTGCAACGCGGTGCGGCGGCGGTGGCTTATGAAGTGGAAGGCGCTACCGTACTACCAATCACAGACGTGCCGTTGATTCCGGTCAAGGGGCTGGCGGCGCAGTTGTCCGATATCGCCGGGCGTTTTTATGGCGATCCGAGCCGTCAGCTCAACCTGGTGGGCGTGACCGGCACCAATGGCAAGACCAGCGTGACCCAATTGGTCGCCCAGGCCCTTGACCTGCTGGGGCAGCACTGCGGCATTGTCGGCACCCTGGGCACTGGTTTTTATGGCGCGCTGCAAAGCGGCCTGCACACCACGCCGAACCCGATCGCCGTGCAAGCGACCTTGGCCGACCTGAAAAAGGCCGGCGCCAAGGCGGTTGCCATGGAAGTCTCTTCACACGGCCTGGACCAAGGGCGAGTAGCTGCCTTGGCCTTTGACGTGGCGGTGATGACCAACCTGTCCCGCGACCACCTCGATTACCACGGCACTATGCAAGCGTATGCCGCTGCCAAGGCCAAGTTGTTTGCCTGGAATGACCTCAAGTGCCGGGTGATCAACCTGGACGACGCATTCGGCCGCCAGTTGGCTGCCGAGGATAGCGAGGCGCGTCTGATCAGCTACAGCCTGGAAGACGCCAGTGCCTACCTGTATTGCCGTGAAGCCCAATTTAATGACGAAGGTGTGCGCGCCACGTTGGTGACGCCTCAGGGCGAGCATCACTTGCGCAGCACCTTGCTCGGTCGTTTCAACCTGAGCAACGTCCTCGCCGCCATCGGCGCACTACTCGGCCTGGATTACGCCCTGGACGAAATCCTGCACGTACTGCCGAAGTTGGAAGGCCCGGCCGGGCGTATGCAACGCCTGGGGGGCGGCAAGCAGCCGCTGGTGGTGGTCGATTACGCCCACACCCCGGATGCGCTGGAAAAAGTCCTCGTAGCCCTGCGCCCACATGCCAAGGGCAAATTGCTCTGCTTGTTCGGTTGCGGCGGCGATCGCGATCGCGGCAAGCGTCCGTTGATGGCCGAGATTGTCGAGCGTTTGGCCGATGGCGTACTCGTCACCGACGACAACCCACGGAGCGAAGATCCAAGCCAGATTTTCGACGACATCCGTGTCGGCTTTAAAGATGTGTCCAAGGCCACCTTCGTCGCCGGGCGCGGTGCCGCTATCGCCCAATTGATCGCCAGCGCGAATGCTGATGACGTGGTGGTGCTGGCCGGCAAGGGGCACGAGGATTACCAGGAAATCAACGGCGAGCGCCATGCCTTTTCCGATCTGGTCGAGGCCGATCATGCCCTGACCGCCTGGGAGGTCGCCCATGCTTAAGGCAATGAAGTTCAGTGAGCTGACCCAGGCCCTGTCGGCCCGCGTATTGTCGAGCGATTGCAGCTTCAGCGGCGTCAGTATCGATAGCCGCAACATCAAGCCAGGGCAGTTGTTTGTCGCACTGGCAGGCCCGCGCTTTGATGGTCATGACTACCTGAACGACGTCGCCGCCAAAGGTGCCGCGGGCGCCTTGGTGCAACGTGAAGTGGCTGACTCCACCTTGTCTCAATTGCTGGTCGCCGATACTCGCCTGGCCCTTGGGCAATTGGGCGCATTGAATCGCGCCGCATTTAATAAGCCCGTAGCCGCCATCACCGGCTCCAGCGGCAAGACCACGGTCAAGGAGCTGCTCGCCGGTGTACTGCGCACGCGCGGGCCGGTCCTCGCGACGCGTGGCAACCTCAATAATGACTTCGGCGCACCGCTGACCCTGCTCGAACTGGCCCCGGAACACACGGCGGCGGTGATCGAGCTGGGGGCTTCACGCGTCGGCGAAATTGCCTACACCGTGGCGTTGACCAAGCCTCATGTCGCGGTTATCAACAACGCAGGTACTGCCCACGTCGGTGAGTTCGGTGGCCCGGAAAAAATCGTCGAAGCCAAGGGCGAAATCCTTGAAGGTCTCGACGCCTCGGGCACTGCTGTCCTGAATCTTGACGACAAGGCTTTCCAGACCTGGCGTGTCCGTGCCGCCGGTCGCAAGGTCCTGACGTTTGCCGTACTGAATGCCGCGGCCGATTTCCATGCATCCGACATCACTGTCGATGCCCGTGGCTGCCCGTCCTTTACCTTGCATACCCCGCAAGGTAGCGAGCAGGTGCAGTTGAATCTGCTGGGCAACCATAACGTGGCCAACGCCTTGGCCGCCGCCGCCGCCGCTCACGCCTTGGGCGTATCGCTGTTCGGTATTGCCACTGGTTTGGGCGCGGTGCAACCCGTCAAGGGGCGCACTGTGGCGCAATTGGCGACCAACGGCATGCGCGTGATTGATGACACTTACAACGCCAACCAGTCTTCGGTCTGCGCCGCCATTGACCTGCTCAAGAGCTTCGGCGGTCGCAAGGTTCTGGTGCTGGGTGACATCGCCGAGTTGGGCGATTGGGCCGAACAGTCCCATCGTGAAGTCGGTGCCTACGCCACTGGCATCGTCGATGCGCTTTACGCCGTCGGCCCGAACATGGCTCACGCGGTGAAGGCTTTCGGTCCTGGCGCACGGCATTTCGCGACCCAGGCCGAGTTGATCCAGGCGCTGTCTGCGGCTGAACAAGACAAACATACAACCATTTTGATCAAGGGATCGCGCAGCGCGGTGATGGAAAACGTCGTCGCGGCCTTGTGTGGCTCAAGTACGGAGAAACATTAATGCTGCTGCTGCTGGCTGAGTATCTGCAACAGTTCTACAAAGGCTTCGCGGTCTTTCAGTACCTGACCCTGCGCGGGATTCTGGGTGTGCTGACTGCACTGTCTTTGTCGCTGTTCCTGGGGCCGTGGATGATCCGCACCCTGCAGAACCTGCAAATTGGTCAATCGGTTCGTAATGACGGCCCGCAGTCGCACCTCTCCAAGTCCGGCACTCCGACCATGGGCGGCGCGCTGATTCTGTCATCCATCGGTGTCAGTACCTTGCTGTGGGCCGACCTGCATAACCGCTACGTGTGGGTGGTGCTGTTGGTGACCCTGTTGTTCGGCGCCATTGGCTGGGTCGATGACTACCGCAAAGTGATCGAGAAGAACTCCAAGGGGCTGCCAAGCCGCTGGAAGTATTTCTGGCAGTCGGTGTTCGGCCTTGCCGCCGCGATCTTCCTTTACACCACGGCGCCAAGTGCGGTGGAAACTACCCTGATCATTCCAATGCTCAAGGACGCCAGCATTCCACTGGGCATTGGCTTCGTGGTGTTGACCTACTTCGTGATCGTTGGCTCCAGCAACGCGGTGAACCTGACCGACGGCCTCGACGGTCTGGCGATCATGCCGACGGTGATGGTGGGCGGCGCGCTTGGCATCTTCTGCTACCTGTCGGGTAACGTGAAATTCGCCGAATACCTGCTGATCCCTTACGTGCCAGGCGCCGGTGAGCTGATCGTGTTCTGTGGTGCGTTGATTGGTGCGGGCCTGGGTTTCCTGTGGTTCAACACCTACCCCGCACAAGTCTTCATGGGCGACGTTGGCGCGTTGGCGCTGGGCGCAGCCTTGGGCACCATCGCGGTGATCGTTCGCCAGGAAATCGTGTTGTTCATCATGGGCGGTGTGTTCGTGATGGAAACCCTGTCGGTGGTCATCCAGGTGGCTTCCTTCAAATTGACCGGGCGCCGCGTGTTCCGCATGGCGCCGATTCACCACCACTTTGAACTCAAGGGCTGGCCCGAGCCACGTGTGATTGTCCGTTTCTGGATCATCACCGTGATTCTGGTACTGGTCGGCCTTGCCACCCTGAAACTGAGGTAGAAACGAGTGTCCCTGATCGCTTCAGACCACTTCCGCATCGTTGTCGGCCTCGGCAAGAGCGGCATGTCCCTGGTTCGCTTCCTGGCGAACCGGGGCACGTCGTTCGCCGTGGCTGACACGCGGGAAAATCCACCGGAGCTGGTCACGCTGCGCCGTGACTACCCGCACGTGGAAGTGCGTTGTGGCGAGCTGGATGTCGAGTTTCTGTGCCGCGCCGATGAGCTCTACGTGAGCCCCGGCCTGGCCTTGGCGACACCGGCCCTGCAAGCCGCTGCGGCACGTGGCGTGAAGCTGTCCGGCGACATCGACCTGTTCGCGCGTAACGCGAAAGCGCCGATCGTGGCCATCAGCGGTTCCAACGCAAAAAGCACCGTGACCACCCTGGTGGGCGAAATGGCGGCTGCGGCCGGCAAACGCGTGGCCGTGGGCGGTAACCTCGGCACGCCAGCGCTGGACCTGCTGAGCGATGACATCGAGTTGTACGTGATGGAACTGTCGAGCTTCCAGCTCGAAACCACCCACGACCTGGGGGCTGAAGTGGCCACCGTGTTGAACGTGAGTGAAGACCACATGGACCGCTACAGCGGCCTGCCGGCCTACCACTTGGCCAAGCACCGGATCTTCCGTGGCGCCAAGCAGTTTGTGGTCAACCGTCAGGATGCCCTCAGCCGTCCGCTGATGGGCGAAGGCATGCCCTGCTGGACTTTTGGCCTGAGCAAACCTGATTTCAAAGCCTTCGGTATTCGCGAAGAGAACGGCGAGAAATACCTGGCCTTCGAATTCCAGAACCTGATGCCGGTGCGTGAGCTGAAAATCCGTGGCGCACACAACCAATCCAATGCCCTGGCGGCCTTGGCGTTGGGTCACGCCGTCGGCTTGCCATTTGACGCGATGCTGTCGAGCCTGCGCACTTTCGCCGGCCTGGAGCATCGCTGCCAGTGGGTGCGCGACCTCAATGGCGTGAGCTACTACAACGACTCCAAGGCCACCAACGTGGGCGCCGCACTGGCCGCCATCGAAGGGCTCGGCGCTGACATCGACGGCAAGCTCGTGCTGATCGCCGGTGGCGACGGCAAGGGTGCCGACTTCAAAGACCTTAAAGGTCCGGTGGCTGCACATTGCCGCGCCGTCGTGCTGATCGGCCGTGACTCGGACTTGATCGCCGCCGCGCTGGGCGACGCTGTACCGCAGGTACGCGCCACCTCGCTGGACGATGCTATTACCCAATGCAAAGCGCTGGCCCAGCCGGGTGATGCGGTGCTGCTGTCGCCGGCGTGCGCCAGTTTCGACATGTTCAAGAACTACGAAGAGCGCGGCCAGCTGTTCGCCCGTGCCGTGGAGGCCTTGGCATGAATTTCAGAAATATCATCAAGCCGTACCCGTCGCCGATTATCACCGGGCGCGGTATCGACCTCGATTTCCCAATGCTCGCCGGTTGCCTGGCGCTGCTGGGCCTGGGCCTGGTCATGATCACGTCGGCATCCTCCGAAGTCGCCGCCGTGCAGTCGGGCAATACCCTGTACATGATGATTCGTCACCTGGTGTACCTGGTGATCGGCCTCGGTGCGTGCATCGTCACCATGATGATCCCGATTGCCACCTGGCAGCGCCTGGGCTGGCTGATGCTGATCGGCGCGTTTGGCTTGTTGATCATGGTGATCCTGCCCGGCATCGGCCGTGAGGTGAACGGTTCGATGCGCTGGATCGGCTTCGGTGCGTTCAACGTGCAGCCGTCGGAAATCGCCAAGGTGTTCGTGGTGATCTACCTCGCCGGTTACCTGGTGCGTCGCCAGAAAGAAGTGCGCGAAAGCTGGATGGGCTTCTTCAAGCCGTTCATCGTGTTGCTGCCCATGGCTGGCCTGTTGCTGATGGAGCCCGACTTCGGTGCCACCGTCGTAATGATGGGGGCGGCGGCGGCGATGCTGTTCCTCGGCGGCGTCGGGCTGTTCCGTTTCACCTTGATGGTGGTGCTGGCCGTGGCCGCCGTGACCGTACTGGTGCAGGCGCAGCCTTACCGGATGGCGCGTCTGATCACCTTTACCGACCCGTGGTCCGACCAGTTCGGTTCCGGCTACCAGTTGACCCAGGCGCTGATCGCCTTCGGTCGCGGCGAGTGGCTCGGCGTGGGCCTGGGCAACAGCGTGCAGAAGCAGTTCTACCTGCCGGAAGCACACACCGACTTCGTGTTCTCGGTACTTGCCGAAGAACTCGGCGTAGTGGGTTCGCTGTGCACCGTCGCATTGTTCGTGTTCGTGTGCGTACGCGGCATGTACATCGGTCTGTGGGCCGAGAAGGCCAAACAATATTTCGCCGCGTATGTGGCGTATGGCTTGTCGTTCCTGTGGATCGGCCAGTTCCTGATCAATATTGGTGTGAACGTCGGCTTGCTGCCGACCAAGGGCCTGACCTTGCCGTTCCTCAGCTACGGCGGCAGTTCGTTGGTGATTTGCTGCGCCTGTCTCGGGTTGCTGCTGCGCATCGAGTGGGAGAGTCGAACCCACCTGGGCAGCGAAGAGATGGAGTTCAGCGAAAGCGACTTCGCCGAGGAGCCGAACCATGGGCGCTAATGTGCTGATCATGGCAGGCGGCACCGGGGGCCATGTGTTCCCGGCCCTGGCGTGCGCCCGTGAATTCCAGAACCGTGGCTACACCGTGCATTGGCTGGGTACACCGCGCGGTATCGAAAACGAACTGGTGCCCAATGCCGGCTTGCCGCTGCATTTGATCAACGTCACCGGTCTGCGTGGCAAGGGCAAGCTGTCCCTGCTCAAGGCACCGTTCGTGTTGCTCAAGGCGGTGTGGCAGGCGCGCAAAGTCATTCGTGAACTGAAGCCTGTGTGCGTGCTCGGTTTTGGTGGTTATGTCACCGGTCCTGGCGGTGTCGCCGCCAAGCTCGCCGGCGTGCCGGTCATCGTGCATGAACAGAACGCTGTTGCCGGGACTGCGAACCGCCTGTTGGTGCCATTGGCCTCGCGAGTGTGTGAAGCGTTCCCGAAAACCTTTGCCCGCTCGGGCAAGCTGCGTACCACCGGTAACCCGGTGCGCACCGAGCTGTTCATGGCCATTGCCCGTGAGGCACCGGCGGGGCGCAAGGCACACCTGTTGATCCTGGGCGGAAGCCTGGGTGCCGAGCCGCTGAATAAACTGCTGCCGGAAGCCGTGGCGCAACTCCCTGTGGAGCTGCGCCCGGAGATCTTCCATCAAGCCGGCAAGAACCACGATGAAGTGACCGCCACTCGCTACCGCGAGGCGGGGGTCGAGGCGAATGTGCAGCCCTTCATCAAAGACATGGCCCATGCCTATGGCTGGGCCGACCTGGTGGTCTGTCGCGCTGGTGCGTTGACCGTCAGTGAACTGGCCGCCGCCGGTCTGCCGTCCTTGCTGGTGCCTTTGCCCCACGCGATCGACGATCACCAGACCCGCAACGCCGAATATTTGGCCGGGGAGGGCGCTGCCTTCCTACTGCCGCAAAGAACGACTGGCGCCGCCGATTTGGCCGCACGCCTGACTGAGGTTTTGATGCAACCGGAACGACTCAACAGCATGGCGAGCACCGCAAGCCGCCTGGCCAAACCTGACGCAACCCGCACCGTGGTCGATATCTGCCTGGAGGTGGCCCATGGTTGAGAATCAGAAAGCCATGCCACAACCGGAAATGCGCCGCATCCGTCGCATCCACTTCGTCGGTATCGGCGGCGTGGGCATGTGCGGCATTGCCGAAGTGCTGCTGAACCTGGGTTATCAGGTATCCGGCTCGGACTTGAAAGAGTCGCTGGTTACCGATCGCCTGAAAACCTTCGGTGCGCAAATCTTTATCGGCCACCGTGCCGAGAACGCTGCCGAGGCCGACGTGCTGGTGGTGTCCAGTGCCGTCAATACCTCCAACCCGGAAGTGGCCACTGCCCTGGAGCGCCGAATCCCGGTCGTGCCGCGTGCCGAAATGCTCGCCGAGCTGATGCGCTATCGCCACGGCATCGCCGTCGCCGGTACCCATGGCAAGACCACCACTACCAGCCTGATCGCCTCGGTGTTCGCGGCCGGTGGCCTGGACCCGACGTTTGTCATCGGCGGCCGCTTGAATGCAGCCGGCACCAATGCTCAGCTCGGTACCAGCCGCTACCTGATCGCCGAAGCCGATGAAAGTGACGCCAGCTTCCTGCACCTGCAGCCGCTGGTCGCAGTGGTCACCAACATCGATGAAGATCACATGGCCACCTACGACGGAGACTTCAACAAGTTGAAGAAAACCTTCGTCGAATTCCTGCACAACCTGCCGTTCTACGGGTTGGCCGTGGTGTGCCTGGATGATCCGGTGGTGCGTGAAATCCTGCCGCTGGTCAAGCGTCCGACCGTGACCTACGGCTTCAGCGAAGACGCCGACGTGCGCGCGATCAATGTGCGCCAGGAAGGTATGCAGACCTTCTTCACCGTGCTGCGCCCTGACCGTGAACCACTGGATGTTTCGGTGAACATGCCGGGCAACCACAACGTGTTGAACTCCCTGGCGACCATCTGCATTGCCTCCGACGAGGGTGTCAGTGATGAAGCCATCGTCGAGGGCCTGTCGCGCTTCGCTGGTGTAGGGCGCCGTTTCCAGGTCTACGGTCAACTGCCGGTCGAAGGCGGTGACGTGATGCTGGTGGACGACTACGGCCACCACCCGACCGAAGTGGCTGCGGTGATCAAGGCCGTGCGTGGTGGCTGGCCGGAGCGTCGCCTGGTGATGGTCTACCAGCCGCACCGCTACAGCCGTACCCGCGACCTGTACGACGATTTCGTCAATGTATTGGCCGATGCCAACGTGCTGCTGCTGATGGAAGTCTACCCGGCCGGTGAAGAACCGATCCCGGGCGCTGACAGCCGCAAGCTGTGCAACAGCATCCGTCAGCGTGGCCAGTTGGACCCGATCTACATCGAACGCGGTGTGGACCTGGCGCCGATCGTCAAGCCACTGCTGCGTGCCGGTGACATCCTGCTGTGCCAGGGCGCCGGTGACATCGGTGGCCTTGCGCCAAAATTGCTGGCGAGCCCACTGTTTGCAGGCGTACAGGGGAAGTCGAAATGACCACTGACTACGGCTCCCTGTTCTCCACCATCACGCCTGTCGACTTTGGTCGCGTGGCCGTGTTGTTTGGTGGCAAGAGCGCTGAGCGCGAAGTGTCGCTCAAGTCTGGCAACGCTGTGCTTGAGGCCCTGCAAAGCGCCGGCGTGAATGCGTTCGGTATCGATGTGGGCGATGACTTCTTCGCTCGCCTGCAGGCCGAGAAGATCGACCGTGCCTTCATCATCCTGCACGGCCGTGGTGGTGAAGATGGCAGCATGCAAGGCTTGCTGGAGTGCGCCGGCATTCCTTACACCGGCAGCGGCATCCTCGCGTCGGCATTGGCCATGGACAAGTTGCGCACCAAGCAGGTGTGGCACAGCCTGGGTATTCCAACCCCGCGTCACAGCGTTCTGTGCAGCGAAGACGATTGTATTTCAGCAGCCAAGGAACTGGGCCTGCCTTTGATCGTCAAACCTGCCCATGAAGGCTCCAGTATCGGCATGGCCAAAGTGAACTCGGCCGCCGAATTGATCGACGCATGGAAAGCGGCAAGTACCTACGATTCGCAAGTGTTGGTGGAACAGTGGATCCAAGGTCCCGAGTACACCATCGCCACCCTGCGTGGCCAGGTATTGCCGCCTATCGCATTGGGCACGCCCCACACCTTTTATGACTACGACGCCAAGTACGTGGCCTCCGATACTCAGTACCGGATCCCGTGCGGACTTGACGCAACCAAGGAACAGGAATTGATGGACCTCACGGCGAAAGCCTGTGAGGCGCTGGGTATCGCCGGTTGGGCGCGGGCAGACGTGATGCAGGATGACCAAGGGAATTTCTGGTTCCTTGAAGTCAACACCGCTCCCGGTATGACCGATCACAGCCTGGTACCTATGGCAGCCCGTGCAGCCGGTTTGGATTTCCAGCAGTTGGTGCTGGCGATCCTGGCCGAAAGCATCGAGCCAAGAGGCTAAGCATATGAACGGCGCATCGCTTCGTCATCAGCCCCCACAAGTCCCCGGCCGCAAGCCGGTGCCGCGGGGTGCCAGTCGGATGGTGGCTAAAGAGCCGATGTCGGTGCGCTTGCCGAAAGCCAACTTTGGTTTCCTCAAGGCGCTCTTCTGGCCGGTGTTGCTGGTGGCGTTGGGCTTCGGCACATACGAAGGCGCCCAGCGCCTGTTGCCGTATGCCGACCGGCCGATCACCAAGGTCAGCGTGCAGGGCGACTTGAGCTACATCAGCCAGCAAGCGGTACAGCAGCGCATCGGCCCTTACCTGGCGGCGAGCTTCTTTACCATCGACCTGGCCGGCATGCGCTCGGAGCTGGAGCAGATGCCATGGATCGCCCATGCCGAAGTCCGTCGTGTATGGCCGGACCAGGTGACGATCCGCCTGGAAGAACAATTGCCCGTGGCCCGTTGGGGCGATGGTGCGCTGTTGAATAACCAGGGCCAGGCGTTTGCGCCGCGTGAAGTGGCGAATTACGAGCACCTGCCGCAGTTGTTCGGGCCGCAGCGGGCGCAGCAGCAAGTGATGCAGCAGTATCAGGCTTTGAGCCAGATGCTGAGGCCGCTGGGCTTCTCCATTGCACGCCTGGAACTGCGTGAGCGGGGAAGCTGGTTTCTGACGACCGGGGCAGGCAGTTCCGGCCCGGGCATCGAGTTGTTGCTGGGACGCGACCGCTTGGTGGAAAAGATGCGCCGCTTTATTGCCATCTATGACAAGACCTTGAAAGAACAGATTACGAACATTGCGAGCGTCGACCTGCGTTACGCCAACGGCCTGGCCGTCGGCTGGCGTGAACCGGCTGCGCCGACGACAGCCAAACCCGCTGTCGCGAAGAATTAAGAAGAGGCAGGACCCATGGCAAACGTGCAAAGCGGCAAAATGATCGTCGGTCTCGATATCGGCACCTCCAAGGTGGTGGCGCTGGTCGGCGAGGTTGGGGAAGACGGCGTTATTGAAATCGTCGGTATTGGCACGCATCCGTCCCGGGGCCTGAAGAAGGGCGTGGTGGTGAACATTGAGTCCACCGTGCAATCGATCCAGCGCGCTATCGAAGAAGCGCAGCTGATGGCCGGTTGCCGGATTCACTCGGCGTTCGTCGGCGTGGCCGGCAACCACATCCGTAGCCTGAACTCACACGGTATCGTGGCGATCCGCGACCGTGAAGTCAGCTCGGCCGACCTTGAACGCGTACTCGACGCTGCCCAGGCCGTGGCGATTCCCGCTGACCAGCGTGTACTGCATACCCTGCCGCAAGACTACGTGATCGATAACCAGGAAGGCGTTCGTGAGCCCCTGGGCATGTCGGGCGTACGTCTGGAAGCCAAGGTCCACGTGGTGACCTGCGCCGTCAACGCTGCACAGAACATTGAAAAATGCGTGCGCCGCTGCGGCCTGGAAATCGACGACATCATTCTCGAGCAACTGGCTTCGGCCTACTCGGTACTCACCGACGACGAAAAAGAGCTGGGCGTGTGCCTGGTGGACATCGGCGGCGGCACCACCGACATCGCGATCTTCACCGAGGGTGCGATCCGTCACACCGCCGTGATCCCGATTGCCGGCGACCAGGTCACCAACGACATCGCCATGGCGCTGCGTACCCCGACCCAGTACGCCGAAGAAATCAAGATCCGCTACGCCTGCGCCCTGGCCAAGCTGGCCGGTGCCGGCGAGACCATCAAGGTGCCAAGCGTGGGCGACCGTCCACCGCGCGAACTGTCGCGCCAGGCCCTGGCCGAAGTGGTCGAGCCGCGTTATGACGAGCTGTTCACCCTGATCCAGGCTGAACTGCGCCGTAGCGGCTACGAAGATTTGATCCCGGCCGGCATCGTGCTGACCGGTGGCACCTCGAAGATGGAAGGCGCGGTCGAACTGGCCGAAGAGATCTTCCACATGCCGGTGCGCCTGGGCGTGCCCCATGGCGTCAAGGGCCTGGGCGACGTGGTGCGCAACCCGATTTACTCCACCGGTGTGGGCTTGCTGTTGTACGGGCTGCAAAAGCAGACCGACGGCATTTCCCTGTCGGGGCCGAGCATCCGTGACAGCTACCGCAGTGACGACGACGCGAAAGCGCCGTTGTTCGAGCGGTTGCAAACGTGGATCAAAAGCAACTTCTGACGAAGTTAGCTTCAAGCGGCGAGTTACAAGTTTCAAGAGTAGGGCGTTTCAAGCTTGCAGCTAATAGCTTGCAACTTGTAACTCCTACGGCAGTAGGCGTAGTAGGCGAAAAAACTAGAGAAAACGAAAGGAGAGGGAACATGTTCGAGCTCGTAGACAACATCCCCGCAAGCCCGGTTATCAAAGTAATCGGTGTCGGCGGTGGCGGCGGCAACGCTGTCAACCATATGGTCAAAAGCAACATTGAGGGCGTTGAGTTCATCTGCGCCAACACTGATGCCCAGGCGCTGAAAAGTATCGGCGCGCGGACCATCCTGCAATTGGGCACAGCCGTGACCAAGGGCCTCGGCGCTGGCGCCAATCCGGAAGTCGGCCGTCAAGCCGCACTGGAAGACCGCGAGCGTATTGCCGAAGTGCTGCAAGGCACCAACATGGTGTTCATCACCACTGGCATGGGCGGCGGTACCGGTACCGGTGCTGCACCGATCATTGCCGAAGTGGCCAAGGAAATGGGTATTCTGACGGTCGCAGTCGTGACCCGTCCGTTCCCGTTCGAAGGTCGCAAGCGTATGCAGATCGCCGACGAAGGCATCCGTCTGCTGTCTGAAAGCGTCGACTCGTTGATCACCATTCCCAACGAGAAGCTGCTGACCATCCTGGGCAAAGACGCCAGCCTGCTGTCCGCTTTCGCCAAGGCTGACGACGTACTGGCCGGTGCCGTTCGCGGTATCTCCGACATCATCAAGCGCCCAGGCATGATCAACGTCGACTTTGCCGACGTACGCACTGTCATGAGCGAAATGGGCATGGCGATGATGGGCACTGGCTGCGCCAGCGGTCCGAACCGTGCACGTGAAGCCACCGAAGCGGCCATCCGCAACCCGTTGCTGGAAGACGTGAACCTGCAAGGTGCACGCGGCATCCTGGTGAATATCACCGCCGGTCCCGACCTGTCCCTGGGCGAGTACTCCGACGTGGGTAGCATCATCGAAGCCTTCGCTTCCGAGCACGCCATGGTCAAAGTCGGTACCGTTATCGATCCGGACATGCGCGATGAACTGCACGTGACCGTGGTTGCTACCGGCCTGGGCGCGAAAATCGAGAAGCCTGTGAAGGTCATCGACAACACCCTGCACAACAGCCAGGCCAGCCAAGCGGCTGCTGCTCCAGCGCCTGCGCGCCAGGAACTGCCGTCGGTGAACTACCGTGACCTGGACCGTCCGACCGTGATGCGCAACCAGGCTCAGGCCGGTGCTGCGGCGTCCCGTAGCTTGAATCCGCAAGATGATCTGGACTACCTGGACATCCCGGCATTCTTGCGTCGTCAGGCCGATTAATGGAATGTATCAGGGCTATGAAGGTGATTGGTGTTCAGCAAAGGTCTGGTCTGCTATTATCGCCAGCCTTTGTTGATACCAGTTCGCAATTTGCGCTGAAGCGGTCCAAGCCATGATTAAACAACGCACCCTGAAGAATATTATTCGTGCCACAGGTGTAGGTCTGCACTCCGGGGAGAAGGTATACCTGACCCTCAAGCCTGCACCTGTCGACACCGGCATCGTGTTTGTGCGTGCCGACCTGGACCCTGTGGTGCAGATTCCTGCTCGCGCGGAAAACGTTGGCGAAACCACTATGTCGACCACATTGGTCAACGGTGACGTCAAAGTGGACACGGTGGAGCACTTGCTCTCGGCCATGGCTGGCCTGGGCATCGATAACGCCTACGTCGAGCTCTCCGCGTCCGAAGTCCCTATCATGGATGGCAGCGCTGGACCCTTCGTATTCTTGATTCAATCTGCCGGCCTGGAAGAACAGGACGCAGCCAAGAAGTTCATACGCATTCTGCGGGAAGTGACAGTAGAAGACGGCGACAAGCGCGCCACCTTCGTCCCGTTCGAAGGCTTTAAAGTGAGCTTTGAGATCGATTTCGATCACCCGGTATTCCGTGACCGCACCCAAAGTGCAAGCGTGGATTTTTCCAGCACTTCGTTCGTAAAAGAAGTCAGCCGCGCCCGCACCTTTGGTTTCATGAGTGACATCGAGTACCTGCGCAAGCACAACCTCGCACTCGGCGGCAGCGTTGAAAACGCCATTGTGGTCGACGCGGATGGTGTACTGAACGAAGACGGCCTTCGCTATGAAGACGAATTCGTGAAGCACAAGATCCTCGATGCAATCGGTGACCTCTACCTGCTGGGCAATAGCCTGATAGGCGAGTTCAAAGGCTTCAAGTCGGGCCACGCCCTTAACAACCAGCTGCTGCGCAAGTTGATTGAGCAGACAGACGCTTGGGAAGTCGTGACCTTCGAAGATGCCAGCACCGCACCGATCTCTTACATGCGTCCCGTTGCGGCGGTGTAAGTAACAACTCTCTTTCTTTAGTTTTGAAAGGCTGCCTTCGGGTGGCCTTTTTTTTATGGTGCGTTCGTACCCCTGTAGGCGCGAGCGAAAAACCCGAGAGCACCCTGTTCATTCAGGATGCCCCCGTTATCGTTGAGGTTCTTCGCGAGCAAGCTCGCTCCTACAGCGGTCGGGTTGCGGCATCCATTGTCCGGTTACGGCCGCTGTGCTTGGCTTCATACAGCGCCTGGTCGGCCTTGAGCAGCAGATCCTCTAGGGACATACGGCTGTGTTTCTGCCAAGTGCTCATGCCGATGCTCACAGTGATCGGTTGGTCGTCTCCGGCCACCCGTGGCAAGTGCTCGACGCTGCTGCGGATATGCTCGGCGATCAGCCAGGCGCCCTTGGCGTCGGTATGGGGCAGCACCACGGCGAATTCTTCACCGCCATACCGCGCCGCCAGATCGGCCGGGCGGCGGATGTTGTCTTCGATCACCTGGGCCACCGTGCGCAATGCCGCATCACCGCCCTGATGGCCATGGCGGTCGTTGAACGCCTTGAAGTGGTCCACATCGATCATCAGCACGGTCAGCGGCTCGGTGGAGCGTTGCGCCCGGTCCCATTCCAGATGCAGGCGTTCGTCCAGTGTGCGGCGGTTGGCCACCCCGGTCAGGGCATCGGTGGCTGCCAGTTCTGACAGCACCTGTTCGGCGCGATGGCGACGGCGCAGTTCCTTGCTCAGCATCCAGCTCAACCACAGCAGGCCAATGCACAGTACCCCTGTCGCGAGGCTGATCAACAGCGCCGCGCGCTTCCATTGCGCGAAGACTTCATCGGTAGACACGGCCACCGCCACGATCAGCGGCAAGTTCCCGACGCTGGAGAAACTGTAGAGCCGCTCCTGGCGGTCGACGCTGGAAACGCCACGAAAGCTGCCGTTGTGCTCCTTGAGCATGCGCGCGACGTTCGGGCGCAGGCTCAGGTCCTTGTCGACCATGTCCAACTCCAGCATGGGTTGCTGTGCCAGCAGGATGCCCTGTTGATTGATCAAGTTGATGGTGCTGTTGCTGCCGATACTCAGGTTGCTGAACAGTTGCTGGAAGTACGACAGGCGCATGGAGGCCACGGCGACGCCCTGGAAGCGTCCGTCCGGTGCAGAAACCCGGCGGCTGAATGCAATGCGCCATTGGTCGTCGCAGATGCAGCGGGCACTGAATGGGCGACTGATGTACAGGCCGACGTCGGGGGTAGCGCGGTGGACCTGGAAATAGTCGCGGTCGGCGAAATTGCCCTTCTTGGGTATGAGCAGGGACGAGTCGGCGATCACCTCGCCATTGGCGTCCAGTAGCAGGATGTCACCTTTGTAGGGGGCAGCGGCGGAGCGGTCGAACAGTACCAGGTGGCGAATATTGGCTGATACACCCTGCAGGTCACTGCGCTCGGTGGCGGATATCAGGCCCTTGAGGGCCATGTCGTACAGCTCGACGTTACGCAGTACATCGGCGTCAATCAGCTGGGTGATGTTGTTGGCCGTGCGTTTGGCTGTCTGCAGCGTATTGGCGTGCTCACGAATCAGCAGGGCAGTAACGACTCCCACAATCACAACGACCGTGAGGCAACTACCCAGGATCAGCAAGCGCTCCGGGCGACGGGTAGGGAGAGAGAGGCTCGGGCTCATCAGCTTTACTTCTGCTTTGAGAATGGCAATAGCGTAGTTGTTGTAGGGCGTTGCGGGGGCCGGTCAAGTCTTGGGGGCGGCCTCTGCAACCCTGTTTCGTCCGCTGTGCTTGGCCTCATACAGCGCCTGGTCCGCCCGCAGCTGCAGCGTTTCCAGCGATAGGCGACTGTGCTTGTCCCAGGTGCTCATGCCGATACTCACGGTGATCGGCCCCTGCGCGCCCTCCACACGGGGCAAATGTTCAACACTGCTGCGTATATGCTCGGCAATCACCCAGGCGCCCTTGACGTCAGTATGGGGCAACACCACGGCAAACTCTTCGCCGCCATAGCGCGCCGCCAGGTCGGCGGGGCGACGGACGTTCCCGCCGATGACCTGAGCCACCGTGCGCAAGGCCTCGTCACCCGCGGGATGGCCGTGGTTGTCGTTGAAGGCTTTGAAGTGGTCCACATCGATCATCAGCAGGGTCAGCGGCTCGGATGAGCGTTGGGCCCGGTCCCATTCCAGGCGCAGGCGCTGATCCAGGGTGCGGCGGTTGGCCAGGCCGGTCAGGGCGTCGGTGGCTGCCAGTTCCGACAATACCTGTTCGGCGCGATAGCGACGGCGCAGTTCCCGGCGCAGCATCCAGGTCAGCCATAGCAGGCCAATGCAAAGAACGCCAGTAGCGCCACTGGTCAGAAGCGCGGCGCGCTTCCAGGGGGCAAACACGTCTTCGCTGGCCAGGGCCACCACCACAATCAGCGGTAGTTCGCCCACATTGGTAAACGTATACAAACGTTCTTTGCCGCTCAGCGCGGAGATCGCTTGGAAGCTGCCTTCGCCTTCGCGAAGGATACGTTTGAAATTGGGTCGGTCGCTCAAGTCCTTGTCGATCATGTCGCGCTCCAGCAACGGCTGCTGGGCCAGGAGAATGCCTTGGGTGTTCAGCAGGTTGACGCTGCTGCCATTGCCGATGGTGAGGCGGTTGAACAACTGGTCGAAATACGCCAGGCGCATTGTCGCCACGGCGACGCCGGCAAATTCACCGTCAGGCCCGGTCACCCTGCGACTGAATGCGATACGCCACACTTGATCGCAATTGCAGCGGATCTTGAACGGACGGCTGATAAACAGACCGGCCTGGCTATTTTGTTGATGGGCCTGGAAGTAATCCCGGTTGGCGAAATTGCGCGGCGTGGGCCATAGCGTCGAGGAGTCGGCAACCACGGCGCCCCCGGCATCCAGTAACAGCACTTCACCTTTGAAAGGCGCCGCAGTGGATTGGTCAAACTGCACCATGTGCCGGATTTCCGGGGATGCCTGGTTCAAGTCCATGCGCGCAGTGGCCGCAATCAACCCCTTCAGCGCCAAGTCATAGAGCTCTGCATTGCGCAACACATCCG
Source organism: Pseudomonas sp. MWU15-20650 (assembly GCF_023242475.1). Taxonomy (GTDB): domain Bacteria; phylum Pseudomonadota; class Gammaproteobacteria; order Pseudomonadales; family Pseudomonadaceae; genus Aquipseudomonas. Next base: position 56,073 of record NZ_JALJFG010000003.1, on the reverse strand, counting down.
CGTTGATCAGTTGGGTGATGTTGGTGGTCGCGCGCTTGGCCGCTTGCAGGGTGCTGGCGTGTTCGCGGCTCAGCAATACGGCAACGATAATCACGATCAGCGTGACGGTGAGGCCACTGCCCATCATCAGCAGACGCTCAGGGCGTGCGGGGGCGGTACGAATGCGGGGTTGACTCATCGCGCAGACTTCAGCAGGGAGATGCTGGCAGTTTAGTTCTACGCGATGAAAATTAAATCATGGGGGCAGAATAAAGATGGGGTCGTTAGAACACGTTGATCGGGTAATCCACGATCACCCGGTACTCATCCACATCCCGGTCCACCGCCGAGTAGCCATTGCCACCGCGGTTGGTCGCCCATTGCAGGCGCACGGCCAGGTCTTTGGCCTTGCCGCCTTGCACCACATATTTGAGGTCGATATCCCGTTCCCAGTGCTTGGCATCCTTGCCGTCGGCGCTGTACCACGTGGCATAGCCGCGGCTGTTCGGGTCGACTTTGGTCAGGTCGGTCTTGCCGCTGATATACGAGAGGGCAGATGTCAGGCCGGGCAAACCGAGGCCCGCAAAATCATAGGCGTACTTGAGTTTCCATGAGCGCTCGTTGGGGCCGTTGAAGTCCGAGTACTGCTGGGAGTTATCCAGGTAAATGCTGTCGCCTTGGGTGATGTAGTCGAACGGCGTGTTGCCGTTGACCCGCTGGTAGGCGGCAGTCACGCTGTGATGGCCCACGCCCACGGTGAAATGCAGGCTGTAGGTGTTGTTGTCGATGTTCCCCAGCAACGACTGCCCGGTGTCTTCGGTGTGGTAGTAGTGCAGGCCGGGGTTCAGGCTGACCAGGTCGTTCAGGGCGTAGGTGTAGTCCAGGTCGTAGTAATACTGATGCCACACATCCTTGAGTTCGGAGGCGTACAAGTTGCTGGTCAGGTCGGGAACGCCACTGAATGACACGCCGGCCCAGTCCAGGTGCTGGCTGTCGGCGTTCGCCGGTAACGTGCCGTAGCTGGTGCCGATGCGGCGGTGGCCGCTCTGGTTATAGAGCTTGGTGAAGCTGGCCTGGCCACCTTCGAACATCCAGCCGTCGATGCTGTGGTTGGTCAGGCTGACGCCACGGAAGGTCTGCGGCAACATGCGGGTCATGCCACCGGCGATCACCGGGTTGTTGAGGAACAGGTCGCCGGCCTTCAGTTCGGTATTAAAGGCGCGCATTTTCAAGGTACCGCCGGCGGTCGAAAACGAACCGGGAGCTTTGCCGTTGCCGGAGCCCACAGGCAGGATGCTGGAGCCGTCGGTGCCGCCACCGCCGTCGAGCTTGAGGCCGAGCATGGCATTCAGATCCAGGCCGAAACCGACGGTACCCGGGGTGTAGCCGGATTCGAAGATACCGATAAAGCCCTGGCCCCATTCCTTGCTGTCATCGGTGTGAGTGTCGCGGCGGTCACGGTTCATGTAGTAGTTGCGGGTGTTGATCTTAAGGCTTGAGCCTTCGATGAAACCGTCGGCGGAGGGGTTGTCTGCCGCATGGGCGAGGGGGGCGATCGTTGCGGCAACAGCGAGGAATAACGGGGTGAACGTCAGCGAGGTTTTCACCGGTGGAGCTCCTTTGGTCAATCGGAAACGGCCAATGTCGTGGGGGTATGCCTGGCCTTTTTTACGGCAAAAAAAAGCCGCTGAAGTCAGCGGCTTTAAGACAGATTCCCAGTGTAGAGCCCTGGAAAAAAGTCGAGGGAAATTCGGGTGAGCGGGTCAGCTGCCTTTGCCGTTGCGCTCATCGGTGCGTCAAAGTAACGCAGGTGAGCGGTGCGATACAGAGTGTAACAAGATAATGACTGTTGCCCAAATCGCAACAGTCAGCTAGACGGGCAGGGTGATACCGAAGGTATTGCCGACCCCGTCGCTGCGTACAAACACATCCCCGCCGTGCATCAGCGCAATCGCCTTGACGATGGCCAGCCCCAACCCGTGGTTCGCCCCGCTGTTGCTGCGCGACGCGTCCACACGATAGAAGCGTTCGAACAGCCGTGGCAGGTGCTCGCTGGCAATTTCGGCACCGGGGTTGGTCACCCCAATCGCCACCTGGTGCGCCTGGACCTCAATGTTCACGTCGATGGTCTGCCCAGGCGCCGTGTGCTGCACGGCATTACTCAACAGGTTGATCAGTGCGCGACGCAGGTGGGCTTTTTCGATCTGCACCACGGCGTCACCGCGTACCTGCACCTTGACCTGGGCGTCTTCGAGGATGAAATCCAGGTAGTCGAGGGTGGTTGCCACCTCTTTGGCCAGGGAGCTTTCGATCAGCTTGGTGGCCTTGCTGCCCTGGTCGGCACTGGCGAGGAACAGCATGTCGTTGATGATGGAACGCAACCGCTCCAGCTCTTCCAGGTTGGATTGCAGCACCTCGAAATAATGCTCGGCCGAACGCCCACGGGTCAGCGCCACTTGGGTCTGGCCAATCAGGTTGGTCAGTGGCGAGCGCAGCTCGTGGGCGACGTCGGCGTTGAACGACTCCAGGCGCGAGTAGGCGTGTTCGACGCGGTCGAGGGTGGCGTTGAACGAATTGACGAACTGGCTCAGCTCCGGCGGCAAGGGCGACAGGTGCAAGCGCCCGGAGAGCTTTGGCGGCGCGAGTTTTTGCGCTTCATCCGAGAGCTTTTCCAACGGCTTGAGGCCGATGCGCGACACCCAGAACCCCAGCAGCGCAGCCAGCACCACACCGACAAACGCCAGGCCGATCAAGGCCATCAGCAGTTGGTGCTGGGTAGCCCGGAAATTCTCGGTGTCGATGGCAATCATAAAGCGCAGCGGCGGGCGTTGTTCTTTGGCCGGAAACTGGCTCAGCAACACCTTGAACGGGTATTCATGCCCTGGCAGGCGCAAGTCGCGCTTACCGGTCGGCCCCTCGGCGAAGGCACGGATCTGTGCATCGGGGTTGCCGTATTCATAGGTCGGGTCACCGCTCACGACCCAGAAGCGGATGCGTTTGTCCTCTTCGCCGAGCAACTTCAATTTAGCGGTGATTTTCGCCCAGTGGTCAGGCGTGCCGAAGCGGTTTACCGACGACTCCAGCACGCTGTATCGCGCATCCAGCTCCGCGCCCGGCAACAACCCCAAGCCCCGATCGACCTGCTGGTACAGCGCGCCACCGATCAACACGAAGATCAGCAGCGCCACCAGGGTGAACATGCCGCTCAGGCGCAGCGCGATGGAGTTAGCCGCCACTTTGGTTCTCCTGCATGCGGTTCTCCAGCACATAGCCCATGCCACGAATGGTGTGCAGCAGCTTTTGTTCGAATGGCCCGTCGAGCTTGGCGCGCAGACGCTTGATCGCCACTTCGACGACGTTCGCATCGCTGTCGAAATTGATGTCCCAGACCATCTCGGCAATCGAGGTCTTGGACAGGATTTCACCCTGGCGCCGTGCCAATACGCTGAGCAGCGAGAACTCCTTGGCGGTCAGGTCCAGGCGCACGCCGTTGCGGCTGGCCTTGCGGCTGATCAGGTCGATCCACAAGTCGGCGATGGTGACCTGCACCGGTTCGTGGCCACCACTGCGACGGGTCAACGCTTGCAGGCGCGCCACCAGTTCCAGGAAGGAAAAGGGTTTGCCCAGATAGTCGTCGGCACCTTCGCGCAGGCCGCGAATGCGATCTTCCACGCGCTCACGGGCCGTCAGCATGATCACCGGCGTCTGTTTGCGTGCACGTAACGCACGCAATACGCCAAAGCCATCGAGGCCGGGCAGCATGACGTCGAGCACGATCACGGCGTAATCGTTCTCCAGCGCCAGGTGCAGCCCCTCGACGCCTTCGCGCGCCACGTCGACGGTGTAGCCTTGCTCCGTCAGGCCACGGTGCAGGTAGTCCGCGGTTTTTTCTTCATCTTCGATAATCAGGACGCGCATGACCGGCCTCAGTGTGTGGTCGCCAGCTCAAGCGCTGGTTTGGGCCTGTGGAAAAACTTTTCAAGGTACAAGTATATGACCGGTGTGGTGAACAGCGTCAGCGCCTGGCTGACCAGCAAGCCGCCGACCACCGCGATCCCCAACGGCTGGCGCAGTTCCGCGCCCGGGCCGGAGCCCAGCATCAACGGCACCGCACCCAGTAGCGCGGCGAGGGTGGTCATGATGATCGGCCGGAACCGTGTGACGCACGCTTCATAGATCGCCTCTTGCGGTGGCAGCCCACGTACCCGTTGGGCTTCCAGGGCGAAGTCGATCATCAGGATGCCGTTTTTCTTCACAATGCCGATCAGCAGCACCAGGCCGATCAAGGCCATGATCGAAAAGTCCTGGCCCAGCAGCCACAGCATGATCAGCGCGCCCAGGCCCGCTGACGGCAAGGTGGAAATGATCGTCAGCGGGTGCACGAAACTCTCATACAGCACACCCAGGATAATGTAGACCGCCACCAGTGCCGCGAGGATCAGCCAGGGTTGACTGGCCAGCGAGCTCTGGAACGCCTGGGCCGCGCCCTGGAAGGTACCGATCAGGGTCGCCGGCATGCCAATTTCGTTCTTGGCCTGGTTGAGCATGATCACCGCATCGCCCAGCGCCACGCCGGGCGCCAGGTTGAACGACAGGTTGGCGGCGGGGAACATGCCGTCGTGGCTGATGGACAATGGCCCAACGGTGGGTGGGTCGACCTTGGCCAGTGCCGACAGCGGCACCATCTCGTTGGTCAGCGGCGAGCGCAGGTAAAAGTAGTTCAGGCTTTCGGCTTTGCCGCGCTGCCGGCTGTCCAGTTCCAGCACGACTTGGTATTGGTTGGTTTCGGTCTGGAACTCGTTGATCTGGCGCTGGCCGAACGCGTCGTACAGCGCCTGATCGACGTCGGTGGCCGTCAGGCCAAAACGTGCGGCGGCTTGGCGATCGATGCTGATGTGGGTGATGCTGCCGCCCAGTTGCAGGTCATTGGACAGGTCGCGAAACGCCGGGTTGGCGCGCAGTTTTTCGGTGAGGCGTTGGGTCCAGGTGTTGAGCGTCGGGCCGTCGTTGCTCTTGAGTACATATTGGTACTGGGCGCGGCTGGGGCCGGAACTCAAGTTGATGTCTTGGCCGGCGCGCAGGTACAGCACGATACCCGGCACCTTGGCCAGTTTCGGGCGGATGCGGTCGATGAACTGGCTGGCAGACACATCGCGATCACTGCGGTCTTTCAAGGCGATCCAGAAGCGGCCGTTGGCGATGGTCTGGTTGCTGCCGGTGACGCCGACCGAATGAGAGAAGGCTTCTACGGCCGGGTCGGCCTTGACGATCTCGGCCAGGGCCTTGTGTTTGGCGACCATGTCCGGGTACGACACATCGGCCGCGGCTTCGCTGGTGCCCAGCACAAAGCCGGTGTCTTGGACCGGGAAGAACCCCTTGGGGATAAACACGTAGCCGACCACCGCCAGGGCCAGGGTCACCACGAAGATGGCGGCCATGCTGCGTTGGTGGGCCAGCGCACGGCGCAGGTTGCGCGCGTAGCCGGCCAGCAGGCGTTCGCTGAAGGTCGGTTTGTCGTGGGCTCGATGGGTCGGTGCGCGCATGAACAAGGCCGCCAATGTCGGCGCCAAGGTCAGCGAGACCACCACCGAAATCAGGATGGTCGACGTGGCCGTCAGGGCAAATTCCTTGAACAGTCGCCCAACCACGCCGCCCATGAACAGCAGCGGAATAAACGCCGCCACCAGCGAGAAGCTGATGGACACGACGGTAAAACCAATTTCGCCGGAGCCTTTGATTGCCGCTTCGCGTTTATCCAGGCCGGCTTCCAGGTGACGGTGAATGTTCTCCACCACCACAATCGCATCATCCACCACAAAGCCGACGGCAATGACGATCGCCACCAGGGTCAGGTTGTTCAGGCTGAACCCCATCACATACATCAGGGCGAAACTGGCCACCAGCGACACACCGAGCACGCTCGACACAATCAAAGTGGCCGACAGTTGGCGCAGGAACAGCGCCATCACCGCGACCACCAGCAGGATGGCGATCAACAGCGTCACTTCCACTTCATGCAATGAGGCGCGGATGGTCTTGGTGCGGTCGGTCAGCACACTGACCTGCACCGAGGCTGGCAACATGCCTTCCAGGCGCGGCAGTTCCGCTTGAATACGGTCGACGGTCTCGACAATGTTGGCGCCGGGCTGGCGTGAAATCACCAGGTTGACCCCAGGCGTATCGCCGGACCAGGCTTGGACGTAGGCGTTTTCCGAACCGTTGATGACCTTGGCGATATCCCGCAGTTGAACCGGTGCACCGTTTTTGTAGGAAACGATCAGTTGGCCGTATTCATCCGGATGAAAAAGTTGGTCGTTGGTCGACAGGGTCGACACGCTGTTCTCGCCATAGATCGCGCCCTTGGCCAGGTTCAAACTTGACTGCTGGATGGTCAGGCGGATGTCAGCGAGGGTCAGGCCAACGGCCGCGAGCTTGTCGGGTGATGCCTGCACGCGAATCGCCGGGCGTTGCTGGCCGGTGATGTTGATCTGGCCGACGCCGTCAATCTGGCTGATCTGGCGTGCCAGCAGGGTTTCCACATAGTCGCTCAACTCGGTGCTGGGCATGCTATCGGAGCTGACACTGAGGATCAGCACCGGGCTGTCCGCCGGGTTCACCTTCTTCCAGGTCGGCAGGCTTGGCATATCGCTGGGCAGCTTGCCGGATGCGGTGTTGATCGCGGCCTGAACTTCTTGCGCGGCGGTGTCGATGCTTTTGTTCAGGGTGAATTGCAGGGTCAGGAGGGTGGAGCCCAAGGCGCTGCTGGAGGTCATTTGCGTCATGCCGGGGATGGCACTGAATTGCACCTCCAGCGGTGTGGCCACCGACGACGCCATGGTATCGGGGCTGGCGCCGGGGAGGGTGGCTGTCACCTGGATCGTCGGGAATTCCGCTTCCGGCAGGGGCGCGACGGCCAGGCGCGGGAAGGCGATCAGCCCCAATAGCACCAAGGCGAACGTCAGCAGCAAGGTGGCAACCGGGTGATCGACGCACCAGGCCGAGGGCGAACGGCTGCCGCTCATGGTTGCACCTTGGTGTCTGTGGTCTGAATCACTTGGGGCGGCTCCTTGAGCACGTCCACCTGGGCACCGGCCTTGAGGCGCGACTGCCCGTCGCTGACCAGCACATCCCCGGCCTGCACGCCCTTGATGATGTTGATCTCGCTGTCCTGGTAGGTGACTTGCACGGGTACCACGTCCACTTTGTCACCGCTCACCCGGTACACGAAGTGCGAGTCGAGGCCACGCTGTACCACCGTGGGCGGCACCACCAGGGCGTTCTTGTCGAGGGCCGTCTGGATCTTGATGGTCACCAGTTGCCCCGGCCATAGCTTCTGCGAGGCGTTCTGGAACTCGGCCTTGGCACGCAGGGTGCCGGTGGTCGAGCTGATCTGGTTGTCGATCAAACTCAAGTGGCCTTCGCCCAGCAGCTCGCCGGTCTGGCCATCGGTGTCGGCGCCCAGATAGGCATCGACGCTGGCCTGGGTCGGTGCGGCGATCAAACCTTGCAGAATGGGCAGCATCTGTTGCGGCAGGGAGAACTCAACGGCAATCGGGTCGATCTGGGTGACCGAGAACAACCCCTGAGTGTCACTCATACGCAAGAAATTACCTTCATCCACGCTGCGAATGCCGACGCGACCGCTGACGGGAGAGCGGATCTGGGTGTAGGAGAGTTGCACCTGGGCGGAATCTATTGCCGCCAGATTACCTTGCGCGGTGGCCTTGAGCTGGTTGACCAGCGCCTGTTGCTGGTCATAGGTCTGCTTCGACACGCCGTCGTCAATGCTCAGTTCCTTGTAGCGCTTGAGGTTGACCAGTGCCACTTGCAGCTGTGCCTGGTTTTCTCCCAGTTGCGCCTTGGCCTGATCGAGGCTGGCGCGGATCGAGCGGTCATCAATAGTCGCCAGCAGGTCGCCGGCTTTCACCCATTGGCCTTCCTTGACCAGCAGTTTGGTGAGGATGCCGTCGACCTGCGGGCGAATCACCACGCTGTGCAACGACAATACCGAGCCAATACCGGCGACAAACCGAGGAACGTCCCGTTGCACCACACTCACCACACGTACCGCAATAGCGGTTGGCGCTGCCAGTCGGGTCTTGGCCGGCCGGGTCAATGCCCAGGCTGCAAGGGCCAGCACCAAGAGGACGCCCACTATCAGGGCCGTGGTTCGTTTAATTTGCATAGGTGAGGCGCCAGGGCAAAGGATCGGAAGAGTGATGGAACCGTTATAGCCCGTCGACCGGGTCAGCAGAGTGACCGCTATCTGACAGCGCTGTCAGTTAAGCTCAGACCATTCGTACGACAATAGTTAAAGATCCGAGGGCCGCAGGTATACTGCGCGCCAGTGTGGCCCGCAAGCCGGCCCCGCCTCATTTTTTGCACGCCCCGGAGCATCCATGACTTCCCCGACCCAACCCCCTGTCGAAGCGGCCGACCTCGTCGATTCGGCCAACGCCGACGGCGTTGAAAAAGCCGAGATTCCGGCGTTCAAGTTCCCCTTCAAACCGGGTGAACTGGCTGGGGCCAAGCATGCCAGCCAGCCTTGGTATAAGGGTGGCGCCAAGAACGGCCACACCAAGACGCCGGGCATGGCGCCACCGGGCACGCGTCGGTCGATGGGTAAACGCTGAGACTAAAGCTTCGTGCGCCTTATAGGCTATTGCCTACGGCGCGCGTAGACATTTCTGCTTGTAGGTCCGCGACCGTTTCTTGAAAGCTTGCACAGCATTTGCGCCACTCCAATGGATGTTCAGCGGGGTGCAGTGAGGCAGCCCTTTCCGGAAAAGGACATTCCCGTGGCCCTGATACACATTTGTGCAGCGCTTGCCCTGTTGCTGTCGGCGGACGCTGCCGCCGCCGACGATCCTCCGCGGCGCGAAATCCGCTTCGCCATTGCCGCGCATTTCCCTCCTTTTCAAAGCCGTAACCCGCAAGGGCAACTGGTAGGTCTGAACATCGAGCTGGGTAACGCGCTGTGCGAGCAACTCAACGCACACTGCACGTGGGTCGATCAGGTGGTTGTCGAAAACTTCTCTGCCCTTGAAGCCAGGCGGTTCGACGCGATCATGGGGATGGCGCCGACCTCGAGCCGGCGTCAGCGGGTGAACTTCACCGATGACCTTTACCCGATCACAACTCGCCTGGTGGCCCGTAAAGCGTCGGGCCTGACCCCGGACCGGCGGTCGCTCAAGCGTAAGCGTGTGGGGGTACTGGTGAGTAGTAATCGTGAAGCCTTTGCCCTGGCGCGATGGGCGCCAGCGGGCGTGGTCATCAAGAGTTTCTGGCTCAATGACCAACTGGTTCGCAGCCTGGTCGAGGGCGAGATCGATGCGACCTTGCAAGGTGCCATGGAAATCCGTGAGGCACTGCTCGACACGGCTGAGGGCCTGGATTTCGATTTTCTCGGCCCGGTCGTGTCGTCCGATCTGTTGGGTGACAGCGTGGCGATTGCCGTGCGCAAACCCGACACAGCGTTGCGTAATGAGCTCAACCAGGCACTTGAACAACTCAAGCAAAACGGCGAGTACCAGCGCATCCTCCAGCCTTACCGTCTCGACGTGCCGGCTTCCAATCCATGAGGGCTAACGCGTTGCGCGGAACATGCGCTGGATCACTCGTTGCCCTATGAGTGCGCTTGGAGTCGACGCCCTGCCGACTCCGCAGTCAGGCGGCGCGCAACGAGATAAACGCATAGTTGGCCGGCACTTCGGTGGCAATCTGCGCCCCGGCGTCCAGCACCTGCTCGGCGATGTCCATCCCGGACACATGAAACACCCATTCATTGGCCTCGGACGGCTGACCAATGGCTTGCTCAATGGCTTGGGCAAAGGTCGTCATCTCCGGGAGGTACGCGGTAAACCCGTCCCCCTTGAGCGCTGCCGTACGGATACCGAGCAAGGCGCACACGGCTTCCTTGGTTTGCACATCGTCGCGGTCGGCCTGGCGTGAGCGGCGAATCAGTTCCGCCAGTTCCCGGTCCATCAACTCACCTCCGACGATCAGCGCCGGCCCTTGTTCCCACGATTGCGGCGGGCAATCCTTGGCACTCGGGTTCAACGGAATATGCGGGTTGATCTCCATCGGGTAGATCCGACACACCAGCGGCCGCCGCTCGTAGATGCGGCAGCGGTTGTCTTCGTCAAGATTCCGGCAGCGCCCGGCGTTGTAGGCGGCAAAGGTGATTGCCACAAACGCCTGGGTATTGCCGCTGGGCACCACCACCGAACGGCGCTCGGCATGTTCGCGCTGTTGCAGGGGTAAACCCAGGCCGTTGGCCAGGAAACCTTCGACGAGAATGATGACATTGCCGCCGTCCATCGCCCATTGTCGGGCTTCGTCGAGGGTCAGGGGTACGTGATGGTCGGAGCAGCATTTGCCGCAACCGACACAGGAAAAATGTGTGTTCATGGAGGATCTGTCACCAGGCAAGGTCAGAGGGCTCTCTGGACGGCGGCGGGTTTTGACCTCTATCCGCCGTTCAGGCTCTCTGGAAGCAAGTTATGCGCCAGCGCCTGTCAGTCGTCGCTGACTACATCGCGCAGCACAAACACCATGCCGGCACTCTCGTAAAGTTGCCGGGCGCGCAGGTTGCTCTCCAGCACCTTGAGGTCCACATAGGGTTCGCCGCGCTGCTTGAACATCTGGAACGTTTGCAGCAACAAGGCACGGCCCAACCCCTGGCCCTGAGCGCAGGGATGGACACAGAGGTGCTTGATAAAGGCGCTGGTCCAGCATTGGGACACGCCGAGAATGCCTTCGCCGTTACTGGCCACCAGGCACAACGTGGGGTCGAACTCGGCATCGGTCACGAACTGCCGGCGCCATGCCTCCAGGCTGGCGACGCTGCCTGCGCCTTGATCCTGGGTCATGCGCAACACTGCATGAATCGCCGGAGCGAGTTCATCACGGTAGTGATTCAGCCGCATATCGTCCGGCCACTGCGGGGCGGGCAGGCTGCCCGTGAGGTCGCGCCGCAGCAGCTGGAAATACTCGGCCACTGTTTATATGCCTTTTTGCGCCACGGTTTGAGCGGCGACCACCAGGCATTTGGTCAGTTCGGGCGAAGAAAATTTGGTCAGTACCGCATCGGCTCCGGCCAGGCGCGCTTTTTCGCTGTTCATCGCGCTGTCCAGGGAGGTATGCAGCAGCACGTACAGGTCCTGGAAGTCCGGCGTTTCGCGCAGGGTCCGGGTGAGGGCGTAGCCGTCCATTTCGGACATCTCAATGTCCGACACCACCACGTTGATCTGTTCGGCGGTGCCTTGCAGCTCCAGCAACACGTCGATGGCTTCCTTGGCGCTGCGGGCGGTGTGGCAGGTCAGGCCGAGGTTGCGCAGCGTGTGCACCGACTGTTGCAACGCCACCTGGCTGTCATCCACCACCAGAATGCGTGCATTGCCCAGCACTTCGGCTTCTTCCATGGTCAAGTCGGTCGGTGCCGCTTCAATCGGTGCCGGAGCGATACCGTGGATGACTTTCTCGATATCCAACACCTGCACCAGGCCACCTTCCACCTGGGTGACTCCGGTGATAAACGCGCGGTTGCCGCCGGAGCCGTAGGGCGGCGGGCGGATATCGGTGGTCAGGCAATGCACGATCTTGCTCACCGCCTGCACATGCAGGCCCTGCTTGGAGCGGCTGACATCGGTGACGATCAGGCAGCCGCCGTCCGGGTCTTGCAATGGCATTTCCCCCAGGGCGCGGCTCAGGTCGATCACCGACAGCGAAGCGCCGCGCAAGGTGGCGATGCCTTTGACGTGAGGGTGGGACTCCGGCAAACGGGTCAACGGCGGGCAGGGGATGATTTCACTGACTTTCAGCAGGTTGATCGCCATCAGCTTGCCGCTGCGCAAGGTAAAGAGCAGAAGCGAGAGTGAATCTGCGCGGGCTTTGGTGGTGGACATAAAAACCTTCTGTGGATCAGGGATGACGGTCTATAGAGAGTTATCGACTTGGCAGGGCTGGGCTTTAACCGGATTTTGTGTCGGGCACTGTTTATGTGGGAGCTGGCTTGCCTGCGATAGCAATCTGTCAGTCAGCTATTGAGTGACAGATGTACCGCTATCGCAGCATAGGTATCTACACAACTTTGGGGCGACGCTGGACCTGTGGCGAGGGAGCTTGCTCCCGTGACGGCCTGACAGCCGACGCATCTCTACCTGACACCCCACGATCCCACTGTGGGAGCGGGCTTGCTCGCGAAGGCGGCATGACAGCCGACACTGTTATACCGAGTACATATCCATTCCTGCGGTAACGGCCACTTAGGGTTCCGCCCTGACGGCGGCTCACTTTGCAAAAGCGGCAAAGTAAGCAAAACGCTCTTGCCCCACCACTCGGCACCTCGCCTAGGCTCGGTGTGCCCGTAATCCGCCAGTGATTTGGGGGGCCGCCGCCACGCGCCATCCATGGCGCGGGGCGGCTAAACCGGCATCCCTGCCGGTTTACCCCCCAAATCACTGTCGAATTCCGGCCAGCGTGGTTTAACGGGGCGCCTGAGATCAAAAGCAGAGCAAGATCAAGAGCGACTCGCTTCGCATCATGGTTACCGTTGACGGCTACAACTAAAAAGTTGTGTAGATACCTATGGCTATCGCAGGCAAGCCAGCTCCCACATTAAGTCCAGTATCAGCCCTTCCAGGCCTGTGGGTTCACCAGATCCTGCGGGCGTTGGCCCAACAGGGCGCTGCGCAGGTTGTCCACGGCGCGGTTGGCCATGGCTTCTCGGGTTTCACCGGTGGCCGAACCAATATGCGGCAGGGTCACCGCATTGCTCAGCTGGAACAACGGCGATTCAGCCAGCGGTTCCTTTTCATACACATCCAGCCCGGCACCACGAATGCGCTGGGTTTGCAGGGCTTCGACCAGCGCCGGCTCATCCACCACTGGCCCTCGGGAGATATTGATCAGGATCGCGCTGGACTTCATCAACCCCAGCTCCCGGGTGCTGATCAGGTGACGGGTCTTGTCGCTCAACGGCACCACCAGGCAGACGAAATCCGCCTCGGCCAGCAACTGCTCCAGGCTGCGAAACTGCGCGCCCAGTTCCTGCTCCAGCGCGGTCTTGCGGTTATTGCCGCTGTAAAGGATCGGCATATTGAAGCCCAGGCGCCCACGCCGGGCCACGGCCGCGCCGATATTGCCCATGCCGACGATGCCCAGGGTCTTGCCGTGCACATCGCAGCCAAACAATGGCGCGCCCACGCTGGCTTTCCACTGCCCGGCCTTGGTCCAGGCATCCAGCTCGGCCACGCGCCGCGCGCTGCTCATCAGCAGGGCGAAAGCCAGGTCGGCGGTGCTTTCGGTGAGTACATCAGGGGTGTTGGTGAGCAGGATCCCGCGCTCGTTGAAGTACGGCACGTCGTAGTTGTCGTAACCCACCGACACGCTGGACACCACCTCCAGCTTGCTCGCGCTTTCAAGCTGCTCGCGGCCCAGCTTGCGGCCCACGCCGATCAAGCCATGGGCATGGGGCAGGGCTTCATTGAACTGAGCATTGATGTCACCTAGCTTGGGGTTGGGCGCGATCACCTCGAAATCCTGTTGCAGGCGTTCGATCATGGGCGGGGTGATACGGCTGAAGGCCAAGACAGTCTTTTTCATTGCAGGCGGGCTCATCGACTACTGAAGAATGCTGAGCACGCTAACATTCCCGATAAAAGTTTTGCAGGGTTTTAATCGCACGCACTGTTGTTTCATTGGTTTGAATACCTGTCAACTGTGAAAAGTACGGGCTGTTCGGTCAATGCGTGAGCGCCTATTCTTGTTTTTCAAGGCCGGTGTTAATGCCTTCTTAGATAGGAGATCGCTCTTATGAATATCGACGATGAGATAAAGCGAATCAGGGATTTGGTAGCCGCTGGTAAAACACGCAGCGAGCCTGACGAGGCTTTGCCGAAGGCACCCACGATTGAATTGATCGTCAATGGTGAGTTGCACGTCGACCACGTACCTGAGACCGGGCTGAAGGTTGGGGTGGATTACGACACTATGCAGGTGGGTCAGAAGTTCGTTTTGCACCTGTTCAGCAATACGCCTTCGGATGGCGACTATAGCAGCGAGACCGTTACGGTGAGCGAGGTGAAACCTTATGTTGTTACGGTTCCCAAGGAAAATATTGAAAAATTGCATAAAAACGAGCTTGGGCTTTGTCTTTATTTCATCGACGACAAAGAAACCTCTAACTGGACGACCTTTACGGTCCGGTGATGCCTTCTATCAAGGCGCGCGGTGACCTGCTCAAAAACAGGTCACCGCATGCGCGGCTCAATTACTCAAGCGAGCACCACCCAAGCCACCGCTCAACTCATACGCCACCAACTCCGCCTGGTGCGCCGCCAGAATCTCCGGCAACGAACCGCGCAGGTATTCCACCCAGGTCTTGATCTTCGCATCCAGGTATTGGCGCGATGGGTAGATGGCGTACAGGTTCAGCTCCTGGGAACGGTACGTTGGCATCACCCGTACCAGTGTGCCGTTACGCAGGCCCTCAATGGCGGCGTACACCGGCAGCAAGCCGACGCCCATGCCGCTGGTGATCGCGGTTTTCATCGCATCGGCTGAGTTGACCAGGAACGGCGAGGTGTTGATCGCCACGCTCTCCTGGCCTTCGGGGCCGTTGAAGGTCCATTTGTCCAGTTGGATCACTGGGCTGACCAGGCGCAGGCAAGCATGGTTGAGCAAGTCCTGGGGGCGTTGTGCGCAGCCTTTGGCCTTGACGTAATCCGGCGAGGCACAGGCGATGCTGTAGGTGATGCCCAGGCGTTGGGACACGAACCCCGAATCCGGCAGTTCGCTGGCCAGCACGATGGACACGTCGTAACCCTCGTCGAGCAGGTCCGGCACGCGGTTGGCCAGGGTCAGGTCGAAGGTCACGTCGGGGTGGGTACGGCGGTAGCGGGCAATCGCATCAATGACGAAATGCTGGCCGATGCCGGTCATGGTGTGCACTTTCAACTGCCCGGCGGGGCGCGCATGGGCGTCGCTGGCTTCAGCCTCGGCTTCCTCGACGTAAGCGAGGATCTGCTCACAGCGCAGCAGGTAGCGTTTACCGGCTTCAGTGAGCGCAATGCGTCGGGTGGTGCGGTTGAGCAAGCGGGTTTGCAGGTGGGCCTCAAGGTTGGAGACCGCGCGCGAGACGTTGGCCGTAGTGGTGTCCAGTTGCACGGCGGCGGCAGTGAAGCTGCCGGCTTCGGCCACGCAACTGAAAGCGCGCATGTTTTGCAAAGTGTCCATGGAGTGTTCTCAAGGGAGATGCCAAATTGTGACATGAAGTTGCGCACAGGTGTGTATCCGCTGGGCGCGGTGCTCCTTTGATACCGACGACGAAGGCTCAGGACAAGGTCCAGGCTTCGCTGATTTTCGCCTCATAGTGCGGCAGGTATTCCCGAAACAGGTGATTCAATGCCTCCTGTGCGGTGGCGCGGTTTTCACGGGTAGGGGCTTCAAGAGCGATGCGCGCCTGTTGTGCCAGGGTTTCACCCGCCAGGGTCAGTGCCGGACTGAGACACTTGAGCGCATCGAGCTCGGCGCTCAGGACCGTGCCGTGCGTTTGCCGGCCGAGTGTATCGAGCAATGCCTGAAGGTCTTCGGCATGTTGCTCCACGTAACTATCCCAACCCTGCTTATCCCAACCCTGCTGCTCTTCGGGGGTATGCAGGTAACGGCGGGCAATGGGCAATAGGTGATCCAGTGACTCGCTGCCCAATTGTTCCTCGTGTAAGGTTTGTCGGGTGCGCAGCGACTGCGCATTAACCCCGCTGTACTGTTCAACCCGGTCCGGAAGCGCCAGGTTGCGGTCCTTGTTGACGGTATGACGGGTCAGCAATACCACCGGTTGGCCGTGCTTTATTTTGGCCTGTATCTGGGTGGATGTGGGTGTGACGGGATCCAGCAGTGACTGGCTGATCGAGTGGATCAGGTCTTCCCAGTCGAACGTCTGCTCGCCAATGCTCGAGAGTAGCCGGCGCAGGGCTTCTTTCACTACGTCCGGGGACTTGAACGGGGCGATGTCGATCGTCAGGTAGTCACCGCTCAGGTGCGGGTCATCGAGCTTGCGGTGGCTGAACTCAATCGTGATCCCAGCGCTGGTCCTGGCCAGCGACGAGGCCATGACGCCAGCCGATCCGCCCAGCGTTTGGACCGGGGTTGTCAACTTGTAGATCTTCAAGGCTTCGGGCCGAAGGTGCGCAGGGTGCTGATCAATCAGTGCGCGTATCTGGTTATCCAGCTCGGGATCCATGGACGATTGTGTCTTGAGCAGTACATAGCGCTCCAGCAATGCGCGGGCTTTTAGGGCGCTCACGTGGCGGGAATCGCTCAGCACCGATGTACTGATCCGTTGGACGAATTGCCGGCTGCTGGACGCCACGTGGTTTTTCATATCATTCAACAGCGTTACAGGGTCGCCAGCGTAGTGTTCGAGCAGGGCCAGTTGTTGCTGGGCGATGTTCGGCGCGGCGTGGTGCAAGCCGAGAATGTCCAGTTTTTTTTTGCGCTGGCCACGATGCAGGGTCAGCGCCATCGTGGTGTTTACGTTCAGGAAGTTGAAAAAGTCGAGCGCCACTTTGTTCTGCACATTCAGTGTGGTGCCTCTTTCGCTGATGAGCGCTGCCCGCAGGTTTGAACAGCGGGGTAATTCAACGTCGACGAGGCCGACGCTGGCCAATGCTTCCCTGGCATACGGCTGGCTTCGCGCTGCGTAATCACGGTGCTTGGACAGGTGACGATGGACACTGACGATACTGGGCAGGTTAAGGGCGGTGTGACTGATACTCTCGCTCAAGGCGGTACGCACAGAGTGGCTGCGGGTGTCGGCGTAGTGCTCCGGGCTCGCGTACTCGCGAGACGATACATAGCCAAGGCCGATTTGGTTCTGAGACTGGGACGCCCCCAGTTCCGAGAATGTTGATTTCACCCGACCCTGCCCTGCAATGATCCGTGTGCTCTTGACGCGCTGATCGGCACTGATCTCCAAGAGCGAGTCGGCGGCCAAGTACGGCCCTGCACTGAGCTGTCGTGTCTGCTCCAGCGCAAAGTTGTAACCAAGGTGGCGGTGGTTGATACGTTTGCCGCCGGCGACAACATAGGCAAGCGCGGCCAACAGTTTGCGCGTCAGGTGCAGGTGTTTGCCCTCGCTGACGGCCGCGCGAAACTGCCATTTCAGGACGCGGCACAGCATATAGTCGGTCTCGATGTCCGGTTTTTTGCGATCGAGATTTTGCTCCAGCTGGTGTTGGGCTTTCCTGAAAAATGCGTAAAGCAGCGGCAACTCTTGCGCCGATACCTCCAGTCTTTGCTCGCTATTGGACAGTGTGTGGTGAAGCGCTTCCAGCTTCCGTTGTCGCTGAGGGTCGCCCGCAAGCGCTACCAGCTTTTCCAGCACGTAGTCGACGACACTGCGCACATCCCGTTGCAGGGGAAGCATGCCGGGGCGCAGAGGCTCAGACGTGATGTGCAACTGTCTGTGCAGCGCACTAGCGCTCTCTTGTGCGGCAGATGACGGCGGAGCGATGGGCGCGCGTACGCTGGGGACTGAAAACATGGGGCGCTCCTGGGAGGAAGGCTCACTATTTTGTTTTCTGGCAACACAATGCGCTGTAGGGAGAGTGCTCAAGCGCCTGGATAAAAGTCTGAACAACCGTGGCTCGGCACCGGATTATCGCCTGAACGGTAACAAAGATTCACAGGAATGCCAGCTTATCGTTCCCCATCGCGCCCCCTAGAATTGCGCCACCTTCCCCGCGTCAACCACCTCAGGAATTCGCTTGCCGTGCCGCGTCGCATCAGCAGAGAGCTGAAGGCTCTCAGTGTTTGGGCTTTATCGTTAGCAATCAGCGGCTGCATCGGAACCGGAGGGATCGCTCCCCAAGGCCATGCCCTCAACGCCAATAACCTGGCCACCTTTGAGACGATCCAAAACGCCGTACGGGACGCACACTGGCCCACCGCCCAATGGTGGCAAGCCTACGGCGACCCGCAGCTCAACCGCTGGGTCGACCTCGCGACCCAAAACAGCCCAAGCCTGGCCATGGCCGCCGCGCGGGTGCGTGAAGCGCGGGCCATGGCAGGGGTTGCCGAGTCGGCCGAGTCGTTGCAGATCAACAGTGACACCACCCTCAAGCGCCATAACTGGCCCAAGGATCAGTTCTACGGTCCGGGCGAGCTGAGTGGCGCCAACACCTGGGACAACAATTCGTCCCTGGGCCTGAGCTATGCACTTGACCTGTGGGGCCGCGAAAGCAACACCACTGAACGGGCCGTCGACCTGGCCCATATGAGCGTCGCCGAAGCACGCCAGGCCCAGCTCGAATTGCAGAACAACGTGGTCCGCGCCTATATCCAGTTGTCGTTGCATTACGCCGACCGCGACATCGTCGCCGCCACATTGGCCCAGCAACAACAGATTCTCGACCTGGCGAACAAACGCCTGGACGCAGGGATCGGCACGCATTTCGACGTCAGCCAGGCCGAAACGCCCCTGCCGGAGACCCATCGCCAGTTGGATGCCCTGGACGAAGAAATCGCCCTGAGCCGCAACCAGCTGGCGGCATTGGCCGGTAAAGGTCCGGGGGAGGGCGCACAATTAAAGCGCCCGAGCCTGTCCCTTGCGGCCCCGTTGAAATTGCCGTCGAGCCTACCGGCGCAGTTGCTCGGCCAGCGCCCGGATGTGGTTGCCAGCCGTTGGCAGGTCGCCGCACAGGCACGCGGAGTGGATGTGGCGCACGCCGGTTTCTACCCTAACGTCGACCTGGTCGGCAGCCTCGGCTACATGGCCACAGGCGGCGGGCTGCTGACGTTTCTCAGCGGCCAGAAGTTCAACTACAACGTCGGCCCGGCGATCACCTTGCCGATCTTTGACGGTGGTCGCCTGCGCTCCCAATTGGGCCAAGCCAGCGCCGGCTATGACATCGCCGTCGCCCAGTACAACCAGACTCTGGTCAACGCGCTCAAGAGCATCAGCGACCAATTGATCCGCCGCGAATCCATGGACAAGCAGTCGGCCTTTGCCGCGCAGTCGGTGGCCTCGGCGCAGAAGACCTATGACATCGCGATGATCGCCTACCAGCGCGGCCTTACCGACTATCTCAATGTGCTGAATGCCCAGACCTTGCTGTTGCGCCAGCAACAGGTCGAACAACAGGTGCAGGCGGCGCGCCTGAGCGCCCACGCCGAACTGGTGACAGCCTTGGGCGGCGGCCTCGGTGCCGGCAGTGATGTGCCCCAAGACATCAAGACACGCCCAAGCAAGACCCCGGCGGCGCTTGCCGTGTTTGATCACTGAGTAGGATTTAATGACTCCCTTGCCTGCACCGCTGCGCTGGCTGCATTCCCTTGAGTGGCGCCGTGGTTTCTTTGACTGGGCACGTAGCGATGGCGTGACCTGGGTGTATATCTTCAAGGTGCTGATCGCCGCGTTTCTCACGCTGTGGCTGGCCATGCGCCTGGAACTGCCGCAGCCGCGCACCGCGATGATCACGGTATTTATCGTGATGCAGCCGCAGAGCGGTCAAGTGTTCGCCAAGAGTTTCTACCGCTTTCTCGGCACCTTGGCGGGGTCGGCGGTGATGGTGCTGCTGATCGCATTGTTTGCACAGAACACCGAGCTGTTCCTCGGTGCCCTGGCGATCTGGGTCGGCATGTGCACCGCCGGCGCGACGCGCAACCGCAACTTCCGTGCCTATGGGTTCGTGCTCGCCGGCTACACTGCCGCCATGGTCGGCTTGCCGGCACTGGCCCACCCGGACGGCGCCTTTATGGCGGCGGTGTGGCGGGTGTTGGAAATCTCCCTGGGGATTCTCTGCTCCACGCTGGTCAGCGCCGCGATCCTGCCGCAAACCGCCAGCGCCGCCATGCGCAACGCTTTGTACCAGCGTTTTGGCGTGTTTGCGTTGTTCGTCACCGATGGCTTGCGCGGGCGCAGCCAGCGTGAAGGTTTCGAGGCCAGCAACGTGCGCTTTATTGCCGAAGCCGTGGGCCTGGAAGGGCTGCGCAGCCTCACTGTGTTTGAAGACCCGCACATGCGCCGGCGCAACGGCCGGCTCAGTCGTCTGAACAGCGAATTCATGAGCATCACCACGCGTTTCAACGCGCTGCACCAGTTGCTTGAACGCCTGCGCACGGACGCGGCGGACCACGTCGTCGCGGCCATCAAGCCCGGTCTGCAAGACCTTGCCGAAGTGCTGGATGGGTTCTCTGGCCGCGCCCTCACCAGCCCTGATGCTGCGCGCCTGGTCAACCAACTGAGCGCCTATAAAGAGGCGTTGCCCGCCAAGGTGCGTAGCCTGCGGGCTCTCTTCCAGGAAGGCGTCCCCACGGAAGCCGAACAGTTGGATTTCCACACCGCCTACGAGCTGCTTTACCGCTTTGTCGATGACCTGCACAACTACGCGCAAACCCATGCCTCGCTGGCCGACCATAACCATGTGCGGGAAGACTGGGACGAAGCCTACACGCCGAAGACCAACTGGCTGGCCTGTGCCGCTTCCGGGATTCGCGCGTCATTTATCCTGATCGTGCTCGGCAGTTACTGGGTGGCCACCGCCTGGCCGAGCGGCGCAACCATGACCTTGATCGCCGCTGCCACCGTCGGCCTGTCCGCCGCCACGCCCAACCCAAAACGCATGGCGTTCCAGATGGCCTGCGGCACTCTGATCGGCGCGTTGGTCGGCTTCGTCGAAATGTTTTTCGTATTTCCCTGGATCGACGGCTTTCCTTTGCTGTGTGTGATGCTCGCGCCGGTGATCATTTTCGGCTCTTTCCTCGCCTCACGCCCGCAGTACGCCGGGGTGGGTGTGGGGCTGCTGATTTTTTTCAGCACCGGCTCGGTGCCGGACAACCTCACGGTCTACAACCCCTACACCTTTATCAACGACTACATCGCCATGGTCATTGGCATGCTGGTGTGCGCGGCGGCGGGGGCGATCATCCTGCCGCCCAACAGCCGCTGGTTGTGGCGCCGCCTGGAGCAGGACCTGCGTGAGCAAGTGGTGTATGCGATCAGCGGCAAGCTCAAGGGCCTGGCGTCGAGTTTTGAAAGCCGCACCCGCGACCTGCTGCACCAGGCTTACGGGCTTGCCGTCGGCCAGCCGCAGGTGCAACGCGACTTGCTGCGCTGGATGTTCGTGGTGCTGGAGGTCGGCCACGCGATCATCGAGCTGCGCAAGGAACAGGCGATCCTGCCGGTGCACCCGGCGTATGCCGAGTCTCAGCCCTGGCGCCAAGCGATCCGCGTGATGGGCCGTTCGTTGGTGCGGCTGTTCCTGCAACCCAGCGCCAGTAACCTGGAGCGCGGCCTGATCGCCGTCGACCACGCGATCAGCCGCGTGCAGGCCACCGACGAACCCTTCGCCCCGCACTTCGATACCTCGGCGCTACGCCGGGTGAAGAGCTACCTGCACTTTATCCGCACCTCGTTGCTGGATCCGCAATCGCCACTGGCGGCCCTCAAAGGAGCCCCGCATGCCTCGTGAAATCGCCTTCCACGGCCTCTATATGCCGACCATGACCCTGATGTTTCTGATTGCAGCCGGGCTGGCCTGGGCGCTGGACCGCTTCCTGGCCGGGTTCGACCTGTACCGTTTTTTCTGGCACCCGGCGTTGCTGCGCCTGAGCCTGTTCGTTTGTCTGTTCGGCGCCCTGGCGCTGACCGTCTACCGTTGAGAATGCCCCGATGAAAAAGTTTTTCAGCCTGCTCGCGACCTTGCTGGTACTGGCTTTGGCGATCTGGATTGGCCGCACGCTGTGGGTGCATTACATGGAAACACCATGGACCCGCGACGGTCGTGTGCGCGCCGACATCATCAACGTGGCGGCCGACGTCACCGGCGAAGTGGTCGACGTGCCGGTGCGTGACAACCAGTTGGTGAAGAAGGGCGACCTGCTGATGCAGATCGACCCCGAGCACTACCGCATTGCGGTCAAGCAGGCGCAATCATTGGTTGCGTCGCGCAAGGCCACCTGGGAAATGCGCAAGGTCAACGCCCACCGCCGTGCCGACCTCGACGCTCTGGTGATCTCCAAGGAAAACCGCGATGACGCCAGCAACATCGCTGACTCGGCCCTGGCCGATTACCAGCATGCGCTGGCGCAACTGGAAGCCGCAGAACTTAACCTCAAGCGCACCCAGGTCGTGGCCGCAGTGGACGGCTACGTCACCAACCTCAACGTGCATCGCGGTGACTACGCGCGCATCGGCGAGGCGAAAATGGCGGTGGTGGATATGAACTCGTTCTGGGTCTATGGCTTCTTTGAAGAAACCAAACTGCCTCACGTCAAGGTCGGCGACAAAGCCGACATGCAATTGATGAGCGGCGAAACGCTCAAGGGCCATGTGGAAAGCATCTCGCGCGGCATCTATGACCGCGACAACCCTGAAAGCCGCGAACTGATTGCGGATGTGAACCCGACCTTCAACTGGGTGCGCCTGGCCCAGCGTGTGCCGGTGCGGATTCACATTGATGAAGTGCCGGACGGCGTGTTGTTGGCGGCCGGGATTACCTGCACCGTGATCGTCAACCCAACACAAAACTGAAATGTGGGAGGGGCGGATTGGGCACCGCCTCAGGTTTGTGTGTTGGCTCTGATTTTCCGTCGACGCTTGACCCGCAGCATGCCGACGAAGCGGCGGTGGTTTCTTGTATTGAGGATCAGCAGGCAGAACAGCGATTGAAACAATGGAAATACTGCAAACATAGTCACTGGGTTGTTTCCCAAGTAGTCTGCCGAAAGCAAGGCGTTCAGGGCCGCGACGCCTACAAGCAATGGAGGCCCCGAACGAAACCCTGCCGCCACTAAGGCCAGGCCAATGCACATTGCCAGTAGCAGAGCCATGCCCGCCACGACCGCATATTCGCCAGGGAGATAATTTATTCGGGCGTAATACGACAGGCTATGTGACAGGTTGCCTGAAATGCTGACTAAGTTCATTGATACCTCCATACCCACCGTGAATGCAAAACGTCGGGTGTAACGACTTAACGTTCGGGGGGCCTGCAGGGTATCGATGTCATTGTTCATGGCTGTTGAACTCTTCATAAATGCCGATAAGGATAGGGTTGATATTCCCGGACAGGCCGCTGCCCGTAATCGCCAGAGCGGCACCTACCTGATCGGAGAGTTGAGTGAGAAGGTCTTGGCGTATCCGGGTATTGTTGAAGCGTTTGGGGAGTGTTCCGGCCAGCTGCTTTAACCGAATCATTTCGCGAGGATGACGAGGGTTCTGCAGGCGCAGTACTTCGTTTGTCAGCTTTGCACGTTCCTGGCGGCTCATGCGCCTCAAGATGTCGGTCAGGTTGCGGCCTGTCGTATTTTTGATCGTCATGACGGTCTTTACCGTAACAAACGTCGTGCTGCCCGCACCCACCAGCGAAATGCCGTCCAAGGCTACGGTCATTGCCTGATACCAACTATGGCTATCGTAATAATCGTTGTCAGACGGATTGGTTAGTTCTTTGTAGGTTCGCCATAGGCCGTTGCCACATTGCAAAGCACTGGCGGCTGCAGCTGTATAAGCAATGTAAGTAACTGCAAGGCTGGAACCTGCGCTGAGCGGCGCTGACGCGATGCCTGCCTTGGCAACAATAATCCCAATCACCGCCCCACCGCATGCTACGGCCATTCCCGCGGCTTCGCGCCATATCTGCGACTCGCGTGGTGAGTTTGCCACCCAATGCGCGTACTCATCAGCAGTCATAATCGGGCCTGTCACTTCTCGCAGAATCACCCGCTTCGGCTTGATACTGCACAGCGGTACAAACTCACGAAGTACCGTCACCTGATAATCACTGCCGATATGCACTACGCCGGCCCCAACGATGGCCGGGTCAGCGTCAATGGTTCTATAGAGTTTGGGCAGGTCCATCAGACTGATTAGCCGCTGGCGAGTCGTGGTGTGCGCATCCGGCACACCGCTTCGCAGGAAAGCGCTTGGCATCCTTTCACCTGTGATTAGACAGAGGTGAGAGAGCCTGAGGATAGCTTCCTCGTAATGATGTCAGGCCGTTCGCTGTTTTCTGTAGGGTCTGGCCGAACGGTTATTTCATGGCGCTACATAAGTTTCATGCAAGTGACGCCACAGCAGCGCGCCACTGGCCTGTTTCTCGAACACCACCGTGGCACGGCGGTCGGTCTGGGTGCCGCTGGCATCCACCTGATGCTCGCGATAAGTCACCGTGGCGCCGCGTGCATGCCGGTCAATCCCGGCCATTTCACTCAAGGTGATTTTCAACCCGGGGCGCATTCCACCCAGGCGAGTGAACAACGCATTGACCCCGGCCGTGTTGACCCGCGCACCCGTGGCGGGTGCGATCATGCTGAACTCAGGTGAGAACCGCGCCAGCAGGCTTTCCAGCGTGCCTTCAGGCGCAACGCCGGCAAACCATTGTTCGATCTCGACATGGGTCTGGACCACTTCTTCAAAAAAATCACTGTAATCAATCATGGTTGGGCTCGCTGGAAGGGTGAAGCAGCGTGTGTACCCTGGATGCATCCAGGCGCAGCACTGCGAAAAGCGGTAGCAGTGTCAAGACTGCCGCCATCGTGAAGGTTATGGAGAAGGAATCCAAGGCCGACAGCACTGCACTGAGCACGGCGGCGCCCACGCAGAAACTCACTTGGCGGTTGATGTTCCACAAGGCGCTGGCATGGCCCATGCGGTCGGCGGGGATATCGAGAAAGGCCAGGGTCTGCGCGGTGCTGCTGCACAGGCTGCCACCCAGGCCCATCAAGACGTAGGCCGCTATGATCAGGGCAGGCTCGTTGAGCAACAGGATACCGCCGCATTGCAACGCCATACCCGCCAGCAACAAGGGTTTGGGGCCGCAGCGATTGAAAAGTTTCTTGCTCAGGTAAATCGCCACTGCCGAGGCCAACGCCCACGGCAACATGAGTGCGCCGGTTTGGGTGGCGTCATACCCCAGGCCGCGTGCGTAGAGAATGGCGATCAGGCTGGTGCCGATAAATACGCCGGGTATACACAGGTAGACCCACATCGCCACGCGCAACATCGGGCTGGCGGCCTGTTTGAATATACTGCCCAGGTCCAGGGGCGGGCGTGTGCTGGTAGGTGCGTCGGGTTTTATCCACAGCAGCGTCAGCAGCAGGGTCATCAAGGCCAATGGCAGGTTGGCGTAGAAAATCCAGCACCAGGACAGGCTGTCGACAATCACCCCGCCCAATGCCGGGGACAACGCCGGCACCAGCAACGCCACCGACATCACCCGCGCCGTCAACTGGCTGCGCTCGGCGGCTGGAAAATGCCGGTACGCCATGGCTTGCCCCACCGGAATCAACAAACCGCCGCCGAGCCCTTGCAACGCACGCCAGCCAATCAACGCGTCGATGGAGCCAGCCTGGCCCACCATCACCGAGGCCCCGGCAAACAGCAGCAGGCTCGTTGCGATCAGCGTGCGTTCGCCCATGAGTGCCGCCAGCCACACACTCAAGGGAATGATCAGGGTCAGCCCGAGCATGTAGGCATTGCTGATCCACGCCAGTTGCGTGACCGAGGCGTGCAATTCGCGGGCGATATCCGGGTAGGCGACGGTGGCGACGAACATGTTCACCAGGTCCAGGGCAAAGCCCAGTAAAAAGATCCAGGCGACTTTCGAGCGGTAGGTCATGAACGTGATCCTGGGAGTGAAGCGCGCAGGGTAGGCGCGATGATGTGTTTGGGATACGCCGTTTTGCCTGTTAGTTTGTCAAAAATATTTTGACAAAGGAGGGCGTGGCCCATGGTCAGCCTGGATCGATTCGACACCTTCAAAGCCGTGGTCGAGGCCGGCTCGCTCACCGCTGCGGCGGATCTACTGGGCCAGACCCGCGCCGTGGTCAGCTTCAACCTCAAGCGCCTTGAAGCGGAGCTGGGTGTGACCCTGCTGACGCGCAATACCCGCCAACTGGCGCTCACCGATGCGGGCGAGCGCTTCTACCTGCGCTGCACGCGTATGCTCGAAGAGGCCCGCCTGGCGGTAGAAGAGGCCCGCTCCGAGCATGCCCAGCTCAAAGGCACGTTGCGCCTCACCACCACCGTGGAATACGCGCTGGCAGTGGTCGCCCCAGCGGTAGAAGCCTTTCGCCGCTTGCATCCGGACCTGAATATTCACTTATCCACATCCTCCACCCATGCCGATTTGATCTCGGAGCGTTTTGACGTGGCAATCCGGTTGGGGCGCCTGCTGGACTCCAACCATCGTGCGGTGCGGTTGTCGACGTTTGAGGTCTTCGCCGTGGCCGCACCGACCTTGGCCGGGGCACGCACGCTGGATGAATTGGAGCAGTTGCCCCAGTTGGGTCATGGTCGTTTGGCGGAACTGAGCCTGACCGACCCGGCCGGTGGCGAACATCAATACCGCCCCGGCCCTACCGCGCTGGTGGCCGACAGTGCCGCCGTGCTTCAAGCCTTTGCACGTCGCGGCCATGGCGTGGCGGTGTTGCCGCAATGGTTGGTGCAGGATGATCTGGACGCGGGGCGGTTGGTGCGGTTATTGGCGGACCATCACTTCGCCCCACAAGGGGTTTACGCGATGTATCCGGACACGCGGCATTTGCCGCTGAAGGTGCGGGCGTTTATTGATTTCATGAAGGGGTAACGTCAGGTGGTTAGCTGGCGGATCACGTTTACGAGGACAGGCGCGAAAGGTCTTAGTCGGTTGCTGGCGTCTGGAACGCTTAACTCGTCCATTAATAGAATCAGCAGTTCGGTATTTTCTACTTTGAGTTCTACACCACCTTCATACAGAAGCGCTTCCACGAGAGTTTTTCGGGCATTAATCAGTGCTCGGTTGCTTTCGTGGCTGTCGCCCAGGTTCAGCACCTTGATGGCCGTCGCTGCCCTTGGTGTCAGCCCCTCCACCCGTCCCGAAACGTAAAATTTCAGTTCAGTTTCGCATTCATCCATCAACGGTGTGAGTGGCAATAATTGATGGCCGTGGGCTTTGTCGCATTGCTTGGATCTATCGCAGCTAGCGACGATGTTAGAAAAGTCCACGGTACGATTCGGCGCGAGTTTTTGTGCTTGGACGTGCTCGTTGCGAGCGTTGTCCGCTGTTATTTCGTGGCAGCAGTAAGCGCACAGTCCATGTTGCTCTTCGACACATGCTTGACGAACGGATTGACTGGGTTCACGCGTCAGATCTGGGTAGCGCCCCTTTGGATTTGCACGTTTCCATTGCGTCAGCGCTGCCGGCTCATCTCCTTTGGTGATTTTACGCACTGCGCAACTCCAGTTTGCGAATCAGTAAGGCGGCCTTGGTGAGTTCGATATGACCTGGGGGCAAATCGACGGAAAGTTCTTCGAACAGGACCTTGGCCTCTTTCAGCTTTTTGTCTTGCAGCAATTCCAACAAGCGATCCAGCCGAAACTGAACTTCACTGTTGCGTACATCGGTGTCCATAACGTTGAGCAGTACCTGATTGGCATCGAGGCCGTAGAGACCGTCGTGCTCCTCCAGTTCGCCGTCGTCGAGGACGTAGCACAGGACGTCCTTGGTATCGCTGATCACCAATGGGGAATGAGTTGTGAGTATGAGCTGGCAGTTGGGGAAGGTGTCGGTGAGTTGGCGAATGAGACGGCGTTGCCACTTGGGGTGGAGGTGAAGATCTACTTCGTCGACGAGTACGACGCCGTAGCCATGTAGCGGGTTTTCCAGGGAGGGATTCATCATGGCAAGACGACGAGCTATATCGCCAACCAAGGCCATCATGGACTTTTCGCCTTGTGATAATTGGGAGACATCTAACGTTTGGCCGCATTTATCGATTGCCATGTGCAAATGTGGTCGACGCTGGACACGCAGGTTAGTGAACCCAGGCATGAACGCTCCTACGGCGGAACGGACGGCTGTTAACTGTCGATCACGAGATGAGGCGTGTGCTTGCTCCAGGAATTTCCATAGTTGGCTTTCTGGCGTGCCAATAATTTTTTGCACTTCTGCTAATGCGCTGGCTGAAATACCGGTTTCGTTTTCGCTATCCTCTCGCTCCCGGAACCATTCGAAGAAGCGGCGAAAGTCGACACCCCGGTTTAACGAGTTGTCGTAGCCGTCCAATTGGCTAAAGCTGTGCCGGGTTTTTATTTTCAGGGGAATTTCAAGTACTGAACGTTCGACTGGATAGTAAGCAATGAGGGGAACAGACGCGTTTTCGTCATGCGTTAAATTGTCCCTATAAACATTAGCTAGGGCCGACGTATCGGCGAGTTCGCTAGCGACCTTTGTTTTCCGCCCCCGCCTGGACTTTGCCAATGACCAATGGAAGTCGACAAACAGCTCTTCAGCCTCAATAGAGATTGACGCAACGTTTGAACCGTTATGTAAGGCGCTTTCTTCTATTGGGCTGCCGCTGCCGCTTTCTGATCGAATTCTTGCAACCAACCAGCTAAGGGAGGTGGCCAGTGACCTGAGAATTGTTGTTTTCCCCGCCCCATTGTTCCCCACAAACACCGTCACCTTCGACGCATGCTTTTCAGTCGGCGCAAAGGCGACTTCCAAGTCGGTAAAACGACCGACATTGTTCAGTCGAATTTTTCTGATTTCCATCGCATTACCCTTGTGGGGTCAGTCAGTTTCAAGAGGCAGGCGGCGATTATGGCACTCATCCGGGGTTTTGGCAGGTAGGCTTCATGCTTGCTTACAACACACCACCCAACCCAAAACGTTTCTTCAATACCCTCTCCAACAACCCCTTGGGCAACAGCGCCGCCATCAACGGTAGCGCCCGGCTGCCGTTGCCCGAGCGCAACAGGCGCGGCGGTTGCGCTTGCTGCACCGCCTTGAGCACGTCTGCAGCAAATTCACTGGCTGGGGTTGGCTTGTCCTGGGACGCTTGGCTGCGAGCACGAATGCCTTCGCGCAGCGGCCACCACGGTGACTTTTCGTTGATCAGCAATTCGGCCTGGGCCCCGGCGTTTTTCGCAAAGCTTGTATTGATCGCACCGGGCTGCACTTCCATCACCCGCACACCAAATGGCGCCAGCTCCATGCGCAGGGCGTCGCTCAACGCATGCACAGCGGCTTTGGACGCGCAGTAGGCGCCGGCGAACGGGGTGACCAGCACACCGGAAACGCTGCCGATATTCACCACCAGGCCCTGGCTGCGGCGCAAGGCGGGAAACAGCGCCTGGGTGACGCCGACGATGGAAAACACGTTGGTCTCGAATTGCCGCTGCATCGCCTCGGTGCCGCCGTCGAGCAACGGGCCCATGGCGCCGTAGCCGGCGTTGTTGACCAGCACATCCAGCTCGCCCCACTGGTCGGCCAAGCGCTGCAAGGCGGCGTTATCGTTGACGTCCAGTTGCACGGCGTTGAAACCGGCGGCCGATAAGTGGGCGACATCTTCTGCGCGGCGGGCGCTGGCCCATACCGTAAAGCCGGCAGCTTTGAAGGCGTCGGCGAGGGCACGGCCGATGCCGCTGGAGCAACCGGTGATGAGTACGTTGGGCATGGATCCATCCTTTGTCAGTCCGAGAAGCTGCCTTGCAGGTGCTCGGCACGAAATTCCAGGGTTTGTGGGCGATAGCCGGGACGCAGCGGGGGGGTGGGCAAGCAATCTTCCCAGGTTTCCCCCGCCTGCAGTTCGCCGGGGCCGCGATAGCGAGGGGCGGCGTAGACGTTGTCGGCCAGGTTGACCGTGTCGCCCGGCGCGTAGGCCGCCACGCGCCAGCGCAGTTCGGTCAGGGGCACGTCGTTGGTGTTCTTCAAGGTCAGCTTCAACGGCCGGTCGGCCTGGCAGTCTTGCGGCGCATAGCTGATGCGCAGTTCCAGGCGGGCCAGCTGCGAGGCTTCGCGGTTATCCAGCCACACCACCCAGATCGCCACGAAGCCCAGGCCGACGGCGGCAGCAAGCGAAACCGGCAGCGCCTTGGCCGGATAACGCAGCAGCAGGATCAGCCAGGTAATGATCAGGAGAACGCCGAAGAACATGAAGGCCACCTCGAATGGGGAACGAGCATCCTAACTTAAGCGTAGGTGGGATTGGTTACCTTGAGTGCTGTGGTGGCCGTGCGGGCCTCATCGGGAGCAAGCCCCCTCCCACATTTGAATGTGTTCACAAATCAAAGATGGGAGCAACTGTCTTGATGACCATAACTTGGCCGTCGCCTTCAAAGACAGCCAAGCTCCCACAGCTTCAAGCCGTGTGACCTTCAACGACACATCGCTGCCGATTCAGGCAGGTGTTTTTCACTTCAATCAATAGGACCGTACAGTGCCCTGGTACTTGGTCATGCATTTTCAGCAGAGCTCACAGCGATCTGCTACTTGAGCTTACATTCCTGGCAGGAACCGGAGCGCATTGAACGTCCACTTATCTGACGACCTACAGGGAGGTAGCGGCGACGTTCAACTCTTCTATGTAAGGTTTATTTAATGTTTGCAGCGACCGAAAACTCGACCCACCTTTCTCCCCCACAAAGCGTTGTTGCCCCAAACGCATTGGCCACCCAAACCGATATTGCCGTTGACACCCCCCCGCAAAAGCCCGTGCACCTGCCGTCGGTATTGACCTACGCACCGGACGGTATTCCTCTGCCCACCTCGGCCGGCATACCCCCGGTCGGGTTGGAATACCCACGGCTCATGCAGCAATTCAAGGTTACCAATCAGGAGGCGTTTGTCACCCAACACGCCCTTCAGTCCCGCGACATGCAGCGTTTGCACGGTGAGCAACCGAGCTTCCAGGACTTCCTGCGTCAGCAAGTGGAGCAAATGTTTCCGTACATGTCGACCCTGAAGCCAAAAGACCTGGTCTTCAAGCGCTGGGTCGAGCAGGACGATGGCTCTATCAAAACACTGTCGTCCGAGCCGGTGCTGGACGCCTTGAACAGGAAGGTGGCGAACTTGCTGGCCAATCCTGACAAGCAGCCCAACGCAGGCGACGTTGAACCGTCCGGCATTTTTACCCGTGCCACCGACACCAGCCCGAGCACCCTCGTCACGCCACAGTTGACCCTGGATACGATTGCCCAGCGCATCGTCACGCAGTTTCCGATTGCCCTCCAGACCTTCTGGACAACCCCCCGCCCGACGTTGAAAGACCCTCAGGTTCTGCAGGCCCCTCAAGACCAGTTGTTGACCTTGCACAAGCAACAACTGTCGACGCTGGCGGCATTGCGCGTGAGCGATGGAACCTTGAGCGCGGCGAGCAAGCGGTTGATCGACGCAGCACTGCAATACCCTACGTTGGCTGAACGGGAAGCGGCCTTCCCCAATGGCGCACGCCCTGGTGTCTACCCGCTTACCGTTGATGACGGTAGCGAGCGGGGAGCCTTGATGGCGGGCTGCTTCCTAATCACCAGCACCGACGGTTCCGGGGCCACGCCCCCCGTCTGGACGAAAGGCCGGACTTTGGCACTCGATGAGACGAATGGGCCGGTCGTGCTGTACACCCCGGGTGAGGGGTTCGAGCAGTTCGCGACGCCAGCCCAGGCGCGCCAGGCGATTGCAGCGCGCCTTGATGAGGGGGGCGCCGACGCGGACCTACTGTTGCAAACGCTGCCGTTGTCGTTACAAAACAAGTCGGAACCGCCCTCTGGCAACGATGTGATGTTGAGCGCCGACCCCTTGACGGGGGATGTGCTGGCCGAGGGCATCCCCTGGATGCTCAAGCGTCAGCAGGAGGAAATCGTTGCGAATCTCGCCCGGGTATCGACAGAGCCGGGAGCACTCAAGCGCATGGATGATGCCGCTGACTGGTCGTACCTGCTCAGTGGCGACAACGCCATGGCGGCGCGGGATGAACAACTGGCTGACAAGCTGGCCCCCGAGTGGCTGAAAAACCTGAGCCCGGCCCAGGAAGCGTTGTTTGATTACCTGGAATACTCCGAGGCCCGCAGTGCAAATGCGCTGGCGTCATCGCTGGCAACCCTTCCTTCTCTGGGTAGCTTTTCCCGCGACCGGATGAACGAAGCGATCAAACGGCAGTTCCCCGCTGCACAGGTCGATGCGGACAAGCTGATGGTGCGGGTGAAAACCAGGTCCAATCCTCACACTGGCGGGCAAAGCAGCAGTCATACGCTCACCGTCAAGCACCACCGGGTATCGCTGACTGATCTGGCGCTGAAAAACCCCAGTGAGTTTCCAGCCGTCCAGCACGGCCACTTCACCCAGCTCACCTTCGAGCTGCCGCTGACCGATACGCACGGCAACCCTCTGTTGGGCGACGATGGCAAGCCGGTCGTCCTGAATACCGACCAGCTCAAGGCGTTGGTCAACACTGCCGATGTGGGAGGAGCCTATACCGAGCTGCTTAAACAGGCGTTGGCCACGGATGCCCCGTCGGGTGCTGCCGGCGACGTCCGCAAAGCATGGAAAACCCACCTGAGCGACATGCTGGATAAAGAGGCTTTTCTCGCAGCACTCAACCCCAATACCTACAACATAGATGCTACCCAAGACACCAGCACCAAACGAGGGGCGCAGTGGGTGGCGGCTGTTCTTGATTACCCGGACTCGGCTGACCGGCCCCTGGTGGATGGGAAAAAAATTATCACCAATGCCCTTATCCAGCGTGGGTTGCCGGTTCAGGGAGCGATGGTGATTGGCAATGACACAGACGCGTCGCTGGTGCTGTGCACGCCGAATGCGCCCGATGGCGTGTGTTTTCGCGAAGTGGCGGATATAAACGCCCTGAACGCCTTGATGGAGAAAAAGGAGTGGAGGCTCTACACCGCGAGCAGAACGTCGCCGGTCGATAAAAACGACGTGGTTAACGCTGGCGAGGCGATCAAGGAGCGCGCATTCGATCCGACGAAGAGCCCATTGCGCACGCTGGATGCGCTCGTCACTGTGCTCAAATTGACGAGCGCTCCGGTGACACTCAAACCCTTCGATGGCAACTTTCAGGATGAGCTGTACAAACAGAAAGTAAAGTTACTCATCGATCACGCGGACCACCAAAGCGTCAGCAGCGCAGAGGTCGCGTATCAATCGAGAATCAACAAAGTTCAGTTCGGCATTGAGGTGGCCTCCATCTTCCTCGACTTGTTGCCAGTACTCGGAAAAGGCATCTCCATGGGGGTTCGTTTAGGAAAGGCTGGCGTGACGGCCCTGCGCGCCAATGCCCGAATCTTGCCGCGGCTGCTCAAAAGCCCAGGCGCATTGCGTGCGGTCTACTCGGATTTCACGATGGCCGCCTCTGGTATTCCCAATGTGAGTGCCGTGCCGTTGCGGCCGGTGTTTAAAAGCCCGGTGGTCCCGCCAGCCCCTCCAGTCATCGTCAGAGCACCAACGGCGGGTGCGCGTCCAAACCTTAATCTGAGCACCTTCAGCGTGTCGGAAGACGTCATCAAAGGTCGCCCTCTGAGGCCAGACGGTACCTATAACGTGGGCAATGATTGGTACGTGCGCTTTACCGACAGTACCGGGGTCAACAAGGTGTATCAGATTGATTCGGCCTTCCACGCACGTGACGGGCGGGTTGCTATCGTGGATCCTCAGGCGCCACTGACGACATCCAAGCTCTATAGGGTTCAAGCATTTCTGGAGTCTGCCGGTAACGGTGAGTGGCGTTTGAGCCGATTGCCGGGCGGGGCTCCCACTGCTACGGGGACATCACGGCCGAGCAAGCGTCCGTTTGACCAAGTCAGCTCTTCAGGGAGCGTCGGCACGAATAACGCGACAAGTGGCCAAGTAACCAATAAGCGACCGAGAGTGCCGGAAAGCTTTCCGGGTGAAAAAGCGCTGATGGAGCCACCGGTAAAAGGTAAGAATGTTTTTTATCACTACACCGGGGCCAAGCCGCATGCCGCAATCATGGCCGATAGGAGACTTTCACCTTCAAGTTTAGATTTGAGCGGTCGACCTCTGCCCGGAAAGCGAGGCCGGCACTACTTTACGGACTTGGCACCCGCAGATATGCCGACCCGACAGATTTCCGAAACCATCTTTGGAAAGCGTAAATATGGCAATGCGATGGATAAAATGTCGCACTACTATGAAGTCAATACGTCGGGGTTAAATGTTATCCAAAGCCCTGATAATCCGCATATTTTCTATGTGGATGAGCCGTTTTCAATTCCTTTGAAGTACCGGGGTGGCCCTAACGCTGAGTTAGTCGATCGCGTTATTTCTCATGGGAAAACGCCCATTTAAATATCAGCCCATGGCAGTGCCGGTATTGGGTAAGGGCCAGTGATGGCGGCTGTGTTTCGGCCCTTGCCACCCAACCCCCGGCGGATAGAAGACGCAGTCAGCTGGACGGGGCTTCTTTGGTCTGTTGAGTGACTGCGCGATGGTATTCACTCATACGACACGGTCATCTTTTGGACTACCACATCCCGATGTCTTTTCCGATATGTGGCGGAACCGTTTCAGGAAACATCCCCACAGAGGTGGCGAAGGGAATATCTGGATACCAGGAGGTATAACTTCATACGCGTTAGAGTGAGGCAATATGAATATCCAAGGTGTCAATGTATCTGTAGTCCCCCCCCTTAATGCTCCCGCAGCTTTGCAGGGGAGTGAGAGCTTGTTGTCCGAGACGCTTAAAAATGCGATCAACACAGAGCTCAATTCGTTGTTGTCCCCGGCGCTCCTTCCTCAACAACGCACTGATTTGCTGAGCGCGTTCAAACAAGCGGTCACTGATCAGTTGAGTTCGCATGTGGGTGGGGCGCTCTACAATGGAGAAAATAAAGAAAAAGCCCAAGGTGCTGGATTGGTGCTGGGTGGCGCTGTGATGCAAGGCGCCGGACAAAGGCTTGGCAGCAGTGGAGGCATGGGAACGAAGCTGGCGGGCGCGGGATTGGTTTGGCTCGGCAGGACCGCTGAAGAAGTCGGCAAGAACAAGTACGGCAGCGCCGGTGGTAGCGGTTCAGGTGCCGACGGTACCAACGCTTATGCCGGTTTTTATAAAGGTTTTCCAACCGATGGGAAACGGTAGTCGGTCGGCCGGCTCTGGGCGACCCCATTCGGCCTCGGACTATGACTGAATGAAAAAGCCCTCGTCCAACCGGTTGCGGATAGGAGACGCAGCCGGCTGGCTGGGGGCTTCTTTAACGATTGTTTACCGCGCGGTGGTTTTCACCTAGGTCACTGCCCGATTGCACGTCGATGATCTCCAATGGGATCTTGCCCGGAGTGCGTAGGCGGAGCGACCCGGCGCAGGCGATCGACGCTGTTTTGGGACATAACCTTAAATAAGTTTTTATCGCGTTTTCTGTACGAATCGACACTCAAGAAGCACTGGAACCTGTCGGAATGAATACCTCGACAAGTCCCGGTTCCAATCCTCTTGTGTGAGATAGATCCAATGATCAGCAGCCCGCTAAGTCCCTCTTTTTTACCACCGCCTGTGGTGCATACGAGGCTCTCTGCCTTGCCGGTTGAGCCACCTTCAGTGGCGGTGGCCCAGGAAGGCACTCAGGCTTCCTCCCCTCCAGGCGTGCGGGGCGTGCCTCGTCTTCGACGCAGTATCGAACTGGAAAATCCTCCTGCTGACGGCGGGGGGCTGATGGACGGGCAGCCGCTCAGTTATTGGAAAGAGTGGACCGGAAACACCCAGAACAATTATCGCCTGGTCAGCGCGTTGCAGGCGGTCCAAGCGGCCATCGTCAAGGATCCGAGCCTGGATGTTGCAACGTTGCTGGAAGCGCAGAAGTTTTCCGTTCATGAGTATTCAACGTTTGCGCGAGATTACGGCATTGAGTCGGGCGATGAAGATTCGGTCGCTTGGTTTTTGCGGGAAAATCAGCTGTTGGTCCCCAAAACCCCCGAGCAACTGGCCAACCTCATTGCCGTATGCAAAGAACCTTTGCCCGAGCCTGGTGAACACGGCAATCACTGGGGGCTGTTGTCCCAGCCAGCCACATTGAGCCGCGAGCAACGAACGAAGGTAGCCGAAACCGCGGCAGCGGAAATGGCCAAGTTATCGCCTGGAAAAGGCATCTTCAGCACATTTTTTGAGAAATATGGCGCATCGGTCCAAGGCAACGACGCGGCGCAGATCCTCGAGCGCATGATGGGCAGTGCTGAGATCAGTATGTTGGGCCAAGCCCTGAAAATGGCTGTCAATGACGCGTCACTATCCACCGAAGTTCCCGATTGGGTGATGGCGGCCATGGTGCTGGAGCTCGATCCTCAGGCGGGCAGCAAACGTGGCGTCGTGGCCGGTTACGACCTTTATCAGCCTGCCAACCGGGACGTGCATCCGTCGGTGGTAGTGTCGCGTCTTGAACAGCATCTGGTGGATCAGGGCAAAGTCCCGGCCGCGCTGGCGCCGGCCGCCGCTCGGCTGTTGCTTGCGGGGTCTGAGCCAGTCTTCATCGTCACGGGTTTGCCCGACAACCTGGTGGTGAAATCGGCAGCTTTTGCCAGGCTCTCGGCGGTTGTGCAGGAGCAAGAATTCTGGGCGCCGGGTCTCGCGACACACACTGATTTCAAAACATTCATGCGTCTGGGCGAGCATGGCCCTATCACGAGCGACGGGGCCGTTATCCAGGCCAAGGCCCAGACCACTGCGTTGATTCAGTGGGCAATCGCCCAGGACAAGCTTGTTCAAAAAGACGATGGCGCCTATACGTCGCAAGAAGTGGCGGCGGTACACGAGGCCTTCAATACGGAGCTCAGCGGGTTGAAAAAGGCCCAGGAACAGATGGCCGCGACCATGCCGACTCGCAGGGCTATCGCCAATGAAAACCTGAAAGCGGCTTATGGGGCCCGGTATTCATTCGATGTGCGCAACATAAGGATTGCCAATATCGATGCCAGCGAGAGCAAGGAACACTCGCTGGAAGAAATCCATATGGCTGGAAAAATGAACCGTATTCCCAGGGGAGACCGGTACGACTTCCAGCTGGGTAACCGTTTCCCCAGGGTCAAGCCGCTTCCTGACGTGAATCAGCAGTTCAAAACCCAATTTGATAGTTACTTCAGCAACCTGAAGGAGGGGGTGACGACGATCGTCAAACATCAACTGTCGCAGCTTCCCTTGGAAGATCGCCAAACCATTGCGTCGGGCCAGGTCGAGTTTTTTTCCTTACGCAGAGCCAGCACCGCTGAAGCTGAGGGAACAGAGTCTGTGGAGCAGGCGCGAGCTGCCAAAGCGCGTTACGGACTGTTGATGCGTGTGCAGACCAAGATAGACAAGAACGGCAGTGATCAGGACCCAAAAAATATCCGCCATGTTTATTACGAAATGTTCCCCCTGCAAGGCGCTCCTCGTCGACGTGATGACTTGCCCAGGCATTTGCCCAACCCACCCCCCAGAGTCGCCAATGCCCAGACCTACGAGACGACGCAGGCCAAGGGCGTCGGTGTCTGGGTCGATTATGCGGCCTATGAAAATGGCACACCGGCGCAGCCGGAGAAGTACAGCGACGGGCTGCTGACCGCTCCTATCCGTGCACCGAACATGCCTGAACCCCGAGCCGGCCAGCAGGCCACAGCCGTCACAGACCTCAACCCTCGTTTTGACAGGATCGCCGAAGTGGTAGCAGGCCATCTGCTGCATGATCGCGAAGCCATGGAAGCAGGCGCCAAAGGCGTGACCGAGGTGGAGAAGGAAGAGGCGAGCATCAACGCCGGATATGATTTTGTCATGGGGCTGATTCCATTCAAAAATGCGATCGAAAACGCAGTCAAGGGCAATACCGGCGCGGCGCTCCTGGATTTTGCGCTGGATATTTTCGGTTTTATCGTGCCCTTCGCCAAAGGGGTTGGCCAGGCGGGCAGGGCCTTGGGCAAGTTGAGCGAGAAGCTTGGAACGCGAGCGTTCAAAGCCTCCGACAGTATTGTGCGGTCGGTGGCCAGCGGTTTGAACCCCGTCGATGGCCTGGGAGACCTGGCAGAGGGGGTGGCGAGGGGGGGCAAGTCGCTGTTGCAGAGCAGTTACAAGGAGTTGAAGCAAATATTGCAGAAGCAATCCTCCAGTGTTGGCGCACCTACCAAGGTTTCGGGTGTGGCATCCGATACCGTCGGCGCTGGCCGTCAGTTGCCCGACTATAGCGCTCACGCACTGCCGGAGGACTTTCTCAATGGTCACACGAAAAGGGGAGACGGTACGTATCAAGTCGGTGATGAGTTCTATGTTCGTTTCACCGATGGCACGGGTGAGAGTAAAGCCTTTCAGGTCGAACGGCACTACAAGGGCGGGGGCAAACCTGTTCGGGTCGTCGATCCGGTTAACCACAATCAGGTGATGATGCTGGTACCGACCGGCAATGGCGAATGGCGATTAGCGGGTAATGCCGGTGGCGTCAAAAAAACTCCGGGCGTGGACGGGGTCAGGATTGCGCCGCAAAAGAGCCCTGGCCGCAAAGGCAATATCCCTTCACCTGCCGTAGCAGGTCGGCCGTTGGAGAATCACGCTAATTGGCAAGCGGTAGTGGATTCGGGCTTCCACAATGGGCAGCCGGTTTATATTCACTACACCAGCAAGGAAGGCGCAGAAGCGATCGCGCGCGCCCAAGGTATCAATGATTTGGCACGCAATGAAACCCGTGCAGGGTCAAAGGGCGGTGTGTACGTTAACCCTCCCGGGCAGCAACTCAACAGTGAGAACGTTGAGACTCTGTTGTTTTTAGGCAACGAACGCTATGCGGGCAGGGGCGAATACAAGGTGATATTCAGCACTGACCAAGTACCGAGGGATTTAGGCCCTGTCACTGCAGGCAGCTCGATTGTCGAGTTGAAGATGGACAAGGAAATCAAGCTGACATCGTCGAATTTCCTGTATTTGGGGCCGAATCAGTTTCCCGACTACTTCGGCTGAGTGCGGCTTGGAACCGTGAGGTAACGTGCAAGAACGCCCCCGCCCAACCCTCTGCGGATAGGGGACGCAGTGGGCTGGACGAGGGCTTCTTGTACGACTGTTTTACTGCGCGATAGTTTTCACCGAAACACCTCGTTCAACCGGCGTCGAGCGACCGTAGATATCTTCGAACCGCTCGATATCGTCTTCGCCCAGGTAGCTGCCCGATTGCACTTCGATGATCTCCAGCGGGATCTTGCCCGGGTTACGCAGGCGGTGCACCGACGCAATCGGAATGTAGGTGGACTGGTTCTCGCAGAGCAGGAACACGTTCTCGTCACAGGTGACTTCGGCGGTGCCGCTGACCACAATCCAGTGTTCGGCGCGGTGGTGGTGCATCTGCAGCGACAGGCACGCGCCCGGCTTGACCGAGATGTGCTTGACCTGGAACCGACCGCCCATGTCCACCGAGTCGTAGGAGCCCCAAGGCCGATAGACTTCGCAGTGGTTCTGGGTTTCGCTGCGGCCCTGGTCGTTGAGGGTCGAGACCATCTGCTTGACGCCCTGGACCTTGTCCTTGTGGGCAATCATCATCGCGTCCTTGGTTTCCACCACCACAATATTGTCCAGGCCGATCACCGAGACCAGCTTGCCGTTGCCGTGGATCATGCAGTTGCGGCTGTCCTGGATCACCACGTCGCCTTTGCTCACGTTACCGTCGGCGTCTTTATCGTTGACCGCCCACAGCGAGGCCCAGCAACCCACGTCGCTCCAGCCGGCACTCAGCGGCACCACGCAGGCACGCTGGGTTTTTTCCATCACCGCGTAGTCGATGGAGTTGTCCGGGCAGCAGGCGAAGGTGGCATCGTCGAAGGTCACGGTATCGGCCGTCTGTTCGCTGCGTTCCAGGGTCAGCACGCAGGTGTCGTAGATGTCCGGGTCGTGCTTTTTCAGCTCTTCGAGGAAGCGGCTGGCGCGGAACAGGAACATGCCGCTGTTCCAGAAGTAGCCGCCGCTTTTGACGAACTCGATGGCGCGTTTTTCATCGGGTTTTTCCACGAACTGTTGCACGCGGCTCACGCCTTCGGGCAGCAGCGAATCATTGCTGGACTTGATGTAGCCATAACCGGTTTCCGGGCGGGTTGCCGGGACGCCGAACAGCACCATCTCGCCACGCTCGGCCGCCACGGTGGCCAGGGCCAGCGCGCGTTGCAGGGCTTTCTGGTCGTCGATCACATGGTCGGCGGGTAGCACCAGCATCAGCTCATCGCGGCCTTCGTTGACCAGCATCATCGCGGTCAAGGCCACGGCCGGCGCAGTGTTGCGGCCAAAGGGTTCCATGAGGATGCGCTGGCATTCGAGCTTACGCGCGCTCAGTTGCTCGTTGACGATGAAACGGTGGTCTTTGTTGCAGACCACGATGGGGGCGTCCATGCCTTCGAACACCAGGCGCTCCAGGGTTTGCTGGAACAGTGTGTGCTCGCCGGTCAAGGCCAGGAATTGTTTCGGGAACTGTTTACGCGAAAGCGGCCAAAGACGTGAGCCGCTACCACCGGAAAGGATTACTGGGATCATGGGTGTGTCTCCTGAAAGATAGTTGGAAGCTGCAAGCCACAAGCTGCAAGTAACAGCTCTTCACTTGCAGCTTGAAGCTTGTCGCTCATTACTCACGCGATCAGCGGGTCGATACCGGGCGTTTAACCCACACTGGCGACAGGCTCGAACCTGAGCCTGTGACATACAGCACCGCCGCTTCACCGCGTTCCAACGCAACCGGCTTCACATCGCCGATCTTCTTGTCACCGTCATACAACGCCAGGCTCACCTTCACCGGGTTGATCTCACGCTCGCCACGGCCCTTGGCGGCCACCGCCTTGACCACGTCGGTCTTGCCGTCGGCGGTTTTCAGGGTCAGGGCCTTGTCGCTGAGGTTCTGCACGCGCACCAGGGATTTCTGCTTGTTCTTGAACGGTGGTTCCTCGATCAACTGCGGCTGGCCGCTGCCGCTGTTGACCAGGGTGTAGTAGTGGTCGGCGGCAAGCTTGACCGGCACGGTCTGGCTGCCGACCTTGGCGCTGTAGTCGCCGCCTGGCATAAAGCTGAAGTCACTGCTGGCCAGCGGCGCTACGTCGCTGAGGTTGGTAGCGCCGACGGTGGCGCTGACTTCCTGGTTGCTGGCGTTGTACACCCGTACAAAGCTGGAGCCTTTGGGGGCGACAGGGCCGTAGAGCGCCGCGTCGCCACCGGCCAAGGCGGATAGCGAAACAACGCTCAGGCCGGCAGCCAGGGCCAGGGTCTTGGCGAGACGACGCTGCGTAGTAGTGAAAGTCATATGAGTTACCTCTCTTTCAGTTTTGCGCCCGGTCGGGCGTCTCGGATTTAGTTGTATTGATCGCCATGTTCTGTTGGCGCGAACCGGCTTGTTTAAGCTGCGCAACCCACGCTGGGTCGGCATCACCGATTTCGTTATTCACGGGCAGATAGCGTTCAGGAAATTCCCAGATCAGCACCTGGGGCGGGTTGTTTTTGAAGTCGTCGCTTTTGAGGTAGCTGAGCATCGGCAGGATCGGGCCGTGACCGTCTTCGGCGTAGCTGACCACGTCGCTGTGCAAGGCTTGCTTGAGCGCGCCGACGAAGTTCCAGTTGGGGTTGGCGCTGTAGCTGGTGCCGACCAATGCCACCGGGGTTTCGCTGTCGCTGAACAGCGCGTCGTCGCCTTTGGTTTCGGCCAGGTGCGTGACGCGCTTTTGCAGCGGCTCTTTAGGCGGCATCAGGTTTTCAAACAACGGGTCCAACGGCAGGAACAGGCGCAGGTCGCCTTTGTGGGGCTCGGTCTTTTCGGCTTCGGTGACAAAGCGTTGTGGCTCGCCGCTCAAAGGCGTTTTGTCAGCAATCGTCCTGGCCAGCTGCTTGGCGGCAATTTCAGCGCCGTCCGGCGTCCAGTGGGTGTCGGTGCGCAGGAACACTTGGGTGCCGCCTAGCTTGGCCTGTTGCAGCGGGCCAAGCAGGTCGGGGGCGATGATCTTGTCGGCCGCCACGCGGGCGTGGAAGTCCTCATACAGGTTGGCGTGGATGCTGGCTGGCTTCACCTCACCCAAATGCTCCGGGTACAGGCGCACCTTGGCCGGCACGATCGCCATCACCAGTTGAATGCCTTGGGCCTTGAGCTTCTGGCGCACACCTTCGACCAGCGCGTAGTTGCCTTCCAGGTTCTGGCCTTCGTTGACGGCGGGGTTGAATTCCTCGTCGCTGTACAACCAGTGATCGCGGCCGAGCACCACGCCAGGGCGGCCTTCATTGAACAGCTTGTAGTCCAGCGCGGCCCACAGGTTGGTGCCGATGCGCTTGATCGGGAATTCGTCGTCGTAGTGGGTCTCGACGGCCTTGGTCCAGCGCCCGTTAAGCACGGTGGCGTCAGCATTGGTACTGAAGCCCATGAAGCTGCGCAGCGACCAGGCGCCCAGGGCCAGCAGCACCACCAGGAACAGCGCGATATAGAGGACGCGTAATGAACGGGTCATGCTCGGCTCCCTCAGAATTGGAAGTAAAGGAACGGCGAGAAACTCTGCGCCGACAGTTTCAGGATCGAGGCCACAAACAGCAGCAGCACCGCGGCGCGCAGGGCGTAGCGTGGCCAGTCAGCGGTCCAGTAGGCCGGTTGCACGGTGGCGTCACGGCCCACGCTGAAACCGGGCTCGTGGATGCTGCCGGGGTTGTCGCCCGGT
Organism: Pseudomonas sp. MWU15-20650; assembly: GCF_023242475.1. GTDB lineage: Bacteria > Pseudomonadota > Gammaproteobacteria > Pseudomonadales > Pseudomonadaceae > Aquipseudomonas. The sequence goes on along the minus strand of NZ_JALJFG010000003.1, from coordinate 13,684 downwards.
ACCGCCTTGATCAGGCTTGGGTCGGCCGGTTTGTTTTTCTCGGCAGGGCGGTGGGTGTAGAAGTCGCGCAGACCGAAGAACGCCAGGGTTGCGTAGGCCACCACCAGGGTTGCCACTTGCAGGCCGGTGAGGTTGGCGCGGTTGAGTTCCGACAGCGACCACTGGCCAAAGCTGAACATCGCACCGTACATACGCCCGGCAACATGCAGGTTCTCGGCGCGGAAGATCACCCAGCCCATCACCACCAGCAGGAAAGTGAAGGCCCAGCGCACGACGTTGAAGCTGCGTGGCGCGGTGTTCAGGCCAATGGCCTTTTCAATTGCCAGCCACATGCCGTGCCAGGCACCCCACACGATGTAGGTGATGTTCGCACCGTGCCACAGGCCACCGAGCAGCATGGTCAGGAACAGGTTGCGGTAGGTGATCAGCGTGCCTTTACGGTTGCCCCCCAACGTGATGTACAGGTAGTCACGCAGCCAGGTGGACAGGCTGATGTGCCAGCGCCGCCAGAACTCGGTGATCGACTGGCTGATGTACGGCTGCTTGAAGTTTTCCATGAAGCGGAAACCCATCATCAAGCCCAGGCCGATGGCCATGTCGCTGTAGCCCGAGAAGTCGAAGTACAACTGCGCGGTGTAGGCCAGCGCGCCGAGCCAGGCATCGCCGGTGGTGGGGTTTTGCAGGGCGAAGCAATGGTCGGCCACCACCGCCAGGGTGTCGGCGATAAACACCTTCTTGATAAAGCCCTGCATGAACCGCGTGCAGCCCTCGGAGAATTTATCCAGGGTGTGAGTGCGGTTGTTGAACTGGTCGGCCAGGTCACGAAAGCGCAACACGGGACCTGCGATCAAGTGCGGGAAGATCGCCACGAACGCCGCAAAGTCGATCAGGTTGCGGGTCGCCGGGGTGTCGCCACGGTACACGTCGATGATGTAGCTGATGGACTCGAAGATGTAGAACGAGATCCCGATCGGCAACAGCACGTGGGTGAGGATGAACGGCTCCAGGCCCGCCGACTTCATCATCACGTTGATGCTGTCGACGCCGAAGTTGGCGTACTTGAAGTAGCCGAGGATGCACAGGTCGACCGCCACGCCGAGCAGCAGCCAACGCTGTGCCGGCTGGGTACGCACGCCGGCGGCACCGACCTTGAGGCCGATCCAGTAGTTCCATAGCGTGACGGCGGCGAACAGCGCCAGGAAGTCCACCCGCCACCAGGCGTAGAACACGTAGCTGGCAATCAGCAGCAGCAGATTGCGATAGCGTTGCCCGCTCAAGTAGTACAAGCCGAGAAAGATCGGCAAGAACAGAAACAGGAACACATTGGACGAGAAAACCATCCCGATCTCTCCATGTTTAACCAACAGTCAAGGGCCAGAGCCCCCCCCAAACCCCCCGCGATTTCGGGGGCGGCTGTATTGCAATTTCACTGTCGAAACCGGCTTCAAGTGTGGGAGGGGGCTTGCTCCCGATTACGGTGTGTCATTCAACACAAATGGCGACTGTTACACCGCTATCGGGAGCAAGCCCCCTCCCACATTTTTTACCGAGTTCACTCACGAACCCTTTTTGCCTTTTTCGTGCGCCGGGTCGTAGACCTTGGTCAGGTCGCCACCCAGGCGGAAGGTCTTGAACGGCTGCATGCCATGCTTGCGCTCAAGCACCTCCGGGGAGCAGGTGTAGAGGGTGCAGAAGGGCTCGAGCCAGGCGAATTTCATGTCCTCCTTGAGGTCCTTCATGTCCTGCTCCTTGCCGTTCTTCTGTGCGAAGATCTGCGGATCCTTCACGCCAGCCAGCACCTTGTCGCCCAGGCGCTTGAGCGCGCCGTGGTTTTCCTGGCGCAGGTCCACACCGTTGACCAGGGCAAAGCTGGCGATCATCGACAGCGGTGGCAGGGCGTAGTTGTGGTACGACAGGGCGCGTTGCTGGCGCTTCAACTCGTTGGGCAAGAAGCCCTGATCATCGATCTGGTTGGCGCCGACCTTGTATTCCTTCACGGCCCAGTCAAACAGGTCGCGACGGTTGGTGGCGACGGCGGTTGCCATCACCGACCAGGCCGCCCAGTACGAGTGGTTGTTGGTTTTTTCCAGCGGCAGGTTGTCCCAGTCGCTCACCACCTGATCCGCCAGTTTGTTGAACCAGGCTTCGATCACTTGGGATTCCTGCTGGTGGTTGGCCAGCGGATGCGAGTCGGAGAATTTCAGGCGTACATAGGCCGAGGCCATGCTGCCCAGCGCCCATTTGCGCATGGACTTGCCGGTATGGTTGAAGTCTTTTGACATCAGCGCATCGGCCTTGGCCCAGCTCGTCAACCAGTTCAGGGTGCATTCCAGCTGCTCCGGGCGACCGTCGCGCATGAATTGCATCACGCGCTTGCTGGTGTCTTTTTCCAGTGTGGTGATGTCGGCGGTGCTGTCTCGAAAGGCTTTTTCCGACTGCACGTTCAGCGTGGCGCGGGCCTTGTCCGAACCTTCGTACTTGCTGCGAAACTGCAGCGAGCCGGTGTACGGCGCCGGCATGGCGTCGCAGTCATTCTTGAAGTCGCCGGTCTTGAACGCCTCGATCGGTGCGAAGTAGCCCTGGGGCGGGCGCAGCGGCGCGGCGGCGTTGACGGCACCTGCGAACATCGCCAGGCCCAGTAATGTAGGGATCAATAACTTCTGCATAGGTAACCTCATTGCCCGAGTGAGGCAGTCTTTTGACCGCCGCTTGGGAATACGTTGCGTGTGCAAATTTTCGCTTCGACTTTCTGCGCAGCAGTACCCGCTTCGGGGCCCTGCACTTCTACGGCCAGCAAGTTCTGCGAGGCCCAGTCTTCATCGGTGCGCAGTTCAAAGGCGAAACGCCCGTCTGTTTCGGATGTTTCGGGTTTCTCGATCTTGATGTCCTCGTGGCGTCCGTTCATGTACCAGAGGGTGGCGTGCAGGGTTTTCACCGACGGATCGGCGAAGCGGATATCAACCTGATGGTTGGCGTTGCGCAGGTCTTTGTTCGAACGGTTGACCATCAATTCGTTCTTGCCGGGTTTCAACGTGGTGCTGGCGCTCATCTGCGCGGTCTTGCCTTCGCAACCGTTGTCCAGCAGCGCCATCATCTGGCGGTAGATGGTTTCCTGGTCGAGGCGATACAGCGGCGAAAATTCCCAGATGAGGATCTTGGGTGGCGTCTTCTGGAATTCGTCGCTGCCCAGGTACTGGATCATCGAACCTTCGAGGCCACCGCCGGGGAAGGCGACGTTGAGGATGTCGGCACCGATTTCCTGCTCGAGGAAGCCGGCAAAGTTGTAGTTCTTGCCGCTGTGGCTGGTGCCCACCAGCGTGATCTGTGGGTTGCCCGAGTCGCCGAACAGGTCGCCGTCACCGGCTTCGCCCTTGGGTTCGGTGGTGAACTGGTCCATGTACTGGATCGCGTAGCTGGTGCCGCACAGTTGCCCGGCCATGTTGTGCAGGGTGCCGGTCTTGCCCATGCGCCCGGAGCGTTTGGTTTCGAACTCGCGCTTGGGAATATCCGCAAACTCAGGCATCGCACGCACTTTGGCGCCGACGATCCTGGCCGTGCGCTGGGCACCGTATGGCGTCCAGTGCTGGTCGCCACGGAAGTAAAAATCGTGGGCCGGCAATTCGTCTGGCAGTTGCTCATTGGTCAACGGCGACAGGTCCGGCACCACATAGCCCATCTTGGCGAAGCGGCCGAGCATGGTCTTGTAGTTACCCAGGGCCTTGTCGAAATCGAACGTGGCTTTTTCCTCGGGGTTGAGCTTGTTGCGGTTCACCAGGCCACGGGTCGGTTGGTAGACCACCACCAGTTCCACGCCCTTGGCCTTGAACGCATCGTGCAGTTGTTGCATGCGCTTGTAGCCGGCCGGGCTGGTGTCGAATTCGGTGCGCAAGTCTTCCTGGGTACGGAACAGCCAGTCGCCCTGGGCTTGTACCAGGGTGGTGAAGTTCTGCTGGTAACGCGTGGTGTAGTTCTTCGCGTCATGCGCCGCCGGGCACAGGCTGCAGCACGGTTCGGCCGTGTAGGTTGGCGCCTTCACCTCGTCGGCGCGCACGCCCTGGCTGGCCGCGAGCAGGCCGAGGGTCAGACCCGAAAGGCTCAGCAGTTTGATCATGTGTGGGTGCATAAGGGTCATCCTCAGTCCTGCATTTCGGTCTGGCGTTCGACAGGGTCGATCAGCACGGCTTTCTGCTGGCGTACCAGCAGGTCGAGAATTTCTTCCTGGCGATCGCCCAGCACGCCGGCGAAGCTGATGCCGCTGGATTTGGTCGGCGCCAGCATCGACACGCGATACAGCTCGACACTCAACGGCGAGTCGATGGACAGCGGCCCGCTGCCGTTACCGGCCAGTTCACCGCCGACCACGATCAGCGAGACCTTGGTGTCGAAGGGGTCGAGCGCGATGTCGCGGTCGGTGTCGGTCAAGTCCTTGATATGGCCGTACACGCCCGTCAGGCCGTTGGCCATCGAGGTGTTTTCGTAGAGCTTGATGTTGACGCTGTTGCGCACGCGGATGCCGTGGCGGCGGTTGCTGATCACCTGGTTGCCCCACAGCACGTTGTCGCCGCTCTCATAGAGGGTGATGCCGTCGGTGTGGTTGCGGTAGATCTCGTTGTTGGCAATCAGGTTGTTCACGCTGTTACGGTCAATCACCAGGCCCGAGAGCTTGTTGTCGTAGCTGCGGTTATTGAAGATGAAGCTGTCGTTGACCTCTCGGGAAATGATGATGCCGTGCTTCTTCTTGGTGCCGTAGACGGTGTTGTCGGCGATGATCAGGCCGTGGGAGCGGTCGTGCGGGTCAATGCCGTAGACGATGTTGTCTTTGTAGGTATTGCCCTTGAGCACGAAGCCTGTGGTCTCGTAGCAGTAGAAGCCGTACCACATGTCCGAGAACTCGGAGTCGATGATCCAGCCAGTCGGTTCAGGGCGCTTGAGCACCTTGGCCATGTTCGGCGTGTACTGGGAAATACTCACCCCGTAAGACTTACTGTTGGCATAGCCGAAGCTGGCCATCTTGCTGTTGGCGACGTAGGTCTGGGTGCCGCCCCACGCCAGCAGGAACGGGCGGAACGCCTTGGGTGACTGGAACAGCGCCGGGCCGTTGGTCTTTTCGTTCCAGCCGGTGATCTGGGTGTCACGCACGAAGAGCTGGCCGTCGTTGATCAGGAACGAGCCGGCTTCCTGGGAAAGGCGCAGTTCCTGGGTCTTCTTGTCGATTTCCAGGATGCCTTTGCGTCCGACCACGATCGGCAACTTGGCCAGGAATACACCCGGCGACGTTTCGCTGAGGTACTGCTTGGGCACCTTGCCAAGCAGATCCTTGAGGTTGATGTAGCCGTCGTCGACGAAGATCGCCTGGGGAATGCCATGTTGGCGCACCACCCATTCGGCCATCTTGTTATCGCCGCCGATAAAGTCCTTGAGCGCGTCTTCCTGCATCATGCGGCGGATGCTGACTTTGCCCGGTTGGCTGCGCACGATCTTTTTTTCCATCGCCGCAGCGGTGTAGCCGGTCAGATCCGGCAGGGCCGGCTTGGCCATTTCCAGCGGCGCGGTGGGCGGGCTGGAAATGGTGTAGGTCTTGGCCTGTTGCAGTTCCTTGGCGATGGTCGGCGCCTTGGCCGTCGTATCGGCAACGGCCGTGGCGCTGGCCAGCAGCATGGCCGCGACGAGCAGGCTTTGAGCATTCATTGCGCAGGCTCCCATCAGAATCGCCAAATCACATCGACAAAGGCGCGGTGCATGTAGGCGTCGACCTGGCTGCCATAGGCATCGCCGGGCTTGAACACGCCGGCACGCAAACGCACCAGCGCCGACGGCTCGTCGATCGACTGGCTCAGCGCCGCAGGCAGCAAGCCTTTCTTGAAGTACTTGGTGACCACCAGGTCCATCTCTTGGCCGAGGTCTTTCTTGCCGTCTTCAAGGGGCAGGGAGGTGCTGGAGAGGATCGCGCCGGTGACGTCATCGGTGTTGTTCTGTACCGCGTCGATACCGTTGCTGCCCACCGGCTTGTTGCCGTCCACGCGCCAGAACTTGTGGTACACGAGGCTAGCGTCGTAGTCCTCGCGCAGCTGCCAGGAACCGAACAGGCTCATGGACTGCATGTTGTTCATTTCGCCGCGAAACGCTTCACCGAAGCGATGCACGCGAGACTGGGTGCCGGTCCAGTTCGAACGGTTGCTTTGCAGGCCGTTCTGTTCGTACTCGGCACTGGCGCGCGAATAGGCCGCGCCGACTTGCCACTGCGGGTCCAGGCGCAGGCGCACGCCGATGTCGGTGGCCCAGCCGCTCAGGTCATCGCTGCGCTTGGCGCTGGTGGGGCGCGTGCCGTCGGCGTTCAGGGCGTTGACCTTGTCGCGGTCGCCGCGCATGCCGGTGATGCTGGCCCAGTAGTTGACGGTGTTGGTGTTGCGCCAGTTATAGGCGTCGCTGTTGGCTTCGATGCCCAGCCAGGTCAGGTCGCCGTTTTCGCGCTTGTCCAACGGGTCGCTGGCGACACCCGGTTCGGCGTAGTCGAGCTTGCCGTCGTCATGGGTGTGGTGGCCGCGCAGGCCGATCCATTGCCCCGGCGTCCATTGGTAGGACGCGTCGGCGTAGAAGTGCTGGCGGTCCTTGTCCTTGGGCGACAGTTCCTTGAGGTCGGTGCGGTATTCGCTGAAACGTTCGGCGGCGCCGACATTGGCCTTGAGCAGGGTGGTGTCGAAGGTCCAGTTCAGCGCTTCGATATTGGTGTCGCGCCATTGGCCGTCGTCATTGCGCAGGCGCTGGCGACCGAACTTGAGGATTTCGCCCGGGTAGGGGGTGAAGCCGCTGTAGCCGACCCAGAATTCGCGCAGGGCCAGGTAGTTCTTCTTGGTCTTGCGGTCATTGTTGCTCGACTGCTCGGTGGCGTCATCGGAGGACTGTTGCAGGGTGTCAGTCTCAATGATGTCGCTCGATGTCACCGCCTGGCCCATGGCGTAGGCGCTCCACGCGCCGCTTTCGCCATAGACCCACGGGCGCAGGTCCAGGCCGATGCCGTTGACGTCACCGCCGGGCTTGGTGCCCAGGTCACGGTCGTCCTCGGATTGGCCAGTGATTTTCACTTCCAGGCCGAAGTTCTTGGCTTCGGTCAGCGCGGCCAGGGTCGGGCACGACCACAGCAGGGCGCAGGTCAGGCCAATGCCGGCCTTGACGAATGGGTTGAGCTTCATAGGGATTCCTCGCCGTCTTCTTCTTGCAGGGCGTGCAGTTGCAGCGTGCTCTGGGCCAGGGTGCCGCGGGTGGCCAGTTCCTGTTGCACCCGGCGTTGGCCTTCGGCGCGTTGCTCTGGTGTCAGCGGGGCTTCGAGCTGCGTGGCCAGTTCATTGGCCTCAGGCGTGTCCTGGGCTTTGGCCAGCTGGCTGAAGACATAAGCGTTCAGGGGGTCGGGCCGGGTGCCCTTGCCTTGGGAAAACAATTGAGCGATAGCGAAGTCGGCGCTGTTCTGGCCGTTGCGCGCAGCGGTCAGCAAATGGTCGAGGGCTTTTTGCGAGTAGACCTTGCCCAGGTAGCCACGGCGGTAGATCTGGCCGAGGTAGTAATCGGCGGCCACTTCACGGCCCACGGCTTTTTCGAAGTGGGTTTGGGCGGCCTTGGCGTCGGCCGGCACCCACTTGCCTTCGTAGTAGAGCTTGCCCAGGAGCAGTTCGGCGCGCGGCTGGTCGGCGGCGCGGCCGTTGTCCAGGTACTTCATCATCTGGTCGACGTCGCCCAGTTCGGGGAAGTCGTAGAGCAGTTGCGCCAGGCTGACCCAGGAGGCGGGGTAACCAGGGGCGATGTTCTCCAGCAGGGCCTGGGCGGTTTTTTCATCGGGTTTGCCCAGGGTGGCATCGCCGAGCACGCGGGCCACACTGTCGACACGTTGTGCAGTGACGCTGCCACGGCTGTAGCCTGCTTGCATCTGCTTGAGCAGTTCGGCTTGCTTCTCTGGCTGTGCTTTTTTCTGGTAGACCGTGGCCAGCTCGACATAGCAGATGTCGGTGGTGTGCAGCGCGGCCTTGCAGATGCGCTCCACATCATCCAGGTGCTGGTCGTAGGTGTCCTGGGTGCGATACAGCAGCACCTGGGCCAGGCCGGCTTCCGGGTAACCGGCGGCCTGCCATTGGCTGATCTGCTGCTGGGCATTCACGTCAGGAAAACTGTGCGGGTATTGCAGGTACAGCATCGCCAGCGGGATCAGGGTGTTGCCTTCGCCATTGGCAAAGGCTTTTTTCAGCAGGCTTTCGGCCTCATGGTGTTCGGCTTCGGTGGCGCCGGGCTTGGCCACCAGCAGGCGACCGAGACGTGCCTGGGCGCGCGGCGAAGTGTCCGCCGCGGCGCGGTAAGTGGCTTCGGCTTGCTGGATTTGCGCCGGATCGCGGCTGCCTACCTGGATATCGGCCAGGCCCACCTGGGCCTCGCTGTAGCCCAGGTCTGCCAGTTGCTGGTAATTCTGCTGGGCGGTGACGGTATCGCCACGCTTGAGCGCTTCATTGGCCAGGCGTTGGTCGGGCAGGCCCGCGCAACCGGCGAGACTGACCGCAACAGCCAGCAACGCCACAGTACCCATGTGGGAGGGGGCTTGCTCCCGATGCAGGCGACTCGGTCTATCAGGCAAACCGCGCTGATCCCATCGCGAGCAAGCCCGCTCCCACAGGGATTGTGTTGTTCTTGAAATAGAGTTCACTGGCATGTCCTCCGCTTACAGGCCGTGAGCCATGGCTTTATCGATCAGCCAGTTCAGGGACGGGCCACGGTCGCTGGTGACCTCCACCGGGCGGCCGGCGTAGGTGCTGTCCAGTGGCGCGTCGGGCTTGATTTGCACACGGATGTCAGAGGACAGGTCGGCGCTGTTCAAGCTGGTGCTGCTGACGATGGTGCCGGTGCGGATCTGTTCTTCGTCGGCCACCTGGAAGCTCACCGGCGTGCCGGGGCGTACATCGGCGAACTGGCGATAGGTGAAGCGTGCTTCTACGTTGGCCAGGCTGCCGCGTGGCACCAGTTGGAAGATCACATCGCCTTTGCTGGCGTATTGGCCGTCAGCGACCAATTGCTGCGCCACCACGCAATCGCACGGCGAGGTCAGCGTGCCGGTCATTTGCTTGCCGAACAGTTCTTCGACCTTGGCCGGTTGCAGTTGGTCTTCGCCCAGATGGCCTTTGAGTACGTCGAGCATGCTGGTGCTGAAGGTCGCCAGTGGCGCGCCTTTGGCGGCAACCGCATCACCCTTGAGCAGGCTTTGCACCGTGCCGTCGCGGGGCATGGTCACGTTCATGCCGGGTACGCTGACCAGGCCGGCCTGGGCGTGGCTGACGAAGTACATGCCGTACAGCGACTTGAAGACAAAGCCGAACGCGACAAGACCGACAATGAAGATGCCTGCGCTGAACGTCACTGCTCGCAGGCGACCGAACGCCGTCATGCCGCTGCCGCCGTCCTTGACCTTGCGTGCCTTGGTGAAATTGTCGCGTTGCAGGGTCGCCAGTACGTCGCCCATGGTCACGATGTCGCCGGACAAGTGCGAGGTGATCAGGTGGCGCAGGGTGGAAATATCCTGGGCATCGAGGTTCTGGAACTGGCAGCCGGTGCGGCCGGTCTGGCGGTCGTAGGAGCGAATCTGCAGCTCCACGTCCATGGCCAGGCCGAGGTTATCGATCACAAATTGCAGGCGGCCTTTGTGCACTTGGCCCACGGTGAGCGGCTGGGTCGCGGTGAAGGCCAGGCCGCCGGCGGACAGGTCGATGACTCGCGCTTCAGTCGGTGTACGGTCGCTGTTGAAGAAGCGCAGCTTGGCCGGGATTTTGACCCGTGCATGTTGGCGCTGGGCTTCGGATTCGTGGACAACGTTGGCGTTTACGGAGCTATTCATCGATGCAATTCCTAGGTTAATTCAGGCTTGGCAGGGTCAGACCATCATCAGCAACACGGCGACAAAAATGCTGCCGGCGGAGAAGGTCATGGTCCGAGACGACCAGGTGTTGAACCAACGTTGAAAGCTGGCCAAATCGCGGGTCAGTTTGGTGTCCTGGCGGGTCCAGGACTGTTGATCAAGGCGGAAGAACACGTAGATCTTCACCAGCGCGCCCATGATCTGGTTGTAATAGAGAATCACCGGGTAGGCCGGACCGATTTTGTGGCCCGAGCACGACAGCAGCAGGGTCAAAATCAGGCGGGTGATACCGATCCACAGCAGGTACGCGAGGATGAACGCGCCGCCGTACTTGAAGGTGGCGATCACGGCTACGGTCAAACCGAGCAGGGAAGTCCACATCGACACGCGTTGGTCGAACAGCACCACGCTGGTGAACAGGCCCAGGCGTTGTACACCCAGGCCGAGCGCACGGGAGTTCTGGCGCAGGTTGTTGCCGTACCAGCGGAACATCAGCTTGCGGCTGGCCTTGATGAAGCTCTTTTCCGGTGGGTGCTCCACGGTGTTGATCGCGGCGTCCGGCACGTAGAAGGTGTCGTAGCCCAGGCGCATCAGGCTGAACCAGCTGGACTTGTCATCACCGGTGAGGAACTTGAAGCGGCCCAGGCGCCAGTGTTGCAGCGAGTCGCTTTCCACATCGGCGATAAAGCCCGGGTCGGTGACCACGCTGGCACGGAACACTGACATGCGCCCGGTCATGGTCAGTACGCGCTTGGACAGGGCCATGGAGCACATGTTGATGTGACGCTGGGCGAAGCGCAGCTTGTGCCATTCGCTCATGATGTAGCCGCCGCGCACTTCGCAGAACTCGTTGGTGGTCAGGCCGCCGACATTGCCGAACAGTTGGAACCACGGCACGGTCTTGCGCACCACGCCTTCGGCCAACACCGTGTCGCCATCAATCACGGCAACCACGGCACGGTCATCCGGCAGGTGGCGGGAGATGGCGCGGAATCCGAAGGCCAGGCCGTCGCGCTTGCCGGTGCCGGCGATACGCACGAAGTCGAGCGTGACGTGATCCGGCGGGTTCAGGCGTTCCCACAGGCTTTTCACCAGCAGCTCATCGGACATTTCCACCAGCGAACACACCACGGTGGTCGGGAAGCCGCATTCGATGGCTTCACGAATCACCGAGCTGTAGACCTGTGCCGTGGTCAGCGCATCGATACGGAAACTGGTGACCATCAGGAACACATGGGACGGGTCTGCCGCCTTGCCCAGCTTGCGCACTTTGCGCCGCAGGTGCGGGTAGACCACGTACAGGAACAGCATGCCGCGAAAGAAATGCGTCGCCCCCATCGAGTAGCGCCAGATACCGACGGCGCCAATCAGGAAAATAAAATTCTTCGACTGCGAGTCGAAGGTGCTGGCTGGCAGAGCCAGAGCTAGAAGCGCTAAAAGCCCCAGAAATAGTAGCCAGCCAGTCGCTTGGTTTAACCGTTGCATATTCGCGTCCGTCACAGAGAAGTCGGGCGGCAAGCCACAAGCTACAAGCCGAAAACACGCGCTTCTAACTTGCCGCTTGCCGCTTGAAACTAGCCGCTGCTCCTTACCAACAAATGCCTTCGGTACGGCCCGACACGCTGGTGGCCTTGGACATGAAGCCCACCAGGTCGATCACTTGCTTGCCGTGCGGGGCGTTATGCGCCAGGGCACGGAACTTCTCGTCACGGTTGCCGAGGATGATCACGTCGCAGCTGTTGATCACGGCATCGAAGTCCGAGTTGAGCAGGGACGACACGTGCGGGATCTTGCCTTCGATGTAGTCCTTGTTCGCGCCGTGCACACGGGCGTACTCGACGTTGCTGTCGTAGATGCTCAGGTCGAAGCCTTTGCCGATCAGCATTTCCGCCAGCTCTACCAGCGGGCTTTCACGCAGGTCGTCGGTGCCGGCCTTGAAGCTCAGGCCCAGCAACGCGACTTTGCGCTTGTCGTGGCTGGAGACGATGTCGAAGGCGTTCTGCACCTGGGACTCGTTGCTGCGCATCAGTGAGTTGAGCAACGGTGCTTCGACGTCCAGGGAACCGGCACGGTAGGTGAGGGCGCGCACATCCTTGGGCAGGCATGAGCCACCGAAGGCGAAGCCTGGGCGCATGTAGTACTGGGACAGGTTGAGGGTCTTGTCCTGGCACACCACCTCCATGACTTCACGACCATCGACGCCGACGGCCTTGGCGATGTTGCCGATCTCGTTGGCGAAGGTGACCTTGGTGGCGTGCCACACGTTGCAGGTGTACTTGATCATCTCGGCAACGGCGATGTCCTTGCGGATGATCGGGGCGTCGAGCTCCTCGTACAGCGACTGCAGGACATCGCCGGAGGCTTTGTCGAACTCACCGATGACGGTCATCGGTGGCAGGTCGTAGTCGGCGATGGCGGTGGATTCGCGCAGGAACTCCGGGTTGACCGCGACGCCGAAGTCGACACCGGCTTTCTTGCCGGAGCAGTCTTCGAGAATCGGGATCACCACATTGGCCACCGTGCCCGGTAGCACGGTGCTGCGTACCACGATGGTGTGGCGGGTGGACTTGTCGCGCAGGACGAACCCGATCTCGCGGCATACCGATTCGATGTAGTTGAGTTCCAGGTCACCGTTTTTCTTGCTCGGCGTACCGACGCAAATCATCGACAGGTCAGTATCGCGAATGGCCTCGGCGAAGTTGGTCGTGCCGCGCAGGCGACCGGTTGCGATGCCTTGGCTCAACAGTTCGCCCAGACCCGGCTCAACAATCGGCGATTTGCCGGCATTGATCAGGTCGATCTTTTCCTTGGAGATGTCTACGCCGACCACTTCGTGGCCGCGGGCAGACAGGCAACCGGCACACACTGCGCCAACGTAACCCAAACCAAATATGCTGATGCGCATCGCAATTACCTCTATATTTAAATCATGCCATTAGATGGCCGGAGTTCATGTTTGCAAACGTCATTGATGCCGCGAAAGTTGGGCGAATAGACGCCGACTTATCGCGTGCAGGCATGTTGAATAACGAGTGACTAACGATTGCACTCAAGTTGTGCGCAACGTGGCCTTATTATTGGGGCTTGCCCTGAAATGCAGCCAGGCTCCCTAGGCGGAAGGCTCCGGCGCCAGTGCCGCAGGCGCTTGATACAGGCTTTAAGCCTTTGTATATCAATGCCTTGGGTTGTCACACTGGCTCATTCAGGTCAGCGCTGCCTTGGCCTGTAGGGGGTAGCAATGAGTCCTTATCACTATCCTCAGTTAAATCAGTTGATGATATGACCAATGAATCAAAGTGCCTTTATGACAACTTGATTACTTCCTGTGGTCGTTAGGTAAGTCATCTCTTACAGGAACAGAGTATTTCGTTACCGGTGGTATGAGCAGTGCATCCGGGTGAAGTTCCTAGCCGCTCATCCTGTTTCTGGAAATTTTTCGAAATAATAGAAAAGATGGCACTGGTACTATATTGATAGCACTTGCTATTTGGGCGAGTCGTTATAGGGCGTTGGTGCGCGGGGATAGTTTTGTGCCACTACCTTTTGAAAAAAGTGGTGCCACTACGAAAAAAAATCGGAAATGTCGAGTGAAAGAAATGTTAGAGATGTTACCGCTTGTTATTTGACGCCAAATAAATGGCATTTTCCCCGTTGGAATGCAGCAAAAAAATGTGGGGGCTTGCTCCCGATGGCGGTGTGGCAGTCACAGGAGGATTGACTGATCCACTACCATCGGGGGCAAGCCCTAATGCCAGTCACTATCACTGTGGCGAGCGGGCTTGTCGAATCGTCGCACCG
>NZ_JALJFG010000029.1 GCF_023242475.1 Pseudomonas sp. MWU15-20650 | reverse complement strand
CTTGCTCCCGATAGCGGTGGATCAGTCAGCTTATCCTCAACTGACCCACTGCCATCGGGACAAGCCCCCCACATTTGTCTATGTCGTGTCAGAAGCTATTGCTTCCAGGCCGCTTGATTGACCAGGTTTTTAGGCTTTTCACCGGCCAAGGCTTGCAGCAGATTGTCCACCGCACACGCGGCCATCGCTTCGCGTGTCTCATGGGTCGCCGAGCCGATATGCGGCGTCGCCACCACATTGTTCAAGCGCAGCAGCGGCGATGCGTGGTCCAGCGGTTCTTTCTCGAACACATCCAACCCGGCCGCGCGGATGGTGCGCTGCTGCAAGGCGTCGACCAGCGCCGCTTCATCCACCACCTTGCCCCTGGAAATGTTGATAAAGATCGTCTCCGGCCCCATCAGCGCGAACGCCTTGGCCCCGATCAGTTGCTCGGTTTCAGCCGTCAACGGCAACGTCAGGCAGACAAAGTCGGCCTCTTTGAGCAAGTCCTGCAGGCTACGGTATTGCGCGCCAAAGCGCGCCTCCACCGTAGGCTTGGGCGAATGGCTGTGGTAGAGCACCGGCATGCCGAAGCCAAAATGCCCGCGCTGGGCCAACGCTTCGCCGATGCGGCCCATGCCGATGATGCCCAGGGTCTTGCCATGCACATCGCTGCCAAAGTGCGCCGGGCCGATGTTTTTGTTCCACTGGCCGGCGCGCACCATGTCCGCCAGTTCGACGACACGCCTGGCTGTTGCCAGGATCAGCGCGAAACCGGTGTCGGCAGTGGTTTCGGTGAGCACATCCGGGGTGTTGCTGAGTAGGATGCCGCGCTGGGTCAGGTAGTCGATGTCGTAGTTGTCGACCCCCACGGAGACACTGGCCACCGCTTCGAGGTTTGGCGCCAGGTCCAGCAACTTGGCGTCCAGGCGCAAGCTGGCACCGAGCAGGCCCTGGGCGCTCGGCAAGGCATCACGCAGCTTGGCCAGGCCGGTTTCATCCAGTGCGTCGATCAGCGTGACCTCGGCCTGCTCCTGCAGGCGAGCCATCAGCTGCGCGGAGAGTTTCTTGTATAACACCACAGACTTTTTCATCAGGATCTGGCCTTCAATTCAAAGTGAGGCACCGGGGCGTGCTTGCGGTCACTGGCGCCGGGCTTGAGAAAAATGGTCAGCACCACCGACAGCAGTAATGCGCCGCTCATCAGCAGGTACGAGGCACCGGGTGAGCCGGTGCTGCTGTTGAGGTAACCCACCAGGTAGGAGCCGCCGAACGAACCCAGCGCGCCCATGCTGTTGATCAGCGCCATGGCGCCACCGGCGACGTTGGCCGGGAGGATTTCCGGAACGATGGCGAAGAACGGGCCGTAGGGTGCATACATGCACGCCCCGGCGATCACCAGCAGGCTGTAGGACCACCAGAAATGTTCGGCCCCCAGTGCGTAGGACGCATAGAAGGCGATGGACGCAATCAACAGCGGCGGCCACACAAAGCGTTTACGTTTTTGCAGTTTGTCCGAGCCCCAGGACACCACGAGCATGCCGATCACGGCTGCCAGGTACGGCAGCGCCGAGAGCCAGCCGGCTTCGACCATGTCCATTTGCAGCCCAGCCTTGAGGATCGACGGCAACCACAGCACAAAGCCATACACCCCGATGCTCCAGCAGAAAAATTGCAGGGCAAGGATGATCACCTTGGGTGAGCGAAAGGCTTCGCCATAGTTCTTCACCGCTTTGATACCGACCTGCTCGGCGGCGAGGGCGGCTTCCAGGCTGTGTTTTTCAGCGTCGTCGAGCCACTTGGCATCCTTGGGACGCTCATCGGCCAGGCGCCACCAGATAAACGCCCAGATCACCGCCGGCAAGCCTTCGACAATAAACATCCAGCGCCAGCTGAAATGCTGCACCAGGTAGCCCGAGACCACCGACATCCAGAGCATGGTCACCGGGTTGCCGAGGATCAGGAAGGTATTGGCCCGCGAGCGTTCGGCACGGGTGAACCAGTGGCACAGGTACACCAGCATGGCCGGCATCACGGCCGCTTCGACCACCCCGAGCATGAAGCGAATGGCAATCAGCATGTAGGCGTTGGACACCACGCCGGTCAGCGTCGCCAAACCGCCCCAGAGGATCAGGCTGACGAAAATCAGCTTCTTGACGCTGCGCTTCTGCGCGTAGAGCGCCCCCGGCACCTGGAAGAAAAAGTAGCCAAGAAAGAACAATGCGCCCAGCAGCGATGACATGCCGGGGGTGATCATCAGGTCTTCGGCCATCCCGGAGGCGGCGGCGAAGCCGTAGTTGGCGCGGTCCAGGTAGGCCAGGCTGTAGGTGATAAACACGATAGGCATGATGTACCACCAACGGCGGGTGGCGAGTTTCACGGTTTCCATGGGGTTGCTCCTGAGCTTGTTGTAGTTGTGGCAACAGGTAGTGGGTTAGGCAACGGATCGGGCAGGTAACTCAGAACGGGTGGGCAGACCTTCCATATCGCCACGGCTTTGCACGGCGCGGCTGCCGATCCAGTTGCCGCGCTGTACCGCCTCGGGGACGCTGAGGTTTTCCAACAGGGCGCTGACCATGCCGACGGCAAAACCATCGCCGGCACCCACGGTGTCCACCACTTTTTCCACCGGCACGGCGGCGACAAAGCCCTGGTCCATGTGGGTGCGGTAGTAGGCCCCATCGGGGCCGAGCTTGATCGCCACGGCTTCGGCGCCTTGGTCGAGGTAAAAGGCGGCGATGTCGGCGGGGGCGTCGAAACCGGTGAGCAAACGGCCTTCGCTCAGGCCCGGCAATACCCAGTCGGCCAGGCCCGCGAGGGTGTTGATCTCGCGGATCATCTGCGCCTGGCTGGCCCACAGTGAAGGGCGCAGGTTCGGGTCGAACGACACGCTGCGCCCGGCCTTGCGCATCTGGGTCATCAGCTCGAAGGAAAGTGCCCGCGTGGCATCGGACAACGCAGGCGGAATTCCGGTGGCGTGCAGGTGGCGGGCTTGCAGCAGCGCGGGGCTGATCGCGGCGATGGACAAATGGCTGGCGGCGGAGCCTTTGCGGAAGTATTCCACCTGGGGATCCGCGCCAGCCTCTTCCCGCGACTTGAGCTGAAACCCTGTGGGGTGCAGTGGGTCCACGGCCACATGGCGGCAATCGAGCCCCTCTTTTTTCAGGGTGTCGACCACAAAGCGCCCGTGGGAATCATTACCCACCCGGCTCAGCCACGCGACGCTGAACCCCAGGCGCGACAAGCCAATGGCGACATTGCTGTCGGCGCCGGCAATGCGTTTGTGAAAGTGCTCGACCTGGGCCAGGTCGCCCGTCTGCTCGGCGACAAACATCGCCATGGTTTCACCAAACGACAGGATATCGATCTCAGACATGGGCATTCTCCACGCGCGGTTGGCCAAGGTGGGCGAGGGTGGCGACCTGCTGGGCGGTGACCTCGATCAGGTCATCGCCCTGCAACGGAAATTCCACGGCCCGGGTAATACCTTGAGTCATATGCTTGAGCAGTTGTTCCCACAGATGCAGGTCGGTGGCGCCAGGCGGTAAGGCGACGAGCTTGCCATCGGCGCGCCGGGCCACGGCCTTGCAGTGCAGGTAGTCCACATGCCGGCCCAGCAGGCGTGCGGCGGTGAGGGCGGACTGGTCCTGCCACTGCCAATTGCCGATGTCGAAGGTCATCTTGACCGGCAGGCCCAGGCGTTCAACCTCGGTGAAAAACCGTTGCATCGGTTCGATGCGCCCGCCGTGCAGGGTCTGGTCGTTTTCCACCAGCAACTTGACCGGGTGGCGATTGAGCTGGGCGTGCAGGCTTTGCAGGTCGTTGGTGTCGGTGAAGTAGCCGAGGGAAACCTTCAACCAGCCCGACCCGAAGGCGTGGGCGCGGTCCAGGGTCGCGGCGAGGTCGGCATTGGGCTGGGCGCGGCCGGCGACCCAGAGTTCAAGGGGCGAGGAAAATACCGACTCTAAACCGTGCTCGGCGGCGGCCTGGGCCAAGGTGGCGGGGTGCTCGGTGGTCAGCAGTTCTTCACGCCACTCGATGCGCTGGGCACCGGCAGTGCTCAGCAGTTCGACAAAACTCAACTGGCCTTGCTGGCGGACAAAGTCGGCGCCGTAGCTGGAAAGGCTGATGGAGACGGGGTATTTGTGCATTGTTATTACCTCTGAAACCGGTTTCATTTTCATGCGCAGAACACAATGTGGGAGAGGGCTTGCTCCCGATTGCGGTATGTCTGTCAACTTATCTGTAGCTGACCCACTGCTATCGGGAGCAAGCCCCCTCTCACAGGGAGTTGAGTCGAGCCGCGAATGATCAGCTCGGGCGAGAAATCCAGGGTGCGGGTCGGGGCGGTATCGCCGCGCAAGCGCTTGAGCAAACAGTCGAACGCACTGGCGCCGATCGCTTGCGTCGGCTGGGCGAGGGCGGTGATGCCGTTACCCACCAGCGGGTACCAGTCCAGGTCATCCAGGGCGATCAAGCCCACCTCGCCGAACAGGTCGCAGCCCAGGGCCTTGAGCGCATGGGTGCAGGCCAGTGCCGCTACGCCGTTGGCGCAAAACAGTGCCTTGAGACCGGGTTTGGCGAGAAAGGCTTGCAGACGGTTTTGCAGTTCGCCATCCAGTTCAACCACGGCACCTGTCAACGCCGGGCGCTGGGCAATCTCGGCGTTGAAACTCTCCAGGCGCTCCAGCCGTGAGCTGGTGCCATCGGTGGCCTCGCTCACCAACAACACGTCGCGATAACCCTGCTGCTCCAGGTGTTCCACCGCCATACGCACCGCCGCGGGGTTATCCAGGCCCACCAGATCGCTGTGCAACGGCGCGACCTTGCGGTCCACCAGCACCAGGGGCATTTCCCGTTGCAGTTCCAGCAGTTGGTCGAGGTGATGGCCCAGGGTGTTCACGATCAAGCCTTCGATGTTGTACGAGCGCAGCGCGGCCAGGTGCTGGCGCTCCTGCTCGTCATCGCGGTCGGTGTTGCACACCACCAGGCTGTAGCCGTGCTGGCGACAGGCGGTTTCGACGCCGTGCATCACGGCAATGGAATAGGGGTTGCGGATATCCGCCACCAGCATGCCGATCAGGCGTGTGCGCCCACGCTTGAGGCCACGGGCCATCTGGTTGGGGCGGTAGCCGAGTTCGGCGATGGCCTGTTCGATGCGCAGGGCGATGGCATCGGAGAGCAGGGCGCGGTCATCGCCGATAAAGCGCGACACGCTGGCCTTGGACACACCGGCGCGCTCGGCGACATCGAGCATGGTCACGCGGCTGCGCTGGGCAGCGGAGAATGAGGTCACGGTAACGCCTTTCTTATTGGAATGGGTAACGGGTTGAAACCGGTTTCAGAAAACACTAGCCCATCCTCTTCGTCAAGAGAATCTTGGTCGGGTGTCGCCACTGGTTGGTAGGAGGAAAGCAGGCGAGCGGTACTCCTACCTGTGAGTTTTGACAGTATCGGCTGGACCGGAGGAGGTGTTCAATGACCCCAACAGAACCTCTGGCATTGCCATCGTGGAGTTCGCCAGGTTCCAGCAGGAACACCTGACCCGGTACGCTGTCATGCCGCATGCGCCGGCAGTTGAATTGCTGCACGCCTTGTTCGGTGACGCCTACCAGGTAGCTGTCGTGCCATGTGGGTCATACGCATGGCCGCAGTGAGGGTCTAGAAGGTTTGTGCAGCCTAGCCAAACAACCCGGCGGCGATGTTGATCGAGAAACCCAGAATCGCCGTGTTGAACAGAAACCCGATCAACGATTGCCCCAGCACCACTTTGCGCATGCTGCGCGTTGCAACGCCCACGTCCGCGGTTTGCACGGCCACGCCGATGGTGAAAGAGAAGTACAGGAAGTCCCAGTAATTGGGCGTGCGCAGGTCTTCGGCAAAACGCAGTGCCGGCTCCTTGCCCTCCCAGTTGTAAAACAGTCGAGCGTAATGCACGCTGAAAATCATGCCGATCAGCAGCCAGGAACCGATCACGGTCACGCCGGTAAAGGCGTAATGCAGCAGGCGTTCGGTGCTGGCCAGGTCCTTGGTGCCCACCAACTCGAAGGTGATGGTTGCCAGGCTGGCGATCGCGGAGATGCACACCATGAACAGCACGAGGCTGGCGTTCTCATCCTCGACTTCAGCAATGCGCCTTACATCTTCGGCCTTGGCGCGGATGGTCAGCCACAGCATCAGCGCCAGGTAGGTCCAGACGCCGGCGTTCCAGCCGATCAGGATTTTGCTGACAAGGGTATCGGCCGGCGCCAGGATGCCGACGGCAAGGCCGAGCACAGAGGCAGCGGAGAGGCGAGGGTGGGTACGGGCGAGGAAGGGCATGGCAGCTCACAAATGGCTATTTGTGAGCACCTTAGCGCATTCTGAATCTTCTGACTCACTGGCTACCTTGTCTGTGGTGAGCAGGCTTGCCCCGCTCGCCACAGGTTATCGGTTGCTTGTTCTAGCGCCTAACTGACTGGCATCAGGGCTTTTTGCGTACCAACTTCATCACCACCACAAAAAACACCGGTACAAACACGACCGCCAGTGTCGCGGTGATCATCCCGCCAATCACGCCGGTACCAATCGCCTGCTGGCTTGCCGAACTGGCACCTGTGGCAATCGCCAACGGCACCACGCCGAGGATAAACGCCAGCGAGGTCATGATGATCGGCCGCAGACGCAACCGCGCAGCCTTCAAGGTGGCGTCGATCAAGTCTTCACCCTGGTCATACAAATCCTTGGCAAATTCGATGATCAAGATCGCGTTCTTCGCCGACAGGCCGATGATGGTGATCAAGCCGACCTTGAAGAACACATCGTTGGGCATCCCGCGCAGGGACACGGCCAAAACCGCGCCGAGCACACCCAGTGGCACCACCAGCAACACCGACGTCGGGATCGACCAACTCTCATACAGCGCGGCCAGGCACAGGAACACAATCAGCAACGACAGGCCCAGCAGCAGCGGTGCCTGGGAACCCGACAGGCGCTCCTGCAATGACAACCCGGTCCATTCCTGGCCCAGGCCGGCAGGCAGTTGGCCGACCAGGCGCTGGACTTCTTCCATCGCCTCGCCGGTGCTGTGCCCGGGTGCCGCTTCGCCGCTGATGGCGATGGCCGGGTAACCGTTGTAACGCGTCAGCTGCGCCGGGCCCTGGGTCCACTTGGCTTCGACAAACGCCGACAACGGCACCATCTTCCCGGCGTTGTTACGCACGTTGATCTTCATCAGGTCGGCCACCTGGCTGCGCTGGTCACCCTCGGCCTGCACCACCACCCGTTGCATGCGGCCCTGGTTGGGGAAGTCGTTGATATACGCCGAGCCGATGGCCGACGACAGCACATTGCCCACATCGGCAAACGAGACACCCAGGGCGTTGGCCTGCTTGCGGTCGACTTCCAGCTGCACTTGCGGCGCTTCGGCCAGGGCGCTTTCGCGCACATTGGCCAGGATCGGGCTTTTCGCCGCTGCCTCCAGCAATTCGGTACGCGCGGCCATCAACCCGGCATGGCCGACACCGCCACGGTCCTGCAAACGGAACTCGAAACCACTGGAGGTCCCCAGGCCGTCCACCGGTGGCGGCAGGATCGCATAGGCAATCGCGTCCTTGAGTTCGCTGAAGGCCATGTTGGCGCGGTCGGCAATCGACGACGCCGAGTCATCGCTGCCACGCTGCGACCAGTCCTTGAGCGTGGTAAAGGCCAACGCCGCGTTCTGCCCGGAACCGGAGAAACTGAAGCCCATGATCATGGTGGTGTCACCCACGCCCGGCTCTTCGGCGTTGTGCGCTTCGATCTGCTCGGCCACCTGCACCGTGCGGTTCTTGCTGGCGCCCGGCGGCAGCTGGATATCGGTGATGGTGTAACCCTGGTCTTCCACGGGCAGGAACGAGGAGGGCAGGCGGCTGAACAGCACCCCCATGCCCACCAGCAGTACCAGGTAGATCAACAGGTAGCGGCCGCTGCGCTTGAGCGCATACGCCACCCAACCTTCATAGCGGTCGGTGAGCTGTTCGAAGCGCCGGTTGAACCCGCCAAAGAACCCACCCTTGGCGTGGTGCTCGCCCTTGGCAATCGGCTTGAGCAAGGTGGCGCACAGGGCCGGGGTCAAGGTCAGGGCGAGGAACGCCGAGAACAGGATCGAGGTGGCCATCGACAGCGAGAACTGCTGGTAGATCACCCCCACTGAACCGGGCATGAAGGCCATCGGCAGGAACACCGCGACCAATACCAGGGTGATGCCGACGATGGCCCCCGTGATCTGGCCCATGGCTTTCTTCGTCGCGTCTTTGGGCGACAGGCCCTCGGTGGCCATGATCCGCTCGACGTTTTCCACCACCACAATCGCATCGTCCACCAGGATACCGATCGCCAGTACCATGCCGAACATGGTCAGTACGTTGATCGAGAAGCCCAGCAGCAACATGGTGGCGAAGGTGCCCATCAACGCAATCGGTACCACCAGGGTCGGGATCAAGGTGTAGCGCACGTTCTGCAAGAACAGGAACATCACCGCAAACACCAGCGCCATGGCCTCAAGCAGGGTGTAGACCACCTTGGTGATCGAGACTTTGACGAACGGCGAGGTGTCGTACGGGATCTTGTATTCCACATTGGCCGGGAAGTAGCGCGACAGCTCGTCCATCTTCGCCCGCACCAGGGTGGCGGTGTTCAGCGCATTGGCCCCCGGCGACAGCTGCACGCTGACGGCGGTGGAGGGCTTGCCGTTCAGGCGCGTGGAGAATTGGTATTCCTGGCTGCCGATTTCCACCCGCGCCACATCGCCGATGCGCACGGTGGAACCGTCGGGGTTGGCCTTGAGCACGATGTCGGCGAATTCCGCCGGCGTCGACAGCTGGCCCTTGACCAAAATGGCGGCAGTGATTTCCTGGGTCTTGGTCCCCGGCAAATCACCAATGCTGCCCGCCGAGACCTGGGCGTTCTGTGCGCTGATCGCGGCGTTGACGTCGGCCGGGGTCAGGTTGAAGCCAATCAGCTTCTGCGGGTCGATCCAGATGCGCATGGCCCGTTCGGCACCATACAACTGCGCCTTGCCCACGCCGTCGAGGCGCTTGAGTTCGTTCATCACGTTGCGCGCCAGGTAATCGCTGAGCGCCACGTCATTGAGTTTGCCGTCGCTGGAGGTCAAGGTCACCAGCAGCAGGAAACCGGCGGACACTTTCTCCACCTGCAACCCTTGCTGGGTCACAGCTTGAGGCAAGCGTGGCTCCACGGCCTTGAGGCGGTTTTGTACATCAACCTGGGCCATTTCCGGGTTGGTGCCCGGTTGGAAGGTGGCGGTAATCGTCGCCGATCCCAGGCTGCTCTGGGACTCGAAGTACAGCAGGTGATCGGCGCCGTTGAGCTCTTGCTCGATCAGGCTGACCACGCTTTCGTCCAGGGTCTGGGCCGACGCACCCGGGTACACCGCGTAGATTTCCACCTTCGGCGGTGCGACGTTAGGGTACTGGGCCACCGGCAACTGCGGAATGGCCAGTGCACCGGCCAGCAGGATGAACAGGGCCACCACCCAGGCGAACACCGGGCGGTCAATAAAGAACTGCGGCATGACGGGTTATTCCTTTGCGAGCGGGCCGGAGGCTGGGCTGTCGTCCACTTCCACTTTTTCACCGGGGCGTGCGTGTTGCAGGCCCTCGACGATGATGCGGTCGCCGGGCTTGAGGCCGCTGCTGACGATCCAACGGTCCTCGATCACCGCGCCCAATTCCACCGGTTGCTGGCTGACAGTTTGTTCAGCGTCCAGCAGCAACACCATGGGGATACCGGCGCTGTCACGGGTGATGGCGCGTTGCGGCACGCTGATGCCTTGGCGGTCGACGGCTTGCTCCAGGCGCACGCGCACAAAACTGCCGGGCAACAGGTCCAGGTCCGGGTTGGGGAACTCGCTGCGCAGGATGATCTGCCCGGTGCCCGGGTCCACGCTGATCTCGGCGAAGAGCAGTTTGCCCGGCAACGGGTAGAGGCTGCCGTCATCCTGGATCAGGGTGGCCTTGGCCTGGTCCTGGCCCACCTGTTTAAGGCTGCCGGCACGGAAGGCGCGACGCAGGTCGTTCAGCTCGCGGGTGGACTGGGTGAGGTCGGCGTGGATCGGGTCCAGTTGCTGGATGATCGCCAGCGGCGTGGCTTCGTTCTGGCCGACCAACGCGCCTTCGGTCACCAGCGCGCGGCCGATGCGCCCGGAAATCGGCGCGGTCACGGTGGCGTAGCCCAGGTTCAATTTGGCACGCTCGACGGCGGCCTTGTTGGCGGCGACTTCGGCATTGGTCTGGCGTACGGCGGCGCGTGCGTTGTCGTAGTCCTGGCCGCTGATCGCGTTGCCTTCGATCAACTGGCTGTAGCGCTGTTCTTGCAGGCGTGCCTGGAACGCGTTGGCTTCTGCCTTGCTCAGGTTGGCCTGGGCACTGTCCAGGTCAGCCTTGAAGGGCGCCGGGTCAATACGGAACAGCACGTCGCCCTGTTTTACGTCGTGGCCTTCCTTGAACACCCGCTGCATGACCACGCCAGCCACCC
Source organism: Pseudomonas sp. MWU15-20650 (assembly GCF_023242475.1). Taxonomy (GTDB): domain Bacteria; phylum Pseudomonadota; class Gammaproteobacteria; order Pseudomonadales; family Pseudomonadaceae; genus Aquipseudomonas. The sequence goes on along the minus strand of NZ_JALJFG010000029.1, from coordinate 72,344 downwards.
GCGCCCGCACTTCGGCAATGCGCGGTGCGGCGATGCGCCCGCTCAATTCGCTGGTAATGGAAAGCGGCTTGGCCTGCAGGGTTTCGATCCGCACTTTGGCCAGGGGCATTTCCGGCGCCTCATCGGCCGACTGGCCACAGGCGCTCAGGGCCAGGGTGAGGGCCAACAGGCAAAACGGCGCAAAAAAATTCTTCGACATGCTCTTATCCCAATATTGACTGGCGCATCCTAAGGTCACCTGCGCCGTGGTGCTGTGAAGCTGTGTAGCTCGTCTGTGAAGAAATGTAAGGTACGGCGCGCGTGGCGTCGGGGGCGTATATCCTTGCACAACCTTGCTTACAATGAAGATCAAATGTGGGAGGGGGCTTGCTCCCGATGACGGAGTACCAGTCAATCGATTCGTTGGCTGATCCACCGCTATCGGGAGCAAGCCCCCTCCCACATGGGTTTTGTGTACGACTTATCAGTGTATTTTCTGGAAACACCCTATGCCCAACATCCTTCTGGTCGAAGACGACGCCGCACTCTCCGAGTTGATTGCCAGCTACCTGGAACGCAATGGCTACCACGTCAGTGTGCTCAGCCGTGGCGATCACGTTCGCGAACGCGCGCGCCTCAACCCGCCGGACCTGGTGATCCTCGACCTGATGCTCCCGGGCCTCGATGGCCTGCAAGTCTGCCGCTTGCTGCGCGCCGACTCGGCGGGCCTGCCGATCCTGATGCTGACCGCCCGCGACGACAGTCACGACCAGGTGCTGGGCCTGGAAATGGGCGCCGATGACTATGTCACCAAGCCCTGTGAACCGCGCGTTCTGCTCGCCCGGGTGCGTACGCTGTTGCGCCGCAGCAGCCTGTCCGAACCCCAGGTGGCCAGCGACCAGATCACCATGGGCAATCTGTGCATCGACCTGTCGGAACGCACCGTGACCTGGCGTGAGCAAGCGGTGGAGCTGTCCAGCGGTGAATACAACTTGCTGGTGGTGTTGGCGCGGCATGCCGGTGAAGTGCTCAGCCGCGACCAGATCCTGCAACGCTTGCGCGGCATTGAGTTCAACGGCACGGATCGCTCGGTGGACGTGGCTATTTCCAAGTTGCGACGCAAATTCGATGACCACGCCGGCGAGGCGCGCAAGATCAAGACGGTGTGGGGCAAAGGCTACCTGTTCAGTCGTTCCGAGTGGGAATGCTGATCGATGTTTCGTGTACTGCTACGTCTCTACCTGATCACCATCGTCACCTACAGTGCGGCCATCTTCCTGATTCCCAAGCTGGTGATTCAGCTGTTTGAACACCGCTACATGGACTACAACGTCGAACAGTCCCGTGGCTTGCAAAGCCTTATCGTCAAGCAATACCAGCAAGTGCCGGTGGAGCATTGGTCGCAGGTCACCGACCAATTGAGCCGCGACTTTGCGCCGTTGAAGGTGCAGCTGCTGCTGCGCCAGGATGCCCGCTATACGCCGCAGGAAGAACTGCTGCTGGAGCATGGCAAGCCGGTGGTCCGCCTGGGCGAGTGGGGCTGGATGGACGAAGTCAGTTCGCCGATCAACGAGCAATTCGCCGTCAAGCTGACCATTCCGCCGGACCCGCTGGACATGAACCTGCTGTACTGGTCGATGAACGTGCTCATCGGCGCCGCATTGTTGGCCTGTCTGTTGTACTGGCTGCGCCCGCACTGGCGTGACCTGGAGCGCCTGAAAAGCACCGCTGCGCAATTGGGCAAGGGCAACCTGGCCGAGCGCACGCGCATTCCGCCCCGTTCCAATATCGGTAGCCTGGCGGCGGTGTTCGACACCATGGCGGACGACTTCGAGCACCTGTTGAACCAGCAGCGTGACTTGCTCAATGCGGTCTCCCACGAACTGCGCACACCGTTGACCCGCTTGGATTTCGGCTTGGCCCTGGCGCTTTCCGAGGACCTGCCCCAGGCCAGTCGCGAGCGCCTGCAAAGCCTGGTGGCGCATATTCGTGAGCTGGATGAGCTGGTGTTGGAATTGCTGTCCTACAGCCGCCTGCAAAACCCGGCGCAGCTGCCGGAGCGGGTGGACGTGGTGCTCGATGAGTTTATCGACAGCGTACTGGGCAGCGTCGATGACGAATTGGAAAACCCCGAGATTGTCATCGACGTGGCGCTCGACTGTACCGTGGAGCGCTTCAGCCTCGACCCGCGCCTCACCGCCCGCGCCTTGCAGAACCTGTTGCGCAATGCCACGCGTTATTGCGACAAGCGCATCCAGGTAGGGGTCAAGGTGTGCCCCAATGGGTGTGAAATCTGGGTAGATGACGATGGCATCGGCATACCGGTGGATCAGCGCGAGCGCATCTTCGAGCCGTTTTACCGCCTTGATCGCAGCCGCGACCGCGCCACCGGTGGTTTTGGCCTGGGGCTGGCGATCAGCCGACGTGCGATGGAAGCCCAAGGCGGCACCCTGACGGCCCTGGCGTCGCCGCTGGGCGGGGCGCGGTTTCGCCTGTGGTTGCCCACGAAGGTCGATTAGAAAATCGGCAGGGAAGGGCGCACACTGTGCGCCCGCGATACCCGAGGAGAGATTGGCAATGACTGATGTTCACCCGTCTGCTCAACACGGTTTCTCTACCCAGGCCGTCACCTACGCCCAAGGCCGGCCGGACTACCCCCGTCAACTGACCGGCTGGCTGGCCGACGCGCTGCATATCAACGCGCAGTCGACCGTCATCGACCTGGGCGCCGGCACCGGCAAGTTCACCCGGCTGCTCAGCACCCTGGCGCCGACGCTGATTGCGGTCGAGCCGGTGGCGGCAATGGGCGCGCAGTTGACCAAACTGCTGCCGGACGTGCGCCTGGTCGACGGCACCGCCGAATCCATCCCGCTCCCGTCCGCCAGCGCTGACGCAGTGGTCTGCGCGCAGGCGTTCCACTGGTTTTCCACCCGCGCCGCGCTGGCGGACATTCACCGCGTGCTCAAGCCCGGAGGGCGCCTGGGGCTGGTGTGGAATGTGCGGGACGAGTCGGTGGATTGGGTGGCGGCCATTACCCAAATCATCACGCCTTACGAAGGGGATACGCCGCGCTTTCACACCGGCCGTTGGCGCGAGGCGTTCACCGGCGAGTATTTTTCCGACCCCAAAATGATCTGTTTTCCGTACAGCCATGTCGGCAGCCCGCAGGAAGTGATCATGGACCGCTTCCTCTCGGTGAGCTTCATTGCCGCGCTGCCCGCGTCGGAAAAAGCCCGAGTGACCGAGCAATTGCGCAGGTTGATCGACACCCACCCGGCGTTGAAGGGGCGCGACACCGTGGCCTTCCCGTACCAGACCCAGGCTTACGTGTGTAACCGACTGAGCTAAAAGGCATAAAGTCAGATCATATTGGTATAAGTCGTTATAAGAAAAATCGCTATCCTGCCGCCAGAAATTTATAAGGCCGCAGGTAGTTGTAATGGATGTGGGGAATATTGGTTTCGTTGTCGCCGGCCTGATCGTTGGGTTCATCGTGGGCATGACCGGTGTCGGTGGGGGCTCGTTGATGACCCCGATCCTGTTGTGGTTCGGCATCAACCCGGCCACCGCCGTGGGCACCGACCTGTTGTACGCCGCCATCACCAAGTCGGGTGGGGTGCTGGTGCACAGCAAGAACAGGAACATCGACTGGCGCATCACCGGCTGGCTGACCCTGGGCAGCGTGCCTGCGGTGTTGCTGACGTTGTGGTTCCTGGCCAGCCTGCACACCGACCCCAGCGCGATGAACGCCGTGATCAAGCAGGCCCTTGGCGTGGTGCTGCTGCTGACGGCCCTGGCGATCCTGTTCAAGAAAAGCCTGTTGGCCTTCGCCCAGCGCCATGCCGGCGATGATTACCACATGAGCTCGCGCAACCTGAACGCATTGACGGTGGTCACCGGCGCCATCCTCGGCACCATGGTTGCCCTGACCTCGATCGGCGCCGGCGCCCTTGGCACCGTCGCGCTGTTTATCCTGTACCCCTTCCTGGCCACGCGCCGCCTGGTCGGCACCGAAATCGCCCACGCCGTGCCCCTGACCCTGGTGGCGGGCCTGGGTCACGCCAGCATGGGCAATATGGACTGGCACCTGCTGGGCTTTTTGCTGATGGGGTCGCTGCCGGGGATTTACCTGGGTAGCCACATGACCGGCAAAGTCCCGGACGGCGTATTGCGCCCGTGCCTGGCGGTCATGTTGATGACCATCGGTTACAAGCTGGCGTTTTAAGCCTTGGCCGGGCCGTTGCCGATCTGCCATACAAACGGCGGTTCGGTGCCATTGATCACCCAGTCGCCAACGATCCGAGCCTTGTAGATCACCGGGTTGTGGGACGACACGGTACGCGCACCGCGCCAAAACCGGCTTCCTTGAGCCATTGGACCGGACATAGGGCAGGGTGCGGCTGTGTTCGCGCTCAACCGCGCCCTCGGCGATACGCTGGAAGATCGGTCGCAAACGTGCGGCCAGCGTGGGGTAGTCGATGCCGGTAGACAGCGGATTGATGACGTGGTGTTCGGTCATGGGGATGGCTCCTTGGCTGTAGACGCGTGTCCTGGAGGTTGCACAGTCCGTGCCGGGGTTTTGATCCTGTAATTGCGGGGCCTGAACGTTATCTGCTGTTGCTCCAGCAACAGCGGATCGACAAACCCGTGCGATCCATGACATTAGCCCGGAGTTGTTCCAGTGCCCGGTTTTTTCCGCCAGCGCCCAAGGGGCGGGGCTTTGCCACTGCCTGGCACGCTTGCTGCTCAAGCCTTCGTACAACCCTTTCTGCGAGGTACTGTTCGATGAGTCAGCAAGCCGTGAAATTTGCCTATTGGGTGCCCAACGTCAGCGGGGGGCTGGTGGTCAGCAAGATCGAACAACGCACCCACTGGGGCATCGACTACAACCGCAAGTTGGCGCAACTGGCCGAAGCCGCCGGCTTCGAATATGGCCTGACCCAGATTCGCTTCACCGCCGGCTATGGCGCGCAGAACCAGCATGAATCCGTGGCGTTCAGCCATGCCCTGCTGGCCGCGACCACCAAGCTCAAGGTGATCGCCGCGATCCTGCCCGGCCCGTGGCAACCGGCGTTGGCAGCCAAGCAACTGGCGACCATCGACCAACTCACCAACGGCCGCATCGCGGTGAATATCGTCAGCGGCTGGTTCAAGGGTGAGTTCCAGGCGATTGGCGAGCATTGGCTGGAGCACGATGAGCGCTATCGCCGTTCCGAAGAATTTATCCGTGCCCTCAAAGGCATCTGGACCCAGGACGACTTTACCTTCAAGGGCGACTTCTATCGCTTCAACCAGTACACCCTCAAGCCCAAGCCACTGGGCCAGCCGGAGATTTTCCAGGGCGGCAGTTCACGGGCGGCGCGGGATATGGCCGCGCGCGTGTCGGACTGGTATTTCACCAACGGCAACACGCCGGAAGGCATCAAGGCCCAGGTCGATGATATTCGCGCCAAGGCCGCTGCCAATGCTCATTCGGTGAAGGTCGGGGTGAACGCCTTTGTGATCGCCCGCGACACCGAGGAAGAAGCCCGCGCCGTCCTGGCGCAAATCATCGACAAGGCCGACCCGGAAGCGGTCAACGCCTTTGGCGACGCGGCCAAACAAGCGGGCAAGGCCTCACCGGAAGGCGAGGGCAATTGGGCCAAGTCCAGCTTTGAGGACCTGGTGCAGTACAACGATGGCTTCAAGACCAACCTGATCGGCACGCCGCAGCAAATCGCCGAACGGATCGTCGCGCTCAAGGCCGTGGGCGTGGACCTGGTGCTCGCGGGCTTCCTGCACTTCCAGGAAGAGGTGGAATACTTCGGCAAACGCGTCCTGCCGCTGGTACGCGAACTGGAAGCCAAGGCCGGCATCAAGCAAGTGGCTTGAACAGCACCACCGCCGCCCGCAGCTTGTTGCTGCCGAAGCGGCACATGCGCTCGAACTCCCCATGGCTGACGGGCAAATGCTGGCAGTCCAGGGGCTGGCGGTGCTGGCTGTGGTCCACGTCCGGGTCATGCAGGTAGACGAAGTCCTCGTCGCAGTCGGTGACCATCACCCAGTGCGGTGACTTGGAACGGGTGAGACGGTAGCTGCTGATCAGCACCAGCGGTTGGCCGCCCTCGCGCAGTACATGGGGTAAATCCAGGGTGCTGCCGAACACGTGCTCAACGTCACTGCCTGCCAGTTCTTCCTCGAACGCGGCGTGCACCAGGCGCATCACGTCCTTTTTATGCGGGTCGCGCACGCCATCGAGAAACAGCGGCCCGCGCACGTTGACCTGCATGCGCACGCCAAAGCCGCGGCGCCAGGCCGCCAGCGCCAGCCCTTGTGGGCTACAGCCGCCATGGCCGGCGGTCATGAATACGGTGGTGGCTTCACGCCAGATTTGCAGCTCTTCGCGACGCTGAGCGAGGCGCCCAGGCACCAGGGCGCCCATGGCCATCAACAGGCACGCGGCGCCACAGGTGAAGTCGGTGGTCTGTTGGTAATACGGCACGCTCTGCGGGCGTGCATCCTGGTGCTGGACGATGCGCTTTTCCAGGCGCAGGGCGGCGCTGTGGTCCTCGTAGTAATCATTGATCACTGCGAAGCGCCGGTAGCCACTGCGCTCATACAAGGCGAGGGCGCCGGGGTTGTCGGTACGCACTTCCAGGCGTAGGTACGCACAGTCGTGCTCCACGGCGCAGGCTTCGATGCGGGTGAGTAACTGCCTGCCCAGGCCGATGCCGCGCGCGTGCTCGGCGATGGCGATGGAGTACAGGCGCGCCAATGAGGTGCCGCGATGGAACAACACCAGCGCATAGCCGAGCAATTGCCCGTCCTGCTCCGCCACCAGTAACTGGCCATGGGCCCGGCTGACCATCCACTGGAAGCTGCGCGATGAGAGCCGGTCGGTGGTGAAACAATGCTGTTCCAGTGCCACCAATGCCGGCACATCGCAGGGTGTTGCAACGCGAAAGAAAAGAGCCATGAGACCGCCGTAAAAGTTGCGTAACGAAACGGGACTTCTCTAAAAGATCGTGCTTAATAGAAAAGGTCGAGTTCTCTAAAGCGGATCAACTATTATGTCGGCGGTACAAGGTCATTGGCGTCAAGTATCCGAGCAAAGCGTCGCGGCGACAATAACGTCCCACGGTTATTTTTCCGCTGCGCCCCGAAGTTCCAGCCCCGTCGTGATTATTGTGGAACGCAAGGAAGATTGGGCGTCTTACTTCCCTAGCGAAGACATCGTCACCGCCCAGGAATACCTGGAGCAGACCCGGGAAAACGAGACAGGCAAGCGTGTGCAGGTCATCAACCTGTGCCGCAGCTACAAGTACCTGGGGCACGGCTACTACTGTTCGCTGCTGGCCGAGGCGCGTGGGCACAAGGTGATTCCGTCGGTGCGGACCATCAGCGAGTTGGCCCGCAAATCCCTGTATGGCCTGGCCCTGGATGATTTGGATAAAACCCTTGATAAAGCCCTGAGTCATCATCTTTATAGCAATACCGAAGGCTTTACCTTGACGCTTTATTTCGGTCGAACCCCGATCGAGCCGTTACAGGAATTAGCGCGCCAGTTGTTTGAAGCATTCCCGTGTCCGATCTTGCTAGTTGATTTTAAACAGCATAACGGTTGGCATATCGAAGGGGTCAAGTCCGGCGTGCTGCACAAGTTGCGCGATGATCAGGAAGATCAATTTGCCAACGCCCTCGACAACTTCAGCCGCAAGATCTGGCGTCAACCCCGCTCGCGCCGGTTGGCCCGTTATGACCTGGCCATCCTTCACGACCCTCAAGAGCAACTGCCGCCGTCCAACCCCCGTGCCCTGGAAAATTTCGTCCGGGTCGGCAAGGGGCTGGGCATTGATGTGGAATTGATCGAGCGTAAGGACTACGCGCGTTTGGCCGAATACGATGCTTTGTTGATCCGCGAAACCACCAGCGTTGACAACCACACCTACCGTTTTGCCAAAAAAGCCGAAAGTGAAGGTCTGGTGGTGATGGACGACCCGGCGTCGATCCTGCGCTGCACCAACAAGGTCTACCTCACCGATTTGCTCAATAGCCACCAACTGGGCATGCCCGCCACTGAAATACTCTACAAGGAACGACCGGAAGATTTTGAACGGGTCGGCGAGCGCCTGGGCTTCCCGTTGGTATTGAAGATCCCCGATGGCTGCTTCTCACGCGGGGTGATCAAGGTCGAAAGCCAGGAGGCGTTACTCAAGGCCACGGCCGAACTGTTCGCGCATTCGGTGCTGCTGCTGGCCCAGGAATTCTTCTACACCGAATATGACTGGCGCATCGGCGTACTCAATCGCAAACCGATCTTTGCCTGCCAGTACTTCATGTCCAAGGGCCATTGGCAGATCTACAACCACAAGGCCATCGGCCAGGACATCAATGGCGAATGCCGTACCCTGGCGGTCCATGAAGCGCCCAGGGCCGTGGTGGAACTGGCGGTGAAGACCGCCAACCTGATCGGCGACGGCCTCTACGGCGTGGACCTCAAGCAGTCCGGCGACAAAGTGGTCGTCATTGAGGTTAACGATAACCCCAACCTGGACGCCGGTATCGAAGATGCCTACTTGCAGGACGACCTGTATGGCCTGGTGCTGGAGGAGTTTGTGCGGCGCCTGGAGTTGAAGCGTCAGGGCCAGGTCTGGTGAGTTGCGCTGATCCCGCACTGTGATCAAGCGGATTGCAGGGTAAGCACCTCAAACCCGTCCGCCGTCACCGCCACCGTGTGTTCCCACTGCGCCGACAGGCTGTTGTCCTTGGTCACCACCGTCCAGCCGTCTTTCAGGCTGCGCACCTTGGCGCTGCCCTGGTTGAGCATGGGTTCGATGGTAAACACCATGCCTTCGCGCAGTTCCAGCCCTGTGCCGGGGCGGCCAAAGTGCAGGATTTGCGGCTCTTCGTGCATCTGGCGGCCGATGCCGTGGCCGCAGTATTCGCGTACCACGCTGTAGCCGTTGGCTTGCGCATGGCTCTGGATTGCATGGCCGATGTCGCCCAGGCGGGCACCGGGCTTGACCTGGCGGATGCCGGCCCACATGGCTTCGAAGGTCATTTCCACCAGGCGTCGCGCTTTGGGCGCCACGCTGCCGATCATGTACATCTTGCTGGAGTCGGCAATGAAGCCGCCTTTTTCCAGGGTGATGTCGATGTTGATGATGTCGCCATCCTTGAGGATTTGCGTGGCACTGGGCATGCCGTGGCACACCACTTCATTGATCGAGGTATTGATGCAGAAGGGGTAGTCGTATTGCCCCAGGCTGGCCGGACGAGCATTGAGTTCCTTGCGGATGTAGTGCTCGACGGCGCTGTCCAGTTCCAGGGTGGAGCGGCCGGCGGCGACAAAGCCATCGAGCATCGTGAACACCTGGGCCAGCAGGCGCCCGGATTCACGCATCACGGCCAGTTGTGCGGCAGTCTTGATCATCAACTGCGCCCCCGGATCAGGTCGGGCTTGTCCAGCAACAACTTGTTGATCAGCTCGTTATAGGGCAGGTTCGGGTTGAGTTCAGCGAGCAGGCCGATCTTGATCCAGAACTCGGCCTGGGCGTTGATGGAGCGGTCCATGGCGGCGCTGGCCAGGCGTAGCTGTTCGTGCAGTTGGTCGGTGATCTTGACGATGCCCATGAGGTTCACTGTGATGGCTGGATATACAAAGCGTATACGTTTCGTATATCTATCGTAAACCCCCATCGACTAAATGGCGGCTTGCCATTGACGGCCCTGCAACCGGCGGTTAATTTCGTTGCATGACATTTCAAGCCTTCCGCAGCCAGCCAAGCATTATTACCGCCATTCCTCATTTGGCGGGATAGCACACGGCTGCACCCAAACCCGCCCTAGAGGCGGGTTTTGTTTTTCCGTCTCCCGGGCCCTTACAAGAACGCCAGGAGACACCCATGCGCCGTTGCCTCGCCCCTGACACCGCTGATTCGGGATTACTCGAGCACTATGTGAAAAAGATCCTTGCCGCCCCGGTCTACGACGTGGCGGTGCGCACGCCGTTGCAAATCGCCCCTGCGCTGTCGGCGTTGCTGGGCAACCAGGTGTTGCTCAAGCGTGAAGACCTGCAACCGACCTTTTCCTTCAAGATTCGCGGTGCCTACAACAAGCTGGTGCAACTGACGGATGAGCAAAAGGCCCGTGGCGTGGTGACCGCGTCAGCGGGCAACCATGCCCAGGGTGTGGCGCTGGCGGCGCGAGAGCTGGGGATCAAGGCCAGCATCGTCATGCCCTGCAGCACGCCCGAGCTGAAAGTGCTGGGCGTGCGTTCCCGGGGCGCCGACGCGGTGCTGCACGGTGAAAGCTTTCCGTTTGCCCTGGCCCATGCCCTGCAACTGGCCGAGCGTAGCGGTTGTACCTTTGTCTCTCCGTTCGATGACCCGGATGTGATTGCCGGCCAAGGCACGGTGGCCATGGAAATACTGCGCCAGCAACAGGGCGCGCTGGACGCGATCTTCGTGCCGGTGGGCGGCGGTGGCCTGATCGCCGGGATTGCGGCGTACGTCAAATACTTGCGGCCCGAGGTGCGCATCGTCGGGGTCGAGCCCGAGGGTTCCAGTTGCCTGCTGGCGGCCCTGCGTGCCGGTGAGCGCGTGGTGCTGCCCAGTGTCGATGGCTTCGCCGACGGCACCGCCGTGGCGCAGATCGGTGCCTATGGGTTTGAAATCTGCCGCGACTGGGTGGATGAAGTCATCACGGTGAGCAACGACGAGTTGTGCAGCGCCATCAAGCTGATCTACGACGATACGCGCTCCATCACCGAACCCTCCGGCGCGTTGGCGGTAGCGGGCATTCGCAACTATGTCGCCCAACATGGCGTGCAGGGCCAGACACTGGTGGCGGTTAATTCGGGGGCCAATATCAACTTTGATAGTTTGCGATATGTTGCTGAAAGAGTCGCCGCACAAGGCGCCGTTTAACCCCACTGGGTAAGTTAAACGTTTAATCGCACCCTTTCGCCGATGATTTAGACGGCATCAACAACTGCCGCTCCCGGTTATATAAACCGGCGGGCTGCTTATGAGGAAAGGTTACAACGAGACCGGGTTTTGCCGAGTAGGCTGGTAGGGGTAAGCGTCTTCCAGGATCGGCAAGACGTGGCAGGCAGGCGCCTGCCTGGCAAACAATAAACTGTTGGCAGTCTCATAAAAGGAGAGGTTGGCCATGCTTTCGGAATTAGAACTTCGCAGCATTATTGAAGGAAGTTTCCTGCCCCAGCGGTGCGAATGCACCAAGGCCGAAGATGCTTCGCTGACGATCAAGGTCTATGACGACCGTGACCGTGACCGGGTGGATTTGGAAGTCAAAGGTATCAAAGCCGAAAAACTCGACAGCAGTCGAGCCATTTGCAACCTGATCACCGGTATACGCGAAGACCTCAAGCACACCCATGCACCTGCTCTGCAAAGAGCGGGAGGGCGCGGTTATTACTAGCGGGTGCTTGAAGTTAAGTCACCGAAGACCTGTGGGCCTGGATAAACGCCAGGCCCAGTACGGTCTACTGCCAGGTCATTCGCTGATACGCGGGTTTGGCGGGTTTTTTCCAACGGCTCAGTTCTGAAAATCGCACGCCTCGGACATCTTCCGATAACCCACATCTTCGACCTTGCCGGCCTTGTCGACGAACTTGATATCGGCATTGATGACTTTGCAGACGTTGGTGTCGGTTTCGTGCATGGCAATCACTTTTTTAACGTTCATCGGCATGCCGTAGTGATAAGGCACTGGCTGGGTGGCCGCTGCCTGCGTGTCGGCCTGGGCCAGGCCCGAAACCGCCGCAAGGGCCAATGTGCTGGTGAGGAGCAAGGTACGTAAGGTCATGAGGGTTCTCCGCAAGTCGTTCGCTGGCCCATCCCTGTGATGAGCCAACGGCCGCACGGGCCCCGCAGGGCGGTGAGTGCGGTCAAGTTCACGATCGACCTGCGCGATTAACCATGGATTAATGCTGCCCTGGCTGACAAAACCTTCATCTTTACCAACTCACCCGCACGCCCGCGTTGCCGCTGATACCGCTCAGGGCGTTACCGTCCAGATGGGTGTTGTAGTCCGCCGCCAGATACACGCTGACCGAGGAGGACAAGCGCGCCACCACCCCGACGCCGAGATCGGCGGAGGACGACTTGTGGTCGGTCTTGATCCGGTCCACATCGTCATACGTCACCGTGTCACTGCCGCCGAAGGTGTGCCAGGCATTGGCCCGCAGGTAGGGCTCGACCGGGGTGTTGTTCACCAGGTAGCGGCCCTTGAGGCGCGCGCCGAGGCGGCCGGTCCAGTAATCCTGGGCGTCGAATGCAACCTTGGAAATACCATCGTTCTGGTTATCCAGGTCGATTTTCTGGCGGATCACCTGGGCCTGGGGTTCCACCACCCAGTGTTCGGAAAGGGTGACCGGATAGCCGACCTCCGCGGAGAGCGTCAGGGCGTGCCCCTGGGTATCCATCTTCACCCCACGTTCGGACGTGTTGTTGCCCTCCAGGCGGGTGCCCATGGCCACCAGGTCCACATATCGACCGCTGGGGTCGGTGAGCGTCCAGTAGGCGCCGACGTTATCACCGTCAAGTTTCACCCGCCCGGAACGGTTGTCCTGGAAGCCCATCGAGAACCCTTTGATATCCCCGCGCAAGCGGCTTTGGCCGACAAACAGGCCAAACCGTTGAATCTGCCCACCGCTGGTTTCGGCGGCGTAGAGGTCATGGCCGACCTGGTAGCCCTGGACCGTGCCGTCAAAACTCGGCGCCACCGTGCCCGACCAACTTTTGTTGAAGTCACTGCCATAGGCTCGGCCCCAACCGGCGGGCACCGCGCCGGTTTCGGTGAGCAGGCTTTGCTCGCCCTGGCGATCATGGAAGGTGCCGAGGGCTTGTAGCGTCATCACCTGCGCGGCGGGGATATCGACCGAATAGACCGGCACTTCCAGGCGATACAGCGGGATCGGCTCGGCGCCGGCCACGGCGGTCGGCAGCACCGGGTTGCTGGCGGCGGATTCCGGCGACGTGGTCGCGGTGACCTGGCTGGGCGGTGGCGCAGGCGGCTCCACCGGTGCCACCGCTTGCGCGGTGGGCGGCTCTACCGGCGGCTCATCGGGCGCGACCACCGGAAGCGTGGGCGGGATCGGCGGCACCGGCACCACCACGGGCGGTGTGGGTGGCACAGGCGGTACGGCGGGTGGCTGTACGGCCACCACCGATGAGCGCAAATACCAGTTGTTTTCCGTACCGGCTGTGACGCCGCCCTTGAACAGCAAGTATTCATAGGCGCCGGCCGAGACCGAGCCCTTCAAGGCGAATGCATCGGTGCTGCTGACGGCGCCGTTGAGCGCCTGCACCACTTCGATCCCACTGTTTTGGGTCAACCCACCGGCGCCGCCGAGGTTGGTCACGCTCAGTTGTGTGTGGCCGCTGAGGCTGCCGTCGGCCACCACCAGCTTGTCCGTGGCCGAGTTGTCGTCGCCGAGCACGGTTTGCAACCACAACTGGCCGTTATGACCCACGTAGTTGCCATGCACTGTCAGCGAGTCGGTGGCGCTGTTGCTGCCGGTGGTCATGTCGATGATCCCGGCATTGTTGAGTGTCGCCCGTTGGCCTGCGGTGTAGGGGCGAATATTGCCTTGGGTCACGGCCAGGGTACTGCTGCCGTCGATGTTGAACGTACCGGTGTTGCTGCCACTGTCGCCAAGGAAGAAGTCCCCGGCCAGGTTGAAGCGCGAGTGGTTATTGAGGTTGACCGTCTCCCAGCCGATGTAACGGGCCGCCGTGCTGGACGTGGTGTTGTCGAAGGTCAGTTGATCGTTGCCCAGGCCACCGTCGATCGAGGGCGTGGCGGCCAGCAGGTTTTCGTTCAGACCGCGCAGCAGCGCCGTGTCGTCGCCATCGCCCATCAGTACCGAGGATTTGATCTGGCCGCCACCCAGCCAATTGAAGGTGTCGTTGCCGACGCTGGCGCGGATCTCGCCATTGATCACCCCGCCACTCACGGTAATGCTGTCATCGCCACCGCTGGTGCTGATATTGCCGCCAATGGTGCCGCCGGAGATGATGATCGTGTCGGTATCAAAACCGGTGACCAGGTTGCCCAGGATGGTGCCGCCGGACATGTCATAGATATTCTTGTCCAGCTTCATGTCCACCCGGCCGATGGTGCCACCGGTTTGGCGCGCCACGTCGCCGTCTTCAAAGGCGCCGACGATCGTGCCGCCGGTCATCAGGAAGGTATCGCGGCCATCGCCCTGGGCCAGGGACTGGATTTGCCCGCCGGTCATGACAAAGTCATCGATGCCGGCGCCTTGTTGCACGGCGCCGTTGATTTGCCCGGAATCGATCCGTACGGCGTCGTCCCCGGCGCCAAAGGTGACATTGCCGTTGATGACTGCGGTGCCGCCAGCGGGGAGTGTCAGGCTGTTATTGCCGGAGAGATCGGTCAGGCCGTTACTGGTCACTGTTGCAAACGAACGTGTCGTTGCCGGGACTGGGGGTAAGTACACAAGCGGCATGTACCTGTTGAGGGGCGATGTACTGCAGTGAGAGAAGGCCGACAGCTAAAACGGCCCAGGTCGATGAAGCGCTGGGCTTTTGCATGGGTCTGTCCTACGTTTGTTGTAATAACTGCTCCTGGATTGGGTGTAGCACAGTTTGTCGGCGTTGCAATATTTTCGTACAGGCTACGCAGGCCACGGAATACGTGGCCTGCGTGATGGCACCGTGTTTTTTTGCGTGGCGGGTTCAGTCCAGTTGATGACGGTACGGCAAGTCTGGGCCGGTCTTGCCACAGGTCAATGCTGCGGCGCGGATGGCGAAGCCAAGCATGCTGTCGATTTGCTCGCGGCTGAGCTGCTGCAGGCCGGCCACCGAGTCCAGTTGGTGTTCCGTCAGCCAGGCAATCAGTGCCGCCTGGAAGGTATCACCGGCCCCGACCGTATCGGCCATCACCACCTGGACCGCAGGTTGCGACCAGGTGCCATGCTGGCGACTGAATACCGACGCGCCTTTGCCGCCACGGGTGAGGAACACCAACTGGCAGCGGTGTTGCAGCCAGCCTTGCAGTACGCTTTCCGGTGACTGGTCGGGGTAGAGCAGGTGCAGGTCTTCATCGCTGACCTTGATCAGGTCGGCGTAGCGCACCAGTTGCGCCACGCGGTCGCGCCACTGCTCGATATCCGGCTGCGGGTTGAGGCGCACGTTGGGATCAAGGCTGATCAGGCGCCGGCCGCTTTCGCGTTGGACCAGGTTCAGGAGGGTGTCGCCAATCGGCTGCACCACCAGCGAGAACGAGCCGATGTGCAGCCCGCGGATCTCATCGCCCAGGGACGGCAAATGCGCCACTTGCAATTGGCGGTCGGCGCAGCCTTCGCCTCGGAAGCTGTACTGCGGTGATCCGTTGGCGCCCACGGCGACCATCGCCAGGGTGGTCGGGGCTTGGAACTCCACCAGGAACTGAGGGCTGACGCCCTCGTCCTTGAGCACTTGCAGCAAGCGGCGCCCCAGGTAATCGGTGGACACGCCGGCAAAGAACCCGGACTCAATACCCAGGCGGCGCAGGCCGACCGCGACATTGAACGGCGAGCCACCGGCAATCGCCTTGTAATTGAGCTTGGCGGCGTGCCCGCTGGCATCCTCCTCGCTGAAAAAATCAAACAGTGCTTCACCACACACCAGATACATAGTTGCTCGCTCTTAAAGGGTTGCCACGAGGTGCTGATAGCGCTCGTAGGCATGTTGATAGGCACTGACACGGTCGGCCACCGGCAAGGTGCGACTGTTCGGATCGACGCTCACACATTTGTCGCACAGGCTGGCCAGGCTTTCGCCGGACTGGCACCAGGCCGCCTGGATCGCCGCGCCCAGGGCGGCGGCTTCGCTTTGTTCGGTACAGACCACTTCGGTGTGCATGATATCGGCGACGATCTGCCGCCACACCTGGCTTTTCGAGCCGCCGCCGATCAGGCGGATACTCTGGCCCTGCAGCCCGGTCTGGCGCAGCAGGTCGAGGCCGTAACGCAGGCCGAAAGTGGTGCCTTCGACGGCCGCGCGGCACAGGTTGGCGCGGGTCAGGTTGGTCATGGTCAGGCCATGCAGGCTGCCGGTGGCGTGGGGCAGGGCGGGGACGCGCTCGCCATTGAGGAACGGCAGCATGCTCACGCCGTCGGCCCCTATCGGCGCCTGCTCGACCAGGGTGTTGAACCCGGGCAGGTCCAGTTCGAAGAGTTCGCGAATCACCCCGGTAACGTTGGTCAGGTTCATGGTGCAGATCAGCGGCAGCCAACCGCCACTCGACGAGCAAAAGGTCGCCACTGACGCCTGTGGGCTCACGTTGGGCTGCTCGGCAAACGCATAGACCGTCCCCGATGAACCCAGGCTCATGGTGATCACGCCGGGGGCGATGTTACCGGTGCCGATGGCGCCCATCATGTTGTCGCCACCGCCGCTGGACACGACGGCATGGGGGTTGATACCCAGGCGTTCGGCGATGGCCGGCAGGAGGGTGCCCACGGGCTGGTCGGCCTCGATCAGCTCGGGCACGGCCGCTTCCAGGCGGCCACTGGCGTCGATGTGCCTGAGCAGCGCCCTGTCCCATTGACGGTTGCGCACGTCGAAATAACCGCTGCCCGAAGCGTCGCCGTACTCGGCGCAGGCACGCCCGGTGAGCCAGTAGTTGAGGTAGTCGTGGGGCAGCAGGACGTGGGCGATACGCGCGAAGAGGTCCGGGTGTTGCTCGCGGGTCCAGAGCAATTTGGACACGGTGTAGCCCGGCGCAATCGCTACGCCCAGGCGTTCCAGGGAACCGCTTTCGCCGCCCAGCTCGTGCAGCAGGCGGTCATTCTCAGGGGTGGTCTCGGTGTCGCACCACAGCTTGGCCGGGCGCAGTACCTGGCCGTGTTCATCCAGCAGGACCAGGCCATGTTGTTGGCCGGACACGCCGACGCCAAGGATGTCCTGGCCATCCACCCCGGCCTGTTGCAGGGCGCGGTGGGTGGCTTCGCTGAAGGCGTCCAGCCATTGCTGGGGGTGTTGTTCGCGGCGGCCATTGGCGCCGCTGATCAGCGTGTGCGCAGCGGCACCCAGGCCCAGCACCTTGCCGCTGGACGCGTCGAGGACGATGGCCTTGGTGCCCTGGGTGCCGCAGTCGATACCGAGGTAGAGGTTTTGCTGGGTCATGAGAAGGTGCTCAGCAGTATTATTCTTGGAGTGTGAACCCGGTCCAATGTGGGAGGGGGCTTGCTCCCGATAGCAGTGTGTCAGCTTGCACATCTGTATCTGACCGACCGCTATCGGGAGCAGGCCCCCTCCCACCTGTTTAATCCGGTTTGTTCAGGAGGTTTTGCAGTGTGGCTGTGACGCCTTTGTCGCGCAGGCTTTCATAGCAACGCTCGAACGCTGCCACAAACTCAGGCGACTTGGGAATAGCCGTGCCAAAAATCTCCTCAACCCCCAGCAGCCGCTGGCTGATCAGCGCGTCATCGCTCACCAGGCCCTGGCAGAATGCCGCCCGTGGATCGGGGATCGTGTAGCTCACGCCATTTTCATCCACGCCCTTCAAATACAGGGCCCAGGCGGCCACCACCAGCGCTGCGCGCTCGGTCTCACGGCCATCGGCAATCAGGCGATTGATCGTCGGCACGGTGAACTTGGGAAACTTCGATGACCCATCGGAACACACGCGCTCCAACTGATCGGCAATCGCCTGGTTGGAAAAGCGCTCCACCAGGGTCTGCTTGTACACCGTCAGGTCGATACCCGGCACCGGCGCCAGGTTGGGCGTGACGTCCAGGTCCATATACGCGCGCATATAGGCCACGAACAGCGGATCGTTCAGGGTCTCGTGGACAAACCGATAGCCCTTGAGAAAGCCCAGGTAAGTCAGGGCCAGGTGGCTGCCGTTGAGCAAGCCGATTTTCATTTCTTCATAAGGCGTCACGTCATCGGTGAACTGCACGCCGACCTTTTCCCAGGCCGGGCGGCCATTGACGAAGGTATCTTCCAGCACCCATTGCACAAACGGCTCGCACACCACCGGCCAGGCATCGTCGATCCCATGATCGTCGTGCAATTGCAGGCGGTGGGCGGTGCTGGTCATCGGGGTTATGCGGTCGACCATGGCGTTCGGGAAGCTGACATTGGCCTTGATCCAGTCATGCAGTTCAGCGTTGTGCAGGGCGGCAAACGCCAGTAGCGCCTTGCGCGTGACCGCGCCATTGTGCGGCAGGTTATCGCAGGACATCACCGTGAAGGCCGGAATGCCGGCTGCACGGCGCAGGGTCAGCGCCGCGCAGATAAAACCGAACACGGTTTTGGGTGCTTTCGGGTGCGCCAGGTCGTGCTGGATCTGCGGCAGGTGGGCCATGAACTCGCCGTTGCTGTCGTCGATGCAGTAACCGCCTTCGGTGATGGTCAGCGAGACGATGCGAATCTGCGGGCTGGCCAGTTTGTCGATCAGCGCCTGGGCACCGTCTTCGGCCAGCAGCATGTCGCTGATCGAACCGATCACACGCACTTCGGTGTCGTCTGTATCGCCCAGTTCGTACAGGGTGAACAGGTAGTCCTGGCCGGCCAGGTCGTCGCGGGCCTTGCGGTCCTCGGCCCGCAGGCCGACACCGCAGATGCTCCAGTCCAGGCCCTCGCCGGTGTTCATCAAGGCGTCGGTGTAATACGCCTGGTGCGCACGGTGGAAACCGCCGACGCCAATGTGGGCGATGCCCTGGCGTGTATCGGCCATTGCGTAGGCCGGTATCTTCACTTCCGGTGCCAGTTGCTCGAGGTTGTGTTTATTCAGTTTCATCTAAAGATACTCGCGAAATCAGGCGGCTGCGCGCAGTGGGCGGGCCACGGCTCGGCCTTCGGTGTCGAACAGATGGCAGTGCGCCGGGTCCAGGTGAAGGTGCAACGTTTCGCCGTACTGGCTGGCCATGTCGCCGCGAATCCGCAGGGTCAACGGCTCGCCATTGGTGGTGACGACGTGGCAGAAGGTGTCGCTGCCCAGCCGCTCGCCGACGTCGGCGGTGACGGTCAAGGTGGTTTGCCCAGGCGCGGCGATTTCCAGGTGTTCCGGACGAATGCCCAGGGTCACTTCGCTGCCCACGCTCAAGGTGGCACCGCTCAGCGGCAGGCTGATCAGGGTGCCGGCGTCCAGTTGCACGTCACAGCCTTGGCCGTCGACGCGGGTGACGTTGCCCTTGAGGAAACCCATTTTCGGCGTGCCGAGAAAGCCTGCCACAAACAGGTTGGCCGGCTGATGGTACAGCTCCAGCGGCGAGCCGACCTGCTCGATGCGGCCACTGTTGAGCACCACCACCTTGTCGGCCAAGGTCATGGCCTCGACTTGATCGTGGGTCACGTAGATCATGGTTGCTTGCAGTTCTTTGTGCAGGCGCGCCAGTTCCAGGCGCATCTGCACGCGCAGGGCGGCGTCGAGGTTGGACAGCGGTTCGTCGAACAGGAAGATCTTCGGGTTGCGCACAATGGCACGCCCGATCGCCACACGTTGGCGCTGGCCGCCGGACAGTTGCTTGGGCTTGCGCTCCAGCAACGGGCCCAACTCGAGGATGCGCGCCGCTTCGCTGACTTTGCTTTCCACCCGCTTTTTGTCGACACCGGCCAGGTCCAGGGCAAACGACATGTTCTTGCGTACGCTCATGTGCGGGTACAGGGCGTAGGTCTGGAACACCATCGCCAGGTCACGCTTGGCCGGGGTCACTTCGGTGATGTCGCGGCCATCGAGTTCGATGGTGCCGTCGGTGACTTCTTCAAGGCCCGCGATCAGGCGCAGCAGGGTGGATTTACCGCACCCCGACGGGCCGACGAAGACCACGAATTCTTTGTCGTGCACTTCCAGGTCGATGCCCTTGATGATGGAGAAACCTTCGAAGCCTTTTTGCAGATTCTTGATTTTCAGGTTGGCCATGATGGGCCTCCTTTTCGAATTATTATTTGACGGCGCCAAAGGACAAACCACGCACCAGCTGTTTCTGGCTGATCCAGCCAAAAATCAGGATCGGCGCGCAGGCCAGGGTCGAGACGGCGGACAACTTGGCCCAGAACAAGCCTTCGGGGCTGGAGTACGAAGCGATCAGCGCGGTCAGCGGTGCGGCGTTGGAGGAGGTCAGGTTCAGCGACCAGAACGCCTCGTTCCAGCACAGGATCAGCGACAGCAACACGGTCGAGGCCAGGCCGCCCTTGGCGATCGGCAGCAGCACGCGGACCATTTCCTGCCACAGGGTGGCGCCATCCAGGCGCGCGGCTTCGAGGATGTCCTTGGGGATGTCCTTGAAGTAGGTGTAAACCATCCACACCACAATCGGCAGGTTGATCAGGGTGTAGATGATGATCAGCGCAATGCGCGTGTCCAACAGGCCGAAGCTCTTGGCCAGCAGGTAGATCGGCATCAGCACGCCCACCGGCGGCAGCATCTTGGTGGAGAGCATCCACAACAGCGTGCCCTTGGTGCGCTGGGTTTCGTAGAACGCCATGGAGTAGGCGGCCGGCACCGAGATCAGCAGGCACAAGGCGGTGGCGCTGAACGAGATCACCACCGAGTTCCAGGCATAGCTGAAGTAGTTGCTGCGCTCGTTGATGTGCAGGTAGTTCTCCAGCGTCGGCGTGAAGATGAATTGCGGCGGCGTGGCGAACGCGTCGATTTCGGTCTTGAAGCTGGTCAGCACCATCCAGAAGATCGGGAAGAAAATCAGGATCGCGATGGCCCAGGCCAAAGTACCGAGCAACAGGCTTTGCAGGCGACGGGATTGTTGAAGCGTCATGGCGCGGCCCTCAAGGTTTGTCAGTCAGGTTTTTGCCGATCATCCGCACCAGGATGATCGCCGCGATATTGGCGATGACCACGGCAATCAAGCCGCCGGCCGAGGCCATGCCCACGTCGAACTGCACCAGCGCCTGGTTGTAGATCAGGTAGGCGAGGTTGGTCGAGGCGTAGCCCGGGCCACCGTTGGTGGTGGTGAAAATTTCGGCGAACACCGAGAGCAGGAAGATCGTCTCGATCATCACCACCACCGCAATCGGACGGGCCAGGTGCGGCAGGGTCAGGTGCCAGAAGATCGCGATGGCGCCGGCACCGTCCAGGCGCGCGGCTTCCTTCTGCTCCTGGTCGAGGGACTGCATGGCGGTCATCAGCAACAGGATCGCGAAGGGCAGCCATTGCCACGACACAATGATGATGATCGACAGCAGCGGGTAATGGGCCAGCCAGTCCACCGGCTCAGCGCCGAAGAGCTTCCACACGGCGGCGAGAATCCCCGACACCGGGTGGAAAATCAGGTTCTTCCAGATCAGTGCACCGACGGTGGGCATGATGAAGAACGGCGAAATCAACATCACCCGCACCACACCGCGACCCAAGAATTCACTGGCCTCCAGCAGGGCACTGATCAGCACGCCGAACACCACGCTGATCAGCAGCACGCTGCCCACCAGCAGCAGGGTATTGGTGGCGCCAGGCAGGAAGCCCGAGTCGGTGATGAAGTAGGTGAAGTTCTCCAGCCCCACGAATTGGTTTTCGCCGGGGTAGAGCAGGTTGTAGCGGATCAGCGAAAAGTACAGGGTCATGCCCAGCGGCACGATCATCCACAGCAGCAGCAAAGCCACCGAGGGGCTGACGAGGAACCAGCCGGGGTTGGCCAGGCGGTTTTTGGCGGGTGTATTCATTAGGATCAAGACCAGTCAGATACGAATCGGAGCGCGATCAGTGTGGGAGGGGGCTGGCTCCCGATAGCGGTGTATCAGTCACACAATCATCAACTGGTAGATCGCTATCGGGAGCAAGCCCCCTCCCACATTTGACGGTGGTGAGGCTGGCTTATTTGGGGTAACCGGCCCGCTTCATTTCGCGCTCAGTGGTGGTCTGCGCGGCGGCCAAGGCTTGATCCACCGTTTGCTGACCGGTCAACGCCCCCGAGAAGAACTTGCCGACCTGGGTACCAATCGCCTGGAACTCAGGAATGGTCACCAGCTGGATACCGATATAGGGCACAGGCTTGAGGGTTGGCTTGGTCGGGTCGGCGACTTTCAGCGATTCGAGGGTCACCTTGGCGAACGGCGCGGCCTTCATGTACTCGTCGCTGTAGGTCGACTTGCGCGTACCGGGCGGTACGTTGGCGATGCCGTCGGTCTTGGCGACCAACTGGCTGTATTCCTTGGACGTCGCCCAACTGGTGAACACCTTGGCGGCGTCCTTGGCTTTTGAGCTGGTGGGGATCGCCAGGCTCCAGGAGTACAACCACGACGTGCCTTTGTCGGTTTTCTCGTGAGGTGCGAAGGTAAAGCCGACATGGTCGGAGACCTTGCTTTGGGTCTTGTCGGTAACGAACGAGCCGGCCACGCTGGCGTCCACCCAGATTGCGCACTTGCCGCTGTTGAACAGCGCCAGGTTTTCGTTGAAACCGTTGCTGGAAGCACCCGGCGGGCCGGATTTTTTCATGTTGTCGACGTAGAAGTTCAACGCGTCCTTCCACTCGGGGCCGTTGAATTCAGGTTGCCATTTTTCATCGAACCAGCGCGCACCGTAGCCGTTGGCCAGGGTGGTGATCAGCGCCATGTTCTCGCCCCAACCGGCTTTGCCACGCAGGCACAGGCCGTATTGCTCTTTGCTCTTGTCGGTGAGTTTTGCCGCAAATTCGCCGATCTGGGTCCAGGTCGGGTGCTCGGGCATGCTCAGCCCGGCGTCCTTGAACAGGTCGGTGCGGTAATAGGTGATCGAGCTTTCGGCGTAGAAGGGCAGGGCGTACAGCGAACCCTTGACGGACAAACCGTCACGTACAGAAGGGAAAACATCATCGAGGTCGTAGGAAGCCGGCAGGTCTTTCATCGGCTCCAGCCACCCTTTGGCGCCCCACAGTGCGGCTTCGTACATGCCGATGGTCAACACATCGAACTGTCCGCCTTGGGTGGCGATGTCGGTGGTCAGGCGCTGGCGCAGTACGTTTTCTTCCAGCACCACCCAGTTCAACTTGATCTCCGGGTGCTCGGCTTCGAAGGTTTTCGAGAGCTTTTGCATGCGGATCATGTCGCTGTTGTTGACGGTGGCAATGGTCAGGGTTTGCGCGCCAAGGCTGACGGCGCTGAGGGTCATGCATGCAGTCATGCAGGAACAGGCAAGCAGAGCTTTTGCTGTGAACTTCATCGCGCACTCCATTTCCGCGCCCAGGGGGCTACAGAAGGACGGTTATTGTTGTTGTGTCTTCCTGCAACGAGTCAGGAAGAGTGTGCGTCGATTACAGCCTTGAAATGGGGTTGTGACAAATCCTTGGGCGCACGCTCACTGATACTTTTTTGCACTCGATGATCGTCCCCGTGGTGCGTGGGGACGATCGATGCCGTATTTAACGCTCGATATCAGCCAGTACCCGCTCAGCCAACAAGCGAGACACCTCGATCAACTGGGCAATACCCAGGGCGCCTTCGCGCCGCGAGCCGTCGAGATCAAAGGCGAAATCGCAGGTGAGGGCGTGGGCAGAGGCGAGTGATTCGCTGAGGTTGACCAGCAGGTCTTGGGTGGAGATGCCGTCTTTTACGGTGAACAGCACGCTGGGTGCTGGATCGATTGGCGGATTTTGGGTGGGTTTGATCATGGTGAAACTCCTGACTTAAGTGGAGCTGCCACCCTTTCGCCGCGACGCCATTAGGTGGTAGCTGTACGCAGGTTCGCGGACCGGAATCAGGAAACCGGCATACCCGAAGGTATCCCGCGCACAGCCACCATGAAGCCGCACAGTAGACGATAAAAAAACGCCGACTAAAAGCGGAAATGGCACTTTGCATCTGATTAAACCGGGCCGCGACGCCCGACCGCTGCGTGTGCAGCGGTGTACGGAGACTAGAGATTGAGTGTCTTAGGGACAACCTCAAAACCTTGTAAGACGTTTCTGTTTCCCGACACCCGCCGAACGATCAACCTCAAGCCAAATTCTGCTCTGTCAACCGCTGCACCGCCAACCGCCGATAGTGAGACGGCGTCATACCCTTAAGCTGCTGAAAACGCCGATTGAAGTTGGAAATGTTATTGAACCCCGACTCAAAGCACACATCGGTCACGGCCTTGTCGCCATCGGCCAGCAGTTCGCAGGACTTGCTGATCCGCAGCCGATTGACGAATTCAATAAAAGTCCTCCCGGTAGCCTGCTTGAACACACGGGAGAAGTACGTCGGCTTCATCCCCAGGTATTCGGCTACTTCTTCCAGCGACAACTCGCGCGCGTAGTGGGCAAAGATGTAGTCCACCGCACGGTTGGTGCGGTCGATGCTGTGTTCGTCGGCTTGCTGCGGCGTGGTGACGCCGGAGAGCAGTTGGTAGTCCTCACAGGCGCTCAATACGTCCAGCAAGATAAAGAAGTGCCCCAGGCGCGCCATGCCCTGGGCGTCCTCGATGCGTTGCATCAGGGTCACGGCTTGGGCGATGGTTTTTTTGCAGCGGAATTCGATGCCGTACTGCGCACGCTCAAGCAACGGCGCCAGGCTCTTGAGTTCGGCGAAGATGTGGCTGCCATGTTCGAACAGTTCATCGGTGAAATTCACCAACATGTCACGCTTGGGCACCACCTCGTCTTCCTCCACCTGGCTGATCCAGTTGTGAGGCAGGTTGGGGCCGGTGAGGAACAGGCTTTCGGGATAGAAGTTGCCGATGTAGTCGCCGATAAACACCTTGCCGGAGCTGGCGACGATCAGGTGCAACTCGTATTCCTTGTGGAAATGCCAGCGTACCAGCGGGCAAGGGAAGCCGTGCTGGCGATAGATGATGGACAGGCCGTTGTGATCGTCCATCAACTCGTAGGAAGGGTCGGTGATGCGCGTTGCTCGGGTCATGCTGCCGTCGCTTTATTGTGGTTGCTGCGTAGGATAATGCCTCCTTGCGCGCGGCCCTGCCAGCGGCAAGCGTCGAAGGATGTATCGGTTGCGAAAGGGTATCGTCATATTCAGTCGTTAAGGTGACGCGTGCAGAGCACGTGGTATTTGAAAACGATCACCCATGCAGGTTTTGTTGATGATTCGTGATGCGCTACCCAAGGATGCCAAGAGCATCGCCAACGTTCATGTCCGCAGCTGGCAGCAAGCGTATCTCACGCTGATGCCGGCTGAGTTTCTTGCCTCGCTGACCGCGACATTACCCAAACGTGAAGCTTATTGGGCTCATGCGATTGAAAGCAAAGAGTCTGACGTTTTAGTCGCAGAGGTGGATGCAAAGGTGATTGGTTGGATTTCAGTTGGCCCTTGCCGTGATGAAGATAAGCCTGAAGCAGAATCAGGAGAGGTCATGGCTATCTACGTTTTGGCTGAATACTGGAGCAAGGGTATAGGCGCCCAATTGTGGGCGTCAGGTTTGAAGCGTTTGGTTGATCAAGGTTACAAGGCGATTACCTTGTGGGTTTTAGCTGAAAACGAAAGAGCTGTGCGCTTCTATCTGGGCCTCGGCGGGAGGGAAGAGCCTGGCAGCCGTCGCACGCTCGTCCGTGGCGGGGTGTCTCTGGATGAGGTGAGGTACGTTTGGCAGCATTGAGGTTCAGGGAGGCCCGATCTCAGCTTGCCGCGCAGCGACGGCAAGTCTGAATCACGATTTTCATGTTCTTTACGCTGCTCGATTCCCTAAAGGTTGCGGTTTTTCGCCTCGATCCACTGGGACATGTACTGCGTACTTTTATGGGCGTGGTGACGCAGCATGCTGCCGGTGAAGTTGTCCCGGCGATGGGCGGCGAGATGGCGGCGGCACTGTTGCAGGCATTCCACCAACGCGAGTCCGTGGTGGCGCTGGTCATAGCGCCGGGCCAGGAGCTGGCGGCCGTCTTCCTGGGCCTGGGTCCAACGCACGCGGTCCTGGTAGAGGCTCACGGCGGCGCGGGCCAGGGCCGCAGCATCCTGTTCGATTACACCCGGCCACGGCTGGTCGTCCCCCATGGCTTCGGCACCGATGGGCGTGGTGATATTCGGTGTGCCGCATAACATTGCATCCGCCAACTTACCCTTGATCCCTGCACCGAAGCGCAACGGTGCCAGGCAGATGCGCGCGGCCGTCATCACTTGCAGGGCATCTTCGGCCCAGTTCATCACATGAAAACCCTGCGCCGGGTTGTGCAGGGCAGTCGCTTTTGGCGGGGTGTAGGCGCCGTAGATATGCAACTGGGCCCCTGGTAATTGCTGGCGGATCAGCGGCCACAGGCTGTTCTTCATCCACAGCACCGCATCCCAATTGGGCGCATGACGGAAGTTGCCGATACTGAGGAAGTGCGCGCGGTCTTCAAAGGGCGCAAAGGCAGCGGTGGGCGGCTCTAGCATCAGCGGGCACCAGTGGAGCAGGGCGGCGGGGACCTTGAAGTGCTCGGTGAGCAGGCGGATTTCCACGTCGGAGATCATCAGGCTGATGTCACAGCGGTAAATCGCGGCAATTTCGCGTTTGGCCAGGTCGGTGTCGGCCATGCGCTGGAACTCGTCCTCCAGCGCTGGCGCGAACAGCGCGCTGAAGTCGTCGCTGTCGGGGCTGGCTTTCACCTGCTCCTTGAAACGCTGATGGCGCGCGTCCCGCAGGCTTTGCAGGTCGGAGGTCTCCAGTACGCGCAGGGCGTCGGGGCAGCATTTTTCGACACGCCAGCCGAATTGCTCTTCCATCATGAAACGGTCGAACAGCACGATATCCGGGGCCAGTTCGCGGATAAAGTCGTCGAAGCTGCTGTTATTCAGTTCAATGGCGCGTTCGGCGATGCCGAGTGCGGGCAAGTCGGCCTTGTGTTCGCCGATGGTCGCTGGGCTGCTGAAGGTAATGTCCCAACCTTGCGTAAGAAAACTCTCAAGGATCTGCATCATATGCCCGCCCGCGGCCGAGGAGCGGGGCTCTGGCCAGACGTAACCAATGACCAGAACTTTGGTGGCAGGCTGATTCATCGACGACGGTTTCCTTGAAGGGCAGGCGAAAAGCGCGCAATTAAACCACAACCTGGCGACATGACAATTTGTGTCTGGCGGTAGGTAGCATCGGCACTTTGTGGTTAACTTCGGCCTCTCGAATTCGTTTAACCAAAAACCAGCATAAGGATTCCGTTCATGGCTCAAGTCACCCTCAAAGGCAACCCGGTCCAGGTTGAAGGCGAACTGCCGAAAGTCGGCGCCAAAGCCGCAGATTTCACCCTGACCGCCGGCGACCTGTCCGACGCCACCCTGGCCACCTTTGCCGGCAAGCGCAAAGTGCTGAACATCTTCCCAAGCGTTGATACCCCAACCTGCGCCACTTCCGTGCGCAAGTTCAATGCCCAGGCCAACGATGTGGCCAACACCGTGGTGCTGTGCATCTCCACCGACCTGCCATTCGCCCAAGCGCGCTTCTGTGGTTCCGAAGGCCTGGAAAACGTTAAGAACCTGTCGGATTTCCGCAACGCCGACTTCGCCGTTGACTATGGTGTTTCCATCGCCGACGGCCCGCTCAAAGGCCTGACCGCTCGCGCTGTCGTGGTACTGGACGAAAACGACAATGTGCTGCACAGCGAGTTGGTCAAGGAAATCGCTGAAGAGCCAAACTACGATGCGGCCCTGGCTGTTTTGAAGTAACTGTTTCTGCGCATTACTGTCGTTTGGCAGTAACACGCGTGATGCATGATTGCGGCCTGGCCTAGTCCAGGCCGTTTTTATTTGAGCGTCAGCAGCTTAGCGAAATAGCGAACGGACTAAGGCCAGAAGTTAAAAGTTGTAAGTCCAAGGTAAATAGCCGGTAAAGGCGCTTTTCTTAAATCGCCCCAGTGCTTATCTTTCAGCCTCCCAAAGAAGAAGCGCTCGCGCCCAATGGTTGATCACTCCATGCAATCCACCCCCCGCAACTCCCGCCGCTGGCTGTTTGGCCTGTTTGTGCTGCTGGTTATCGCCGGCCTGTGCTGGAAATTCTGGCCCGGCAGCCACAAGGAAGCGACTGCGAAGAAACCCGCCGAGCGTACCGGTAAGTCGGGGATGATGCGCCCAGGCTTTGGGGGTTCCACCGGCCCCATCCCGGTGCGCGTGGCGCCGGCGGTGTTGGGTGAGTTCCCGGTGTACTACAAGGCGTTGGGCACGGTCACCGCGCTCAATACCATCAATGTACGCAGCCGGGTGGGCGGCGAACTGGTGAAGATCGCCTTTGAAGAGGGGCAGATGGTCAAGGCCGGTGACCTGCTGGCGGAAATCGACCCACGCAGCTACCAGAACGCCTTGCTCCAGGCCCAGGGCACGCTGCTGCAGAACCAGGCCCAGTTGAAAAACGCCCAGGTTGACGTGCAGCGTTATCGTGACCTGTATGCCCAGGACAGTATTGCCAAGCAAACCCTGGACACCGCCGAAGCGCTGGTCATGCAGTACCAGGGCACGGTCAAGACCAACCAGGGCGCCGTGGACGACGCCAAGCTCAACCTCGAATTCACCAAGATCCGTGCGCCGATCAGCGGCCGCGTCGGCTTGCGCCAGGTGGATGTGGGCAACCTGGTGGCGGCCAATGACACCACGTTCCTCGCGGTGATCACCCAGACCCAGCCGATCAGCGTGGTTTTCACCCTGCCGGAAAACACCCTCGACACCGTACTGACCCGTTATCACGCCGGCAACAAACTACCGGTCGAGGCCTGGGACCGTGGCGATGTGAAGCAGCAGGCGGTCGGCGTGCTGCAGAGCCTGGACAACCAGATCGACGTCACCACCGGCACCCTGAAGTTCAAGGGGCGTTTCGATAACAAGGACCAGGCGCTGTTCCCCAACCAGTTCGTCAATGTGCACTTGCTGGCCGACACCCTGCACAACGTGGTACTGGCGCCGTCTGCCGCCATCCAGTTCGGCAATAACGGCACCTTCGTCTACAAGCTCGACGGCGACAAGAAGGTCAAGATGCAGCCCTTGGTCATCGGCGACTCCGATGGCGACAACACCGTGATCAAGGAAGGGCTGGTTGCCGGCGATCGCGTGGTGATGGAGGGCACCGACCGCCTCAAGGACGGCAGCGAGATCGAAGTGGTCAACAGCAGCAGCGAAGTCCCGACCACCCCGACCGAGCACCTGCAAGGCCAACCCGCGGCCAAGACTCAGCAAGGCCCGGCTGAAGGCGGCAAGGCGCATAAGGACGGCGCATGAACCTGTCGCGCCTGTTTATCCTTCGCCCGGTTGCCACCACGCTGAGCATGCTGGCCATTGTCTTGGCCGGCATCATTGCCTACCGGCTGTTGCCGGTCTCGGCCTTGCCCCAGGTGGATTACCCGACCATTCGAGTAATGACCCTGTACCCCGGCGCCAGCCCGGACGTGATGACCAGTGCCGTCACCGCGCCGCTTGAACGTCAGTTCGGGCAAATGCCTGGTCTGACCCAGATGGCCTCCACCAGCTCGGGCGGCGCGTCGGTGCTGACCCTGCGTTTCAACCTCGACATCAATATGGATGTCGCCGAGCAGCAAGTGCAGGCGGCGATCAACGCGGCCACCAACCTGCTGCCCAAGGATTTGCCGGCGCCACCGGTGTACAACAAGGTCAACCCGGCAGATACCCCGGTGCTGACCCTGGCGATTACCTCCAAGACCATGCTGTTGCCCAAGCTCAATGACCTGGTCGATACGCGCATGGCACAGAAAATCGCCCAGATCAGCGGCGTCGGCATGGTCAGCATTGCCGGTGGCCAGCGCCAGGCCGTGCGTATCAAGGTCAACCCCGAGGCCCTGGCGGCCAACGGCTTGAACCTTTCGGACGTGCGCACCCTGATCGCCGCGTCCAACGTCAACCAGCCCAAGGGCAACTTCGACGGCCCGACCCGGGTGTCGATGCTCGATGCCAACGACCAGTTGGTCTCGCCCCAGCAATACGCCGAGCTGATCCTGGCCTACAAGAATGGCGCACCGCTGCGCCTCAAGGACGTGGCACAGATCGTCGACGGCGCCGAAAACGAACGCCTCGCCGCCTGGGCCAATGAAAACCAGGCCGTGCTGTTGAATATCCAGCGCCAGCCGGGCGCCAACGTGATTGAGGTGGTGGACCGCATCAAAGCCTTGCTGCCGAGCATCACCGACAACTTGCCGGCCGGTCTCGACGTGACGGTACTCACTGATCGCACCCAGACCATCCGCGCCTCGGTGCGGGATGTGCAGCATGAATTGCTGATCGCCATCGCCCTGGTGGTGATGGTGACCTTCCTGTTCCTGCGCCGTTTCAGCGCGACGATCATTCCGTCGATCGCCGTACCGCTGTCGTTGGTGGGCACCTTTGGCGTGATGTACCTGGCAGGCTTCTCCATCAACAACCTGACCCTGATGGCGCTGACGATCGCTACCGGGTTCGTGGTCGACGATGCCATCGTGATGCTGGAGAACATCTCCCGCTACATCGAGGAGGGCGAGACGCCGCTGGCCGCAGCGCTCAAGGGCGCCAAGCAGATTGGTTTTACCCTGGTGTCCCTGACCCTGTCGCTGATCGCGGTATTGATCCCGCTGCTGTTCATGGCCGATGTGGTCGGGCGGCTGTTCCGCGAATTCGCCATCACCTTGGCGGTGGCGATCCTGATTTCCCTGGTCGTGTCCCTGACCCTCACGCCGATGATGTGCGCGCGCCTGCTCAAGCGTGAACCCAAGGAAGAAGAGCAGGGCCGTTTCTACAAGGCCAGCGGCGCCTGGATCGATTGGCTGATCGAAGCCTACGGCCGCAAGTTGCAGTGGGTGCTCAGGCACCAGCCGCTGACCCTGCTGGTGGCGATCGCCACCTTGGGGCTGACCGTGGTGTTGTACCTGGTGGTGCCCAAGGGCTTTTTCCCGGTGCAGGACACCGGGGTGATCCAGGGGATTTCCGAGGCGCCGCAATCGATTTCCTTTGCCGCGATGAGCCAACGCCAGCAGGAACTGGCAAAGATCATCCTGGCGGATCCGGCAGTTGAAAGCCTGTCTTCGTATATTGGCGTGGACGGCGATAACGCCACGCTCAACAGTGGCCGCTTGCTGATCAACCTCAAGGCCCATGGCCAGCGTGACTTGAGCGCGGCCCAGGTGATTACCCGGTTGCAGCCCGAAATCGACAAGCTGGTGGGCATCCGCCTGTTCATGCAGCCGGTTCAGGACCTCACCATCGAAGACCGCGTGAGCCGCACCCAGTACCAGTTCAGCATGTCCTCGCCGGACGCCGACCTGCTGGCACTGTGGAGCGATAAGCTGGTGCATGCCCTCAGCCAGTTGCCGGAACTCACCGATGTTGCCAGCGACTTGCAGGACAAGGGCTTGCAGGTGTTCCTGGTCATCGACCGCGATGCGGCCTCGCGCCTGGGTGTGAGTGTGTCGACCATCACCGACGCACTGTATGACGCCTTCGGCCAGCGGCAGATTTCCACCATCTACACCCAGGCCAGCCAGTACCGCGTGGTATTGCAGGCGCAGTCGGGAGAAACCCTCGGCCCGGCGGCCCTCAACCAGATCCATGTGAAGACCACCGACGGCGGCCAAGTGCGGTTGTCGAGCCTGGCCCATGTGGAGCAGCGCCAGGCGCAATTGGCGATTGCCCACATCGGCCAGTTCCCGGCGGTGATGATGTCGTTCAACCTGGCCCCCGGCGTTGCGCTGGGTAAAGGTGTGGAGCTGATCAACCAGGCCCAGAAAGACATCGGCATGCCCGTGGGTGTGCAAACCCAGTTCCAGGGGGCGGCCCAGGCGTTCGAAGCGTCGCTTTCGAGTACGCTGCTGCTGATCCTGGCGGCGGTGGTGACCATGTATATCGTGCTCGGCGTGCTCTACGAGAGCTATATCCACCCGATCACCATCCTCTCGACCTTGCCTTCGGCGGCGGTGGGGGCCTTGCTCGCCTTGCTGATCAGTGGCAATGACCTGGGGATGATCGCGATCATTGGCATCATTCTGTTGATCGGTATCGTGAAAAAGAACGCGATCATGATGATCGACTTCGCCCTCGACGCCGAACGCAACCAGGGCCTGGACCCGCAGACCGCGATTTACCAGGCGGCACTGTTGCGCTTCCGGCCGATCCTGATGACCACCCTGGCGGCGCTGTTCGGTGCGGTGCCGTTGATGTTGGCCACCGGTTCCGGCGCCGAACTGCGTCAGCCCCTGGGCTTGGTGATGGTGGGGGGCTTGTTGGTGAGCCAGGTATTGACCCTGTTCACCACGCCTGTGATCTACCTGTACTTCGATCGCCTCGGCCGTCGCTGGCGCAAAGAGCCGCAAAGCCTGGAGCCGGTTGAGTCATGAACCTGTCCGGACCGTTTATCCGCCGGCCGGTAGCGACCATGTTGCTGAGCCTGGCGATCATGTTGCTCGGTGGTGTCAGCTTCAACCTGCTGCCCGTGTCGCCGCTGCCGCAGATCGATTTTCCGGTGATCGTCGTCTCGGCCAGCTTGCCCGGCGCGAGCCCCGAGGTGATGGCGTCTACCGTGGCGACGCCGCTGGAGCGCTCATTTGGTGCGATCTCCGGCATCACCACCATGAGCA
Organism: Pseudomonas sp. MWU15-20650; assembly: GCF_023242475.1. Lineage (GTDB taxonomy): Bacteria > Pseudomonadota > Gammaproteobacteria > Pseudomonadales > Pseudomonadaceae > Aquipseudomonas. The sequence continues at coordinate 39,973 of NZ_JALJFG010000029.1, read as the reverse complement.
GTTCGTCGAGCCAGGGGTCTACCCGGGTGATCCTGGCGTTCGATTCAGACCGCGACATCAACGGCGCGGCGCGGGAGGTGCAGGCGGCCATCAACGCTTCGCGCAACCTGTTGCCCAGCGGCATGCGCAGCATGCCCACCTACAAGAAAATCAACCCGTCCCAGGCGCCGATCATGGTGCTGTCGCTGACCTCCGAGGTCTTGCCGAAGGGGCAATTGTACGATCTGGCCTCGACCATCCTGTCCCAGAGCCTGTCCCAGGTGCCGGGTGTGGGGGAAGTGCAGATTGGCGGCAGTTCCCTGCCCGCGGTGCGCATCGAGTTGGAGCCCAAGGCGCTCGACCAGTACGGCGTGGCCCTGGACGATGTGCGCAACACCATCGCCAACGCCAACCAGCGCCGGCCCAAGGGCTCCCTGGAAGACAGCGAGCGCAACTGGCAGATCCAGGCCAACGATCAGTTGGAAAAAGCCAAGGACTATGAGCCGCTGTTGATCCGCTACCAGAACGGCGCGGCGTTGCGCCTGGGCGATGTGGCGAAGATCAGCGACGGCGTCGAAGACCGCTACAACAGTGGGTTCTTCAACAATGATTCGGCGGTACTGCTGGTGATCAACCGCCAGTCCGGCGCCAACATCATCGAGACGGTCAGGCAGATCAAGGCCCAGTTGCCCGCGTTGCAGGCGGTGTTGCCGTCCAGCGTCAAGCTCAGCCTGGCGATGGACCGTTCGCCGGTGATCACCGCGACCCTGCACGAAGCCGAGATGACCTTGCTGATTGCCGTGGCCCTGGTGGTCCTGGTGGTATACCTGTTCCTCGGCAATTTCCGCGCCTCGTTGATTCCGACATTGGCGGTGCCGGTGTCGCTGGTGGGCACTTTTGCGGTGATGTACCTGTTCGGCTTCTCGTTGAATAATTTTTCGTTGATGGCGCTGATTCTCGCCACCGGCCTGGTGGTGGACGACGCCATCGTGGTGCTGGAGAACATCTCGCGGCATATCGACGAAGGCGTGCCACCGATGAAGGCCGCGTACCTGGGGGCCCAGGAGGTCGGCTTCACGCTGCTGTCGATGAACGTGTCGCTGGTGGCGGTGTTCCTTTCCATCCTGTTTATGGGCGGCATCGTCACCAACCTGTTCCGGGAGTTTTCCATCACCTTGTCGGCGGCGATCATCGTCTCGCTGATCGTGTCGCTGACCTTGACCCCGATGCTCTGCGCCCGCTGGCTCAAGCCCCATGTCAAAGGGCGCATGACCGGTCTGCAGCGCTGGAGCCACAGGGTCAATGAGCGCATGGTCGCCGCCTACGCCACCAGCCTGGACTGGGTATTGCGCCACCGCCGCCTGACCTTGCTCAGCCTGTTTATCACCGTGGGCGTGAATGTCGCGCTGTATGTGGTGGTGCCCAAAACCTTCATGCCCCAGCAGGACACTGGCCAACTGATCGGTTTTGTACGCGGCGACGACGGTCTGTCATTCGGCGTGATGCAGCCGAAGATGGAGACCTTTCGCCAGGCGATACTCAAAGACCCGGCCGTGCTCAGCGTGGCCGGGTTCATTGGCGGCAACAACGGCACCAACAATGCGGTGATGCTGGTGCGCCTCAAGCCGATCGGCGAGCGCAAGATTTCCGCCCAGGCGGTGATCGAGCGTTTGCGCAATGACGTGCCGCTGGTGCCAGGGGGGCGGCTGTTCCTGATGGCTGACCAGGACCTGCAATTTGGTGGCAGTCGTGACCAGACCAGTGCGCAGTACTCCTACATCCTGCAAAGCGGTGACTTGGCGGCACTGCGCGAGTGGTACCCGAAAGTGGTCGCGGCGTTCCATTCGCTGCCGGAGTTGACCGCCATCGATGCGCGGGAAGGTCGCGGTGCGGCCCAGGTGACGTTGATCGTGGATCGCGACCAGGCCAAACGGCTGGGGATCGACATGGCCATGGTCACCACGGTGCTGAATAACGCCTACAGCCAACGACAGATTTCGACCATCTATGACAGCCTGAACCAGTACCAGGTGGTGATGGAGGTCAATCCCATCTACGCCAAGGACCCGATTACCCTCAATCAGGTCCAGGTGGTCACGTCCACCGGCGCACGGATTCCGCTGTCGACCATCGCCCACTACGAGAACAGCCTGGCCGACGACACGGTGCGGCATGAAGGCCAGTTCGCCTCGCAGAACATTGCCTTCGACATGGCGCCCGGGGTCACGGTGGAGCAGGGCACGGCCGCCATCGAACGTGCGATCGCCAAGCTCGGGTTGCCGGAGGACGTCATCGCCAAGATGGCCGGCACCGCCGATGCCTTTGCGGCGACCCAGAAGGGCCAGCCGTTCATGATCCTCGGCGCACTGGTGGCGGTGTACCTGGTGCTGGGCATTCTGTACGAGAGCTATATCCATCCGCTGACGATCCTTTCGACCTTGCCGTCGGCCGGGGTCGGGGCGTTGCTCTCGATCTACCTGCTGGGTGGCGAGTTCAGCCTGATTTCCCTGTTGGGCCTGTTCTTGTTGATCGGTGTCGTGAAGAAAAACGCGATCCTGATGATCGACCTGGCGCTGCAACTGGAACGCCATGATGGCATGAGCCCGCTGGAATCCATTCGCAGTGCCTGCCTGTTGCGCTTGCGGCCGATCCTGATGACCACGTTGGCGGCGATCCTGGGTGCCTTGCCCCTGTTGCTCGGCGCGGGCGATGGTGCGGAAATGCGCCAGCCCCTGGGCCTGACGATCATTGGCGGCCTGGTGTTCAGCCAGATCCTGACCCTCTACACCACCCCGGTGGTTTACCTTTATCTCGACCGCGCGCGCCACCGCTTCAATGCCTGGCGTGGTGTGCGTACCGATGCTGCCTTGGACACTGCGCTATGACCGATTCAACGTTTACCCAATTGGCCATGAGCATGCCCCGCGGTTCCCGCGTCGTCAGCCTGGTGCTGTGCGGTGCATTGCTCAGCGCTTGCGCCGTCGGTCCTGATTACAAGCGTCCGGAGGTCATTGAACCGGCGCAATTCAAGCAAGCCCAGGGTTGGCGCCAGGCCACGCCGAGCGATTCCCTGGCAAGAGGCGCCTGGTGGGAGCTGTACGGCGATCGCCAGCTCAATGAGCTGGTCGAGCGTCTGAACAACTCCAACCAGACCGTGGCCCAGGCCGAGGCGCGCTTTCGCCAGGCCCAGGCCCAGGTGCGCAGCGCCCGCGGGGCGTTTTTCCCGACGGTGGACTTAAGCGCCGGCAAAACCCGCGCCAGCCAAGGCACCGGCAGCAGCAGCGCCAGCCTGAGCAGCTCCAGCAGTGGTATCCGCGACACCCTCAATACCCAGTTGGGGGTGAGTTGGGAGGCTGATATCTGGGGCAAGTTGCGTCGTGGCCTGCAAGCCAATGAAGCCACGGCCGAGGCCAGCTCGGCGGACCTGGCGGCGATGCGCTTGAGCCAGCAATCGGAACTGGTGCAGGACTACCTGCAACTGCGGGTCATGGATGAGCAGACCCGTCTGCTGCAAGCGACCCTGGACACTTACCAGCGTTCGCTGCAAATGACCCAGAACCAATACCGGGCCGGCGTGGCCGGCAAGGCCGCCATCGCCCAGGCGCAAACCCAGCTCAAGACCACCCAGGCCAGCCTGATCGACCTGATCTGGCAGCGTGCCCAGCTGGAAAACGCCATTGCCGTGTTGATCGGTGAAGCCCCGGCCAACTTCAACCTGGCTGTGAGCAAGGACATCCCGGCGTTGCCGCAGATTCCGGTCAGCGTGCCGTCGCAACTGCTTGAGCGTCGCCCGGACATTGCGTCGGCGGAACGCTCGGTGATCGCTGCCAATGCCAATATTGGCGTGGCCAAGGCCGCCTACTACCCGGATCTGACCCTGAGCCTGGCGGGCGGTTACTCGAGCAGCACATACGCCGACTGGATCAGCCTGCCGAACCGCTTCTGGTCGGTAGGGCCGAAATTGGCCATGACCCTGTTCGACGGCGGCCAACGCTCGGCGGAAGTCGACCGTACCGTGGCTTCCTATGACGAGACCGTGGCCAAGTACCGCCAGACGGTGCTGGATGGTTTCCGTGAAGTGGAAAACTACATGGTGCAGCTCAAGGTGCTGGAGGACGAAGCGGTGGTCAGCAATGAAGCGCTGGAGGCCGCGCGCGAGTCATTGCGCTTGACCGAGAACCAGTACAAGGCCGGGTTGATTGCCTACCTGGATGTGGTCACCGTGCAGGCGACAGCCTTGAGCAACGAGCGCACCGTATTGACCCTGTTGCAGACACGATTGGTGGCCAGTGTGCAACTGATTGCGGCGCTGGGCGGTGGCTGGGATGGGCATACTTCTTATACCGGGAAGGACTGATCGAGTGCCTATCCGTTACCCGGATAGCGGATAGGCACACCGTAATCCCCCCCCAAACACCACCCGGTGAAAGCCATTGGATTGACGCCAAAAAACCACTGGTGGCCATCTGATAATTAATCACCTGTCCCAGAATTATTCTCGCTACAATCCGCGGCTTTGCCACCCGGCACGGGCTTTTACAGCCCCGTGCCTGCGAGAAGTCCCATGCTGATCGGTAGCTATTCCCCCTCCCTTGTCGTTATTTCCCTGTGCGTCGCAATCCTGGCGTCCTATACCGCGCTTGATCTGGCTGGGCGCATTTCGACCGCCAAGGGGCGCGCTGTTTATCTTTGGATGGCCGGCGGCGCACTGGCCATGGGGGTGGGCGTATGGTCCATGCACTTTATCGGCATGCTGGCCCTGCGCCTGCCGTTTGCCCTCGGATTTGACCTGGACATTACCGCGCTGTCGTTGCTGATCGCCGTGTTATCCAGTGGGTTTGCCTTGTGGCTGGTCAGCCAGCCGCGTTTGCCGGCTTGGCAACTGGCATTTGGCGCGTTGATCATGGGGGCCGGTATCGCCAGCATGCATTACACCGGCATGGCCGCGATGCGCATGACCCCGGGTATCGATTACGACCCGGCCTTGTTCGGCGCCTCCTTGTTGATCGCGGTGGTGGCGTCCGGTGCCGCACTGTGGATTGCCTTCAACTTGCGTCGCAACACCCCGTATGTGCGCCTGGCGCGTGGGGGAGCGGCCGTGGTGATGGGCGTGGCTATCGTCGGCATGCATTACACCGGGATGGCCGCGGCGCGTTTTGCCGACGACAGTTTTTGCGGTGCCACCCTGACAGGCTTGAGTGGCAAGGGCCTGGATAACCTGGTGCTGGTGACGTCGCTGGCCGTATTGGTGATTGCGCTGTTGACCTCGGTGCTCGATGCGCGCCTGGACGCTCGCACAGCCGTGCTCGCCGATTCCCTGACCCTGGCCAACCAGGAGCTGACCCACCTGGCGCTGCATGACATGCTCACGGGCCTGCCCAATCGCACATTGCTGGCCGACCGTATTCAGCAAGGCATACAGGCCGTGAAGGAGCAGGGCGGTTGCTTTGCCTTGATGTTTATCGACCTGGATGGCTTCAAGCCCGTCAACGATGCCTTTGGCCACCATCTGGGTGACCAGTTGCTGCGTGAGGTCGGCCTGCGCTTGCGCGAAGACCTGCGCAGCCACGACACCTTGGCGCGTATCGGCGGCGACGAGTTCGTGTTGCTGGTGCAATTGACGCAGCCGGACGACGCCATGGGCTTGGCCGAGCGCCAGGTCGGCCTGATCAACCGTGTTTTCAATGTGGCTGAGCATCAACTGAATATTTCCGCCAGCATTGGTATCGCCATGTTCCCGGGCAACGGTAACACCCCTCAGGAATTGTTGATGAACGCTGATGCGGCGATGTATCACGCCAAGGGCATGGGCAAGAACGGCTACAGCTTTTTTGATGTGTCGATGAACTCCAACGCGCGCAAACAGCTGCAGTTGTTGCAGGACCTGCGTAATGCCCTTGAGCACGAGCAGTTTCGCTTGTATTACCAGCCCAAGTTCGACGCGGTCAGCGGGATTGCGGTGGGGGCCGAGGCGTTGCTGCGTTGGGAGCATCCGCAACAGGGCCTGTTGTTGCCGGCTACCTTTATTGAACTGGCGGAAAAAACCGGCCTGATCATTCCCATCGGCGATTGGGTGCTCAATGAAGCTTGCCGCCAGATGAGCCTGTGGTACGCCCAGGGCTATGAAGGCTGGCGTATTGCCGTCAACCTGTCGGCGTTGCAGTTTTGCCACGCCGGGTTGGTCAAGAGCGTGGCGGCCGCGCTGGAGCGGCACCAGTTACCGGCCAACAGCCTGACCCTGGAAATCACCGAAACCACTGCCATGAGCGATGCCGATGCGAGCATGACGGTGTTGCAGGAGCTCTCGGACATGGGCGTCGACCTGTCCATCGATGACTTCGGCACCGGCTATTCCAGCCTCATGTACCTCAAGCGCCTACCGGCCAACGAATTGAAGATCGACCGCGGGTTTGTGCGCGACCTGGAACACGACAGCGATGACGCCGCCATCGTCTCGGCCATCGTCGCCCTGGGCCAGGCGTTGGGGCTGCGGATCGTCGCCGAAGGGGTTGAGACCGACGTGCAACAGAGTTTCCTGACCCGCCTGGGTTGCAACTCCTTGCAAGGCTACTTGCTGGGGCACCCATTGCCGGCTGACGGCTTCATGGCCGACATACAGCGCGCCGCCGACGCGGTAGCGCCTGACAAAGACGGTTTGTGACGGGTATTCTTGGATCCAACTCTACACTTCAGGTTGAATCAGGAGACCGCACGCATGGACAGAGTTGTCGTCATCACTGGAGGCAGCCGTGGGATCGGCGCCGAGACAGCATTGCTGGCTGCGCGCCAGGGCTATCGCATTTGCATCAACTACCAGTCCGATGAAAAGGCCGCCCATCGCGTGCTGGAGCAGGTTCGCGCCTTGGGCGCCCAAGCGATTACCGTGCGGGCAGATGTCAGCATCGAGGATGAAGTGATCGCCTTGTTCCATCGCGTTGATACCGAGCTGGGGCGAGTCACGGCGCTGGTCAATAACGCCGGCACTGTCGGGCATAAGTCTCGGGTGGATGAGATGTCTGAATTCCGGATCCTCAACGTCATGAAGACCAACGTGCTGGGGCCGATCCTGTGTGCCAAGCACGCGGTGCTGCGCATGTCGCCCCGGCATGGTGGGCAGGGCGGCAGTATCGTCAACGTGTCGTCGGTGGCGGCGCGCCTGGGGTCGCCGGGTGAGTACGTCGACTATGCCGCCTCCAAGGGTGCATTGGACACCTTCACCATTGGCCTGTCGAAAGAAGTGGCGGGTGAGGGCATTCGCGTCAACGCGGTGCGGCCTGGCTATATCTTTACCGACTTCCACGCCCTGAGCGGTGATCCGGATCGAGTCAGCAAACTCGAGTCCGGTATCCCCATGGCCCGTGGCGGGCGCCCGGATGAAGTGGCGGAAGCGATTATCTGGTTGTTGTCGGACAAGGCTTCCTACACCACTGGCACATTCCTGGATTTGGGCGGTGGTCGTTGACGTTGCGTACCGTCAGGTCGGCAGGTAACGCAGCGCCTCGTACCCGTTACGGGAAAACGCCTTGAGGAGGCTGGCTTCCGAGTTGTGCACGGTGCCATAGCCGTACTCGGCGAAGCCGTCGATGTGACCGTTGCGGCTATGGCTGCCGTTGAGGGTGCGATCGTCCACGTTGTCGATAAACCGTAGCACTTTGTCCAGGTCGTAGGCTGCATTGGCCCTGGCCTCCGGGTCGGGGTTGGCGCTGGTCCAGTCACCGACCTGGCGCTTGAGGTCATCACCTACCTCGTAATGATCGCGGCCTTCCAGGAAGCGACTCATAATGGGGCTCTGTTCGATGATCCTTTCTGCCGAACGATGGTCACCCGCTGGGCGGCCTTCGGGATGCGTCATCTTGCGTACGTGATTCTGTTCGGCTGCGCGCATGTAGTGGGGAGGAACGGGCAGCTTGATGAGGTGAGCGGGGATAGCATTGTTCATGGGGAAACCTACACGTTGAACCAAGAAAAATCATTTCGCGCGGTGGGAAATGTACGGCTTTGTGTGGTTCTTTTTTCTGATTGGTTCCCACCTAAAACGACCGCACAATCCGCCCCAACGTCTCCATGGCCTTTTCCGATGCTTCGGTCCATGGGCTGCCATAGTTCAAGCGAATGCAATTTCTGAAACGCTGGGTTGCCGAGAAAATCGGCCCCGGCGCAATGCTGATGCCCTGGGCCAGCGCCATCTGGAACAACTTCAATGAGTCTGTCTGTTCCGGCAGTTCCAGCCAGAGGAAATAGCCTCCGGCCGGCTGGCTGACCCGGGTGTGTGCCGGGAAGTAACGGGCGATTGCCGCCAGCATGGCGCTTTGCTGTTCTTCCAGGGCGTAGCGCAGTTTGCGCAAGTGCCGGTCATAACCGCCGTGCTGCAGGTAGTCGGCAATCGCCGCCTGGGCCGGCATCGACGGGCACAACGAGGTCATCAGTTTCAGGCGTTCGACTTTCTGCGCATAGCGCCCGGCCGCGACCCAACCGACGCGGTAACCCGGCGCCAGGCTCTTGGCAAAGGAGCCGCAGTGCATGACCAGGCCCTCGGTATCGAACGCCTTGGCCGGTTTGGGGGCTTGTTGCCCGTAGTACAACTCGGCGTACACGTCATCTTCAATCAACGGCACTTGATGGCTACGCAGCAGTTCCACCAGTGCCTGCTTTTTGGCCTCCGGCAGGGTGGCACCCATGGGGTTCTGGAAGCTGGTCATGGTCCAGCAGGCTTTGATCGGGTAACGCTCCAGGCTTTGTGCCAGGGCGTTCAGGTCAATGCCGTCGCGTGGGTGCACCGGAATTTCCACCGCCTTGAGTTTCAGGCGCTCCAACACTTGCAGGCAGGCATAAAACGCCGGTGCCTCGATGGCGACCAGGTCGCCCGGTTCGGTCACGGCCTGCAGGCACAGGTTCAGCGCCTCCAGGGCGCCGTTGGTGATCAGCAGTTCTTCCATGGGCAGCATCAAGCCACCCACCATGTAGCGCAGGGCAATCTGGCGGCGCAGTTGCGGGTTGCCCGGCGACATGTCGGTGACCACCAGGCGCGGGTCCATCTCGCGACTGGCGCTGGCCAGGGAACGAGCCAGGCGTGGCAACGGAAACAGCATCGGGCTGGGGAACGCCGAGCCGAAGGGCACGGTGGTGGGGTCTTTGATGGAGTCGAGCACCGAGAACACCAACTCACTCACATCGACTTGCGTGGACTCATGCACCTGCTCACTCACCACCGGTTCCGAGAACGGGCTCGGCGCGTGGGTGTTGACGAAGTAGCCGGAGCGCGGCCGGGCGCGAATCAGCCCACGGCGTTCCAGCAGGTAATAGGCCTGGAATACCGTAGAGGGGCTGACACCGTAGGTCTGGCTGGCATAGCGTACCGACGGCACTCGCTGGCCGGGCCCGAGGACGCCGGAGCGGATCAGTTCTGCGATGTCATCGGCGAATTTTTCGTAACGTTTCATGGTTGCCTTAAACAATTGTTCAGTCTTAGCGATTCATCGGCGCCACAAAACGGCTGTCTGCCGCGCTGTAGATCCAGGGCTCATCCACGTCGGTGACCTTGAAGCGCAGTGTCTGTGAACTGCTCGCCGGCTTGTCGGCCAGCAGTGCCACCGACACGGGCACATCACTGATTTCCCCGGGGGCCAGGCTGATCTGGGTCGTGCCTTGTAACTGGAAACCCTCGGCATCGACCAGCTCCAGGCGGTAGTCCTGGCGTTGCTGGGTCTTGTTGATGACCTTGAGGCTGTAGATGTTTTCGATCAAACCCTGGCTGTTTTCACGGAACATGCCACGGTCCTTGGTGACGTCCAGCGACACCATCGGCCGCTCAATCAAGGCCACCACCAAGGCCGCGATCATCACCAGCAACACGGCACTGTAGCCGATCAGGCGTGGCCTGAGCAGTTGGGGCTTGCCGCCTTGCAGTTGGTGTTCGCTGGTATAGCTCACCAGGCCACGGGCATAGCCCATTTTGTCCATGATCGAATCGCAGGCGTCGATGCACGCCGCGCAACCGATGCATTCCATTTGCAGGCCGTCACGAATATCGATGCCGGTGGGGCACACCTGCACGCACAGCTGGCAATCGATGCAGTCGCCCAGACCGACGTCCGCTGGCTGCACTTCTCGCTTACGCGGGCCACGGCGTTCGCCACGGGCAGCGTCGTAGGAAATAGTCAGGGTGTCTTTATCAAACATCACACTCTGGAAACGGGCATACGGGCACATATGCATACACACCGCTTCACGCAACCAGCCGGCATTAAGGTAGGTGGCACCGGTAAAAAACAGCACCCAGAACAGGCTCACACCGCCCATTTGCCACGTCAGCAGCTCGACGGCCAGGGGGCGGATGGGCGTGAAGTAGCCGACAAAGGTCAGCCCCGTCAGCACACTGATGCCCAGCCACAACGTATGTTTGGCCGAGCGCCGCGCCAGTTTGTCCAGGCTCCAGGGCGCCGCTTGCAGCTTGATGCGTTGGTTGCGCTCGCCCTCAGTGATTTTTTCGCACCACATGAAGAGCCAGGTAAACGAGCTCTGCGGGCAGGTGTAGCCACACCACACGCGGCCGGCGAATACCGTGATTGCAAACAGGCCAAAGGCGCAGATGATCAGCAGCGCCGACAGCAGGATGAAATCCTGGGGCCAGAAGGTGGCGCCAAAAATGTGGAATTTGCTTTCAGCCAGGTCCCACAACACGGCTTGGCGCCCATCCCAGTTCAGCCATACGGTGCCAAAAAAGGCCAGGAACAGCACAGCGGCACCGCTGACACGCAAGGTGCGGAACAGGCCGGTGAAACTGCGGGTATGGATCAGGTTGTCACTGGATTTGGCCTTCACCTTCTTTGGGTGTATGGGCTCAAAGGTTTCCACGGTTGGGATTCTTTCGCTCATGGTCGTTCGCTCATCAGCCTCCATCAGGCCAATGAACTATGCCGGGCGCTCTGTTTGCATAACAGACTCAGGTAGGCCGATAAAAAGCGGATCAGATGAGGCTTCGATGCACCCCTGCGACAATGTGCTGCACCCCGTGGCCTGTGGGGTGCAGTGGGATAGCGTATGGGCTGATACAGATCAACTAAATCGCCGAACCAGGCTTGGTGATGTAGATCCGGTCACTGCCCAAGTCCACGCAGGACATGGCCTTGGCAATGTCCATAGTCATTGGGTGACGATCACAGGGGGGATGGTCGTCGGCGGTTCTTCCACGGCAGGTGGGTCGTTTTCCGGCGGTTCCTGCTCAGGCACCGGGGCCGGCTCGCTGGGCGGCAGCGTGGGTTTGTCGATATTCGGGTCAGGGGTTTGCGCCGGGATCGGGATATTCATCGCTGTGGCCTCCTTTGTGCTTTGCTCTATCGGTGGACAGTGGCCTGGGGGAATTGATTCCCCGCCCAGTGGCGGCATATCCACCTGAACTTTTGATCAAGCCCCGGGCTCGGACCTAATACGGCCCTGCTCAGGGAACGCTCGGCCCACTGAACAAATCGGATCAAGCAAAGAGCGTCCACGGGGCGTAAGGGGAAGATGCTCGATGACTGCTGAAACACTGAGGCCAGAAGACGCCGTATTGCCACTGTCGCAGGCACTGCTGTTGCCCAGGATCGCCATCGAAAGCACCACACCGGTGATCGACGGCGGGGCGTTTGCGGTCAAGGCGGTGGTAGGCCAGCGGATCAATGTCACCAGCACGGTGTTCGCCGATGGTCACGACACGCTGGCGGTGCTGATTCGTTGGCGCAGGCTTGGGGATGAAAGCTGGCATAGCGCGGTCATGGCCGACGTCGGCAACAACGGCTGGGAGGGCGGGTTTACCGTCACCGCCCAAGGCCCGCACGAGTTCTGTATCGAGGCGTGGATCGATACCTTCGCCAGCTTCTGTTACGAACTGCGCAAGAAACATGAAGCCGGGGTGCCGGTCAGTCTGGAGTTGCAGGAAGGGCGCAGCCTGGTATTGCAGGCCGCCGAGCGCAGCGACAATGAGCTGCGTGACAGGCTGATGCTGCTGCATCACGAGCTCTCCGGCCTGCTGGAAACCGAGCAGGTTGCCCAGTTCCTGCACGCAGACAGTGCACAGTTGATGACCCAGGCCGACCACCGTGCCTATTTGAGCGTCAGCAGCGTTTACCCGATTGATGTGGAACGTGAGCGCGCGCAATTTGCCAGTTGGTATGAGCTGTTTCCGCGCTCGATCACCGATGATCCGGCGCGCCACGGTACCTTTGACGACGTGCATTCGCGCCTGTCGATGATCCATGACATGGGCTTCGACGTGCTGTACTTCCCCCCGATCCACCCCATCGGCCGCAGCCACCGCAAGGGGCGCAACAACGCCCTGAACGCAGGCCCCGATGATCCGGGGAGCCCGTATGCCATCGGCAGCGAGGAGGGCGGTCATGAGGCGATTCATCCGCAATTGGGCAGCCGCGACGATTTCCGCCGGCTGGTAAAAGCCGCCGCCGACCACGGCCTGGAAATCGCCCTGGACTTCGCCATCCAGTGCTCCCAGGACCATCCGTGGCTCAAGCAACACCCGGGCTGGTTCAACTGGCGCCCGGACGGCACGATCAAATACGCGGAAAACCCGCCGAAAAAGTACCAGGACATCGTCAACGTCGACTTCTACGCGGCGGACTCCATTCCAAGCTTGTGGACCGAGTTGCGCGACATCGTGGTGGGCTGGGTGGAAGAGGGCGTCAAGACCTTTCGTGTCGATAACCCCCACACCAAGCCGCTGCCGTTCTGGCAATGGCTGATCAGCGATGTGCGTGCCAAGTACCCTGAGGTGATTTTCCTCGCCGAAGCCTTCACCACGCCGGCGATGATGGCGCGCCTGGGCAAGGTCGGCTATTCCCAGAGCTATACCTACTTCACCTGGCGTAATACCAAGGCGGAACTGAGCGAATATTTCAGCCAGTTGAACCAGTCGCCCTGGCGCGACTGTTTCCGGCCGAACTTTTTCGTCAATACGCCGGATATCAACCCCGGCTTCCTGCATGAGTCCGGTCGCCCGGGCTTCTTGATCCGCGCCGCGCTGGCCACCATGGGCTCGGGCCTGTGGGGCATGTATTCCGGCTTTGAGCTGTGCGAAGCCGCGCCGGTGCCGGGTAAAGAGGAGTATCTGGACTCGGAGAAATACGAGATCCGCCCGCGGGATTTCACCGCCGCCGGCAACATCATTGCCGAGATCGCCCAGCTCAACCGTATTCGCCGGCAGAACCCGGCGTTGCACACGCACTTGGGGTTGAAGCTCTACAACGCCTGGAACGACAACATCCTGTATTTCGGCAAGCGCAGTGAGGATGGCAGCAACTTCATCCTGGTGGCTGTCAACCTCGACCCTTACAACGCCCAGGAAGCCCACTTTGAATTACCGCTGTGGGAAATGGGCTTGCCGGACGACGCCCAGACCCAGGGTGAAGACTTGATGAACGGCCACCGCTGGACCTGGTACGGCAAGACCCAATGGATGCGCATAGAGCCGCAGATGCCGTTTGGGATCTGGCGCATTACCACCTCTTAATTCAGGCACGAATCGAATGTGGGAGGGGGCACGCCTCAAAGAAGGCCGCATGCGGTGTACCCGATACTCCGCAGAGACAGCTTTTGGGGCTGCTGCGCAGCCCAACGCGGGACGAGCCCGCTCGCCACAGGTTACCGGTTGCTCGTTATAGCGCTTGACTGACAGGAATTGGGGCTTGATCCCTCCCACATCGACCGGGTTGGGCCTGCACGTTTTTTTGAGTATTCAGGAGTTTCCAATGGCGAAGAAACCCAAGGCGGCCACCTTCATCAAAGACCCGCTCTGGTACAAAGACGCGGTGATCTACCAGGTTCACGTCAAATCCTATTTCGACTCCAACAACGACGGCATCGGTGATTTTCCTGGCCTGATCGCCAAACTTGACTACATTGCCGACCTCGGCGTGAACACCCTCTGGCTGTTGCCGTTCTACCCTTCGCCACGCCGTGATGATGGCTACGATATTGCCGAATACCGTGGCGTGCACAGCGACTACGGAACCCTGGCCGACGCCCGGCGCTTTATCGCCGAAGCTCACAAGCGCGGGCTGCGGGTCATCACTGAACTGGTGATCAACCACACGTCCGACCAGCATCCCTGGTTCCAGCGTGCACGCAAGGCCAAGCCCGGGTCGGCGGCGCGGGACTTCTATGTGTGGTCCGATGATGACCAGAAGTACGACGGTACCCGCATCATCTTCCTCGATACCGAGAAGTCCAACTGGACCTGGGACCCGGTCGCCGGCCAGTACTTCTGGCACCGCTTCTATTCTCACCAGCCCGACCTCAACTTCGATAACCCGCAAGTCATGAAAGCCGTGCTGTCGGTGATGCGCTACTGGCTGGACATGGGCATCGACGGCCTGCGCCTGGACGCCATCCCTTACCTGATCGAGCGCGACGGCACCCACAACGAAAACCTCCCCGAAACCCACGCTGTACTCAAACAGATCCGCGCCGAAATCGACGCCCATTACCCCGACCGCATGCTGCTGGCCGAAGCGAACCAATGGCCGGAAGACACTCAGTTGTACTTCGGTGACAAAAAAGGCGACGACGGTGATGAGTGCCATATGGCGTTTCACTTCCCGTTGATGCCGCGTATGTACATGGCCTTGGCCCAGGAAGATCGCTTCCCTATCACCGATATTTTGCGCCAGACCCCGGAGATTCCCGCCAACTGCCAATGGGCGATTTTCCTGCGCAACCACGATGAATTGACCTTGGAAATGGTCACCGACAAAGAGCGCGACTACCTGTGGAACTACTACGCGGCTGACCGTCGCGCCCGCATCAACCTGGGCATTCGTCGGCGCCTGGCGCCGCTGATGGAGCGTGATCGCCGGCGGGTCGAGTTACTCAATAGCCTGCTGCTGTCGATGCCGGGTACGCCGACCTTGTATTACGGCGATGAAATTGGCATGGGCGACAATATCTACCTGGGTGACCGCGACGGTGTGCGCACGCCAATGCAATGGTCCATCGACCGCAATGGCGGCTTCTCCCGCGCCGACCCGGCTAGCCTGGTGCTGCCGCCGATCATGGACCCGCAATATGGTTATCAGTCGGTCAACGTCGAGACCCAGGCCCAAGACCCACACTCGCTGCTGAACTGGACTCGGCGCATGCTGGCAGTGCGCAAGCAGTCCAAGGCGTTTGGGCGCGGCAGCCTGAAAATGCTCTCGCCGACCAACCGCCGTATCCTGGCCTATACCCGTGAACACACTGGGGAGGACGGGCGTACCGAAATCATCCTGTGCGTGGCCAACGTATCGCGCAGCGCCCAGGCGGCCGAGCTGGATCTGTCGGCCTTTGCCGGCATGGTGCCGGTAGAGATGCTCGGCGCAAATGCCTTCCCGCCCATTGGCCAGTTGAATTTCTTGCTGACCCTGGCACCGTACGGCTTCTATTGGTTTGTGCTGGCGGCGGAAAACCAGATGCCCAGCTGGCATGTGCAGCCGGTGCAGAGCATGCCGGACTTCACCACCCTGGTGCTGAAAAAACGCATGGAAGAGTTGCTGGAGGAGCCTTGCCGCACCAGCCTGGAGCGTACGTCGCTGCCGGCCTGGCTACCCAAGCGCCGTTGGTTTGCCGGTAAAGACGCGGCGATCGACAGCGTGCACATCGCGTATGGCGTGCGCTTTGGCGACCCGCTGCATCCGGTGCTGCTCAGTGAAATGGATGTCAGCAGCGGTGGCCAAACCAGCCGTTATCAACTGCCGTTGGGCTTTCTCGGCGAGGACCAATTCACCAGCGCCTTGCCGCAGCAATTGGCCCTGGCCCGGGTACGGCGTACACGCCAAGTGGGGTTGGTGACGGATGCGTTCAGCCTGGAGCCTTTTATCCGCGCGGTGATCCAGGCCCTGCAGGCCCACACGGTGCTCAGTTGCAGCGAAGGTGAGTTGCGTTTTGCGGCAACGGCGCACTTGGCTCAGTTGGCGCTGACGGATGAATCCCCGGTGCGCTACTTGTCGGCCGAGCAGTCCAACAGCTCCGTGGTGGTGGGTGAGAGCCTGGTGCTCAAGCTGATTCGCAAGGTCAGTGCCGGGGTGCACCCGGAGCTGGAAATGAGCGCCTACCTGACCGCCGCCGGCTATCCGAATATCTCGCCGCTGCTGGGCTCGATGGTCCGCCACGATAGGCAAGGCCAGGACAACCTGCTGATGATTGCCCAGGGCTACCTGAGTAACCAGGGCGATGCCTGGAGTTGGACCCAGAACAACCTGGAACGCGCCATCCGTGATGAGCTGGCCGAGGCCACCTCCGAACAGGAGCAGCACTACAACGCCCTCGGTGAGTTGGCGGATTTCGCCGGGTTGCTGGGCCGGCGCCTGGGAGAAATGCACGCGCTGCTGGCGGCCCCCACCACAGATACCGACTTCACGCCCGAGGCCACCACGCTCAAGGACACCCGAGCCTGGGCCAAGGATGTGGGCGCACAAATCGAGCGCGCCTTGCAATTACTGAAACTTCATCAAGCCCAATTGAACGCGGCGGATCAGGCGCGGGTCAGTGAATTACTGGCGCAGAAAAAAGCCATCGGCAGCCAGGTCCAGGCGTTGGCCAAAGCCACGCTGGGTGGGCTACGGATTCGCGTCCACGGTGACTTGCACCTGGGCCAGGTGCTGGTGGTCAAAGGCGATGCGTACCTGATCGACTTTGAAGGGGAACCGGCGCGGCCGTTGCATGAACGGCGCGGCAAGCACAGCCCCTACAAAGATGTGAGTGGTGTGCTGCGCTCCTTTGATTATGCGGCGGCGATGGCCCTGAATGTGCAAGGCGTGGATCACTCGCCAGAAGCGGACATGGCGCGCAAGCGCGTGACGGATCGCTACCTGAAAGAAGCCCGCCAGGCATTTACCCAGGCTTATCAGGCCGCGACGTCTACACTGGCGCATGAGTGGCAGGATGGCCATGGCCAGGGGGCCGCGCTGACGTTGTTCAGCCTGGAGAAGGCCGCGTACGAAGTGGCCTACGAAGCAGAAAATCGCCCGACGTGGTTACCCGTGCCGTTGCAAGGCTTGCACGGCCTGCTCTGCGGGCTTACACCTTTATCCAAACCTGTACGCGGGGGGGAGATGTCATGAGCTTTACGCATAAAGAACCGCTGCAGCCCAAGTTGGCCGCCATGCCGGCCTCCAAGGATGTCGAAGCGCTGGTGCGCGCCGAACACCATGACCCGTTCTCGATCCTTGGGCCCCATGACGATGGGCACGGCGGGCAGTTTATCCGCGCGTTTCTACCGCAAGCACTGAGTGTCCACGTGCTGGCGCGCGATAGCGGTGAGCCGCTCGGTCATCTGCAGGCGAGCCAAGTGCCGGGTCTGTTCGTCGGTCACTTCGATACTCGCCAGGGTTACCTGCTGAAAATCCAGTGGACCGGCGGTGAGCAGATTACCGAGGACCCTTACAGTTTCAGCCAATTATTGTTGGGGGAAATGGACCTGTACCTGTTTGCCGAAGGCAATCACCGTGACCTCAGCAGTTGCCTGGGCGCCCAGGTCACCAGCGTCGATGGCGTCGAGGGTGTGCGTTTTGCGGTGTGGGCGCCCAACGCGCGACGGGTGTCGGTGGTGGGCGACTTCAATATTTGGGACGGGCGCCGTCATCCGATGCGCCTGCGGCATCCGTCCGGCGTTTGGGAGATCTTTATCCCGCGCCTGCAAGCGGGAGCGGCCTACAAGTATGAAATCTTGGGCGCCCATGGGATCTTGCCGCTCAAGGCTGACCCGATGGCCCTGGCCACCCAATTGCCGCCCGACACGGCTTCGAAAGTCGCCGTACCGTTGCAGGTGGACTGGCAGGACCATCAATGGATGCAGGCACGCGTAGAGCGCCAGAAGACCAGCGCGCCGCTGTCGATCTACGAACTGCACGTGGGCTCCTGGCAGTGTGAACTGGACGAAGCCGGTGAAGTGTCGCGCCAATACGGTTGGCGTGAACTGGCCGAACGGTTGATTCCCTATGTACAGCAATTGGGCTTCACCCATATCGAGCTGATGCCGGTCATGGAGCATCCCTTTGGCGGCTCCTGGGGCTATCAAGCGTTGTCGCAGTTTGCGCCGAGTGCGCGTTTTGGTTCGCCGCAGGATTTCGCCTGGTTCGTCAACGCCTGCCATCAGGCCGATATCGGTGTGATTCTCGACTGGGTGCCGGCGCACTTTCCGACCGATACCCACGGCCTGGCGCAATTCGACGGCACTGCGCTGTACGAATACGCCAACCCACTGGAAGGTTTTCACCAGGATTGGGACACGCTGATCTACAACCTGGGCCGCACCGAAGTGCATGGATTCATGCTGGCCTCGGCTCTGCACTGGCTCAGGCATTTCCATGTAGACGGCCTGCGGGTGGATGCGGTGGCCTCCATGCTGTACCGCGATTACTCGCGCAAGGCGGGCGAATGGGTGCCCAACCGCCATGGCGGGCGGGAGAACCTGGAGGCCATCGACTTCCTGCGTCACTTGAACGACGTGGTCGCCCTTGAAGCGCCGGGTGCGCTGGTGATTGCCGAAGAGTCCACCGCCTGGCCCGGCGTGAGCCAGCCGACCCAACAGGGCGGCCTGGGCTTCAACTACAAGTGGAACATGGGCTGGATGCACGACTCCCTGCACTACATCCAGCAGGATCCGGTGTACCGCGCCCATCATCACAACGAACTGAGTTTCGGCCTGGTGTATGCCTGGTCCGAACGCTTCATTTTGCCGATCTCCCACGATGAAGTGGTGCACGGCAAGCATTCGCTCATCGACAAGATGCCCGGCGACCGCTGGCAGAAGTTCGCCAACCTGCGTGCCTACCTGTGTTTCATGTGGATGCACCCGGGCAAGAAGCTGTTGTTCATGGGCTGCGAGTTCGGCCAGTGGCGCGAGTGGAACCACGACCAGCAGCTGGATTGGTACTTGTTGCAGTACCCCGAGCATCGGGGCGTACAGAAGCTGGTGGGCGACTTGAATCGCTTGTACCGCGAGGAGCCGGCGCTGCACGAACAGGATGACGCGCCCCAAGGCTTCCAGTGGTTGATTGGCGATGATGCCATCAACAGCGTCTACGCTTGGTTGCGCTGGAGTAAAGAGGGCCGGCCGGTGCTGGTGGTGGCTAACTTCACGCCGGTGCCACGTGAAGGCTACAAAGTCGGCGTGCCGTTCGCCGGGCGTTGGACGGAGGTGATCAACAGTGACGCGGATACCTATGCCGGTTCCAATTATGGCAATGGGGGAGAGGTGTTTACCCAGGAGGACGCCCACCATGGGCAACCGGTGTCGCTGTCATTGAATTTGCCGCCGTTGGGGGTGTTGATCCTGCGGCCGCAAGTGCGTTAAAGGCTTACCGTGCTGGACGCAGTTGTTCTGACTGCTGGCACGGTGCCACAATGGCTGCCCTTGTCGTCCCAGTCGAAACAGGCGAATTGCATGAACAGCTTCAGCCGTGCGCAGGACCAGGATGACGTCATAGAAGAGCAGGTGCGAACGGACCGTCTGCACCAGCTGTTTCGACAATCGTTCTCCGCCATTTTCGGCAGTTACCTGGCCGCCGTGATGCTGTGCTGGCTGTGCTGGGATCGTTTTGACCACCCGGTCATGCAGGTGTGGCTGATGGTGCTGGCGGGTTCTTCCCTGTTACGGCTCAAGATGTTCATGGACTGGTTTCGCAGCCCAGACAGCGAGCGCACGCCGCAGCGCTGGGAGCGTCGTTACTGGGTCACGCTAATGTTGTCGGCCGGGATCTGGGGGATCGGCGCATTCGCGCTCATGCCCCACGATGACCGGGTGTCCCAGGTGCTGGTCATCCTGTTTGCGGTGGGCATGTCGGTCAGTGCGGTGTCCTGTTATTCGGCCTATCGCTACATGACGCTGGGGGCCATGGCCCTGGTGCTGCTGCCGTGTACGCTGTGGTTGCTGTTCCAGCCTTCGTCCATGCAGGTCGGCGTGGCGATTGCGGTGCTGGTGTTTTCGAGCTTCGTGGTGAGTGCCACGCGCAAACTCTCCGATGCGCTGGAAAAAGCCTTTCGCCTTACCCGGCAAATGGAACGGGCTCACACGATTTCCACCCTTGCCGCACAGACTGATGAACTCACCGGGCTGATGAACCGGCACGCTTTTTTCGAACAGGCGCGGCTGCTGTATGCGCAGTGCCGTCAGAGCCAGCAACCGTTGTGCGCGCTCATACTGGACATGGACCACTTCAAGGATGTCAACGACACCTATGGCCACCAGGCCGGTGACGACGTATTGCGCCAGGTTGGTGGGGTGATCAGCGCCTCGTTTCGCCAGGCCGATGTCTACGGTCGACTGGGCGGCGAAGAGTTTGGCGTGCTGCTGGCCAACACTTCACTGGAGAACGCGCGCGATACCGCAGAGCAGTTGATCGCGGCGATTGCCGGCCTGAAGCTGGAGCCGGTGCGGGGCCTGACCGCCAGCCTCGGCGTGGCGTCGACCCAGGGCCGTGACCTGGACCTGCACGGCCTGATGAACAGCGCCGACAAGGCGTTGTACCGTGCCAAGGCCCAAGGGCGTAACCAGGTGGTGGTGGCTCGGTAGGCGGTCGTTCAGTCTCGGGGGATGGCCTTGGCCAGGATCCGGGCGACCTGGTCGGCGGAGTAGGGTTTGGCCAGGAACTCGAAGCCGTCGTAGCCACTGTCGGCCAGTTCTTCGCTGTAGCCGGAAGTGAGCACCACCGGCAGCGTCGGACGGCGCTGGCGCAATACCTTGGCCATCGCCACGCCTGTCATCCCCGGCATCACCACGTCCGAGAAAATCGCGTCGAACGCCGTGGCGTCCTCACCAGCAAGGGCCAGTGCCTGCTGGGCATCGGTGGCCCAGGTGGTCTGGTAGCCCAGGTCCTGCAGGATCTGGCTGGCGAAACGTCCCACCTCCAGGTTGTCTTCCACAATCAGCACATGCTGTCGGACGTTTCCCGGCAGGGGGATGAGCGGTTCAGCGACGGGTAAGGGCGGTGCCTCTTGGCTGTCGACTTGTGGCAGGTACAGGGTAAACACCGTGCCCTGGCCGACAGTACTGGCCACATCGATATTGCCGCCCGATTGCTTGGCGAAGCCAAACACCTGGGACAAGCCCAGCCCAGTGCCTTTGCCAACCGCCTTGGTGGTAAAGAACGGTTCGAAAATGCGTTCGAAGGTGTCGCTGGGAATCCCCGTGCCCGTGTCCGCCAGGGAAACCGTAAGATAGGGCAGGCGTGACTCGGCATCCCCGCGAATGCGCGGCAGGGTCTGGTGCCCAGCCACTTTCAAGGTCAGGGTGCCCTGGCCATTCATCGCGTCGCGGGCGTTGAGGGCAATGTTGATCAGCGCGGTTTCAAATTGGCTCGGGTCGATGCGCGCGTGGCAAGGCTGTTCAGGCAACTGGACCTGTACGTGAATGCGCGCACCCGTGACGCTCTCGAGCATCTCGCCGATGTTCTGCACACGTTGACCGACATCGAAGACTTGCGGGTTCAGCGGTTGGCGGCGGGCAAAGGCGAGCAGTTGGTTGGTCAGTTTGCTGGCTCGCTCCACGGTGTCGGAGACGGCGCTCATGTAGCGTTGGCGACGTTCCTGCGACAAGCCCGGCTGGCGCAGGAAGTCCACGGAGGAACGAATGATCGTCAGCAGGTTGTTGAAATCATGGGCCACACCGCCGGTGAGTTGGCCGATGGCCTCAAGCTTTTGCGACTGGCGCAGTGCGGCTTCTGCCTGGGCGAGCGCCAGGGTACGTTCTTCGACCCGTTGTTCCAGGGTGGCGTTGAGTTCGGTGTAGGCCGCCAAACCCTCGCGCACCGCCGCATCGGCGCGCACACGTTCAATGTGTGCCCAGGAGCGTTCGGTGACTTCACCCAACAGCGCCAGGTCATAGGGCGACCAGTGGCGCGGTTGTGTGTCGTGCACCGCCATCAACGCAGTGAGGCGACCGTCCTTGATCAACGGCACACAGATGGTTGAGGTCACGCCCAACGCTTGGAAGTTCGCCGATTCATGGGCCGGTAGTTCGGTCAAATTGTTACGGATCACCAATGGCTGGCCAGCCCGCAGGCAGGTGACGGCCCGTTCGCCGAACGCTGCCAGGCGATAATGGCCGATGATGCTCGGGGTGCCGGGTACCGCCCAGTCGCCACGGATGGTGAAGCCGTCTTCATCGGCGTCCATATCCGCGTAAGCGCAAATGGAGGCGTGCAGGTGTTCCGCCAGCAGGTGGGTGGTCGAGGTCATGATCGCTTCGGCGTCGGTCGCATTGGCGACGCTGTTACCGATAGCGTCCAGCACCGCCAGGCGGCGGGCAAGGAAGACGGTGGCGGTGGTCTCGGTCACCGTGTCGAGCATCCCGACGACCACGCCGTGGGGGTCACGGATGGGGCTGTAGCAGAACGTGAAGTACGCTTGCTCCGGTGCTTCGTCACGCTCGATCAGCAACGGGAAGTTTTCGATATAGGTGGCACGCCCGTCGAACGCGGCGCCGGCAATCGGGCTGACATCGTCCCATACCTCACGCCACACCTCATTGAACGGGCGGCCCAATGCATCGGGCTTGTTGCCCAGGATGGGAATGAACGCATCGTTGTAGAGCGTAATCAACTGATCCCCCCAAACGATCGCCTGGGGGAAGCGGGACGCGAAGCACAGCGCAACCGTGGTCTTCAGCACATCAGGCCACTGGTCAAGCGGCCCCAGGGGCGTACTGGCCCAATCATGCTGGCGAACCCGCTCAGCCATGTCGCTGCCGCTTTGCAGCCAGTTCATCATTGGATCAACACCTTATTTGCCACGGTAGCGCTGTTGCCTGAAGCGTCAGGTTGCCCAGCAACAGACCTGATTCACCGTCACCCGTTCAGTACGACTGTGCGGGCGATAGCAATTTGATGCTCCGTCCATGTCGCTAGAGAATTGCTCCATTTTTTGGCTGTGGCCCAAGCCTTATTGGCTGGCGAACACGGCTGTCCAGTAGATCCCCGCATCACTCTTGGGGTCCATTGCGTAGGCGGCACCCAGTTCGCGAAACAGCGGGTTCATCAAGTTGGCGCAATGGCCCGGGCTGGCGAGCCAACCGTCTACGACCTTACGTGGGGTATCGAGGCCGGCAGCGATGTTTTCGCCGATGTTCTTTGCGATATAACCGGCCAGCTCGGCGCGATCGCCTGGGGTACGGCCGTCGTGGTCCAGGTGGTCGAAGAAGTTACCGTTGGCCATGTTGCGCGTGTGGCTGTTGGCGGCGCCGGCCAGGTCGTCGTTCCAGGACAACGCAGTGGTCGCAGTGAACGCTTGGGGGCCGCATTGGCGAGGCTGGGCACGGGCGGCGTTGACCAGGTTCAGCAGTTGCTTGCCTTCGGTCTGCCAATCGCCCAGGCCGCTGGACAGCAACGGGCGGGCCAGCACGATGCGCCAATCCTGGCCACTGTTGCTGACGCCGATGTCGACAAATTGCGGGTCGAGCACTACCCGGCAGAAACTTTCGCGCACCGCTTTCATGGCGGCCTGGGCGTCCTTGGGCCCGGACAGGCTGATGGCCTGCACGTTGACCATCGGGTACGCGGCCCGCGCCAGCGCCTGCTGCAGGTCGCCGACATTGGTGGCCGGCAGCACCAGCCGCGTGTCGCTGGCCAGGGGAGGCAGCTCCTGGGAGCCTTGGTCGCCGCAGCGCTGTACTTGGCTGCGGTACTGGTTGATCTGTTGCACCAGCTGAGTTTCTTCATTCGCCATCGCGCTGGCGCAGAACACCGTACTGGCGGCCAGCGTCGTAAGACCCATCATCAATGACAGAACGCGCATGGACGTTACCCTTGAGCTTGAAAGTGCCCATGATGCGCGATCCGGGTGCATCCATGCACCCATTGATCCGAACTTTTTCCCTCAGTTCTTGAAGGCCGAGTGTTTACGGCCCTGATCGCACCACGCGAACACCACCACCAGCAGGGCCGAGATGGCGAGGATAACCACCACGCCATCGGTGGAGTGGGTGGCCGACGCCGCCACCATCGACAGGGCGCCCAACGGAGCCAGGCCACCCGCGATGGCCGTGCCGATTTCGCGCCCGGTACCAAAGCCCGAAGAGCGTGTTTGAGTGGGGAACTGGCGGCTCAGGAACGAGCCCTGCGGGGCAAACATCATCGGCGCGAGGATGCCGGTGCCCACGCCGATGGCGAGGTAGATCATCATGCTTTCACCACTGTTGAGCAGGGCCAGGAATGGGTAGGCGAACAGCAACGAGAACAGCCCGCCGAGCATCAACACGGTTTTGCTGCTCCACTTGTCGCACAGCCAGCCGAAGCAGGGCACGGCGACGATGGCGATCAGGCTGGCGATGGTCACCGACAGTGACGTGACGTGTACATCGACGCCTTTGAACTGGGTCAGGTACGCCAGGGAAAAGGTCTTGAAGATGTAGCTCAGGGCGTTGTAGCCAATGGCGACAAAGAACACCACCGCCAGGCCCTTCAGGTCGTGCTTGAACAAGGCTTTGAGGGGCGAGGCCTGGGCCTTGGCGGCTTCTTTGCTGAGTTCCTTGAACTGTGGGGTTTCCGGAATGCTATTGCGCACCCACAGGCCAATCGCCACCAGCACGATGCTGCAGACGAAGGGAATGCGCCAGCCGCCGGCCAGCAGGAACTCATTGCCGTTGAGGGTGAGCAGGTACACGGTGAGCGACGACAACAACAGGCCCAGGTTCAGGCCCAACGCCGGCCATGCGCCCTGACTGCCGCGTTTGCCCTGGGAGGCATGCTCATAGGATGTCACTGCCGCGCCCGACAGTTCGGCACCGGCGCCCAGGCCCTGGATGATGCGGATAAACACCAGCACGATCGGCGCCCAGATACCGATGGCGGCGTAGCTGGGAATCAGGCCGATCAGCGTGGTGCACACGCCCATCAGGCAAAAGGTCAGCACCAGCACTTGCTTGCGGCCGAACTTGTCGCCCAGGTAACCGAACAGGATGCCGCCGAACGGACGGGCGATAAAACCGATGGCGAACGTGGAGAACGCCATCAGCGTGGCGGTCTTGGGGTCGCTGTTATCGAAGAAAATTTTCGAGAACACAATGGCCGCCATGGTGGCGTACAGGTAAAAGTCATACCACTCCAGCATCGAACCAAAGATGGTGGCGGCGGCGACTTTGCGCAGGCGCTTGCGGGTTTGTTCAGGGGTTTCGGTGCCGGGGAGGGAGGCGGGGGCCGTCATGCTGGACTTCCTTCTGGGTCTTTATAGTTATTGTCAAATGGAGGCGTATTGCCGGGTGCTACGTTGGGGTGAACAGGCGGTCGGCGATCATCGCGCCGATGGGCATGGCTGACGTGGCGGCCGGTGAGGGCGCGTTGCAGACGTGGAGCATTCGCGACGTCTGGGCGAACAGGAAATCGTGCACCAGGCTGCCATCACGCATGACGGCCTGGGCGCGGATGCCCGCTTCATAAGGCAACAAGTCGTCGAGGGTCAGGGACGGGCAGTATTTGCGGCATTGCTCCAGGTAACCGGACTTGAACAGCGAGTTCTTCATCTCGGCGGTGCCCGAGCCGAGGTTTTGCCAGACGGTTTTCCAGAAACCGGGAAAGCGGGCGTACTGCGCTACGTCGCGCCAGTTCACCGAGAACTTGCGGTAGTTCTCGCGGCCCAGGCCCAGCACGGCATTCGGGCCGACGGTGACGCTGCCGTCGATCATGCGCGTCAGGTGCACACCGAGGAACGGCAGCTCCGGGTCGGGAATCGGGTAGATCAGGTGGTTGACGATGTTGTTTTTCGCCGCCGGCAGGCGGAAGTATTCGCCACGGAACGGAATGATCTGGTGATCGATCTTCACCCCCGCCAGCGTCGCCAGGCGGTCCGATTGCAACCCGGCGCACACCACCAGGTGCCGGGCCTGCCAGGTTTCGCCGTGGGTGTTGAGAGTGACTTTGTCGGTGTCTTCGTGGATCGCCGTCACGGTGCGTTCCAGGCAGATCTGGCCACCGTTGCGGCGGATGACCTGTGCCATGGTCTCGCACACCTGGCGGTAATCGACGATGCCGGTGGCGTCGAGAAACAGCCCGCCCAGGCCGACGATATTCGGCTCACGTTGGCGCAACTGCTCAGCGTCCAGGCGCTCGACCTTCATGCCATTGAGCTGGGCGCGTGCGTACAGCGCTTCCATCCGCTGCATTTCCAGGGGGCTTGAGGCCACCAGCAGCTTGCCGCACACCTCGAACTTGATGCCGTGCTCGCGGCAGAACTGCTTGGTGGCTTCGGCGCCGCGCTTGCACAGGTCGGCCTTGAGGCTGCCGGGTGCGTAGTAGATGCCGGCGTGAATGACGCCGCTGTTGTGGCCGGTCTGGTGTTTGGCCAACACCGGCTCTTTTTCCAGGATGACCAGCGAGGCGCCGGGCTGGCGCTTGAGCAGCTCCATCGCGGTAGCCAGGCCGACGATGCCACCGCCGATAATACAAAAGTCGTGAATCATGGCGTGAAGTCCTTCGCGTTGTACATTTCGGTCTGCTTATCAGGTTGTCAGACTAATGTGCTGGTTAAAAAAACGGCGTGTCCAGGACACGCAACAAAAGGGGGCAGTCGGTCAGTCGGTGGCGGGCAATTCCAATCGCAAGCGCCGGGCGGCGGCGCGCAGGTGCGCCTCGGCACTGGCGGCGGCGCGCTGAGCATCACCGTCGGCGATGGCTTGGTAGAGCACCTGGTGTTCCTGTGTGGCCTCGGCCGAGCCAGTGGCAAAGCGCGACGCCGAGTTTTCCCAAGCGGTCTTGCGAGCGCTGGCCAACTGGCTCCTGAGGAAGTCATGGAAGGCCACGAAATAGTCGTTCTTGCTGGCGTCGGCGATCGCCCGGTGGAACTCCACATCGGCCAGGGCGGCGGCTTCGAAGTCGTCGCGGTTATCCTGCATGTCCTGCAATGCGTTTTTCATGCGTTGCAGGTCGGCGGCATCACGGCGCTGGGCAGCAATCGAGGCGGCCTGGGTTTCGATCCACAGGCGTACTTCAAACATCTGCGCCAAGTCGGGGAGGCGCCCGTTTTGTTGCGGGAAACGGAACACCGTGCCGGCAGGCGTCTGCGAAATAAACGAACCCAGGCCGCGGCGCGCGGTGAGTACGCCGTCGGCCTTGAGTTGGGCAATGGCTTCGCGCACCACAGAGCGGCTGACGTTGAGTTGTTCGGCCAGTTGCTGTTCGGTGGGCAGGCGCGACTCGGGGGCCAATTGGCCGGAATCGATCTCTGCGCGAATGGCGCTGACAACCCGCACGACAAGCGAGTCGGGGCGCTGGAGCTCAAGCATGGGGACAACCTTGGTAATCAGGTTGTCAGACAATGGTCGTTAGGATTTTATCTTGTCAACGTTTGTGTCGTGCAACCCAGCCACCACGTGGGAGAGGCGGGTGCCGAGGGTGGCCGGCAACAGGTACAATCCCCGCCGCCTTGAGACCTCCAGGAATTTGCATGTTCAGCCTTACCCGCTACACCACGCCGTGCCCCGAATCGGTCAACAGCCAGATCCTGCAAATGGTGGTGGACAACCTCACCGACATCAGCAGCGTGGCGCTGGCACCGAGCAACCTGCTCTATAACATCTACCAGTACGCCACCGGTTTTGAGGTGCACCTCTACCTTGAGGCGTTGGCCGGAACGAAAGGGATTGCCGTTGAGTTGCTCGTCGCCACAGCAACTCAGGATCCTGACCAGGTCATCGGCTTTTTGCTGTGCCTGCCGGTAAAGGATGACCCCGAGGCGTGCGGCATTGCCTTCATGGCCGTGCAGGCCGGTTCGCGGCGTCAGGGCGTGGGGCGGGCGATGATGCAGGACGTGTTGGCGCGTTATCCCCATGCAGAGTTGGCATGTGCCGTGGAGAAGGTGGCGGCCTTCACGGCGATGGGGTTTCAGGTGCGCGGCGCGCGTGGCACTCAGGTGCTGATGAATACGCGCGATTACGGCACCGATGGCCTGATGGGCGTGTTGGATGTGGCCGCGATCTACAGCTCACTGGAAGTCCGCCAGATTCATACTTACCTGCTGCAAAAGCACGGCAAGCGCGCGATGGTGGATGCCGAGAAACAGCGTGACCGGCACCTGGACCAGTTGACGCGCAAGGTTCGCTTATTTGTGAACGACCACCTGGCCTGAGGCGAGGGGCATTTTCAAACGCGCCCCCGGTTGACCATTGCCACGATGGTCGCCAACAGTTCCTGTTGCGCCTCTTCGCGGCTGATCTCGCCGTTGGCGGCCGCATGGGACAACGCTTCCGCCGCGCCAAGCATGGCGCGCAAACCAGCCTGGGAAATGCTGCCGGTGGGGGCAAAGGGCGCCAGTGCGTCGCGGCACTTATCGAGGAAAATCGCTTCGTATTGGCGCTTGAGGGTTTCCAGCTCCGGCGAGCCGCTGAGCGCTGCAATCACCCCCGGAATTTCCCGACCTTGCAATAGCACGCAATCGACGTACGACGAGGCGATCACCCAGGCCCGAGCATCCAGCGTGGCATTACTGGCCACCAGTGCTTCGTCGAGCACCTGGTTTTGCCGTTCGTCGAAGTCTGCATACAGTGCGACCAATAACCCAGCGCGCGTGACGAAGTGGTCGTAAACCACGGGCTTGGTGACGCCCGCCAGTTCTGCCAGGCGCCCCAGGGCCAAGGCATCGGTGCCTTCTTCGCGCACCAGTTGCCAGGCGACATCCAGCAATTGGCGTAAACGATCTTCACGGGATAAGCGACGACGTGGGGCAGGGGATTCATGGCTTGACATGCTTATATACCAAAAGTAACTTACCAAAGGTAACTTAAGCCCAGCGTAACCTCAAATGGAGTCAAAGTCATGCATGCTCTGATCGTTGTTGCTCACCACGACCCGCAATCCCTCACCCACAGCCTGGCCGCGCAAGTCGCTGCCGGGCTGACGGCGGCCGGCCATACCTTCGAAATTGCTGACCTCGCCGCCGAAGGCTTCGACCCACGCTACACCGCTGCCGACCAGCGTGTGCACCGCACCCGCGCCACGCCGCCCGCCGATGTGCTCGCCGAGCAGGCCCGAATCGACCGCGCCGATGCCTTGGTGCTGGCGTTCCCGATCTATTGGTGGTCATTGCCGGGGTTGCTCAAGGGCTGGGTCGACCGCGTGTTCGTCAATGGCTGGGCGATTGACTACGGCCCGGACACGCCGGTGGTGAAAAAACTGCGGCACTTGCGGGTGCACCTGCTGGCAGTCGGCGCTGCGGATGAAAGCGCGTTTGACCGACACGGTTATGCCAAGGCCATGCGCACGCAAATCGACTACGGGATTTTTGATTACTGTGGGGCGCAGGTACTGACGTCCGAGCTGCTGCTGGAGTCGGAAAGCGGTAGCGCACAGGCGCATTTGCACAAGGCCAGGGCCGTGGGGCAGGAATTGTTCCAGGGGGAAACGGTGGCGGGGTAATCAGCCTTCGCGAAACAGGTCGTGGGCATCCAGCAGGCGGTAGGCAATCTCCGGTCGCTTTTCCATGCCCCGGCGAATGGCTGCCGGGATTGATTGTCGGGTCTTGCGGCACAGGCCCGGCAGCTCATCAATGACGATCTGGATCCCGCGCATGCTCTTGACCTCGGTGTGCCCCGGCGCGATGTGCACGCGGATGCCCAGTTGCTCGAACATCCGCTGCTGCATGTGCTCCAGGTCTTGCAAGCTCTTGAGGTCTTCCAGACGCTCGAGCAGGACCTTTTCTTGCTGTCGCGTCAGTTGGAGGATACGCAAATCGGCGCCAGGCGCTTGCAGCAGTCGTTCACGCTCGCAGACACAGGCACCGGGTGGGCAGGGTTGGCGGATGGTCATGTGCATTGCCTCCCCATTCCGGTGCCTCTAACTCAGTTGCTCAGCACGACGCCCAGGCTACCCAAGGCTTTCCAGTACCCAGGGTAGGTCTTGGCCACGCAGTCTGGGTCCTGGATTTTAATCCCCGCCACTTTCAACCCGGCCAAGGCAAAGCACATGGCGATGCGGTGGTCGGCGTGGGTGTCGATCAACGCCGAGCATGACGTCCCGGCCAGGGCAGGGTCGCTTGCCACCAGCAGGTCGTCGCCCTCGATGGTCGCCAGGCCCGGGCGGATTTCGTTAAGGCCGTCGTGCAGTGCCTGCACGCGGTCACACTCCTTGACCCGCAGGTTCGCCAGTTCAGTGAAGCGCACCGGGGTGTTGTTGAACGCGGCGAGGACCGCCAGGGTCGGGATGGCGTCCTGCATCTGCGAGCCCACCACCGTGGCCTGCATGTTCGGAAACTGGGCGATCACGGCCTGGGCCTTGGCGTCGGGTTGGGTGAAATCCTGCGCGGCGACGCCGATGTCGATACGGCCACCGGTCAGCACTTCTGCGGCCCACAAATAGGTGGCCGCCGAGGCATCAGGTTCGATCAGGTAATCATGGGCGGTGTAGCCGGTTGGTGCCACGCGCCA
The DNA here is from genome assembly GCF_023242475.1 of Pseudomonas sp. MWU15-20650. GTDB lineage: Bacteria > Pseudomonadota > Gammaproteobacteria > Pseudomonadales > Pseudomonadaceae > Aquipseudomonas. Next base: position 9,621 of record NZ_JALJFG010000029.1, on the reverse strand, counting down.
GGTGCTGTCGTTAACCGCTTCAACCTGTGCGCCGAACGCACGCATGCAGTCCAGGGTCAGGTCCACGTAGCCGCGGGCACCGATGTCCTTGCCGGTCAGCGCCACCTCAATCGGCGCCTCGCCACAGGCCGCGAGCATCAGCAAGGCCGATACGTATTGGCTGGACAAACCGCCATCGATTTCAAAGCGCTTGGCCTGGACCTTGCCCACGCCATGCACGGTCACCGGTGGGCAACCGGTCGGGCTGTCAACGCGAATACCGTTCTGGCCGAGGGTGGCCAGCAGCGGGCCGATCGGGCGTTTTTGCATGTAGTCGTCGCCATCAAGCACCACGGTGCCTTGCACGGTGGCCACGGCCGCAGTGAGGAAGCGCATGGCGGTGCCGGCGTTGCCGAGGAACAGCGGCTGTGCCGGCAATTGCAGCTTGCCTTGGCCGGTGACGACGAAGGTGGTGTCGTCCGGCTCATCGATGGTCACGCCCATCTGGCGCAGGGCCACCGACATGTGGCGGGTGTCGTCACTCTTCAGGGCACCGCTCAAGCGGCTGGTGCCCTTGGCCAGGGCCGCCAGCAACAGGGCGCGGTTGGTAATGGATTTGGAACCGGGGGGCGCGACCTTGCCATTGAGTGGGAAATTGGGCGGTGTAACGGTCACGGTTTTCTGCGAACTCAAGGTGCAAGGCTCCTGATCAAGGCGAGGTGGCGTGGAGTGGCCGACGGGCGGACCCGAATAATCAGCCAAACACGCCACCCTTGTCGAGCGAGCATAGTGATCGGCACAACTTTTTGGCGCGGCGCTGTATCGGTGGCGGCCTGATAGCCGGCTGGTATCTCACTGATGTGGGAGCAGGCTGGCACGAGAAACACTTGAGGGCGCCGCGCTATGGGTGTTGCTGCGGGTCGTGGTCAACACCGGCAATGCGTTCTATCAGGCGCTTGACCTGGGCTTCAAACAAGCCCCGATCAACGCTGGCTCAACCAGTAATCATGCAGTGCCCGTGCCGCCGGTTCGATTGCACTGACCCGCTGTTGATGCGCGTCTACATCCAGGTCTGCCGGCAATTCGAAATTGTCCTGCTCGGCGCACCAGGAGATTTTTTCCAGTTGCCCGGCCTGTTCGGCGGGCAATGCCGGCCAGTGACCGATGGTCACGCCACGGATATAACCAAAGCACCATTCCTCGGCGAGGGTCACGACTTGGCCCTGATGCTCGGTGTCGTCGAAGCGGGCCTTGAATGCCTGCGGGTCGGTGGCCAATTGTGCGGCCAAGGTATTCATATGCCGCACGCACAGCGCCAGGAAACGCTGCGCTTCTTCCACGCCTTCCCACTCCGGGTTCTGCCCACCCCAGATCGCCGGGAACCACTCGCCGACGTCCACTTGCGCCGGGCTGGAAACCAGCGCGGTGAAGTAGCCGTCGAGCTCGGCCAGGTTCAGTACCGAATGGTCGTCACCGTACTTCAACAGGATGTCTTCAATAAACTCGAAATCGGCAGGGGCGAGGGGTTGGGCGTGCATGGGCATATCCTTTATACGTCGAGCGCCGCTGACGGGGCGGCTTAAAGCGCGAAGGATGGCGCCTGAGCAGGTTTTTATCCATCACTTTTACAGCGTTTTTACCCGCGTTGCCGGCATCGCTTGGGCCAGGATCAACCAGGAACGAAACGTGGACGGCATAGACAGCGCCTGGGAATGACCCAGGTTGTATAGCTGATAAACCCCAGGGCCTGGATGAAATGCAGCGGTCTGCCCTGAACCGCGTGGCCACCCCTTTCATGACCTTTGCCAGTCCCGTTTTTGGCCGATGCGCCCTTGTGCACCCTTGTTATAGTCTGGCCTTTATCAATCGCCAGTCAGGGATCACTGCCATGTCCGAATACCAAGCTTTCGTCGTCGAACTCACCGGCAACGTTGCCCATGTGCAGATCAACCGCCCGGAAAAGATCAACGCGATGAACGCGGCGTTCTGGAGCGAAATCATCGACATCTTCCAATGGGTCGAAGACACCGATGCCGTTCGCGCCGTGGTGCTCAGCGGCGCCGGCAAGCATTTCTCGTCCGGTATCGACCTGATGCTGCTGGCTTCGGTGGCCAATGAACTGGGCAAGGACGTCGGCCGCAACGCACGCCTGTTGCGCCGCAAGATCCTGGCGCTGCAAGCCTCGTTCAACGCCGTCGATAACTGCCGCAAGCCGGTGCTGGCGGCGATCCAGGGCTACTGCATCGGCGGTGCCATCGACCTGATCAGTGCCTGCGACATGCGTTATGCGGCGGCCGACGCGCACTTCTCGATCAAGGAAATCGACATCGGCATGGCCGCCGACGTCGGCACCTTGCAGCGCCTGCCGCGCATCATCGGCGATGGCATGCTGCGTGAGCTGGCCTACACCGGCCGCCCGTTCGGCGCCGAAGAAGCGCGCAGCATCGGCCTGGTCAATCGCGTGTATGCCGATCAGGACAGCCTGCTTGCCGGGGTGCTGCAAATGGCCCATGAAATCGCCGCCAAGTCGCCGATTGCCGTTACCGGCACTAAAGCCATGATCCGCTACATGCGTGACCATACGGTCAATGATGGTTTGGAATACGTTGCCACCTGGAACTCGGCTATGTTGCAATCCAACGACTTGCGTGTGGCCATTGCGGCGCATATGAGCAAGCAGAACCCCGAATTCGTGGATTGACTGACATGACTCCAGGCTGGATTACCACAACGCTGCTGGACAATGACACCCCTGGCGGCTGGGCCGTCGCCCGCAGCCGCGAGGGCTTTTTGCATGACGCCAACGGGCCGCTGTTCCCCCGGGACTGGCTCAAGCGCCAGGACCTCTCGATGTTCGCCGAACACGGCATCGGCCACCTTGACGGCGAGCCGGTGTACTTGCTGGAACTCAATGCCGCCAGCGACGTGCCGGGTTGCAGTTGGCAGGGCCTGCGCGGCTTCATGCTGCAAGGCGATCACACCTTGTACAAGGTGCTGGGCTATGCCGCGCAGATTGGGACCTGGGCGCGGGAGCATCGTTTTTGCGGCAGTTGTGGCCAGGCCATGGTCCAGGTTCCACGGGAACGGGCGATGTACTGCCAGACATGCGACCTGCGCAGCTACCCACGGATTTCGCCGAGCATGATCGTGCTGGTGACCCGCGGTGATGAGATCTTGCTGGCGCGCTCGCCGCGTTTTGTCACCGGGGTCTACAGCACGTTGGCGGGCTTTGCCGAGCCGGGCGAATCAGCCGAAGACTGCCTGATCCGCGAGGTGCGTGAGGAAGTGCAGGTGGAGGTCAGCAACATCCAGTACATGGGCAGCCAATGCTGGCCGTTCCCCCATTCGATGATGCTGGGTTTTCATGCCGAGTACGCCGGGGGGGACATTGTGCCCCAGGCCGACGAGATCGAAGACGCGCAGTGGTTCAACATCCACGACTTGCCGCCGTTGCCGGCGTCACGTTCGATTGCGCGTTACCTCATCGACCTCTACGTGGCCCGCCGCTTAGGCCACGCTGAACCAGTGCTGCCAGGCTAGGCGCACCGTCAGGCCGAGGACCACGGTGATAAACACCGGGCGAATGAATTTGGCGCCGCCGCTGATTGCGCTGCGTGCGCCAAAGAAGGCGCCACACATCACCGAAAGGCCCATCGCCAGGCCGACGATCCAGTCCACCGAACCATTGATGATGAACACCGTCAGCGCCGCCGCGTTGCTGACGAAGTTCATGCTGCGCGCCACGCCGCTGGCCTTCACCAGGTCAATGGGGTGCAGCAACATCGTGCTCACGGTCCAGAACGCGCCCGTACCCGGCCCGGCGACACCATCGTAGAAACCCAGGCCAAAGCCCTGGGTGGCTTGCCATTTCTTCTTGATCGGTGCATCGGCCTCCAGCGGCGCCTTGGGCGTGCCACCGAACAGCAGGTACACACCGCACGCGAAGACGATTACCGGCAGCATCTTGTTCAGGGTTTCGGCAGGCAGGTAGTGGGCAACCACGGCACCGGTCAAGGCACCGATCAACGTGCCGATGATGGCGTGTACCCACTGGCGCGGATGGAACAACTTACGGCGATAGAAGGTGAAGCTGGCGGTGGCCGAGCCGAAGGTGGAACTGAGTTTGTTGGTGCCCAGCACCAGGTGCGGTGGCATGCCGGCGGTGAGCAGGGCGGGTGTGGTCAGCAGCCCACCACCGCCGGCGATGGCGTCGATGAAACCGGCGATAAAGGCAACAACGGCCAGGATGGCCAGGGTGGTGAGGTCAACACTGAGTTCGAAGGGCATGGGCAGGGCTTATTGTTGGATGGGCGCAGAGGGCGTGCATCTTACTGTGATGTGAGCCGAATGTGGGAGGGGGCTTGCTCCCTCCCACAGGTTTAACCGTGACGCTTGTCGATCCACTCCAGCGCCGTGCGCCACACGCAAATCCCCAGGAAGTAAGCCGACATCAGCGACCACAACCCAAATGTCCACGGGTTGGTGTTCGGATAATCCACCACCATCAAGAAGCTGCACAGCAACCAGATCGTGGTCACGGCGATGTTGATCGGCATGAAACGCTTGACCCGGAACGGGTGCAGGAACTTCATCGGTGTCACGGTCAGCAGGGCCAGCCCAATCACCGTCAGCAACGTCACCCAGGCTTGCGGCTGGATGATGTAGACGCACAGGGCAACCACGTTCCAGGCGGCGGGAAAGCCGACAAAGTAGTTGTCTTTGCTCTTCATGTTCACATTGCAGAAGCAGAACAGCGACGACACCAGGATGACCGACACCGTAAACAAGTGGGTGAAGTCCGGCAGGTCGATGTAGCGATAGATAAACAGCGCCGGGATGAACACGTAGGTGAGGTAGTCAATCACCAGGTCCAAGACTGACCCGTCAAAACTGGGCAATACCGTGCTGACATTGACGCGTCGTGCCAGGGAACCATCGACGCCGTCCACCACCAACGCCAGGCCCAGCCAGAGCAGGCAAGCCTTGGGTGAGTTCTCCAGCAGCGCCAGGGTGGCCAGGAACGCCAGTACCACACCGGTGGCCGTAAAGCCGTGGGCACCCCAAGCTTTGAGTCTGGCTACATGCAGGGTCGATATCACGGGCGTTTCTCCAAAAGGTCGAGCGGGGCAGCCGACCACACGAGGCGGTCGAGTCTGGCCAGGGGATGCAGGTATCGACCGGGAAGGGGGGGATAAGGTTCACCACCCCGGTGTATCACTTAGCGTAGCAAGCGTAGGACGTTTCGGCATCAACCCTGACGGAACACCAGCGCCTTTAACCCACTCTGTGGATCGATGTCGGGAAATTCCGGTGGGTTTTCCAGGCGCTCTACAAAGCGCAGGCCCGGTGCGTCACGGGTGACGCCGTCGATCAGGAAGTCTTCGCCCAAGGCCGGGTCGTTCATGCAGGCCAGCACGGTGCCCTGCGGGGTGAGCAGGTCCGGCAGGCGGCGCAGCACGCGCTGGTAGTCCTTGGTCAGCAGGAAACTGCCCTTTTGGAAGGACGGCGGGTCGATGATCACCAGGTCGTAAGGGCCACTGTGGGTGACCTTGGCCCAGGACTTGAACAGGTCATGGCCCAGAAAGGTCACGCGGCTCAGGTCATGATCATTCAGGCGATGGTTGTCGCGGCCACGGCTGAGGGCGCCACGGGCCATGTCCAGGTTCACCACATGGTCGGCGCCGCCTTCGATGGCCGCCACCGAGAAACCGCAGGTATAGGCAAACAGGTTGAGCACCCGCTGGCCCTTGGCCTGCTCGCGTACCCAGTTGCGCCCGTAACGCATGTCCAGGAACAACCCGCTGTTCTGTTTTCGTCCCAGGTCGATCAAGTAACGCAGGCCGCCTTCGGTGATGATCAGCTCATCGATGGCGTCGCCCAGCAGCCATTCGGTGGTGCTTTGCGGCAGGTAGCGGTGTTGCAGGGCAACCGTATGCGCGCCGTGTCGGGCCCATTCGAACTGGACCAGCAGTTGTTTCAAGGCGTCCAACTGCGCCGGCTCCGGCGCCTTGAACAACGCCACCAGTACAACGCCCTGCAACCAGTCCACCGTCAGTTGCTCCAGGCCCGGCCAGCAACGGCCACGGCCATGCAACAGGCGCCGGGTCTCGGCAGGCGGGCTGGCCAGGGCGGTGAGCAGGTGGTCGTGCAGGGTAGCGAGTGCGTCTGGGTTCATCATTGAGCGTCGGTCATTGAGCGGGCGGCATTTTAAACACAGTTGCGGGGTTTCGGGTGGCTGAGCACAACGTGCTGATAAAAAGCCGATTGGCAGTGATTCATGCTCAAAACGCTGAAACCTGCGCCTGATAACAGGCAAAAAATCCTCAGGTGTCGACATAAACTTAAAAAAAAGCCCGGAGGTGCCCATGAACGGTTTCGCGAGTGCAGTGAATCACACAGCCCAGGATCAGCAAGAGCTGGACGAGTGGCGCGACGCGCTGGCCTCGCTGGTGGCAAACGCCGGGCCGGCAAGGGCACGCGAGATCCTCGACCTGCTGGCGCGCGAAGGCAGTGCCGCGCACATCGAGTGGAAGCCCCGCCATGGCACGCCCTACATCAACAGCATCAGCGCCGTGCAGCAGCCGGCCTTTCCCGGCGACCTGGCCACCGAAGAACGCCTGGCCTCGCTGGTGCGCTGGAATGCCCTGGCCATGGTGGTGCGGGCCAACCAGGCGTATGGCGAACTCGGCGGTCATATCGCCAGCTACGCCAGTGCGGCGGATTTGTTCGAGGTGGGCTTCAATCACTTTTTCCGGGCCCGCAACGACCGTTTTGGTGGCGACCTGGTGTTCTATCAACCCCATTCTGCGCCAGGTATCTATGCCCGTGCCTACCTCGAAGGGCGCCTGACTGAACAGGACCTGGCTCACTATCGCCAGGAAATCGGCGGGCCCAAGCAAGGTGCGCGCGGCTTGTCGAGCTATCCGCACCCGTGGTTGATGCCGGACTTCTGGCAGTTCCCCACCGGTTCCATGGGGATTGGCCCCATCAGCTCGATTTTCCAGGCGCGCTTTATGCGTTACCTGCAACATCGCGGCTTGCAGGACACCGCCGAGCGCCACGTGTGGGGCGTATTCGGCGACGGCGAGATGGACGAACCGGAAAGCATGTCGGCCCTGACCCTGGCCGCCCGAGAGGGCCTGGACAATCTCACGTGGGTGGTCAACTGCAACCTGCAACGCCTCGACGGCCCGGTGCGCGGGAATGGGCGGATCATCGACGAACTGGAGGCGTTGTTCAGCGGTGCCGGCTGGAACGTGATCAAGCTGGTGTGGGGCTCGGATTGGGACGCGTTGTTTGCCAAGGACACCGACGGCTCGCTGGTCGAGACGCTGTCGCACACGGTGGACGGGCAATTCCAGACCTTTGCCGCCAAGGACGGCGCCTACAACCGTGAACACTTTTTCGGCCAGAGTGCGTCACTGGCCAAACTCGTCGATGGCATGAGCGATGAACAGATCGACCGCCTCAAGCGCGGCGGCCACGACATGGTCAAGATCCACGCTGCCTACCACGCCGCGCGCCGGGTCAAGGGTCAGCCCACGGTGATCCTTGCCCAGACCAAAAAAGGTTTCGGCATGGGCGAGGCAGGGCAGGGCAAGATGACCACTCACCAACAGAAGAAACTGGATCGCGAGGCGCTGCTCGCCTTCCGCAATCGCTTCCAACTGCCGCTGTCGGATGAGCAGACCGAATCACTGAGTTTCTTCAAGCCGGCGGATGACAGCCTGGAGTTACGCTACCTGCATCAGCGCCGCCATGCACTGGGCGGTTATGTGCCGAGTCGAGGCCAGGTCGCAGCGCAGGTGAGTGTACCGCCGGTGACGAGTTACGCCGGTTTCGCCACGGCGGCCGACGGCAAGGAAATGTCCACCACCATGGCCTTCGTGCGCATGCTGACCAACCTGCTCAAGGACAAGGCCCTTGGCCCGCGCATCGTACCCATCGTCGCCGATGAGGCGCGCACCTTTGGCATGGCCAACCTGTTCAAACAGATCGGTATCTATTCCAGTGTCGGCCAGCGTTATGAGCCGGAAGACATCGGCTCGATCCTCAGCTACCGCGAAGCCACTGACGGGCAGATCCTGGAAGAAGGCATCAGCGAAGCCAGCGCCATCAGTTCCTGGGTGGCCGCGGCCACCAGTTATTCGGTGCATGGCCTGCGCATGTTGCCGTTTTACATCTACTACTCGATGTTTGGCTTTCAGCGCGTGGGTGACCTGATTTGGGCCGCCGCCGACCAACGCGCCCGTGGCTTCCTGCTGGGGGCCACCGCCGGGCGCACCACGTTGGGCGGCGAAGGCTTGCAACACCAGGACGGCAGCAGCCACCTGACAGCCGCCACCGTGCCCAATTGCCGTGCCTACGACCCGGCGTTTGCCGGCGAGTTCGCGGTGATCCTCGACCACGGCATGCGCCAGATGCTCGAGCACGATGTGGACGAGTTCTACTACGTGACCCTGATGAACGAAAACTATCCGCAGCCGAGCCTGCCGCTGGGCATGGAGGCGGCAATCATCAAGGGCATGTACCGCCTGGAAGGTGCGACCGACGCCAAGGTGCGCCTGCTCGGTTCCGGCACACTGGTGCGCGAGGCCCAGGCCGCAGCGCAATTGCTGGCAGAGGACTGGCATGTGGCAAGCGAAGTGTTCAGCGTCACCAGTTTCAGCGAGCTGGCGAGGGATGCGCGGGAGGTGGAGCGGTGGAACCGCTTGCATCCGCAGCACACCCCGCGCGTCAGTCATGTGAATGCCTGCCTGCCCACAGGTGTTCCTATTATTGCAGTGTCCGACTACGTGCGGGCGGTGCCGCAGATGATTGGTTCGTACCTGGGCTCAAGCTACACCGTGCTCGGCACCGATGGGTTTGGGCGCAGTGATACACGGGCGGCGTTGCGTGATTTTTTCGAGGTGGACCGCCATCACCTCGTATTGGCGGCGCTGACGGCGTTGGTAGAGCAGGGGCGTTTGGCGCGGGAGGTGTGTCAGCAGGCCATTGCGCTGTACGGGTTGCACCCGGAGCGTGATGCGTCCTGGACCTGCTGACGGATGCACAACCCAATGTGGGAGGGAGCCCCCTCCCACACGGGTTTTGTGGTGCAGGTTAGAAAGTGGCTATCAGGGCTGGCCCAAATGCGTCCTTCAGAAAACCCGGCGCGATATAGCGCTCGTAATGCGCCTCGGACAGCAGGAAAAACTCCCGGTCAATCGCATCACGCAGCTCTATGAGGTCGCGTTCACGAAACTCCGGCAGCAGCGCCAACCCGTAGGCATCCAACCTGGAGATCACCCGTGCACCCCGGGCAATCAACTGATACGCCCAGCAATACGGCGATTGGTGCGGCATAAAGCGAATCTTGCGGTCTTCCAGTTGTTGGCGCAGGCGCTGCGGGTCCAGCACTTGCAGCTTGCTGGCCATCACCTGCACCAGCAGTTGCTCCAGGCGCATCCACACGGCCTGTTTCTCTTGGGCGTTGTAGCCATTCCACTGGATCACTTCATGGTGATAACGCTTGCAGCCCCGGCAGACCAAGTCACCGTAAACGGTGGAGCACAGGCCGACGCAGGGTGTCTTGATGGTTTGATTGGGCATAAAAAAACATCGACAGGTAAAACAACACGGCCCCCGAGGGGGCCGTTATAG
>NZ_JALJFG010000028.1 GCF_023242475.1 Pseudomonas sp. MWU15-20650 | reverse complement strand
TTGAAAACCCTGCGCCTGCCGGACAACAACCGCCTGAGCTTCAACCACGACAAAGGGGGCCATCTCGCCACCGTCGAGCTCAATGGTGAGGTGCTCACCTCGCATCTCTTCAAGAGCGGTCGCGAGCACCAACGCCAACAAGGTCAACTGCTCAGCCATTACCATTACGACGACCAGCACCGCCTGCACGCCCACGCCGTTACGCAGCAGCAAAACTACCTTTACCAACGCCAATACGACTACGACACAACCGGCAACCTCACCCGCCTGCTCGATACCCGCAAAGGCCAGCACGACTATCGCTACGACCCGCTTAACCGCCTGACCCGCGCCGATCATTCGCAAGACGTGCAGGAACGCTTCGGCCACGACCCGGCCGGCAACCTGCTCATGCAAGACCGCCCCGGCCCGGACATCGTCGCGGCCAACCGCCTGGTGATCCAGGGCGACCGTCACTATGACTACGACGCCTTCGGCAACCTCATCCGCGAACGGCGTGGCAAGGGTCATCAAATCGTCACCGAATACCGCTACGACTGCCAGCATCGGTTGATTGGCTTCACCAAACCCAACGGGCAGACCGCAAGCTATCGGTATGACCCGTTTGGGCGACGTGTCAGCAAAACCGTGGATGGCGAGACCACCGAGTTTTTTTGGCAAGGCGACAAGCTGATTGCCGAGCACCATGCGGAACGCCATCGCAGTTACCTCTACGAGCCCGAAAGCTTCCGCCCACTGGCGCTGTTGGAAGGTTTCGGCCCAAAAGAGACCAAGCCCTACCACTACCAAGTCGACCACCTCGGCACCCCGCAAGAACTGACCGACACCGAAGGCGAAATCGTCTGGTCCGCCCACTACCGCGCCTACGGCCAGATCGCCCGGCTCGACGTAGGCAAAATCGACAATCCGCTGCGCTTCCAAGGTCAGTATTTCGACCAAGAAAGCAGCCTGCACTACAACCGCTATCGCTACTACAATCCGGATATTGGTCGCTACCTGACACCGGACCCGGTGAAGTTGGCGGGGGGGATTAATGGGTACCGGTATGTACCCAACCCTACGGGGTGGGTGGATCAGCTAGGCTTAAGTACGTGTCCAGGTGCAGATGGATGTAAGCCACATCAACATACTGAAACCTCCCACGGCCAGGCAAAGGTAGATGAGGGGGCTCCCTCGCTCCCCAGGTCAGATAAAAAAAGAGAATATCTATTCCGCGGGGATTTAAGAGAGCCAGATGAAATTTTTGAAAGCGGTTTTGAAAGTAGAGGCGCCAGCACAGACCTTTTCCTGCACACGTTGAATAATGCCAGCCCTCCCAGCAATTTCGTCCCTACTTCGACCTCAAGGAAACAAGCCTTGGTATTCGCTTCAAATTTTGGCTTCGAGGAAGGCTTTCTTTACACCCTAAGAAAAATCCCTGGAATAGACGTAAATAAAGCATTGGGCACACGTTCCAAACATAGAAACGAGTCAGAAATCGCAATCCCTGGACGAATAGATACCAAGGATATTTTAGGTGCATCGCCAGTCAACGAAGACGGTACTTTCAAGGGATACACGATATTGAACCCTAATAGGAAATACCCATGAAATCGCGTGAAATCACCATCATTAAAAACGGTATACGTGACAGCGCAGTGATCGAATACGAAGGAGGCAAGCCCACCCTTTATCTGTCGCTAAGCAATGGGACAAAAAAAACCTATACAGCGATGGATTTATACGACTGCTTCGGTGTATTGAGAGCGGATATGAAAGACACCGTTTTTCTTTGCAAAGGCGCAAAAATTAACGTTCATACATCAGGTATGTCCTCACATATGTCGAATGGTCTTATTGCTTACGAGCTAACACTGGGGCGGCCAGATGGGGAAGTTGTACATATATTTGCTCACGAGGAAAACGATCTCACCAGTGATATACAACAGCAGCATGATTTCTGCCAGCGATGGGCTGAATCGGTGCAGGTCTAGCGGATGCCCCGTGGCGACTAACCTCCTTTGCCACAGGGCTAAACACCGCCTTTAAATCCCCGCCAACGCCAAATCCATCGCAAAGTACGTAAAAATCAAATCAGCCCCAGCGCGCTTGATCGAGCCCAACGTCTCCCGCACTACCCGCTCCTCATCAATCGCTCCAGCCTGGGCACCGAACTTGATCATCGCGTACTCGCCGCTCACCTGGTACGCCGCCACCGGCAGGCGCGAGGCTTCGCGGATGTCGCGGATGATGTCGAGGTAGGCACCGGCCGGCTTGACCATCAGCGCATCGGCGCCTTCCTGCTCGTCCAGCAGCGATTCGCGCACGGCTTCGCGGCGGTTCATCGGGTTCATCTGGTAGCTTTTGCGGTCGCCCTTGAGCGCGCTGCCGCCGGCTTCGCGGAACGGGCCGTAAAGGGCCGAGGCGAATTTGGTGGAATAAGCCATGATGGGGATATGGGTAAAACCGGCGTCATCCAGGGCACGGCGGATCGCCTGGACCTGGCCGTCCATGGCAGCCGACGGCGCAATCACGTCAGCACCGGCGCGGGCAGCGGCGACGGCTTGTTTGCCAAGGTTGACCAGGGTCGCATCGTTGTCGACATGGGCACCGTGCATCACGCCGCAGTGGCCATGGTCGGTGTATTCGCAGAAGCAGGTGTCGGACATCACGATCATTTCCGGCACCGCGTCCTTGATGATCGAGGACATACGCGAAACCAGGCCGCGCTCCTTCCAGGTGTCGCTGCCATTGGCATCCAGGTGGTGGGACACCCCAAAGGTCATCACTGACTTGATCCCGGCACGGGCGTAGCGCTCGATCTCACCCGCCAACTTCTTCTCAGGGATGCGAACCACCCCCGGCATGCTGGTGATCGGCACAAAGTCGTCGATTTCTTCTTCGACGAAAATCGGCAACACCAGGTCGTTGAGGGTGAATTCGGTTTCCTGGAACAGGCCACGCAACTCCGGGGAGCGACGCAGACGGCGTGGGCGGGCTTGGGGGAACTGGCTGGTCATGGCTTTCCTGACTGGAGGCTAAATCGCTATGGCAAAAACGTTGGGGCGAAAGCTTATGCCCCCAAACCCTGGCAGTACAAATACCCAGGGGCCAATAGTGTATTGCGAGGCTCGTAACAATTCATTGATCTACAGCTGTAGACGGCCTTCGATGCACACTGCAACGGCACCCCCGACCCAGATCTCATCACCCAGGCGCTCGATGCGAATACGTCCCGCCCGGCCCATCGCCGTGCCTTGGCTGACCACATAGCGATCCGGCGCCAGGCCCTCGCCGAGCAGCCATTGGGCCACGCCGGCATTCAAGCTGCCGGTGGCCGGGTCTTCGGGGGAGCCGTCGCCGGCGATGAAGGCACGCACTTCAAACTGCGCATCGACCCCGTCGCGCACGGGATCACAGGGGGCAATCACGCCGACCGCCAACCCGAGCAGTTGTGCGTAATCGGGCTGCAGGTCCAGCACTGCTTGGCGATCAGCCAGCATCACCGCCAGCCAATCCGCACCGTTATCCACCCACTGGCTGCGGACAATAGCCTCGGGCTCCAGGCCCAATGCCAGGCGCACACGCTCCAGCAAAGGTGCCTCCAGCGGCCCGGCACGCAGCAACGGCGGCGCGATAAACGCCAGCTCATCGGCTTGGCGGCGGATACGCACCAACCCGATTTCGCACTCCTGAATGATCTCCTCCCCTCGCGGGACGCCACCGGCTTTGAGCCACGCGTGGCAACTGCCCAACGTCGGATGCCCGGCGAACGGCAGTTCCTTCAAGGTGGTGAAGATTCTTACTCGGTAGTCGGCCCGCGGATCGCGGGGCTTGAGTAAAAACGTGGTTTCACTGAGGTTGGTCCAACGGGCGAAGTCAGCCATCTGCTGGTCCGTGAGGCTATCGGCGCCCAGTACCACGGCCAGCGGGTTGCCTTTGAGCGACACGCTGCTGAACACATCCAGTTGTTTGAAATCGAAAGTCGGCATGCTTCAGCTCGGAATATTCAAGCCACGGATCACCGCCGGGCGAGCAACAAAGCCGTCCAGCGCGCGTAGCACATTAGGGAAATCGGCGATCCCCACCAGGTCGCCGGACTCGTAGAAACCGATCAGGTTACGAACCCAAGGGAAGGTGGCGATATCGGCGATGCTGTACTCGTCGCCCATGATCCAGGTGCGACCCAGCAGGCGTTTTTCCAGCACCTGCAGCAAGCGTCGGGATTCAGCGACGTAGCGGTCACGCGGACGCTTGTCTTCATACGCCTTGCCGGCGAACTTGTTGAAGAACCCTACCTGACCGAACATCGGGCCGATACCGGCCATCTGGAACATCAGCCATTGAAAGGTTTCATAGCGGGTGGCCGGGTCTTCGGACAATAGCTGACTGGTTTTTTCCGCCAGGTAAATCAGGATCGCGCCGGACTCGAACAATGCCAGCGGCTGCCCGCTCGGGCCGTTGGGGTCGATGATCGCGGGGATCTTGTTGTTGGGGTTCAGGGACATGAACTCAGGGGACAACTGGTCCTGGGTCTCGAAGCTGACCTTGTGTGCCTCATAGGGCAGGCCCAGCTCTTCGAGCATGATCGACACTTTGACCCCATTGGGCGTTGGCAGCGAATACAGTTGCAGACGTTCCGGGTGTTGGGCAGGCCATTTGCTGTTGATCGGGAAAGCGGCAAGTGCGTTCATAGAGAACCCCTGGACGGAAAGTCCCCATAATAGTCATCTGCCCGCCGTCATGCATGAGTCATCATTACGCAACATAGGCACGCTAGTCTGCCGCGCGGGCGAACCAAAGCGCCGATGTGCACTCTTACGTGCGCCGCCACGGTGAAAGGAAACACCTCTTTACAACGACACAGAAAAAACCGCAGGACGCCACAGGCGCCTCTGGGGCCGGGCGCGTCCGCCTTAATCCGAAGCACTAAGACTCGAACTTATAATGACAATCAAGCCTCTGTGCCTTGCGCAACGACTCAAACGTTATGCCTATATCCTGCCCTCCCTGCTGCTCCTGGGTGGCGCAATCGGTCTGGCCCTCGAATCCCCACTCAGCAGTGCCGGGCCGGTGGATGGCGTACAAACCCTGGTCTTCTTGCGCCACGGCGAGAAACCCGCCGGTGGCTTGGGCCAGCTCAACTGCCAGGGCCTGAACCGCGCGATGAACCTGGCCACGGTGCTGCCGGAAAAGTTCGGCAAAGCCAACTATGTGTTCGCCCCCAACCCGACCCGCAATGTCGAGGAAGGTGAGCACGACAACTCCTACAGCTACATTCGGCCGCTGATGACCATCAGCCCCAGCGCGATCAAACTGGGCCTGCCGGTGAACATCCAGTTTTCAGCCAACGACACCAGTGACCTCGCCGACGAATTGGTAGAAGACAAGTATCACAACTCGATCATCTACACCGCCTGGTCCCACGGCTACTTGCCGGAACTGATCAACAAGGTCGCCAGTGAAGCCACGGGTGAAAAACACACCATTACCAGCGATTGGTCGGGTAATGACTACGACACGCTGTATGTCCTGACGCTGACCTGGCACAACGGCAAGGCATCGCTGCTCAGTCGCAACTATAAGCAAGGCTTGAATAATGGCGAGCAGACCTGCCCGAGTGCGACCCAGGTCAGCACTGATACCTGAAGGTTGAACGACAGGGGCGTATGATGCCCGGCTATTGACTCACCTGCGGATCACCACCATGTCCAACCTTGCCTCCACCCAGCCCAAACGCGGCTGGTCGTTCTGGTGCAAACCGGCACTCTTCCTGCTCGTGGCCTGCATCGGCCTTTACTACGTGAAATGGTCGCCTTACTACCTCAAGGCGTTTGTAGCGGCCGACAATCACAGCATCGGCGCCTCGATTCTCAATGACCAGCAAAGCTCGCCCCTCGCGGCGGCGCTGGCGTATGCCCAGGTGTATTTCCTGGCGATCTGGAAAGCCGCCGTATTGGCCGTGATTCTCGGCTCGTTGTTGCAAGTGTTGATCCCCCGCGACTGGTTGCTACGCCTGTTTGGCCGTGCCGGGCTGGGCTCGACCCTGCGTGGCGGGCTGTTCGCGTTGCCGGGGATGATGTGCAGTTGCTGCGCGGCACCGGTCGCGGCCGGGATGCGGCGTCAGCAGGTGTCGGTAGGCGCCGCGCTGGCGTTCTGGATTGCCAACCCGGTGTTGAACCCGGCCACCCTGGTGTTCATGGGGTTTGTGCTGGGCTGGGGCTTTACCGCACTGCGACTGGTCGCAGGGATTGTACTGGTGGTAGGCGTGTCCCTGGTGGCGCAGCGTATTGCGCGCCCGGACCAGGTACCGGAAGCCGCGCTGGAGGCGGTCGCCGAAGTCAGCACGGTCGAGTCGCAGCCCTTTCTGGGGCGCTGGTTGCGCACCCTGTGGCAGCTGTTCTGGAGCACGATTCCGGTGTATATCCTGGCAGTGCTGATCCTGGGCGCAGCGCGAGTCTGGCTGTTCCCTCACGTGGACGGTGCGATGGCCAACAGCCTGGTGTGGCTGGTGCCGCTGGCGATCGTTGGCACGCTGTTCGTTATTCCTACGGCGGCAGAAATTCCAATCGTACAAACCATGATGACACTGGGCATGGGCACCGGCCCGGCAGTGGCCTTGTTGATGACCCTGCCCAGCGTGAGCCTGCCGTCACTGTTGATGCTGCGCAAGGATTTCGATGCGCGGGTACTGGTGACGGTGGCCGGCTTGACCATGTTGATGGGCGTGGTTTGCGGTTTGATCGGTGCCGCCATTCTCTGATCAGCGGGTGGCGTTGAGCGCTCTCTCGCGCAAATACGCCACCACCGCCCCTTGCTCCCCGGCGAACTCGATGCGCGCGCCTTTGTTCTCGCGCTGGAACGCGTACATCGGGTCGTAATACTCGCGCAGCAACCCTTCGATCCAGACCCGGTGCAAATCCACTGCACCACTGCGGGCCTGTTCCGCCAGCGCGTCCTGCAACACCGCTTGCAAGCGCTGGAAGCGCTCGCCGCCCAGGCGCTTGTGGATATTGGCCAGGCTCTGGGTCAGGCGCTCGGCGAACAGCGCGTGGCCGCTTTCACCAAATACACCCATAAACTCCGCGCACAGGTCGACCACATAGTCGCGCAGGATCCGCTCGACACGGCCTTCGACGCTGTCTTCCAGCCACACCATCGGAAACGTCTGCATCCCCTTGTGTAACGGCAGGGGCAGCGCGCAACTACCGATCATGCGGCTCTCGTCCTCGACCACAAACTGCTCGATACCGCCTGCGCGCTTTTTCAACAGGTCTACCGCCAGGCGGTTCTCGAAGTCGATAGTCGACGGCTGTGCCGTAGCACGCTTGCCGAAACTGGAGCCGCGGTGGTTGGCGTGGCCTTCCAGGTCCAGAGCGTTGTGCAGTTGGCCGAGCACTTCGGTCTTGCCGGTGCCCGTCATGCCACCCAGCAACACAAAATCACACTGGGCCGTCGCCTGCTCCAGCGTATCCAGCAGGAAGCTGCGCATGGCCTTGTAACCACCGCCAACCCGGGGATATTCGATCCCCGCATCGGTTTTCAACCATTGCTGCACGATCTGCGAACGCAGCCCGCCGCGAAAGCAGTACAAGTAACCGTCGGGGTTGGCCTGGGCAAACTGCGCCCACCGCTCGATGCGTTCGGCCTTGATCGCCCCGGACACCAACTCATGCCCCAACACGATCGCCGCTTGCTGGCCTTGCTGCTTGTAACAGGTGCCGACGCGCTGGCGTTCGTCGTCGGTCATCAGCGGCAGGTTGACCACCCCGGGAAACGCCCCCTTGATGAATTCGACCGGCGCGCGGGTATCCATCATCGGGCGGTCGTGGAGGAAGATGTCGCGGTAATCGGTGATGTCAGTTGCCATCAAAACACCTCTACCGCGTTGGTCTGTCGCTCAACCAGTTCGCCGATGGGCTCAAGGGCCAGGCCCAGCTCGGCGGCTACCGTGTGGAACTCGGCGTCGCCTTCCGGGGTGACGGCTATCAGCAGGCCACCGCTGGTCTGCGGGTCGCAAAGTACGCGCTTGTGCAGCTCCTGCACGCGCCCGAGCTTACTGGCGTAGCTGTCGAAGTTGCGCAAGGTGCCCCCGGGCACACAGCCTTGGTCCAAGTAATACTCAACCCCCGGCAGGCGTGGGACTTTTTCATATTCGATGCGTGCCGTCAGGCCACTGCCGTCGGCCATTTCCACCAGGTGACCGAGCAGGCCGAAACCGGTGACGTCGGTCATGGCCGTCACGCCTGCCAATTTGCCGAAGCGGCTGCCGGGTTTGTTGAGGGTGCACATCCAGTCACGGGCCAGGCCAATATCCGCTTCGCG
The DNA here is from genome assembly GCF_023242475.1 of Pseudomonas sp. MWU15-20650. Taxonomy (GTDB): domain Bacteria; phylum Pseudomonadota; class Gammaproteobacteria; order Pseudomonadales; family Pseudomonadaceae; genus Aquipseudomonas. The sequence continues at coordinate 78,045 of NZ_JALJFG010000028.1, read as the reverse complement.
CAATTTGCCCTTCTTTTCGGCGGTGGTCAGGATGCCGATACCCAGGGGTTTGGTCAGGTAAAGGCGGCAGCCGGCCGTCGCGGTGTCGTTACGCTTCATATGGCGTTTTTGCACGATGCCGGTCACGGCGAGGCCGAAGATCGGCTCCGGGGCGTCGATGGAGTGGCCACCGGCCAGCGGGATGCCGGCGGCGTCGCACACTGCACGGCCGCCACGGATCACTTCCCGGGCAATCTCCGGTGCCAGCACATTCACCGGCCAGCCGAGAATGGCGATGGCCATCAATGGGTCGCCGCCCATGGCGTAGATATCGCTGATGGCATTGGTGGCGGCGATGCGGCCGAAATCGAAGGGATCATCGACAATCGGCATGAAAAAGTCGGTGGTGGAGACCACGCCGCGCTCGTCGTCGATGGCATACACCGCCGCATCATCGCGCGAGGCGTTGCCCACCCACAGGTTGGGATCGAGGTTCTGCGCGCCGCTGCCGGCCAGGATCACTTCCAGCACCTGGGGCGAAATCTTGCAGCCGCAACCCGCACCGTGGCTGTACTGGGTAAGGCGAATCGGCTCGTTCATGGTGGACCTCAAACTATCAAGTGGGCCGATTCTAGCAGACAGCAAAAGGCCGGCTGAGCTCTGATGAGCATAGGTATCTACACAATTACCGTCGAACGCAGAATCTGTGACAAATCGGCTGTTGTGGCGAGCGGGCTTGTCCCGCGTTGGGGCGGAGCCCTAAGTGGCCGTTACCTAAATAACGGATATGTATGCGATCTGATCCCACATCCCAGTCGGCTGTCAGGCCGCCTTCGCGAGCAAGCCCGCTCCCACATTTGGATCGCGTTGTATCATTTAGAGAGTCGCTGGCAGTCAGGCCGCCACGGGAGCAAGCCTCCCTCGCCACAGATTCAGCGTCGCTCCGAAGTTGTGGAGATACCTATGCTCTGATGAGCGCAGCCGGCCTTTTGGTTCAGCCGTTACTGCCGGGCAGCCAGCAAACGCTTGTGCCGGTTACGCCGGGCGATGTTCAAGCATTCGATCACCGCCGAGAACGCCATGGCCGCATACACGTAGCCTTTTGGCACGTGGGCGCCGAAGCCTTCGGCGATCAGCGTCATGCCGATCATGATCAAGAAGCCCAGGGCGAGCATCACCACGGTTGGGTTGTCGTTGATGAACTTGGCCAAGGGTTCGGCCGCGACCAGCATCACGATGACCGAGACCACCACGGCGATGATCATGATCGGCAAGTGCTCGGTCATGCCCACGGCGGTGATGATGCTGTCGATGGAGAACACCAGGTCGAGCATCAGGATCTGGCCAATGGCTGCGGCAAAACCGATAGCCATGGTATTGCTGACGGTTTCTTTCTCTTCGGGCTCCGGGTCCATGCTGTGATGGATCTCGGTAGTTGCCTTCCACACCAGGAACAGGCCACCGGCGATCAGGATCATGTCTTTCCATGAAAACGCCTGGCCGAAGATTTCGAACACCGGCGCCGTCAACTGCACGATAAACGCGATCGTGCTCAACAGGCCCAGGCGCAACACCAACGCCATGCTGATACCGATGCGCCGCGCTTTGGCCCGGTGCTTCTGCGGCAATTTATTGGTGAGGATCGAGATAAAGATCAGGTTATCGATGCCCAACACGATTTCCATGACGATCAAGGTGGCCAATGCGACCCAGGCGGTGGGGCTGGCGGCCAGTTGTAAAAGATAATCCATAGGTCAGTCCTGACGTTGAGCGGGAAAATTAGGTTTCTTGGGTGTTCGATTCAGCTTCGTTGGCAGGCTGATCCTCTTTCTTCTGCGGGCTGATCAGACCTTTTGTCGCGTCACTCAACGCCTGTTGGGCAGCCTTGTGGGTGTCATCGATCGTTTGCTTGGCCGATTCGGTCGCCCTGTCCAGCACTTGTTGCGCGCTTTTCTCGACCTGGTCACAACCGCTGATCATCACCAATGAAAGCGCAAGCAACGATGCCACGCCCAGGGAATTGAGTTTCATGTGGTAGTCCTCGTTAGAACCCTTGGGTCCAAATAGTGGCCCCTCGATAGCGAGGCATTCTATGCAGGCAGACAGTTCAGGAAAATTCGTATTTTCCTCGCGTATACTTCGTTTTTTACGAAGTGTAGGCCGCCATGCTCAATTATCGACAACTGCATTACTTCTGGGTGGTGGCCAAGACCGGCAGCATTGTGCGTGCGTGCGAGCAATTGAACCTCACGCCCCAGACCATCAGCGGACAGATCAGCCTCTTGGAGCAAACCTTCGGCATTGCGCTGTTTCAGCGTGTAGGCCGCCAGCTGGAGTTGACGCAAGCCGGACGCCAAGCCCTGCCCTACGCCGAGCAGATGTTCCAGACCGGCAATGAATTGGAAGCGCTGTTACGCGCCCAACCCAATGAACAGCAGATCCTGTTCCGTGTCGGGGTGGCGGATGTGGTCCCCAAGTCCATCGTCTACCGGCTGATCGCACCGACCATGGAACTGAGCGAACCGATGCGCATCACCTGCCGTGAAGACAAACTCGAACGCTTATTGGCCGACCTGGCCATTCAGCGCCTGGACTTGGTGATTTCCGACAGCCCGATGCCTACACACCTGGATATCAAGGGCTACAGCCAGAAGCTGGGGGAATGCGGTATCAGCTTCTTCGCCACCCAGGCATTGGCTGACCAGCACACGGGCAATTTCCCACAGTGTTTGCAGGGGGCACCGTTGTTGATTCCGGGGGCCGAGACGGTGATACGCAGCCGTTTGCAGCGCTGGTTTGCCGAGCAGCAGATTCAGCCAAGGATCATTGGTGAGTTCGATGACAGCGCCTTGATGCAGGCGTTTGGCCAATCCGGCAGTGGGATCTTTATCGCCCCCAGCGTGATCGCCGATGAGGTGGTGCGCCAGTACGGCGTGGCGCTGATTGGCCAAACCGACGCGGTCACCGAGTCGTTCTACGCGATTTCGGTGGAACGCAAGGTCAAGCACCCCGGTATCGTGGCGATCACCGAAGGGGCAAGGCGCGCGTTGTTTACCGCGCTGCCTTGAGGGTTCAGGCGTTGGCCGGTGTCGGCTTGGCCGTCATCAGCCACAACGCGAGCAGGATCGACACCAGGATAAACCCCGACGCAGCAAAGCCCAGGCTACCCAGGCCGAGGGTGTCGATGACATGCCCGCCGACCATCGCGCCCAGGCCGATCCCCAGGTTGGCCCCGGCGATGTTCAGTGACGCGGCAAACGCGGGCGCATGGGGCGCCGCCTTCATCAACCGCACATGGCTGACCAGGAACATCGCCGCCTGGGTCACGCCCCACACGGCCATCGCTGCCGCCAGGCCGAGGGTGGAGTGAATAGCCGGCACCACCGCCACCATGCCGGCAATCATGAACCCGCAGAACACCATGGAAGCAATCAGCGGATGGCGATCCACTGCGCGCCCACCCAGGGAATTGCCGATCAGCCCCACCGCACCAAAGCCCATCAGGCACCAACCTACCAGCGTGCCGTCGAAACCCGCCAACCGCTCAAGGATGTCCGCCAAGTAGGTGTAGGCCGTGAACATGCCACTGAAGACCAGGATAGACAGCAGGATATGGCCTTGCATTACCGGGCTGCGCAGGATCTTGAATTGCGAGCGCAGCGTGGTCTGTTCGTTCTTCGCCTGTGTGACCGGCAGGTAGATAAGCAGCAGCAACGCCTTGGCCAGTGCAATGACCGCTAGCACGCCAAACGCGGTACGCCAGCCAAACGTATCGGAAATCAGCGTGCCCACCGGAATCCCGAACACCGTGGCGCAGACGATGCCGAAGCCAATTTTTTCAATCGCACGCCCGGCGAACTCCGGGCCGACGATGTCCACCGCGGTTTCACTGGCCAAGGCCCAGAACACCGGCAGCCCCAAGGCGGGAATCAAGCGCGCCAGGGACATGACCCAGATATTCGGCGCCAGTGCCGCGACGGTGTTGGCCACCGCGAACATGATCAGGATGGTGATAAACAGGCGCTTGCGCTGGAACCGCGCGCAGTACGCGGTCAGGAACGGCCCGAACGCGGCCACCGTGAAGGCAAACAACGTCACCAGCAGCCCAGCCTGGGACACACTGACATTCAAGTCCCGAGCAATCGACGGCAACAGGCCGACGATGACGAATTCTGTGGTCAGCACGGTAAAACCGGCAGCCGACAGCAGCAGGATAGGAAACAACATGAAAACTCCAGAAACAACGACATCAACGACTGCCCGAAGGGCCCGCTGACGGATAGGAAAGATAAGAGGCAGGAATCTTAACAGAGTCTGTCCGTATTCGGCCAAGGCCCGCCGAGCGGGTGACGGAATGCCGCACCGAACGGGACACGTACTACAGCATGTTAGACTTCGCGCCTACTTCCTACAGCACTTTATGCCTGCAATGCTGCGTCCTACTAAAAAAACTAGAGACAACTCTTTATGACTGCCGCCCCTTCCCTCTTTCAGCGACTGACACGCCTGAGCCTCGTCACGCAAATTGTCATCGGCTTGATCGCCGGTATTCTACTGGCCTTGCTGTTGCCCGAGGCGGCCAAGGCCACCGGTTTTATCGGCAAAGTGTTTGTCACCGCGCTCAAGGCCGTCGCGCCGATCCTGGTGTTTGTGCTGGTGATGGCGTCCATCGCCAACCACAAGCATGGCCAGGAAACCCACATCAAGCCGATCCTGTTCCTGTATCTGCTGGGCACCTTCGCCGCCGCCGTGGTCGCGGTCATTGCCAGTTCGCTGTTTCCGTCGACACTGGTGCTCGCTACCCATGACGCGACCGTGAGCGCGCCCGGCGGCATCGGCGAAGTGTTGCAAAGCCTGCTGCTCAGTGTGGTGGATAACCCGGTCAGCGCGCTGATGAACGCTAACTTCATCGGCATCCTGGCCTGGGCCATCGGCATGGGCATCGCCATTCGCCATGCCGGCGAAACCACCCGGACGGTGCTCGACGACCTGTCCAACGGCGTGACCCTGATCGTGCGTGTCGTTATCCGCTTTGCGCCACTGGGGATCTTTGGCCTGGTGGCCTCGACCCTGGCCACTTCCGGCTTCGGTGCCCTGCTCGGCTACGCCCACCTGTTGGTCGTGCTGATCGGCTGCATGCTGTTCGTGGCGTTGGTGATCAACCCGGCCATCGTGTTCTGGAAACTGCGCCGCAACCCGTACCCGCTGGTACTGATGTGCCTGCGTGAAAGCGGCATCACCGCGTTCTTCACACGCAGTTCGGCGGCCAACATCCCGGTGAACCTGGCGTTGAGCAAACGCCTGGGCTTGCATGAAGACACCTACTCGGTGTCGATCCCGCTCGGTGCCACCATCAATATGGCCGGTGCGGCAATCACTATCACCGTGCTGAGCCTGGCAGCCGTGCACACGCTGGGTATTAGCGTGGACCTGCCGACCGCCGTGCTGTTGAGCGTAGTGGCAGCAGTGTGCGCCTGCGGCGCATCGGGGGTGGCCGGTGGTTCGCTGCTGTTGATCCCCCTGGCGTGCAGCCTGTTCGGCATTCCCAGTGAGATCGCCATGCAGGTGGTGGCAGTAGGCTTCATCATTGGCGTGCTGCAGGACTCGGCGGAAACTGCGCTCAATTCGTCTACCGACGTGCTGTTTACCGCTGCGGCGTGCCTGGGCAAGGAAGCACACACAGCCTGAGTCATCAAAACAAAGCCCGACCGGTTCACTTCAGAACCGACTCGGGCGTTTTCTAACGATTGATGAACGTATTCAGGTTATGAAGGGGCATTTTCGGGAGTGAATCCCTGAAGAGGTGCCCCAAATCTCTTGCGTGTCTTCGGATCGAATCGGTACCACTTACCGTTACGGTCATCCAACTGAGCCATGATCTTTGTCGTATCAGCGCCCTGATAAGTGCCTTCCGTCACGTCCTTCGGCTTATATTGATACACCCTGTTTACACTGCGATTAGCCGAAATCACCTTCCAGGTTAGGCTTCCTTTGCCCACGACCGAAGAGAACGTTGACAGGCCTCTGGTCCCGATGGCCGCCCCCCCTGCAAACGGGTTGGCGGCGCTGATAAGTGCCCGCCCCAACCTGCCGGTAACGCCGCCACGCCCTAGCTGCCCACCGACCTTCGCGACCTTCGCAACCCTGCCGACAGCGCCTGCACCGGCGGTAACAAAACCAAATATGTCAAACGCGAGGAAAGTAAGCCCCTCCCCGACCCTCCCCTGCAGAAAGCTGTCAATCGCTGACGCAAACGGTATCAGCGCACGGGTCGCCGCTCGTATTTTTTCGAATTCCGTTACTTCGGTATCGAACGTAGTGACACCTCTGGCAACGCTGACAACCGCTTCACGTTCGTCAGCCCTGAAAAAATGGCGTGTGACTGCATCGGCTATGTGCTGTGTTCTCGCCGAGGTGAAGGTTTGTAAAGGGGATGAAGCCTGAGGTTTGGCTGCTCGCTCTTTACTGTCTGTCGAGTCACTGGCTTTTATTTCAGTCAGTTTAGTGTTCGTTCTAGACCTGACCTTTCGATTATTCGTAGCAACAGGGCTCCATTCGCCTTGTAGCCCTACTTTCAGACCACCCGCCAAGTCTGCCCGATGCCGCAGAACCCCCGTCGTGGGATTGATTTCATAAATTCGCATCCGGCCTTTATGCAGGGACTCAACAAATACGGCGTGATGTTTAATGTCCTCAGTCGTGGCGACATCGTATTGGACCCTATAGCCTGCCGAGGTAATTGTTTGAGTGACTTTATCCTCTCCATAGATCTTCAACGCCCCCTGCTGCAGCGCCTCTTTATCTTCCTCCGGCAGCAGCGATATTTGGTGTTGCACAGTCACTTTCATGGCGCCTTTAAGTCCATCGTAATAGTCAACAACTTGTTTTTCAAACAGGTCATTTACCGACGGAAGAAACGTGAGCTCATGGGCTATTTTTTCGATAGGAACGGCCGGATCATTGGAATACCACACCACATGCTGCTGCGGTTTCAAATAGATATCCAGTATCGAGTACGGACCCGATAAGTCATGCTGCCTCTCCGTAGGCCAGATTGCTTTCTTCTCGAAATCTATCACCCCGTACTCTTTGACGGGAAATCGCTCCTTCAACTCACTGAGCGCCAGCTCTTTGCGCTTAAATAATGTTTTGCGCTGTGCTTCTGAAGCGCCTGCCAAGGCATCGAAACGTTCAGTGGCAAGGGCACTGGCACGTTCAATCTCTTCATCCGTGTAATTGTTATCTGCTCGCTTTTCAATGCCCCCATCCGCCACAGCCCAATGAATCAAACCCTCCCGCCCCGCCAATGTCTCTACCTGTTTTTCGGCGACGGTAATCGGGCTCAGGTCCTCAATCAGTAATTGTTGATAGGTTTTAGTCGCTGCCAACCCCGGGGTGCGCATCTCGGCTTTGGCAACGATGGCCTTCAAACTGACCCAGGCCGGCGAGCCATAAGTCACATTGTCCGGGAGACCTTTGACCAGTAATTCCGGCGCGTGGTGCGACAGCAGCAGGTAGGCGGCAACCGGAGCGTTGTTGCCATATGACTTGCGCAGATGCTCGGTTAGCCCATTAACGACAAAAGACAGCGGTTTCCCCCAGTTCTCACGCCCAGAGAGGTCAAACCCAGCCACCTTGTTCTTTTCGCCTGGTTTCCACACTGCATCCGGATTGAGGCCTATCTGAAGAGCCGAGAGTACCCAGTCTTCGGTACTGCCCGCCCCTTCGAACTGACTGCGCAACGCTTCACCTAACACCCGCGCAGCGGGGCTTTGCAAGAGCATCAAGGCTGCATGCCGGGGATCTTTAAGCTCGTCTGCGGACCATTGAATAGTTTGTGCCAGATAACCAAAAGCGTTTTGGCTCGGTTTCAACGTATCGAACTCGGGCAACCCCATCGAGTTGTACGCAACCGTATCGTAGATCGCCTGCTGTTGTTGTGGATCGAGCGGAGTGGGCCACGATAACCCTCCCCCGAAATCACCGTGCAGTTGCTGGTGCTCCACGGGACGAAGCAGCTCTTTGAGCATGTTCTTAAGTTCATCTTCGTTGACCGGGTGGTCCCAACCATTGCCTGTAATGAACTGCAAGAGGTCCACGGACTGACCGGCCATGGGCTGGCCATCCAAATGGAAACCGGAGTCGGGGTCCAGCTTGATCTGTTGCGATCGCAGATAAGACTGCAACCCTGCCTCCTGATCATAAGGTGATGGACTAGGGACAAGGCGGTGATGGTAGTCATGCAACAACACCTGCCGATCCAAATAATCCCCTACCTTCACAATAGCGCTGGCAAGGGCATCCCCGAAGGTGAGCAGATCGCGTTTATTGGCCAGTTGGGCTTTCTGAGCCGCCAGCGCTTCTTCACTCCGTTGGTCACCAACGCCCGCCGTCGCGAATGCATTGTTTTTTTGCAACGCTTGGGCGCGTCGTCGATCTTCGGTTGAATCGTAATGAATCGTTTCGCCATAGAATTGGGCGACCAACTTGAGCGGTGCACTCTCCATATGCAGGGCCGAGTAGGTTATCCCATCGGGTGCGTAGGCTTTTAGCGCGGCCAGAATCGGCTCAGCGAAGGTTGCCCAAGGTGAGTTGTCTTTCAAGGTAAAGCGGGTAAGCACCCCGTTGTTCTTTCTGACGCTCAGGGATCCGTCAGATATGAGGTGGAGGGTGGACGGGTCAAAACCATCGGCCTTGAGCCAGCTCAAAAAATCCTTGTCGCCAAGTGTATGACGCAACTGTGTACGCCACTGGCCGAAAGATGAAGCGTGCGGAATAGTCGAGACAATAGTTTCTTCATCATGAGTGCGATCCTCTAGTGCCTCCGCATAACGGGCTGCCAGTTCACTGTTCGCTTGATTGCGTTCGCTCGTTTGGGAGGACACGTCGTCACCCTGCACCTCTCGTCGGGCTCGGGTCACCGCCGTCGATTTTGAAGAGGATGCACTTTGACGGTTAAACGGATCCAGTGTTGCGTCGAAACGAGAGTGGCCGGTGAGCGTGGTTACCGCACTGGAAGAGAGATCCATAGCGTTTGTAATCTCCAGAGTCGTCACTAGAAAGTTCTACAGGTGCTCCTGAGTGAGTTCGATCTGGGTATTGGTTGCGATGAAGTATGTAACCGGGCATTAGACGAGTATAAAAACACGCTGCATAAAACCCAGGGTTGCTCATTCAAGAACAACGCTGGGCTATTTTTAATAATATGAGTTTAGAAAGCGCCCATGTAATCACGCTTGCCCACTTCCACACCGTTGTGGCGCAGCAGTGCGTAAGCGGTGGTGACGTGGAAGAAGAACTGCGGCAGGCCGTAGGTCAGCAGGTAGGACTGGCCGCTGAAGCGCTTCTCTTTCGGAGTACCTGGGCGGGTGATGATCTCGATGCCTTCCTTGCCGTCGATCTGCTCGGGCTTGATGGTGTCGACGAACGCCAAGACCTTGGCGATCAGCGCTTGCAGGTCGGCGAAGGTCACTTCGTTATCGTCATACTTGGGCACTTCGATCTCGGCCAGGCGCGCGGAAACACCCTTGGCGAAGTCAACGGCGATCTGCACCTGGCGTACCAATTGAAACATGTCCGGGAACAGGCGCGCTTGCAGCAAGGCGTTGGGCTCGATGTTCTTGGCAGTGGCGTGGGCTTCGGCTTTGCTCAGCACACCGCTGAGGGCGGTGAGCATTTGCTTGAAGACTGGGATAGAGGCGGCGTACAGGGAAATAGTCATGACAGTCTCACGGTAATGGCAGGGTTTGGAACCAGCGGCGATTATAGCCATGCCTGCGGCTTGTCTTTTATTTTTTCCGGCTTAGGCTAGTGACCTTCACTGCATAGGGAAAGCGCGATGACCGCCGAACACGACACCGACACCCCTGAGCCACGCCTGAACAGCACGGAAATCCGTATCCTGGGCTGCCTGATCGAAAAGCAGGCGACCAACCCGGAAACCTACCCGCTGACCCTCAACGCGCTGGTGCTGGCCTGCAACCAGAAAACCAGCCGCGAACCGGTGATGAACCTCAGCCAAGGCCAGGTCGGCCAAAGCCTGCGCGTACTCGAAGGCCAGGGTTTTACCCGACTGGTGATGGGCAGCCGCGCCGACCGCTGGGAGCATCGCGTGGACAAGGCGTTGGAGCTGGTGCCGGCCCAGGTGATTTTGACCGGGCTGCTGTTTCTGCGCGGGCCGCAGACGGTTAACGAGCTATTGACGCGCAGCGGGCGCATGCATGATTTCGAAGACGCCGAGCAAGTGGTGCATCAGCTCGAACGCCTGATTGCGCGGGGGCTGGCCGTTCTGGTGCCACGCCAGGCGGGACAGCGCGAGGACCGCTACACCCATGCGCTTGGAGACCCGGCAGATATCGAGGCGATCATCGCCGCGCGGGGCAATCCAGTGGAGCGTGGGGCTGGCAGTGCAGTTTCGGTGGAACGTATTGAAGAGCTGGAAGCCCGGATTGCGGCGTTGGAAGAACGCCTGGCACAGCTGGAACAGGGCTGACACAGTAAAAAGTGTGGGAGTGGCAAACCCGCTGGCCACGGGTTAGCGGTTGCTCGTTCTAGTGTTTAACTGGCTGCCTCTCCCCCATAGAGCGCCAGTGGCCTTCAGTTGCGGGCGAAGGCCACTGCCGTCTGAAACTGCTCCTGCGTCGGCCGCACGCCGGTGTACAGCACAAACTGCTCCAACGCCTGAATAGCGATCACTTCCAGCCCGGTAATCACGCGTTTGCCTTGAGCCCGCCCACGCATGATCAACGGCGTTTGCTCGGGGATCGCCACCACATCGAAGACCGTTTCAGCGCTATCGATAGCAGCTGCGTCAAACGCCAACGCATCCGCCTCGGGGCCCCCTGTCATGCCGATGGGCGTTACGTTGATCAGCATCTGCGGGCGCAAGTCGTCGAGCTGCGCTTGCCATGCGTACCCCAGGTTCTGCGCCAATGCCCGGCCCGCCGCTTCGTTGCGTGCCACGATCACGCCGTTGGTGTAACCGCCATCACGCAAGGCACTTGCGACCGCCTTGGCCATACCGCCACTGCCACGTAGGGCGAAGGTCGAGTCTTTTGGCACTGCGTGTTTTTTCAGCAGTTGCTCAATGGCGATGTAATCCGTGTTGTAGGCTTTGAGGTGGCCGTTGGTATTGACGATGGTGTTCAGGGAGTCGATGGCTTGAACCGAATCGTCCAGTTCGTCCACTAAGGCAATGGCGGCTTCCTTGAAGGGCATGGACACCCCGCAACCCCGCACGCCCAAGGCGCGAATACCACCGATCGCGCCAGGCAAATCCTGGCTACTGAAAGCTTTATAGTAGAAGTTCAAACCCAGCTGTTCGTACAGATGGTTATGAAATCGCAGGCCAAAATTCCCAGGACGCGCCGACAGTGACATGCACAGTTGGGTGTCCTTGTTGGGGTACATCTGCATGGGTAACTCCTTTATGTAAGCCATTCGGTACAGACCTTACACAACCTTTACCTATCGGCCGTGCTGTTTTTCAGAAATACGTTGTCTTAAAAGTATCCCCGCGACAATCCTTGAGTCTATTGATTGCAGACCACAAGCGCAGGGGCTAACCGAGGAATGACCATGATTCGTAAAATCCCCAAAATCGCCTTGCTCATCGGCGCACTCGCTATGGCAGGCCAAGCCTCCGCCCACGGTGGTGGTTGGGGTGGCCCGGCCGTTCTGGGTGCATTGGTCGGCGCAGCTGTAGTCGGCTCCGTGGTTGCCAGCCAATCCCAGCCGGTCTACGTGCAGCAGCCGGTGTATGTCCAGCCGCAGCCCGTGTATGCCGCTCCGCCGCCGGTCTACTACGCACCGCCACCTCCGGTCTATGTGCAACAGCAGGTTTATTACCGCCCGGCGCCGGTCTATTACGGCCCACCACGCGGTTACTACGGCCATCCTCACGGCTACTATGGCCGAGGTTGGTAAGCTTGGATTGATAGGACTGGAACAGGCCTCGCCCCTACGCGAGGCCTTTTTTTTGCCTGGAAAGTCCGGATTTATGCTGCCAAGGTCGCTGTGAGGACAATGCCTGAGCAGCCATCCCACATCATGAGGGTCCAATATCCGCTTGATCGACCGACACCCACGCTGTCATGTTTGCGTCACAAAACAGTCTCACTATCGACCCGGTCCACCCAACAACAATTAAGGACGATGACCATGCCCACCCAAAACCCGCACCACACCGCTGGCCTGTGTACGTCCAGCAAGGTCTACAGCGCCCTCACCGAACTCAAGCACCTCGAAGGCCATCGCAGTGCAAAGTTCCTGGCCCTGTTGGCGGAAAACCTGGTACGCAAGGGGCTGCTCAGTGAACACGAAGTGGTGAACATGCTCGATCAGGTAGTGGATTAACGCCTGGCGTCGATGTCGACTATCGAGCCAGGTGATTTTTCCTCAGCACAGGCGCACCGTAAGGTGACCTCCATAACGATTGGAGGTACTTATGCCCACTGTTCAGATCATGTCCGTCATCGGCAGCGCCGTCCCCGCCCCTCTTCGCAAGCTCGGCTTGCTCGCCTGCTGGTACCTGGTCCGCGATGGCGAGCCTATCAGCGGCCCGCTCACCTCGTTATCCGACGCCGAAACCCAGTTGCAACAGGCGTCCAACTTCAGGCTTCAAGCCTGAAACTCATGGCAAGGGCAACTTGACCCGTGGTTTGGTTTCGGCAAACAACGCCCAGCAGGACATGAACAACGCCGCCACCAAGGGCCCGATGACAAAACCATTGAGGCCAAACACCGACAGGCCACCCAAAGTCGAGATCAGGATCAAGTAGTCCGGCATCTTGGTGTCTTTTCCTACCAGGATCGGGCGCAGCACGTTGTCCACCAGGCCGATCACGAACACCCCAAAAAGCCCTAGCACGACGCCCTGCCAGATCGAACCGCTCAACAGAAAGTAGGCGGCTACCGGCCCCCATACAATCCCCGCGCCCACTGCCGGCAGCAAGGATAGAAACGCCATCAATACCGCCCAGAGCAACGCACTGGGGATATCCAGGAACCAGAAGATCAAACCACCCAGCGCGCCTTGGGTCACGGCCACCAGCACGTTGCCCTTGACCGTGGCCCGCACCACCCGGTTGAACTTGAGTTGCAGGCGACGTTTTTGCGGTTCCGCCAACGGCACGGCCGTGCGCACCTTGCGCACCAGCTCCGGCCCGTCGCGCAACAGGAAAAACAGCAGGTACAACATGATGAAAAAGCTCACAAGGAAATCAAACGTACCCTGGCCGAAGCTGAACGCCTGGGACGCAAAGAACTGACTGCCTTGCATCGCACTCTTGACGATCTTCTCCCGCAGCCCTTCGAGGTTGCCCATGCCGAAGCGATCGAGCAGGTGCTGGAAGTACGGCGGTAGCACGTTCTTGAACTGCTCGATATATCCCGCCACATCCAACGTGCCGCTTTCGATGTTTTTGTAGAGTGTCGCCCCCTCTTGCACCAGCAACACGCTGGTAATGATCACCGGCAAAATGGCAATGACCAGGCACACCGTCAGGGTTGCCAGGGACGTCAGGTTGCGGTTCCAGCTGAACCGCTGCTGCAGGCGCCGCTGCATCGGGGCAAAGATAATGCCGAGGATCACCGCCCAGAACACCGCGCCGTAGAACGGCAGCAATATCCAGATGAAGGCGATGGTCACCAGGGCCAGCAGCAACAGCAGGGTTTTGAATTGCAGGTTGGTTTGGTTCATGTCCGATCCATGTCAAAAAGCAGGGGCGCGCGTTTGCGTCCAGCTGCTTAGTCCACCGCCACGCCTGGGAGTGCCATCTTTGTTGCGCTAAGCGTAGACCCAGATCAATAAAAACAGGCGCACGTTCGGCTACGCTCGCGGCTTTTTGCGACCCCATCCCTATGCCTCTCGCCCTGACGCCTGAACTGCTCGCCCCCGCCGGCACCCTGAAAAACATGCGCTACGCCTTCGCCTACGGTGCCGATGCGGTCTACGCCGGCCAGCCGCGCTATAGCCTGCGGGTGCGCAACAATGAGTTCGACCACGCCAACCTCGCGCTCGGCATCCAGGAAGCGCACGTTCTGGGCAAGCGTTTCTACGTGGTGGTGAACATCGCGCCGCACAACGCCAAGCTGAAAACCTTCCCCAAGGACCTGGCCCCGGTGATCGCCATGGGCCCGGATGCGCTGATCATGTCCGACCCCGGGCTGATCATGTGGGTGCGCCGGCATTTCCCGCAAATGCCGATCCACCTGTCGGTACAGGCCAACACGGTGAACTGGGCCAGCGTGCAATTCTGGCAACAACAGGGTATTGGCCGGGTGATTCTGTCGCGCGAACTGTCGCTGGAAGAGATCGGTGAAATCCGCCAGCAAGTGCCGACGATGGAGCTGGAAGTATTTGTGCACGGTGCCCTGTGCATGGCCTATTCCGGGCGCTGCCTGCTGTCGGGTTACATGAACAAGCGTGATGCCAACCAGGGCACCTGCACCAACGCGTGCCGCTGGAAATACCAGGCGACGCCGGCAGTGGAAAATACGACGGGCGACATCGTCCAGGCGTATCAGCCAACGCTCGGTATCGGTACCCCAACCGACCAAGTGTTCCTGTTGCAGGAAGCCAACCGCCCCGAAGAGCAAATGCCCGCCTTCGAAGACGAGCACGGCACCTACATCATGAACGCCAAGGACCTGCGCGCGGTGCAGCATGTGGAGCGCCTGGCCCAAATGGGCGTGCATTCGTTGAAGATCGAGGGCCGCACCAAATCCCACTTCTACTGCGCGCGCACCACCCAGGTGTATCGCCAGGCCATTGATGATGCGGTGGCCGGGCGCGCCTTTGATCGCAGCTTGATGAACAACCTCGAATCCCTGGCCCAGCGCGGCTACACCGAAGGTTTCCTGCGCCGCCATGTGCACGACGAATACCAGAACTACCAGCACGGCAGTTCAGTCTCCGAACGTCAGCAGTTTGTCGGGGAACTGACCGGTGAGCGCCGAGGCGAGTTGGCCGAGGTCAAGGTGAAGAACCGCTTCGGCGTGGGTGATCATCTGGAATTGATGACGCCCGCCGGCAACTTCCACTTTGACCTGGCCGCGCTGCACAACACCAAGGGCGAAGCCGTCGAGGTGGCGCCGGGAGATGGGCACACAGTGTATGTGCCCCTGCCGGGCGAGATGGACCTGCGCTTCGGCCTGCTGATGCGCGACCTCTGAACTAGATCCTGAACTGACCGACCAACTGCCCCAGGCGCTGGCCCAAATCCGCCAGGCTGCGAGACGTCTGGGCACCCAGTTGGGTCTCGTCCGCCACGCTGTCTACCGCCACGGCAATCTGATGCACACTGCGGTTGATCTCTTCGGCCACGGCGGTCTGCTCTTCAGCGGCGCTGGCAATCTGCGCGTTCATCGAGTTGATGGTACCGATCAACTGGGCCATGGTGTCCAACGAAGCCCCGGCTTCGTTCGCCTGTGCCGAGGTACCGTCGCCCGCATCGCTGGAGCGGCGCATCGCATCCACGGCGGCCACGGTGCCCTTTTGCAGGCGGTCGATCATGCCCTGGATTTCCTGGGTGCTGGTTTGGGTGCGACTGGCCAAGGCGCGCACTTCATCGGCGACTACGGCAAACCCGCGCCCGGCCTCCCCTGCCCGCGCAGCTTCAATCGCGGCGTTGAGGGCGAGCAGGTTGGTTTGTTCGGCGATGGAGCGGATCACGCCGAGCACGCTGACAATCGACGACACATCCTGCTGCAGGCTGTCGAGGGACACGCCACTGCTGCGGATATCGTTCACCAGCGCATGAATCTGCGCGATGCTGCCGTCCACCACACGTTTGGCAGCCTGGCCCTCGGCGTCGGTCTGTTGCGCGGCGACGGCGGCGCCCTGGGCACTGCGCGCCACTTCTTGCGCAGCAGAAGACATTTCGTTGATCGCGGTCGCGACCTGGTCGGTCTCGTGACGCTGGCGCTCCATGGCTTGCTCGGAGCGCTGGGCCTGGTCGGACACCTGACTCACCAGCCCGGTGAGTTGGGCGGTCATTTCGGTGATCTGGCGCACCAAGCCATGGATCTTGTCGACGAACCGGTTGAACGCACCGGCCAGGTCGCCCAATTCGTCCTGACTGGTGATGGCCAGGCGGCGGGTCAAATCGCCTTCTCCCGCGGCAATGTCGTCGAGGCTGGCCTTCATCAAGTTCAGTGGGCGCAAGATGGTATTGGCGACCACCATGCCGACGGCAGCAATCACCAGCAGCACCACGATGGCCACGCCAAGAATGCTCAACAGTACGCCCTCCATGCGCTGCTCGACCTCGGCCTCAACCATCGCCACCTGGGCCTCGATGCCATCCAGGTTCACCGACGTACCGATCACCATGTCCCACTTGGGCAGGTATTCGGTGTAGCCGAGCTTGGGCACCAGTTCGGTCTGCCCCGGCTGGGTCGAACTGTATTGCAGATAGTGGGTGCCGTCCTTGCCGACCTTGACCAGGTCTCGGTTGACGTAGACCCCGTTGGGGTCACGGTTGTCCTTGAAGCTTTTGCCCACGCCGTCCGGGCTGTTGCCCTTGAACAGGCGGATGGTCTCGGAGTCGTAGCCGAAGAAGTAACCGTCCTTGCCATAGCTTGTGTTGGACAGCAACTTGACCACCTGTGCCCGCGCAGCGCTGTCGCCCGGGGCTGCCGCGTCGTACAACGGCTTGATGGTGGTCATGGCCACCTCGACATAACTTTGCAGGGTGGCCTTGGCGTCGTTGAGCAGGCGCTGGCGGGTTTCATCCACTTCGTTGCGCGCCTGGCCCTCGAGAATCCACAGGATGGTCAGGCTGATGACCACGGCAAACAACAACACCGGCACTACGGCGAGGGACAGGACTTTGGCCTTGAGGCTCAGACGCATGGCTTTTCTCTCTTGTTAGTGGCGACTAAAGAGGTTAACGGCCAATGGTGTGATTTCTGTAGGCCAACGCCGTCAGAGTGTCATCGCCGCCAGCCAGCCAAACGCCAACAGTGGGATGTTGTAATGCAGGAACGTCGGCACCACGGTGTCCCAGATATGGTGGTGCTGGCCGTCGATATTCAGGCCCGAGGTCGGACCGAGGGTGGAATCCGAGGCGGGTGAACCAGCATCGCCCAGCGCCCCCGCCGTACCGACGATGCACACGATAGCCAGCGGGCTGAAGCCCAGTTGCACACACAGCGGCACGAAAATCGCGGCCAGGATCGGCACCGTGGAAAACGACGAACCGATACCCATGGTGACCAGCAGGCCCACCAACAGCATCAGCAAGGCGCCCACACCGCGGCTATGGCCGATAAAGGCTGCCGAGGCTTCGACCAGGGAACGCACGTCACCGGTGGCCTTGAGCACTTCGGCAAAGCCCGACGAGGCGATCATGATGAAGCCGATCATGGCCATCATCTTCATGCCTTCCGTGAACAGGTCGTCGGTCTCGCGCCAACGCACGATGCCCGACACCGAGAAAATCAGGAACCCGGCCAGGGCGCCGATGATCATCGAGTCCAGCCACAACTGGATAATGAACGCCGATGCAATCGCCAGTCCCGCCACCAGTAGCGTCAGTGGGTTGTACTGCACCGCCACTTGCTCGACGCGTTCGATTTTTTCCAGGTCGTACACACGTTTCTTGCGGTAACTGATGAACACCGCCACCAGCAGACCGACCACCATGCCCAGCGCCGGCAGGCCCATGGCATGGGTCACGTTGACCTGGCTGATATCCACGCCGCTCTTGGCCACATTGGCCAGCAGGATCTGATTGAGGAATATGTTGCCAAAGCCCACTGGCAGGAACATGTAGGGCGTGATCAAGCCGAAGGTCATGACGCAGGCGATCAGGCGACGGTCCAGTTGCAGCTTGGTCAGCACGTATAACAGCGGCGGCACCAGCAGCGGAATAAACGCAATATGAATCGGCAGGATGTTCTGCGAGGCAATCGCCACGACCCATAGCAAGCCAATCAGCAACCATTTGACGTGGCTACCGCCGGTGGCTTCCTGGCGATCCACCAGCAGCAAGGCTTTGTCCGCGAGCGCATGGGCCAGGCCCGATTTGGCAATCGCCACCGCGAAAGCCCCGAGCAGTGCGTAAGACAAGGCCACTGTCGCGCCGCCGCCCAACCCACCGTTGAACGCTTTGAGCGTGGCCTCGATGCCCAGGCCACCGGTCAAGCCACCGACCAGGGCACCCACAATAATGGCGATGACCACATGCACGCGGGACAGGCTCAGCACCAGCATGGTGCCAACCGCGGCGATAACTGCGTTAATCATGGTTACCTCAAGACAGAAACATAAAAAGCAAGCGTGCCCGCGCCCAGGCGGCCATTGGAGAGCGCTGCCGGCGTGTGGGCATGAAGAGGTCTTATTAGAGGGCGCGCACTTTGCAGCAGGTAGGCGGCCATGTCAAAAAACTGTGGTGGTAGCGAGCGAGCTCGCTCACCACAGAATAAAGAAATAGTTAGCGCCGCCGATAACGAATCTCTACGTGTTCTCAGGTAAGGATGTCCGATGTCGCTTAGGCAGCTCTCCATTCAATGGAAAATCACCCTGCTCGCGGGCCTGTGCCTGCTGGGGATCGTGACCCTGCTGGTGGGTCTGTCGCTGTACCGCATGGCGCAGAGCTCGGAACAGGTCAAAGCGTCCAGCATGCAGATGCTGGATGCGGCCGCCCAAGCCCGTATCGAAGCTCAGGGGCAAGTGCAGGCGCTGGGCATTCGCCAGCAGTTCATGGATGCCTACCAATATGGCCATGGGTTTTCCCGCCAAGTGCTGTTTCTGCGCGAGCAGGCGGAAAAACGCTTTCTCGATGCCTTCGACACCCGTGAAGACCTGACCCGCCAGGTCAAGGCCGCGCTACAGGCCAACCCGGCCCTGCTCGGTTTGTCATTGGTGTTCGAAGCCAATGCGCTGGACGGCAAGGACGAGTTGTTCGCCAATCAAAAAGAATTGGGCAGCAACGAAAAAGGCCGCTTTGCCCTGTATTGGTCACAACCCACTCCCGGCCAGTTGACCTCGATGCCGCTGCCCGAAAGCGACATGGCCGACACCAGCGTCGGGCCCAGCGGCGAGAAAGCCAACGCCTGGTTCACCTGCCCACGCACCACGCTCAAGCCCTGCGTGATCGAACCCTACTTCTATGTGATCGACGGGCAGAATGTGCTGATGACCAGCATCGTGTTCCCGCTGATGGCCAATGGCAAAGTGATTGCTTCCCTGTCGGTAGACATTAACCTCAACAGCCTGCAGGCCGTGAGCCAACAGGCGAGCCAGAAACTGTATGACGGCCAAACCCAGGTCAGCATTCTCAGTTCGACCGGCCTGCTCGCCGGCTACAGCCCGGATGCCAGCAAACTCAGCCAACGCCTGGATCAGGTCGATACTGCCAGCGGCGCGCAATTGATCAATGCCCTGGCAAGCAGCGCACAGATCCGCAGCCTGCGCGCCGATCACCAACTCAAGGTGCTGGCGCCGTTTGCACCGATCCCTGGGGGCAAGTCGTGGGGTGTGTTGTTGGATGTTCCGGAAAACGTCCTGGTAGCCCCCGCCGAGGCGCTGAAAGCCACGCTGGATGCCGATAACGCCAAGGGCACCCTGTTGGAACTGAGCCTGGGGCTGCTGGCCGCGGTGGTTGGCCTGATCCTGGTGTGGCTGATGGCGCGCAGTGTGACCCGGCCGATCCTCGGTGTGGCGCGTATGCTCGAAGACATCGCCAGTGGCGAAGGCGACCTGACCCGCCGCCTGACCTACGACAAAAAGGACGAACTGGGCCAACTCGCGGGTTGGTTCAACCGCTTCCTCGACAAGCTGCAACCGACCATTGCCCAAGTCAAACGCTCGGTGCAGGACGCCCGTGGCACGGCCGACCAGTCCGCCGCGATCGCCACCCAGACCAGCGCCGGCATGGAGCAGCAATATCGTCAGGTGGACCAGGTGGCCACCGCCTCCCACGAAATGAGCGCCACCGCCCAGGACGTCGCGCGCAGCGCTGCCCAGGCGGCACAAGCTGCACGTGATGCCGACCAGGCGACGCGCGAAGGGTTGACCGTGATCGACCGTACCACCACCCACATCGGCACACTCGCTGCCAACATGAGTACGGCCATGGCCCAGGTCGAAGGCTTGGCAGCCAACAGCGAGAAGATCGGTTCAGTGCTGGAAGTGATTCGCGGCATCGCCGAACAGACCAACCTGCTGGCACTCAACGCCGCCATCGAAGCGGCCCGTGCCGGTGAGGCCGGTCGTGGCTTCGCCGTGGTCGCCGACGAAGTACGCAACCTGGCGCAACGCACCCAAGAGTCGGTGGAAGAAACGCGTCAGGTCATCGAGCAATTGCAACATGGCACCACCGATGTGGTCGGCTCCATGGGCAATAGTTATCGCCAGGCCCAAGGCAGTGTTGAACAGGTCGGCCAGGCCGTGACGGCCTTGCGCCAGATTGGCGATGCGGTCACGGTGATCAGCGACATGAACCTGCAGATTGCCAGCGCCGCCGAAGAGCAAAGCGCGGTGGCCGAGGAGATCAACAGCAACGTGGCGACGATCCGGGATGTCACCGAGTCGTTATCGGAGCAAGCCAACGAATCGGCGCGAGTCAGCCAGGCGCTGAACAGTCTGGCGAATCAGCAACAGGGGCTGATGGATCAGTTCAGGGTATAAGTGACAGTTCCCACGCTCGCGTGGGAATGATCTCAAGGCTGGCGCTTGGGCAACTCGACCAGCGCCTTAAGCCCGCCCAGCCCACTCGCCTGCAACTGCAACGCCCCGCCCCACACCTCGACGATATCCCGCACGATCCCCAGCCCCAGGCCATGCCCCACCCTCTGCTCATCCAGGCGAGCACCGCGGCTGAAGACTTGGTCACGTTGGGACTCGGGAATGCCCGGGCCGTCATCTTCGACAGTCAGCAGATAAGCCTGCGGTGTCTCACTGACGCTCAAGCGCACCTCGGCATCCGCCCATTTACAGGCGTTATCCAGCAGGTTGCCCAGCAGTTCCAACAGGTCTTCACGGTCCCAGGGCAATTGCAGGCCCGGTGCGACGTGGTAGCTCAGGTCCAGGTGCTCGCCATGGATCATGCGCAGCGTAGCCAACAAGCCAGGCAGTTCTTGTTCACAGTCAAACAAGGCACCCGGCAATGTATCGCCCGCCAGGCGCGCGCGGTTGAGCTCGCGGTTAAGGCGCTGCTGTACTTGCTCCAGCTGCTCACGCAGCAACTGGCTCAGGTGCGGGTGGTCCTTGAGCGCGTCACTCGACGCTGCGCTCAACAGCACAGCCAGTGGGGTTTTCAAGGCATGCCCAAGGTTGCCGAGGGCGTTGCGGGAACGCTTGAGGCTGTCTTCGGTGTGCGCCAGCAAATGGTTGATCTGCGCCACCAGCGGCTCCAGCTCCAGCGGCACCTGGGTGTCCAGCTGCGAACGCTGGCCCTGTTGCAGTTGTGCGATCTGGTGGCGCGCGGTTTCCAACGGGCGCAAGGCTCGGCGCACGGTGACCCGTTGCAGAACCAGCACCAATAACAGTGCCGCCAGCCCCAGTACCAGGCCGATCTGGCGCATCAGGCGAAAGCTTTCCCGTACGGGTGTGTAGTCCTGGGCCACGCTGATGGAAATCAACTGGCCGAAGCGCTTGTAGTCCGCCCGTAACACCAACAGTTTCTGGCCTTCCGGGCCTAGTTGCAGGTTGCCCTTGAGCCCGGCCTCGGGAAGCCGGGGCAGTTCCTGATCCCACAGGGAGCGGGAGCGCCAATGGATGTCGGCAAAATCGATACGAAAATAATGCCCGGAAAACGGCCGCTGATAAGCCGGCGACAGACGCTGCTCATCCAGCTGTATGCCACCAGGACCACGTACCAGCGCCACCAACAGGCTCTCGCTGTCATTGCGCAGACCCGCCTCCAGATAACGCTGCAAACCGGCTTCGAACAACCACAGGCTGGTTTGCGCCAACACCAAGCCGACGACCACCATCACGCTGATCAGCCCCAGGCTCAGACGCCGCTGGATCGACTTCATGCCGGTGTGGCACCAAACCGGTAACCTTGGCCGCGCCGGGTTTCGATCACGTTGCGCCCCAATTTGCGGCGCAAATGGTTGACGTGTACTTCCAACACATTGGAATCGCGCTCAGTCTCGCCGTCATACAAATGCTCGGCCAGGTGGCTTTTCGACAGGATCTGCTCGGGGTGCAGCATGAAGTAGCGCAGCAGGCGAAACTCGGCGGCCGTCAGTTGGATCTCGGCGCCATCGCGCAGCACGCACTGACGCCCTTCATCCAGGTGCAAGCCGGCAGCTTGCAAGGTGGGCTGGTTGGCTTGGCCATGGGAGCGGCGTAATAGCGCCTGGATACGCAGGTGCAGTTCTTCGGGATGAAAGGGTTTGCTCAGGTAATCATCGGCACCGGCCTTGAGCCCTTCGATACGCTCGGCCCAGGAGTCACGCGCGGTCAGGACCAGCACCGGCGTGGCCAAGGCGGCTGCCCGCCATTGGGCCAACACCTCAAGCCCGGGTAAACCGGGCAGGCCCAAGTCAAGAATGATCAGGTCATAGGGCTCGCTACGGCCCTGATAGACAGCGTCACGCCCATCGGCCAGCCAATCCACCGCGTAGCCCTGGCGCTGCAGGCCGGCCACCAACTCATCGGCCAGTGGCACGTTATCCTCCACCAGAAGCAGGCGCATCAGTCGTCTTCCTTATCTTTGAGCAACTCACCGGTGCTGGCGTCGAGCTCGATCTCGCGCACCACCCCGTCGACGGTCAACAGCTCGATGTCATAGATATAGCGCACCGGACGATCCTTGTGCTCTTCAAGCTCGGCATCCAGCAGCCTGGCACCGGGGTAGCGTTCTAATGCCGGGCCCAGCAAGTGTTCCAACGGGGCAATGACGCCCTTCTGGCGCAGGCGCAAGGCGTCGTCCTGACCGAGGTCATGGGCTGCCAGACTTGAGCTGATCAGCAGCAACACCAATGCCACTTGACTGCCCGCGCGTAGATTTACCTTCATGACGTATCCTGATGTTCCGTGAGGCCAGCCCGTTGACGGGTATGAGCCAAACTGGCGTGAGAGCGATGATACGGGCGCCGGCCAAGACGGTCCGGGTTTTCATGCAACGGCCCATTCCAGGGTGGATGTCCCAGGGGCTCCACGGTAATCGCCGCAACTTAACTGAAACTGAATTGCCACCATGGCAATTTTCGACACGTCGCGCGCCCATCGCCCTGCGAGATTTCCTATACTGCCCCGCTCGCGTCAAAAGAGACCCGGTATGACAGCCATCCATATCCCATTCCGCGCCTTGACCCTCAAGGCCGGTAAACGCGCCTGTTCGCGCATTCGCGAACAGGGCCTGCAACCGGCTGACGTCGGCATCCTACCCGGTGCGGCGGGCGGCCCCAAGGCCTTGGGCATCCAGGGCCTGGACTTGGCGCTGTTCGGCGACTGGTTGCCGCGCGCGCCGCGCGAACGTGCACTGATCGGCGCGTCCATCGGTTCCTGGCGGTTTGCCAGCGCCTGCCTGCCCGACCCGGTGCAAGGCTTGCTGGACTTGGGCCGCCTGTATAACGAACAGCGCTTCGCCAAAGGCGTGACCATGGCCGAAGTCAGCCGGAGCTGCGAGCGCATGCTCGATGACCTGCTGGCCGGCCGTGATGCGCAGGTGCTGGGCAACCCCGACTATCGCCTCAATATCATGGTGGTCAAGAGCCACGGCTTGCTCGCCGATGATCACCGTGGGCGGCTGGGGCTAGGGCTGTCCTCGGTGATCGCCGATAACCTGCGGGGCCGCGCACGCCTGTCACGGCACTTCGAACGGCTGATCATCCACGACCCGCGCCAGGCCCCGCCAGTGCATCCGCTGAAGGATTTCCCGTCGCGCTTCCTGGACCTGCGGTTGGGCAACCTGCGCCAAGCATTGCTGGCGTCCGGCTCGATCCCCATGGTGATGCAAGGCGTACGCGACCTGCCTGGGGCCGGCGCGGGTACCTACCGCGACGGTGGCCTGCTGGACTACCACCTTGACCTGCCCTACCACGGCAACGACATCGTGCTGTACCCGCACTTTACCGACCGGGTCATCCCAGGCTGGTTCGACAAAAGCCTGCCATGGCGACGCAGCAACCCACAGGGCTTGCAGGATGTGTTGCTGCTGGCGCCCTCTAAGGACTACCTGGCTCGCCTGCCCCACGGCAAATTGCCGGACCGCAGCGACTTCAAGCGCTTCATGGGCGATGACACAAGCCGCAACAAGTACTGGCAAACGGCGATGAGTGAAAGCCGGCGGTTGGGGGATGAGTTCCTGGACTTGGCCGACAACGGCAAATTGGGCGAGCACTTGCAGGTGCTATGACCAAGCGGTATGCGCGGGATGGGATCAAGCTGTTAAACTCGCCGCCTGCCAGATACCTGACCGAGCTGAAAATACTGTGGAAATCTTCAAGGAATTTACATTCGAATCCGCCCATCGCCTGCCGCACGTACCGCAAGGCCACAAATGCGGGCGCCTGCACGGGCATTCGTTCAAGGTGGCGATCCATCTGAGCGGCGACCTGGATCCCCATACCGGCTGGATTCGCGACTTCTCGGAGATCAAGGCGATTTTCAAGCCACTCTATGAGCGCCTCGACCACAACTACCTCAATGACATCCCCGGCCTGGAAAACCCCACCAGCGAAGTGCTGGCCAAGTGGATCTGGAATGAATTGAAACCTTTGCTGCCCGAACTCAGTGCGATTCGTATCCATGAGACGTGCACCAGCGGTTGCATCTATCGCGGTGAGTAAACCGGCGACGTAAAAAAACCACCCTGGCGGTGGTTTTTTTACGGCTGCTGTCGCCCCCTTCAACCCGTAGTCATTGCTCGGTACCCAGGAGAACACCATGGAAAACACCTGGCTGGCCCAAGCCAAACGCTTGCAGGCGCTGGCGTCTACCGGACTGTACTTTTGCACCGATGATTTCGAACGCGAGCGCCTGGAGGAGATCGCCGAGATTGCCCACAGCATGCTTGCGCAATTGGCCGATGTTCCCCTGGAACGCATCACCGGCCTGGTCTCGGACTTCGCCAAGCGTTATTCAACCCCCATGATCGACGTGCGCGGTGCGGTGATCGAGGGCGACCGGATTCTGCTGGTACGGGAATTGACCGATGGCTGCTGGGCGCTGCCGGGTGGCTATGCCGATATCGGATTGTCGGCGGCGGAAAACATCATCAAGGAGATCCGCGAGGAAGCCGGTCTGACGGTAACGGCGCGGGCGCTGTACAGCGTCACGCACAAGGCCAAGGGCTTGTATCGGCCGGATGTGCGAGACTTCTACAAGTTGTATTTCCTGTGTGATCGGGTGGACCAACTGGCCCCGATGGCGGGCTTCGAAACCACCGAGGTCGGCTTTTTCGCCTTGGACAACCTACCGCCGCTGTCCCGTGGGCGCACCATCGAAAGTGACCTTGAGGCCGCCTTTGCGTTTCATCGCGGCGAGACCACACAGACACTGTTCGATTGATCCAACTTGTCTCACGGCTGCACCGCTTTCGCGCCTGACGGGGCACGACGCACGATCCTGCCGGTGATTTACCCCTGATTGGCTATAAATACTGTGCGCGCGTCACTGCGGCTGTTTTGGCACGCACGGTGCAGTGAGCCTGCGTCACTCACTCAGGGAGCAAGGCACATGACGCAGCAAGCACCGGGAAACGACTACCCCCTCAGCGAAGTACCCCTGCACGCGCGCAAGGGCCTGGCGTCCACGGCCATGGTGCTGCTGGGCTTCACGTTTTTTACCGCCACCATGTTTGCCGGCGGCAAGCTGGGGGTCGCGTTCAGCTTCACCGACATGCTCGGTGTCGTGGCCTTGGGTAACCTGCTGTTGGGTATCTACGCCGCAGGCCTGGGTTACGTCGCGTTCAAAAGCGGCCTGAACTCGGTGCTGATGGGGCGCTTCTGCTTTGGCGAAGTGGGCAGCAAGCTCAGTGACTTGATCCTCGGATTCACCCAGATTGGCTGGTATGCCTGGGGTACCGCGACGGCCGCAGTGGTGCTGGGCAAGTATTTCGAATTGAGCCAGGACAGTGTGCAGGCGTTGATGGTGGTATTCGGCCTGTTGTTTTGCGCCACGGCGTACGTGGGGTATCGCGGGTTGGAAATCCTGTCCTACATTGCGGTGCCGGCCATGGGCATTCTGCTGTTGCTGTCGATGTGGGTCGCCACCGTAAAGGTCGGCGGGCTGGATGGCCTGCTGGCGGTAGTACCAACCGCTGAGCTGGACGTGTCCACGGCCATCACCTTGGTGTTCGGCACCTTTGTCAGCGGCGCGACCCAGGCCACCAACTGGACACGGTTTGCCCGCTCCGCCAAAGTCGCGGTGCTGGCCAGCCTGATCGGCTTTTTTATCGGCAATGGCTTGATGGTGTTGATCGGGGCCTACGGGGCCATCGTCTATCAACAACCGGACGTGGTGGAAGTCTTGCTGCTGCAAGGTTTCGCCATGGCGGCGATGGCCATGCTGCTGCTCAACATCTGGAGCACCCAGGACAATACCATCTACAACTTCGCCGTTGCCGGTTGCAACCTGCTGCGCACCCAGCGCCGCAAGACCGTGACCCTGGCCGGTGCGGTGATCGGTACCCTGCTCGCCCTGCTGGGCATGTACGACATGCTGGTGCCGTACCTGATCCTGCTTGGCACGGTAATCCCGCCGATTGGCGGAGTGATCATGGCAGACTTTTTCTATCGCTATCGAGGCCAATACCCACGCCTGGCGGATGCGCGCCTGCCGGCGTTCAACTGGCCGGGGCTGGCAGCGTATGCGGTGGGCACGGTGCTGGCGTTCAACTCGCCGTGGGTCGCACCGTTGGTGGGAATTGTTGCCGCGTCACTGACCTACCTGCTGCTCAGCGCCATACTACGCACTATGACCGCCTGGGCATCAGTATCACCCTGATGATCCGGCGGCTGTCTGCCTGACTTTTTTTGCCAAGAGGAACTTGCCCATGCATATCATCAACGCCCGCCTGCGCAACCGTGAAGGCCTGCATGATCTGCACCTGGAACACGGCCGGATCGCCAGCATTACCGCGCAAACGGGGTTGCCGACACTGACGGCGGGAGACCTGGACGCCGCCGGCAACCTGGTGATACCGCCCTTCGTCGAACCACACATTCACCTCGACGCCACCCTCACTGCCGGCGAACCGCGCTGGAACATGAGCGGGACTCTGTTTGAAGGCATCGAATGCTGGGGTGAACGCAAAGCCACCATTACCCAGGCAGACACCAAGACCCGCGCAAAAAAAACCATCCAGGCCCTCGCGGCCCACGGTATCCAGCACGTGCGCACCCATGTCGACGTCACCGACCCAGACCTCACCGCGCTCAAAGCCCTGTTGGAAGTACGCGAAGAAAGCAGGCACCTGATCGACCTGCAAATCGTGGCCTTTCCCCAGGAGGGCATCGAGTCGTTCCGCAATGGCCGCGAACTGATGGAAGAAGCCATTCGCCTGGGTGCCGACGTAATCGGCGGCATCCCGCACTTCGAGTACACCCGCGACCAAGGGGTAAGTTCGGTGAAGTTCCTCATGGACCTGGCCGAACGCACCGGTTGCCTGGTCGACGTGCACTGTGATGAAACCGATGACCCTCACTCGCGCTTTCTCGAAGTTCTCGCTGAAGAAGCCCGCAGCCGCGGGATGGGCGCCCGCGTCACCGCCAGCCACACCACGGCCATGGGCTCCTATGACAACGCCTACTGCGCCAAACTGTTTCGCCTGCTGGGGCATTCCGGCATCAGCTTCGTCTCCTGTCCCACCGAAAGCATCCACCTGCAGGGCCGCTTCGACAGTTTCCCGAAACGCCGTGGCGTCACGCGCGTAAACGAACTGCTCGAAGCCGGCATGAACGTCTGTTTCGGCCAGGACTCCATCGTCGATCCCTGGTACCCCCTGGGTAACGGCAATATCCTGCGGATCCTCGAGGCCGGTTTGCACATCTGTCATATGCTCGGCTACCGCAACCTGCAAACTGCCCTGGACCTGGTCACCGATAACAGTGCCAAGGCCATGGCCCTGGGCGACCGGTACGGCCTGGAGGCCGGTCGACCGGCCAACCTGTTGATCCTGTCGGCCGACAGCGACTATGAAGTGATTCGCAGCCAGGGCCTGCCCTTGTACTCGATCCGTAACGGCCAGGTGCTGATGAAGCGGCAGCCGGCCCAGGTGGAGTTTGTGTAACCCAGTCGGCTAGACGACCGAGTCGATGTCCAGTGTCTGCGCCCTTCCCCGCTCGTTGTGAGAGGCTGGCGGGATACTGGCGAGTTGGGATAACTCGCGGTTTTCGCGATGGCTGAACCAGCGCGTGAGGCTGGGTTGCAGGTGCACGGAGCGCGCGCAACTGCCATACACATCACGAGCCTCAAGGCGCCGCCAGCGCAGGCTGGCGAGGCGCTCGCGGCTGGTATGCAACCGGTCTATCTCCGCGTTCAAGGCGTCGTTGGTTTCATGACTACGCTCATTGGCCGGCCGCCGACGGGCACGTTCACGCCGTTTGCCCCTCAACTGCTCGCGCATGTCTTCGAGGGCTCGGTCGAGCAACTCAAACTCCCTCGGGGTAACCAGAGGGCCTTGGCTATCCAGGGTTTGTTGCCAGCGTCGTAATGTGGCCCAGGCCGCGGGGATGTAGCTGGCAGTCATGAAGTGCTGGCTGGCCTGGAATAGCTGTTTCAGCAAATTGTCGCGGGGCGGCATATCACCGTGCAGTTGCAAGGCGCGATTGCAACCGGCGTCTTGAATGGATTCACAACCGGGTTTCCATAACACCGAAGAATGGGTTCCATCCGGGAGCGTGATCGGCGTGAAGTGATGCTGCTCACCGTGATGCTCATAGGCGTTACCGCCCACCCGTACCAGCCCGGCGGCGAACAACAGGCCACCAGGAGCGGGGGCGCTGAATAACGTGATCGCCCCGGGTACCCAGAGTTTGGCGGTGGTGTTCATCCATGGCGCCGGGACGCTGGGGACGGGGTCGTTGTGGTTGACGATGCGGTGATGCACCAGCGACGAGGCGCCACGCGTGAATTCGGCGTCGGCGGCGCGGGGGGCACCGTAGGTGTAGAGGAGTGGGTTGTAGTTGCGATCCGCGACGCGTCGCAGCCCTTCTGCCAAGAGCAACGCAATCGCACCGCCCAGGCTATGACCGCAAATGACTATTCGCTGCCTTTCGTAAAACTGGTCGAGGTAACGAAGCACGAAATCGTTCATCGCCAGGTAAGCCTGATAAAACCCCTCATGCGCTTTACCAACACCGCCGGCAATAGCCACCTGATGAGCGTTTGCGTCCCGCAGCACGTCGGCACCGCTGACCGTTCCCCGCACAGAAATCAGGATCACCTCATCATGGTGAGTGATGAAAGCCTGGGTGTCAGTACCCTGTTTTTCATCATCGAAAAAGTGTAAGCGTGCCGGATGCTCCTGGTCGTCCTTAAGTTCCGGACGATTTTCAGGGTACAACTCTGGATCGAAAGGCAGGATCTCGAAACGCCTGGAGTAAGGAACCTCTTCATAAAACGGATAGAAACGCTGCTCTTGCTTTGGATCAACGCGCCAGGCTTCCTGATATCCCGAGAGCTTTTCAGCGAACAGATTTCCAACCGTAGAGCCCCGTGGAAAACTGACTTGATCCCTAGGCATCTCGGGAGGCTGTTGGCCAAAGTCGCAATAACTCAGGGCCGACATTAAAGCCAACTGATAGAGGTTCAAGGCGCAGAACGCGTCTTCATTGGAAAGCATCGGGCGCAATGCTCGCAATGGCCGTACTTCCAGCACAGTGTGTTGATTCGGGAACAATACGATCCCAGAAAGGGTCGGTTGTGGCGGACCGAATCCAAGGTCGGCCATCATTTTCAGTGCATGAGTTTCAGGCCGGTGAACCGTAGGTGCCAAACGGGGTAGATGCGCGACATGACGAACCAAATCACTGACCTCCACTTGATAAAAGCGATCCCCTTTTTGCCGCGTTGGATTCTCCTTGATACGCTGGCCATCAGGGTTGGAAAAGTATGTTCGTTCAGCGCGAACTTGAAGCTCAGTGATAGGTAGCCTGTACGTCAGGCGCGTTCTCAGCCGGTCATAGAGTGCTTCATTCCCGCCATACAACTCATCCAAGATAAGAATGATGGGACCGCAATAAAAATCCTGCAGCTTGGCGAAACCGTCTCCATTCAATCTGCCGGCGTACCGGCGGCCGGTGCTGTCATGAATAGTGTATGAAAGCCCACCGTAAGCTTTTCCACTCCCCGTTTCATCCACCAAGCAAAAACTCGCCCATTGGCCACGCAATGCACATGCAGGCATTTCGTCGCTAAAAAAAGATTGCTTCCTTGCATCCAGTTCCATAATGCTCGCTCCCTATTATTGGCATGTTGGATAAACATCACATATGCGCCCATCAGGCATTTTGATAGGCTTAAACTCCGTAGTATTACCAGCGCAAAAGGCGGCCAGGTCCTCAAAACTTTGGCCTCTGCAACGCTTCCACCCACCCGGTACAGCTATCCATCTATCGTCAAAAGCAGGTAATTCTTCGTCAATAACCGTCAGCCCCATTCTGAGTTTTTTACCCGGTAGCTGATGTCGTTGCACAACACCACCCGCGCCTTTTTTTTGCGGCTGCCTCACTGAGTCCATTGGGCGGCATAACAGAATTTTGGTGATCGCATGCACAGGCCCCACCGTCCGGAAATACCACCGACATTGCCGATGTATCTTTTGAACACCCGACTCAGGCATCCCAGCGACATCACCTTCCAAACGATCTCGAATGGAAATACCAGCAATATCGCCTCCAACATCCGAGTGCCGCGCCCCCCACTTCGCATAAAAATCAAACTCAATACTGCGTAATACGAGCGGACACCCCTCTACCGTTTCATTCAGCGGCAATACATAGCTCACCCGAGTGGCCACAGAGTTGTACTCAGTAAAGAAAACCTTTCGTTCTGGTCTCTGGCCTCGCCGACGTGGCAATGTGCACAACTCACCTGTGCCAGGAGAATAGTTAGCCGCCGTTTTAACTTTGAAATCCGCCGGCAAATCCATCTCCAACGTAAAGCTCTGCGCAGCCTTCCCCGCACACCCTGAAAGCCATGTCACGCAAGCAATGAGCAACACACGTCCCATCCACCTATTCAAGCTCGAGCCCCTCCCTGCGCCACTGGTCCACCACCCGTTCAAAATGCTCTCCTGGCACCTCCCCTACCCACGGCTGCCAACGAATAAGACTGCCGCGAGTCGCTTCCTCCAACCGGCGTACCACCAGGAATTCCAGCTGATCCGGCCGGTGCCACTGCCAGGCACGAGCCTGCACGAGTACCTGGGCCAGCCAACTCCTTGGGTCTTGAAACTCAGCCAACGCCACGAGCTGCTCACTGTGCTCCGCCAACAGGTAACGCAGGATATTGGCGTGCAGGATGGCTTGGGCATGGGGGTTTGGGGTGTTACGCCAGGGAGCGGGCTCCGGTACCGGGTAGTCGCCAGGGGCGGGGTTTTCGCGTTGCCGCCAATGGCCCTCATGCCAGTAGCACACGCTGATCAGCGGCCCCAGGAACGCCGGCCAATGCGCTGTCGGTAGATGGGCCAAGGCACGGGCCAGGGTGCGGTTGTCATGAATGCGATAAAGCGCCTGCTGCCCCTTCGGCCCCACCAGCAGTCTCTCGCGCCAATGGTGTGTCACACCCGACAAATCAGCGGCGGGCAAGCTGCCCAACCACCCCCAGTTTGTCTCGGGGTGTTGCAGCAGGTCGACCAGCGTGGGCTCGTGCATCTGCTCCAACAGCAAGATCACCGGGCCTGCGTTCGCCAGCTCCGCCGCGGCGGTCTCGCTGTAGAGGGTGCAATATTGCGACAGGCCGCGCACGGCCAACATGGGCTGCCGGGCCTCGCTGCTGCCCTCAAGCATCAGGCACAGCCGATGCCCCATCTGCTGCTGTTGAACCATCCATTGATGGGGCAAGCTTTCCATCAGGCTGCCCTCTCGGCGGTATCGCACAGGCCTTCACGGCAGCACTCACACAGGGGGCAAAAATCCGCCTCCAGTTGCCTGGCCAGCTCCATGAGGGCGTCTTGCGCTACGGAGAGCTTCGGGACCGCAACCGGCGAGGCCCCCACCGAACGGGTTACGGATGGTGAGCCGCCCAGGGTGACGGGCCGGCTGCTGAAAATACCGCCGGCCTGAATCACCAGGTGCTCTCCTCCTGCCTTCAGGCTCAATTGCGCGCCCGCATCGACAACCAGGCGGGCACCGGCCTTGAGGTGAACGTGCTGCCCCGCCTCGATCACCAGGGTCTGGCCAACTCGGGTCAGGCTGTCACCCTGCACGCTGAGATGATCGTGCGCATCGAGCACAACCTTGCGGTCACCGGCAACGTGGTGATGCTCTTCGCTTCCCAGTTGAACAGAGCTTAAGCCCCGGATGACTTCACGCCGTTCCCCGCCCACTTCCAGACGGCTGTCATGGCCCACCTGTTGCTCCAGATCGCGCTGGGCGCGCAGGTAGATCAGTTCCTCGCCGCAGCGGTCCTCGACGTGCAACTCGTTGGCCCCCGCACCACCCGGGGAGCTGCGGCTGCGTAGCACGCTGCGCGTCTTGTGCTGTGGCAAGGAATAGGCCGGCAGGTGCAGTGCATTGGGCAGGCAGCCGTTGATAAGAGGCTGATCCGGGTCGCCTTCCAGAAAGGTCACCAGCACTTCCATGCCCACCCGGGGAATGACCAGGGTGCCGAAACCATCACCGGCCCACCCCGACGCCACCCGCACCCAACAGCTGCTTTTGTCATCGGCCTTGTCCAGGCGGTCCCAATGAAAGCGCACCTTCACCCGCCCGTACGCATCGCAATGTATGTCCTCACCTGCCGGCCCGGTCACCGTGGCGGTCTGGCTGCCACTGATCGTCGGTTTGGGATGTTTGAGCGGCGGCCTATATACCGCCCGCCATGGGGTTGCAGTGAAACGGTTACGATAGCCCTGGAACCCGTCAGCCTCGACGACCGACTCCTCCAATACCTGGGGTTGATAACCTTCGTGATGGACCGAGGTCAGCAGCCATAAGTCATTGCAATCGGCGTCCGGGTGTTCACACAACTCGAGAAAGAGACCGCTGCACAGTGCAGGCTGATCGCTCTTGCCCAATACCTGATGACAATCGCTCTGATGGCGCTCCAGGTCCCGTCGTGCCAATTGCGCACCCCGTGCGTGGCGGGTGAAGCCTGCGGGGTAGCCATAGTCTTCGAGGGGCAGTGCCGACGCCGCGCCGGCCTTGTCTTGCAGGCGCAACGATGGGTGCTCAAAGTCATAGTCACGGCGCACGGTTTGTTGGCTACGTGTTTCCAGGCGCCGGTCGAAACGCTGGATGACTCGGCCCTCGCGCGTCGGATCGGTTGACGCGCAATAGCGTTGAACAGGCAACCGTCGAAACACGGTCTGGTCATCACCGAAAACCAGGAGATGATTATCCACACTGTGGCGAAAGTGGTAGTGAATGCCCTCTTCCTCACACAACCGCTGCAGGAAGTGCAAGTCGGACTCGGTGTACTGCACGCAGAACGTTCGCGGCGGATACAGCACCGGCCCGAGCTCGAAGGCATAAGCGTCTGCAAGGATGCCATGGTGCTCCAGGACTGCCGCAATAATCTGCGGCACGCTGCGCTGCTGAAAGACTCGCTGGTCGCGACGGAGGGCAAGGTATGCCAGGCGCGGTGCCAGGGTCAGGTGGTAACGCGTGAGCCGAACCCCGGGGTCATCCCGCCCGATGGCATAGACCTGCCCATGCAGCCCCAGACCCGCTTCGCCGAAGTCCAGATAGGCGGGTTGGTGCAGCAAAGCCTCCAGGTTTAACGAGGGGTCTTCGCTGACTAACTGCACCTGGATAAAGTACGGCTGATCAAGGG
The DNA here is from genome assembly GCF_023242475.1 of Pseudomonas sp. MWU15-20650. GTDB lineage: Bacteria > Pseudomonadota > Gammaproteobacteria > Pseudomonadales > Pseudomonadaceae > Aquipseudomonas. The sequence goes on along the minus strand of NZ_JALJFG010000028.1, from coordinate 44,165 downwards.
CCTCGCAGCCGTTGAACGCCAGCACCTGGAAGCCTGTGTTTATCTCTGGAAGGATCAACTTGAAACGTGACGAAACAAACGTGCTAACCATCCGTTGTTACCCACCCTCAACTTTTTGACTGAAATACGCGCCCCCCGCAAATGCCAATTGGATTGCGAAAGAAAGCGCCTTGACGCCCTGAAGCTTAGCGATTTCAGGCACATTTCGGACGTTCAGAAATAAAAAAGAAGTTTCGTACGGCGAAGTTGGAAGTGTCTTTTACAAATCAAGAAATGCAGTCAATCAGCCATCCACTAACAACAAGAAAACTCTTACTTTTACTTGTAAGTTAATTAACTAGTTCGCAAGGAAAAAACCGACACCTGTTCTAACCATCCGGCATTATTTCCGGGTCAACTTTTTGCCCGCGCCGTGCCGAAAAGACTGACCCTCAGCAATGTTCCATCCTCCACCTGCAAGCGCACGGGCGCTATGCCCCCCGGCATCACCACGGCGACGTCTGCGCATTCAACCCAGCCCGCTCGCCACGCTGCGCAAGCCACCGCACAGGCGCTGGTCCCCGAGGACGCGGTAGGCCCCTCTCCCCTCTCGAACACACGCGCGATGAGCCGATTATCGATATCCCGGGCGACCCATTGCAGGTTGACCCCACCGGCACAAGGTTGGCCGGCGCCCACGGGCGGCGCAAAGGCAATAGTCCGCAACGGCATGAACAGGGCCGCCTGATGCATCGTGTCGTTGTCCGGCAATGCCGACACCTGCTCGACCAGCGTCACACAATGGGGGTTGCCCACTCGCACAAACTGGCTATGCGCCCATTGTGGGTTGAGCGTAACCAGCGCCGGTACTGAGTTGAAGTCATGCTGCCCAACAGCCTGGGTACCCACGCCCACCGCCCCAACGGCCAACGCACCGAACATCGGCTGGCCCAAAGCCAGCCAAAAACCAGGAACCTGCTCATGCATCGCCGGCTCGACAGACGTCGCCACGGGCGATGCTGCGTCCGACTTGTCGTGATGCACCCGCAATTCACCGCCCTGCGTCATCAAGCCCTGGTCGGTCAGGGCTTGGGCAAAGATGGTCAACCCATTGCCACTGCGCTCGGCGAGAGAGCCATCGGTATTGATGATCAACAAGTCAAACGGCGACTGAGTCTGAAACGGCCCCACCAACAAACCGTCACAGCGATGTGCCTTGGCATCGGCCGGATGCGGCGATGAGCCCCAACCGCATTCAGAGGCGATCGCCGACGCGGCCCAGGTTTCCCGCGTGCTCGCAGCCAGGGCAGCGCTTTGCGGCACATCAATGCCCTGGCTGCATAAATAGGCCGGGCTAACCACCCCATAAACATTGCCGCGTGCGTCGTAGAACTGAGTCACGCTGACACCTGCATGGAAGTCTTCATCGGTACTGTCGTCCAGTTGCCTGCTCTCTGGTGTAGCAGCGTATTACAGAACAACGGTCTCGTGTGAGGTGCGCTGAAAGAGGGTAATCCCAGAGCAGGAAACCTGGGGTTCAACCATTCCCGCAGGGATTACACACCTTCCAGCGCACCTCCTACGCTCTGTGTGGCCATCAACGCCCAGGACGTTCCGTGTTTGTAAAAAAATTCTCGCAACCCGCGCGCTACTCTCTCAGGCGTAAAGGGAACCCGGCTCGCTCGATGGGGCCTGATATGCAAGGATGTCACGCCGGACATCGTTCGCTGAACGCAAAACCAAGGATTTTTCATGACTGCTATCCCCACCCCTGCACCCGTGGTTGCCGGGCGGCTGGAACAAATGTCGACGCGTATCGCGTTTTTCATCGCCGGTTTCGGTATCGCAGCCTGGGCGCCCCTGGTGCCGTATGCCAAAGCACGCGCGAATCTGAATGAAGGCACGCTCGGCTTGTTACTGCTGTGCCTGGGAGTGGGTTCGATCATGGCCATGCCGATGGCAGGTGCACTGGCGTCCCGATTTGGCTGCCGACGCGTACTGGTTGCCGGTACGCTCATGATCTGCCTGGCCCTACCAATGCTCGCCACCGTCAGTTCGATTCCATTATTGATGACCGCACTGTTTCTGTTTGGCGCTGGCCTGGGCACCGTAGACTCCACGGTCAACTTGCAGGCGGTGATCGTCGAGCGAGCCAGTGGCAACACCATGATGTCGGGCTTTCACGGGCTGTTCAGCCTGGGCGGGATTGTCGGTGCGGCGGGTGTTGCAGGCTTGCTGGGGCTGGGGCTCTCGCCCTTGCAGGCGACCTTTGTGGTGATCGCCATTATGGGGGGGGCTTTGCTCAAGGCGGCGCCGCACTTACTGCCCTACGGGAGTGAAAGTTCAGGCCCGGCCTTTGCCGTTCCACAGGGTGTAGTGCTGTTCATCGGCTGCCTGTGCTTTATCGTGTTTCTTGTGGAAGGGGCTGTGCTGGACTGGAGCGCGGTATTCCTCAGCGCCGAACGCGGACTGGACGAAGCCTACGCGGGCCTGGGTTACGCGGCATTTGCCCTGACCATGACCGCCGGGCGTTTGACCGGTGACGCGATTGTACGGCGCTTGGGCGCAACCCGGGTAATCGTCGTCGGCGGTGCGCTGGCCTCGGCCGGTATCTTCCTCGCCACGCTCTCCCCCGCGTGGGAAATGGCGCTGCTGGGTTATGCGCTGGTGGGCGCAGGCTGTTCAAACATTGTCCCGGTGCTCTATACCGCCGTCGGCAAGCAAAACGTCATGCCGGAACACATTGCCGTGCCTGCCATCACCACCCTGGGCTATGCCGGGATATTGGCAGGGCCTGCGGTGATCGGGTTCATCGCCCATGGCAGCAGCCTGGCTACCGCCTTCTTGTTGATGGGTGCATTGCTGGCGGCGGTAGCGGTCAGCGGAAAAATACTACGGGTATGAACGCACTCGATATGAGCGGCTTGAATCCTTCAGAACGCTCATGTGGGCCAGGATGCTTAACTGCCCTTTTCTTTTTTGTCGTTTTTCAACCAACGGTCGATGCTGTAGTTCTTCAACCAGCCATCATCGTTATGGCTACCGAAAATATTGGTGCCATTGGCCTTGTTGCTGTCCAGGGAGGCCAGTAGCCCCGGACGTTCGACCAGGTTCTTGGCCATGTATACCTGCAGCTCGCTGTACTTTTTCTTTGGGAAACCGGTAGCCGGGTCACGCACAACTTCACCGTTCTTACCGATCTCGTCAGGGTCCTTGCTCATTTCGATCAGCTTGTCGACCTTCACGTACCGGTGCTTCTGGAAAAAGAAGTTCCAGTCTTCCGACTTATCCCGCAGTTCATCAAACATGCCCCTGAATGTCTCAACCACCTGCCTATCGGTTTTTGCGTGGAACGGGTCTGCGCTGCGTGTGTTGGGGTTGGTATTGCCGACCATCAAACCGGCAGCCTTGCTCAGGCTATCAGTGGTGATGTGGCCGCCATTTGTCAGTATTGCCTCATTCAGGCGGGGCCGGTTAAGTATCTCCTTGGCCAGCTTGATGGTGAGCTCGGAGACTGTGCTTTTGGTGGGATCTTCGCTGGCAATCTTCTTCAGTGCAGCCTGGCTCAGGCCCTTTTTTTTTGTCTGAAACTGCTCCAACTCCGAAAAATTGTTTTTCAGCGCGGTCGCCAGCAAGTGGTCATCGGAGCTTACATAGGGGTTACCGACCTGACTCATGCCCCCGTAGTAGTTTTGATGGTCAATGTGCCGGCTGGCGCCATTCATGCTGTTAACGCCGCTCAGCAAGGAGGGATAGGCGGGGCTCCTCTCCTGCAACGGCTTGCCTGTGGCCTGAGCATCTATTGACGGCCGAGAATAACCGCCCCCCCCAGACCCCAGTGTGGGTGCATTCTGCTTCGCGCCTGCAAAAGGTATATGCGACACAAAGGTTGGTCTGACACCTGAGTTAGTAATCTCGGTCATGTTTCCTCTCCACCCTATTTAGATTTCGTAGCCCGGCTGCTTGCTCGTCGAAACCACTTTGCGCCTCAACACGGAGCCAGGCCCAGATTATGTGGTGCTCTGAAAACATTGGTTCCGGGCAGACGCCGAGCCGGCCTGGGTAAACCTTGAGCGTTTGTAACCAACCAAACCGACGAGGCTCGTAGGAGGTAAAACGACCTGCTCGCAGGAACAACCAATCACGGCCGGCGGAACAACTTGCTCCAGAGAACAGCGAGCATTGAAACCGCCGGGCCCGGCACTGAATGTTCGCCAAAGGCCCGAGTGCCTTTATCGAAATCTTCGGCGGTGGGTGCCTTGAAGCTGTATTTAGGTGTGGACGTGAGGTTAAGCGCCTTCTGCTGGAAGATGCGTTGGCTCTCTGCCTCACATCCCGCAGCAGGCTGGGGCGATACGGTGTACCGGGAGGGGTGAGATTCAAAGGATGTCGAGTTCATGATGGAGACCTGATCCAATTGACGAAAACACCCATGGGCAGCAACAACCGATGGGTGTGTTCTTCGTGGTAAATCGTTGCAAATGGTTCCAGCACGGCGGGGGGATGTTTCAAACACCAAGCACTTGTCAGGTAATACCAAGTGGTGCCCAGCACTGAACGGGGACGGGATTAGCGAAGCAAGTTCATTAACTCAGCCCGTGAAATCCTACCGTCGCGTTGCGACATGAAAACGTTATCCATCAACCCCTTCAACTCCGGACGAGCCATGATCTCCCTTGATAACTGAATGAGGTGATCGGTGTATGGGTTACCTGTCAGGGTTTCCGACGCAAGTTCTTTGAACCTGCTGAGTTTGATGTCACGTTTCCAGAACCCGTCCGCCAACCCGTAAAAATGATTGAGTACGTCTTGCACGATCTCTTTGTCGTCTTTGAGCTTCAAAGGGTTACTGGAAAAAATGAAGCTACCGATATCACCCTTGGTAAGACGGCCATCCACGGCGCCCGTGTGCCCATTTCGATCAAGGGCTTGTATCAAGCCTGGGCGTCGTAACAGCTCCCTGGCCAGCCTAATCTGGTTGTCCGTGGTCGGATTGCCGGTCAGCTGCCGGTCCGCCATTTTTTTCAGGCTCTGAGGGGTGACGCTCCGCGAAGGCCATCGCCCCTTGAACGCATCAAAGTTGTCCAACAGCATCTGAGCCAGCACCTCGTTGCTTTGCCTGGAGTAATGCGGGTCCGGCTGTGTGGGGTTCGGGCGTGGCGGCGGGCCTGGGTTGAGGTGCCCTGGGAGTGGGCGCGGGGGTGGTCCTGGGTTAGGGTGCCAATAACCTGGGACTGGCCGCTGCGGTGCACCACCGAACACCGGCCCGCAATGACCGGTTTGATGCTTGAAACGCGGGCCCGACGTGTGCTGGATGATTGACCGAAGGGCCGGGCTAGCCTCTGCGTGAGTTGAGGTGGAATGTGTGGGGCCAAGCGTGACCGTTTGATTGGATGCGGGTACCGACATAGGGTGCTCCAGTTCTGTTTTTAGGCGGTGGCCTCACTGCGCCGGACGCCCTAACGATCGATTAATCGTAAAAAGAATCCTGCACCAGCGGCCTAACCTGTGTGGCAGCGCTGTCGGAGTTGGTTCCTCAATGGGCCGAAAACTTCTAATGGCGAGTAGGAAAGACGTCTGAAGGGATGAAAAGCAGAGCGCAATGAAAATCGCCGTTCACCCTGGCCAGGAGGAACGGCGATCGCGTCAATCAATACGCAATCAAAACCCGACGCTGGCCTGCACGAAGAACGTACGCGGCTCACCCAGGTATATCCCGGCGTTGTTGTCGCTGGAGCGCGTGAAGTGCTGCTGGTCAAAGACGTTTTTCACACCCACGCCCAGCTTCAGGTTGGACAGCTGCGCGCCGAAGTCATAACCACTGCGCACGTTGACCGAAACATAACCTGGGATATCACCGTATTGACCATCGGCAGTGCCTTGGGTGATGTAGGTGGTGCCAGTACCTGGCGCGCGCTGGCCGGATTGGGCGTAGACATCCAGGTTGTGGGTCCAGTGGTTGACGTCATAACGCAGGCCCAGTGTGGCCACTTCGCGGGAGTACAACGGCAAGTCACGGCCCTTGAAGGGCACGTCGCCTTCGGAGGTCGCCTTGGTGTAGGTGAAACCCGCGTTGGCGCTCAGGCCCTCGAGGCGCGGGTCGAGGTTAGACAGGTCGTAGTGGGCCGATGCTTCGATACCGGTGTGTTTGGTGGCGCCGAGGTTGGTCCAGCCGACGTCATTGCTGACGTACTGCAGCTCATCGGCGAAGTCGATGTAGAACAACGTCACTTCGCCGCCCCAGACGCTGTCGTTGTAGCGCGTCCCCATCTCGTAGGTCTTGGCTTTCTCCGGATTAAGCCCATTGGCCGTCTGGTTGCCGGTGCCTCCCTGGCCCAGCTGGAAGTACTGCAGGCTACCGAAGGAGGTTTCATAGTTGGCGAACAGTTTCCACGCATCGGAAACGTGATACATCACGCTCAAGGCCGGCAGCGGTTCGTTGTTGTGGACCTCTCGACGCTTCTCCTCGGTCCGCTTGCCATTCAGGGCGACCACCGGGCGGTCATGCCATTGGGTGCGGATGTCTTCAAAACGAATGCCCGGGGTGATGGTCCACTTGCCGATGTCCACTTTGTTATCGATGTAGAACGCGTTGGCTTCGGTGCCGCCGGTACGGTCCTGATAGACATGACCATCGCTCTGCCCGCCCGGCGTCGGCACATTGTTGACCAGGTTCAGGCTGCTGGCCTGTTCGTGCATGCCTTCTTTGAAGTAGCGATAGCCGAGGCTGACTTCCTGGGTACTCGGGCCCACGTCGAAGACATGGGAGACCCGCGGCTCGATGCCGAAGGTGTAGTAGGTACGCGGGTAAGAGCTGATGGCCTTGAGGTCGCGGTTGGCGATGTTGCTGCCACGGAAACTGTCGGAATAGTAAGTCAGCACTTCGGCCTGCGTGCGGTCGTCGATCTGGCGGATGTACTTGAAGGACATATCTTTACGGCGGCCGCTGAAATTGTCCCAGTCACGTACCGACTGGTAGGGGTTGGCATCGAACTGTTGCTGGGTCAGGCCACCCGGCATGTCGGCGCTGGCATCGTAATAGTGGAAATTGAGCGAGAAGTCGTCCTGATCAGTCGGTGCCCAGTGGGTCTTGAAAATCACGTCGTCGATATCGTTGGCGTTGTTGCTGCTGCGGTAGCCGTTGCCCTTGACCCCGGAGTACAGCAACGCCGCGCCGATACCGTTGTCTGCGGTGCCGCCGACGAAGGCGTTCTCAATGTGTTTCCAACCGCCGTGGGCGGAGGTTTCCAGGGTGGTGCCGACGTCACCGGAAAACGTCTCGGGGATGGCGCGGGTCACGAAGTTGATCACGCCGCCCACATTCTGTGGCCCATAACGCACGGAACCGGCGCCACGGACAACATCGATGCTGTCCAGATTGCCCGAGGAGATCGGGGCCATCGACAGCTGCGGCTGGCCGTACGGAGCAAAGGCTGCCGGTACGCCGTCAATCAACACCGTGGAACGCGGTGATAGGCGTGAGGTCAAGCCGCGTACCCCGACGTTGAGAGAAATATCGCTGCCACCGGTACCGTTGGCTTCCTGCACCTGTACGCCCGGGATACGTCGCAACACGTCACCGACGTTCATGGCGCCCTGCTCCACCATGGCCTCGCGGCGTACAACCGTACGTGCTCCAGGGTGGTTTTGTACCACTTCGGCGTTGGCATCGCCCAGCCAGTCACCCATCACCTTGATGTCGGTGACGCCCAGCTCAAGCGGCGAGCCGGCTTCACCGGTGCCGTTGCCCACTGGGCGCAAGGTCACGGAGCCGGCGTCGATCTGGTAATCGAGGCCACTGCCTTGCAGCAGTTGGCGCAAGGCTTGTTCGGGCGAGAGGTTGCCGTCGACCGCAGAAGCGTGCTTGCCCGCGACCATATCGGGGCTGAAGAACACCTGCAGCGAGGTCTGCTGGCCCAGTTGGCTCAGTGCTGCGCCCAGGGGCTGGGCGCGAATATGAATACCCTCGGCGGCAGACGCGGTGGGCAGCACGCTGCTGAGCGCAATAGCCAAGGCCAGGGGCGCCCAGCAAGGGATTTTATGGTTGTCGATGGCGAGTTTTTTCACGTCGAACCTAGTCCTGTGATCGCAAGAGTGTGCGGCCGTTAATGCAAACCAGTTGCAGTTGCAGGAGAAGACGAAGAACTCGAAAAAAACCTGAATCTCAGCGTGAAATAATTTCCTGGCTGCCATCCGGCAATGGGCGCAGGGCGACAGGCAGGATGTGTGGCAAGGCTTTGAGCAAAGCCTCGGTGTCGCTGGATTTGAATACGCTGGTCAAGCGCAGGCTGCCCACCGCTGCCGTGCTGACCCGTAACGGTTGCTCGCGATAACGCGACACTTCCCGCGCCACCTCACTCAACGGCGCGTTGTTGAACACCAATTTGCCGGCGCGCCACGCCGTCAGTTCTTCAGGATTGACCGCATAGGCCGCTGCTACCTGGCCCTGAGTATCGATATACGTGCCACGGCCTGCGGTCAGCGTCACGCTCAGGTCCGACGCACGCCCCTGTACCTTGACGGTACCGGCCTCGACCACCACGCGGGTCTGGTCGTCATCCCGGCGTACATCAAAGCGTGTACCGGTGACAGTCACCTGCCCGGCCCCGGTGGCCACAATAAACGGGCGATGGGTGTCATGCTCGACGCTGAACATCGCTTCGCCCTGCTTGAGCACCACGCCACGCAGGCCCTTTTCATAACGCACTGCGACCACGCTGCGGCTGTTGAGGTGCATGATCGACCCGTCGGGCAAGGCCACCTGGCGGTGCTCACCCAACCGCGTACTGAACTCGGCACTGTAGGGCTTTGGCTGATCCAGCCCACTGAATAATCCCAGGCCCAACGCAACGGCGACCACACTGGCCGCCACCGCATAGCGCAACACGGCGCGGCGCTTGGGGCGCTCGACCGGTGCATCGCACAGGGCCTGCAACCGGGCCTTGGGCAGCCAGTCGGCAGCGCTCCACACCCCTTGCAGCACATCGAATTCGTACTGGTGGCGGGGATGCTCTGCGCGCCACGCGTCGAACTGCTGGCGTTCGCAGACGCTCAACTCAGCGTCTTGCAGGCGTACAAACCATTGCGCGGCTTCGTCGCGGGCCCGGCTATCCATCATGGAAGGTCCTGTTTCAGAGCGAGCTTGAGTCATGGGGCCATTGCGTCCAGGCGCTCACGCAGATGCCGCAGGGTGCGGATCATATACTTTTCCACCATGTTTTTAGACAGCCCCAGGCGTTCGGCGATTTCCTGCTGGGTGAGGCCCTCGATCTTCTGCCAGATGAACACCTTGCGACAGTTGAGCGGCAACTCGGCCAAGGCACGTTCAACGCAGTCGGCCAACTGGATCGCGTGCATGTAATGCTCCGGGTCGCCGCTGTGGGGTGAGCGCTGATCAACGTCTTGTAGCGTCAACGCCTCGCGACGGTCTTCGCGACGGTAGGCGTCCACGGCGATATTGCGCGCCGTCTGGTGCAGGTAGGCACGCGGTTGCTCAACCTGGACCGCTTCGGACTCAAGCACTCGTACAAAGGTGTCGTGGGCCAGGTCTTCGGCCTGCTGACGGTTCCTCAAGCGGCGCGTCCAGGTTCCGATCAACTCTTCGTAGTGCTCGAAAAAACCTGTTCTGCGGGGCGGCTGAGGGATCATCGCGGGTGCACTGGGGAGGCGGGGCGTGAATAATAATGCTTCCTATTAAGTCGGGCAATTGCATCACGTCGAGTCATCGACGGTAAATGCCCTACTCGCGCAATTCGAAGGGCTGTTCGATAACGTCCTGGGAATCCAGCCCGACCTGCACCTTGAATACCCCAGGCTCGGCGACGTAACGCAACGAGTCATCGTAAAACTTCAAGGCATTTTCATCCAGGGTGAACTCGATGAGTGTGCGCTCGCCTGCCTTGAGCATGACTTTCTCAAAGCCTTTCAACTCCTTGACGGGTCGGCTGATGGAGGCCACCTCATCACGAACATAAAGCTGGACAACGGTCTCGCCCGCCCGCGCGCCGGTGTTGGCCAACTCAACGCTGACCTTAAGGCGTTCGCCTCTGTGCAATATCGGGGTGGACAACCGCAGTTGCGACAGTTGGAAACGGGTGTAGCTCAAGCCATAGCCGAAGGGATAGAGCGGCCCCTCATCTTCATCGATGTACTGCGTGGTGTACTTGTAGGGTGCGGTGGAGTTGTAAGGCCGCCCAGTGCGCAAATGGTTGTAGTACATCGGTATCTGCCCAACGGATCGGGGAAAGGTCATCGGCAATTTGCCCGAAGGGTTGTAGTCACCGAACAACACATCGGCCACGGCATTGCCGCCTTCGGTGCCGCTGTACCAGGTTTCCAGCAGCGCGTCGGCCTGGGATTGCGCCAGCGTCAGGTCCAGGGGGCGACCGCTCGCCAGGACAATCACCAGAGGCTTGCCCACTGCTTTCAAATGCTTGAGCAATTGCTTTTGACTGGCGGGCAAATCGATATGCGCGCGACTGGTGGCTTCGTCATTGAAGCCCCAGTGCTCACCCACCACCACAACGATGACGTCCGCACGGCGGGCAATTGACACGGCCTCGTTCAAGAGTACGTTCGGTGCGCGGTGATCGATATCCAAGGGGGACTTGTACAACTTCATGCGTTCGGCTAATACCCTATCGTCGGTAACATTAGCGCCTTTGGCATACAGCAGCGTTGCCTTGCCCTGAACGGCACGGGCTATGCCTTCATGGATGCTGACCACTCGCAAGGCACCACAATCGCCACAATAACTGCCCAGCAGATCCCGACGGCTGTTGGCCAGAGGACCAATCACGGCGAGGGTACCCTGCTTGCGCAACGGTAGGGTCTGCCGAACGTTTTTCAATAACACAAAGGTCTCGCGGGCGATTTCGCGAGCGACCTTTCGTTGCAATCGAGACTCGATGGGCGGTAAAGGCGTATCTCGAAGTTTGCGGTAGGGGTCGTCGAATAAGCCCATGTCGTACTTCATCTCCAAGACCCGCCGCACGGCCGCATCCAGCACCTCAACCGCCACCCCCCCTGTTTTGACGAGTCCGGGCAGCGTATCCACCGACGCGCTGTCGCACAGCGCCATATCGACACCGGAACGCAACGCCAGAGCGGCAGCCTGCCTCGGATCGGCTGCCATACCGTGATCAACCAACTCACCAATCCCAGCACAGTCACCCAGCGTCACTCCCGCGAACCCCCATTCCTGACGCAGTACCTTCTGGATCAGCCAAGGGTTGGCCATCGCCGGAACGCCACCCACGGTATTGAACCCGATCATCACCGCCCCGGCACCAGCATCGACGGCAGCGCGATAGGGAGGAAAATAGGACTGGTACATGCTGACCAGGCTCATATCGACACTGTTGTAATCCCTGCCCCCCTCCACCGCACCATACAAGGCGAAATGTTTGACGGTTGCCATCAGACTGTCGGCGGCACCGAGATCCTGGCCTTGATAAGCCTTGACCACGGTTTCGGTGATGCGCGAGGCCAGGAAAGGATCCTCGCCATAGCCTTCAGAGACTCGGCCCCATCGAGGATCGCGGGTGATATCGACCATGGGGCCAAACGTGAGATTGATCCCCTCGGCGGTGGCCTCCTCGGCGCCGATACTGCTCGCCAATGCGATAGCCGGCAGGTCCCAACTGGCCGCGAGGCCCAGGCTGACCGGAAAGATCGTGTGTAACCCGTGGTCCACGTCCTGAGCAAAAAACAACGGTATCTTTAACCGACTTTGTTCCACCGCGACACGCTGCAGCATCCGCCCAGATGGGGGATAAGGCACACCACCAAACCCGCTGACCGCGCCTTTGGCAATCGACTCCAGGGAATTGGCATTGAGATGTATCCAACCCAAATCGCGCAGGTGCAATTGCCCGACCTTTTCCTCAATGGTCATCTGACTTAGAAGGTGTTCGATGAAGGCTGTCTTCGATGGATTCTCCTGTGCATAGGCACCCAAGCTGCACAGGGTGGTAATCAGCACACATAACCAACGGGTCATAAGCGCTATCCCTTAGGCATACGTAATGCCTATAGCCTCAACCTGCCGACACATCACGTCTACTGTCAGAATTAACAGGTCACGCACGCAGAACCTTCCTCCATGCCACCGAAGCAGACGGTGAACTTACGCACCATTCCGTTGAATCTATCGCCGAACACGTGGGGTACCAGGATGCCACGGCCCTACGGCGACTGATGCGCCGCTTGTTGAACGTCTCGCCAAAACAACTGCGCCCGTAGTCGTCACGATCGGGTTGGTCTCGACCAATCCATCGCCCCCTTGCTATGCAGCAATGGTGCATGAGGTTCGGCCCGTGCGAAACTTCCCCGACTCATGAATCACGAACGGTGTTGAAATGGTGCGTTTGCTGGCTGTCTCGGGAAGTCTGCGTCAGGCCTCCTCCAACTCAGTGTTGCTACGGGCAGCGGAACATCTATGCCCCGAAGGGATAAGGATCACCCATTACGAAGGCATCGGTGAACTGCCTCACTTCAACCCGGATCTGCTCGAGGAGCCCCCCAAGACAATCGTCGAGTTACGCTCAATTATCGGGCAGGCGGATGGGCTGTTGGTGTCGTGCCCCGAGTACGCCCGGGGTATTCCCGGCGCATTCAAAAACATGCTCGATTGGCTCGTGAGCAGTGAAGAGTTCCCAGGCAAGCCTGTCGCGCTGTTCAACGCTTCACCCAGAGCCAGTCACGCGCAAGCTGCATTGCGGCTGGTCCTGGAGACGATGTCGGCGCGCATCATCGAAGAGGCGTCAATCACGGTTAACCTCTTATCCAGCCCGTTGAGCGCCGAGGGCATCGCCACCGACCCGGTGATGGGCCCACTGATGGGTACTGCGCTCGATGCATTCAAACGGCACCTCGACAATCAACACCGTTGATACGCCAACAGCGCTTGGCGAGCGGTAGGCCGCACACCGTGACTTGCGGCGCGAACGCTGCCAGCCAGTGCATCTACTGGCCGGCCCTTGCATGAACCCATTCGTTTATCGTTTCAAGGGCGCCTGGCGCATAGGCATGGCGACCTTCCATCAGGAACCTCATCGTGGTGAACCAGGACCATTCGCTGGTGAGTTGTGTGTTGTAAGACGCCGCTCGGAGTAGCCCATGAGTTGCACCCGGTATGACTTCAATCCGGTTGGCGGGATGGTTGCCCCCCACTGTCTTTCGGTAGAGGGCTGGGTTGACTTCGGGATCGACATTGAGATCGTCCGCCCCCCACAACGCGAGCAGCGCAATATCGAGTTTTTTCAGGGCGCGGGTCGCATCTTCGTGAAGGTTTCGCCGTACAAAAGCCCATCGCTGCGGGCTTATACCGTCCAGAAGGTCAACCGGCGGCACCTGCGTAGCGGCAAACAAGCGCTCATCGGCGGCGGCCATCTCAGCCATCGTGGTATCGATGTCACGCGCGGACATCCCTGTGCGTTGCAACCGCGTCCGAGTGTAATAGTCACCTTGCTGTTGCCAGGAGACAGCACCTCCGACCAGCACCAGAAAGTCCGCTTCACCCGACGCAAAGCGGGGCAATACCCAGCCGGCTTGTGAAAATCCAAGCGCACCGACAGGAATTCCTTGCAGCTTACTGCGCAGGGCGGACAACGCGCTGCGCGCGGTCACGTAACGATCAGCCATGGACTGGCCGAGCCAACTCCCCTGCGAGCCCCCAATGCCTGGCTTATCCCACGAAACCACCGCAATACCTGCATCGAGAAGCGCATTGATGAGGGGATCGTAACCATGCTGCGACGTGCGATCCTGGGGGCCATCTCCGTGAACCAGAACGACTGCCGCTGTTGCGCGGTGGTCAGGAAGCCAGAGCGTGCCGGCCAGGTGCAGTCCATTTGCGTCGAATGCAAAAGGCTCGCTGGCCCTGCGATCCAGGCCATAAGTGTCAAGCCGCGCGAGAACCACCAAAGCGATAGCCACGATCAGACAGACGACAGAAATCAACCTTACGCGGTAACGCTTCATCCAGATCACTTTATGCATAGTCACTACTTTTTTCCTTTCAAGCGTTCCGGCTGACTGGCTCGAATCTCAGTCTCAGCCCCCATCCCTGAAGCGACCGTTTCAACGCAGAGGACTTCGAGCATGACCTGCGCCAAGACGTCAAAGAAACACTTGATATGCGCCTGCTTCAACGCCTGAGGCCGGGTGACCAGATAGACCTCCATATCAGGAAGTTCAAGCCCCTGGAACACTTCGGTCAGGTCCTTCGCCAGGATACGCGGCAGCACAGCCACGCCCATCCCCTTCCTCACCGACTCCAGTTGTACGGCGAACGAATTCACGCTGATTTGAGCACGGTCCAGACCCGCCGCCTTTGCGGCACGCATCTGGGGCAACATATCCAGCGGCGGAAGCAAGGCGATGTTGACCGCTGTAGCCAGGGTCACCCCTGGAGACCGCTTCAAATACCCCGCCTCTGCGAAGACGCCGTAGGCAAGCTTGCCCAGGGGTCGATAAATCAGCGATGGCTCGCCCAGATGCGCTGTGCGTATCGCAATATCCGCCACACCGCGGACGATCTTGTGAAAGTCGGCAGTGACCAGTAACTCCACGGAGCAGCGCGGATGCAGGGCAGTGAAACGACTCGCGGCCTCCAACACACAAGAAGAGAAGCCCTCTCCGGCACTGACCAGGACATTGCCATATAACGCGGTTTGCACCTCGGACGAGTCCGTCGCCGCCTGGCGTCTCAAGCCCGCTTCCGCCGCGAGGGCAACGTCCACCAGCGATTGCCCCCGCGAGGTCAACCAGCAGCCCTCAACGCCTCGCTCAACGAGCAGCTCACCCAGGGCAGCTTCCAGTTGGGTCAGGCGACGGGACACCGTAGACGCCGCGATACCCAGCAGTTGCCCCGCTTGAAGAAAACTGCCACGCCGCGAGACCGCCAACAGCAGACGAAGATCATCCCAATTTGCCTGTAACGCCATACCGTCCATCCTCCCTGGTGTGCATATATGCAAACCCATTATGCAGTAGTCGCTGTTTTTCAGCCGGGGTCTCAACGGTATATCTACAGGCCCTCGAAACGACTGGAATGGAAAGTATGACTACGGCCCCGATGCGCAACACATTCGTGACGGGTGCAACCGGCCTGCTGGGAAACAACCTGGTGCGGGAACTGGTCGCACATGGCTACGCCGTCAAAGCCCTGGTTCGCTCAAAAACCAAAGGTGAGCAGCAGTTCAAAGACCTCCCGGATGTGGAGCTGGTCGTGGGTGACATGGCCGATATCGACGCGTTCGCAACATCGCTGCAAGGCTGCGATACGGTGTTTCATACGGCGGCGTTCTTTCGCGATAACTACAAAGGTGGCAACCACTGGGCAGCGCTCGAAAAGATCAATGTCGCCGGTACGCGAGACCTGCTTCACCACGCCTACCGCGCAGGGATACGCCGGTTCGTCCAGACCTCTTCGATCGCCGTGCTCGACGGGGCCCCTGGCACCTCTATCGATGAGACCTGCCTGCGGTCCGAAGCCGATGCGGATGACTACTACCGCAGCAAGATCCTCGCCGACCGTGTCGTCTTGACGTTCCTTGAAACGCACCCCCAGATGCATGCCTGCATGGTTCTGCCCGGCTGGATGTGGGGGCCTGGCGACATGGGCCCGACCTCCTCGGGACAACTGGTCAACGATGTCGTCAACGGCAAGTTGCCCGGGCTGATCCCCGGCACCTTCTCCGTGGTCGATGCCCGTGATGTGGCACGGGCTCAGATTGCCGCAGCCAAACACGGACGCCGAGGAGAACGCTATCTCGCAGCCGGTCGGAACTTGACCATGCGCCAGTTGGTACCGGCCCTGGGACGTATAGCGGGCGTCAAAACCCCGGCTCGGCAACTGCCAGTGCCCGCGCTATACCTTGTGGCGACCGTGCAGGAGATCTACGCGCGCCTTACCGGCAAGCCTATTTTGTTGAGCCTGGCAACCGTGCGCCTCTTGATACGGGAGGAGCACCGTACCTGCTTTAATCACCGCAAGAGTGAACAGGAGCTTGGCCTGAGTTTTCGAGTGTTGGAGGAGACCATTTCTGACACTCTGGCGTGGTATTGGAAACACGGCTGGTTTAAACGAAACAAGGACGAAAATACCCAGTGAGCAAGACCATCATCCTGATGCGTCACGGCCAGCCCAATATGGCCGCGACCGAAAAATCTTGCCCAACGACTGCGGGCAAACGGCTGGACTCGCCAACGGCATAACGGCAGTCGATATTGGAGTGCGTCGGTCTATCAACATGATTGAACGCGCAGACTGCGTTACGGCACAAACTATTGATTTAAAAGGCCATGAACCCTGATGTTTGTTGAGAGCCTGCACAACCGCTGAACTTGTACCCGCCCCCACCAGTCAGCTAACTGAACTCGCAGAAAAAGGTGGGCCTGTAAATGCGCATATCGCTGGAGCAGCAAGTAGCCATCGTCACCGGCGCCAGTTCCGGTATCGGCGCGGGTGCCGCCAAGGCCCTGGCCGAAGCCGGTGCGGCGGTGGTACTGAACTACAACTCCCAGGCGGCACCGGCCGAGGCGTTGGCCGCACAGATCAACGCCAGCGGCGGCCAGGCGATTGCCGTTGGCGGCGATGTGTCCAAAGAAGCCGACGTTGAACGCCTGTTCGCCCAGACCCTCGACGCCTTCGGCCATTTGGATATTCTGGTGGCCAACTCCGGCTTGCAAAAAGATGCCAACCTCGTCGACATGACCCTCGACGATTGGAACACCGTCATCGGCGTCAACCTCACCGGTCAATTCCTCTGCGCGCGCGCCGCCGTGCGAATCTTCAACCGCCAAGGCGTGCGCAATGGCGTTTCACGCGCCGCCGGCAAAATCATCCATATGAGCTCGGTGCATCAAATCATCCCGTGGGCCGGGCATGTGAACTATGCCGCGTCCAAGGGCGGCGTCGAGATGCTGATGCGCACCCTCGCCCAGGAAGTCAGCGAGCAGCGCATTCGCATCAACGGCATTGCGCCGGGGGCGATTCGCACAGCGATCAACCGCGCGGCCACCGAAGGCGCTGCTGAAAAAGAGTTGCTCAAATTGATCCCCTACGGCCGGGTAGGCGACGTGGAAGACGTGGCCAACGCGGTGGTGTGGCTGGCAAGCGACGCCTCTGATTATGTGGTTGGCAGTACGCTGTTTGTTGATGGCGGCATGAGCCTTTATCCGGAGTTTCGTGGCAATGGTTGATTTCGATAACGAACCGCAAAGTGCCATTGATGCCCACGGCATCATCGGCGATATGCGCAGTGCGGCACTGGTGAACGACCAAGGCAGCATCGACTTTTTTTGCTGGCCGGAATTCGATAGCCCATCGATCTTCTGCTCCCTGCTCGATACACCCGACGCGGGCGTTTTCCAACTCAAGCCCGTGCTGCCCGATGCTCGCCGCGAGCAAATCTACCTACCCGACACCAACGTGCTGCAAACCCGCTGGCTGAGCGATAAGGCAGTGGTGGAAGTCACCGACCTGCTTGCAGTCAGCGAAGACGTCGACGAGCTGCCGCTGCTGATTCGCCGGGTACGCGTGGTCAGCGGCCAGGCAACGCTCCAGCTGCGCTGCGCCGTGCGCCATGACTACGCCCGGGCCACCACGCACGCCACGGCCGACGATGCCGGCGTGCGATTCACCGCCGACGGCCAGCCCGGCTTGCGCCTGGTTGGCAGCCACCCGTTGACCCTGGAAAAAGATACGGCAGTGGCCAGCTTCACCCTGGTCCAGGACGAAAGCGCCGAATTCGTCCTCGGTGGCGAGGATGACCCGCGCGTGATCAATGACTGCACCGACCTGTACCTGGAACGCACCTTGACGTTCTGGCGCGGCTGGATCGCGCAATCGAATTACCGAGGGCGCTGGCGTGAAATGGTCAACCGCTCGGCCCTGGCGCTGAAGCTTTTGACCTCGCGCAAACACGGCGCAATCATCGCTGCCGCCACTTTCGGCCTGCCCGAGACACCCGCTGGCGAACGTAACTGGGACTACCGCTACACCTGGATCCGCGACGCCTCGTTCACCGTCTACGCGTTCATGCGCCTAGGCTTTGTTGACGAAGCCAACAGCTACATGCGCTGGCTCAAGGGCCGGGTCAGTGATGGCTGCGGCCTGCCGACCAAGCTCAACATCCTGTATGGCATCGACGGCCGCCAACAACTGCCGGAGACCACTCTGGACCATTTGAGCGGCCATGGCGGCGCCAAACCGGTCCGGGTGGGCAATGAGGCGTTCGACCAGATCCAGCTGGATATCTACGGCGAGCTGATGGACGCGGTTTACCTCGTCAACAAATATGGTGAAGCCATCTCCCATGAGGGCTGGAAACACACGGTGGAAGTGGCCGACCAAGTGTGTGAAATCTGGAACCGCAAAGACGTTGGTATCTGGGAGATGCGCGGCGAACAACATCACTTCCTGCATTCTCGCCTGATGTGCTGGGTGGCGCTGGACCGTGCGATTCGATTGGCCTCCAAGCGCTCACTGCCCGCCCCGTTCGCCCGTTGGGACGAAACACGCCAGGCCATTCATGCCGATATCTGGAGCAACTTCTGGAACGAAGAGCGCGGGCATTTCGTGCAGCATATCGGCAGCACTGCCCTCGACGGTTCGATGCTGCTGATGCCGCTGGTGCGCTTCGTCGCAGCCACTGACCCACGTTGGTTGTCGACGCTGGAGGCGATCCAGAAAAGCCTGGTCCGCGATGGCATGGTCTATCGCTACCGCAACGACGACAGCCAGATCGATGGGCTGCAAGGCACAGAAGGTGCTTTTGCCGCCTGCTCGTTCTGGTACGTCGAATGCCTGGCTCGCGCAGGCCAAGTCGAAAAAGCCCATCTGGAATTCGAACAACTGCTGCGGTACGCCAACCCACTCGGGCTGTATGCCGAGGAGTTCGACAGCCAGGCACATCATCTGGGCAATACCCCCCAGGCGTTGAGCCATTTGGCGCTGATCAGTGCGGCGACATTTCTGGACCGTAAGCTCAGCGGCGAGAAGACGGTGTGGCAACCGTGAGACGCTGAACCGCGCCAACCTATAGGAGTCAACGATGGAGTATCTGCTACACCGCATTCGTCCTTCTTTGGGGGCGCTACGTGGGACAAGCCCTAACAGCCAGTCAGTTAAGAAGGAGAAAGGCTAGAAAGTAACCTGTGGCGAGGGTGCTTGCTCCCTCGCCACAAATACAGCGTTCACCCTTAACTGACTGGCATTGGGGCTAGGCCATCGGTGAAAAACGTTCGCGATAAGCCTGGGGCGTCACCGACAGGACGCGTAAAAAACTGCGGCGCAAGGTCTCTTCACAACCAAAACCGCACTGCAGGGCGATGCGTTTGATCGACGTCGCACTATCGGCCAACTGCCGTCGTGCGGTTTCGACGCGGATCAGTTCGACCGCCCGCGCCGGGGTCTGGCCGGTCTCGGTGCGGTAGTGCCGAACAAAGCTGCGCTCGCTCATGCCGGCCTGAGCCGCCAGGGTCGCAATAGTTAACTCCAGCGTCAGGTGTTCGGCGATCCAGGCATGCAATTCGGCAAAACGGCTGTCGCTCTTTTGCAGGGACAACGTCACGCTAAATTGCGACTGACCGCCAGGGCGCTTGAGAAACACCACCAAATGCCGCGCCACGTCCAGGGCCACGGCGCGGCCCAGATCTTCTTCCACCAGGGCCAGGCACAGGTCGATGCCGGCGGTTACGCCGGCCGACGTCCACACCGCGCCTTGCTGGATAAAGATCGGATTGGCCTCCACCGTCAGCGCCGGAAACCTACGCGCCAGTTCTTCGCAGCGTGTCCAGTGGGTAGCCACGCGGCAGCCGTCGAGCAGGCCGCTGGCGGCCAGCAAAAAAGCTCCGGTGCACACCGAGGCCATGCGCCGGGTGTGCCGGGACTTTTCGCGGACCCACTCCACCAGCGCGGGATCTTCGGCGGCACCGTACACGCCCCAGCCACCGGCGACCACCAGGGTATCGCACGGTGTATCGAGCGCAGGCAACGGCTCAGCCACCAGCGCCAGGCCGGCGGAGGTCATCACCGGCCCCGGTGGGCCGGCGATCACGCTGACGGCATAGGGCAACGGCAAGCCACGCTGGCGGGCCAGGTCATTGGCCGAAGCGAACACCTGCAACGGCCCGGTCACATCGAGCACCTGTGCGTTATCAAAAGCGAGTACATGAACGATTCGGGTCATGATTGGCGTGATTTGTGGGTTCAATGGCGTATTCGCCAAAGGCTAGGCCTCTAGAGTGAAGCCGTCCACCTCTTTATAGGCACTTCATCCATGACCTTGCAGATCGGCTTCCTGTTGTTCCCCGGTATCCAGCAACTGGACCTTACCGGCCCCTATGACGTGCTGGGCTCGCTGCCGGACGTGCAGATGCACCTGGTGTGGAAAGACCTGGCGCCAATCACGTCGAGTACTGGCTTGGTGTTCACCCCGACCATGACCTATGCCGATTGCCCGCAGCTCGACGTGATATGTGTGCCGGGCGGTGCCGGCGTCGGTGCGTTGATGGAAGACCCGCAAACCCTGGGCTTTCTCAAGACACAGGCCCAGACCGCACGCTACGTGACCTCGGTGTGCACCGGCTCACTGGTACTCGGTGCGGCCGGTTTGCTGCGCGGTCGCAAGGCGACCACGCACTGGGCGTACCACGACCTGCTCGCCCCGCTCGGCGCAATCCCGGTGCAAGCGCGCGTAGTACGGGACGGCAACCTGTTCACCGGGGGTGGCATCACCGCCGGGATCGACTTCGCCCTGACGCTGGCGGCGGAGCTGTACGGCGAGGCCGTCGCGCAACACGTGCAGTTGCAGATCGAATACGCACCCGCGCCGCCGTTTGACTCGGGCAGCCCTGATACCGCGCCTGCCCATGTACTGGAAGAAGCCCACAAGCGCACGGCGGAGTCACGCCGCATACGGGGTGAGATCGTGGCGCGGGCGGCGGCGCGGTTAGGCTGATGACGCTCCAATAGTTTGACGGTGCAGCCGCCGCTGCACGTACTCCCTTCTACAAGCCACCGGAACTAGAGCGCGCGCTGGGGGCGGTTTTAAAGGGCTTGCGGGCCCTTTCGAGACTCAAAGACGCCTCTTTTCCCCTCTCGCCATCGCCCTTCAAAAGGTTTTCCCGTCAAACAGGAAAATTCTCACATTTGTTCCTACACTCAAAATCACTCACCGAGATCGAGTACCCGCACAAGGAAAGTCAACAAAATGACACATAAAAGACTAATTAGCGTGTCTATGATACTCTCTTCGCATTCCGGTCAAATTATTGACTAAGCCAGTAAAAGGAAAGCTCCTTTAGCCACTGCCCCCGCAAAACTCCTTCATTTGGATCGCCCCATTTGAACGAATAGTTGCGCTTTACCCAGAGTAGCTCGCAACCGCCTGCGTCTGGTGTGCAATGAGGGATATTTGTATGCGAGAGAAGTCGTCAGTCGTTAGCTTGTTTCTGACCCGTGCAGGTTTTGTTGAGTTTTTTGTTGTTTTCGTCAAATTGGTCCACGGCGTGACCGCCATCCTGCCGCCGCTGGTGCTGATATTTGTTCTCGACCCAATGGACCCCGAGCTGCGTCCTCACCTCCTCGGCTTGCTGCTGTTTTTCGCGATCCTGACCATTATTCTGTTCCAGGCCCTGGGCACCTACTCTGAAGATTTGTTCAGCAATCGCCTGCGCCTGCGGGCCAATATCGTGGCCTGGTCCGCGGCATTCTGCATCCTGCTGTTCATGTACCAGATCCTGCAGATGTTCCCGCTGCTGAGCCCGCGCAACCTGGTGGCGTGGTACTTCGCCAGCCTCGGGCTGTTCTGCCTGGAGCGCCTGGTCATGCTGCGCCTGTACCGCCACCTGATGCGCAAAGGCAAATACCTGCAACGCACCGTGATCCTGGGCTTCACCGACACCGCCGTGCATGTCGCCGACCACCTGCAACGCAATGGCGATATCCGTTCCGGCCTGATCGGCTTTATCGACGACCGCACCGAGCGCATTCCCAAGGAATTGAGCAACCTGCCCTTGCTGGGCAACACCCGTGACCTGGAAAAGCTGATCCGCGCCGAGCAGGTCAACCAGGTCATGATCTGCCTGCCCTGGGCTGCCGAACAACGTATCCACGGGCTGGTCAACCGCCTGCGGCAGATGTCAGTGAACGTAATGCTGGTGCCCGACATGGCCGCCCTGCGCTACGGCCATAGCCGCATTACCGACGTGGGCGGCATCTTGATGTTCAACACCTCGCAGTTGCCGCTGCGTGGCTGGTCGCCCTTCATCAAGCGCTGCGAAGACTTGCTGCTGGCGAGCATCACGCTCGTGGTGCTGTCCCCGGTGATGCTGTTGACCGCGATTGCGATCAAGCTCGATTCCAAGGGGCCGGTGCTGTTTCGCCAGAATCGTTACGGCTACAACGACAACGAGATTCGTGTGTTCAAGTTCCGCTCGATGTTCACTGACCAGAGTGACTTCACCGCCGAGCAACAAACCACCCGGCAAGACCCGCGCATCACCCGTGTGGGGCGCATCATTCGCAAGACCAGCATCGACGAGCTACCGCAGTTGTTCAACGTGCTGCTGGGCAACATGTCGATGGTCGGCCCGCGCCCGCATGCCACGGCCACGAAGGCGGCGGGCATTCCCTTTGAAGTGGCCGTGAGCGAGTACAGCTCGCGGCATCGGGTCAAGCCGGGCATCACCGGCTGGGCGCAGATCAACGGCTACCGGGGTGAAACCGATACTTTGTTCAAGATCCAGAAACGCGTCGAGTACGACCTGGAGTACATCTCCAAATGGTCGGTGTGGTTTGACTTGTACATCGTCTTCATGACGATCCCGGCCGTCCTTTCCACCAAGGAAGTCTATTGATGAACACCCTCAACGGATTAATTCCCTGCATTATTTCCGGTGGTTCGGGCACACGGTTATGGCCGGTGTCCCGGCAGAATATGCCCAAGCCCTTCATGCGCATGCGTGACGGCCAGAGCCTGCTGCAAAAAACCTTCCAGCGGGCCGCCAAGCTGCCTGGCGTGGAAAGCGTGCTGACGGTGACCAACCGCGACCTGCTGTTTCGCACCCTGGATGACTACCGCCTGGTCAACAAGGCTCACCTGCCCCTCGACCTGCTACTGGAACCGTTCGGACGCAATACCGCCGCAGCGATCGCGGTGGCGGCCTTGCATGTGCAGGAACATTTCGGTGACGACGCCCAATTGCTGGTGATGCCTGCCGACCATTTGATCCTCGATGAAAGCGCATTCGCCAACGCCGTGAGCCAGGCCCGCGACCTCGCCGAAGCCGGCTACCTGGTGACGTTCGGCATTCAACCCGACCACCCGGAAACCGGCTTCGGCTACATCGAAAAGGGCGACGCCTTGCGCCAGGGCAACCGGGTCAGGCGCTTTGTCGAAAAACCGGACCTGGCCACCGCACAAGGCTACCTCGACGGTGGCAAGCACCTGTGGAACGCCGGCATGTTCTGCTTCAAGGCCGGCACCCTGGTGAGCGAACTGGCGACCTACGCCCCCGACGTGCTGGTGGCAGCCAAGGCAGCGCTGGAACACAGCCAGAGCCTGCAAAATAAGACCTCGCGCCAGCGTGAGCTGAACGCCGACAGCTTCGGCACCGCGCCGGACATTTCCATCGACGTGGCGCTGATGGAAAAATCCAAGCAAGTGGCCGTGGTGCCCTGCGACATCGGCTGGAGTGATATCGGCTCCTGGGAAGCCTTGCGCCAACTCACGCCCAGCGACGCCCATGGCAACCAGATCAATGGCGAAGCGATCTTGCATGATGTGCACAACTGCTACATCGACTCGCCCAAGCGCGTACTCGGCGCCGTCGGCGTGCACGACCTGATCATCGTCGACACCCCCGACGCTCTGCTGATCGCCGATGCCAACCGCAGCCAGGACGTGCGCTACATCGTCGCCGAGCTCAAGCGCCAGAACCATCCGGCCTTCAGCCTGCACCGTACCGTCACCCGGCCGTGGGGCACTTACACCGTGCTGGAAGAAAGCAGCCGGTTCAAGATCAAGCGCATTGTGGTCAAGCCCCAGGCGTCGTTGTCACTGCAAATGCACCACCACCGCAGCGAACACTGGGTGGTGGTCAGCGGCGCCGCGCAGATTACCAATGGCGATCGCGAATTCCTGATCAACGCCAACGAGTCCACCTACATCCCGGCCGGGCACAAACACCGCCTGACCAACCCGGGCATCATCGACCTGGTGATGATCGAGGTGCAGAGCGGCGAGTACCTGGGCGAGGACGACATCGTACGGTTTGACGACATCTACGGGCGCGCCCCAGCAGAAGTGAAAACATAATATGCGCTGCTCGCTGATCATCCCGACCCGCAACGCGTCCAGCCACCTGGCGCGGCTGCTGCCCGCACTGAAAATGCAAACCTTGCAACCGGACGAGACACTGGTGGTCGACAGCGCATCCAGCGATGACACCGTGGCGCGCTTTCGCGAATTCGGCGCGCGGGTCGAGGTCATCGACGCTCGCGACTTCAACCACGGTGGCACTCGGCGCTGGGCCAGCGAACAGGTGAGCGGCGACGCGCTGATCGTCATGACCCAGGACGCGATTCCCGAAAGCCCCGAGACCTTCGCCAACCTGCTCGACGAATTGCAGCAAGACCCGCTCAATGGCGTGGCCTATGGACGGCAGTTGCCACACCCGGGGGCCGGCGTGCTGGGCGCCCAGTCACGCCACTTCAATTACCCGGCCCAGAGCCGCAGCAAGAGCCTGGCCGACGCACCCGAGTTGGGGATCAAGACCTGTTTCAGTTCCGACTCGTTTAGCGTGTACCGGCGCAGCGCCTTGCAGGCCGTGGGTGGCTTCCCCGCCGATGTGATCGGCAGCGAAGACGCCTACGTCGCGGCGCGCATGCTGCTCGAAGGCTACAACGTGCGCTATGCCGCCACGGCGCGGGTGTACCACTCCCACGATTACCGACTCATGGATGAGTTTCACCGCTACTTCGATATTGGTGTGTTCTACGGTCGCGAACCGTGGATTCGCCAAGCCTTTGGCGATGCCGGCGGTGAAGGTAAACGCTATGTACTGGCTGAACTCGCGGCATTGCGCGCAGCCGGTGCATTGCACCGCGTACCTGAAGTCCTGGTGCGCAGCGCGTTCAAGTTGTTCGGCTACCGGCTGGGCCATCTGGAACGCCGGCTCCCCCCCGCCCTCAAGCGGCGCATCAGCATGTTCCCCGGTTATTGGAGGTGAGCATCATGACCTACAGGAAGTCCCCCTTGATGAAACGAACCCTGCTCGTCCTGGCCATGATGGCCCTGGCCGCCTGCAATACGCCCGCGCGCATCGTCCCTCCTGACGGCAAGACCGTCGCAGAAGGCAAACGCGCCCTCGACCAACTGGCCCAACTGCCACCGGCCGTGGAACGTATACGTGTCGGTGATCAGTTGCGCATCGTGCGCGATGCCGGTGAGATGCCGACCCTGTCGGCGTTCAACGTCAGCACGATTTATGAGCTGACGCTGTACACGGTGCAAACCGACGGCAAGATCAACTACCCGTTCCTGGGGCCGATCCAGGTGGCACGTCGCACACCGGCCGAGGTGGCAAGCGAGCTGAGCAGCAAACTCGCACCGGTGTATCGCGAGCCACGGGTCACGGTGAACATCAACCAGGCACCGGGCAACTCGGTGATCGTCGGCGGTGCGGTGAATAACCCGACGGCGGTGCAAATCGCCACGGCCAACACCCTGGAACAAGCCATTGTCGGCGCCGGCGGGGTAAACCCATCGGGCAACGCCAGCATGGTTGCGTTGTTGCGCGAAGATGCCCAAGGCAACTACCGCGCCTACTTCCTCGACTTCAGCCAATACCTCAAGACCGGCCCCAACGGGCGCAAACAAGTGCCCTTGCAACGAGGTGATGTGGTGTTCGTACCCAAATCCAACGTGGGCGAGCGCATCCAAGGGGTGGATACCTACTTGAACCAACTGATCCCGTTCACCAAATCGATCGGGGTTGGCTACAACTACACCCGAACCAGCGGCAGTTCCAACTAAAGGAGCGACATCCCATGATCGAGATCCGTTCTTTTCGTGATCTTCTGCGCCTGTTCTTCATTTTCCGGCACGAATTCAAGCTGGCGGCCATTGCGGCGCTGGTGATCATTCTGCTGGGCGCCTTCCTGCTGCCGGCCAAGTACGAGTCCACGGCGCGCCTGCTGGTCAAGCCGGGGCGTGATTCAACGCTGCCGATCGAGATCAGCAACCGCCAGGCGCTGGTCATGCCCAGCACCCAGCGCGACCCGATTGTCGACGAGGAACGCCTGCTGACTGGCCGCCCTATTGTGCGGGCAGTGGCCGAGCATTACCTGGAAGTCATCGACAAAATGCCGCCGCCGGAGGGCCTCTGGAAGCGTACCAAGTACTACGTCAAAAGCGGCGTCGGCGCCGTATTCGACGGCCTGCGTGTAGTGCTGGAAACGGTGGGCATCATTGAAAAAACCACACCGGTAGAGCGCCTGGCCGCGGGCCTGGAGAAGAACTTCGAAGTGAGCCACGCAGCCGGTTCCACCGTGATGGACATCAGCTTCAAGTGGAGTGACCCGGAAATCGCCCAGGCGGTGGTCAAGAGTTGGGTCGAGACCTATATCAACGAACGCACCCAAGCCCTGGGGCGCAAGAGCCTGTATGCCTTCTATGAAGGCCAGGTGGCCAACAGCGCTACCGAGATCAAGAGCTACAAGGAACAGATCCTCACGCACTTGAACCAGATCGGCGCGGCAAGCATCACCGATCGCCTGGAAGACTTGTCTGAGCGCATCAACGTGCTGCGCGGTGAGACCTTCAATACCACACGCCTGATCGCTTCCTCCGACAGCGCCCTGCAGAGCACACGCGACCAGCTCAAGACCCAGCCCAAGGAAGTGACCACGGTTCGCCAGATTGCGCTGAACCCGCAGCAGCAGGATTTGCGTCGCCTGCTGAACCAGAAGCTGCTGGAAAAAGCCGACATGATGCGCACCTACACCGACAATGCGCCGCCGGTCAAAGCCCTGGATGCATCGATTCTCGCCATGCAGGCCCAGGTCGCCAATGAAAGCAACACCGTGCAGAGCTCGGAAAACCGCGCGCCCAATACCCTGGAAATTCACCTGCAGCGTGTGTTGCTGGACGAGTCCAGCAATAACCTGGCACTGCGCACCCAACTGGTTCAGCAGCAGAAGCAACTGGTGAACCTCGAAGCGCAACGCAAGGAAGCCCTGGAGATTGAACCGGAGCTGGCGCGCCTCTCCCGTGAGCTCAGCGCCACCGAGCGTAACTATGCGCTGTACGTGGACAACCTGGAAAAGTCCCGCATCGACCGTGAGCTGGACAAGAGTCAGATCAGCAATATCGCCGTGATCGAAGAGGCCACCCTCAACCCAGGCCGTGTCTTCCCGAAAACCCTGGTGATGCTGGCGCTGGCCATCCCGTTCGCCATCGTCGTCGGTTTGCTGGTGATCTACCTGTGCTACTTGCTGGATCAGCGTATCCATGACGGCGGCCTGGTGGAGCGCAAATTCGGCCTGCCGCTGTGGACCACCCTGCCGGAACTGGACACCAGTACCGCGCAAAGCACCAACGCGTTCAATGCGAGTATCTACAGGCTGTACGGCTTGTTGCAGTTGGATCGCATCGACGACCGTGGGCTGACCCTCGGGCTGACCTCCTCACGTCACGGTGAAGGGGTGAGCTTTGTGGTCGAGCAACTGCGCCAGTTGCTGCAGGAAAATGGCATTACCGTGCGGGTCGGCGGTGTCGCCCCTGCCGCACCGGGCGAGGTGGTGCTGTTGGATGCCTCGGCGCTGCTGGATAACCGCGATGCCTTTATCAACCTGCGGCGCGCCGACCTGATCGCTCTGGTAGTGGAAGCCCAGAAGAGCACGGTGCCGGTGGTGGAACACGCGCTGTCGATCCTCAACACCGCGTTCGGCAAAGTGGATGGCATCATCATCAACCGCCGTAAATTCGAAGTGCCGGCCAAGGTGCTGCAGACCATCGCCAAATACCGGGGGGCGTTCTGATGCGCATCGCCCTGCTCGCCCCTTTGCCACCGGAAAAAAATGGGATCGCCGATTACGCGAACCATTTCAAGATGGCGCTGGAGCAGTTGGGCGTGACGGTGGAGACACCGTTGAACGGCGCGGGGGGGTCGAGCGCGGCGATCGAGCAGGCCATCGGCGCATTCGACTGGCAGAGCGTGGACCTGGTCCACGCCGAACTGGGCGGCGGGCGACTGGGAGAGTTCCTGGCGTTGCGCCAATTGCGCCACGCTTACCCAACACTCCCGTTGACCGCTACGGTACATGACCCGGAGCGCATGGTATGGCGACGGGAGCACCTGCCCTTCCCGCTCAACCTGCTGGAACGTTTGCCCAGCCCTTTGCCCCAAGCGGCAGTGGTGCTGGCAGACCCTTTGACCCTGCGCGAAGAACGCCATGTGGCGCAGGGCCTGACGCGGCTGGTCACGCTCACCCGCCTGGGTGCCGATTGCCTCAGCCTGCGCATGCAGTTGCCCGCCGGCAAAGTGGCCGTGATCAACCATGCCAACCTGGATATCCCACCGGCGCCTTTGCCGCCGCTGGACACGCTGCACCTGCTGTATTTCGGTTTTATCTACCGTGGCAAAGGCATTGAAGACCTGTTGCAAGCCCTGGCCGCCGTCTTCAAGCAAGCCCCCCAATTGCGTGACCGTGTGCGCCTGACCCTGGCCGGTGGCACTGCCGCCGAAATGGCGTTTGGCGCAGGCGGCAATTACCTGGAGCAGCTGAACAGCCAGATTGCCGAGCTCGGCCTGGCAGGCTCCATCGACTGGCGGCTGAACCTGCCGGCCAGCGAGATTGCCCAGACGATCCAGGCGCACCATGTGATGGTGCTGCCGTATCGTGAATCGAAAAAACTCGGCCTGCTCGGTCGCCAGCGCGGCACCAGCGGTGCATTGTCCTGGGCGGCCGCGTGCGGGCGTGGGGCGATCACTTCGGATGCGCGCGCGTTTGCCGAAGAGGTCGCCAGCGGTAACGGCGCGATCTATCCCCAAGGTGATGTGGCCGCGCTGAGCGAGCAATTGATGCGCCTGGCGCGCACCCCGACATTGGCCCGGGACTGGGCCGAACGCGCCAGCGCCATTGGCCGCGAACGCTTGTGGCCGCTGACCGCGCAGAAGTTCAAGCAGCTCTTTGAGCAGGCGATCGCGGGGGCCCCTTATGGTGCGTAAGCGCACGTACTTCGCCACCCTTGCGCTGGTCGCGGCCCTCGGCCTGATCGCCTTTATCTGGGGGCGCCCGGCCGACGCCGAGAACCACGTGCTCAAGGGCAACAAGGTGGTGGTGTGGAAAGACTTCCTGGGGGTGAACGCGCAGTTCCTGTGGTTCAGCCCTGAGCGTTACCAGATGCAGATCGACCGCCTCAAGGACCTGGGCCTGCAATGGGTGCGCCTGGATTTGCACTGGGATCGGCTGGAGCCGGCTGAGAACCAGTACCAGGTCGCCACACTGGATCAGTTGGTGGGCAAGCTGCAAGATAACCAGCTCAAATCGGTGTTTTACCTGGTGGGTTCGGCGCCCTTTGCCACCACCGCACCGGTGGGAGCGCCCTATCAGGACCAGTACCCGCCCAAAGATCCGAACGTGTTCGCCATCCGCATGGCGCTACTGTCCCAACGCTACCCCAGCGTCGACGCATGGCAGGTGTGGAATGAACCCAACTTGCTCGGTTTCTGGCGCCCGGTGGCTGATCCGGCAGGCTATGCCACGCTGTTGAACGTCACGACCGCCGCACTGCGCGCGGTGAACCCGAGCAAGCCGGTGGTGGCGGCCGGCATGGCCTTTTTCAGCGAAATGCCCAACGGCAAGACCATGCTCGACGCCCTTGATGCGCAGGGTCTCGCCAACCTGAACACGGTGGTTTCCTACCATCCCTACACCCAACTGCCCGAAGGCAACGACCCGGCCAACCTGGACTTTGTCGACAAGACTACCCAACTCAACCAGAAACTGCGCAGCAACGGCGCACAGGCCCTGTGGAGCACAGAGTGGGGCTGGTCGACCTACACCGGGCCAAAAGAAGTGCAAGACATCATTACATTGCAAGGCCAGGCCGATTACGTAATACGTCGCGTGGCACTGATGAGTGCGATGGATTTTGACAAGATCTTCCTGTTCACCTTGAGCGACCTCGACCAGCGCGCCAGTGTGCGTGACCAGTCCTACGGTTTGCTCGACATCGACGCCAACCCCAAGCCGGTCTACACCGCCTTGAAGCGTTTCCTCGACATCAGTGGGCCGCAGTTGACCCCCGGCGACCCACCTGCCGCCGACCAATTGCCCGACGGTCTGTTCAGCATCGGCTGGACCCGCGCCGATGGCCACAAGCTGTGGTTTTTCTGGTCGGCCCTGGGCGGAAACGCGCACTTGCCGGGCCTGACCAGCGCGACCCTGTATGACCCCCTGCGCGGTACGCAAACCCCGCTGAATGACGCCAACGGGTTGACTGTTCCGGTCAAGTCGAACCTGCAAATTCTGTTATGGGATTGAAGCCCGCCATGCGCATTTTATGGATCCTGCCCTACTCGCCCTGGCCCGCTACCAGCGGCGGCAAGACGCGCCAGTTCCACCTGCTGCGCAGCCTGGCCGCGCGTGGGCACCGGATCACTCTGCTGTTGCATGACAAACACCCGGTGTCGCTGACCGATCGCCTGGTGCTGGAGGCGTTCCTTGAGCAACTGATTATCTTGCCCCGTCGCCCACTGCGCAGTTTGAAAACGCTGGTGGCTGGGCTATTGGCGCCCTACCCGTTGCTGGCCAGCGTCAACGGCCTGTCGGGTGCGCTGCAGGATACGTTCAACCTGTTGCTCAACGAGCATTGGGACGTGGTGCAGATCGAACACAGCTACACCTTCCAGCCTTATGAAGACGTGCTGATACGTAAATCCCAACCCTTCGTGTTGACCGAACATAACGTTGAATCGGCACTCGGCGCAGCCACCTACGATCGCTTGCCCCGTTGGGCACTGCCGTTCATTCGCTACGATCAATGGCGCTACACCCGCTGGGAGCGCCGTGTGATGCGCCAGGCGACGCAAGTGATTGCGGTGACCGACACCGACGCGCAGGTCTTGCAAAAGATTGCCGGTAAACCCGTGCCCGTCGTGGTTAACGGGGTGGACTGCGATCACTTTGCAGGCGCGCATCCTGATCCGGCAAGCCGCCGTGTCCTGTTCCTCGGCAACTATGAATATGCCCCCAATGTGGATGCCATCGAGTGGGCCCTGGACGAAATCCTGCCCAAGGTCTGGGAACGCTGCCCGGATGCGCGCATGAGCGTGTGCGGTTTCGGCATGCCCGGGAGTTGGCGCGAACGCTGGCAGGACCCACGCATCGAGTGGCAAGGCTTTGTGCCGAACCTGTTGAGTTTGCAATCGAGCTGCTCGGTGTTTCTGGCCCCGTTGCGCCATGGCGGCGGCTCCAAGCTCAAAGTACTGGAAGCCCTGGCGGCCGGCCTGCCCTTGGCCAGCACCGAACAGGGCGTGTCGGGCCTGGATCTGGTCGAGGGCCTGGACTACCTCGGCGGGCAAACGGCTACTGGCCTGGCGGACGCCGTCGTGCGCCTGCTGCAATGTCCAGAAGCCGCCGCCCCCATGGGTGAAGCCGGTCGCGCCTATGTACGCCGGGCCCACGACTGGAGTGTGGCCGCCAGCCAACTGGAGCAGGTGTACGCCAACCTCTCGCCCCTGAATCAAAAGGAGCCCGCATGCGTGTAGGTCTGGATTACCGCACCGTCGGCACTTCGCCGCAATCGGGTATCAGCCGCCAGGTGTACGCGCTGGAAAGCGCCCTGCGTGCCTTGCCGAGTATCGAATTGGAGCGATTTACCGTCGCGCCCCTGGGCGACGAAACGCGCTTGCAGGCGCACTGCCCGGCCTGGGGTTGCGCGAAGACCGCGATGCACCAGCCGCAGAACCGCGTGCGTTTCGAGGCCGGCTTTTTGCCGCGCGCCCTGCGAGAGCAGCACATCGACCTGTACATCAGCACCTTCAATATGGGCTTGCCGTTACCGCCCAAGCCCAAGGGCTTGCGCACCGTGGTGCTGCTGCATGACCTGTTCCAGATCACCCTGAACAATTACCACGCCAACCGTTTGAAGGCGTTGATCTACAAGACCAGCGATCGCCTTTCGATTGCCTACGCGGTGCACAGCGCCGACCGCGTGTGGACCCCCTCACAGTACAGCGCCGATGAAACCGCGCGGCTGTTCCCCAAGGCGGCAGGCAAGATTCGCGTGCTGCCCAACCAGGTCGATGGGTTTACTGACTTGGCCGCGGACCTCTCGGCCCGCCAATTGCCCGAGCGCTTCTGGTTGCTGGTAGGCACCCGAGAATTGCGCAAGAACGTGCCGTTTCTGGTCGAAGCCTGGCAACAGGCGCGCCACCAATCGCCCGCCGTGCCGGAGTTGGTGCTGGTGGGCAGCCTCGAGCATTTGCCCGAAGGCCAGCGCCGGCTGCCGGGCATTCGTGCGTTGAGTGGCGTATCCGATGCAGAGCTGCACGGGCTGTATCGTCAGGCGTCACGTGTGTGGCAACCGTCTTACGCTGAAGGCTTTGGCTTACCCGTGATTGAAGCGCTGAGCGTCGGCACCCCGGTAGCCGTGGCCAGCGGCACCTCGCTGGATGAAATCACCCCGCCATCGGCACCGCGCTTTTCGCCCACCGATGGCCCGGCGTTGGTGCAACTGATGGTGAGCCTGGGTGACCGGCCCGACGACGATTCACCCGAACAACGCCGGCAATGGGCGGCCCGCTTTAACCACCACGCCTATCGCCAGCGCCTGGCCGAATTGATCGAGGAATTGAAATGAGACTCTCCCTGGCAAGCCTCGTCGCGATCCTGTTTGGCCTGCTGTTTGGCGCACTGGCCTTGATGCTGTCACCGGCCAAGGCATTTCTCGCCGTGATCGGCCTGGCGGCGGCAGTGACCATCCTGCGCCTTCCATTCTGGGGTCTGCTGCTGTTCGCCCTGGTCGCCACCTTTATGCCGTACTCGACCCTCAACCTGGGGATCCGCAGTACAGTGAGCGAGGCCATTCTGGCGCTGACCTGGGGTGCGGTCGTGTGGCACAGCTTTCTGTCGCGCCTGCCCGACACGCCAAGCCTGTCACGGCGCCCCACCGACCAGATGCTGTTGTGGCTGATGCTGTTCACCGTGTTCCCATTTATCGTCGGCCAGGTCAGCATCCATGCTGAAAGCAGTGGCGTGGCCAACTGGCTGCGTTGGTTGTTGAACCTGTCGGGGGTGTTCCTGGCCGCCAAGCTGCTGGCGGACTACAAGCGCCGTGAAGCCCTGGTGATTGCGCTGCTGCTGGGCACCCTGGCAATGCTGGTGATGTCGATTGCGGTGTTCGTACGCACACGCTCCGGGGCGGGCATTGCGCCGATCCTGGCGCTGCTCAACTACGGCAACTTTGACACCTTGAAATTCGGCCTTGAGGCCATGTCATCGCGCATGGGTTCGCCGTGGATGCACCCGAATGCCATCGGCGGAATCATGGCGCTGTTGCTACCCTTGGCGTTCTGCTTCGGCATGACCGAGCAAGGCTGGAAGCGCGCGCTCGGCCTGAGCGTGGCGTGCCTGGGGGCGGCGGCGTTGCTGTTGGCCAGTAGCCGTGGCGCAATGGTCAGCCTGGCG
The DNA here is from genome assembly GCF_023242475.1 of Pseudomonas sp. MWU15-20650. GTDB lineage: Bacteria > Pseudomonadota > Gammaproteobacteria > Pseudomonadales > Pseudomonadaceae > Aquipseudomonas. The sequence continues at coordinate 10,477 of NZ_JALJFG010000028.1, read as the reverse complement.
CTGGTATTGATGTGGATGGCCACTCGCCGGGTCCCCTACACCGGGCGCCTGTTGATGATCGGTGCGGCGCTGACGGTGACGTTGGTGATGGCCTATCCGCCGCTGCAGGAGCGCTTGGCGACGATTTTTTCGTCGGACAACGCCAGTACCGAAGTGCGTTTTGACGAGTACCGTATGTTCCCCCAAGCCGTGGCGGCGTATCCGTTTGGCATTGGCTTCAAGGTTGACCCGCCCGTGCCGGGCACGCATTTGCTGGGGATCTCCAACCTGTGGCTGAACTTCATCTATAAGACCGGCGTTGTCGGCATGCTGTTGTTTATCGCCGTGACCGTGCGCTGGTGGCGTGAGGCCCGCCCGGAAAAAGGCCCGATCCGGCTGACCAAGGACAATGCGCTGTGGCTGGGCAGCACTGCCGGGATTCTCTCGGCGCTGGTCAGTGGCTTGTTTGACCACTACTTCAGTTTTGCCGTGGTGATGGTGGCGCTGTTCTGGCTGATGGTGGGGATCAATGTGCTGGAGGCGCGGCGGTTGTTCCCGGCGCGCCTGCCGCAGGTCAAGGCCGTGGCTTTTCGCAAGCCGATCCTTGATGGCGCACGCCCCTGATGCTTGGCTCCGCCGTTTGGCTGACCCTGGCTACCCTGCTGGGCCTGTGCCTGGGGTTCGCGCGCGAGTGGTTGCTGGTGGCGGCCTGGGGCGCGGGCGAGCGCAGTGATGCGTTCTTGATCGCGCTGTTTTTGCCCGAGGCGCTGCGCATGTCGTTGGCCGGTGGCGTGTTGAGCGCCGCCGCCCTGCCGCTGTATCTGCAACGCAAGGACGGTGAGCGCCTGGATTGGCTGGCGGTGTTGTTCCCGGCGTTGATGCTGATTGCGCTGGCCACCAGCCTGCTGCTGACGCTGTTGTCACCATGGCTGGTGCAGTTGCTGGGGCCCGGGTTGGCCGCCGGCGCCACGACCCTTGCCGCCAGCAACCTGCAGATCGTGGCCTGGTGCGTACCGGGGCTGATGCTGCACGCGCTGTTCAGTATTCCGTTGCAGGCCAGCGAACGCTTTGTGCTGGCGGGGTTGGGCTCGCTGCTGTTCAACCTGCCGCCGGTGACTTACCTCGCGCTGGCCGGTACGGCCACCCAACCCCACAGCCTCGCCTTGGCCTGCCTGGCGGGGAGCCTGTTGATGCCGCTGGCGCTGCTGCCGTCGATCTGGCGCCAGGGCTGGCGGCCATGGCGTTTGCAGTGGTCGTTTGCGCCCCTTCGGGAGCTGGGCCAGCGCATCGGTCCACTGTTGTTGAGCAACGGTGCCAGCCAGGGCCTGGCGTTGATCGAACGGCTGGTGGCGTCACTGCTGGGTGAAGGCGCAGTGACGTGGGTCAACCTCGCGCGCAAGCTGATGAACCTGCCGTTGATTGCGCTGATGAGCCTCAACCAAGTGCTGCTGGGCATGATGAGCCGTCGCCAGGGCGATGAACGCCTGGCCTTGCTCAAGCGCGGCCTGGAAACCGCCAGTGTGCTGACACTACCGGCCGGCGTCGGCCTCGTGGCCGCGGCACCGAGCCTGGTGGCGTTGCTGTTGCCCAAGCAATCGGCGGACTCACCCTTGCCGCTGTTGCTGGCCTGGTTCGCCGTGCCCTTGGTGTTTGGCGCTTGGAACGCTCTGCTTGCGCGCTACGCCTATGCCGCCGGTGATACGCGCCAGCCGCTGCGCTGTGAATTACTCGGCAGCCTGGTCAATGTGTTGTTGCTGGGCGCCCTGCCCTTTGCGTTTGGCCTGGCCGGCATTCCGCTGGCTGCGCTGGCGGGAGTGATCTGCACCGCACTGTTGTTGATGCAGCGCCAGTCGCTGCTCGCGGCCCTGCCCTGGGCCCGGCAATGGTTGCTCAGTGCGCTGTTGATGGGGCTGGCGGCGGGGCTGCTGTTCCGGATGGAGGGCGTGTGGCTGCAACTGGGGTTGAGCACCCTGGCAGGCGTCGTGGTGTTACTGGGCATGGGGCTGTGGCTGAAGCCGTGGCGCAAGGCATGAATGATCAATCTGGAGTAGTCACGTGAAGCATCGTTGGATTCAAATGGATATCGCCAAAGGCATTGGTATCCTGATTATCGTGTATGGCCACAGTTGGTTCGTCGCCACATCGCTGGACTTGATGTACCCGATCCTGGCGTCGTTCGTGCTGCCGTTGTTCTTTTTCCTGTCCGGGGTGTTCTTCAAGCCCGAACAGCCGTTTGTGGAGATGGCGGTACGCAAGGCCGACGGCCTGCTCAAACCGTTTTTCTTCACCATGCTGGTGTATGTGCTCATACGGGACGTACTCCGCGGGCAAGCACTGCTGCCGGATGTTGGCGGTGTGTTGTACGCCTCGGTGGACACCATCCCATGGCAGGCACTGTGGTTCTTGCCGCACTTCTGGGTGGCGATTCTGTTCAGTTGGCTGATGCTGCGGCTGGTCCAGCGCCTGAAGCTGCCCTTGCTGGTGAGCTGCCTGCTGATAGGCGTGCAACTGTTGGTCGGCATCTGGATGCTGCCGTGGTTCTGGCAAGTGCCGGTGACCGTCGGCGGGCAAAACTGGACGTTGCCCGGCCTCCCCTTCAGCCTCGACGTGACACTGATCAGCAGCACCTACTTCATCTACGGCTACCTGTTGCGCGATTGGTTGCGCAAGCATGAGGGCTCGCTGATGACGCTGTTGATTTCGGTGGTGCTGTTCACCGCGGTGTTCATCTACAGCCACGACACCATGGACCTGGCGCAACGGCGCTACGACCACTGGTTGTGGACCAGCTTGCTGGCGGTGATCGGCGTGTACCTGTGCTGGGCCCTGGCGCGGGTGCTGATGGTGTCGACATGGGTCACGCGGGCGATGACCTATATCGGCCAGTCCACCTTGATCCTGTTGATCTTCCACGGGGAAATCCAGCACAAGACCTTTGACCTGATGGAGCGCCTGGGCCTGCATCCGTTCCTGGCGGCTTGTGTTGGCTTTGTGGTGGGGGTGGCAGTGCCGTTGCTGATCGGGGAAGTGATCAAGCGGGTAGCGTTCTTGCGGTTTTTCTACTTTCCGTTTCCAGTACGTAAAAAAGCGCCGGAACAGGCCAAGGTCTGATATGAAGGGAGCCGGCCTCCCGGCTCCCCTCAGATTCAGTCATCCAGCGGTTGCGCGGCGGGCTTGCTGCCAGCCTTGGCGGCCTTGGCAGCTTTCGTGCCCTTGGCGGGCGCGGCCGCCGCAGGTTCCGGCTCCGCTGGAGCGGCGAGGTCTTTTTCAGCCTGGGGCATCTGGTCGACGGCGCTGAAGAACGCCTTCAGGTCGAGGCTATCCGGTGGCACGGTCTTCTCGAGTTTCTTCTCACCATCCTTACCGATCAGGATCACCTTGGTGCCGCTGCCGGCGCCCAGCTTGAGGGCGCGGATCAGCGCGTTGGTTTCCGGTGGCGTGAGCTTCTTGTTGTCTTTGGCGTCCTTGGCGAATTTTTCCCCTTCGGCACCGATGCTGCCGAAAGACACGGTGTAGAACACCATGTTGCGTTCTTCAAAGGACTGCTTGGTGGCCGGCTCGGCCAGTTGCTTCTTGAGCGTGGCCAAGGTGGGGTTGCCGGAATCAAGCTCCACAACCACCAGCGGACGGGACTTGCCCACGTCCTGCTTGAGCGGGTTGATATCATCCGCGGCCAACAGCGGCCCCGTAAAAGCCATCAAGGTAGCCAGGGTCAGCGACCGGATGAGCATGCGCACCTCCTTTGAATTCCATGCAGGGTTCTTGAGTTTCATGTCTGCGACAGTCAAATTCAAGGATGATTCCTACACCACTTTGAGAAAGCGTAGGCCAGGACGCCCGCTACGCAAGGGGTTGAGTGGGATCAAGGGGCATTGTTTCTTCTGATTACGAGACCTTCCACTCGGGCCAATGCCGGGCAAACACCGGCGCCACGATGGGGTCGGCGTCTACCTGCGCCAGCGTCTGGGCAAAGCCTGGTGCCAAAGCGCTCAATGCCTCACGGGCCTCATCCCAGCGCGACACCGCCGCCGCCATCAGGCCCAGCGCATTCGGCACGTTGTCGGGGCCCAACAGCTGGTCGGCAAACTGGTCGGCAAACACCCCCCATGCCTGGTGCAGGTAGCGCCGCGTACCGGTGACCAATTGCGCCTGTACCGCTTCATCCACGTTGCCCAGCCAGCGCTGCGGGTAGTCGATGATGCCGATCGCCGAATAGCAGTTGGCGGCGATATACAGCAAGCCACGCAGAATCTGCGCGCGATTGCCGGCCAGCAGGTCGGCGTCGGGATATTCCAGGCCCAGGTGGATCAGGATCGCCGCACTTTCGGTCAGCACCTGGCCATCGGGGGTGACCAGCGTGGGAATCTGTTTGAGCGGGTTGATGCGCGCGAGGGCCTCGCTGCCCTCGCCGTCCTGCCAGGAACTGGCGTCCACGCGATGCCACGGTACCGCACACCGCTGCAGGGCAATTTCGATCATGCAGGAACCGGAGTCGTCGGTGCCATAGAGCGTGTACATGGGTGTTTCCTCCTATCGCAGCAGTCAGGTGCAGGATGGCAGCGCGGGATTTTGCGTTGAGTTCATCGGTGGTGAACTGCACGCGCACGCAATCGAGTACCTCGAAAGCGTAAGTCAGCAACAGCAGCTTGGCCTCGGTATAGTTCGACCGAGGTGCCGGTCAGGGTAAGTCGGGTCATGGAAGGCAGCGCCGTCTGAGGGAGTCATCAGAGGCCAAGAGTGCAGGCTCTGGCAGTGCCTCGGCAAGTGTTTTAGAACAGGCCCATCTGCCCACCCACCAGGGTGCCGAAATCGTCATTCACGAACGGCAGGATGGCGTCGGCCACCGGCTGCAATTGGCGGGTGACGTAGTGGTCGTAGTCGATGGGCGCTTGCCGTACCTCCAACGGTTCCGGGCCGTTCACGCTGATGACGTAGCTGATCCAGCCACCGCGCTGGTACTGGCGCGGGCGCCCCAGGCGGTCGTTGTATTCGTCTGCCAGGCGTGCGGCGCGTACGTGGGGCGGCACGTTACGTTCGTAGTCGCCCAATTGGCGACGTAGACGCTTGCGGTAGATCAGCAAATCGTCAAGCTCGCCGCTCAAGGTTCGACGCACGTAATCGCGTACATAATCCTGGTGAGGCTGGCGATGGAAGATGCGCTGGTAGAGCTCCTGCTGGAACTGTCGGGCCAGCGGCGACCAGTCGCTGCGCACGGTTTCAAGGCCCTTGTAGATCATCTCTTCACTGCCATCACCGCGTACGACCAAACCGGCGTAGCGCTTTTTGCTGCCCTCCTCCGCCCCGCGAATGGTCGGCATCAGGAAGCGAGTGAAGTGGGTTTCGTATTGCAGCTCCAGGGCACTTTGCAGGCCGTACTCGCTGTGCAGATGCGCGCGCCACCAATCGTTTACATGCTGCACCAGCGCTTGGCCGATACGGCGGGCATCATCCTGGGAATGGGCACTGCCGAGCCAGACAAACGTGGAGTCGGTGTCGCCGTAGATCACTTCGTAACCCTTGGCCTCAACCAGCTCGCGGGTCTGGCGCATGATCTGGTGCCCACGCATCGTGATCGAGGATGCCAGGCGCGTGTCGAAAAACCGGCAGCCGCTGGAGCCGAGTACGCCGTAGAAGGCGTTCATGATGATTTTCAGGGCTTGGGACAGCGGTGCATTGTGTTCGCGTTTGGCCTGTTCGCGACCTTCGGAAACGCGGGTGACAATCGAAGGCAAGCAGTGGCGAGTGCGGGAGAAACGCGCGCCCCGAAAACCTTCCACCGAGTCGCTGTCGTCGGGATGCTTGAGACCTTCGATCAAACCCACGGGGTCGATCAGGAAGCTGCGGATGATCGACGGGTACAGGCTTTTGTAGTCCAGCACCAGCACCGACTCGTAGAGGCCGGGACGTGAGTCCATGACAAACCCGCCAGGGCTGGCTTGAGGAGGTTTGTCGCCCAGGTTTGGCGCGACGAAGCCTTGGCGATGCATCAACGGCATGTACAGGTGGGTGAATGCGGCGACGGAGCCACCATTGCGGTCGGCCGGCAGCCCGGTGACACTGGCCCGTTCCAGCAGGAACTTGAGCAGCTCGGTCTTCTCGAAAATTCGCGTGACCAGCTCGCAGTCCTTGAGGTTGTAGCGCGCCAGGGCAGGCTTGTCCTCGGCGAACATGCGGTTGATTTCGTCCATGCGCTGGTACGGCGTTGAAATGTCCTTGCCTTCGCCAAGCAAGGTTTGCGCAACGTTTTCCAGGCTGAAGGACTCGAAACTCCAGGTAGCGGAACGCAGGGCCTCGATACCGTCGATGATCAGCCTTCCCGCCGCCGCCGCGAAGTAGTGACTGCGGCTGCCGTGTTCGCGCCAGGCCATGGCTTCACCACCACGCCCCAGCAATAGCGGCACGTTGAGGCGCTGGGCATGTTCGTGGAGTACGCGTAGGTCAAACTGCACCAGGTTCCAACCAATGATTGCATCGGGGTCATGGGTGGCCAGCCATTGGTTGAGGCGTTCGAGCAGTTGTGCGCGGGTGTCGCAGTAGTCGAGCTTGAAGTCCACTGCATCGGTCTTGTTCGGCGGGCCGAGCATGTACACCTGGCGCTCGCCGCAGCCTTCAAGGGCGATGGAATAGAGATCGCCCTGGGCAGTCGTCTCGATGTCCAGGGACACCAGCTTCAGCGGTGGTCGGTAGTCAGGCGCGGGTTTCATCTGAGCGTCGAGCAATTGGCCGCTCGCGTCGGGTGTGCCGCCGAACCACACGGGGGCCGTGATAAAGCGCTCCATCATGTAGCGCTCGGGCGGGCGTACGTCGCCTTCGTAGACATCGACACCGGCGGCGCGCAGGCGCTTCTCGATATCCATCAACTGGCGATGCTGGCGGGCGTAGAGGCCCAGTACCTTGCGATGCTGAAAATCGCACAACTGTAAAGGGCGCAGTTCGATATCGCGCTCGTCCTTGAGCAACCAATCCAGCGGCTTGCGATGGGCCTCGGGGATAAACATCACCGAGGTTTGCGCAGGTAGACGAATACACTGGGGCCCTTGGTCGGTCGCCAGCCAGAAACTGACTTGCGTGCCCGCCGCAGTGTCGCGCCAATGCCGGGTCAGGACAAAACCCTGCTGTAAATCCACCGTACCGCACCTCAGGAATCGCTTTCAGGGCGTGATTCTACTCGGCATCCGGCCAATAGCAGATGAGTTTCTAAAACTGAGAGCGCTGCCCTGTGGCCGTCAGCGTCGTGCACATCATTGACCCAGATCCCCCTGAAGAATCCAAGCGTCGTCACGAAAGTGCCGAACGTTGAACAACCGTAGGTCCGCGCCGGGCTCAGAGATCTCAAGGTCGACCGTCAATCACCACGGCACACGAAAGCTGACAGCCATTTGGATGGGCATCGGCACGGATGCCCATTCGCTCAGGCTCGACGGGCCTGGCTCAGATAGGTTTCGATATTGCTCATCTGCTCATCCCAGCCACGGGAATTCATCTTGAACGCCTTCTGGCGTCGAGCCTCGGGCACCGCGTCAAAGCCAGACTCCACCACCCTCAGCAGGATGCCTGGGGCACGATCTTCAATGGTGAACTCCACCAGGGTCGGTGTTTCCTTCTCGTAATCAACCCCCTTCTCTACCGCGTAGGGGTGCCACCAGAAGGAAAAGTGGGTTTGCGGCAGGACACGTTCGATCCTGGCCTTCCACACCACATGCTCGTAGCCTGGGTAAGTAATCGGCGCTTCGATGGTTGCCCCTGCGACAAATTTTTTGCCCTCGAGGGCGATACCGAACCAGCGACCGAATTGCTCGGCATCGGTGAGTGCTTCCCAGACCTGTTGCCGCGGTGCGTTAAGCAGGACTTTTCGTTCGATGCGATCTAATACGTGCATAAGTCACCTCCTCCATTGACATTAGGTGACATCGACCAATGCGCAACCTTCCGTTGTGCGCGATGATGATGCTCCCTCCTTGACCCGGTTATAGGTTATGACTGACCCGTTGAACGGAAGTTGCTTGTGCAAAGGCGTGCGCTATCAAGTGGACAACCTGGACATGCCCATCAGCCACTGCCACTGCGACAGCTGTCGCAAGGCCCACGCGGCGGCGTTTGTCACCACAGCAGGGGTGATGCGCGAGCACTTCCGATGGATACAAGGTGAGGAGTTACTGTCGTCCTTTGAGTCTTCGCCAGGCAAGCGACGACATTTCTGCTCACGCTGCGGGTCACACCTGATAGCGGAGCGTGGGCATCAACCGCATGTGATAGTGCGGGTGGCGACGCTGGACGATGATCCGGGCGTCAGGCCCACCTCGCATATCTGGACGGCCCACGATGTGCCCTGGCTGGCCTATGAAGGCGTAGGGCATTGGGATGAGTGGCAAGTATGACTTAGACGTGCGGGTCACCTGGCGCTTTGGCTGGCGTCGCATATTGCGGTTTCAGGTGGCCCTCCTGATCGAGCAGCCAAGCGTCCATGATCTGTCGCACCACAGGGCCTGCCACGCGTCCACCGGCTTCACCGTTTTCGATCATGACCGAAATCACGATTGTCGGATGTTCGGCAGGCGCAAAACCGACGAACAAGGCGTTGTCTCGATGACGCTCCAACGTCTTGTTACGGTTGTAGCGCTCACCCTGCTTGATCGCCACCACTTGTGCGGTACCACTCTTGCCGGCAATACGGTATTGAGCGCCTTGTGCCGCAGCCCGCGCGATGCCTCGCGGGTCATGCATCACGAGTTGCATACCGTGGTTGACCTGCTCCCAATCGCGCGGGTCCTTGAGAACCACGTTAGGCATCGGGTTCTCATCCACTGGCGGCACGCCATTAATCGTCTTGGCTAAATGCGGCCGGTTCCACACGCCTTTGTTGGCGATCAATGCGGTGGCCTGGGCCAGTTGCAACGGCGTCACCTGCATATAGCCCTGGCCAATACCGAGGATCACGGTTTCGCCTGGGAACCAGGGTTGACGCCGTGTCGCGCGTTTCCAGGCCTGGGATGGCATGAGGCCGGCGGACTCTTCGAACATGTCCAGGGACACCTTTTGACCGAGGCCGAACTCAGCCAGGTAATCGTGCAGGCGGTCGATGCCGAGCTTGTGGGCCAAGTCGTAAAAGTAGGTGTCGTTGGAGCGCATGATAGCGGCATCCATGTCCACCCAGCCGTCGCCGCTGTGATTCCAGTTGCGGTACTTGTGGTCAAAATCCGGCAGTTGGTAGTAGCCCGGGTCGAATACCCGGGTTTGTGCGGTGACAACACCACTGTCGAGCCCCGCGATGGCCACCTCTGGCTTGATGGTTGAGCCCGGCGCATAGAGCCCACGTAGCACGCGGTTGAACAGGGGGCGGTCAATCGAGTCGTGTAGGGCTGCGTATTCCTTGAAGCTGATACCGGTCACGAACAGGTTCGGGTCGAAACTCGGCTTGCTGACCATGGCCAGGACTTCACCGGTTTGCGGATCCAAGGCAACCACCGAACCTCGGCGATCACCCAGGGCGTCCTCAGCCGCCTCCTGAAGCTTGACGTCCAGGCTCAGGACGATGTTTTTGCCAGGAATCGGGTCGGTGTGCTTGAGCACCCGCAATACACGCCCCTGAGCGTTGGTCTCGACTTCTTCATAACCCACATGGCCGTGCAGTTCAGACTCGTAAAAGCGCTCGATACCGGTTTTACCAATAGATTGGGTACCGCGGTACTCTACCGAATCGAGGGCTTTGGATTCTTTTTCGTTAATTCGCCCGACATAGCCGATGGAGTGGGCAAAGTGCGCGCCCAACGGGTAGTGGCGGACGAATTGTGGTTCGACGTCCACGCCTGGTAGACGGAACTCATTGACGGCCAAAACGGCGATCTGCTCTTCGGTCAGCTCGTAGAACAACGTCACCGGGACGAACGGATGGCGAGCCTGCTTAAGGGCCTTGTCAAACACGGCCCGGTCTTCAGCAGGCAAGTGCAGCAGATTGACGATAGCGTCCAGCTCACCCTTGAGGTCGGTGGTGCGCTCACGAGTAATGGTCAGGTTGTAACTGGGGCGGTTGTCGGCCAGCACTACGCCGTTTCGATCATAAATCAAACCACGAGTCGGCGTGATTGGCAGCACGTGGACCCGGTTGTTTTCGGAAATAGTGGAGTGATAGTCGTACTGCACTACCTGCAGGAAATACAGACGGCCCACCAAAGCACAGGTGATGCCAATCACCAGCAGCGCGCAGGCGAGCAGGCGCTTGTTGACCAGGCGGTTTTCTTTTTCGTGATCCTTGATCGGTATCGGTTCAGGCATTTCTACAGCATCTCGGTTGAAGAAGGTCGACACCGCATCCTGCGGGTAAAAGATCAATCCTTGTGAAAATGTGCTGCACCATACCAAAAATGCAGAAACACTTTGCATCGATTTCCCCAACGGCATGCCGTTTTGTCAGAACAGGGCGGGTTGAGGCTTCAGAAAAGCGTCCGAACCGAAAGCATAGATGCCTGGCAACTTGAACAAGGGTAAGCGCTCCATAAAA
>NZ_JALJFG010000027.1 GCF_023242475.1 Pseudomonas sp. MWU15-20650 | reverse complement strand
GCGACAGTGTTCCTTCTTAACTGACTGGCATTAGGGCAAGCTCCTCCCACACTTAACCTTCCTTATTAGGTAAACCGTGTAAGCAATTGAATTTTAAGAATAAAAAAACGGCGCTCACGGGGCGCCGTTTTTTTGTTCGCAGTGAACGCCTTACTCAGTAGTAGGCGTTTTCTTTCTGCGTGTGGTCAGTCACGTCGCGCACGCCCTTGAGCTCAGGAATACGCTCGAGCAGGGTGCGCTCGATGCCTTCACGCAAGGTCACGTCCGCCTGGCCACAGCCTTGGCAGCCGCCGCCGAACTTCAATACGGCGATACCGTCTTCCACTACGTCGATCAGGCTCACCTGACCGCCGTGGCTGGCCAGGCCTGGGTTGATCTCGGTTTGCAGGTAGTAGTTGATGCGCTCGTTGACCGGGCTGTCGGCGCTGATGTTCGGCACCTTGGCGTTAGGCGCCTTGATGGTCAACTGGCCGCCCATGCGATCGGTGGCGTAGTCGACCACAGCGTCATCGAGGAAGGCTTCACTGAAGTTGTCGATATACGCGGTGAAGCTTTTCAGCCCCAGGGCGGTGTCTTCAGGCTTCTCTTCCCCTGGCTTGCAGTAGGCAATGCACGTCTCGGCGTACTGGGTGCCAGGCTGGGTGATAAAGACGCGGATGCCGATACCCGGGGTGTTCTGCTTGGACAGCAGGTCAGCCAGGTAATCGTGGGCGGCGTCGGTAATGGTTATGGCAGTCATGGAAACTCCTCACAGGCTTGCCGGCAGTTTACGCCAAATTATTACGCAGGTACAAAGTCCGAGTATTTCTGTCGGGAAAGACTTGGCCCTGCTGACCGACGGCGCCGACGTCCCTACTCGTTTCTGCGAAAACCTGTGCCTACCTATGTAGGCCGCCTGCAAAACTTCGCTGAATATAGTGAATCCTCTTCGACGACCGATTGTGAGGATTGAATGAATAACGCGTTGCAGGGTTTCTATTTCCAAGGCCTGCCTGAACAGCAAGCGCATCTGGACCATTTGATTGATTTCGTGACGGCACAAAGCTCACTTACAGCCGCCGCCGCCGAGGTTTACTACTTCCCCCCGCACAACAGCGAACTGCATCGCGAGTGCAAGGAAGCCTTTCGGGTCCTTGGAAAGCTGGAAGCCGATGAAGACTTTCAGCAGTTCCTGCGGGAAAAACCCGAACCGGATGACTCGATTCTGGGCCGGGACTTTCTTTACGACCTGCTCTCAACCATGCTCAGCAGCGCACGCTCACCGATACCCGACCCTGCCGAGACGTTCAGCATCGCCGATCATTCGGTGATCCTGCGCCATATGCCCACCTATTGGTACATCGACGCCGACGTGTTGCTGGGTATCAACCGGCGTGTGGGTAACGGCCTCAAAAGCGACGGTTCGGTGCGGTTCGACCTGGTGCTCAAGTATTACTCGATCATCCCGGCACGGCCCAACACCCGCGAGCAGTGGAAAGCGGTTCTGTCTGGCTTGCAGGAACACCGCACCCTGAAAAAACTCGGACATGATGGCAATCTCAGCGACTTGCAGCACTTGCTGGATGCGCCTGCCGACCAGAAGATCAAGGAGGTTATCCGCCAGATCGAAACACACACCCGTCAATCGCTGTTCCGTCATGTATTGCCCGAAACATTTACCGCCTCACAGCAGGACATGCTCACCACCACCCCCACCGTCTTGCTTGAGCAATTGCTCAATAGCCCCGATAACCTGGCGCTGGGCGAGCGGATCGCCAAGGCCCTGGACTGGTATGGCAGCCAAAAGGAGGAAATCTGCCCAGACCCGGTACGGGTGAAATTACTGTGGCGCGCGTTGTGGCTGACGATCATTCCCAGCACCGACTCGCTGATTGACAACGAATTGAAGCTATTCATTGCGCCTGGCGCGTTTTATTCGTCGATCCGCCAATCCTTGATCAACCGCTATGAACATGGCTTGTCGATCAGCGCTGACGCGGCACAATTGGCGGTGTGCGTCCTCAAGGCCAATATTGCCAGCGAGGTCTGGGTGGCCGATATTCCCGATGACCTGCCCTACGCTGTCACCAATACCTGGGTCAACTTCAGAAGCGGCTTTCTCCTGGCCGAAGCGTGCGCACCCGGCTCATCGCGGCACATGAGCTTTGAGCAGTTGCTTAACCTGGCGGCGGAACATTTTCGCGTCAGTGAGGGCGACGTCAAACAGCAGGCGCTGGTCGCTGCCGCCAGGCTGGCCCCTACTGTCCAATGGGCACAAGCCAACGGCCTGATTGCCAGCCGAGCGTCGGGCCACTCCCGGGATGAGCTCACCCAGGCCGTCACCGCACTGGAGCAGCATGAATATGAGATGTTCAACGCGGTTCATAACCTCAAACTCAACCTGCCCAGCCGTTGGCGCTTTGCCTCGGACACGGAGTACGACAACGCCTTTCGCGAAGCCCTTGAGGTGCCGAGAAACGCCTACAAGACCTTAATCCAATCACTGCTTGCGCACCTGGGCAGTGCGACCCTGGACGTGGATCAGGACGAGATCACCGTGTATTCATTAAGAGAAGCCCTGAACAAGGTGCCCATCGAATATGAAACCAAAGCCAAGACCGATGCCGTTCGTTACCGGACAGGTTTTATCCTGCGCATCGTCAAGCCCCGCTCGCCCCTCCATGCCCTCTACATCGAGGTATTCCCCTTCGCCGGCCTGCTGCGTCGACGCAAAGACCTGCAGAGCCTACCGCTGAACGGCAAAGTGGTAGAACTACGCGACGCCATGAGCTGGGACAAGTACAGGCTGGCCACCGAAGTGCCGTTTGATCGCGAGGCTTACCGTGAGAACAAAGCGCCCAGGCCAGGCAAAAAAGCTGAGTTGATCGTTGAACAAGTCGGCCAGACACTGCCTGGCATCGACACCGGGCCGCGCATCCAATCGTTCGCGCCCAACACACTGTATGCGCCGCGCAGTGAAGCGTTGGCGAGCATGATTGCCCGCGAGCTGTTTTTCTGTGATGAACAAGCCCTCTTGGAAAAAACCCGTAAAGACACGCGGGAAGTGGACATCCCCGCTGAGGTACTCGAAGACTTGGCGTTCTGGGGCAAGATTTTTATCCCACTTTGGGGCGGTATCGACGACATCGCTTCCGGCGATCCCCAGCGCATCAGATCAGGCGTGGCAAGCCTATTCATCGACATCGTGGCATTCGCGTTGCCGGTGGGGCGGTATGTGGCCGGCTCCACCCGCCTGCTTATCCAGGCAGGCAAGACCGGGCTGCGCCTGGCGCTGCCTAAACTCGCGAAACTGACCGGAAAACTGGTGATTGCCACACTCCAGGAACTCAACCCCCTGGCCGCCCTGCCCAGCCTGCTCAGGCTCGCGCGCTTTGGTTTGCTCAAGCTGGGCCATAAATTGATGCGCCAGGCAAAACGGGGGATTGCGCAACTGCGCGATGGGACGATCGCCGCAAGGCACATGCGCTCGGTTGACCCTGACAGCTGGAAGCCGCTGCAGGCAGGCGATCGGCTGTTTACCGTGGACGGCTTCGCCAATGTGCCGATGCGCAACGTCGGCAGCCTCGACGCGCCGGATTATCGCTTGATCGACACGGCCTCCAATAAAGCCTTCGGGCCGCGCTTTCGAGAACCGATCACGGTGATCAGCAACAGCAGCCCATTGATCAGTCGATACGCCGTCGACCCTCAGGTGATCAGCGGCCTCAAACCCGACGGGCGCGGTATCTTCTCCCGCGCGGACTACAACCAGAAGTTCATCTGCAATGTCGATGACAAAGGCAAGATCGCGGTGTATCAGGTTCGCGACAACTCCTATGGGTTTATCCAGGAGATTGCCGAGGGCAGCGACAACAGCTTCTCCGTGGTCATGGTCAACCCAAAGAACAATCGCGACTTATCGATCACTCTATCCTCGGTAGAACCGGGGCATTGGTACTCAAGCCAGATCAAAGTCCCAGGCGGTGCGCCGGATGCTACAAACGTCGTGACACCCTCGATCCTGTTGAAATGGAGCGAGTCCAGTGAAAATGCCTTGAAAAAAACCATGGATGCCTTTATCAGCACCTACAATCTGGACCCCAATGCATTCCGCCAATTTGTCAAAAGCCGCGACACGTTGACGCCCCGAGGGCAACAGATGCTCGACCGCGCGGGAACCGCCCGCACCGCCATTACCCACGACCATCTGGAGAGTTGGCGCAAAAGCTCACAACGAGAACGCAATAGCCTTACCCTTGAAGGCTTCGCCGCCGACCACAACCTGGACCCACAGGATTTGGCAACGTACGTCAACCTGGATGGCAGCTATCGCGCCGCCGGCAAAGTACTCGCCAAGCATGCCAGCGGTGGAGAATTCACCGTACTGACCCCCAAGCACCTGGACGAATGGCACAAGCACTACAACACCCCTGGTTCAAGGTATTCCGTGCTCACGTTTGTCGAGGAGAAAAACCTCAACCCCGTGATCTGGCGCACCTACGTCAATGACAATGGCAGCATGACCCGCTCCGGCAGGGATATGTTGATCTTCGGGCAGAGGAGCCCTCTTGATCAACCGATCGCCAGGAAACGGCCCGCCCCGCCACCTGCGGCAGGCGGCTCGAAACGTCCGCGCCTGGACGAAGAGGCAGCCCCCGCCCGCCGGCGGTCCGCCTCAATCACGGCGTCCTACGATCATAAGATCAACAACAACGCGCCGATCCTGCAGGATCCGAACGATATCCAGCGCAGTTTGACCCTGGAGCTTGAAGGCCCACTGCAAAACATCGAGATTACCGACGCCAACCATTTTTTCGATGAGTTCACCGGCATGCAACATGTGGAAGTCAAGGAGGCTGCCACCAAGAGCATTCGCGAATGGATCGCCAAGGAGGGCAATCATCATCGCAAGCTCGATCGATTGTTGGAGGTCAAGACACTCAACGATGGCCCGGAACGCGGACTCTCGGTCGTAGCCCGCACCGACATCAAGCGGTTCGATGTGCTGGGGCCGTACACCGGCAAGCTGCACTTGGACCAGGCCTCGGTGAATACCGAGATACTTGAAAAGGGTGAAGCGGCGGTCGGTACTTATCTATTCCAGACCAATACCCGCGGTGCCACCCTCAGCGGCCACGGCAACAGCAATACGCTGAGCCTGATCAACGCCGTCAACGTGCCGAACATTCCCGATGTCGGTATCGAGAACGTCGGCTCACTGTGTGTGGGCAAATACATGGTGTTCATTGTCGCGTGGCGGGATATCCCGGCCGGCACCGAGTTGTTAATGGACTATGGCAAAGGCTATTGGAAGTACTTGAAGCCTTGAGCCCAGCCGCTTTCGCAGCGCTTGGCCGACCAGGCCCTTGGTCAGCGAGGCGTTGTCGAAAGGGCCGAATGACCGGGTCTATACAGTCGTTATAGATTTTCGTAGCGGTTCATGTCCAATACACCCTCTTCCACCGGTGTCGTCTCACGGATGTACCGCGACAAATCGTGGAAGTACTGCCAGAACCGGGGGTGGCTGCGACGCACGCCCCAGCGATCAACAATCGTCTCAAAGCGCTTGGCATCCTTGGCGTTTTCCATCGCCACGACAAACGCCGGCACTTCCTGGGCCGGAATATTGAACATGAAGTTCGGATAACTGCTCATCACCCCGGGATAGATGGTCAGCGTGTCCAACCCCGGCTGATAGCGATAGGCCTCGCCTAGCAGGAACGCGACATTACTGTGGGCGCGGTTGCGCAGCATGCTGTAGACCACGCGCTGGCCGGTGGCGGTTTCGATGCGCAGCATCGTGGCTTCGGGCAACTGGTCGATCACTTTGAGCCCCGCCGCAGGGCGCGACGCCAGGCGGCTAAGCGCCTGTTCGGCATCCTGCAAGGCCGGGTCGATACCGGCGCGCGAGCAATAGGCCCCGGTGCAGCGGTTGATCGGGTCCGGGCTGACGTTCAAATCGCCGTAACGCGCCAGCAGTTGGTTGGCAAAATCGCGCTTGGGATCCTTCTCATCCAGGTGCAGCCCCGTGGGCTTGTCGTCATCAATGGCTTCATAGTCCAGCCACAGCTTGAGCTTGCCGCTGTTCTGGTACCAGTCATCGAGGAAGTCCTCGCGGGTGTCGGCCGGCATCAGGCGCAGGAAGTTCTGCTCGGCGCCGTTACGGATCAGGTCAAAGTACAAGCGCGTCTGGGCCTGGTGCGACACGTTGCCGAACACATCGAAGTTCACCGCCAACTGGTAATAGGTGCGCTCCAGCAGCGGGTAATCGAACAGCCACATCGTCTGCGGCACCTCGCCGATCAGCCCCTTGGTCACCGAGGCGCTGTCGAAATGGCGGAAGATGGTCAGCAAGGCATTGTCGTTGCCCGCCCACAGGCTCGACCAGCTCGGCGCCGGCACGTCAGCGTAACTGTCACGGCGCTGGGCTTCGTATTGGTTGCGCTTGTCGCGATAGGCCAGCCACAGACCGAGCACACTGCCCACGTCATCGTTCTGTCCCGGCATGGCCAGCAACGGCGTAGCCTGGCCTCGATAACGCGCGTCGGTGATGTACAGGTCGTGGTCCGGGTCCTGGAACAGGGTCCAGAAGTTGTCACGGATCACATCCGTGGCGATCTGCCCACGACACACCGGCCCACGGATAAAGGTGCGCACGAAGTATTCGGCGTTATCCAGCATGAACTGGTAACGCGCCTTGGCCGGAATGGCCTCGAAGGTTTCGAACGGGTTGGCACGGCGACCCGGCCCGTAGCCCGGCAAGGCGCTCACCTGCCAGTCGCCGGAATAGAACAGGTCTTTGATCCGCGCCATTTTCTCCGCGCTGAACGGGTAAGTGATGTGGGTTTTATGCACGATCACACCCTGCACCGGCCATAAGCGGTAATAGACCTTAGTGCCTGGGTCATCGTTGGGACGACGGGTGGCGATCAGGTCGATCGGCTGGCCACTTGGCGTACGCGAACGCACCCACTGGAAGAAATGCCCCGGCTCGCCGTTCTCAAAGTAGATATGGGCCAGGAACAAATGCTCGTACAGCCAGCGCGCCACCAGGCTTTCCCTGGCGCCCGGCCGGTTGAACAGGGTTTCCCACTGCTGTACCTGCAAGGCTTCCCTGGCACTGGGCGCCAGCCCTTGTTCGTCAATCGGCGCACCGGAGGCCAGCCAGCGTTGCAGCGTCTGGTATTGCTGGTCGGTCAGGCCGGTGACGGCCAACGGCATGCCTTCCTTGGGGTGAGCGCCGGCATAGGCATTGAACTCGCCGGGCATCGCGCACATGTTTGCACGATTCAGTCCCAACACGATTTCTTCAGGCAGCTTCGCATTGGGCTGCAACGGCGCGTTGTGCCCCAGCTCCAGCATGCGCGCCATCAACGCGGCCTGGCTGCCCTGGGCATCCAGTACCGAATAGAAGCCCTTTTGCTGCCAGGCTTGCTTGCCGAACGCGTCATAGAACAATCGGGTGGTCGGCGTGGCCTGGCTGCGCTCGCCGTCGTACACCGGCATTTTACTCGCGCCACGGGTCGCGCCCTCGGCACTGCCGAGGTTGAGCTGGCAGGCGGAGTCGTAGCAGGCATGGCAGGCCACGCACTTTTCGGTAAAGATCGGTTGGATGTCGCGGGTATAGGAGATCGCCGCAGCGGGACCTTGTGCCTGCACGGAACAGGCAACCAGTGCCAAAACGGCGCTGGCGATAAGACGAAGTGACATGTATCGGTCCCGATTCAGTGCGTGCGCGGTGTGAAGTGTCGCAATTCTACCGGGCCATGGCCGCCACCAACATGAACGATATTCATGCAGAACCCATGCATGCTCCAAATCGGCACAGGTTTGCTATGATTCACGCCCTCCGTAATGCCTGACCAGAGTAGTCCAATGTCCGATCGTAGTGCTCGTCTGCAAGCCCTTCACCAAGCCCTCAAGGAACGCATCCTGATCCTCGACGGCGGTATGGGCACGATGATCCAGAGCTATAAGCTCGAGGAACAGGACTACCGTGGCAAACGCTTTGCCGACTGGCCGAGCGACGTCAAGGGCAACAACGACCTGCTGGTCCTTACTCGCCCCGACGTCATCGGGGGGATCGAGAAGGCTTACCTGGACGCCGGCGCCGATATCCTCGAAACCAACACCTTCAACGCCACGCGCATCTCCATGGCCGACTACGGCATGGAAGCGCTGGCCTATGAGCTGAACGTAGAAGGCGCACGCCTGGCACGCAAGGTGGCCGACGCCAAGACCCTGGAGAACCCGGCCAAACCGCGTTTCGTCGCTGGCGTACTCGGCCCGACCAGCCGCACCTGCTCGTTGTCGCCGGACGTGAACAACCCCGGCTACCGCAACGTGACCTTCGATGAGCTGGTGGAAAACTACACCGAGGCCACCCAGGGCCTGATCGAAGGCGGCGCCGACCTGATCCTGATCGAAACCATCTTCGATACCCTCAACGCCAAGGCCGCGATCTTCGCCGTACAAGGCGTGTTCGAAACACTCGGCATCGAACTGCCGATCATGATTTCCGGCACCATCACCGATGCTTCCGGGCGTACCCTGTCGGGCCAGACCACCGAGGCGTTCTGGAACTCCGTGGCCCACGCCAAGCCGATTTCCGTTGGCTTGAACTGTGCCCTCGGCGCCAGTGAACTGCGCCCCTACCTGGAAGAGCTGTCGAACAAGGCCAACACCCATGTGTCGGCGCACCCCAACGCCGGCCTGCCCAACGAATTCGGCGAGTACGATGAACTGCCGTCAGAAACCGCCAAGGTCATCGAAGAGTTCGCCCAGAGCGGCTTCCTCAACATCGTCGGCGGCTGCTGCGGCACCACGCCGGGGCATATCGAAGCCATCGCCAACGCCGTTGCCGGTTATGCGCCGCGCCCGATCCCGGACATTCCCAAGGCCTGCCGCCTGTCGGGCCTGGAGCCGTTCACCATTGATCGCAGCTCGTTGTTCGTCAACGTCGGCGAGCGCACCAACATCACCGGTTCCGCACGCTTTGCCCGCCTGATCCGTGAAGACAACTACACCGAAGCCCTGGAAGTCGCCCTGCAGCAGGTGGAAGCCGGCGCCCAGGTGATCGACATCAACATGGACGAGGGCATGCTCGATTCGAAGAAGGCCATGGTCACCTTCCTCAATCTGATCGCCGGCGAGCCGGACATCTCCCGCGTACCGATCATGATCGACTCCTCCAAGTGGGAGGTGATCGAGGCGGGCCTCAAGTGCATCCAGGGCAAGGGCATCGTCAACTCCATCAGCATGAAGGAAGGCGTGGAGCAATTCATTCATCACGCCAAGCTGTGCAAGCGCTACGGCGCGGCGGTGGTGGTGATGGCGTTCGACGAAGCCGGCCAGGCCGACACCGAAGCGCGCAAGAAGGAAATCTGCAAACGCTCCTACGACATTCTGGTCAATGAAGTCGGCTTCCCGCCGGAAGACATCATCTTCGACCCGAACATCTTCGCGGTTGCCACCGGCATCGAAGAGCACAACAACTACGCCGTCGATTTCATCAACGCCTGTGCCTATATTCGTGACGAACTGCCCTACGCGCTGACCTCCGGCGGCGTGTCCAACGTGTCGTTCTCGTTCCGGGGCAACAACCCGGTGCGCGAGGCGATCCACTCGGTGTTCCTGCTGTATGCGATCCGTGCGGGCCTGACCATGGGCATCGTCAACGCCGGCCAACTGGAGATCTACGACCAGATCCCGGCCGAGCTGCGTGACGCCGTGGAAGACGTGGTGCTCAACCGCACCCCGGACGGCACCGACGCCCTGTTGGCGATTGCCGACAAGTACAAAGGCGACGGCAGTGTCAAGGAAGCCGAAACCGAAGAATGGCGCGGCTGGGATGTCAACAAACGCCTGGAACACGCGCTGGTCAAGGGCATCACCACGCATATCGTCGAAGACACCGAGGAGTCGCGCCTGTCGTTCCCGCGCCCGATCGAGGTGATCGAAGGCCCGCTGATGTCGGGCATGAACATCGTTGGCGACCTGTTTGGCGCCGGCAAGATGTTCCTGCCCCAGGTGGTGAAATCCGCCCGGGTGATGAAGCAGGCGGTGGCGCACTTGATCCCCTTCATCGAATTGGAAAAAGGCGACAAGCCCGAGGCCAAGGGCAAGATCCTGATGGCCACGGTCAAAGGCGACGTGCATGACATCGGCAAGAACATCGTCGGCGTGGTGCTGGGTTGCAACGGCTATGACATTGTGGATTTGGGGGTCATGGTGCCTGCCGAGAAGATCCTGCAGGTGGCCAAGGAGCAGAAGTGCGACATCATCGGCCTGTCCGGCCTGATCACGCCGTCCCTGGATGAAATGGTGCATGTGGCCCGCGAGATGCAGCGCCAGGACTTCCACCTGCCGTTGATGATCGGTGGCGCGACCACCTCCAAGGCGCACACGGCAGTGAAAATCGAGCCCAAGTACAGCAATGACGCGGTCATCTACGTCACCGACGCCTCCCGCGCCGTGGGTGTCGCCACCCAGTTGCTGTCCAAGGAATTGAAGGCCGGCTTTGTCGAAAAAACCCGCCTGGAATACATCGACGTACGTGAACGCACCTCCAACCGCAGCGCGCGTACCGAGCGCCTGAGCTACCCGGCGGCCATCGCCAAGAAGCCGCAGTTCGACTGGGGCAGCTACACCCCGGTCAAACCGACCTTCACCGGCGCCAAGGTGCTGGACAATATCGACCTCAACGTGTTGGCCGAGTACATCGACTGGACACCGTTCTTCATCTCCTGGGACCTGGCCGGCAAATTCCCGCGCATCCTCACCGACGAAGTGGTCGGCGAAGCCGCCACCGCGCTGTATGCCGATGCCCAGGAAGTGCTCAGGAAACTGATCGACGAAAAACTCATCAGCGCCCGCGCCGTGTTCGGTTTCTGGCCAACCAACCAGGTGCAGGACGATGACCTGGAAGTCTACGGTGACGACGGCCAGCCCATCGCCAAACTGCATCACCTGCGCCAACAGATCATCAAGACCGACGGCAAGCCGAACTTCTCCCTGGCCGACTTTGTCGCGCCTAAAGACAGCGGCGTGACCGACTACATCGGTGGCTTCATCACCACCGCCGGCATCGGTGCCGAGGAAGTGGCCAAGGCGTATCAAGATGCCGGCGACGACTACAACTCGATCATGGTCAAGGCCCTCGCCGACCGCTTGGCCGAAGCCTGCGCCGAATGGCTGCACCAGCAAGTGCGTAAAGAGCACTGGGGTTACGCCAAGGACGAGCAACTGGACAACGAGGCGCTGATCAAGGAGCAGTACAGCGGCATCCGCCCTGCCCCCGGCTACCCGGCGTGCCCGGATCACACCGAGAAAGCCCAGCTGTTCCAACTGCTGGACCCCGAGGCCCGTGAAATGCACGCCGGGCGCAGCGGTGTGTTCCTCACCGAGCATTACGCGATGTTCCCGGCGGCGGCGGTCAGCGGCTGGTACTTCGCCCACCCGCAGGCACAGTACTTTGCCGTGGGCAAGGTCGACAAGGACCAGGTCGCCAGCTACACCGCGCGCAAAGGCCAGGACCTCAGCGTGACGGAGCGCTGGCTGGCGCCGAACCTGGGGTATGACAACTGAGGTCAAATTCGGCGCTCTTGGAGCGCCGGCTCAGGGCCGCCTGGATGGGCCGGGCTGGGGTGACAACGGTGCGGGCTTGGCAGGTTCCATGCCCGATAACCGCTGTATCTCTGCCCGGGACAGCTCCATGCGTTTCTGGGTACGGGCGGCGGCTCGTTCGATTTCCAATTGGCCTATGGCTTCGTTGTAGCGTGCCATGCTCTGGGCATCGCCCCGGTCGCTGTGCGCGTCCTCCAAGGCTTCATGACGGCGTGTCAGCTCGTCCTCAAGGGCCTCCAATTGTTCGGCGTAACGCGTCTCCAGGTAACGCAGCCAGTAATCACGCTGAATCAGGCTTTCGACAAACGCATCGGTGCCTTCGGCAGCCATGATTTGCGCACGGATCTGCGCCTGCAATTCGCCACTGATCGGACTGGCATAATCCATATAGGCTGGTTGCCCTGGCAGCTCCAGGCCGTCGGGCCAGTTGCGGGTCAAGCCGATCCGGTAACTCAAGCGCACCTCGGCCCGGTCCAGGCCCACTGCAGCGGCTTCTGCCAGTTGATCGGCCCTGCTCAACCGGAACAACTGCCGCGACAGGTTCAGCAGCGCCCGGCCCCTGAGGTCGAGCCGTTGCTGTGGAATATCGCGCAAGGCGCGGTACTCGAACACCCGCACTTCCATCTCGCTGAACGTGAGGATACGGCCATCGATACAGGTGCCGTGGGTTTCAGCTTCGACGAACAGGGTGCCGCGCAGCTCGGCATTTTCGACGGCCCCCGCGATAACGTCCCAGACCCGTTGCGTGAGGCTCGGGCGGTTGAGGTTGAATTCCGAGGTCAGGCGCAACAGCGAAATAAGATGGAAAAATCGATCATGATCTTGCGCCTGTGCCAGTTGGTTCCAGAGCGCCGTCCGTTGTGTCGCCAGCGCCGCAGAGGTATTGGCCAGCCAGGGATCAAGTGCCAGTTGCGCGGTATTTTGCAGCGGGTTTGCAATGTTCTCGGCCGGCAGGTAGCCGGCGTCCGGATCACTGTCATCGTCGTCAGAGTCGGAGCTCGAATCAGGATCGGAGTCCGAGTCAGTGTCAGACCCGCCATAATTGCGTCGATGGGCGCGGTCCAGTTCTGCTCGCGAAACGCCCATGACCTCATCGACCTCGTGCGCCTGGGCGTAGTAGCGCATCTGCTCAAGGGCTCGCGCGGTCAGGCTATGATTATCGGACAGGTCCGTACCGGATACCAAGCGGTCGTGTGCGCCACCCAGCAGAGACTGTGGGAATGACTCCAGTGCGTTGCCGCTCAGGTTCAGCCGGGCCAGGTGCTCGGACTCCAACGCACCGTCGGGCCAGCTCTGGATGTCGTTGTAGCTCAAATCCAGTGTCTCCAGGCGACTGAAATCCCGCATATCAAAGGCCTGCAGGTTGTTGTGGCTCAAGTCCAGCCAACGTAAACGCTCACTGCGCAGTTGAGCAGGCAAAGACGGCGCCTGCGTGAAGGCGTTTGCGGTCAGTTCCAGACGCTCAAGCTGCTCCATGCGTTGAACGGCTTCAGGCAGTGCGGTCAACTCGTTACCGCTGAGTATTAACCGGTTCAATTGGGCAAAGGCGGCTAGAAACCCGTTGCTGCCCTCGGCCGTGAGCTTGACTCCCGTCAGGTTGAGACTGCGTACATGGGCAAACGGCACGGAGAGCGCGGGCAGGTCACCGGGTTGGGTCACTTGCAGGTCCAACGTCTCGATCTCGGTGCCCGTGCGCCCTTCTACCACCGCTTGCACCCAGGATTCGCGGATCGCCTTGGCGCAGGGCTCTCGCTTCAGACTGTCGAGACTATCGACATAAGTGCGCGTGTCGCGGGTAAATATCCAACCATTCAACTCGCGCGTCAGCACGTCGTGGGTCTGGTGCCATTGAGCGACCTGCGTATCAATTTGCATGTCGCTCAACCCCGTCTCGCGCAGTTGCCTGACCCTGGCCATGGCTTGCTCTTGTGTCAAAAGCGGGCTTAACGCCCTTATGGCATTTTCCGGAACGCCCGCAAAGCCCCCATTGCCCGGTGGCAAGGGCAGCAAGTAATGCGCTATCGAACCCGCGGTCTGCTTCGGCGGAAACACCAAAGGCTCCTGATCCAGCGCAAACCGACTCAATGCGCCCTCAGGCAAGCCCTTGGCCGTCTCGATCCGGCGCCGCGCCGCATTGAGTACCGCCGTGCCTTCGGCACTCAACGGGTTGCCTGCCAACTCGGTGCGCATCAACACGTCCGAATCGTCAAGCGCGAGCGGCGCAAGGCTCGTCAACTGATTGTCACGCAAGTCCAGGCAAGCCAACTGCGCAAGGTCTTCAGCGCCCCGGGGCCACTCGCGCAGCATCGATCCGCGCAGGTTCAGCGCCGTCAGATGGCTCAGGGCGCTGACGTCGAGGGTGCCTAGCAGGTTGTACTGCAGACTCAACACTTGCAGCCTGTTCAACCCATTGAATTGAGCCTGTACTGCCGGGGTTACTACGATCTGGTTGTCGGACAAGTCCAGATGTGTCAATTCTGGCAGGACGCCCGGACTGATCGGCACGTCGGTGAGGTGACTGAAGCGCAGTTCAAGGCTTCGCACACCAGCGAACGCCTGGAAGAAACCACTGATCTGATCGGGCGGCACATCCTCCAACCATTTCACCCTCAAGGTTTTCACATGGGAGAAGGTGCCGGCCGGCAACACCGGTAACTCGCGGATTTTTTCAGTGGCCAGGGGGCTTGTCGGCGACAAGCTTGGATCCGGCAGTGCGAGCATCGAAATATCTATATCCGTCGGCAGACCATAGCGTTGGAATACCGCCCCGCGCCAACTTTTCTCCAGCAGCGCCAGGATGCTTGCATTATGCCCGGCCCTCCAGCGCGCGCGCGCAAAGCGCACCCTGAATCCTGGGACCACGGAGGGTTCATAGAACTGCCTGAAAATGCCGACGTGCTCCTCGCGCAGTGCCTGGACGGCATTCATGCGGGTTTGTGGGGTATTCCACAGGCCCATGATCACGTCAGTCATGCGCCGCCCCATATGCGCTTCGCCCATCAGCAGGCCCAGTTCGCCGCGCGCAAAGCCTCTGACCATCTCGTCCAGACTGGCCAAGTGTGGCCCGAACGTCCCTGCATAGTTCCTGACGTGCTCATAGGCAGGTTTGAAATCTTCATAGCTGAACGTCGACCAGTCCAGCGATAACCCGCTCCATAACCGCTCGTAACCGGTATAGAGCTCGGCAGGCAGCGTCGCAATGGTGGTTTGGGCCAGGTCTAGGCGCTCCAGAAGCGGCAGTTTCTGCACATAGGCGGGCCATTGCATAGACACCTTGGGTGCCACGATCTTCAAGCGTTTCAAGCGTTGCAGGGGGCTTAAATCCAGACCATTGAGGACATCGCCGTCGTAGGCAAAGTAACCGATCTCCAGGTGTTCAAGGCCGGCCAGTGCTGCCAGTTGCGACGACAACTGAGCGCTCAACCGATGTGCATCGAAGCTGATAGCCAAATGTTTGAGCCCTCTGAACTGCGCCAACACCTGCGGCGCGCGGGTCAACTTAGGGCTGGCCCCCGTGGTTTCTGCGGCAGCGAGGTAAGGCGCTCGTACCGTCAAGGCTTCGAGAGTGGGAAACTGGCTCAGAAACCCATCGATATTGGTGTCATGCAGGGCCGTACCGAGGACCGATAATTCACGCACGTGCGAAAAGTTCGCCGTCAGTGGCGGCAAAGGTTCATTAAGGGTCAACGCCAAGGCATCGGCACCCGGCACTTTCCCGGCCAACCAAGAACGGCCCCAGCTACGCTTGAGCGCTTCCCCGGCGAGGAAGTTGCTCTGACGATTGGCCTGCGACGAACGATTGACCCAATGATTAAGCGCGTCATGCAGCAACTGGCGTTCTTTGGACAGCGCTTTCAACTTGCTGACGATCGCCCGGGTATCGTTCCCCGCCCGTACCAGTTCAAGGACAAATGCATTGATCTGTACCTCATCCAGATCCGGATAGAGGGTGCGCACCTGATGAGCCAGATGCGGGCCCACACTCGCCCCCCGCCCACTGGCCTGATAGCCCACTAGTGTTTCGTGGATGCGCACCGGCGCCTTGAACCTGGGCGTTTTCGGCTCCAGCCATGCCGAGGCCTCCAGGCGATATGCATCGGCTTGCTCGATAATTTTGCGTTGCAACGCTGCATGCTGGCTGACCTGTGGCACCCCCAGGCTCTGGCGCGCCTCATCGGGCAAGGCATGCATCACCGAGGCATAGAAGTTGTCGCCCTCCAGCGCCAGGCTGTTAAGCGCTTCCCCGCGCTCATCGAACGCCTGGTAGCTGGGGCCGTGTTTGACCAGGTATTTTTTCTGCGGCGCGGCGGGCGCACCAATACTGTCAAGCAGCTCGCCTTGGGTGTTGGTGCTGCGCACTTCCAGGCGCAACGTTTGCGGCCAGCCGGGGAGTGTCTCCAGGGTATGCAGCGCCAACCGCCTGCTGTCGGCCGGAGCAATCACCTCACTGCGCAGCCCGGCATAGGCACGTGCCATGCGCCCTTGCCGCGCATACCAGCGGGCTTCTTCGAGCATATTCAAAGGTACCCGCGAGGTGGTGACCAGCCGTTCAAGCTCGTGGCCGCGGGCGTGGTCTAGCACCGTTTGCGCCGCAGCCTTGCTGAGCCCCGGGCAAGTGCGTTGCAGCAGCCCGATACGGTTGTCCAACGCTTCAGTCCCAACGTAGATGCTGTCAAAAATCGCCGTCCGGCGCTGACGGGCATAACCGGCAAGCTTGCGGATGAACGCGGCGTTCCTCGCGTCAGGACTCCAGGAGGCGTGTGTACCCAACAACTGCATCACTTGCGACTCGTCCAGTGCCGACAAAATGCGCGCGGGTAACTCACCGTCGAGAATATCGTTGCGGCCCACCTTGATCGACGGTTGTGCGCCAACACCCTTGGGCGAGCGACGAGCACCGTACTTGACCGACCGGCCAAAGGTATCGGCCCCCTCGAAGACTTCCAGCACGCGCCCCTGCGGCCAGCCTGGCATTTCCACGATCAACGGCAGTGCATACAAATACAGGTCATCAATCCCACGGGTGCCCTCCAGTTGCTCGATCACCCGCGCCGCGTCTGCATCCGCCTTGAACAGGCGCATCGCATCCGCAAGCTCGGGAGGTGCCGCCGTGTGATCCATATGCATCTTGCGCAGCGTGTTGTCGCTGACGCCGCTGACATCGGCGATCTTGATCAGCTCCTGGTCAGTGAATGCCTCGACTTCATGCCCCATGCGCCGCAACAGCGTCAGCCGATCCCACTCCAACGGGCGCTCCAGGGTATGCCGCCAGGCGCCGTGACCGTTGTGCTCAAGTATCGGTTGGTACGCCTGGGGATCGGTGGGGTGCTTGATCCGCCACTTCTGGATTGACGCGTCGAAGTACTGCTCGTAGACCTGGGTGCCTTGGCGAATATAGGTCTTGCCCTCTTTAACATACTGCCCCAGGGCGTTGGGGTACGCGGCGCGCTCCAGGGTCACAGGGTGCTCATAACGGCTAAGGCTCGGCTTCCATAATCGAACCTTGCCATCGGGCCGCGTGACCTCACTCAGCGCTTCGATCACCGGCTCGGCCTTGGCCGCTTGCCAGCGGCTGACGCCCGCCCCCACACCGGCCATCACCGCAATCTGCGCCAGGTTCTCGGCCACATCAATCAAGTGTGCCTTGGCCGCCTGACGGTCACCTTCGCCCCATTCAATCGCGCCTTCCAGGGTTTCGTAGAGCAACTGCCCGGCCATCACCCCCATCATGACCTCGCCCAGTACCGGCACGAACATCGACACCATGTTCAAACCCAACATGCCGATTTCCAGCAGGTGCGCCAGTTTGGCGTCACGCGCCTTGGCATCCACGTCCGCGGTCGGCACGGCATGGGCGCGGGCATCGGCGATCACCTGCTCGCGGTGTTGCTCGTAGAAATACTTCCAAGGGTCGATGTTCGCCGCCCAGATCCCTTTGCCCCGCCGCGTGCGCGTTGAGGGATCAAGGAAAGGGTCGGGGTTGGGTTCAAGCTTGGCAGGCGCCTCGGGCGGTAATTCCTTGATGCCGGTGATGAAGTGCGGCGTGGTGAAGTCCAGTAACCTCTTCCACGGCGAGCGCCAGATATCGGCAGGTGAGTCGGCGGCTTTCCGGGTGAACTGGCTGAAGTAATAGGGCCGCTTGTCGTAGGGCACGAAGCGACTGAAGAACTGCTGGTACGGCGTCGGCGAGGGATCATTGGCCCTGGCCGGGTCGCGGGCGGTGAACAGGCGCTTGAATTCAGCCTGCATTTGCCGCCAGCGGTAGCGCTTGAGCGGATGCTCAGGGTCCTGGGGCACATAGATGATCAACTCGTCCGGGTAGCTGTATTTCTTGCAGATCGAGAACACCATGCAACCGGTCATCCGCAACCGCATCAGGCCCAGGGTTCTGAACCAGACCTGCTTGTCGCCCATCCAGGGATGAATTTCACCCTCGATCACCGACAGCAGCATGCGGTGATCGGCCGGCTCGATATCCCCGGTCAACAGTGCCTGTTCGGCGGCAGCCCTGACGGCGGCCTTCTGATTGGCGATGAACTGGTCACGCAGGGTGACTTGCGCGCTGGCGTCTTCGGGGTAGAAAAACGCTTGCAGATAGGTCTGGTATTTGGCACCGATATCAAGGTTTCGACACAGCGTCAAAAACTGGCTGACCTTCAGGTTGATCGCCACCGAGTGGTAGGTGCCGGAGGTGCCGGTGGCTTGCATGAACCCGGAGGTCTTGTGGTAAGCGCCCTCCTTGCACTCGTAGGCCTCGAAGTTGTGCAAGGCCGCTTCCAGCAGGGACAGTTTCAAAAACTCGAAATCCCCCGCTTCGACTTCGGCAATACCCACCGCCAGCGGGCGGCGCAGGCACAACAGAATTTTGTCGACATCGAGGTCCAGTCGGTACTGATCCTTCAGGGCCTTGAGCAACAAGGGCCGGGCGAAGTCGTCGATGTCCTGGAAGGAGGCCATCGTGTTGTCCAGTTGCGTCTGGGTGGTGAGGTTGGCTAGAAAACGGGCGGTGACCTCGTTGCGTTGTTCAGGCGTAGCGTTGGCGAGCCACGCCGGCATGACCGTGCTGGCATCTTTGAGCGCCTGTTTGCGGGACGGCGTCGCGTTGATCAGCCAATCAGGGCTGCTGCGCTCCAGGAAATCACCGTGCAGGCTTTGGGTGGCGGCGAGTTTTTTAATTGGCTTGGGTGCCTCGTTTGCCGGCACGGCCGGCGAGGAAGTCTGGGAGGAATCGTCCATCGTGTCACTCCTTTGAAATGGACTGACAGCTCATCACGGCGCCCTGCGCGCCAGGCGGTGCATATATGACCTCGTGCGCGTTCGGGGCGGGTCGCCGACAGTGGTATTCCTGTACCGCCTGCGCGGTCACCACATTCGATTTCCTGTCGCTTCCCATCAAACAGGCAAAAGGATTTCATCATGCCCACCCCGAGTTCCTCCATGGCCCTGAGCCAGGTGCCCGCCCAGGCCATCCATACGCATTTCGCTACGCGCCCGGCCTTGTACTCCGTAGTGTTCAATGCCCTGCGCAGCCGTATCCTGGAGCACTACCCATCGCTCGAGCTGGACTTGGCCAAGGTCAAGCTGGCCATCCCGCACCCCGACGGTGTGTACACCTACCGGTCGTTGATGGAAGTTGCCATCGCCCATGTGTTCAACCCACAACTACTTGACCTGCGCCCCAAACGCGAACTGCCGTATTACCTCACTCAACAGATTCCAAAAATCCTCAAGCCTGGTACCGCTCCGCTTATCGACATGCAGGCAATCGCAAAAATCATCGATGCCCTGCCCGAGTCGATTCACCTGTATTTCCAGGCTGAACTGGCCGACTACTGGAGCGAAACCGACAGCCATGGCAGCAGTCGCTGGCAGTGGCTGGGCGAGTTTCTCAACGGCCGGATGACGGCGATAGCCGCCAGCCAATCGAGCTTGAACCCGACCCAGCGGGATATGCTCAGGGTCGTCGCCACCTGGCCAGTGCAAGCCGAGCGCCTGCCTCAATCCTCACCCGCCACCTATGTTTATTTGATTGAGAACACATTCACCCACGCCGGTGAACAGGTCAGCCTGCTAACCCCCGACCTGCTGCTGGTGCGCGACAAGCAGGTGCTGCTGTACAGCGTGGCCGGGGATATCCAGGTGTTTGACAGCCTCGATGATTTCGGCCTGGCCTGGGCGGTGAAGATGCAGGCGCGGTTTGAGTTCGACAGCCTCACGTGGCGGCGCAATGAACCTACCGCCAATGTGTTCGAGCAACAGGCCGGCCTGATCCTCAACCAACAACTGGAAGACCTGGAGACCTTGAAGTTTCAGGGCCAAGACGAAAGAACCTTGACGCGACGCCTGGATAAACTCACCGATCCGGCGCTGCTGTTTACCCAGGTGCCGACAGCCGCTGAGCCAACCTTGCAGAAGGTCAATGAGCAACTGCCGCCATGGCTTGCGCAGGCCAGCGCCGCCGACCGTTTTGCCTACCATCGCCACCTGCAGGACATGGCGCAGGTGCTGCAACACAGCCAGGGCCGCGCGTTCAATGAGGGCATTGAAAACATCTACGGTTTCAGCCGCGCCGCGCTACGCAAACAGATGCAAGCCGATCATGGCGACTGCGATCCTGATGAAGTCGTGCTGGACTTTGCCGTGGCCGGCGGCTACCCGGGCGGAGCCGGCATTATCGAGCATGTGCGCATGTCGCTGACGGAGCTGGCGCTGAAGAACCTCGCCGGCAAGCCTAAAGGCAGTCTCAAACTTACCTCAAAAAACTCTACGCCCCTTCCAGACTGGCTAAACGAAGACTACCTGCTGGGCAGTACCGGGCTGATCCAGCGTGTCGATATCGGCACCACCTACCCGCAAACAATCAAAGACATCTTGCTATCCGACACGGTTGACGCGCGCCGCCGGGAAACCCTGTTTACCCGCGAACTCAAGGTCAAGTTGCCGATGCAGGCACTCGAATACAAGATCCGCGGGCAGCACGGCGTCACCGTCACCGGCTATCGCTATGTGAAGGCGTTGATGGCTGAGATGCCCTCGGACAGGATCGTCGACCAGCAAGAGATTGTCCTGCGCCCATTGGCCCTGTGCCGCAAACCCGGGGCCGCGCCGGATGAAGTCAACAACGCGTTCATTATCGAGCCGCGTGATACGAGTGTCGGCCCGCACCTGCTGTACCAGCCGCTGTATGCCGACGCCCTGCATGAATACCCGACCCGCCAGGCCCTGCTCGATGCACTGGCCGCACCCGGCGCGCTGCAAGACACGGTGCTGGCATGGCTGAGTGACAAGGCTCGCCCCATCTATGACCATGGCGGCATCAAGGAACCGCACATCATTCATTTCCTGCCAGGGGATGAGTCCCGGCCCCGATTAGAGCGCCCCGCACCTGCGACCCTGGCCGTCGATGAGGGTGCTGGCGAATGGCTGCAATCGCAAGTCAATGGTCAATTGCTCAATCATCTGTTCGGCAGCACGGCACGGGCCTTGGTTGACCTGGCCGACCGCGAGTCGGTGTCCAACCCCGAAAGCCGCTGGGCCGTCGTGATGGAAGGCGCGTGGCTGCTGTTCAATACCCTGCTGTTACCGCTGGTACAGGGCCCGGCCATGCTGGCTGGCTGGTTCATGGTGCTGGTCAGCAGCCTGGAGCAGGATCTGGCCGGTTTGGACAGCAGTGACCCCACCACCCGTGAGCTGGCGTTGATCGATCTATTGCTCAATACCGCCATGGTGCTGCTGCACGCCGCCACACCCGCCAACAAATCCCTGCCAGAACCCACCGCAGAAGACCACGCCCTGCAGCTGGCGCGCTGGCGCCGGCCTGCGGGCCTGCCTCAGCCGTCAGAGACTGCGCAGGTTCACCAAGGCACTGTGGCGCTGCCAGGCGAACCGCCGGCGACCGGCCATACGGCCTTGGACTTCGACCACTCGATTGCCAGCCCTCAAGCCGGCGCGAAGTTGCTCAAGGCGCTGCTCGATGTGCAGGTGCCGTGGCCCAACCCGCTACCCTCCCCTCTACCACACGGTATTCTCAAAGGGCTGTACTGGATTGACGCCAAGTGGCACGCCAGCATCGGCGGGTTGTTGTTTCAGGTGAACGTGGTGCCGGGCTTCAACGAGGTCTATCTGGTGCATCCGGACCATCCCCAGCATCCCGGCTTCAAACTGGTCAGCGATGGGCAAGGGCATTGGCGGCTGGACCGACGTGCCAGGCTGGAGGGCGGCATGCCCAGGGAGAGTCTCAGCAAGTGGAAGTCAACACGTGACGAACGTGTACGCGTGTTGACACAAGAGTTTGACGCGCTCTTGATAGAGATGAATTCAGAATTGATCTCTACCACTGTGCTTGAGTCCACCTTGAATACCACCCGCGCCAATCTGGCCGACCAGGCAACACTTCTGAGAAAGGACTGGCTACTCCTCGGCACCTCAGCCAGCATCCCGCAGCTCCACGTCCAGGTCGAGAGGCGCCACGCGGCCAGACGAGTCGATACCGCACATGCCAGGGCCCAGTGGGAAACAGCACTCGACAACTTCCAGCAAAACGGCCAGACATTGATCCCTGTGATGCAACGAATCGAAGCCAAGGCCGATGAACTGATGCAAGCCGACCGCACAGATTCCACACGCAGGCAAACACGAGATAAGGCCACAAGAATCATCTATAGCTACTGGAGTTCGGTCTTTGCGTGTCTGGCGCAAAAAATGGCCGACACTCTGGTAAGCGACAACGGCGAAAACTCCGACGAGCTCGGTGAGCGCGCCAATCGAGAATTACCGGAAAACATCACCCATGCCTACGATGAGTACATCAACACCAAAATGCGCCAAGTAACGGCCCTCAATCAAATGATCGAGCCGGCAGAACAGATCGAGACCTTCCTCAAACAAGCCGACCCTGCACTGCGCCCATTACTGTTGGAAGGAAATCCTTCCGACCAAGACATCTCCTCAGTGGCGATCAAACAGCATGCACTGCTGGTGTTCACTGATTTGGTGTTCAATCGCACCCATCGCCCAGTGAGGGTGATGGAATTTCCGTTCATCCGTGTCCTCACCGACCCCCAACTCGCAAGTATTGTGCTCGCGCATACAGAAATGCGCACCACCTCAGGCTACTCGACGGTAGAGCAAATCGATGTCCTCAAGGGTGCCCTTGAGCGCTATGAACAACTGGAGAATGCGGTCATTTCGTTGCACGACATGAACTCCGGCTTCGTGCGGGAGGCTTATCGCGAGTCATACCTCAAACACCTGGATGAGGCACGTTCGGGCCTCGAGGCGCAACTGGCAAACTTGATCCTCGTTGAAGAAAAGATTGTCCCCAGGCCGGCTCTCGACAAAACCAAACGACAAAAATCCACCACCCGCCGGGTGATCAAAACCGCAGACAAGAAGAGCCTGGTGGGCGACTTGCGCGCACATCAGCCCAATGAGCCGGGCAATTATGTCGACATTACGGACCCACTCACCGGGGCAATCGTCGCGTCTTACCACGAACACGCCAGCGAAGGTGTTTGGAAAGTCGTCGAGCCCGCCAGTGCGCCGACAAAAACACTCGCGCCTGCGGTTCGGTCATTGAGAAGAATCAAAGCCGATGCACAAGCCATCACACACGAGCGAACAGGCATCGATGCACGCATTCGCTTCCAACAGCGCAAACTCCAGGAGCCCAGTCAACGCGAGACAGTCAACCCCAAGGATTGGGAAGAGATGCTGAGTCAACATGCGGCAAAATTTTCAGCATTGGCCAAGGAACTTGAGAGTGCGACTGGCGAAGAAGCCGTTGCCCTGCGCAAGCGCTACGATGACGCGGCAAACGCTGCATCTGAACAGGCTCGGCAACTGTGCGCCGAAGGGTATCTGCTACAGCGTCCCAAAGCCTCCAGGGTCGACTATTTACACACGCACGGTTTTGTCGACATCAACCTGGTGAAAAAACGCATTCCACTGAAGGCTGGTGACTTTCTCACCGAATATGTCATACGTGACAAACGTAAAATCAAACCAGGAATAAAGGGGGAGGAAGCCAACCTGTGGTACGCACACTTCCATTACACATCCGTCGACTCGCCCGTCTCACCACCCAATTACGGCCACCTGAAGACCCCCGCAGAACGCCTGTTTACGCGCAAGGAACTGATGGAGCGGGACAAGGCCAATAACCGCGTGGTGATCTATCTGGAGAAGGCCCGGATCGATGCACCGCTGGATCAGAAGCTGTTCCTGCACCTGGAGGAATAAGTGGGGCGAAAGCACTCGTGGTTGTCACGCACGCTGCGCATCACTCGTGTTCGGTGAAAATCTGAGGGGGGAGCTTGCTCCTCCTTTCTGTACCTGCCGCTGAACGGCAAATTGTGTCATCCCTTTGAAATCATCACAGCGTCCCGCTTTCGGCGTGAGGGTCGCCGGCAGTGGTATTCCTGTACCGCCAGCGCGGTCCCCACATTCGATTTCCTGTCGCTTCCCATCAAACAGGATTTCATCATGCCCACCCCGAGTTCCCCCACGGCCTTGAGCCAGCTACCCGCCCAGGCCATCCATGCGCATTTCGCTACGCGCCCGGCCTTGTATTCCGTGGTGTTCAATGCCCTGCGCAGCCGTATCCTGGAGCGCTATCCATCGCTCAAGCTGGATTTGGCTACGGTCAAGCTGGCCAT
Organism: Pseudomonas sp. MWU15-20650; assembly: GCF_023242475.1. Taxonomy (GTDB): domain Bacteria; phylum Pseudomonadota; class Gammaproteobacteria; order Pseudomonadales; family Pseudomonadaceae; genus Aquipseudomonas. The sequence continues at coordinate 64,362 of NZ_JALJFG010000027.1, read as the reverse complement.
CCCGCACCCCGATGGTGTGTACACCTACCGGTCGTTGATGGAAGTTGCCATCGCCCATGTGCTCAACCCACAGTTGCTCGACCTGCGGCCAAAACGCGAACTGGCGTACTACCTGACGCAACAGATCCCCACGATCCTCAAGCCTGATGCCCCGCAGCTGATCGACATGCGGGTGATTGCGAACATCATCGATGCCCTGCCCGAGACGATTCACCTGTATTTCCAGGCGGCGCTGGCCGACTACTGGAGCGAAACCGACAGCCATGGCAGCAGTCGCTGGCAGTGGCTGGGCGAGTTTCTCAACGGCCGGATGACGGCGATAGCCGCCAGCCAATCGAGCTTGAACCCGACCCAGCGGGATATGCTCAGGGTCGTCGCCACCTGGCCAGTGCAAGCCGAGCGCCTGCCTCAATCCTCACCCGCCACCTATGTTTATTTGATTGAGAACACATTCACCCACGCCGGTGAACAGGTCAGCCTGCTAACCCCCGACCTGCTGCTGGTGCGCGACAAGCAGGTGCTGCTGTACAGCGTGGCCGGGGATATCCAGGTGTTTGACAGCCTCGATGATTTCGGCCTGGCCTGGGCGGTGAAGATGCAGGCGCGGTTTGAGTTCGACAGCCTCACGTGGCGGCGCAATGAACCTACCGCCAATGTGTTCGAGCAACAGGCCGGCCTGATCCTCAACCAACAACTGGAAGACCTGGAGACCTTGAAGTTTCAGGGCCAAGACGAAAGAACCTTGACGCGACGCCTGGATAAACTCACCGATCCGGCGCTGCTGTTTACCCAGGTGCCGACAGCCGCTGAGCCAACCTTGCAGAAGGTCAATGAGCAACTGCCGCCATGGCTTGCGCAGGCCAGCGCCGCCGACCGTTTTGCCTACCATCGCCACCTGCAGGACATGGCGCAGGTGCTGCAACACAGCCAGGGCCGCGCGTTCAATGAGGGCATTGAAAACATCTACGGTTTCAGCCGCGCCGCGCTACGCAAACAGATGCAAGCCGATCATGGCGACTGCGACCCCGATGAGGTGGTGCTGGACTTTGCCGTGGCCGCCGGTTATCCAGGCGGTGCCGGCATTATCGAGCATGTGCGCATGTCGCTGACGGAACTGGCCCTGAAAAACCTCGCCGGCAAGCCTAAAGGAACGCTGACGCTCTCAGCCAAAGGCACCCAGGCGCTGCCGACCTGGCTGGACGAAGACTACCTGCTGGGCAGTACCGGGCTGATCCAGCGCGTCGACATCGGCACCACCTACCCACAAACAATCAAAGACACCTTGTTGTCCGACACGGTTGACGCACGCCGCCGGGAAACCCTGTTTACCCGCGAACTCAAGGTCAAGTTGCCGATGCAGGCACTGGAATACAAGATCCGCGGGCAGCATGGCGTTACCGTCACCGGTTATCGCTATGTGAAGGCGTTGATGGGCGAGATGCCCTCGGACCGAATCGTCGACGAACAGGAGATTGTCCTGCGCCCATTGGCCCTGTGCCGCAAACCCGGGGCCGCGCCGGATGAAGTCAACAACGCGTTCATTATCGAGCCGCGTGATACGAGCGTCGGCCCGCACCTGCTGTACCAGCCGCTGTATGCCGAGGCCCTGCATGAATACCCGACCCGCCAGGCCCTGCTTGATGCACTGGCAGCACCCGGTGCGCTGCAAGACACGGTGCTCGCGTGGCTGAGTGACAAGGCCCGCCCCATCTATGACCATGGCGGCATCAAGGAACCTCACATCATTCGCTTCCTGCCCGGGGATGAATTCAGCATCCCTGAAAAACCAGCACCTGCGACGCTCGCCGTCGATGAAGGCGCGGGCGAATGGCTGCAATCGCAAGTCAACGGCCAACTGCTCAATCATCTGTTTGGCAGCACGGCACGGGCACTGGTGGACCTGGCCGACCGCGAGTCGGTGTCCAACCACGAAAGCCGCTGGGCCGTTGTGATGGAAGGCGCGTGGCTGCTGTTCAATACCCTGCTGTTGCCGCTGGTGCGGGGCCCGGCCATGCTGGTCGGCTGGCTCGTGGTGCTGGTCAGCAGCCTGGAACAGGACTTGGCAGGCCTGGACAGCAATGACCCAACCACTCGCGAATTGGCGTTGATTGACCTTTTGATCAACACCGCGATGGTGCTGCTGCACGCCGCCGCCCCCAACGACCAGCCCGCAAAGCCATTGTCACAGCCCACTGCGCAGGAGCATGCCCTGCAACTGGAAGCCTGGCGCCGCACGGCAGAACAGCCACCCGCGCAAGTGGCACCGCAGGTGCACCATGGCGCCGTGGCGTTGCCCGGCGAGCCACCCGCTACCGGCCACACGGCCCTGGACTTCAGCCGCTCGATTGCCAGCCCGCAGGCCGGCGCCAAGCTGCTCAAGGCGTTACTGGAGGTGCAGGTGCCGTGGCCCGAAACCTTGCCGCCCGCGCAGCTCAGCGGTGCGCTCAAAGGGTTGTACCGCATTGATGGGACCTGGCACGCCAGCGTCGGCGGTCTGTTGTTCCAGGTCAGCGTGGTGCCGGGTTTCAACGAGGTCTACCTGGTGCATCCGCAGCACCCGCAGCGTCCCGGTTTCAGGTTGTTCAGCGATGGCCAAGGGCACTGGCGCCTGGACCGCCATGCCCGGCTGGAAGGTGGCATGCCCAGACAAAGGGTGGCCGAGTTGGTAGACCGTAAGAAACAGCGATTGAAGCAATTGATCCCACAGCTGGAAATTCATACCCGGGAAATGAAACGTGTCGCGGACCAGACCCGCCCCTTCAGCGAAGCGGTAAGGGCAGCACGCATCCGGCTGACTGAGCAAAAACAGGCGCTCAGAGAGGATTGGGAAAGGCTTAACAACCCCGAATTATTGCCTGTGTTGCGCCCCCGAATCGCTGAGCGCCATGCGCAAAGACAGCGCTCCACGGCCCACGCCATGACCCAGTGGGAGATTGCCGTAGACAACTACCGCACAAACACCCAGGCGTTTATAACCGGCTTGCTGAAAACCGAAGTCATGGCCGGCGAATTGATGGACTTGGACAGGACAGAACCGCGATACAAGACCACACGAGACAACGCTACGTTAAACATTTACAAATACTGGGTGTTGAACTACGCAGACTTGCATCAAAAAATCTCCCACACGTTGCACACCCAACGCGGCGAAAACTTTAGTGAACTGCTCAGGCGTATCGACACCGAGCTGCCGCGTAACATTACTGACGCCTACGATGAGTACATGAGCGCCGCAGCACAACGACTGGAAACATTGGATCAATTGCTCGAAACAGCAGAAAAGTGCGACGCCATTGTGCAGCGCGCCAGCCCGGCACTGCGTGAAAGCATGCTCAGAGAGACTCCAGTCAATCAGCCCATCTCCCCTATCGTCATAAAGCAACACATCCTGTTATCCCTGGCTGAGATGCTCATCAACCGCGCGCTTGACGCCGATAAACCCGAAGAGCGCCCCTACCTTGATACCCTCGCAGACCGCCAGATATATGCCACGGTCAACGCCCATACGGAAATGCGCACCACTGCTGGTTACACCGAGACCGAACAGATCGACGTGCTCAAGGATGTGCTCAAGCACTATGCCCGCCTGGAGAACGCCGTTGTCTCGCTGACCGACATGCGGTGCGCCCTGCTGCGGGAACAATACCGGCAGCCCTTTCTTGATCAACTCAGGCTGGCCCGTACAGAGCTTGAGGCACAACTGGCCAACTTGATCCTGGTTGAACAAAAGCTTGCCCCCCGCCCCGCCCGCGACAAGAGCAAACGCCCAAAACCGGCAACCCGACGCGTCATCAAAACTGTTGATCAAAGAAGCCTGATTGGCGATTTGCGCCCAGGCAAGCCCGATGAGCCGGTCAGTTACGTCGATATCACCGATACGCTGACTGGAGAAGTGGTTAACACTTACCAAAGTCGCGAGGGCGACTGGGCAATCGTCGCGCCCCCGAGTGAGCCGAGAACGGCACCCACTCCGGCGGCACGCTCATTAAAAAGAATCCGAGCGGATGGCCAGGCCCTCAAAAACGAGCGCCCCGGTATCGACGCCAGCATTCGCTTCCAACAGCGCAAACTCCTGGACGCCACCCGACGGGAAGAAATCAACCCCAATGACTGGGAGGTAATGCTGACTCAACATGCGGCCAAATTCACAGCGCTTGCCGAGGAGCTCAAAAACGCAACGGATGAACCCGCCATTGCACTGCGCAATAGCTACGAGCAGGCGGCAACAGAGGCCAATGCGCAGGCTTATCAATTGTGCGGCGAAGGCTATCTGCTGCAGCGTCCCAAAGCCGCCAAGGTCGACTTTTTACACACCCATGATTTTGTCAGCATCCACCTGGTGAAAAAACGCGTGCCCTTGAAGGCCGGAGACTTTCTCACCGAATATGCCATACGCGACAAACGTAAAATCCAATCCGGAAAAAGGCCGGAGGATACCGACCTGTGGTACGCGCACTTTCATTACCCATCCGCTGAATCGCCGGCTTCGACGCCTGAGTTCGGCCACCTGAAGACCCCAGCCGAGCGCCTATTTACGCGCAAGGAGCTGATGGAGCAGGCCAAGGCGGATAACCGCGCCGTGATCAATCTGGACAAAGCCGTGATCGGCGCGCCGCTGGATCAGAAACTGTTTCTCGGCCTGGAAGTGTAAGAGAGGTTTTGCTTTGATTACGCCCACGCTCCCAGGGCGTGGGCGTAATCCTATGGGCTGCGGCTGTCTGGCTTACTGGCGTGTCGAGGGCCCCGGCTGCGGCGACGCAGGCCTGCCCGGTGCCGCCACAACAATGTCCGCCGACAATTCGTGCACCTCCTGGCGGGACAGTTCAAGCCGCAATTTCACCCGGGCGCTTTCTCGGTCAAATTGCAGTTGATTCATGGCCGCCTCGTAGCGCTCTTGACTGTCAGTGCCCTCCTCCCTGTCCGCATACTTGTCCTCGACCGACTCATGGGCCGCGTCAGCGTCGCGCTGAAGTTGCTGGAACTCATCGGGATAGCGTTCTTCCAGGTACTGGTTCCAGTAGTCATGGCGAATCAGGCGTTCATAGAACGCATCAGACGCTTGCGCCGCCAGCACCTGCTCGCGGGCGCTGGTCAAGACGGCCCCACTGATCGGGGTACCAAACGCCATACGCGAGGGTTGCCCCGGCAGCTCCAGCCCGTCCGGCCAGCCACGGGTCAAACCGAGCCGATACTCCAGGCGTACCTCAGCCTCGTCCCTGCCTGCGGCATTGCGCATGGCAAGGGTATCAACCTGCTCCAAGCGGAATAATTGCCGGGAAAGCGCCAGTAAACGCTGGCCCCTGACCTTCAGGGAACGGGTCGGCACGTCACACAGCACACGCTCGACGAGCACCATCACTTCCAACGAGCTGAAGGTGAGAATACGCCCGTCGATACAGGTGCCATGGGTGGCCGAGGCCGCGAACAACGACTCTCGCATCTCGCTACTGCCGACGGCGCTTTCAATCACCTCCCACACCCGCCGGGTAAGATCGACCGGTTGGAACCGGAACTCATCGGTATCGCGCAGGCGTTCGAGCAAATGGAAAAAACGCTCATGCAGCGGTTCCTGGGCCAATTGCTGCCACATCCGCCGCCGGGGTGCGGCCAAGCCTTGAGGTGAGTGAGTCAGCCAGGACGACAGCACCGCCTCTCCCGAATCGCGGCTGGGATCAACAATATCCTCCAGAGGTTCATCGGCGCTTTCGTCGCTGTCACTGCTGGATTGAGCCTCATCGGACGTATGTTCAAACCCTTGAATCCAGCCTTCAATTTCTGACTGATCCCATCCCATCACCGGCCCGTTGTGGGTAAGGCCATAAACCCTCATCCGATCAAGACTGTCGCGTGATAGCGTTTCGTTATCGGCCAGATCGGTGCCATTCACCAACGCGTCATGACGGCCATCGAACAAACTGGAGGGTAAATCAACAATGTAATTGCCACATAGGTCCAAGGTTGTCAGGTTGGGCAAGGCCAACGTGCCTCTGGGCCACTGCTCAAGGCGGTTGTAACTCAGGTTCAAGCGTTCAAGCTGATTGAAGGTCTGTGCGCTGAACTCAACCAGGCGGTTTTTGCCCAGGTCCAGGCGACGCAGGTGTGCGCCAATCGACAATCGATACAAAGGCTCGGGGTCGGCGATGGCATTAGTGTTTAAATCCAGCGCCTCAAGCTGGGCCATGCGCCCCACTGCCTCGGGCACCACCGATAGCTCATTACCACTCAAAATCAGCTTGCGCACCCCGGGGAAGCTATTGAGAAAGCCTTCGGCCCCCGATGCCGAGAACCCCACTGCGGTTAAATTCAGCGTGTGAACATGGCTGAACTGCACCGTCAGTTCAGGCAGATTGTCGACGCGCAAGCCGTGCAGACTCAGCTCATAGCCGGCGTCGGCCGACACGCCGGCCTGCCAGCATTCGATGATCTTCAGTGCCACAGACTGGCGCTCCTCAGCCATCAGGCTTACGTCCGGGCCAGTTAATTCACGGGTGTACAGCCAGCCGTTGAGCTGGCGAGTCAGACCGACATATTCCTGATGCCAGGTGGTCAACAGCGTGTCTATTTGTGGACCGCTCATCCCACCGTCACGCAATTGTTCGAGCCACAGCAACGCATTTTCCTCGGTCACCAACGGCGACAGTTGCTGCAAGCGCTTGACAAAACCCGCGACACCTTCGGCTACTGCGATCTGCTGGGGCATTGACAACAGATGGCGCCTCATCGTCAGACCACTTTCCTGCGGGGGGAAGACGGCCGGCACACGCTGTTGTTCAAACCGAGCCAATGCCCCAGAGGGCAAGCCCTGTGTAACCTCAACGCGCTGACGCGCCGAATCCAGCGCGGCCTGGCTCGCTGCGTTGAGGCGGTTCCCCGTCAAGTTGGTCTTCATCAATGCGGCATCATCGGCCAGCACCGTCAGCGGTAACGTCACCAATTGATTGTCTCGCAGGTCCAGCCATTGCAGATCCGGCAGCCCCTCGGCACCGGCCGGCCAGGCGTTTAGTCCTGTCTGGCGCAAGTTGAGCGCGCGCAGCTGGGTCAGGGCGCTGACATCCACCTCGGTGAGCGGGTGACTGTTATGGCTCAAATCCAGCACCTCCAGGCCAGGCAGATCATTGAGTTGCGCTTGCAGCGTCGGCATGGCCAGGCTGTTGTTGGGCAGGTCAAGCCGGGTCAAGGCGGGAAGATCGCCTGTGCCTATGGGTATCTCAGTCAAGCCGAGCCCGTTGAGCTCAAGGCTTCGCGTCTCGCTGAAGGCGCGAATAAACCCTCGCGCCTGCTCGATGGATGTTACCGGCCAATGCAGGCGCAGTGTGCGCACATGGGCGAAACTGGCAGCAGGTAACTCGGGCAAGTCCACGCCGTGCACCTGCGACAGGGCGTCCATTACAAATACCGGTGCCTGCAACTCAAACACCGACGCATCGCCCGCTATGCCATAACGCTCGCCAATCGCTCGCCACCAATTGGCTTCAAGTTCGCTGATCACTTGTTCATTGGGTCCTGCCCGCCATTGGGTGGAACGAGACCAATACCCGCTCACTGGATCCTCAGGTGCAGCGTAAAACGGCGCAAAGACATCGGCGTATTGGTCGCTGATCTGCTCAATAACCGCAAACCGCGCTTCGGGAGTTTGCGCGCTCTTGAGTATTTCGTGATGCAGGGAGTTGGCCAGGTTGTATTCCACTTTCAGCGACCGCAATTTACCTTTAGCGTACTCGCTGACCATCTGGTGCAGGTCAACCAGGTGCCCGCGGGCTCCCTTATAGGTTCTGACATAGTCATAGGCACGCTTAAAGGGCTCACGTGGGAACCTTGACCAGTCCATCGACAGCCCCGCCCACAGCTTTTCATGCCCACTGTACAGCGTGGCGGGCAGCTCATTGATCGCGGTGTGGCGCAAATCGAGACGTTCCAGGTTGGGAAGGCTCTCGATATTTGCCGGCCATCGCGACAGACCACCAGGCGCCTCGATTTGCAGCTGTCTCAACTGCACCAGCGCAGACAGGTCAAGGCCATCGAGGGCGTTCGGGGAAAGGCCACGGTAATCAATATGCAGCGCTTCCAGCGAAGTCAGGCTACTGAGCCTCGAGAAGAACTCCGGCGCCAGTTGATTGACCGAGATGCCAAGCCTCAGGCTTCTGAGGCGCGCCATCTGCGTCACTGCCAGGGGCAGCGTTGTCAGCGACGATCCGTCGCCCCTCTCAACCAGCCGCCACAATCGGGGGCTGTCGCCAACAGACAGGGTTTGTACATTGGGAAACCGCGTTAAAAAGGCCTCGACTTCGGCATCGCCTATTTTGCGTCCCACCACCGCCAACTCATGAATATGCGCGAAATCAACCGTCAATGGCGGCAGATGTTCATCGACGTTGATATGTAAGCGAGCAGCATTGTCTACAGTTCCTGCTAACGGCTCCCTGCGCCAGGCCTCCTTGAGCTGGCTGGCGACCCATGATTTATTGTTTGTGTAATGGCCGGTAGCACCGTCACGCGAGGCCTGGACCCACTCGTCGAGCGTCTTCACCAGCTCGCCATAATCGTGTTCGCGGTTCTGCAGATGGTTAAAGATTGCCTTGTTGCTCTTGCCCTGCGCCTGGAGCTGCAAAATGTAATCGCTGGCTTGGACATCGCTCAGGCCGTAGAGCGTTTGCGCTCGCGCCTCAAGACTCAGCGTCTGGCCGGCAGCTCGCCCACTGGCGTAATACCCCACGATCCGCTCGTTGATTCGTGCCGGTGGCTTGAACGTACTGCTTTGCGGCGCCAGCCAGTGGGGCGCTTGACTGCGATAAAGGTCGGCAAAGGTGATGAGTTTCTCTCGCAGTTGCGCGCTCTGGCTGACCTGCGGCACACCCAGCCCCTGACGCGCGTTGTCGGGCATGGCATGCATCAGCGAGGCATAAAAATTATCGCCCTCTGTGGGCATACTGTTGAGTGCCTCGCCACGCGCATCGAACGCCTGAAACCGCGGACCTTTTTTCACCACATAGCGGGTATCCCGTGCCGTGCGACTGCCGATGCTGTCCAGCAGTGTGCCGCTGTGGCTGCCTTCGCGCACCTCCAAGCGTAAGGTGTCGGGCCACCCCGGTAGTTTTTCCAGGGTATGCAGCGCAAGCCGGCGGCTGTCTGCGCTGGCCATGGCTTCGCTGCGCAAGCCTGCATACGCACGGGTCTGGCGACCTTGTAACGCATACCAGCGTGCCTTCTCTTGCAGGTTCAAAGGCACCTTGTGCGTCGCCTCCAGCCGCTTGAGGTCATCCAGGGACGCGTGGGCCAGTGTCTCCCGGGCTGCGGCTTCGCTAAGGCCCGGGCAACTGCGTTGCAGCCGCCTGACCTGGCTGTCCAGCGGTTCGGTACCGGCGTAAAGGCTGTCGAAAATCGCCGGCTTGCGAGTCTGGGCATAATCGGCAATTTGCTTGCCAAACTCTTGCACTCTCGCGTCCGGCACCCGCGCGCCCTCGCCGCCCAGCAGGCTGGTCACCTGCGACTCATCCAATGCGGTCAGGATAACCGCGGGCAATCGTCCATCCAGCACATCAGCACGGGAAATCTGGATCGACGCTTGTGCAACGCCGCCCCGAGGCACGCGGCCGGCACCGTAGGTTACCGACTCCCCGGCGAGCGCTGGGCCCTTGAACACCTCAAGCACCCGCGTCTTCGGCCAACGCGGCATTTCGACCACCAGCGGCAGTGCAAACAGGTATCGCTCGTCGATTGGCTGGCTGCCCCGCAACTGCTCTATCACCTGCCCTGCGCCCGCATCGGCCTTGAACAAGCGCATGGCATCCAGCAGCTCAGGCGGCGCCAGCGCGAGGTCCATGTGCATTTTGCGCAGGGCGCTGTCGCTGACCCCGCTGACATCCGCCACCTTGAGCAGCTCGGTATCGGTAAAAGCGTCGGTTTCGTGGCCCATGCGTCGCAGCAGGGTAAGACGATCCCACTCGGCAGGCCGCTCCAGGGTATGGCGCCAGGCGCCCCGTCCATTGCTTTGAAGAATGGGTTGATAAACCTCGGCCTGGGTCGGATGCTTGATCCGCCAGCACTTGATCGACTCATCAAGCACTTGCTCGTAGACCTGATCGCCCAGACGAATATAAGTCCTGCCACCGAGCCTGTATTGCCCCTCGGCGTTGGGCACTGCATTGGCATCCAACGTAACGGGGCTCTCGTAGCCGGTCAGGTCCGGTTTCCACAAACGCGTTTCGCCATTGGGCAAAGTAACGGGGCTGAGGTTTTCGAGCACCGGCTGCGCCTTGACCGCCCTGAACTTGCTCACCGCCGCTCCAACACCGGCCATCACCGCAATCTGCGCCAGGTTCTGCGCCACATCAATCAGGTGATCCTTGGCCGCGCGCTTGTCGCCCTCGGCCCACTCGATCGAACCTTGCACGGTCTCGGCCAGCAATTGCTCGACCATCACCGCCATCATGACTTCACCCAGCACGGGCACAAACATCGAGGCTGCGTTGAGCACCAGCATGCCAACTTCAAACAGATGCGCAAGTTTAGCCTCCCGTGCCTTGGCATCTACCTGGGCGGTCGGTACGGCATGGGCACGGGCGTCGGCGAGGAGCTTGTCACGGTGCTTTTCATACAGGTACGGCCAAAGGTCCAGGAGCCCGGAAAAGGTGCCTGTACCGCGGTAGGGCATCAGGCTGCCGGGCGCAAGATAAGGGTCGCTGACCGGCTCCATCTTCGCGGGTTTTTCAGGTGGCAGTTCTTTGATACGTGTAATCGGCGTCATGCCAAACACGAACTCCACAAATTTTCGCCAAGGCGAACTCAACGGACCGCTTGGGGAATCGTCGGACTTCTGTGTGAATTGGCTGAAATAGTAAGGCCGCTGATCATAGGGTACGAATTGGCTGAAAAACCGCTGATAGGCCGTCGGTGCAGGATCGTCAGCCGCCATGCCTTCACGCGCGGTGAACAGGCGCTTGAACTCGTCGCGCAACTGCTGCCTGGTGTAGCGCTTGAGCGGATGCGCCGGGTCATGGGGGATGTACAGAATCAGCTCGTCGCCATACTGGTCTCCGATTGCAAAATAGACGCAGCCGGTCAGTCTTTTTTTCATCAGGCTCATATCGAGCAGCCATACACGCTCGTTGCCAAGGGTGGGATAAAGGTTGCCGTTGATGACCGACACGATCATGGCGTGATCCGCAGGTTCGATATCCCCAGTCGCCAAGGCGTGCTCGGCGGCAGCCCTCATGGTTGCCTTCTGGCTGGCCATGAAATGTTGACGAAGGGGCGGTTCAGGGCTTGCGTCGACCGGCGCAAAAAAAGAGGCCAGGTAGGTTTGATACTGAGCCCCTATATCCAGGCTGCGACACAAGGTCATGAACTGGCTGACGCTCAGGTTGACGGTTATGGGCTCGAAGGTGCCGGCGGTTTTGGTTTCCACCATAAAACCTGAGGATGAGTGGTAAGCATCCGGCTCGCACTCCCAGGCTTCAAAGTTATGCAAGCAGGCCTGCAGCATTGACAGTTTCAGGAACTCGAACGAGTCGATTTCGATATCCAGCACACTGATTGCCAGCGCTCGCCTCAGGCACAGCAAAGTGGTGTCGACATCCGCTTTCACCTTGTACTGGTCTTTCAGCGCGTTGAGCAGCAACGGCCTGGCGAATGCCTCGACGTCCTGGAACGTCGCCATGGTGGTGTCCAACCGGACCTGGGCGATCGCGCAGGCTTTAACGCTCGCGTCGAGGGCCCGGCGCTGTGCAGTCGAAAGCGTTTTATAGGCCGACGGCAAGGGCGTTGTGCTGTGTTTAAGCGCCGACCTGCGGGCAGGCGTCGCGTCGACCAGCCACTGGGGTACGGCCTTTTCGAGAAAATCCCCATGGATACTCTGCGTGGCCGCCGGTCGCGTATCAGCACTGGCTTGGGTGGGTAATTCAGACATGGTGTCACTCCGTTGAATGGAAGTGACAGGACATCACCGCTCAACCCTTGGGCGGTGGTGAATAACTAGTGAGGGCAGCCCTCACCGGCAGATTGGCTATGCTCTTGAGGACAGCCATGCGCACGAGGGTTTTATGAACGATCCAGCCAACAATAAGCCGCCGACCTTCTGGCAGATGCTCCACAGCGTCATTGCGGCGGCCTTTGGTGTACAAAGCGGCAAGAACCGCGCCCGCGATTTCACCCACGGCAAGCCCAGCCACTTTGTCATCCTGGGCGTGCTCTTCACGGCGGTATTTGCCTTGACCTTATTCGGCATCGTCAAGCTGGTACTGCACCTGGCCGGGGTCTAACGCAGCAGCAGTTGCAGGCTGAACGGGTAACCACACACACGCAGTCAGACCCTTCAACAGGGTTGTTCGAGCCTGGAATAATGATCGCCAGGAGAGTGGCAATGCGACAGCCAATCGAGGCCCAATCAACGCTCTTTGTTACTGGTGGCTGACCCAGAACACGGCCGTCCCGACCACCAGGATGATCAGGAACAGAATGGCCCAGGCATCCACGGTACTGTCGGGTTTACGGGTTTTGGTGGAATTGCTCATCGCATCGCCTCTTGTCGGTTTTATAGGTGACTGCACTAAGACTCGACCACAGTAAAGACCAGAGTTGCCCCTATGACAAATGTGGGTATGGCGATAACGGTTCTCATTAGTCAGTTTGGTTATTTACATATACCCAAACATCACTTTTGCGCATATACGCAAACTGGTATCGTGCGCCGGCTCCGTTGGGAGTGCGCGGCCGTGCGCGCAGATTTGCCGAGAACAGGACCTATATGTACGTATACGACGAATACGATCAGCGCATCATCGAGGACCGCGTCAAGCAGTTCCGTGATCAGACCCGACGCTACTTAGCAGGTGAACTGAGCGAAGAAGAGTTCCGCCCTCTGCGCCTACAAAATGGCCTGTATGTGCAGCGCTTTGCGCCGATGTTGCGGGTGGCCGTGCCCTATGGCCAGCTGACTTCGCGCCAGACGCGAATGATGGCCAAGATCGCCCGTGACTTCGACAAAGGCTACGCCCACATCAGTACCCGCCAGAACGTACAGTTCAACTGGCCGGCCCTGGAAGACGTGCCGGACATCCTGGCTGAATTGGCCACCGTGCAGATGCACGCCATTCAGACCAGCGGTAACTGCCTGCGCAACGTGACCACCGACCAATTTGCCGGCGTCGCCGCCGACGAGGTGATCGACCCACGGCCGTGGTGTGAAATTGTCCGCCAGTGGACCACCTTCCACCCTGAATTCGCCTACCTGCCGCGCAAGTTCAAGATCGCCATCAATGGCTCGACCTCGGACCGCGCCGCCATCGAAGTACACGATATCGGCCTGGAGCCGGTGTACAACGCTGCCGGTGAGTTGGGCTTTCGCGTGCTGGTCGGCGGCGGCCTGGGCCGTACTCCGGTGGTTGGCGCGTTCATCAACGAGTTCTTGCCGTGGCAGGACCTGTTGAGCTACCTCGACGCCATCCTGCGGGTCTACAACCGCTATGGCCGCCGTGACAACAAGTACAAGGCCCGGATCAAGATCCTGGTAAAAGCGCTGACCCCTGAGGTGTTCGCCCAGAAAGTCGACGCCGAGATGGAACACCTGCGCGGCGGCCAGACCACCCTGACCGAGGCCGAAGTGCACCGCGTGGCCAAGCATTTCGTTGACCCTGAGTACAAGGCCCTGACCCACCAGGACGCCGAGCTCGCTGCACTGGACCTGCAACACCCAGGTTTCGCCCGCTGGCGCACCCGCAACACCCTGGCGCACAAGAAGCCGGGCTATGTGGCAGTGACCCTGTCGCTGAAACCCACCGGCGTTGCGCCGGGTGATATCACCGACAAGCAGCTGGACGCCGTTGCCGACCTGGCCGAGCGCTACAGCTTCGGCCAACTGCGCACGTCCCACGAGCAGAACATCATTCTCGCGGACGTTGAGCAGAGCCAACTGTTCACCCTGTGGGGCGAGCTGCGCGAAGGCGGTTTCGCCACGCCGAACATCGGCCTGCTGACCGACATCATCTGCTGCCCGGGCGGCGACTTCTGCTCCCTGGCGAACGCCAAGTCGATCCCGATCGCCGAATCGATCCAGCGCCGTTTCGACGACCTGGACTACCTGTTCGACATCGGCGAGCTGGACCTGAACATCTCCGGTTGCATGAACGCCTGTGGTCACCACCACGTCGGCCACATCGGCATCCTGGGCGTGGACAAGAAAGGCGAAGAATTCTACCAAGTGTCCCTGGGTGGCAGCGCCAGCCGCGATGCGAGCCTGGGCAAGATCCTCGGCCCATCCTTCGCCCAGGAAGCCATGCCCGAGGTGATCGGCAAGCTGATCGATGTGTACATCGAACAGCGCACCGAAGATGAGCGTTTCATCGACACCTACCAGCGCATCGGCATTGACCTGTTCAAGGAGCGCGTCTATGCAGCGAATCATTAAGAACAACGAAGTCGTCGACGAAACCTGGCACCTGCTGCCCAAGGACGCGAGCTTCGACGGTATTTCCAACTGCGACGACCTGATCGTGCCGTTGGCCCTGTGGCGCGAGCACGGCCACGCCCTCAAGGCCCGCGACGGCGGCCTGGGCGTGTGGCTCGATGCCGACGAAGAAGCCGAAGAGATCGGTGAAGACGTGGCGCACTTCCAGGTCATCGCCCTGAACTTCCCGGCCTTCACCGATGGGCGCAACTACTCCAACGCCCGTCTGCTGCGTGACCGTTATGGTTATAAAGGCGAGCTACGGGCGATTGGCGATGTGCTGCGCGACCAACTGTTCTACCTGCGCCGCTGCGGGTTCGATGCCTTCGCCTTGCGCGCCGACAAAGACCCGTACGAAGCACTGGAAAGTCTCAAGGATTTCTCGGTGACTTATCAGGCTGCCACTGACGAGCCGCTGCCGTTGTTCCGCCGACGCTAAGTATCAAATGTGGAAGGGGGCTTGTCGAATCGTCGCACCGCCCGCGTTGGGGTGCGCAGCAGCCCCAAAAGCTATCTGCGCGGAGTATCCGGTACACCGCATTCGTCCTTCTTTGGGGGCGCTACGCGCCCCAACGCGGGACAAGCCCGCTCGCCACAAGGGAATACTCCCACATTGGGGTCTGCTTCACCTTGCAAACCGGGGCTTTTTCATCGGTTGAGTGTGATCGACGCCAGCACCTGTTTCTGCCCCATCGAACACGACACACCTTCCGGCTGCGCCCGCACCGCCTGGATCACCCCCAGCAACTGCGCCTTGCTGTGCGCCAGTTGCGCCTGCATCACTTCGATCTGCTGCACCTTGCGCTCCAGCGCCTCAACCAACTCATCGCGCTTGTGCTCGCCCGGGGCCGGCATCAACGCCTTGAGCTCCTGCAAGGTGAACCCGGCCTGTTGCGCGCTTTGGATCAGTTGCAGAGTCTGCAAGGCTTCGGGGGCGTAGCGCCGATAGCCATTGGCCTGCCGGCCCACCTGGCTGATCAACCCTTCTGACTCATAAAACCGAATACGCGAGGCCGCCAGCCCGCTCTGTTTTGCCAGCTCACCAATATTCATCAAAACACCTGCTTGACATTAAAGTTAACTTTAAGCTTAGCCTGGGGCCTCCACTGCTCAGGAGTCAACCCATGTCACCTTTTGAACCCCTGCAACTGCCCAATGGCCAAGTCCTCGCCAACCGCATCGCCAAGGCGGCGATGGAAGAAAATATGGCGGATGCCCACCAGAGCCCGTCTCGCGAATTGAAGCAGTTGTACACGGCTTGGGCAGACGGTGAACCGGGTCTGCTGCTGACCGGCAACGTGATGGTCGACCGCCGCGCCATGACGGGGCCCGGCGGCGTGGCCCTTGAAGATGAGCAACAGCTGGACAGCTTTCGCGAATGGGCGGCCGTTGCACAGAACAAGGGGGTGCACTTCTGGGTGCAGCTCAGTCATCCGGGGCGCCAGTCCCCGGCCAACCTGCGTCAGCAAACCGTGGCGCCTTCCGCCGTCGCCCTCGACCTGGGCGGGTTTTCGAAGATGTTCGCCAAGCCCAAGGCCATGTCTGAAGATGAGATCCAGAACGTGATCGAGCGCTTTGCCACCAGCGCGCGCCTGGCCGAAAAAGCCGGGTTCACCGGGGTGCAGATCCATGGGGCGCACGGCTACTTGCTCAGCCAGTTTCTCTCGCCCCTCAGTAACCAGCGCACCGATCGCTGGGGTGGGTCACTGGAAAACCGGGCACGTTTGCTGTTGGAGGTGATCAAGGCCGTGCGCGCGAGTGTCAGCCCTGCGTTTGGCGTGGGGGTGAAACTCAATTCCGCCGACTTCCAACGCGGCGGCTTCGACGCACAGGATGCGCGCGCCGTGGTCGAGCGACTCAACGCGCTGCCCATCGACCTGCTGGAACTGTCCGGCGGCAGCTACGAAGCCCCGGCCATGCAAGGCGACGCGCGGGACGGTCGCACGTTGGCCCGTGAAGCGTATTTCCTGGAGTTTGCCAAAGAGCTCGCGACCGTCGCCAAGATGCCCGTGATGGTGACCGGAGGCATTCGCCGCTTACCGGTGGTGCAGCAAGTGCTGGACAGCGGCATCGCCATGGCCGGTATCGCCACCGCACTGACCCTGGAACCACAACTGATCAAACACTGGCGCGCCGGCCGTGACCCGCACCCTCAATTGAAACCCATGAGCTGGCAGCGCAAGCCCCTGGCGGCGCTCGCCACCCTGGCCGTCGTACGCGACCAGATGCGCCGCCTGAGCCGTGGCCGCCTGCCCAACCCCAAGGTTGCACCGTGGCTGGCGCTGCTGCGTGACCAGTGGTTTATCCTGCGGCGCACCCGGCAATACCGTGCCGCCATGACGCAATCTTCACATTAAGAGCGGAGCATTCGCCGTGATCGAACGGTCCTCTACTGATCAGCAGCTTTTTACCTCACTGACGATTGGAGTTCTTCATGGCGAAAATCAACCTGGCCCAGCAGTTGGCAACCACCCTTGAACAAGCGGGCATCCAGCGCATCTGGGGTTTGACCGGCGACAGCCTCAACGGCCTCACCGACGCCCTGCGCAGCATGGACAGCATCGAGTGGATGCACGTACGCCACGAAGAAGTGGCGGCCTTCGCTGCCGGTGCAGAAGCCGCCGCCACCGGCGAGCTGACGGTGTGCGCCGGCAGTTGCGGGCCGGGCAACCTGCACTTGATCAATGGCCTGTTCGACTGCCATCGCAACCATGTGCCGGTGCTGGCCATTGCCGCGCAAATTCCCTCCACGGAGATCGGCCTGAACTACTTCCAGGAAACCCATCCCCAAGCGCTGTTCAAGGAGTGCAGCCACTTTGTCGAGCTGGTGACCAACCCCGAACAAATGCCTCACGTACTGCACCGCGCCATGCGCTCGGCGATCCTCAATCGCGGCGTGGCCGTGGTGGTGATCCCGGGCGACGTGTCGCTGCTGGAAGTGGAAGACAAGCTCAAGCCCTGGCCGGCCCTCCACGCACCGCGTACGTTGCCGGCCGAACAGGACCTGCAACGCCTCACCGAGATCCTCCAGGGCAGCCAGAAAGTCACGCTGCTGTGCGGCAGCGGCTGTGCCGGTGCCCACGACCAGGTGGTGGCCTTGGCCGATGCCCTGGGCGCACCGGTGGTGCATGCCTTGCGTGGCAAAGAGCATGTGGAGTGGGACAACCCGTTTGACGTGGGCATGACCGGCCTGATCGGCTTCAGCTCCGGCTACCACGCCATGCTCAACTGCGACACGCTGATCATGCTTGGCACCGACTTCCCGTATCGTCAGTTCTACCCCACCGATGCCAAGATCATCCAGGTCGACCGCAACCCACAAGCGCTGGGCCGTCGGGCCACGCTCGACCTGGGGATTGCCGCCGACGTCGGCGAAACCATCGACGCGCTGCTGCCACGCCTGACCCGCAAGGCGGACCGCAGCTTCCTCGATACCTCGTTGAAGCACTACGAAAAGGCCCGCCAGGGCCTGGATGACCTGGCGCAACCGTCCAAGGCCAACCGGCCGATCCACCCTCAGTACGTGGCACGCTTGCTCAGCGAATTGGCCGATGATGATGCCATCTTCACCGCCGACGTCGGCTCACCCACCGTGTGGGCGGCGCGCTATTTGAAAATGAACGGCAAGCGCCGCCTGATCGGCTCGTTCAACCATGGCTCCATGGCCAACGCCATGCCCCAGGCCATCGGCGCGCAGGCAGCGTTCCCCGGGCGGCAAGTGATTTCGATGTCGGGTGACGGCGGCTTCGCCATGCTGATGGGAGACTTCATCTCCCTGGCGCAGTTGAAACTGCCGGTGAAAGTCATCGTCTTCGATAACGCGTCACTGGGTTTTGTCGCCATGGAAATGAAGGCAGCCGGCTACCTGGACACCGGCACCGAGTTGAAAAACCCGGACTTTGCGGCCATGTCCAACGCCATGGGGATTCTCGGCATTCGCGTAGAGCAATCGGAAGACCTCGAGCCGGCCCTGCGCCGCGCCCTGGCGCACGATGGTCCCGTGCTGGTGGATGTGGTGACCGCCACGCAAGAACTGGTGATGCCACCGAGCATCAAGTTGGAGCAGGCCAAGGGCTTCAGCCTGTATATGCTCAAGGCCGTGATGAGCGGGCGTGGCGATGAGGTGATTGAGCTGGCGCGGACTAACTGGTTGCGCTGATCCAAGGCTGTGGGAGGGGCCAAGCCCTGACGCCAGTCAGGTAAGAGCTAGAGCACCAGTAACCTGTGGCGAGCGGGCTTGTCCCGCTCGCCACAGTGATAGTGTTCCTTCTTAACTGACAGGCATTAAGGCAAGCGCCCTCGCCACAGTTACAGTGCTTTTTCTCAACTGACCGACCTTAGGCCACATTGGATAATGAGCGCCGATTCAGGCGCTCTGCTTTTCTACCCATTTGCCGTAGGCGTCAATGAATGCCTGCAGGAACGGCTTGGTCTTCTCCGAAAGCTTGCCGGCCTCATCGAACACACTGCCCGCGCCGCCCAGGTAGGCTTCCGGCTGCTGCATGCACGGCACATCCAGAAACACCAAAGACTGGCGCAGGTGATGGTTGGCGCCAAAACCGCCAATCGCACCAGGCGACACACTGATGACCGCCCCTGGCTTGCCACTCCAGACACTTTGCCCATAAGGGCGCGACCCCACGTCAATGGCATTCTTCATCGGCGCGGGCACGGAACGGTTGTACTCCGGGGTCACAAACAACACCGCGTCGGATGAGCTCACCTGTTTGCGGAAAGTACTGTAGGCTGCGGGCGGTGATGCTCCGTCGATGTCCTCGTTGTAGAGCGGCAAATCGCCAATTTCGACAATGTTCAACTTGAGGTTGGCGGGGGCCAGTTCGGCCAATGCCAGTGCGACCTTGCGGTTGATCGATGCTTTTCTCAAGCTGCCAACCAGTACGGCAATCGTGTAGACCTTGCTCATTGAGGCTTTCCCGACGTCTGACTAAAGGAGCTTGTAGTTATAGAGTCTTCGCGGCGCGTTCACCAGCAGGTTGTGAAATTCCCCAAGCGCTTGCCGGGCATTTTCGTGCGTAGGAAGCGTCTGGTTTTTTAAACGAATAGTATTTTTTTTCCATAGGTAAACTACCCCGCTCCATGACGGTCTACAGAACCGCAAATCGAGTGTTTATCTCCAGAGGTTCTAAACAGATGGCTGCAGTACTTGTCGGACAGTTCCATGCCAGAGACGCGGAAGGACGCGTGTATTCGGTGCATGAGTTCCAGGAATCCAACCCGGTGCAAGGTGACCTGGCTGGCTCGGCGCCCACCACTACCTACAAGCTGGCCATTGGCGATCGTGTAGAAAAACTGGAAGGCGATGAATTCAAACTGATCCAGTCGGGGACCATTATCGTCCGCGAATCACAAACGATCCTGGCTTCATAAGATCTCGCCTTATCGACCTGCTCAGTCCTGGCCAATGATGGCGTTGACTGAGCCGGGTGATCACGACCGCCGTGCCTGCCTCATCTCGATGCCCACGGCTGCATCAGTTGTCGCCATAGGCAATGTCCTTGTTATCACCTGCGCCGCCCAAGGTACGGTCCTTGCCGAACGAGAACAGGTCGAAGGGTATTTCGGGCTGGGACGGCGGGTAATGGTACTGATAGGCAACTCCCCAGGGGTCAGTCAGCAGTTCGTCCTTGATGTACGGCCCTTTCCACCGGGACTCACCCGCCGGCTGCACGACTAATGCACCCAGGCCCTCTTCGTCCGTCGGGTAGCGGCCAGTGTCTTGATGAAACTGTTCCACGGCCTTGCCCAGCTCGGCCACCTGCGCCTTTGCAGTAGCGATCTCTACAAGGGTCACATCGCCAAACAGCCGCGGCCCCAGCGCCAGGCCCAGCAAGCCGATGATGACCAGCACCGCCAACACGGCCCAACGGGTGAAACCAGACTGAGTGTGCAGTTTGCCTGCGACTGTGGTGTTAACCGCCATAGGTAGGCCTCCCTGTTGAGCCTCGGTTGATACGCTCTTTATATGACCTGCTCGTTGCAATACGCGCAAGGCTGACGTTGGACACGCGCGCTCTTTTGCCCCAGCCATTGAATCCACGCCCCACTGCCCCTAGACTCCGGCGATGCGTTTACGTCATATCGAAGTGATTCAGGCCATCTTGCAGACCGGACACCTCGGCACGGCCGCCGAATGGTTGCAACTGCCCGTGGGCGATGTGGATGCCACGCTCAAGGATGCCGAGCAGCAGTTGGGCTTCATGCTGTTTGCCAGCGTGCGCGGGCGTTTGCAAGCAACGCGGGAAACCCTGGAGCTGCAGGCCGAAATCACCCGTTTCTACGAGGCGCTGGAGCCGTTGCAACGGCTGGCAAGCCGCTTGAAACACCCTCACGCCCCTCCCCTGCGCGTACTGTGCTCGCCGCCCCTGGCCAATCAACTGCTGCCGCAAAGCCTCGCGGTGCTGCGCCGGCGCTTCCAGGACACGCCGTGCAACCTGTCCAGCCAGCCGACCCGGGAGATCGTCAGGAGCCTGTTACTGCATGAGGCCGATGTGGGCCTGAGCCTGCATGACCCCGAACATGCGCAAATCCAAAGCACCGTACTGGCCCAAGGCAAGCTTCAATTGCTCGCTCCCCATGGCTGGCTCAAGCCCAAACAAAAGTACATCGCCCTGCAGGATCTGGCCGGGCAGTCGATGATCGGGCTTGAGGGCCACGACCCGCTGAGCCGCCTGCTGGACGCCAAGCTCCAAGCCCTGCGCCCGCTGCCGGTGGTACAAACACGCGTGCAGACCTACCAGATGATGCGCAGCCTGGTGGAAGCCGGGGAAGGCTTGGCGATCGTCGACCCGTTCACCGCCTGCGGTGCACGGGAAGCCGGGTTGGATGCGTGCCCGGTGTCCCCCCCGATCACGCTCAACCTGTATGCGCTGACCCTGAAAGACGGCGCGACCTCCCCAGCGTTGAACGGACTGTTGGAGATCGTCACCCAGAAGGCTGAAAGCCTATTGGCAGGTTAAGCCTGATCGACTTCAGTCTTGAACAGGCGGTACCAGAAAATCGCCACTTCGCGGGTTTGCGGGTCGATGCCGCGATACCGCAACTGATCGATCCCGCCCATCACATAACCGCAACGCTCATACAGACGGCAGGCACCGAGGTTATTGTTCTGGGTTTCGAGCATCATGCCCGGCAGGTTTTTCTTACGGCTCCAGAACTGCGCCACATCCAGTAATGCCTTGGCCACACCATGGCGCCGCGCAGGCAACGCCACCGCCAACTCATCAACGTGGGCAAAACCATTCCAGTTGGTGCTGACCACGATATGCCCCACCGCACGGTCATCCAGGTAAGCCATGAAGATCGCGCTGTCGACCGCGCCGCGGTAACTGGCGAATTCTTCCGGGTCAATGCCATAACATTTACGGTACGGCAGGATGCGCTCCACCCCCCATTGATCGACCCGCTTACCCATCTCCGGCACGCCATAGGCGCTGACCTCAAAGCTGAAGTCATTGCCCCATACATAGGCGTCGAAACCTTCATCGGCGACCCGCACACTGAGCCCTGGATACTTCGGGTTCATGACAGCTTGCATAACCTTCCTCAACCCTTGATGCAATCGACGGTGTAACAACGACCACTGCCGTCATCTTCGTGTTGTAACCCATGCACATCCGCGACGAAACCGGGGAAACTGCTATCGAACGTCCGTGCAAACGCGAGGTAATCGATGATCGAACGCGTTGACTCGGTAAAGCGCTCACCAGGCATGATCAACGGAATACCCGGCGGATACGGCACCAGCATCACGGCGGCGATGCGCCCTGGCAAGGCATCAATGGACACGGCCTCCACCTCGCCCCTGACCAACTGGTCGTAGGCATCGGCCGGTTTCATCGCGACTTCCGGCAACACCGTGTACATGCGCTTGAGGTGCTTGGCCGTGGCGTTGCGGCGATAACAGCTGTGCAATTGATCGCACAGGTCACGCAAACCCAGGCCCTGATAGCGTGCCGGACCTTGGGCATACACAGAGGGCAAGCAACTGGCCAGGCTGGCGTTGGCGTCGTAGTTGCGCTTGAACTCCAGCAGCTCGGTGAGCAAGGTACTCCATTTGCCTTTGGTAATGCCCATGGAAAACAGCACGAGGAAAGAATACAGCCCGGTCTTTTCCACCACCAGGCCGCGCTCCCAGAGGAACTTGCTGACCACGGCGGCGGGAATCCCGCAATCGCTGAGGGCGCCACCGGCGTTGAGGCCGGGCATTACCAACGTCACCTTGATCGGGTCAAGCAGGACATAATCGTCGGCGACGTCGCCAAAACCGTGCCAGTCATCCTGGGGATGCAGCAGCCAATCCGCCGTGGCGACCCGATCAATGCCGGCCACCGAGGGCGGTTGCCAGATAGAAAACCACCAGTCCTCGGCAGCGATGTGCTGGCGCAAATTGGCCAAGGCACGACGAAAGCTCAGGGCCTCATCGAACATCTCCTGCAACAGTGAACGCCCGGCCGGACCTTCCATCATCGCCGAGGCAACATCCAGCGAGGCGATGATGCTGTATTGCGGCGAGGTGGAGATATGCATCATGAACGCTTCGTTGAAACGGTCGCGGTCCAGTTTGCGCGCACCGCCATCCTGCACGTGGATCATCGAGGCCTGGCTGAAGGCGGCCAGCAACTTGTGGGTCGAGTGCGTGGTGAACACCAGCGGGCTGTCGGGGGTACGCGAGGTGCCCATGCCATAGCGCCCGGCAAAGAACTCGTGGAAGGCCGCATAGGCGTACCAGGCTTCGTCAAAGTGCAGCACCTCGACACTGCTGCCCAATTGCTGCTTGATCAGCTCGGCGTTGTAGCACAGGCCGTCGTAGGTGGAATTGGTCACCACGGCCATCTTCACTTTCGGCGCCCGGCCACGGGCCAGGGGGCTGGCGTCGATCTTGGCGCGGATTGACTCAGGGCTGAACTCACTCAGGGGGATCGGGCCGATGATGCCGAGCTCATTACGCTCCGGGCACAGATACAGCGGGATCGCGCCCGTCATGATGATCGCGTGCAACACTGACTTGTGGCAGTTGCGGTCCACCAGCACCAGGTCGTCACGGCCAACCATGGAGTGCCAGACGATCTTGTTGGCGGTGGACGTGCCGTTGATCACAAAGAACGTGTGGTCAGCACCAAAATTACGCGCGGCGCGGGCTTCGGCTTCCGCCAAGGGCCCGGTGTGATCGAGCAGCGAGCCCAGTTCCGGCACGGAAACAGACAAGTCCGAACGCAGGGTATTTTCCCCAAAGAACTGATGAAACGCCTGCCCCACCGGGCTTTTGCGATAAGCCACGCCGCCGCCATGGCCCGGGGTGTGCCAGGAATAATTGGAGTCGGCAGTGTGCTGCACCAGCGCCTTGAAGAACGGCGGCAACAGGCCATCAAGGTAAGTGCGTGCGGCACGAGCGACTTGCCGGGCGAGAAACGGCACGGTGTCTTCAAACAGATAGAGAATGCCGCGCAGTTGGTTGAGCTCGCTCATGGCATCGGCCGGAGCGTTTTCCAGGGTGACTTGCTCGCCCAAGGCAAAGATCGGCAGGTTAGGCGCCCTCACCCGTGCCAGGCGGATCAGCTCGACCATATTTTGCAGCAGGTGGGTATTTTCCCCGGCGCCTTCAGCGGCAATCAGCATGCAGGCCAAGCCGTGATGAGTGGACGCTACCAGCCGCCCTTCGGCGTAGTCCACGGCGGAAAAGATACTGAAGCCCTCTTGTTCCAGCTCCTTGGCGATGCCTCGAACCCGGTCACCGGCAACGGTGTCGGCCTTGATATCACGGTGCACGATCAGCACAGGAAACTTCAGGTCTTTGTACATGAGTGCGTGTAGTCCTGAGGGCTATGCACTCAAGGGTAGAGGCTGGGAGGCAATGATGCGAATGAAGATTTTGCAGGCCGTGAAGATCAACTGTGGGAGGGGGTTGTTCCCGATGAGGGTGTGTCAGTCAATGCATGTGTGGCCGACATACCGCCATCGGGAGCAAGCCCCCTCCCACATTGGAGTTTCATGCGTCAGGAAAGCACGATCTACCCGCAGACGCCCGGGGGCTGGATTGGGGTTCGGGTCGTGCACGATCACGCTAAAAATGTGGGAGGGGGTTGTTCCCGATGAGGGTGTGTCAGTCAATGCATGTGTGGCCGACATACCGCCATCGGGAGCAAGCCCCCTCCCACACTGGAGTTTCGTGCATCAGGAAAGCACGATCTACCCGCAGACGCCCGGGGGCTGGATTGGGGTTCGGGTCGTGCACGATCACGCTCAAAATGTGGGAGGGGGTTGTTCCCGATGAGGGTGTGTCAGTCAATGCATGTGTGGCCGACATACCGCCATCGGGAGCAAGCCCCCTCCCACACTGGAGTTTCGTGCATCAGGAAAGCACGATCTACCCGCAGACGCCCGGGGGCTGGATGGGGTTCGGGTCGTGCACGATCACGCTCAAAATGTGGGAGGGGGCTTGCTCCCGATGAGGGTGGGTCAGTCAATGCATGTGTGGCCGACATACCGCCATCGGGAGCAAGCCCCCGCCCACATTGGAGTTTCGTGTATCAGGAAAGCACGATCTACCCGCAGACGCCCGGGGCTGGATGGGGTTCGGGGCGTGCACGATCACGCTCAAAATGTGGGAGGGGGCTTGCTCCCGATGAGGGTGTGTCAGTCAATGCATGTGTGGCCGACATACCGCCAGCGGGAGCAAACCCCCTCCCACACTGGAGTTTCGTGCATCAGGAAAGCACGATCTACCCGCAGACGCCCGGGGCTGGATTGGGGTTCGGGTCGTGCACGATCACGCTCAAAATGTGGGAGGGGGCTTGCTCCCGATGAGGGTGGGTCAGTCAATGCATGTGTGGCCGACATACCTCCATCGGGAGCAAGCCCCCTCCCACATTTTTTATCGCATTGCACCAAGGCTATTGTTGGGTCAGTTGAGTCCACAGCGCCGGCGCACCCGCCGACTTGGCAATGGCCTCCAACCGAGCGGCGTGTTCGGCCAAGTCCTGCTCGCTGGCGCGAATGATCGTGGTGGGCTTGCGATCAGCCGGCAGGCGACGGATTTCCGAAGGACGGTTGCCCGAGCCTTCCGCCGAGCCGCTGCCGTCAGACGCGTTACCGGCCAGGGACAGGCTGGTCTGCCCGCCCGTCATGGTCAGGTAAACGTCGGCCAGGATCTCGGAGTCGAGCAAGGCGCCGTGGAGTTCACGGCCGGAGTTGTCGACGCCATAGCGCTTGCACAAGGCATCGAGGCTGTTGCGTTGGCCCGGGTGACGCTCACGGGCCATCATCAAGGTATCGAGGATCGTGCAGTGCTGGGAAATGTCCGCACGGTCCGTCTGCCCCATCAGGGCAAATTCGTTATTGATAAAGCCGACGTCGAACGCCGCGTTATGGATGATCAGTTGGGCGCCGTTGATGAACTCGAAGAACTCATCGGCCACTTCGGCGAAGCGCGGCTTGCCCTTGAGGAACTCGTCGGTGATGCCGTGGACGCCGATCGCGCCCTCGTCACTGTCGCGGTCCGGTTGCAGGTAGACGTGGAAGTGACGGCCGGTGAGACGGCGCCCCATCAGTTCGACACAGCCGATTTCGATGATCCGGTGACCATCGGTCACCGGCATGCCGGTGGTTTCGGTATCGAGTACAACAGATCGGATGGCCATCAGGGTTCAGCTCTCAACGGTTCAATGCATTTCAAGGGGCGGGATATTAGCACGCTCTCTAACCGATGCGCCCCATGGGGCAAACCCCCAAGGTGGGGCCCAACAGTTTTTAACAAGGTTTAGCAAACCTGCTGCAGTTTGCTGCACGCGTCGTTGCTAGCCTGCGTGCCTCCTTCCTGATGCGGAAATTCCAGGTTCATGCGCACTATAAAATGGCTGTTAATCCCTTGCCTGCTCAGCACCGCCAGTGCGCAGGCCACCAGCTTCGTCATGACGACTGACGCCTTGGTGAGTCTGTCGATGAGTGCCACCCAAGGCACCAGCAGCCGTTTCAAGGACGACAAGATCGTATTGGCGGCCAAGACCGATGCCGCAGCGTTTGTCGCAAGCGAGGGCGAAATACGGGCGGTCCAGTTGGAGTCAGCCTTCCAGCACATTCGCTACACGCTGGTGGACTTACAGTGCACGGACGAGCAACTCGCCCGTGCGATCCTGGTGCTGTGACTCACACAATCACTGGTTTTTTTGATCAGGCCAAAATCCCGCAAGGCGACGTATACGATGTCATTGGCTCAGCTCTGCTTATAACCGCGCACTTCATCCACGCCACGATTGGCCAACTGGTCGGCACGCTCATTGCCTGGGTGGCCGATGTGCCCGCGCACCCATTTCCAGGTGATGTCATGCCGATTGCATTGCTCATCGAGCAGTTGCCACAAGTCGGCATTCTTGACCGGCTCCTTGGCCGCTGTCTTCCAGCCGCGCTTCTTCCAGTTGACCATCCACTCGTTGATGCCCTTCATCACATATTGCGAGTCCGTCACCAAGAGTACGTTGCAGCGCCGCTTGAGTTCTTCCAGGCCACGAATGGCACCCATCAGTTCCATACGGTTGTTGGTGGTGTTGGCTTCGCCGCCCCACAACTCCTTCTCCACGCCCTTGCATACCAGCAAGGCCCCCCAGCCGCCTGGGCCCGGGTTGCCCTTGCAGGCGCCATCGGTGAAGAGTTCTACGCTATCGGTCATCGGTTGCATCCATCAAAACGGGCTGGCGGTCGTTGACCGACAGTATCCCGAGGCCGAGCGACTCGGCCTGAAATCAAAAAGAGGTTTACGGTTCGCTTTGCTTGCGGTTGACCTTGGCCATCGGTATCGGCACCAGCTTGCCCATGGGCTCGCGCCGTTCCTGGCGCACCGGCCGCAGCCCGACCACGATCTTGCGCGCCACCAATAAATAGAAGCCGCCACCCGACAGTTGCCAGGCTCCCGCTCGACGCTCCCAGCCGGCCAGCCGGCCTTGCCACTTGGCCGACGCAAGCGGCGGACGATAGCACCCGAAGCGGCGTTTCTCCAGCGCGAAGCCCAGCAGGTTCAGCCAGTCTCCCACCCGTGACGGCGAGATGCAGCGCGCCTGGCGCAGGCCATCATGGGCGAACGCATGGCGCAGCCCCCAACTGCTCCAGGGGTTGATGCCAATAATCAGCAAATGGCCACCGGGGCGCACACTGCTCGCCGCTTCGCGCAACAGCCCGTGGGGGGACAGGCAGAAATCCAGGCCATGCTGCAATACCACCACATCGGCCGCGTGTTCGCTCAAGGGCCACGCCTGCTCCTCACAGACGATTTCCACACCTGGCAACGGCGCGCCCAGGCGCACATTGCGCTGTACCTGTGGCGCGGACGGCGGCGTCTGGGCCGACGGGCCGTAATGCACGAGGTAGCCGCCAAAGAACCGGCCCAGTTCGTCTTCGAGCATGCGCCGTTCTTCGTCCAGCAGAAACTGCCCAATCGGCCCGGACAGCCATTCGCGGGCCGCGCTGATCAGGGCCAGCCACTCAGGATCGGCCTGGGCGAACGCTTTATCAGTCATTGCATTCTCCAACTCGCCTAGACGTTCTAAGATGCACCAATGTGTTCAGCTTGGCGAATCGAAGAATGATACAGATCAGTGCCCTACCCGCCTTCACCGATAACTACATCTGGTTGTTACAAGACCCTGGGACCCAACGCTGCGCCGTGGTCGATCCCGGTGACGCCGCGCCCGTGCTCGCCTGGCTCAAGCAATACCCGGACTGGACCCTCAGCGATATCCTGGTCACTCACCATCACCATGATCATGTCGGCGGTGTGGAGCAACTGAAAAATGTAACCGGCGCCAAGGTCTACGGCCCGGCGAACGAAAACATCCCCGCACGGGATGTTGCCCTGCAAGACAATGACCACATCACCGTGCTGGGTTGGGACTTCGACGTTTATGCGGTACCCGGCCACACCCTCGGCCATATCGCCTTTTATCACCAGGGCGTGCTGTTGTGTGGTGACACCCTGTTCGCTGCCGGTTGCGGCCGCCTGTTCGAAGGCACACCCGAGCAGATGCACACCTCGTTGGAACGCCTGGCCGCGCTGCCCGCCGATACGCTGGTCTACTGCACCCACGAATACACACAAAGCAACCTCAAGTTCGCCCAAGCCGTGGAACCGCACAACGCGGATATCGCCGAACGGGTGGAAAACGTGCGCCAACTGCGCGACCGTGGCGAGATCACGCTGCCGTCCAACTTGGCCCTGGAAAAACGTACTAACCCTTTCCTACGCACCGCTGAAACATCCGTTAAACAAAAAGCGGACGAACGGAATGGTCGCGACAACCGCTCTGGGGCCGAAGTGTTTGCTAGCTTGAGGGCATGGAAAGATAAGTTCTAAGCAGATGCACTCTGATACATAATTTCTGAATGGTTGACCGGAACCAAAGCGCTTTCTAGAATCGCCCGACATTTTTGCCCGGAACTTACTTCCAGCCAATGTCGTCATCTATTCGTAAATCCATCTCTTCAGACGCATTGACCCGCCTGGCTCAAGCCGTGGCGGTGGCTGTGTCCGCGACTCTGGCGGGCTGCCAATCGACAAATTTCGCTGCACAATCCACCGTGCAACCCAAACCCAATCTTGCCGCCAAGATCAAGCAAAAACCTATTTGGCTATCAGAGAAGCCTAGCCCCGAAGTGCCCCAGGATGTCTGGGAACGCATGCGCCGGGGCTTTCAACTGCAGGACGGCCTGGGCGTCAACCCGCGCATCGAGCAACAGCGCTTGTGGTTCGCCAGCAACCCGTCCTTCCTGGAGAACGCCGGGGAACGCGGCAGCCTCTATATTCACTACATCGTCGAGCGCCTTGAAGAACGCAACATGCCCCTGGAGCTGGCGCTGTTGCCGGTGATTGAAAGCGCCTACAACCCAATGGCCTATTCGCGTAGCGATGCGGTTGGCTTGTGGCAGTTCATTCCTTCCACCGGGCGCTACTTCAACCTGCGCCAGACCCGCGCCTACGACGGCCGCCGCGACATCACCGCCTCCACCACTGCCGCCCTGGACTACCTGACCCGTCTGCATGACATGTTCAATGGCGACTGGCTGCTGGCCCTGGCGGCTTATAACGCCGGCGAAGGCACGGTCAGCCGGGCGATCGAACGCAACGAGAAGCTCGGCCTGCCGACCGACTACTGGAACCTGCCCCTGCCCCAGGAAACCAAGGACTACGTGCCCAAGTTCCTGGCACTGTCCCAGGTAGTGCTGGCCCCCGAGGCTTACGGTGTCAACTTGAACCCGATCGCCAACCAGCCGTACTTCGAAGTGGTGGAAGTCAAGCAAAGCATGGACCTGTCACGGGTCGCCGCGCTGGCGGAAATCGACGAAGACGAACTGTTCCAGCTCAACCCGGCCCTGAAACAACGCACCACCCTGGACGGCCCCCAGCATTTGCTGGTGCCAAGCGCCAAGGCGCAACTGCTCACCAGCACTCTTTCGACGATGAAGCCTGAAGAACTGCTGGCCATGCGCCCGAGAAAGCAGGTGTTCGACGAAGTTGAGACCCCGCGGGTTGCCGGGCGCAGCCGCAGCTACAAGGTGCGCAGCGGCGACAACCTCACCCTGATCGCCAAGGCCAACAAGGTTGATGTCCATGACCTGCAGCGCTGGAACAAGCTCAATGGCCAGGCGCTCAAGGTTGGCCAGACCCTGGTGATGCAGGACACCCGCAAGCTGGTGGCCAAGGCCGACAGCAAGAAGCCGGTGCAATACAAGGTCAAGAAAGGCGATTCGCTGTACATCGTCGCCAAGCGCTTCAACGTCGAGATGCAACATCTCAAGCGCTGGAACCCACGCACCGGCCAGGCATTGAAGCCGGGTCAGATGCTGGTGGTTTCCGGGCCGCGCTAAGGTTTCAAGAACACCGAAAAGCTAATGTGAAAGGGGGCTTGCTCCCGATAGCAGTTTGTCAGCCACCCGATTCACTGGCTGCTACACCGCTGTCGGGAGCAAGCCCCCTCCCACATTGGATCTCCAGTGTTTCCGACTGGCTTTTTCCAACCGGAACAAGCTGTTACTGTACCGATCATGAAGCCCAAGCCGCCTGGATCGGATCTCTGACTTGAAGCGTCCCCTCCTTCTACTAATAAGTCTGGCCTTGAGCTTTGCTGCGAACGCGACGATTACCGAGAGCCACGGTTACACGCAGTTCGGCACGCTCAAGTACCCGGCCAAATTCACCCATTACGATTGGGTAAACCCTGCAGCGCCAAAAGGCGGGACCTTGCGGGTCATGGCATTTGGCACATTCGACACGCTCAACCCCTACACCTTCAAGGGTTCAAGCCCGGTCTCCACCGCCAACTTCCTGCAATACGGCGTCAATGAGCTGAACGAACCCCTGATGGTCGGCACCGGCCAGTACGCGCCGTCCGGCGACGAACCCACGTCCAGCTACGGCCTGATTGCCCAATCGGTGGAGTACAGCGAGGACCGTAGCTGGGTCGTGTTCAACCTGCGTCCCGAAGCGCGCTTTCACGACGGCAAGCCGATCACTGCGTATGACGTGGCGTTTTCCTATCGCACCTTGCTGACCGAAGGCCACCCGCAGTACCGCACCAACCTGCAGGAAGTGGCGCGGGTCGATATCCTCAACCGCCACCGTATCCGCTTTGTGTTCAAGCGCGCCAGCAACCCGCTGCTGATCCTGCGCCTGGGTGAGCTGCCGGTATTGCCCCAGCATTACTGGAAGAACCGCGACTTCAAGGCCACCACCTTTGAACCGCCACTGGGCAGTGGGCCGTACCGCATCACCAAAGTCGCCCCAGGCCGGCAGTTGGTGTTCGAACGGGTCAAGGATTACTGGGGCAAAGACCTGCCGGTCAACCAAGGCTTCTACAACTACGACAACGTCGAAGTGGAGTTTTACCGCGACAGCGACGTGGCCTTCGAAGCCTTCAAGGCTGGCGAATTCGATATCTATATCGAGCACCAGGCCAAGAACTGGGCCACGGGCTACAACTTCCCGGCGGTCAATCGCGGTGATGTGATCAAGGCGCAGATCGCCCACCAAATCCCCACCCAGAGCCAGGGCCTGTTCATGAACACCCGGCGGCCCACCTTCAACCAGGCCAACGTGCGCGAAGCCCTAGGGTTGATGTTCGACTTTGAATGGACCAACCGCACCCTGTTCAGCAGCGCCTATAAACGCTCCGTGAGCTACTATCCCAACAGCGATTTTTCAGCGACGGGCCTGCCGCTGGGTCATGAATGGTTGATGCTTGCGCCCTACCGCGACCAACTGCCCGCCGCCCTGTTCACCCAACCATTCAGCCTGCCGCAAACCGACGGTCGCGGCATTCCCCGCGAAACCCTGCGCCGCGCCCTGGCGCTGCTCGGCGAAGCTGGCTGGAAACTCTCGGGACAACGCCTGCTCAACCGTGACGGGCAACCGCTGCGCCTGGAGATCCTGCTGGTCAATCCGAATTTGGAGCGCATCCTGCAACCTTATGTCGAAAATCTGGCCAGTATCGGCGTCGATGCCCGCTTGCGCACGGTAGACCGTGCCCAGTACAAACAACGCCTCGATCAATTCGACTTCGACATGGTCCTGATGACGCTCAACCAGACGCTCAGCCCCGGCCTCGAACAGTGGCAGTACTTCCACTCCAGCCAGGCTGCGATCAAGGGCAGCAAGAATTACGCCGGCATCGCCAACCCGGTGGTCGACCGCCTGCTGGAACAACTGCTGGCGGCGCAGACCCGCGAAGAGCAATTGGCCGCCGGCCGCGCCCTGGACCGTGTGCTGCTGTGGCAGCACTACAGCATTCCCAACTGGTACCTCAACTATCATCGCCTGGCGTACCGCAACCGGTTCGCCTTTGTCACCACGCCGCCCTACAGCCTGGGCCTGAGCGCGTGGTGGCTGAAAGCTTCGGAGAAAGCCCAATGATGTCTTTGCGTACTGCATTGCTTGCCAGCCTGATGCTGTGCAGTGCGGCCCATGCCGCACCGCAGCATGCGCTGACCCTCTACAACGAGCCCCCCAAGTACCCCGCCGACTTCAAGCACTTTGACTACGTAAACCCCGACGCCCCCAAGGGCGGCACTTTCCGTGAGTCGGCCATGGGCGGCTTCGACAGCCTCAACCCCTATATCAGCAAGGGCGTGCCGGCGGACAACCTGCCGCTGATCTACGACACCCTGGCCATGCAAAGCCTGGACGAACCCATCACCGAGTACGGCCTGGTGGCCGGCAAGATCGAAAAAGCCCCGGACAACAGTTGGGTGCGTTTTTACCTGCGCCCCGAAGCGCGCTTTCACGATGGCCACCCGATCCGCGCCGAAGACGTCGTGTTCACCTTCCAGACCCTGCTCAAGGACGGCTCGCCGCTCTACCGCACTTACTACGCCGACGTCGATGAGGTGGTGGCAGAAGATCCGCTTCGGGTGCTGTTCAAGTTCAAGCGCACCAACAACCGCGAATTGCCGCTGATCCTCGGGCAATTGCCAGTCCTGCCCAAGCATTGGTGGGCGACCCGCGACTTTGCCAAGGGCAACCTGGAGATGCCTTTGAGCAGCGGGCCGTACAAGGTGGCCGAGGTCAAGCCGGGGCGCATGGTGCGCTACGAGCGGGTCAAGGACTACTGGGCCAAGGATTTGCCGATCACCCAGGGTTTCTACAACTTCGATAACCGCATCACTGATTATTACCGCGACAACACTGTGGCCCTGGAAGCCTTGAAGGCCGGGCAGTTCGACTACTGGCTGGAGGTCAGCGCGAAGAACTGGGCCAACGCCTACAACACGCCAGCGGTCGCTCAAGGTCGTTTGATCAAGGAAGAAATCCCCAACGGCAACCCCACTGGCATGCAGGGTTTTGTGTTTAACACGCGCAAGCCCATGTTCCAGGATGTGCGTGTGCGCAAGGCCATCAGCCTGTTGCTGGACTTCGAGTGGAGCAACCGGCAGCTGTTCAACGGTGCCTACACCCGCAGCCGCAGCTATTTTGAAAACTCGGAAATGGCTGCCACCGGTTTACCTGGCCCGGACGAACTGGCAATCCTTGAGCCTCTGCGCGACAAGATTCCGGCTGAAGTCTTCACCCAAGCCTTTGAGCCTGCCAAAACCGACGGCAGCGGCATGATCCGCGCCCAGCAGCGCGAGGCTTACCAACTGCTGCAAGAGGCGGGCTGGAAGATCGTCGACGACAAAATGGTCGACACCACCGGCAAACCGGTGAACATTGAGTTCCTGCTGGCCCAGACCGAATTCGAACGGGTGCTGCTGCCGTTCAAGCGCAACCTGGCAGACTTGGGCATCAACCTGGTGATTCGTCGGGTCGATGTCTCGCAATACATCAACCGCCTGCGTTCGCGGGACTTCGACATGCTGGTGGGCAGCTTTCCACAATCCACGTCGCCAGGTAACGAACAGCGGGAGTTCTGGTCGTCGTCGAGTGCCGACAAATCCGGCAGCCGCAACTACATGGGCCTCAAGGACCCGGCGGTCGACCAGTTGGTAGAAGCGCTGATCGACGCCAACTCGCGCAAAAGCCTGGTGGCCCACGCCAAGGCGCTGGACCGCGTGTTGCAGTTTGGCTACTACGTGATTCCCAACTGGCACATCAAGACCTACCGCGTGGCGTATTGGGACCACCTGGGGCACCCCAAGGTCTCGCCCCGCTATGACGTCGGCACTGCCACCTGGTGGGCCAAGCCCGACGTCAAACCTGCCGTTATCCTGGACACGAGCGCCGATCCGGCGAGCGGAGGCGATTAAATGCTGGCCTATATTGTTCGCCGCCTGTTGCTGATCATCCCCACGCTGTTCGGGATCTTGCTGATCAACTTCGTCATCATCCAGGCCGCCCCCGGTGGCCCGGTGGAACAGATGATCGCCAAGCTCGAAGGCTTTGACGGCGCCACCAGCCGCATCGCCGGTGGCGGCGCCGAGGTCTCGGTAGCCGGCTCCAGCTACCGTGGCGCCCAGGGCCTGGACCCGGCCTTGATCAAGGAAATCGAGAAGATGTACGGCTTCGACAAATCGGCGCCGGAACGCTTGTGGATCATGGTCAAGAATTACGCCCGGCTGGACTTCGGCGACAGCTTTTTTCGTGACGCCAAGGTCATCGACCTGATCAAGGAAAAGATGCCGGTATCCATCTCCCTCGGGTTATGGAGCACCCTGATCATGTACCTGGTCTCGATCCCCCTGGGGATCGCCAAGGCCACGCGGCACGGTAGCCACTTCGATGTCTGGACCAGTTCGGCGATCATCGTCGGCTATGCGATCCCGGCGTTCCTGTTTGCGATCCTGCTGATCGTGGTGTTTGCCGGCGGCAGCTATTTCGACTGGTTTCCCCTGCGCGGGCTCACCTCCAATAACTTTGATGAGCTGAGCTGGGGCGGCAAGGTCCTCGATTACTTCTGGCACTTGGCGCTGCCCGTGACGGCGCTGGTGATCGGCAATTTCGCGACCATGACCCTGCTGACCAAAAACAGCTTTCTGGACGAAATCAACAAGCAATATGTGGTCACCGCCAAGGCCAAGGGCCTGACCCAGCGTCGCGTGCTCTACGGCCATGTGTTCCGTAACGCGATGCTGCTGGTGATCGCCGGTTTCCCCTCGGCCTTCATCGGCATCTTCTTCACCGGCTCGTTGCTGGTGGAAGTGATCTTCTCCCTCGACGGCCTGGGCCTGATGAGCTTTGAAGCGGCGATCAACCGTGACTACCCGGTGGTGTTCGGTACGCTGTTTATCTTCACCCTGCTGGGGCTGATCGTGAAACTGATCGGCGACCTCACCTACACCCTGGTCGATCCGCGTATCGACTTCGCCAGCCGGGAGCATTGAGATGAACCTGTCCCCCCTCAATCGCCGTCGGTTCGAGCGATTCAAAGCCAACAAGCGTGGCTGGTGGTCGCTGTGGTTGTTCCTGATTCTGTTCGTGCTGAGCCTGGGCGCGGAGTTGATCGCCAATGACAAACCGCTGGCCGTGCACTTCGACGGCGGCTGGTACTTCCCGGCGCTCAAGCGCTACCCGGAGACAACCTTCGGCGGTGAATTCCCCCTGGAAGCCAACTACAAGAGCCCGTACATCCAGGAACTGCTCAAGGCCAAGGACGCCTGGACCTTGTGGGCGCCGATCCCCTTCAGCTACCAGAGCATCAACTACGACCTGAAAGTCCCGGCCCCCGCGCCACCCTCCTCGGTCAACCTGCTGGGCACCGATGACCAGGGCCGTGATGTGCTCGCCCGGGTGATCTACGGGTTCCGGGTGTCGGTGCTGTTCGCCCTGACCCTGACGATACTCAGCTCGATCATCGGCGTAATCGCCGGCGCCTTGCAGGGGTTCTATGGCGGCTGGGTCGACCTGGCCGGGCAACGCTTCCTGGAGATCTGGTCCGGGTTGCCGGTGCTCTACCTGCTGATCATCCTCGCCAGCTTTGTACAGCCCAACTTCTGGTGGCTGCTGGGAATCATGCTGCTGTTCTCCTGGATGAGCCTGGTGGACGTGGTACGTGCCGAGTTCCTGCGTGGGCGCAACCTCGAGTACGTGCGCGCGGCCCGAGCGCTGGGCATGCAGAACGGCGCGATCATGTTCCGCCATATCTTGCCCAATGCCATGGTCTCGACCATGACCTTCCTGCCGTTCATCCTCACCGGCGCCATTGGCACCCTCACCGCCCTGGACTTCCTCGGCTTCGGCCTGCCGGCAGGTTCGCCCTCGCTAGGTGAGTTGGTGGCCCAGGGCAAATCCAACCTGCAAGCGCCGTGGCTGGGCATGAGTGCCTTTGCCGTATTGGCGATCATGCTGAGTTTGCTGGTGTTTATCGGCGAGTCCGCTCGCGATGCCTTCGACCCGAGGAAATGAGATGAATCAGGACAATCTGATCGAAATCCGCGACCTCAGCGTCGAGTTCGTCACCGGCGAGCATCGCCACCGCGTGGTCAACCACGTGAGCTTCGACATCAGGCGCGGCGAAACCCTGGCCCTGGTCGGCGAAAGCGGTTCCGGCAAATCGGTAACGGCCCATTCGATTCTGCGCCTGCTGCCCTACCCGCTGGCCTGCCATCCAACCGGCACCATCACCTATTCCGGGCACGACTTGCTGACCCTGAAAGAAAAAACCATTCGGCATATTCGCGGCAACCGCATCGCGATGATCTTCCAGGAACCGATGACCTCGTTGAACCCGCTGCATTCGATCGAGAAGCAGATCAACGAAGTCCTCGGCCTGCACAAAGGGCTGACCGGCAAAGTGGCCACCCGGCGCACCCTGGAACTGCTGGAGCTGGTGGGTATTCCCGAACCGCACAAGCGTCTCAAGGCGCTGCCCCATGAGCTGTCCGGTGGCCAGCGCCAGCGGGTGATGATTGCCATGGCCCTGGCCAACGAGCCGGAGCTGCTGATTGCCGATGAACCGACCACCGCTCTGGACGTCACCGTGCAGTTGAAGATCCTCGAATTGCTCAAGGAATTGCAAGCGCGCCTGGGCATGGCGCTGTTGCTGATCAGCCACGACTTGAACCTGGTGCGCCGCATTGCCCACCGAGTGTGCGTGATGCAGCAAGGTTGCATCGTGGAGCAGGCCGATTGCGAGACGCTGTTCCAGTCGCCCCAGCACCCCTACACCCAGGAGTTGCTGGCGGCGGAGCCCAGCGGCGGGCCTGCGACCAACGCGGTGGGGCCGCCTTTGCTGGAAGTTGACGACCTGAAGGTCTGGTTCCCCATCAAGAAGGGCTTTTTGCGCAACACCATTGATTACGTGAAGGCCGTGGACGGCATCAACTTCAGCCTGCCCCAGGGGCAAACCCTGGGCATCGTCGGCGAAAGCGGCTCGGGCAAATCGACCCTGGGCCTGGCGATCTTGCGCTTGATCGCCAGCAAAGGCGGGATTCGCTTTGAAGGCCAGCAACTGGACCGCCTCACTCAACAACAGGTACGCCCGTTGCGCCGTGAGATGCAGGTGGTGTTCCAGGACCCGTTCGGCAGTTTGAGCCCACGCATGTGCGTCAGCGAGATCGTCGGCGAAGGTTTGCGTATCCACAAGATGGGCACACCTGCCGAGCAGGAAGCCGCGATTATCGCAGCGCTCAAGGAGGTGGGGCTCGACCCTCAGTCCCGCCATCGCTACCCTCACGAATTCTCCGGTGGCCAACGCCAGCGCATTGCCATCGCCCGTGCGCTGGTGCTCAAGCCGCGCCTGATTCTGCTGGATGAGCCGACCTCGGCGCTGGACCGCACGGTACAGCGCCAGGTGGTCGAATTGCTGCGCAGCCTGCAGGCCAAGTACAACCTGACCTATCTGTTCATCAGCCATGACCTCGCGGTAGTGAAAGCGCTCAGCCACCAGTTGATGGTGGTCAAGCATGGACAGGTAGTCGAGCAAGGCGACGCGCGGGCGATTTTCGCCGACCCGCAGCATGCGTATACCCGGCAATTGCTGGAGGCGGCGTTTCTGGTGCCCGCCCCTGTGGCCGACTGATCAGGCGTTAACGGCCCATTGATGCCTTGAACAATGCGCGATTTTGTATAAGGCTGGGCCTCTGCCCATCAGGACCTGTGCCCATGACCGCCTCGACAGCCCCGCACTTCTGGCGTGACCCTGCACTGCCGTTCATCGAAGCACGGACTATCGCTGACGGGCGCAAGGTCACTTATACCCGCCACGCCCACGAGCATTTCTCCATCGGTGCCATCACCACCGGACGCAGTTATTACCACTACGGCGCGCAGACCTTCGAGATCAGCGCCGGCACCGTGGTGTTGATGAACCCCGGCGATGTGCACGCCTGCAACCCCATCCATGACCAGCCCTGGTCCTACCACATGCTGTACCTCGACACGCCCTGGCTGACCGACCTGCAATACCAGCTGGGTTTCAGCACCGACCAGGGGTATCGGCCGTTCAACACGCCTCACACTCGCGACGCGGTGCTGTACAGCGGCTTGATCGAGCTGTACCGGCTACTGCTGGATGAACAGGCCGAGCTTCTGCAGAAACAGAGCGCACTGGTGAGCTATTTCACCGAGGTGCAACAGCGGCTGAACCCCTCGTTGACCCCGGTGCGCGAGGTCAACCACAAGCTGGAGCGGGCCGCCGAGTACATCCGCGAGCACTGCACGCACGCCTTGAAACTCGAAGAGATTTGCCTGGCCGCCGAGCTCTCGCCGTCTTACCTGATCCGCGCATTCAAGCAGTATTACGGGCTGACACCCCATGCCTTCCTGGTGAACCGGCGTATTCAGTTTGCCCGTACCCAACTGCGTAACGGCGAGCTGATTGCCGATGTGGCCCTCGCCGCGGGCTTTGCCGATCAGGCGCATTTCCAGCGCACGTTCAAGCAGCACTTCGCCGCCACACCCGGGCAGTATCGGGAAGTGCTCAAGCCATCAGCAAATAACCCACACTGGCCACCAGCAACGCGGCCATTGAGCGGTTGAACAGGCGCACCCCCTGAGGATTGCTCAGGTAGCGCCGCAAGAACGTCCCCGCGTAGGCCCAGCACGCCACCGACAGGTAGCAGATCACCCAGTAGAGTGCAGCAAACAGCCATACCTGGCGGGCATCGCCATCCGCGACAAACAAACCCATCCCCGCCACACAGGCCAGCCAGGCTTTGGGGTTGAGCCACTGCATGATCGCGCCATACAGCATCGACGGTGCGGTAGCCGTGCCATCGGCGTCCAGTCGGCCATCGTCCATGGCCAGTTTCCAGGCCATGTACAACAAGAAGGCCACCCCGCCCCACTGGATCAACTGGGTCAGGATCGGCCAGCGCAGCAGCACCTCATGCAACCCCAGGCCGATCAGCACCAGCAGCACAGTAAAACCGAGGGCGGCACCGAATACGTGCTTCTGGCTGGCGGCAAAGCCAAAGCGCGCACCGGAGCTGAGGGCGACCACATTCACCGGCCCCGGCGTGATGGAAGTGGCCAGCGCGAAGGCGGTCATGGAGAGGATCAGGCTCATTGCAGTTCCTTTTTGTAATGCCAAGCAAAGATGGCATCACGGTAAAGGGCTGAACGATTGCGGTATTGAACAAAATGCCCCTGAGCCGTCAGCACGTTTATTTCAAACCGGCAACTGAGTGGCGATGCGGCCTCAGCGCTGCGAGGGAATCCGAATATCGCCGCCACGGCACTGGCTTTTGACGCTGCGCGGGCAACCGGCGAAGGCCAGGTCCTTGGTCAGGCATACCCGCACTTCCGACAGCACCTTGCCCTTGCAGATCACCGCCAGCCCGTGGTTGCCCATACGCGGGTTGCTCTCGCGAAACAGTGCCTCGATCTCGCTGGCCTGCAATGTGGGCGGGGTGTTGAACGGCTGCAGTTGCTGCGGGATGGCAACAACACCTAACGCCGTGTCGGTCTTGTCCAGGTACGCCAACGGCTCAAGCCCGCTGCAGGTGCCATGTTTGGCCCATTCATGCTTGAACAGCGAACGCGTTGGATACAGCGTCGCCCCCTTGTCCATTTCTTCACGACTGAGCTGTGACTGCGGCGCACACGACGCCGGCCACCCGCCCCGCGCGTACTGCGGCCATAGGCCGTGCAGCACAAACCCATAGCCCTTGCCCGAGCACTGCTCATTGCCCGGGTGCGTCAGGCAAAACGTCGGCGACCACGACAGCGACAGCACATAAAAATCGAACTCCCCCGGCTGCCCTTGGCTGCGCGGAGCCGCCGTTACGCCGGTGGCGATCAACAGCCACAACACCATCCAATATTTCATCCCGTTATTCCTTTAGAAAAGTGAAGAACCCACCTAGCGCGCCGACTCAGGAGGATGGGCTTAACGTTGTAGCACCTTGTCCAGGATCCGATCAGTCTTCAACGCCTCGATCGCCAGCGAAGGATGTTGGGCGTCCCCACGAATATGCGCATTCATGCCCAGCACGTGATGCCACTGGATATGCGCGTGGCACGGCACCTCCAGTACCTCGCTGGTCTCACCTTCAAGCCGCAACGGCCGGTCGTCGAAGACTGAAAACTGGATGCGGCCTCGGCTGCCAATCAGCGCCACGTGGTCTTCGCGGCGGTCCGCCACAAAGTTCCAGCAGCCCATGCCCAGCGCACCCGAGGCGAACCGCCAGCTGGCGGTCACGGCATCCTCCGCCGCGTAACGGCCGGCCTGGCGCGCGGTAAACCCCGCCACCTCGACAATGTCGCCGGCCAGGTACTGGAACAGATCAAAGCCGTGGCTGGCCAGGTCGGCAAAGTAACCGCCACCGGCAATCGCCGGGTCGGTACGCCAATTGGCGGCGTGGGTATCGGCCGCCGCGGCGGGCTTGCACAAGGTCCAGGTCAGGTGGCGCAACTCGCCGATACGGCCCTCGTGCAACCAGGCGCGCACTTGCTGGAAGCGCGGCAATGAACGCCGGTAATAGGAGACAAACAGGTGCAAACCGGCGCGCTCAAAGGTGCTCTGCATCAACGCGCTCTGTTCGGCATTCAGCGACATGGGTTTCTCGACGCAACAATGCTTGCCCGCAGCGGCCACCATCAGGCTGTATTCAAGATGACTGTCGGGCGGGGTGGCGATGTACACCGCATCCACCTCAGGGTCGTCGATCAGCGCCTGGGCGTCGGTATAGAAACGAGCAATGCCATGGCGTGCCGCATAATCACGCACTGCCTCGATACGGCGCCCCATCACGGCCACCAGCGCCGAACCTGGCGCTTTGTAGAAAGCCGGTCCACTCTTTAACTCAGTGACACTGCCACAGCCGATCATGCCCCAGCGTATGGTGTTCATCGGTGTTCCTCGTGCGTGTTCATTCAGCGGGCAGTATCTACATACTCTCCCGCCCACGCCACAACCACTTAGCATGACAATTGCATTACACTTTTATGTCAATTCATTCATCTGCGAGCGCTACAAATATTGAAAATACGTGCAACTGTCATTTGCGCTCACGAGGGGCATATCCTCTTCGTGCGCAAGTCTCGATCAAAATGGGCATTGCCAGGCGGCAAGGTCGAGCCCCACGAGCGCCCGGTCGGCGCGGCCGAACGGGAGCTGCAAGAAGAAACCGGGTTGACCGTGGATGGGCTGCTGTACCTGCAGGAACTCAAGGCCCGCGACACCCTGCACCATGTGTTTGAAGCCTCGGTGGTCAACATCGCAGATGCCC
This sequence comes from Pseudomonas sp. MWU15-20650, assembly GCF_023242475.1. Taxonomy (GTDB): domain Bacteria; phylum Pseudomonadota; class Gammaproteobacteria; order Pseudomonadales; family Pseudomonadaceae; genus Aquipseudomonas. The sequence goes on along the minus strand of NZ_JALJFG010000027.1, from coordinate 22,820 downwards.
GGCCGTGCAATGAAATCGTCGATTGCCGGTGGCATGCCTATGACGCCCTGGATGAGCTGGACACCACTGACGCCACCCGGCACATCGTCAAGTCCTTCGTGCGTCGCCTGTAGCGCAGCCTTCTGCCTCCTGCCTCGCCATGCCATTGCATTCTCTTTCTGCCGTTCGACAAAGGATTTGACGAACGCGACAGCGGCTGCGTGCGCTTGGAACGTGGGGCTTATGAAGCCCTCACCAACCCTCTCTACGCTCAGGCTCGCTTATCTCGAATACGAGCTATGCATGGAACTGTTTGTATTTATTTACCACTTATATTTCAAGCGCTGACAGACGTTATAAGTGATGCCGGCACTCTTTCCTCCCAGTGATCACTGAACGAACTGTGACGCGTTAGTTGTTAAGCGTAGGCAGTATTGCGAGCGGGTTGTGCGCTCGAAAAATCCTGACCAGGCTCAACAGTACTTCAGCACGCGAGGAAAAAGAATGTTTAACATTTTCAGCACCTCTAATGTTCGCCAAAGCGACCCTTATGATTCCCCCGAAGAAACAACAAAAAAACCAGATAAGGCCCACAAATCAGTCGCTGACTTTTCTGCTTCCGCGCCCAAAAACCATAACGTAGAGACGTTGCTTTGCAGTGCTTCTTTCTATTTACGCAGCCGGCAATTTGCAGATGCGGAGCGGTTCGCAGAACAAGCGCTGATGACGGTAACCGGAGAGAAGAAATACATTGAATACAGCAAAATAACGCAGGACCCTTTAGCCCCTGAAAAAAACAAAGCGGCAGCTCAACAAGCACTTACCCGCGCAAGACACCAGGTAAACAGCATTGCCAATCAATTATTTCTCTCCGACATGAGCTTCCGAAGAAACATGGAGCAATACATCATGTCTTCCATCACCCAAGGAACTAACTCCGCATGTGAAGTGAGAGATTTGGATGGTGCCGTTTTGTATAGATCCGTCAGGCCCAATGGTAACTACGGAACTCCAGAAAGCGTCTTTAAAATCGGAATGGCTCCCCAGTTCATGCCAATTTGGGGGTTCCAGGGAGGGGGATTTATAAACAAACCCTATGTAAACGATGCGCTCACTGCAGGGGAAAACAGGCCTACCACCGGATGGACTGGCGGCGTGGTCTCGCTCTCATCCAGCTTTGATTTTGTCTCTCAATTTAAATTCGCTGAACAATACGGACAACAGGATGGCTTTATTTATGCCGTTGCGACCGGTAGATGCATCTGTGTCAGTGAGGGACTGACCAAACATACCGGAGAGGGCGCTGTTACAAATGCTGCCGACGCAGAGGAATTTGTTCCAGCTTTTATTCCACCGGAGAATATAATTGGCTGCAGACCCGTCTTTAGGGACGGGCATCTGGGTGACTTTATCGTCAACCCAAACTGCAAAATATCAGCATCAGGCGATAAAGAATTTTTGAAATTTCATTTCTCTAAAGATGTGTTCAAATCAGATGACACCTTAATAGGAGACACCACCAAAATAAGAGCAGACCATCGAGCTTACTTTCAAGATTCGAGGGCTGATACGATCTTGGACCTTAAAGAAAAGCGAAACAAACCAGCAGCCTCCAACACCCCCACCCGGTATTCACTCATAAATAAGTGACCCTTGCGACACGCTTTCGATTGAACTTCATGAGGCGGCTGGACGGCCGCCCATTGTTGGGTGAGCCCACATTCATCCCTGCACTCGAATGGCATTTCATCATTGACTTGTGAGTGCACGACCGCTCAAGAGCGAGGTTTATTCACAACCACCTGGGTGACCTTTTCCTTGGCCTTGACCTGCCCACGCTGGTACAGCGCCTCGACCAACTTCTGCCGCTCACCTTGGGGCAAGTTACTGGCGAACTGCGCCAGGGTGGCGTCCACCAGGGCCCTGAGCGCCACATCGGCTTCGCGCGCCTTGGCCAACTCGCTGACCAATACGTCGCGGTCCAGGGTCGGCGCTTCCAGTTGCTTGATCACCCCAAGGCGTGCTTCGCGCCCGGCCATGATCAGCGGCTGACTGTCGGCGCGGTTATGGCGCAGCAGTTGGCGCAGTTCCTTGCGGCGCTCCGGGGGCAACTTGAACATCGCTTGGCGCAAGCCATGCTGATTGACCATCGCTTCTGCGGGTTTGGCACTGACCATCCAGTGATAAAGGCCGCCGCCCACCCCGCCGATCAAGAACACATTGAGCAATACCGAAACGAGCAACCATGGTTTAAGGGATTTGGGTGTCATTGCTCGGCTTCCTCGGCGTTGACGGTGAACACGACTTCCGCATCGCCCTGATCGAAGACGCTGGGCAGCACTTCGGATGACAACAGTGGCCCGGGTATGCTCATCGACGCCACCAGCACCCCGGCAGCGATACCGGCAATGCCCACGCCGACCACCCCGGCCGGCGATAACCAGTTGGCATAGCGCGACCAGAATGAAGCCCGCCGCGGTGCGGACTGGCGAATCCGGCTGGCCAGTGCCGGGTCGGCGAAGGCCAGTTGGTGGCTGTCCATCTGCCTATCGAGCCAGTTCGCTTCGTGCAAGGCTTCGCGGGCGCTCGGGTTGCCGCTGTCGAGCAACGCCTGGGCGGCGGCTTGTTCGGCAACGGGCCAGCGCTGCAGGCTCGCACCATAGGCATCCGCCAGGTGAGCAAATCGTTCAGGTGTCATGGTTTTCCCCTTCCTGGGCGGGCGAGCCCGGGTGTGTCGGCAAGTTGACTGCGCAACTGGCGTCGGGCCCGCGACAGCAGGCTCTCCAGTGCCTCGACGCTGATATTCATCAGGGCCGCGGCGTCGATGTTCGACAGCTCCTGGTAGTACTGCAACACAATGGCTTCACGCTGGCGCTCGGGCAACGCCGCCAATGCGGCAGCCATGCTTGCGCTGCGATCGGCCGTCTCCAACTGTTCATCGGGGGACGGTGCGCTGTCGGCCAGTTCAAGCGCTTGCTCCTCACTCAATGGGCGTTCCTTGCGCCGGCGCAGGCGGTCATGGCACAGGTTAAGCGCAACCCGATGCAGCCAGGTGTCGAAACGCGCTTCACCGGGGCGCCAATTGGCCGCCTGGCGCCAGATACGTAAAAAACTTTCCTGGGCCACGTCCTTGGCCTCGTCCGCATCCCCGAGGATCCGACTGGCGAGCGCCAGCAAGCGCGGCAGTTTACGCGTCACCATTTCGTTGACGGCCGCAGGTTCGTTGTTGCCGATACGCGCCAGTAGCTCAACGTCCGGATCAATGTCTTTCAATCGGGTAATTCTCGCTCCGGGGGCTAAGTATCAGGTTTCAGCGGCGCCAATGCCCTTCGCGCCAGTACCAGTTCGGGCCACGGGACTCCCAGTGCCCAGGCTCCCAACGCGCATTGCGCATCACCGGTTGCCAGTGGCCCGGCACCCAGGCATAAGCGCCCCGCTCCCAGCGCCAATGGCCACGGTCCCAGGCATAGCCCGGGCGTCCGGCAGGGATCACCTCGACGCGCTCCGCCGGCGGTGCCTGGCGAATAATCACTTCGGTCTGGGCAAAGGTCGGGGTGCTGATCAGCGCGGCAAAAGCCAGCGGAACAAGCAAGGCATAGCGCAATTGGGCCAGTGGGCGCATGGCAACTCCTTCATACGACGAGCGAAAATGCTCGTTGCTGATGGGTTGAACGGCGGACGCCGGAAAATCCGTCGCAAAAAAATCGGATTTTTCCCAAGCGTTGATTCAGGGGAAGTATTGCCCAGGGCATGGCAATGCGGGATGAAATGTTTGAAAGCAACGCGACGGATTTATGCCGGTGGCTGCGTTCAACGATTAACGCAGCACCCACCAAGAGGAAATATCATGTCCCGTCGCCTATCCATGCTAGTTGCCGCCCTGCTGATCGTGAGCCTGAGTGGCTGCGTGATCGTGCCGGAACACCGGCATTGCTGCTGGCGCTACTACGGCGCTGTCTCGACCCCAACCAGCACCGTCAACAGCTAGCCCATCGCCGCAAAACCACGGCGCCCGGCCTTGATTTCCGTGCGCAGCTCGCCAATCAGGTTTGAGATGGAACGGATGCTGTCCAAGCCTTGAGGCGATACGCGCGTCAGCAGCAGGTCAACACGGCCGGACGCCGGTTCGAAGACGCAGATGCGCAATGAACCGTCGCTGTTGAAGGTGCAATCACAAGACAGTGGCGAGAAGCCCACCGCCATGATGCGGTTGAGTTCAGCGATCGAAATCATGACAAGCCCCCCGTCCCTGGGTTCTACTCGGTTGATGTGATGCAACCAGCATAGATAAGGTTTTGCCTGCTACTGAACAATTCACTCAAAAGTGTTAGCCAGCACGCATTTTGCCGCTGGAACGCGGGCGCGCTGACGCCAGAAAACCAGCATACGACCTCTCGTCTGCTGCGCTGCCTTGGGCTTGACTCGCACGGCTGATCACAAGACGCTCTTGGCTCTTTGCCCTCCTCCTTGAGCCACTCGCCATGAACATCAATCCCCCGAGCCAGCCCGACAGCGACGTATACAAGACACTGCTCGAGTCGACCAAGGCCATCCCCTGGCGCATTGATTGGCAGACCATGACCTTCAGTTATATCGGCCCGCAAATCGAAACGCTGCTGGGCTGGACCCCGCAAAGCTGGACCAGCGTGGATGACTGGGTCGAGCGCATGCACCCGGACGACCGTGAATACGTGGTGAATTTCTGCGTGTCACAGTCACGCGCCGGCGTCGATCACGAGGCCGACTACCGCGCCCTGACGGCCAATGGCGACTATGTATGGATTCGCGACGTGGTGCATGTGGTGCGCAAGGACGGCGAAGTCCAAGCCTTGATCGGCTTTATGTTCGACATCAGCGAACGCAAGAAGACCGAAGAACACCTCATCCGCCTGCAAAAGCAACTGGAAGAATATTCCTTCCAGGACGGCCTCACCGGCATCGCCAACCGGCGCATGTTCGACACCGTACTGGAGCGCGAATGGGCCGCCGCCCAGCGCAGCCAGTTACCACTGTCGTTGATCATCCTGGATATCGATTTTTTCAAGCAGTACAACGACCACTATGGCCACATCAAGGGCGATGAATGCCTGCGCCAAGTGGCGCGTACCCTATCATTGGCTGCCAACCGGCCACGGGACTTCATCGCGCGCATAGGCGGCGAGGAGTTTGTGTGGTTGCTGCCGGAAACCGACGCTGCATCGGCCCGGCAGGTGGCGCGGCGCTGCCTGCACCTGATTTGCCAACAGCAGATCGAACATGGTTTTTCAGCGGTGTCGAACCTGCTGACCCTGAGCCTGGGCGTGGGCACCCATATCGTGACGCCCAATAGCACGATGCTGGGTTTTGTCGAAACCGTCGATAAGTTGCTGTACCAGGCCAAACGCAACGGGCGCATGCGGGCAGAGTTTGCCGATATTGAAGTTTGACATCGAGGTCAAATTCCGGGCAAAAAAAATCCCAAGTAGCTGATGGAAACTTGGGATTTAAAAATGCATAAACCGTGGGAGGTGAACGCCCGGCTATAATAACCACTGTCAAAACGTGTAACAAGATTATTTTAATCCTTTCGTCGGATTAAAAGTGTCGTAAGTCATTCAATAGCCACACATTTTTTAAGGTAGACGGCCTATCGAGCGCCACTTTTTGGTGCGTTCAACGCGACCAACCTTCGACACTTCGCCGCTGTATATCCGTTATTAAAATAGGGCTATTGATTACAACGGCGCGACACTTTCGGCATAACGCTTTTTAAGTTGCTTGCAGGCTTCGGGAGACACAAGACCGGACGCCGCCGCGCGGGTGACATTTTCAATATGTTGACACAGTGCCAGGCGCTCGGCGGCCTCTTCCCGTTCACGGTCGACCCGTGCGTTAAACCGCATGAAACAGATGCCAAGCAATACCGCGACGCACAGAACCCCGCCCGTGAAATAACGAAAGCTGTGGGAAGACGGTGTGCCTGGCTGGTTCATGACTCGCAAGCGTCCTGCTCGGGTTGTCTAGAGACGGCAGATTGTATGCATATAGAAACATTTGCGTTGTCGTGGATTTGTAAAAAATACCTGGCTACAACGATTCTGCCTGCTGCTGGCGGCGAAATTGCCCCGGCGCCAGGCCATGGACCTTGCGAAAACAGCGGGAAAAGTAAGCTTCATCGGCAAACCCGCAGCGTTGGGCAATAACGCCGATCATCTGCGGACTGTTGAGCAACAGCGTGCGGGCCAATTGCATACGGCGGTCGAGCACCAGTTGGGAAAAGGGTTTGCCGGTCTCCTTGCGCAGCAGATGGGTCAAATAGTTAGGCGACAGGAAAGCGGCAGCGGCCGTGTCGGTCAGGTTGAGCGTCGGCTCATGCAGATGCTCGCGGATGTAACGCTGCACCCGCGTCAGCGCGTCCTTGCGCCCGCGTCGGGTAGCGTTGTCGGCGGCAAGCGCCTGCAACGGCGCGGCATATTGTTCGCAGACCAGGCCGATCAATTGAAACAGGTAGCCCTTGAGCCGCTCCCGGGCGCCAAACCTGCGGTGGGCGTCAAGGGACCGCATAGGCTCCAGCCAGGCTTTTACTTCGGCAAAAGCGGTGTCATCGAGGATGAAGTCCAGCTGCTCCTGGAAGCGAAACGGCGACAGCTCGGGCGCCTGGCCGATGGGAATGTCTTCCAGGTCCAGGGGATCGCACGTCAGTTGCGGCAACAGAAACGCCTGGCTGAAGTTGATCAGCATGAATTCGCCATCCTCGGGATGGGGAATCACGTGCAGGCGGTGGGGCAGGATAAAGGCCAGCGCCTTTCGCGGGAACGGCCGCACCGCGCCGCCGATATGCTGCACGGTGTCACCGCCGAGGTTGATCTGGATCTGGAAGTACTCGTGCCGATGGGGGCTGGTCAGCGCCGCCCGCCCGCGCTTGTCTCGGATGTAGAAGTCGCTGCGGTCGCTGCGCTGTTCCATACCATACGTGGTGACGCGGGTGCCTGGCATAACGGTCTCTCGGTTGGCCTGGGCACCACTGTAGCCTCAACCTTGGCCGAGGGTGAACTGCAACTGGCCGATGCCCTCGATGCCAGCGGTGACCACATCGCCCGGCTGCAAGGCGCCGACACCGGCCGGGGTGCCGGTGAAGATCAGGTCGCCGGCCTTGAGCGCCACGGACTGGGAGGCGTGGCTGATCACTTCGCCGACCGACCAGATCTGCTCAGCCAGGTCGCCCGCCTGACGCTGTTCGCCATTGACCTTGAGCCAGACCCTGCCGGTGGACGGGTGTCCGACGGCGCTCACCGGTTGCAGCGCGGTGGTCGGGGCTGACTCATCAAAGGCTTTGGCCCATTCCCACGGCCGCGAAAGCTTTTTCGCCTGTGCTTGCAGGTCACGGCGGGTCAGATCAATCCCAATGCCATAGCCCCATATGTGGGAAAGCGCGTCGTCCGGGCGGATATCCACCCCGCCCTTGCCAATCGCCACCACCAGTTCCACTTCGTGGTGCAAGTCAGCGGTCAACGGCGGGTAGGCAATCACGCCTTCGGCGGGCACCACCGCATCCGCCGGCTTCATGAAGAAGAAGGGTGGCTCACGGTCCGGGTCGTGCCCCATTTCACGGGCATGCTCACTGTAATTGCGGCCCACACAGAACACGCGGCGTAGCGCAAAGCGTGCATCACTGCCCTGGATAGCAAGCGACGCAATGGGTGCGGGGGGGAATACATAATCAGTCATGGCCTGTGCCTCTTCGTTTACCTGGCGCCAGTATGGAGAGGGGCGCCGGGGCAAAGTTGGACAGGCTTACGCAGATTTTGCACGGGTCGGTGCAGGCTCGTGGGTTACTTGCGCGCCACCTTGTAGCGCAGGCAATCCTGATAAAAACTCTGGCGAATGGCCTCGGGCTTGAGTCGCGAGCGGCTGTCATAGGTCTGCTCGGTAATGCCCATGGCCATCATGCGCATCCACGATTTACTGAACTTGATGGTCTGGATCTTCTGCCGCGCCGCATAGAGCGAAACGCCCGAGAGCTTGAGTTCCTGGGCCCTGGCGGCGGTACCGGCGCCCCAACTGCACATATACTTGTCGCCCTCGCGCAGCTCCCGGGCCTGTACGGCAGCCGCGCCACCGGCCAGGGAACAGGCAATCAGCATCATTCCAACAGTGCGCATTCGCATCCCCACCTAACCACCTGAAAATAAAAGCGATTCTGGCGAGAATTTTGTTACAAAGGGGCCATTAAATTGCCTTACTGGCTAATCATTCACGTTATGCAGGGCGCGGTGATATCCATTGCTCATCCCCACGCCACCACCAACAACCCCAACCCCAACAGCAAACACAACGGCGAATAAAAATACGTATCCAACGTGGCAAACCTCGAGCCGCCGACCTTCTTGAAAAAACCCACCAGCTCCGAGTCCCCAATCGCCCGGGCGAACATAAGCACGGCAATCGCGCTGATGCCCCACTGCAGCGCGCCATGGGACACCGGCGAAAAATACAGCCCGGCGCGCAAGCATACGAGCAGCGCAATCGCCACCAGCCCCATCGCAACCAGGAAGGTGCCCAGCGCCGAGGGTTTGAATGCTGGGCGCGGACCGCTGGCAAACTCGCCAGGCAATTGGGGGATCGCGGCGAGGCTGCCGAGTTTACCGCCGGCGGCCCAATACAAATGCACCATGCTGATGCAGGTGAAAACCCCGACGATCCATCGCGCGATGACAAAGCTCATGACTGGCTCTCCCTAGAATGTGCGAATGATGATAGTCGTACTGAGCTTTTTTGTAGGCATTTCGTCGGCCGCTGATGGTAAAGTGCCGCCCCATGAAATTCGCCCGTACCGACCGCTCGCTCATTGCCTGGATGCTCTACTGCTGCGTCCTGTTCAATGTGTTCGCCTGCAGCATCGGCCATGGGCAAATGGTGGGGATGCAGCTCAATGGCATCGGCGGTCAGTTCTGTACGGTCGACCCGCGCACCCAGGCGCCCACGCCCACCCGGTCCACCGATGAGAACCTGCCTACGCTGTCGAAGGCGTTCGGTTGCCCGCTGTGTTCAACCGGTGGCATGGGCCCCGCGCTCAATACCCATCTGACTGTGGCGGTATTGCCACAACCCCATGCGCCGCCAGCGGTGGTCGTACTCGCTGCGGATATTCCCGCCCATTTCACCTGGCCTGCCGCCAACCCCCGCGCGCCACCTGCCTTCGCCTGACCCCTTCGCTTTCTGATCTGCATTGACCACCGTTTCCGTGAGGAACTACGGGCGGCTGTGCGTTGCTTTCAAGCCAAGTTTTTCAGGATTCAACCATGAAACATTTACCCCTGCTGGCGGGCCTTTTCGGCTGCCTGCCTATTGGCGCCTCGGCCCTTGAGTTGGCCCCGACCACCATCGAGGGCGAGCAAACCGCCGAGCCTGGCCTGGCACTGGACCAATCCAGCGGCGTGGCGTCGCGACTCGGCCTGAGCGTGCGGGAAACCCCGGCGTCGGTCGCCATCGCTAACCGCAACGATATCGAGCGTCATGGCGCCAAGACCTTCCGCGATGCAGCCAATACCCTGCCCGGCGTCAACGCCAGCGCGCCGCCAGGGTTTGGTGGCTTTGTGTCTTACCGAGGGTTTACCAGCAGCCAGATTACCCAAATGTTCAACGGCATCAGTGTTGCCACTGGTCTGGCACGGCCGGTGGACGCGTGGATCTATGACCGCGTCGAACTGGTTGGTGGCCCCTCCTCCTTGATCAATGGCGCAGGCTCTGTGGGCGGCTCGCTGAACTATGTGACGAAACTGGCAACCCGTGAGGAACAGGCCGCCGAAGGCCAACTGACCTACGGCAGCTACGACACTGCGGGAATGGCCTTTGGCCTCAATCACGCGCTGACCGAGCCCGGGGCCCAGGTGCAGCATTACGCTCGCCTGGATGTGAGCCGCAACACCAACCACAGCTACATCGACCGCGACCAGCGTGATGCCTGGAGCGTGGCGTTTTCCCTGCTCAGTGACTTGACCCCCGACCTGTCCCACACCCTGGCCCTGGAATATCAGGACGAGCATGAGGACAGCCCCTATTGGGGCACCCCGGTGCTCAACCCCAAGGTCGGTGAGTTGAAGATCGACCGGCATAACCGCTTCAACAACTACAACGTTGCCGACGGTCGCTATGAACAGCGCACGATCTGGGCCCGTTCGATCATCGACTACCGGATCAACGACAGCACCACGCTGAAAAATACCCTTTACCACCTGGGCAGCCAGCGCGACTACCGCAACCTGGAAACCTATCAGTACAACGCTGACAACAGCGCCGTGAACCGCTCGACCGCCTACCAGGTACGCCATCAAGGCGAGCAGAACGGCAACCAGTTCGAACTGCGCCATGACAACAGCTTCTTCGGCCTCTCCACCACCTGGTCCGGCGGCTTTGAGTACAAGGTCAACAGCACCACCAACAACCCCTTGAACGTACCAGGCAACAGTACGGTCGACCCGAACACCTACAACCCGGGACACTTCTATGACATCCCCGGCACCCGACCGGGCTTCGTCAAGGACAAGACCAACCAAGTGACCACCCAGGCTCTGTTCGTGGAAAACCGCCTGGGGCTGACGGATAAGCTCTCGCTACTGACCGGCCTGCGTTATGACGCTATCGACCTGGATGTGACCAACCACCGCGCGATCACCGCCACCAACCCACGGCACTTCAAGCGTCACTGGGAACCGGTGACAGGCCGCGCAGGCTTGACCTATCAATTGATCCCAACGGCCAACGTCTACGTGCAATACAGCACGGCCGTCGAACAACCCAATACCACCACCCAAGTGTTCGACGTGTCGACGGGCAAGCAGTGGGAAATAGGCAGCAAGTTCGATTACCTGGAAGGTCGTGGCTCCGCCACCGTTGCCGCCTACAAGATCGAACGCAAGGACTTTGCCGTCACGGACCCGCTGGACCCCACCAACAGCATCCCGGTAGGCGCGCAGTCATCAAAAGGCATCGAACTGGCCAGCTCACTGCGCATCACGCCCAGGTTGCTGGCTGAAGGCAACTTCGCGTGGGTGGACGCTGAGTACGATGAATTCAACGAGAAGACTGCCAGCGGCGCCGTGGTCTCACGCAAGGGCAATACGCCGACCAATGTGCCCAAGCGTGTGGGCAACCTGTGGCTGACCTACGACTTTTCCGAGGACTGGCAAGGCGGAGTCGATGCCCGGTATGTCGCCGAAGTGTATGCCGATAATGCCAACACCCAGACGGTACCGGCCTACACGCTATTCGGCACATTCCTGCGCTACAAGGTGGACTCACACACCTCGGTGACCGGGCGCGTGCGTAATCTTACAAATGAGGTGTATGCCGAGTTCGCCCATGTGTCGCCGGCTTACTATCTGGGGTCGCCAAGAACGTTCGAGGTGGCAGTACAAACCCGGTTCTGAACTTGAAACCCTCTTGATCAAATGTGGGAGCAAGCCTGCTCCCACATTTTTGGTTTGGTTTCTACAGTGAGTTATTCATGCGCTGGAAGTGCGCGAGCATTCGCACTGCAAGCGCCATGCCTTCACCGAGATGATTTGCGAGTCGGTGCTGCGCTACCTGCAAGCCTGAGAGCACGTAATTCTCGGTAGAAATGCAATCCATGTGAGAGGGGGCTTGCCCCAATGCCAGTCAGTTAAGCGCTAGAACGAGCAACCGGTAACCTGTGGCGAGCGGGCTTGTCCCGCGTTGGGGCGCGGAGCGCCCCCAAAGAAGGACGAATGCGGTGTATACGATACTCCGCGCAGATAGCTTTTGGGGCTGCTGCGCACCCCAACGCGGGCGGTGCGACGATTCGACAAGCCCGCTCGCCACAACAAGCCCGCTCGCCACAGTGATAGTGTTCCTTCTTAACTGACAGGCATTAGGGCTTGCCCCCGATTGCGGTCTGTCGGCTAAGCATCTGATGACTGATACACCGCCATCGGGAGCAAGCCCCTTCCCACATCACTGATCTTTACTTGAGGCCCGCCTCAACCTTCTGCGCCACATCCTCCGTCAACCATGCCTTCCACACATCAGGATGTTCCTTGAGGAATGCCTGGGCCACATCCCTTGGCGGCGTGTGATTCTCGCTCATCAAAGCCAAGGCTTTGTTAAGCGGTTCGATTGGAAACTGGACCTTGGTGAAAAACTCGGCGATCTGCGGATGTTCCTGCTGGAATGGCGTCGATACGCCGATGCTCAACTTGGACGCCAGCGACCGAGTCGGCTTCGGGTCAGGGTTATCAGCGTCAGTCAGTGTCTTCCACGCCTGGGCATCAAACGGCGGCTCTTGCAGCTGGACCAACTTGTAGCGGCCGATCAACGGCGTCGGCGACCAGTAATAGAACAACACCGGCTTGCCTCGGCGGATCGACGAAGCAATCTCCGCATCCAGCGCCGCCCCGGAACCGCTGCGAAAGTTCACGTAGCTGTCATCCAGGCCATACGCCTTGAGCTTCTGTTTGTTGACCACTTCCGAGGTCCAGCCGATGGGGCTGTTGAGAAAGCGACCCTTGCCTGGAGATTCCGGGTCTTTGAACACGTCTTTGTAACGGACCAGGTCGTTTACGCTTTTCAGGTCGGGCGCCAAAGGCTTGATGTTTTTTGCCGGGTCCCCCTTGACCACGTATTCCGGCACCCACCAGCCTTCGGTGGCCCCCTTGACCGTATCACCCAGCCCCACCACTTTGCCTTCGGCCTCGGCCTTGATCCATACCGGACTGCGGCCCGCCCACTCCTCACCAATCACCTGAATGTCGTTCTTTGCCAGGGCGGTTTCCAGGGTGATGGTGGTGCCGGGCAAGGTGTCGGTGGGCAAGTCATAGCCCTTCTCGACAATAAAGCGCAGTACTTCGGTGATCAGGCTGCCACTTTCCCAGTTCAGGTCGGCAAAATGCACGGGGGCCTGTGCAGCCGAGGCCGGGAATGACGCCAATGACAGACTCAGGGTCGTCAGCGACGCGGCCAACAGTGACTTCAATCCTTTCATGCCTTTGCACCTCGCGTTTTCGCAGTCATGGCAAACGGCGTTGCCGCCCATGTGCGAAGCCTCTGAATAGTTAAGTCAACTCAACTGTAGTAGAGGTTCCAAAAGAGGAAGAAGCACGAAGTGTTTATCGACTACTCGCTGGCCTTGAAGGTCACCAGTTCCCCTTTGCGCCATTTGGCGGCTTTGCCAGTCACGGCCTTGAGGGTTTTGGTCAGCCCTTCTTGCAGTTGCTCATGGGCGGCAAACACCAGCATCACGCTGTGGCCTTCCTTGAACACAATGCCCTGGCCTTCGGCCGATGACACAAAGGCGTAGTCGCCCAGGCCATACACCGTCAACTTGATGTCACGGAACTTCAGTTCGAACTTGCCACCTTCACGACTCGGCAATACGGCCGCACGAAAATGGTCGCCCACCTTGAGTTCCAGGCGTGGCTTGTCATCCACGACCAACGCCGTTTCAGTATCGATCTCGGCGATGTAGATGCCTTCCGGCGTCTGTTCAGTGACGTAGACAAAACGAGATTGAAATTGTTTGACCAACTTTGCGCGTAAATCACCCAGCACGAATAACGCGTGCATTTCCAGATTACTGACTGCCAAGGAAAGACCCCCACCTCATAAAAGCACTGACCGCAGGAGCAGGCAGCACAAAAAAACGGCCGTTACGGCACGATCACACATTCGTTAAAAAACTGAAGTAACCCGCAAGACTCGTACAGCCATGCGCGGTGGACCTTATGCAAGGTCATCCGGCACCACAGCAAATCACAGGTTCAACGACCCGAGAATACGGATCGACCAACTTCAGAGAATAACCCAATAAAAAACGCAGTTTTCCGACATTCCATAAAAAAATCCGGGGGATGGAACCAGATGCGGAGTGCCGACGACAATACTAAAGCAGCAACACGGTTCAAAACCACCCGAAAGGCTGCTGAGAGGTCAACAAGATCCATCGACAGGAGCTGACCATGCAACGACAACATGACGCTACGTCCTTGCACACTCGTTCATCATATCCAAGCAAGGCTCCATACTACTGCTTGGATAACCCCAATGGGTACTCCAATTCCGTGCTTTATCAAGTCGTACCGGCCGGGAAGAACTTTTTTCATATTCTTGAAGTGACCAGCGGCAGAATCAAGGGTTTTCGCAGCGATCACATCAAAGCCTGCGAACTGGCCAAAACGTTGGAGGCCAAGCTGTACGCCCTTCAAGGCGCGATCGTTTTATCACCTGGGTGACTTTACTGCGCCACGGCCCCCTAACAACTGCCATACTGGCCCGTCCATTGAAGTTTGCCCCGTGCGGGTCAGGTTTCATCAGTGCAGTTACCTAGAAGGGAAGGCTATACGTGACGGAATTTGATATCGGCGAATTTTTTATCCACGGCGATGCGAGGGAGGTAGCCGGTGAGTTTCAAGCGGTCATTATCATGCGGGCCAAACCACCGCTGAACACAGTGACAACGCACCAGGTGGAAAAAGACCGTTGGTTCAAGACCGTCGACGCTGCCGCCCTCGCGGCGAAGGACGCCGCCAAGGCCCTGAAAACCGCCGTGGACTCAGGTGCACTCAATTCCTGACGATCCGATAGAACTCTGTCGCCCCGCGAGCCTCCCATGCACAACAATCCTCACTTTGCATGGAGAACGATATGGACGCGCTAATCCCTACTCTCGAAGCCCTGTTTGAACAGTTGGGCCTGAAATCAACGCCCGAGGCCATCGATGCTTTCATTGTCGCGCACCCACTGCCTGAGCAGGTGAAGCTGATTGACGCGCCTTTCTGGACGCCGCAACAAGCTCAATTTCTCAAGGAAGAACTGCGCGAAGACGCCGATTGGGCCATCCCGGTGGATGAGTTGAATCAGCGCCTGCATCAATCTTAGTAGCGCCCTCTCAATGCAGGCTGTCTGACTGTTCCAGGCGCAACAGCGCTTGCCAGGCAGCCTGGCATTCTTGCGCTTCTTCACGACTGGAAAATGCGGTACCGCGCTGCTCACCGTTGAGCAACACCACCCAGCAGGCTCTCTGGCCCAGTGCACGCAGGGTTTCTGGCACGCCACTGCCGATCATCACGGCCACATCGACTTTGTTTTGCATGGAGCTTCTCCGCAGCATTAGTTAGCAGGCTAACAATGTTGGCCATGCTACGGTTTTCCGCCCGTTGGAAAAAGCTATCCCCGGAATAGCACCCTTGCATAAACAGCAACAATCCCTAGCGCACGGCCTTCTCTTCCGGCTTATAGCCCAGGCGCAGGCCGCCCCAGTGCCGGCCATTGACCAGTATGGGCACCGACAAATCATGCATCAGTTCGCCGGTATCGCGGGTATAGGTCTGTAGCAGCATGGCTTGTTGATGGCTGCCACAGCGTATACCCGTGCGATCTTCAAACTTGCGCTTGGTACGGTTCTGCACCGCATCCCGTTGGGCATCACCGGTCAAGGCATGGGAAAAAGCTTTGTTATGCGTCGGTACATAGCCTTGTGGTGTGCAAGCAATGGCAAATACCAACCCTTCGTGGCGTGGCAACAGCGCTTCCTGAATCGCCGGCAAAACCTGGTCGGTGTAGCCGTCAAAACGCGTGTGATATTGACTCGGGTGGGTATTCGGGATCAGGGTGTAGCTGCGATCGAACAAGTCATCCAGGCTGATGCGGCCTTGTGCTACATCCGCCTCGAACTGCCCAGCAATACGGCTGGCGCCTTCACGAGCCAGGTCGTAGATGCGCTGGTGATAGTCGTCCAGCCCGACTTCGGCGAGGCGCTCACTGATGGTTTCAGCCTGCCCTTCCATTTGAACAGCGGCCTGAGCGAGTTGGCGGGTCTGCTGATCGCTCACCGTAAGGTCGCTGCGCATCTGCTCGACGGCATGGAACAAACTGTCAAGTTGCGTACGGTTGGTATCGGTGCCCTGGGCAATTTCATTGACCTGCCCTTCCACATCCGCCGCCAGGCTGGCGATGTTCTCCAATTGTTCGCCGGCGTGTTCCACCTGTTCGACGCCGGCGTGCAGGTCCGCCGACAGTTGGCGAATCTGCTCCACCACCTGGGCCGTGCGCTGCTGGATATCGGCGACCATCACCCCGACTTCATCGGTGGCAGTGGCGGTGCGCCCCGCCAGGCCACGCACCTCATCGGCGACGACGGCAAACCCGCGCCCATGCTCGCCGGCCCGTGCAGCTTCAATCGCCGCGTTCAGCGCCAACAGGTTGGTCTGGCTGGCAATGGACTGAATCACCAGGGTCACACGCTGGATTTCTTCACTGCGCTGGCTCAACGCCTCGATCAGCTCGCGGCTGGCATTGGCACGCTGGCTGAGCTGATGCATGCGGGTGATCGATTGGGCCAGCACTTCGCGCCCTTCGGTACTGCGCTGATGGGCTTGGCTGGCAGCACCCAGGGCCTGGCGACTGAGCTGGGACGTGACCTGCTCGGTGCCAATCATGACCTCGGCATTGCTGACGATCTGCTTGGCCGCGCTTAACTGCGACTGCAAACGTGCCGCCAGTTGCCTGACCGAATAGGCCACGCCGGCAGCGGACAATGCGTTATGGCTGGTGGTATAGGACAAGTCACGCGTCAAGTCGCCCATGGCATCGGTGGCCGCAGACGGTGCAATGACCGGTGCATGATGTTTCAGGCGCGGCAGCCAGATCACCAGCAAAGCCAGCGGCAGGCAGAGGTAGATCGGCAAGCTGGCAAACGCCAGCCCCAACAGGAGCAGCACCAGGGCGGCACTCTGCAAGAGCGGTATCAGCCAGCCGGGCAGCACGCGTACCACCTTTTGCGGTGGCACTGCTGCGTCCATCAGAGATCCATCTCCAGCCATCGTCGTTACCCCCTGCTTATCGTTATTGTGTCTGCATTAAACGCCACTATCGGGCCATTATCCATGGGCCTTTAGTGGGGTGCTTGCAGTAGATCAATAACCAGGGCGTAACCGGTATTTCTTTGGGGAGCCGATTGCACGGCTCCCCACTCACCGCATCAGGCTTGACGCTGGTGCTTGTCGATCTGCTCGTGACGCTCTTGCGCCTCGATGCAGTACTTGGTGGTCGGGCTGATCAGCAGGCGCTTGAGGCCGATAGGCTCGCCGCTGTCATCGCACCAGCCGAAGGAGTCTTCCTTGATGCGTTCCAGTGCACGCTCAAGCTGCGGCAGCATGCGCTGGTCGCGATCGATAGCGTTGACCAGCCATGTGCGCTCTTCTTCAACGGAAGCGGCGTCAGCCGGGTCGGCCGGGGTGTCCAGGCTTTCAATGGCGATGCGGTTCTGTTCAATGCGCTCGTGGTGTTCCACTTTCATGTCTTGCAGCAATTGCTCAAAAAAAGCGTGCTGTTCGGCATTCATGTAGTCATCCGCCGGCATGGCCAGCAACTTTTCCTTTGTCATTGATTTCTCTATAAAAAATACGTGCATTAAGGCGAATAAGGGAGCGTTCCGGCCGACCTTTGCAGGTCTCGGAAGGGCGCCGTCCATTCCAAGCGCCACCCGGCACTCAATTTACGAGGGGCGGCAGTCTAAGGCCGACTTGAGGGCGCAGCAACTGAAAAGACAGGCATTTTTTCCCAATTAACCCCCAAAGGCACCAGGACGGGCTTGGCGAACGGTCATCGGAGTGCGTTTATAGCAGGAAAGTTCGTGAAGCAGCTATAAGCCACAAGCTGCAAGCGACAAGCTGTAAAGCCCTTCATACTTGCAGCTTGCAGCTTGCAGCTTGCAGCTAGTGGCTTGCAGCTAGTGGCTTGTGGCTTGTGGCTCAGCGCTTGCGCTGTTTCTTATTGCGGTATTGGTCGATCACCACCGCCACCACGATGATCAGGCCCTTGATGATGTCCTGGATGTACGCATCCACCCCGACGAAGGTAAACCCGCTGGCCATCACACCGAGGATCAGCGCGCCGATCACGGTACCGGTGATGCGCCCTACCCCGCCCGCCAGGCTGGTGCCGCCGATGACCGCGGCGGCAATCGCATCCAGTTCATACGACATGCCCATGCCCGCCTGGCCGGTGGCGGCACGTGCCGAGGCCACCACGCCGGCCAAACCGGCCAGGAGCCCGGCAATGCTGTAGACAATGATCAAGTGACGCTTGACGTTGATCCCCGAGGTGCGCGCCGCCTGCATATTGCCGCCGATGGCGTAGGTGTACTTGCCGTACTTGGTGTAGCGCAGGGCAATATGGAAGATCACCGCCACCACCAGGAAGATCACCACCGGCATCGCGCCATGGCCAATCGCTGTGTAGGAGTCCGACAGCATGCTCACCGGCTGGCCTTCAGTGTAATAACGCGCCAGGCCACGGGCCGAGACCATCATGCCCAGGGTCGCGATAAACGGCGGAATGCCGGTAACCGCAATAATGCTGCCGTTGATTGCCCCCGCCAACAGCCCCACACCCAACCCCATCGCTACCGGGATCCACACCGGCAAGTCCGTCAGGGATGGAAACACCGCCCGGGAAAAATCGGAGGTCTGCGCCAAACTGGCGGCGATCATTGCCGACAAGGCCAACACCGAGCCAGAAGACAAGTCGATACCCGTGGTAATGATCACCTGGGTCACGCCAATTGCCAGCAGGCCGATGATCGACACCTGCAGGATCATCAGTACCAGGCGCTGGGAGTTCATCAGGAAACTCTGGTCGCGCACAATCCAGCCGAACAGTTCGAACACCAGGCCGATACCCATCAGCACCAGGAAGATGCTCAGCTCCGTGGGTATGCGTCGACGGCTCTTGACCGGTGCCGTGGCCGGCTTGTTGTCTGTTATTGCGTTCATAGCCAATCACCTTCTTATTCTGTAATCAGTGGACTGCGGTCATACCGGAGGCCAACTGCATGACGTTTTCCTGGGTGGCCTCAGCACGGTCCAGGGTGCCCATCAGTTCACCTTCGTGCATCACCATCACCCGGTCGCTCATCCCGAGCACTTCGGGCAGTTCCGAGGAAATCATGATCACCGCCATGCCTTCGCTGGCGAGGAAGGAGATCAACCGATAGATCTCGGCCTTGGCCCCCACATCAATACCGCGCGTGGGCTCATCGAGGATCAGCAGGCGTGGGTTGGTCATCAACCAACGGGCCAGCAGGGCCTTTTGCTGGTTGCCGCCGGACAGGGTGTCGATACATTGCTCAAGGGACGGGGTTTTCACCCGCAGCTTCTTGCACATGTCTTCGCACAGCGCACGCAGGGCTTTCTGCTGGATAAAGCCGTTGCCCGAATAGTGCGGCAACACGGCCATTTCCATGTTTTCCAGCACCGACAGGCACGGGAACAGGCCACTGAGCTTGCGGTCCTCGGTCAACAGCGCAAAGCCTTTCTCGATGGCCATGTGCGGGTCGGTGATGCGCAACGCCTTGCCGTCGAGGGTGATTTGCCCGCTGCTGGCGGGGGTGATACCAAAAATGGTTTCCGCCACGTTGGTGCGGCCTGAGCCCATCAGCCCGGCGATACCGAGGATTTCACCGGCGTGCAGGTCGAACGATACGTTGTTGAACACGCCTTCCAGGCTCAGATCGCGTACCGACAGCAACAGGTCGCCGATGGGTGTCTCGCGTACCGGGAACAACTGGCTCAACTCACGGCCCACCATCATCGAGATCAGGCTGTCACTGTTCATGCTGTCGGCGCGCTGCAGGCCGATGTACTGGCCGTCGCGGAACACCGCTACCTCATCGGCAATGGCGAACACCTCGTTCATTTTATGGGTGATGTAGACGATGCCTTTGCCCTGGGACTTGAGGTCGGCAATGATCGAAAACAGGTGGGCGACTTCCTTGTCGGTAATAGCCGAGGTCGGTTCATCCATGATCAGGATGTCGGAGTCGTAGGACACAGCCTTGGCAATCTCGACCATCTGCCGTTCGGCGATACTCAAGTTGCCAACCTGTTCTTGCGGGTCAAGGTTGATGCGCAAACGTGCGAGCAACTCGGCGGTGCAACGGTGCATTTCGCGGTGGTTGACCATGTGCAGGCTGTTGAGCTGCTCGCGGCCGATCCAGATGTTCTCGGCGATGCTCATGTGGGGCATCAGGTTGAGTTCCTGATGGATCATCGCGATCCCCGCCTTCTGTGCCGCCAGCGGCGTCTCGAACGTGATCGGCTTGCCACGCAGGCGGATTTCCCCGGCGTCAGGCTGGTAGATCCCGGCGATGATTTTCATCAGCGTCGACTTGCCCGCGCCGTTCTCACCCATCAGTGCCAGCACCGTGCCGGGGCGCACCCGCAGTTGCACATCGTCCAAGGCCACGACGCCGGGAAAGCCTTTGCTGATGTTGACGATTTCCAGCAGGTAGGGTTCGTCCAGCGGCAACGGCTGGATACCGGGAGGCTGCGAGACAGAGGCTTGAGCGAGCATAGGGAGGTACTCCATCTGCAGGGCGGCCGTGACCGCCCTGCCGGCTTATTGTTGTTATGTCAGGGCTACTTGAAGTCTTTGACGTTGTCCGGGGTGATCAGCTTGAACGGGATCACCACGTTCTGTTCGACCGGCTCTTTCCTGGCCATCTTGCGCGCCGCTTCGACCGAACCCACCGCCTGGCCCTTGGCGTCCTGGAAGGCCGACACGGTCATGTCGCCTTTGGTGATTGCATTCAAGCCATCGGGCGTGCCATCCACCCCGGCGATGAGCACGCTCCCTCCTTTGCCAGCCGATTTGAGGGCCATGGACGCACCGATCGCCATCTCATCGTTGTTGGCCAGCACCGCATTGAATTCGCGGCCCTGGGTCAGCCAGTCGTTGACCAGGGTCATTCCCCGGTCACGCAGCCAGATGCCGGTCTGCTCCTGCTCGATCTTGATGTCCGGGTACTTGGCCAGCACTTCCTTCACGCCCTTGGTGCGGTTGGTGGTGGAGTTGTTTGCCAGGTCACCCAGCAGGATCACGATCTTGCCCTTGCCACCGAGTTTTTCCGCGATGTACTGCATTTGCAGGCGACCGGCCTCGACGTCATCGGAGGTCACCGCCACCACGTCCTTGGGCAAGTCTTTCTGGTCTGGGCGGCGGTTGACAAACACCAGCGGGATACCCGCCTTGGTCGCCGCGCTGATGATGTTCTTGGTTGATGCGGTATCGACCGGGTTAACGATGATGGCGTCGACTTTCTGGCTGATAAAGTTCTCGACCTGGCTCAGTTGCTTCACCACATCGGCGCGGGCGTCTTCGAATTGCAGTTGCACGCCGTCGCCCTTGGGATAGGACTTGGCTTGCTTGTCCATGTCTTCACGCAGGTAAGTCAGGAAGGTGTCGTCGAACGCGGACATCGTCACGCCAACCTTGAGATCGGCGGCGCCGGCCAAACCACTGGCCAGCAGCATGGACAGGGCCAGGGCGGTAAATCGGATCGGGGTCTTCATGAACGGTCTGTCTCCACTTTCTTGTTGGTTTTCTGGACGTTGCGTTTATCAGAGCGAGGCTTGCGAAGCGGGCAGCCGAACGATCGGTGCGCCAGGAATGCAGCAGACCAGCGCGTCGTTGTTTTCGACGCACAGCACATTGAGGAAGGAAAAATAAAACGGCCGGGTGCGGGGCAAAGCGCGGGGCGTGTGGGCAGGGCGTAAAACTCGCAGTACAGCGTTGAAGATTTTCATCTGACGGTACCTGGTTGTTTTTGATCTTGTTTTTGTTGAGTCGTCCGAATCAGGTTCGAGACGTACTTTATGCAACCTGGAAAAGACTGTATTAGAAAATAATTTCCATATCAACATGTTTTAGAATTTTATTCTATTTTTGTCGAAACCACCTGCTGGCGCTCGGCGCTGAGGCGTGCGGCGTCCAATATACGGGTGGTTTGCAGTGCGTCATAGGCGTTCACCGGCAGCGGCCCCTGGCCTTGCACAGCGGCTTGCAACTGCCGATA
This sequence comes from Pseudomonas sp. MWU15-20650, assembly GCF_023242475.1. Taxonomy (GTDB): domain Bacteria; phylum Pseudomonadota; class Gammaproteobacteria; order Pseudomonadales; family Pseudomonadaceae; genus Aquipseudomonas. Next base: position 994 of record NZ_JALJFG010000027.1, on the reverse strand, counting down.
GAACTGCGTCCAGCAGCCCTTCTCCGACGGCACCCGCTCCCGCTCTTGCCCTTGCTCGAACCAGCCCCAACGCCGATGCTCTTCAAAGCCCCAATGTTCACCTTCGGTCTTCGGCGACTTGCCGGCCATCAGCGCGTCTTCCTGACCATCAAGCCCTTCGACGGTGTAGCACCCCAAGGTGCCACTGACCCGGAACCGCGGTGCCTGGCTGTTTTGCAGCGCACTGCCCCACAAGTGCGAAACCACACCGTTGGCGTGGGTCAGGGAGACAAAAAAACCGTGGTCGAGCGTGGGATGCTCAGGCGTGAATTGCAATTGCGCGAACACCCGGTCCACTGGACCGAACAGTTGCAGGGCCTGGTCCACCAGGTGGCTGCCCAGATCACGCAGCCACCCGCCGCCGCTGGCATTGCCCACGGCGTGCGGGCTGTAGCGTTCCACGCGGGATTCAAAGCGGGTGATTACACCCAGCGCGCCGGCGTCGATCAGCTTGCGCAAGGTCAGGTAGTCCGAGTCCCAACGCCGGTTCTGATAGACGCTGAGCAGCACGCCATGACGCTCGGCAGCCGTGATCAACGCCTGGGCCTGCTCGGCGTTGCTGGCGAAAGGTTTGTCACTGACCACCGCCACACCGTGTTCGATGGCTTCCAGCACCAGGGCCGGGCGGCCCTTGAGGGTGGTGGAAATGACCAGCGCGTCGACACCGGCTTCCACGATCTGGCCGATGGAGTCAAAGGCTTTAATCCCTGGAAGGTCAGTGCTTAATTGCTGGCGACGTTCAGGTGAACGCGTCACCACGCCGACGAAGGTGGCGCCAGGCAGGGTGGCGATCAGCGGCGCATGAAAAAAGCGCCCGCCGTGGCCGTAGCCCACTAGTCCGATTCGCATGCTCAACTCCTTATATGAAGTGCAAACCCATGCCAAATGTGGGAGCGGGCTTGCCCTAATGCCAGTCAGTTAAGAAGGAAACTATCACTGTGGCGAGCGGGCTTGT
>NZ_JALJFG010000026.1 GCF_023242475.1 Pseudomonas sp. MWU15-20650 | reverse complement strand
GAACATCGGTATCTACACAACTTTTGAAGGGCAGTCATATTCCCCTGTGGCGAGCGGGCTTGTCCCGCGTTGGGGTGCGCAGCAGCCCCCAAAACTGTCTCTGCGCAGTATCGGATACACCGCATTCGTCCTTCTTAGGGGGCGCTACGCGCCCCAACGCGGGACAAGCCCGCTCGCCACAACAGCCGATTTGTCACAGATTTTGCGTTCGACGGTAATTGTGTCGATATCGATGCCCGCGATGCCCCCCCAGAACCAGCGAAAAATTACTCGACGCGGGTTTCGCCGGTAAACACCAGGGTGTGCCGGCAGCGGCGACACAGATAACGCCGCCCCTGATTCACCAAGCCATGACGCTGGGCCGAAAACGGAAAATCACTATCGGCACACGGGCAGCGGTAGATGTACCGGGTCACCTGGCGACGCTTGACTTCGTAGGTGTGGCAACGGTCCGGCGGCAGTTCATAGACGCCGCGCATAATCAACTGCCATTCCTCACCATGCGGCTGGATGCGTTCGCCAAATAACTGGTGGGCTATCAGGTGCGCCACTTCGTGGGCCACGGTTTGTTTCAGGAAGTGCTGGCTGTTTTCACGGTACAACTGGGGGTTGAAACGCAGCAGGTTCTCGTGCAAATGCGCAACACCGGCTTTCTGGCCCCTCAGCTTGAGGCTGACCTGAGGGCGTTTGAAACTTCGTTTGAAAAAGGATTCGGCTTGCAGGAAACAATCTTCGACGCGGGTATTGAGTTGCTCGGGCATGCTGTACATATCTCCAGAGACGCCCAGTATGCCGCAAAGCTGGGTGTTTCCGAATCTGTCAGGCGCCGAATGGTCATGCATAACGCACAAAGCCACCTTGCGGTGGCCTTGCCTGTGGTTGGAACGCTCAGTTTGTGTAGATCGGGCCGACACCCAGGCCCCAGACGATCACGGTAAAGGCCATGATCGCCACCAGTACCACCAGGCCCACGGCCAGCACCGAGCTGGAAAACAGGAAGCCTTCGTCCGGGTCGATGCTCATGAAGGTCGGCAGCCCCACATACAGCAGGTACACCGTGTAGCAAATCGCCGCCGTGCCCACGGCCATGCCCAGCCACATGTGCGGATAGAGCGCCGCCAGCCCGCCGATGAAGAGCGGTGTCGCGGTGTAGGTGGCAAAGGCCACGCAGCGGGACATGCTTGGGCTGGCATCATAGGTACGGGCCATCCAGTGGATGAACGCGCCCATCACCGCCACACCCCCGAGCATGGCGGCGTAGGACATGAGGGTCATCCATAATGCGCTTTCCTGGGTCAGCATGACCGGCGCGCGACTGCCGATGACCCAGCCGACCCGGGTGGTGCCGATAAAGGCCGATATGGCGGGGATCGCCGCCAGGATCAAGGTGTGAGTGAGGTACATGTGGCCGATGCTTTCTTCTTTATCGCCACGAATTTCCCGCCATTCCTGGTCGGGATGGGTAAAAAGCCCCACGACGTGATGGATCATGCCAGTCACTCCTGTCGTTATTACCATCGCCCCCCATCGGAGCGCCTACGGGCCAAATGGCCGCAAAGGTCTGGATATATGTGCGACCTCAAGTCGCAGTATAGAAAGTGATGACCGGAAAAACTGTAGGGCTTTAGAGCAAATCGCGCTGTAAACGTTGGCCCTAATCGCCGCTCGGTCTGTCAATGGCGGCGCCGGCAGAGGTGAGAGGGGCGCTTGCCCCCTCCCACATTGGAACTCGGTCGCTCATATCGGTAAAATACCCGGCTTTTCGTCACACACCTCCAGTGGATCCAAGCGCCATGGGCACTCTTACGGTCAACCAGAACAAACTGCAAAAACGCCTGCGCCGCCTGGCCGGTGAAGCAGTCGCCGATTTCAACATGATCGAGGAGGGCGACAAGGTCATGGTCTGCCTCTCCGGCGGTAAAGACAGCTACACCCTGCTCGACGTGCTGCTGCACCTGCAAAAGGTTGCGCCGATCAAGTTCGAGATCGTCGCCGTCAACATGGACCAGAAACAACCGGGCTTCCCCGAGCATGTGCTGCCCGCCTACCTGAAAGCGCTGGGCATCGAGTACCACATCGTCGAAAAAGACACCTATTCGGTGGTCAAGGAGCTGATTCCGGAAGGCAAGACCACCTGCTCGCTGTGCTCGCGCCTGCGCCGTGGCACGCTCTACACGTTTGCCGATGAGATCGGCGCGACCAAGATGGCCCTGGGGCACCACCGGGACGACATCGTCGAGACCTTCTTCCTGAATATGTTCTTCAACGGCTCCCTCAAGGCCATGCCGCCCAAGTTGCGCGCCGATGACGGGCGTAACGTGGTGATCCGCCCGCTGGCGTATTGCAACGAGAAGGACATCCAGGCTTACTCCGACTTCAAGCAATTCCCGATCATCCCGTGCAACCTGTGCGGCTCCCAGGAAAACCTGCAACGCCAGGTGGTCAAGGAAATGCTGGTGGATTGGGAGCGCAAGACGCCGGGTCGTACCGAAAGCATTTTCCGCAGCCTGCAGAACGTGATCCCCTCGCAGTTGGCCGACCGCAACCTGTTCGACTTCACCAGCCTGAAAATTGATGAGACTGCCGCTTCGCGCTTCGTCAATGTTGTGAACCTCTGAGCCCATTCAACGCTCTGACACACGGCGCTTGCGGGCGCCGTTTTCAATTCAATTGCCAGGAGAGGGCATGCGCGATTACAAGTGGCTGCACGAATATTGTCTGAATCGCTTTGGTTCGGCGGCCGAGCTGGACGCCCATCTGCCTGTGCCCAAGACCCCGGCGCAATTGCGCAAGATCAGCGACGACCGCTACCTGTCGACCTTGGCGCTGCGGGTATTTCGTGCGGGCTTGAAGCACAGCGTAGTGGATGCCAAGTGGCCGGCGTTCGAGCAGGTGTTTTTCGGTTTTGACCCGCAGAAAGTCGTGTTGATGGGGGCCGAGCACCTGGAGCGCCTGATGCAGGACACCCGCATCATCCGGCACCTGGGCAAGCTCAAGAGTGTGCCGCGCAATGCGCAGATGATCCTGGATATTGAGCAGGAAAAGGGCAGCTTCGGCGCGTTTATCGCCGATTGGCCGGTAACCGACATCGTTGGCCTATGGAAGTACCTGAGCAAGCACGGCCACCAGTTGGGCGGGCTGTCGGCGCCGCGTTTCCTGCGCATGGTGGGCAAGGACACGTTTGTACCGAGCGATGATGTGGTGGCGGCACTGAACGCGCAGAAGATCGTCGACAAGGCACCGACCAGCCTGCGTGACTTGGCGACGGTGCAGGGCGCGTTCAACCAGTGGCATGCCGAGAGTGGGCGGCCGATGTGCCAGTTGTCGATGATGTTGGCGTACACCGTCAACCATTGACCACTGTAGGAGCGAGCTTGCTCGCGAAGAACCTGAGGGCAACGCGTTAAACCCGCATAAGCGCGTAATCGTTAACGATCTTCGCGAGTAAGCTCGCTCCTACAAAGGGTAAGTCAATCGGCCAACCGCCGGTTCAACTGATGCCGCCAGCGCACATACAGCAACGCCGTACAAAACACCGCCAGGCTCGCCAACATCTCCAGTACCCCGAACCACTGTCGGTTCGGGTCGTACGCGGCCAATGCGCCCTTGATGAAATACAGGTTCACCACAAAGCACATCCACGAATGCCCGCGTGCGCTGCCGAGCAGCATCCCCGGTGCCAGTATCAGCAGCGGCACGAGTTCGATCAGCAGGATCACCCACGGGCGTGCACCGTGCAGGTCGGCGACAAACAGGTAATACCCGCACAGCAAACCCACCAGGCCGAAGAATGCCAACAGGCTCACTGCGCGTGCGACCTTGACGCGCGGCTCCAGCCACGCCTGTGCCGGCAGGACCTTAGGCTTCCTGGCCACGACCGCCCTCCAGCAGGATGGCGGTGTTTGCCAGGCGCAAGCCCAAGGCACGACACAGTGCGATTTCATGTTGGTCCAGCATGCGCTTGCCATCCGGCCCGGAATGGTGGCTGGCGCCATACGGCGTACCGCCGCCCTTGGTATCGAGCAATGCCTGCTCGCTGTAGGGGAGGCCGGTGATCAGCATGCCATGGTGCAGCAGTGGCAACAGCATCGACATCAGCGTGGTTTCCTGGCCGCCGTGCAAGCTGGCAGTGGAGGTGAAAACCCCGGCCGGCTTGCCGACGAGAGCACCGGTGAGCCACAGGTTACTGGTGCCGTCGAGGAAGTATTTGAGCGGCGCCGCCATGTTGCCGAAGCGCGTTGGGCTGCCCAGGGCCAAGCCCGAGCAGTGCTTCAGGTCATCCAGGCTGGCATACAGCGCGCCTTCGTCTGGAATACTGGGCGCCACCGCTTCACACTCGGCGGAGATCGCCGGCACGGTGCGCAGTCGCGCCTCCAGCCCGGCTTGTTCAATGCCCCGGGCAATCTGGCGGGCCATTTCACTCACCGATCCATTGCGGCTGTAATACAACACCAGCACATACGGCGTCGTCACGGCAGGATCTCCAGCACGTTTTCCGGCGGGCGGCCAATGATGGCTTTGTCGGCGGTTTCCAGGATCGGGCGTTCCATCAACTTGGGATGTTCAGCGATGGCGGCAATCAACTGCGCTTCGCTGAGGCTGGCGTCGGCCAGGTTGAGGGTCTTGTATTCGTCTTCGCCAGTGCGCAGCAGTTGGCGTGCGCCGATCCCCAGTTTGCCGAGCAGGGCTTTGATTTTCGCGGCGTCCAGCGGGGTTTCCAGGTAGCGCACCACGGTTGGGGTGAGGCCGCGGGCTTCCAGCAGTTCGAGCGCACCGCGCGATTTCGAGCAGCGCGGGTTGTGATAAAGCGTCAGATCGGTCATGTGCGGGTCGCATCTTGCGTAAGGTGGCGGGTATTCTACCTGCGCTGCGGCCCGTCCTTAAACCGTAAGAGGCGATAGGTCGCAGCCAACGTTCATTTTTGCGAAGGATTACCCCATGACAAGGCGACTGATCGGTGCATTGGCGATCATCACAACCCTGCTGCTCAGCGGCTGCGGTAACGACTACGGCGTTGATCAATATGGCCAGAAAGTGGCGGCCGAACGCCTGGACAAGCAATGGCTGGTGGTCAATTACTGGGCGGAATGGTGTGGCCCGTGTCGTACGGAAATCCCTGAGCTCAATGCGTTGGCCGAGCAGTTGAAGGGGCAGAAGGTCGGCGTGTTCGGGGTTAATTTCGATAATGTGCAGGGTGCAGAGCTGAAGGAAGCCAGTGATAAGCTGGGCATCAAGTTCACCGTGCTGGCGCAGAACCCGGAGGGGATTTTTGATATACCGCGCAGCGAGGCGTTGCCGGTGACCTACATCATCGATGACAAGGGCAAGGTGCGCGAACAGTTGATGGGTGAGCAGACGGCGCAAGGTGTACTGGCCAAGCTCAAGGCCCTGCGCGGTTGAAACTGTGGGAGGGGGCAAGCCCCCTCCCACAGTTAGAGCCCATTGAGCCTGCGGTCGGCGCTATCAGCCTTCTTCAAGCCACAAGCGAATGGGCTTGCCTTCAGCCGGCCAGAAGCGGGTTTGTTCAATCGGCGAGATGTCCCAGCGCTCGACGGTCTGCAGGGTCTGGAAGAAGCGATGTTCCTGCTCCATCAGGGCCTCGGCGCAGAGCTTGCGGGTGCTGCCGATTTTACCGAAGCTGAGTTTTTCGCCATCCAGCGTGTACGGCGCAAACCAGTGGTTGCAGCCGCCGTTGCCATAGGCACGGCCATCGGCGCCGAGGGTGACGGTCAGGTGTGCATAGTCCATCAACGGCCGCTCACCGATCCACTCCACCACGTAGCTGTGGTCCTGCTCGAGCTTCACCGCATCGCCGGCGCAGCCCGACAAGCCAACACCGACCGCAGCGAGCAGCAGTGGGCCTTTCATTGTGCGGCCTGCTGGCATTTCGGGCAGCGGTGTTTGTCGCCTTCGCTGGCCCAGCCGAGCTCCTTGATGCGCGCGTTGGCGGCAGGTTGCAGCGGCTCCTTGGTCAGCTTGGTTTCTACCGCGAATTCAAACTCCAGCACGGCTTCGCAGCTGTCGCAGTTGACCTTCCAGGTGTGAATCTCCAATTCGCCGAATTTCGGCCCTTGGGCCATGGCGACCCATTGGCCCGCTGGGCGGATGGAGTAGCGCGCGTCGCCTTCGACCGTCAGGCGCATCGACAGGGTTTTACTGCCACGCAGGGTGACGATCAAGACGTCGCCATGCTTGATCGAACCACCGTTGCCGGTGACCTGGTAACGGCCCGGCACCAAGGCGCGGCATTCGATCAGAGTGTGTTGCGGGCTCAGCAAGCTGAAGCGGAAATCGTGTTCGGCCATGGATCCTCCAAATAGGCGCGGCATCCTATCACGGGTGCCAGCCAATCATGAGCGTGGTATGTGACCGCTGATCATCCCTCGACCTGGTTTTGTACGCGGCCATCGGCCCACGCCGCGATGTTGGCCAGTGTGGTGCCGGCGATCGCCGCCAGGGCCTCGCGGGTGAGGAATGCCTGGTGCGCGGTGATGATCACATTGGGGAACGTGAGCAGGCGGGCGAGCACATCGTCTTGCAGGGGCAGGTCCGAACGGTCTTCGAAAAACAACTGCGCTTCTTCCTCATACACGTCCAGCCCCAGGTAGCCCAATTGGCCATCCTTGAGGGCTTCGATCAATGCCGGAGTATCGACCAAACCGCCGCGGCCGGTGTTGATCAGCATTGCGCCGGGCTGCATGTGGGCCAGGGAGCCGGCGTTGATCAAGTGCTTGCTGTCGGCGGTGAGTGGGCAGTGCAGGCTGATGATTTGCGCCTCGGCCAGCAGCTCGGGCAGGCTCACGTAGCGGGCGCCAAGCGCTTGGACGTGGGGGTTGGGGAAGGGGTCATAAGCCAGCAGCGTGCAGCCGAAGCCGGTCATGATCTTGGCGAAGGTCGCGCCTATCTGCCCGGTGCCGACCACACCGACGGTTTTGCCGACCAGATCGAAACCGGTGAGCCCATGCAGGCTGAAATCGCCATCGCGTGTGCGGTTATAGGCGCGATGCAGGCGCCGGTTGAGCGCGAGGATCAGCGCCACGGCGTGTTCGGCCACGGCGTGAGGCGAATAGGCCGGTACGCGAACGATGGTCAACCCCAGACGCTTGGCGGCTGGCAGGTCGACATGGTTGTAACCCGCCGAGCGCAAGGCAACCAGGCGGGTGCCACCCTGGGCCAAGAGTTCCAGCACCGGCGCACTGAGGTCATCGTTGATAAACGCGCAGACCACTTCGTGGTGTTCGGCCAGCGCCACGGTGTCGAGGTTGAGGCGGGCGGGTTGGAATTGCAGTGCCACGCCTGGGGGCAGTGGTTCGCCGAGGAAACTCTCGCGGTCGTAGGCCTGGCTGCTGAAAAGAATGACGCGCATTGAAACGGCTCCCTGCAGTTTACAAGTTGGAATGCTGGCTGAATGTGGGAGGGGGCAAGCCCGCTCCCACATTTTTGTTTGTCAGGCGCTGACCCGTGCTTCGCTGGCCAACCGGGCAATGGCCATGTCCAGCTCGTCCAGCGCAGCCATGGCCTTGGCGTCGTCCTGCTTGAGCAGGGTCTCGGCACGTTGGCACGCCGCGCGCAGTTGTGGCACGCCACAGTAGCGCGTGGCGCCGTGCAGGCGGTGGACGCGTTCGATCAGGGCGTGGTTGTCATTGGCTTCGCGGGCAACCGTAATCGCCAAGCGGTCGGCTTCCAGAGAAGCCAACAGCATGGCAAGCATATCGGCGGCCAGGTCCGCCTTGTTGGCAGCCAGGCGCAGGCCCTCTTCGTGGTCCAGCACCAGCAACTGCACACCCGGGCCCAGGCCGTCGTTGCTGCGTTCCGGCCCTTGGTTGCGCAGGGCCAGGCCCGTCCATTTCAAGACCACCTGGGCCAGTTGCCGCTCGCTGATGGGCTTGGTCAGGTAGTCATCCATGCCGCTTTGCAGCAGCGCGCGTTTTTCGTTGGCCATGGCGTGGGCGGTCAGGGCGACAACCGGCAGCGGCGTGCCGTGGCGTTCGCTTTCCCATTGACGAATCGCTTCGGTGCTTTGGCGGCCGTCCATGCCGGGCATTTGTACGTCCATCAGCACCAGGTCGAAGGTTTCCTGCTTCACCGCATCAATGGCTGCATAGCCGCTTTCTACCGCCTGCACCTTGGCGCCCATGTCCTCCAGCAGGGTTTGCACCAGCAACAGGTTCGCCGGGTTGTCGTCTACGCAGAGTACCCGTGGCGCACGGCTGGACAACGGTTCACCCGGCTCGCAACGCGATGGGCGCGGGCTGATCAGGTCGGCCAGGGCCCGGCGCAGCTTGCGCGTACAGGCCGGCTTGGCCTGCAACTGGCTATTGGGGTTGGGCACCGATTGGTTGAACAGCATCTGCTCGGTGGTCGGGCACAACACCAGCACCTTGCAGCCCAGGTGTTCGAGGTCCCACAAATGCTGGTTGAGGCGCTCGGGCGGAATATCATTGGCGGTGACGCCGAGCACTGCCAGGTCAATGGCCTGTTCGGTCTGGTGGGCACTGGTGATGCCGTTGGTCAGGCTTTCCAACGTGTTGAACGGCGTGACTTCCAGGCCGCAGTCTTCGAGTTGATGTTGCAGGGCCTGGCGCGCCAGTTCGTGGTTTTCCAACACTGCCACGCGGCGCCCGAGCAGCGGTAGGGCGGGCAGGTCTTCGGCGTCGTCGCGGGTTTTGGGCAGGTTCAGGCTGATCCAGAACTCCGAGCCTTCGCCCGGCGTGCTGTCGACGCCGATTTCACCGCCCATCTGCTCGATCAACCGTTTGGAAATCACCAGGCCCAGGCCGGTACCGCCGGGTTGGCGCGACAGTGAGTTGTCGGCCTGGCTGAATGCCTGGAACAGCGCGCGGACATCCTGGTTGGACAAGCCGATGCCAGTGTCTTGTACGCTGATGCGCAGTTGCACGCTGTCTTCCTGCTCGTCTTCAACCATCGCCCTGGCAACAATGGTGCCTTCGCGGGTGAACTTGATCGCGTTGCTGATCAGGTTGGTCAGGATCTGCTTGAGGCGCAGCGGGTCGCCCACCAGCGCCAACGGGGTGTCGCGGTACACCAGGCTCACCAGTTCGAGCTGCTTGGCATGGGCGGCGGGTGCGAGGATGGTCAGGGTGTCCTGCAGTAAGTCCCGCAGGTTGAAGGGCACGCTGTCGAGTACCAGCTTGCCGGCCTCGATCTTCGAGAAGTCGAGGATCTCGTTGATGATGCCCAGCAGGTTATCGGCAGACTTTTCGATGGTGCCCAGGTAATCCAGCTGGCGCGGCGACAGCTCACTTTTTTGCAGCAGGTGAGTGAAACCGAGGATGCCGTTCAGCGGCGTGCGGATCTCATGGCTCATATTGGCCAGGAACTCCGACTTGATACGGCTGGCTTCCAGGGCTTCCTTGCGCGCCAGGTCGAGCTCGATGTTCTGGATTTCGATGGTCTCCAGGTTCTGGCGCACGTCTTCGGTGGCCTGGTCGATGCTGTGTTGCAGTTCTTCCTGGGCGTTTTGCAGGGTCGCGGCCATGCGGTTGATGCCCGAAGCGAGCTGGTCCAGCTCCTGGCTGCCCAGTGGCGGCAGGCGTGTTTCCAGGTTACCGTCCTTGAGCTGGGCCACGGCTTGCTTGATCTGGCCGATCGGCGAATTGATGGTGCGGCTGATACGCAGGGCCAGGGCGGCGGTGCACGTCAAGCCGATGGCGATCAACAACAGGCTGGCAAACAGGCTTCGGTAGCCGCGCAGCAACATGCCATTGTGGGACAGCTCCACTTCGACCCAACCCAGCAGGCGGTCGGATTCGTCGGGTATCAGGTCACCCGCCAGGTTGCGATGGCGGCCGAACACCGGCAGCAGGTAACGGGTGGCGTCGTTGCCGGTGCGCTGCAGCAGGTGGGAACTGTTACCGGTGGGCGGTGGGTTGAGCATGGTCGGGCCCGCATGGGCCAGGGGCGAGCGGTCTGCTGCGAGGAACGACACGGCACGCACGTCCGGCTGTTCCAGGGATTGGGTGGCGATGCGCTCCAGCAGATCGGTGTTCTTGGTACCCAGGCCCGGCGCTACCAGCGGCGCCAATTGCTCGGCGATCATTTCGCCGCGTTGCAGCAACTGGCTCTGCAGTTCCGACAGTTGCATCCAGGTGAAATAGCCTCCCAACAACAACGCCATCAGGCTGGTCGGTAATAAGGTCAGCAACAGTACGCGGCCTTTTATCCCCATTCTTCTAAGCACGCCACTCTCCTGCTACCACATTGTTTTCAATAATCCACGCGGGCATCCGGCCCTTGCCACTTGCGCAGTGTAGCCATTTGCGCGGCCAGGAATCTTGCAAATTAATGACAGATGGCAATCTTCGGGCCATTCGGGCCGGGCGGTGATTGCCTGTGACTGCTTAATCTTGAATAATCAGTCATTGAGAATGACTTGCAGACGCTAATGAATCCCGCAGCAGTTGGCCTACCCCGTATCCTCACCATCGAAGATGACCCTGTGTTGGGTGCCTACGTGCATGAGCAGCTCGGCCGCTGTGGTTTCCAGGTGACGTGGTGCCGGAACGGCCAGCAGGGCCTGGACATGGCCCGCGACCAGGCGTTCGACGTCGTGTTGATGGACATCCTGCTGCCGGGCATGGATGGGCTGACGATCCTCACGCATCTGCGCCAGAGCCAGGCAATCCCGGTGATCCTGATGTCGGCCCTGGGCGCCGAAGCCGATCGTATCAGCGGTTTTCGCCTGGGGGCGGACGACTATTTGCCCAAACCCTTCAGCATGATCGAGCTACGGGTGCGTATTGAAGCCATTCTGCGACGGGTGGCCCTGGATCGCCGCCCCCAGCCGCCCCGCCTGCCGGTACGCAGCGATACACCCGTCCTGCGTTTTGACGATGAACTGTGTGACGTGCTCTACCAGGCACACTGGGCCGGGCTGACGCGTAGCGAATACCGCCTGCTGGAAACCTTGCACCGCAATGTTGAAGAAGTCCTCAGTAAAGCTTTCCTTTATCAGCATGTGCTGCAGCGTGGTTATGCGCCCCATGATCGCAGTCTCGACATGCACGTGAGCCAGATTCGGCGCAAGCTCAAGGCTATTGGCTACGGCGAGCGGGAAGTGCGCACGGTGTGGGGCAAGGGCTATGTACTGAGCGGTCACGATGAAGGGGTTTGAGCGATTGCCCGGCAAGCATTCGTTGTTCTGGAAACTGGCCTGCCTGTTGATCGCCTTCTGCCTGCTGATGATTTGGCTCAGTTGGTCCTGGGGTCGCTACATGGAAGAGCAGAATGCCTACCTGGCCGACGAGTCCCGCGAAGTGCTCCGCGGGTATGCGGCAGGGGCCGAGCTGGCATGGAGTACGCAAGGCCGTGCCGGTGTGGATGCGTGGCTGCAGGCGATGGCCACACGTGAACCCACTTGGGTCGGCGTGATCGGTAAAGACCTGCAATCCCTCAGCAGCACACCGCTGAACGGCAACGAAAACCAGCGCTTAACCTTTTTGCGCGGGTTGGAGTGGCCGGTCAGTCGGCATGTCAAAGGCTTGCCCTGGATGAAGGTCCCGTTTCCCGTGGACCCAAGTGCGGGCTCGCTCGTCATCGAGCTGCCGCAGCGCTTTATGCCAGGCCGTTATCAATTGTTCTGGCGGGTGGTCACCAATGGCGTGATTCCCGGCCTGTTTACCCTGTTGCTGTGTGTCGGCCTGTATCGGCTGCTGATCATGCCGCTCAATCAATTGCGCGAGCAGGCCAATGCGTGGCGGGCTGATCAATTGAACACTCGGCTGTCCCGGGATGCCACCAGCCGTCAGGATGAATTGGGTGAGTTGGGCCGCGCGTTTGACCATATGTCCGAACGGTTGCAGGGCACGGTGCGTATGCAACAGCAGTTGCTGCGCGACATGTCCCATGAATTGCGTACGCCCTTGAGTCGCCTGCGGGTGGCCTGCGACAGCGAGCAGGACCTGGCGCCGTTGCGCGAGCGGCTGGGGCGGGAAGTCGACGCCATGCAGCGGCTGGTATCAGACAGCCTGCAATTGGCCTGGCTGAACAGCGAAAGAGCGCTGCTGCCTCAAGAGGACATCCAGCTCCAGGCGTTGTGGGACATGCTCAGGGAGAACGCCTGCTTTGAAAGCGATTGGCCGGCTTCGCGCCTACCGTGCCTGTTGCCGGTGGACAGCTGGGTGCGTGGCAACCTGAATGCGCTGGCCCAGGCCCTGGAAAACATCCTGCGCAATGCCATACGGCACTCTCCCGCCCATGGGGTGGTGACACTCGATGGGTATCGTGAGGGGGGCTGCTGGCATCTCTGGCTGGAGGATCAGGGCGGGGGCATTGATGAATGTGACCTGGAGCGCATCTTCGAGCCTTTCACGCGGTTGGACGGCTCAAGGCCCGGCGACGGTGGTTTTGGCCTGGGCTTGAGCATCGCGCGTAACGCCGTGCAGCGCCAAGGCGGACGCTTATGGGCGGAAAATGCGGGGCGCGGCCTGCGGGTGAACTTGCGGCTCCTTGCCCGCTAGGTTTCAGCTACGACGCAATTTGCGTTTCTTCCACTGGTGCGCAACCCACCAGCGCCAGTAGGCCATGGTCAGGCAATACGCTAGCGCCCCCAGCACCAGGCCCAGCACCACCGAGCCCAGCAGGAACGGCTGCCAGAGCGTACTCAACTGGCCGCTGATCCATTCCCAGGTCAGGTTGTCCGGGAGGCTGCGCGGCGGCACGTTCATCAACCAGGCGCCGGTCATGTAGGTGCAGACGAACACCACCGGCATGGTGACCGGGTTGGTCAGCCACACCAGGCTGACGGCGATGGGCATATTGCCGCGCACCACGATCGCCAGGATAGCCGCCAGCAACATCTGAAAGGGAATGGGAATAAACGCCGCGAACAAACCCACGGCCATGGCGCGGGCTACCGAGTGTCGGTTCAGGTGCCAGAGGTTCGGGTCATGCAGCAGCGTGCCAAGAAACTGTAATGACTTATGTTCCCTGATACGCGTGGGATCGGGCATGTACCGTTTGAATAAGCGCCGTGGCATAAGGGGTCCAGGTCAATTCGAGAGGCAAGTATGCCCGGATTCTATAAACAGAAAATTCAGACTTTGTGACAAAACATCATAGGCCGTGCCTGCTCTGCGGCTAAGACTGAGTGGATCACTTGAAAAGGATGATCCATGAGAACAGGGATGTTTGCGCTCGCGCTGGGCTTACTTGCATTACGCTGGCTACCGGCGCTGCCGCCCGGTGCAGGGTTGCTGGCCATGCTGGTGGTGGCCTTGATGTTATTGCCCTTTCGCAGCTACCCCCTGGCGTTCTTTTTGCTCGGCTTGAGTTGGGCCTGCATCAGCGCGCAGCGTGCACTGGATGACCGGTTGCTCCCGGCGCTGGATGGGCAGACGCGTTGGGTGGAAGGGCGTGTGACCGGGTTGCCGCAGCAGACGGGGACCGGCATACGTTTTGAACTGGCCGACAGCCGCTCGCGCAATGCGCGCCTGCCCAAGCGTATCCGAGTGTCCTGGCACGGCGGGCCGCTGGTACGCAGTGGTGAGCGCTGGCGGCTGGCGGTGACGCTCAAGCGGACGTCCGGCCTGCTTAATTTTCACGGTTTTGACCATGAGGCTTGGTTGCTCGCCCAGCGTATTGGCGCCACCGGCACGGTCAAGGACGGCGAGCGCCTGGCGCCAGCCCGCGATGCCTGGCGCGATACGGTTCGCCAGCGCCTGATGGCTGTGGATGCCCAAGGCCGCGAGGCGGGCTTGGCGGCGTTGGTACTGGGGGACGGTTCTGGGCTGGCGGCCGAGGACTGGCAGGTATTGCAGGACACAGGCACGGTGCATCTGCTGGTGATTTCCGGCCAGCACATTGGCTTGTTGGCCGGTTTGATCTACGGCCTGGTCGCATTACTGGCCCGCTACGGTTGCTGGCCCAGAACCTTGCCGTGGCTACCGTGGGCGTGCGGTCTGGCATTTGCTGCGGCGCTGGGCTATGGCTTGCTGGCGGGGTTCGGCGTACCGGTGCAGCGGGCCTGTGTGATGGTTGGGCTGGTGTTGTTGTGGCGTCTGCGTTTTCGGCATTTGGGCGCGTGGTGGCCTTGGTTGCTGGCGCTTGATGGCGTGCTGGTGCTGGAGCCCTTGGCCAGTTTGCAGCCAGGGTTGTGGTTGTCGTTTGCGGCCGTCGGGGTGTTGATCCTGGCGTTCAGCGGGCGCCTGGGCTCGTGGAGCTTCTGGCAGGCATGGACCCGTCCCCAGTGGTTGATTGCCGTCGGTCTGTTTCCCATTTTACTGGTGTTGGGTTTGCCTATCAGCCTCAGCGCGCCCGTGGCCAATTTGTTTGCCGTGCCGTGGATCAGCCTTGTGGTGTTGCCGTTGGCGCTGGTGGGGACTGCCTGTGTGTCGGTGCCGTTCGTCGGCGAGGGTTCGCTGTGGTTGGCGGGCGGGGCGCTGGACGGGTTGTTCAAGGGCTTGGCGCTGCTGGCTGGGCAATTACCCGCCTGGATCCCAGCCGAAGTGCCTCTGGGGTATTGGCTGGTGAGCCTGGCGGGTACGGTGATGCTGCTGCTGCCCAAGGGCGTGCCGTTTCGTTTGCTCGGGTGGCCCATGCTGTTGTTAGCGGTGTTCCCACCCAAGACATCGGTGCCCCATGGCCAGGTGGAGGTGGTGCAACTGGACGTCGGCCAGGGGCAGGCGCTGATTCTGCGCACCCGTCACCACACCTTGCTCTACGATGCCGGGCCTCGGTCAGGCCCTGTCGACCTGGGCGCGCGCGTGGTCTTGCCAGCGTTGCAAAAGCTCGGTGTCAGGCAGTTGGACATGATGCTACTCAGCCACGCCGATGCCGATCATGCCGGTGGTGCGGCAGCGGTGGCCCGAGGGCTATCCATCAAGCGCGTGGTGGGTGGCGAAACCGAGGGGTTGCCAGCGTTTCTCGGTACTCAACCGTGCACCCGCGGTGAGCGCTGGGTGTGGGACGGCGTTTCATTTGAACTGTGGCAGTGGCCCGATGCGATCGACGGCAACCCGAAATCCTGTGTGTTGCAGGTACAGGCCAGTGGCGAACGCTTGCTGCTTACCGGCGATATTGATCGCGCTGCGGAACGGGCGTTTCTCGCCTCGCCTCTGGCCGTGCCGACCGATTGGCTGCAGGCTCCCCACCACGGCAGCCGCAGTTCTTCGTCCTGGCCTTTTCTGCAACGGCTGGCGCCCACGTCCGTGCTGATCTCTCGGGGGCGGGGCAACGCGTTCGGTCATCCTCATCCACAGGTGATGGAGCGCTACCGTATGTTGGCCAGCCAGGTTTATGACAGCGCTGAACACGGTGCGGTGCGCCTGCAATTGGGGACCTTCCAGCCACCGACTGTTGCGCGCGGTCAACGTCGTTTCTGGCGCGAGCCGCTACCGTAATCCTGTGTCACCACGAACCGGCGCCTGCGACAGGCGGGCCCGTAGCCGACGAACCCCGCTGCTGAACCGATATGGTAAAGTGGCGCACTTTTTCGAGGGGACATTCACTGTGTGGGAATTGGTCAAATCCGGCGGCTGGATGATGTTGCCGATCATCATGAGTTCCATCGCCGCACTCGGCATCGTTGCCGAACGCCTGTGGACCCTGCGCGCCAGTCGCGTTACCCCCGAGCATCTGCTGGGGCAGGTCTGGGGCTGGATCAAGAACAAGCAGCTCGACAAGCAAAAGCTCAAGGAACTGCGCGCCAACTCACCGCTGGGTGAAATCCTCGCCGCCGGCCTGGCCAACTCCAAGCATGGTCGCGAGATCATGAAGGAGTGCATCGAGGAGGCGGCGGCCCGGGTTATCCATGAACTGGAGCGCTACATCAATGCCCTCGGCACCATCGCTGCCATGGCGCCATTGCTCGGCTTGCTGGGCACGGTGCTGGGTATGATCGATATCTTCAGTTCGTTCATGGGCTCGGGCATGACCACCAACGCAGCTGTGTTGGCCGGTGGTATTTCCAAGGCATTGATCACCACGGCCGCGGGCCTGATGGTGGGTATCCCTTCGGTCTTCTTCCACCGCTTCCTGCAACGTCGTATCGATGAGCTGGTCGTGGGCATGGAACAGGAAGCCATCAAGCTGGTAGAAGTGGTGCAGGGCGACCGTGATGTGGACCTGGTCGAGGGTAAAGCGTGAAATTTCGCCGCAAGCAACGGGAAAATGTCGATATCAACCTCGCGTCGCTGATCGACGTGGTGTTTATCCTGCTGCTGTTCTTTGTCGTGACCACCACGTTCACCCGGGAGACCCAGCTGCGCGTCGACTTGCCTGAAGCGGTCAGTGGCTCGCCTGCTGAAGACCAGCAGGTCAAGCAACTGGATATCGCCATCAGTGCCGATGGTGTGTTTTCGGTGAATAACCAGTTGCTGGAGAAAAACGATCTCACCAGTTTGATGGAGGCCTTGCAGAAGGAATCCGGTGGCGACACCCATCTGCCGCTTTCCATCAGTGCCGATGGCAAGACCCAGCACCAGGCCGTGATCACCGCGATGGACGCGGCCGGCAAGCTCGGTTTCAGCCATTTGCGCATGACCACTGTCGAGGCGGCGAGCCCACGCTGATGGCTATTTCCGATCGTTTGCTTAAAGCCTGGTATGAGGGCCATCCGGCACTCACGCTGTTGCGGCCGCTGGAATCGTTGTATCGCCGGGTGGTGCAGCGCAAGCGCGCGCGTTTTCTGGCAGGCGAGGGTGAGATTTATCAAGCACCGGTGCCGGTGGTGGTGGTCGGCAATATCACCGTGGGGGGGACCGGCAAGACGCCGTTGATCCTGTGGTTGATCGAACACTGTCGGCGTAGCGGCTTGCGCGTAGGCGTGGTCAGCCGTGGGTACGGTGCCAAGCCGCCGCAGTTACCGTGGCGGGTCGAGCCCAGCCACAGCGCTGAGGTGGCCGGTGACGAACCCCTGCTGATCGTGCAGCGCAGCGGGGTACCACTGGTGATCGATCCCGACCGCAGTCGTGCGGTCAAGGCCCTGCTGGCCAGTGAACCCCTGGACCTGATTCTCTCTGACGATGGCTTGCAGCATTACCGCCTGGCCCGCGATCTCGAACTGGTGCTGATCGATGCCGCTCGTGGGCTTGGCAACCGCCGCTGCCTGCCTGCCGGGCCGTTGCGCGAGCCGGTCGAGCGCCTGCAAAGCGTTGATGCGCTGCTCTATAACGGTGCCGGTTCGGACCGCAAGGATGGCTTTGCCTTTCGTCTGCAGCCCACGGCGCTGGTCAACCTGCACAGCGGCGAGCGCCAGCCGGTCGAGCACTTCCCGGCGGGCCAGCAGGTGCACGCGGTCGCCGGCATCGGCAATCCGCAACGTTTCTTCAATACCCTCGAAACGCTACACTGGCAGCCGATACCCCATGCTTTTGCCGACCACGCGCCCTATAGCGCCGAGGTCTTGAATTTTACGCCGCCGTTGCCGCTGGTCATGACCGAAAAGGACGCGGTGAAGTGCCGCGCCTTTGCCCAGCCCGACTGGTGGTACCTTGCGGTGGATGCGGTACCGTCGCCAGCGTTTGTCGCCTGGTTCGACACGCAGCTGATGCGTCTGCTACCCGATCGCCTCTTGCCTTAAACCGCTTCTTTCCAGGAAACACTCATGGACACCAAACTGCTCGACATCCTCGCTTGCCCGATCTGCAAAGGCCCGCTCAAGCTCAGCGCCGACAAAACCGAGCTGATCAGCAAAGGGGCCGGCCTGGCTTACCCCATCCGCGACGGTATCCCGGTAATGTTGGAGAGCGAAGCCCGTACTCTGACCACCGATGAGCGCCTGGATAAATGACCACCGCCTTTACCGTTGTCATTCCCTCTCGCTATGCATCAACCCGCCTGCCGGGTAAACCGCTGCAAATGATCGGCACCAAGCCGATGATCCAGCTGGTGTGGGAGCAGGCGTGCAAAAGCAGCGCCGAGCGGGTGGTGGTGGCCACCGATGACCCGCGCATTATCGAGGCTTGCAAAGGCTTTGGTGCTGAAGCGGTACTGACCCGCGAAGACCATAATTCCGGCACCGATCGCCTGGCGGAAGTGGCCACGCAGCTTGGCCTGGCCCCCGACGCTATCGTGGTGAACGTGCAAGGTGACGAGCCATTGATCCCGCCGAGCGTCATCGACCAGGTGGCCGCCAACCTGGCGGCCCATGGCGAAGCCCGCATGGCGACGCTGGCCGAGCCGATCGAAGATATTGAAACGTTGTTCAACCCGAACGTCGTGAAGGTGGTCAGCGACCTCAATGGCTTGGCGCTGACCTTCAGTCGCTCGACCCTGCCCTGGGCGCGCGATGCCTTCGCCAAGAACCCGGACCTATTGCCGGAGGGCGTACCTTATCGCCGCCATGTCGGCATTTACGCCTACCGTGCCGGCTTCCTGCATGACTTCGTCAGCTGGGGGCCATGCTGGCTGGAAAACACCGAATCCCTGGAGCAACTGCGAGCCCTGTGGCACGGCGTGCGTATCCACGTGGACGATGCATTGGAAGCGCCGCCTGCGGGCGTTGACACTCAGGAAGACCTTGAACGCGTCCGTCGCTTGCTGGGGGCGTGATGGAGGTTCTGTTCGTTTGCCTGGGTAATATCTGCCGCTCGCCAACGGCGGAAGGTGTTTTGCGCCATAAATTGCGCGAAGCAGGCTTGGTCGGCCAGGTAGACGTGGCGTCCGCAGGCACCGGTGAGTGGCATATCGGCAACCCACCTGACCAGCGTAGCCAGCGTGCAGCGCTGGCGCGGGGCTATGATTTGTCGTCCCAACGTGCGCAGCAGGTCTCCCGTGCCGACTTTGCGCGCTATGACCTCATCCTGGCCATGGACCACAGCAACCTGCGCAACCTCAAGGCGATGCAGCCGGGGCAGGGCAAGGCAGAACTGGACCTGTTCCTGCGTCGCTTTGACGGTGAAGTAGACGAGGTGCCAGACCCTTACTATGAAGGTGAACAAGGCTTTGAGCGGGTCCTGGACCTGATCGAGCGCGCCTGTGATTTATTGGTGATCGAATTGAAGGGGCGGTTATGACCTTGCAAGTGCAGGCGCAGGTATCGCTCAAGCCATTCAACAGCTTTGGCATTGACGTGCGCGCCCAACTGTTTGCCGAGGCTCGCAGTGATGTCGATGTCCGTGAGGCGCTGGCCTACGCCGCCGCGCAAGCGATACCGCTGCTGGTGATTGGTGGTGGCAGCAACCTGTTGTTGACCCAGGACGTTCCTGCGTTGGTGTTGCGCATGGCGACCCAAGGCATTCGCGTGCTGCACGACGATGGCGTGCACGTGGTCGTTGAAGCCGAGGCGGGCGAAGCCTGGCATCCATTTGTGTTATGGACCCTGGAACACGGCTTGTGTGGCCTGGAAAACCTCAGCCTGATCCCCGGCACCGTCGGTGCGGCGCCGATGCAGAATATTGGCGCCTACGGCGTGGAGATCAAGGACGTGTTTGCCGGGCTGACCGCGCTGGACCGCCAGACTGGCGAGCTGCGCGATTTCAGCCTGGAAGAGTGCAAGTTCGCCTACCGTGACAGCCTGTTCAAGCACGAGGTCGGACGCTGGCTGATCCTGCGGGTACGCTTTGCCCTGAGTCGCGTCAGCCACCTGAAACTTGATTATGGCCCCGTACAACAGCGACTGGCGGGGCAGGGCATCACCGAGGCTACACCGAGTGATGTGAGCCGGGCGATCTGCAGTATTCGCCGCGAGAAACTGCCGGATCCCGCTGAGCTTGGCAATGCCGGCAGCTTCTTCAAGAACCCGTTGGTCTCCCAGGCGCTCGCGGCGCAGCTGCAAGGGCTGTATCCAGACTTGGTGGCGTACCCTCAGGCCGATGGGCAAATGAAGCTGGCCGCTGGCTGGCTGATCGACAAGGCGGGGTGGAAGGGCTTCCGTGACGGCGATGCAGGCGTGCACAAGATGCAGGCGCTGGTGCTGGTCAACTATGGCGCCGCCACTGGGCATGACATTGCAAACCTGGCGCTGCGAATCCAGCAGGACATTGCCGAACGCTTCAAGGTTGATCTGGAAATGGAACCTAACCAGTATTAATCCTGGAAACAAAAATGCCCCGTATCTTGCGATACGGGGCATTTTTTATTGCGCTAATGGATCAGTCATCACGGCCCATGATGCCGAAGATCTGCAACAGGCTGATAAACAGGTTGTAGATCGACACATACAGGCTGATGGTCGCCATGATGTAGTTACGCTCACCACCGTGGATGATGGCGCTGGTCTGGAACAGGATGCACACGGAGGAGAACAGCACAAACCCCGCGCTGATCGCCAGTTGCAGGCCGCTGATCTGGAAGAACATGCCTGCGACGACTGCCGCCAGCAGTACGAAGAAGCCCGCGGTGATGAAGCCACCCAGGAAACTCATGTCCTTGCGGCTGATCAACACGTAGGCCGACAGGCCACCAAACACCAGGGCCGTCATGGCAAACGCCGAGCTGACCACTTGCGCCCCGCCGGCCATGCCGAGGTAACGGTTAAGGATCGGGCCGAGGATAAAACCCATGAAACCGGTCAAGGCAAACGCCGACACCAGGCCCCAGGCCGAGTCACGCAGCTTGTTGGTCAGGAAGAACAGACCATAGAAGCCGATCAACACGACAAAGATATTCGGATAACCGACGTGCATCTGCTGGGCCACATACGCCATCACGCCGCTGAATGCGAGGGTAAGGGCGAGCAAGCCGTAGGTATTGCGCAAGACGCGGCTGACTTCAAGTTGCTCAGCCTGCGCGTTACCATTCACTGCGTAATTCTGTTCGCGCATGGCGACACTCCTTCAGTTTTGAAACGTTCAGTCGCAAAGATCATAACAGACGCTCTGTAACAAGCGATGGCGAGAGTTTGACAGTGTGTTTCATTCGGGTATTATGGCGCCCGCTGACACGGGATAGGCTACTATTATCCGGTGAAGCAAAAGGGAAATTGGCAGAGTGGTTGAATGCACCGGTCTTGAAAACCGGCGAACGTTAATAGCGTTCCCAGGGTTCGAATCCCTGGTTTCCCGCCAAGATTTACACGAAAGCCCCGCGATTGCGGGGCTTTCGCGTTTCTGGGGTTTGGATTTGGCTGGCTTTTATTTGGTTCTTCACGGATTACCGGGAAAGACGCTCTTGATCTTCATGAAAAAGAATTCGCTATCCCGGTAACCGTACGCCATCCGCTTGATGACCTTTATTCGATTGTTTATTCCTTCCAACTGACCGGTGTGCATCGGCCAGCGAACCCGGCTCACGATGCCCCGCCAGTAACCCTTTAGCCGTTTGGCGAACTGGATCAGAGCTGGTATTTCGCTTTCATGCGCATGGCGCAGCCATTGCTTCCAGGCCGATCGCCAACCCCAGGCAGTACTCGGGGTCCAGAGTGTTTTGAGTTCAGCCTTCATCAAGTAGACCGTCATCAACGCTTGGTTGGCCGCCGGTAGATCCTCCAGGCGGACCTGTTGTTCCGGCGTTTTCAAGTTCTGCGGATTGCGCAGCAACAGCCATCGCGCCTGCTTGATGACCTCGCGGGCAGGCTTGTCGTGACGCAACCGGTTAGCCTCGTCGACGCGGACCCGATCAATCACCTCTCGGCCATATTTGGCCACCACATGGAAGAGGTCGTAGACCACTCGCGCGTTGGGACAGTGCTGACGAACCTCCAGGTCAAAAGAGGTGTTCATGTCCATCGCCACCGCTTCGATTCGAGCACAACCCTCTGGCCCCAGTTCTTCGAAGAAAGGCCTGACCGCTGCTCGGCTGCGACCTTCACCGATCCACAGCACTCGTCGTGTATCCGCATCCAGCACCACGCTGGCGTAACGATGACCTTTGAACGGCGCGAATTCGTCCATCACCAGGCGCCGGGGCTGCGCCTTTGGCAAAACGCTCAACGCCGCTTGCAAGGCTCGACGCTCCAGCAACCGAACGGTGTCCCAGTGCGGCCCAAACAGTTGAGCCACGTGCAGTGTGGGAAGGCGCTCGCAGGCTTGAATGACCGCCTCGGCCAGACGCCGCGTCATGCGGGCATAGCGGTCCAGCCAACTGACGGCCTCCATACGTTTACCGCAGTTACGACAGCCAACACGCCTGAGCAACACGCTGAGGCGCACCGCACGGCCGAGAATCGGTAAATCGCGGACGGTTCGCTCGCAATACTCATGCGTGGTTGAACAGGGTTGTTGGCAGCCGCTACAGGAAGGGAATCGGGTGGCGTGGGGAATCAGGTCGATCTGAAGCGCGTCGCCATCAGGCTTGATCGTGACGACAGAAAAGCCCTCCCAAAAAAGGAAGGAAAGTATTAATATCGCGCATAAGAACGCCGGTTTGTTAGATGTGTTTGCTCGCACGAACATCATCAATCAAATCGGCGTTCTTGTTTCTGTGTTTCCCGGGATTCCGTGAAGAACCATTAAAAAGCCCGCGCTTGGCGGGCTTATAGGGCAAGGTGAGGTCACCAAGTCAGCATTATTTTCGTTTGTGCTCCTTCGCTGACATTCACTTCTTTTAAGATGAGGCCGCCTTGCTTGGACGGACCGTACGGGCCGGGGGCCATCCAAATAACATTCCCCGCTAAGTAGTAACGCCCCTTCGGAATATTTTTGAACTCAAAGCCGCCTGATGCATCTGCTTGCGTCCTGAAGGTGTACTGTTTGACTTGAGGGTCGGGATCGCTTGCGGGCGACCGCGTCTTATACGCGTTGTAAAAAACAGCCGAGTAGGAGGTGGCCGGAATCAGTTGAATCTCGTTACCAGCTCCAGTTTTGATATCTCCTCCCTGCGTCCGCAGAAACGCCTGGCCGGCAACTGTGCCAGTGCCCGAACGTTCCAGTTTTGCATATTCAGCTGCGGGGAACGGCGGATAGCTCACCATCTGCTTTTGTGCGCACCCAGTGACTACCATTGTCGCAACGAAAAAAAGATCCTGCAAGAAAAATGGACCGCATGGTTTCCCTCCCAAAATTGAGACTGCACTTTACCATCCGTGGCGTACGGCCACCATCGAAGGGCGGGGCGCGCAGGCAACAAGAAGCCCGCACATTCGGGCCTTTTGGCATATGGCAAAAGATGCGGCCTGTTCACCGTAAGCCTACACATTCGGCCTGTTCCGGCTAAAGCCGCAGTCCTCCAGCTAGTAGGCTTTTGTTTGCTCTATCACAGAGTTTTCGATTGAACTATCAGATTCGTCTTAGAGACAGGCCTTCTGCCGCCGGTCTACTTTTGCGGATCTTGCTTGGTTTGACGATTGCTGATCGAACTGATGAGTCCCATGACCGAGCGAGCTCTTTCTTATGTGATGAGCGATTTTTTCTATGGGCGATTTTTTTGGGATGCTGATTGTTGTTTTCTGCTTGGTCACAGTTTCCTGCTACTGCATTGAATTCCGGAATAGTCGCTAGCCCAAAGCCATTCAGACCGGCATGGGGAGCGCTTAGGGTTATGGACACTTACCGAATCGAGAAAACAGATACAGGATGGGCAATGTTCAAGACCGGGAGAGCTCGGCCGGTAATCGAAGCCGACACAAAGACAGAGGTGCTGAGGCTTGCTGAGCAGCACCTATCCAGGGCATCCCCTCGTACGATCAGCACTGAGCTGCGCAGCGGCCCGCCGTGGGTTCGGGCTATCAGCAATACTCAGCTTTCCGCTGTATTGTAGCGTTCCAGAATTTTCCTATTTTGAAGGCTTGGCAGTGGCGCCAAGCCTCCTGTAAACACGCTTGGTGATTTTCTGATTTCAAGTGGCCGGCATGGAGCCGACTCAAGGAGTTAAAAAATGTATGCAGGTGAAGTGTCCGTAGACTCGATGAAAGCATTTGGCATCGAAATCGATACAAGGCATGGCAAAGCAAATGAGTTAGTGCAGATGCTGAGTTTCTGTGTTGCTATTGCAAAAACGGGATTGCAAAGCCGGGTGATTAGCCTGTTCTACGATTCCAATAGCTGCTGCTGCACATTCGAGCTGTGCCCCTCAGTTGAAGAATTCGATGAGGTCGCTGAAGGCATCAAGCGTGCAGCTTTAAAAACGATCGGTCAGTTTGAATGGTTTGGCACCATCAATCATGGCGCCCCGATTGAAGCTGATCTGGAGCTATAACCTCGTCCACCCGGGTCGCGCCTAATCTCGGTCAGGCTTTGATTTCTGAATTCCAGCGCCACGTTTTCGTCAATAACGATTTCGTGGTGCGGATAACGCAAGAGCTTGATCAACTCGCCGTCGCTCATCAAGTCCATCTTCATGATGGCGATCTGCAAAACCTCGCTGATGATCGGCACCTGGCCGCGCAACCGGATACGCTCCATGGCCTACCTCTTCTATTCCGGTGTGTACGCTCATTCGTTAGCACCCTGATTGCCTGGCGTTTGCTTTTGGGGGCTGGGGAGGGCGTGAAAAAGCCGGATGTCTGTGGGGCAGACTGTCCGGCAGTAGTGGTAATGTCTACGCAGCACCCCTGGAGCCTGCTCGATGAGTCGTCAAAGTCCACCTCACCGCGCCGCAGCGCCTTTAGTCGCGTCAAGCACTGACAGCCCCGTCGCCCACCCCCCTATTTGGCATCGCGGCCCGGACTTACCGATCATTGGCAGCACGGGTTCGGCCATTTTGGGGTTCTGCTTTTTGGTGCTTTGGTTGTTGCCGGGCTTAGTGCTGGCGATATTGCTCCTTCTCGGGTTCGAAGCGATGCAAGGTGAACCGCGCAGCGATGGGTCGAGTTTCACAATGTCGACGTTCATTCTGATGCTGATTGGTGGTGTTGTGCTCATGGGGCTGGTCTTCGCGTGGATCTTCTCTGCGGCTAGAGTGCTGGCCTTCACGTTCGACGAAAAACAGCAACTGCTTACCCTCACTGTCACCCGTCGCGGTCGTAAGCCCACCGAAGTGCAGGTGCCATTTAGCGACATTATTTGTATCTGCCCTTACGTGCTCGCCAGTTATGACCGCGATGGGCATTTTAGCGTTGTGTGTCAGGGGCCGAGGGGCAGGGAGTTCGTATATCGATTGGCTGAGGGGACTTCTCTGGAAGAAATGGCGTTTCATGCTGCGTGGTTGCGAGGAATAATTGGCTCACGGATGCAGGAACCCCTGAATCTGGACAAATGAACTACTACATCGTGATACGCGCTATGAAGTGCATCCTTTGCGCGTTATGGGGTAGTGGATGCCGTGGGCAGCGATGATCCGCTCAGCGACCTGCGCGTCTCGTTCCTCCATCTGCTTTCTACGCTCAGCGCCTTGATTGCCACCGCGGTTCGCCTTCTTGAACTTGATACCGAACTCCAGGGTTACCCTGCAAAGTGTTCGGCGGCTGAGCACTGGCACCCAGCCAGGCGCAGAGACCGTTTTGACCGCGTCGAACGTTATGACCGGCTTCGCCAAAGCGATCATTCATCATGAGAACGCAGGGCATGCTTACCCTGATGCGGTGCTGGCGAAAGGCGTGCGGTGATCGCTGCCGGCGACGCAACGGATTCAGCCAGTGGCTGCAGCGTGCCTGCCGTTCTCGGTGATTATCGGGTAGGGGACGCATACCCCGCGAACGTTCCAGCTCGCTCAGCCTCGCAAGCTAGAGTGTCCGTTGACCAAGTCTGGGCGTGGCTATTGTAAAAATTTTTATCTGCGCTCTTGAAAATTTTTCCGGTGCACATAGATTTTTATCACGCGACGCCGAATGCGGGTTGCGTACTTAATCACTTGGATTTAATCAGGAGATTTTGAGATGGCTACTACCCTTTCGCTAGCCCCTTTGTTCCGTCAATCCGTGGGCTTCGATCGCTTCAATGACCTGTTTGAGTCGGCGCTTCGCAGCGAGGCTCCAAACACTTATCCGCCTCACAACGTGGAAAAGCACGGTGATGACGAATATCGCATTGTCATTGCAGTAGCTGGACTCACTGAAGCGGACTTGGATATTCAGGTCGAGAAGGGCGTGTTGACAGTCGTTGGCGAGAAGCGCGAAATCGATAAAGAAGTCACCTATCTGCACCAGGGCATCGCGCAACGAGCATTTCGGTTGTCGTTCCGTCTGGCAGATCACATTGAGGTGCGCGGCGCTTCGATGAACAACGGCCTGTTAAGCATTGATTTGCTGCGTGTGGTTCCTGAAGAAGCCAAACCGAAGAGAATTACTATCGGTGGCGAAGGGACGCCGGAACGACGTCAGGTTAGTTTGCAGTAAGTCAGTGATAACAGAAAAGGCGCTCTGGGTAGCGCCTTTTTTGTTTTTGTGGCGACGGGTTGAAACCGTAACCTCATAGGCTGGCTGTGCGGCTTTATGGGAGTAGTTTCTCCGCGTTAAAGGCGGACGGCACGCGGGCGTTGTTAGTGATGGTGGTGTCTTGTAACGAGAGTATTGCAGGGGTGAGAGGGCGCTCTGAGTAGGTGGCGGGTTCAGATCACTGGATGTGTCTTGTTATCTCTGAAAGGCAGAGCGGCCAGCCTACTAGGCGTAACCGGATTAAAGATAATTCGACGTGACGAAGGGGAATCAGAAGCAGAGGTCGGATACCTTCTTTTGTCGGAGCAACATGGCAAGAGGTATGGCACCGAGTCGCTAAATAGAGTAGTTGCGTATTCAAGCGATACGTTGCAGCTCAATAAACTCTCAGCAGGTGTTACTGATGGGAGTGTTTCGTCATGCCGTGTGCTTGAAAAGTGTGGGTTTCTACAGGCACTGAGGAAGCCCGGCGCATTACAGGTAGTTCACAATGAAGGTGACTTCGGTATTGGCACTGCCGGCCTTGAGATCGCCTGTTGGCAGGCGGTAGTACGCTGCTGATAACGGGATCTTGAAGTCGGTGCCGGTAGTGGTGAAGGCGTTGAACGGGTAGAGGGTATCGAAGGCAATCGGTTGCCCGGCGTCGTTCATCAATTGCAGGCCGATGCCAGTGGCGGTCGAGGTATTATTGAGTGCGACGACACCCTTTGTCGCGTCGATGATGGGAGTGGTGGCCTTGAGCGAGTAGGTGACTTTTTTGATACCGGTCTGGCACTGGTTCAAAGCGATGTTCCAGTGCACCGTTCGTGATGTTGCGCCGGCCTCGCGAAACTCCTGCAATTGATAGTCATCACCCATGGCTACGAGGGCGGAAGGGGTCTGGCAGGAGGCGGCATTCAATATCAGAGGATTGGACAGGTTGAATTTATCCAGAATCAGCTCGCCTGACTGCAGGTTGCCCAGATGACCGGCAGCAATCGTAACTTTCGATGCCAATGTGCCTGACTTGACGATTTCCAGTCGGACCGCACCTGAGACGATACCATAACCTTTTGGGCTAATCGCAAACAGAGACGGCTCATAGCGACTTAACATATCCATCCAGATACGGAACGAAAGCCCCGTTTTACCTAGGGGGAAGTTGGTTACGACACTAGCCGGGGTGCCTAGTGCGGGATTGACTGCCACGCCGTATTGCGAGCCCGCACTGCACGACCAACTGTGCGAGGACGATTGCTGCAAGGTTTCCTGGTAAATCACCGTGCCATCCGGCGTGTCGGCGGGGACTGTCAGGCTGCCATTGGCCAGGCTTGCACCGAAGTTGAGCGTTTGAGTGCTGGGGGAACCGTTGAATGTGCAATTCGCCGCCATTGCGTCCGACGCGCAGGCCAGTAACGTCGCCGCGACAAAGGTGGACATGGTGTTCAGTCGATTCAAATGCTTCATGAAGAGGGCTACAAGGTCGGCAAGAGCGTTGCAGCCTAATCAATCAACGTATCGATGGGCATCAGGCGATTCTTAGAACACGCTACTGCCGTCCTGTGTCAAAACCTGCATCGATAGGGAGGGGCGTGATTACTTCGCGCTCCTCCGGTTACCTCCCGTCCATGACGTCCCCATTTTGACGGATGAGTGGATGCTGGCCCAACGCGAACTGGTGCCCGAGGGCTCGGCTACGGCTACGGCTACGGCTACGGCCCTGGACGCTGGGTAGCGCTGACTCGCTATCTGGAGGACGGTGCTGTGCCCATCGACAGTGAGGTCGATCAACTACTACCGCATCAGTGGAGTGAATCACGCTCGAGCTGGACTGGTGATTGCAGCGTCTCGAATAGGGCCGCGCCAAGCAATGGGTGACAGCAGGAATACAATGATGAGGAACGCCACTTGGGACAGGTAGAACGGCTCCAGCCACTGCTGCTTCAATGCGACGTAAAAAGTGTTATGAGCTACGTCGACCAAGATGATCGCTGCCGTAAGCGCGATTCCGGCTCTTGGCTTGAGGAACAGGAGTAGAGCTGCGAGCGGGTCAAAGAATGTAAGCGCCCCCCAGAAAATACGGCTCACCAAATAAGCGCTAGGCCCGTATCCGTAGTCCCAGAGCAAACCATGTAAAGCATCTGCACGGATGTGATTAGCGGTGGCAACAAAAAGGCAACACGCAAACAAAACTCTGATGGCTAATGACAACCTTGGCATAGCTTTATCTACAGTCGGGATTTAAGCCCTGTATCATAGCGGGATCGACCAGCGATACCAGCTGTTGCTAATTGAGAAGGAGTGATGGCCAACCGTAACCGTCCGGGCAACACACCTTCCTGACACCGTCGCTTGAGGCGATGTTGTCCACCCAAATTTAAGTGCACACCATGTCTTGGCTTTGCGGGATTGAGGAGATGACTTGGCCGGACGCATACCCTGAGGTGCCGCGACATGCACATCAAGGCCAAGGCCGTGCTGGTGGACGTCAAGGGTGAACCGATCATCAACCCGAAGAAGAAAGCGCCTCGCGTGGGCTTTTCGGAGAGGCCACCGATGCCAACAGGGAGTTTGCGTTGATCAAGCACGCTCCTTGACTGATAAGTCGCTCTGCGCAGAGGTCACGAAATAGGCCAATGCGTTGACGGCATGATTGGTAGCTACCAGAGAACTGATCGAGTTCTTAAAACCCTGTTGAGCTAAATTCGCGGGTTCGGCCTGCCCGAGCTGGGTGATATCACCCAGCATCTGGTTAAACATTGCGATAGCGTTAAACTTCGTATCCTTATCGGTTTGCTGTCCATTCTTGTCGAAGGCCATGGTGCCAGACGTAAATCGCGCTGCAACGCTTTCGTCGATTAAGCCGCTCTTATAAAGCTTGGAACCGATCGTTGCCAAGTCACGCGTACTGATCGACGTCAGGTCATACCCTTTCAAAGAGTCCTTCAGGTCAGCGATGGCTTTAGAGCCCGAGAGATTGAGGATATTTGCCGCTTCGTCCGTTTTTTTTACGGTGAACGCGTTTTTTGTCTCGTGAGGATTGTTGATTACATATGCTGCTGCCTGCTTAGACAGGGAAGCTGTTCCGATTATTAACGTCACTGATGATCCTCCATGATGTCTGTGCTTAAAGACCCTATCGGCTGCATATTGATATTCTTAAACGCTGCTACAGAACCAGCGTTTTCTGGTTCTGCCCATAATTCATATCCTGGGTGAGCTGGTGCAAATCGGAAAATCGTCTCGCGCGCTCTTCAGCTCGCAGATGCTGTTTGACGCCATGAGCAGGAAGCTCGCTGCCCACCCACGAAGACGACCGGCCAGCCCTGCAATCAGCAGCGGGCCAACACCGCTGATGTAACAAACCCGGTCTGGCGCCAGTAGCGTGGCCGCGATTTCACCGACAGGCCTTCGCAAGAGGGCCTGACGGGAAATCAGCCCGGAGACATCGGCATGCAAATCAATCAGCAGAAAACGGTGCGGGTCGACGTGACTGAGCTGCACCTGCACATGCACATCAAGGTCTGCGACGGGGTCGCTGCTGGCCTGAAAGATGCCCAAGGCGAAGAAGTCGGCAGCTATGAAAGCTACGTGCCCGACTTCTTCCCCGGTGAGCACTACGGCGACTACCTGATCCTGAATATCGACCTGGAGACAGGCCAGATCACAAACTGGAAGAGGCCAGCCGCCGCCGACATCGAAAAGATGATCGAAGCGAGCCTTCGCATCGGTGACAAACGGTTTAGTGACGCAAGGCGGGAGGCCCGGACGCATACTCTAGTTTGACGAATTGCACCGAGTGCCTCCTTGGGCTCTGTACGAAATATTATCGGACGAAGAGCGATTACTGGATTCTTGGGCCAAATCCACCATAAGGTTTCAACGGTACAACAGAAGTAACTTCCAGCATCCCGGAGTTTACCAGTGGCAGCGTTGCCAGCTTTTCCCGAACGGCAGTCTCGTTTTCGGCTTCAACCAGCAGGCAGGCGCCACCCATGTCACCACGGTGCCAGATAGTGCGGATAAATCCCTCCAGATAGAGAGCCCTGGCACGCTGGGCTTCGGCTTCGAGATGAGGCGCAAAATCCGCATCGGAAAAACGCTCCGAGACTCGACGCGAAAGCGTGATGAACTGCATATATATCCCCTTCAAGGCGTTCGTCGTTTAAACAGTTCACGGATAATTGCAAAAAATATTATTCTGGTCCAAGACGCGTTCTGCATGACTTGAGACCCGATTCACATGACCTTAGATCTTCGATTGCTTGTTGCGTTTATCGCTGTCGCTGAAACCGAAAATGTCGGTCAAGCCGCCAGCCGTCTACATATCTCGCAGTCGCCTTTGAGTCGACAAATCATTCAGCTTGAAGCGCAGCTTGGTCTGAGGTTGTTCGAACGCGCACGTCAGCGCATGCGCCTGACTGACGAAGGACGTCTTTTCCTTCAGGAGGCGCGCAGCCTAGTCGCCCATGCATCTGAAGTCGAAGCAGCGGCGCGCAGTATCGCTCTTGGTGAGACAGGCCATATTGCCGTGGGTTATGTCGAAGCGGCCATGCACTCCAATGTATTACCGCGTGCCCTTGCAGGTCTGCAATCAGGCCATCAGGCTGCTACCTTCGAACTCCGTCCCATGGGCTCCTCAGAACAATCCGAGGCCCTGCTCAGTAGGGCGCTCGACTTCGGACTGGTTTATTCAGTTCCTGAGAGCGCAGACATAGAGTCCATGGAGGTTTCAAGCGAAGCGCTACTGCTTGTTCTGGGAAAAAGACATGCTATGGCCACGCAAGCGAGCATTGCTCCTCAAGACTTGAACGGGGAGCGTTGGGTTGCCTTGGCCCGGTCAAAAAATCCTGCGGCCCGCCAGCGTTTTCTTGAGAACTGCTCCGCTTGCGGTTTCTTGCCTGACATCAAGGTAGAGGCGGATGACCTGCTGGCAGCCTTGCGGCTGGTGGCCTCAGGTTTGGGCATTACCTTTGTCCAGGCGAGTCTTCGGGATTTTCTTGCAGATAGCGTCATATTTCGCGAGCTGCCCTGGTTTCCTTCACGGGTCAGGGTCTATGCTATCTGGCGCAAGGACGACCCCAAGCCGCTTGTCGCGACGCTCCGGCAAGCGCTCTTGGCGGCTTAGCATTAATTCGGCAAGGACTAGATTCAACTCCATCTCCATATGGGGACTTGCGTGCTTGCGTGTTGAAGCCAAACGCACGCATTGGCCGTTTTGCCGTAAGCGCCTGCCGAAGGCACCTTGGCTAAGCTATTACGGAGTTACTGCCCCATAAATGGGCGGCCGTTTAACTAAGCAAGGTGTATTCCGCGGACGCTTAGTGCGCCAGTTAAAGCTGGCGGAGGATAGTCGATGAATGTTCGATACTGGTAAGAAATGGCGAATCAACCAGGCCCCGAGTCATGCATGTTGCACCGTGAGGTGCAGGGTGACGCGTTGACAGGGGAAACCGATGGGCCAGGCCAAGCGTACAGTCGCTACTTACGAGGGGAGGACAACGATGAAAATTTGGCTGGTCGCTATTACTGCGACGGTACTCACCGGTTGTGCGGACAGCGGGCCTATAAAGGTCGGGCCAGATACGTACACGATTTCAACCCGTGTTCCGTTCGGTGGACCTGCATCTGCGAAAGGGCAAGCGCTAAAAGAGGCGAACACGTTCTGCGAGTCTCAAGGCCGAGAGATACTGCTCGATCACATGCAGGCCAGTGAGTGCGCATTGCATGGTGGGTGTGGCGAGGCGGAGATCTTTTTCTTTTGTATGGCCAAGGGGGACCCGCAGTTGAAACGCCAAAAATACAGTCCAGACCCCACACAGAAGATTGAAATCGATCAGCGCTGACCAGCCAGGTCTAGTAGCCTAGGTCGGGCTCCAGTCCCGCCAGACCATAGAGGGAACGACATGCGGATTTTGATCGCGGCGGCGTAGCGGCCATTGGGGTGTCGGCAAGCAGCGTTGTGTTTGCGCAGAGCAGTGCCGGGCCAAAGTTTGTAAACGGATGCAAGGTTGCTTTGCGCTTTTGGGAAACAAAGCGGATGGCGGCAGACGACAATCAAGTGGATATGGGCTACTGCGTGGGCGTGGTTGCCGGGGTTCGTGAAACGCTTCAATACCTTGCGGGTGGAGCCGAGAACACGCTCGCAGGTATTTGCTTGCCTCTACATCGATCAAATGGGCGTGCAGGCAGTCGTCAAGTCCTCTGAAGACCACCCCCGACCGCCTACTCGATACCCATTACAGGGTCGCCATCAGGCAAAAAAAAGGCCCGCGTGCGGGCGGGCCTAATGGGGATTCTTCAAAGGAGTAGGGCGACTGTGCGCCAGGCCCTGTGAATGCCAGGTGAAAAGAATGTCGTAAAAGCAGAAAGCCCGCACGTGGCGGGCTTTCTGTAACACTTGGGGCGCCGATCCTTCAGCACCGTCAGTTTGCAATCATGCGGATTGCCAGCTCAATGGTGGCACGACGAAGGGCAGTACAAAGCGCTCGGCGCTGGGCCGAGTGGCTAAATCAGGCAGGCTTCATCGTCGTTTGATCCAGTAAAGTGATGCTGCATAGCCAAGTGGCTTTCTTTAACCGTCCGTGTAGGTGCGCCAATGCAAAATCCCCCTCCTGAAGGACTACCCATCTATCGGGTTCTGACCGGCAAAGATGATGCCTCCTTCTGTCATCGAGTCTCTGAAGCCCTTGCATTGGGCTACCAACTCTATGGTTCGCCAGCTGTAACGTTCAATGGCGAGTACGTCGTAGTGGCGCAGGCTGTCGTTTGGAACCCTGGCAATTAGCCTGTCGTCATCCAGGAAGCCCAGCCAAGTGCTGGGCTTTTTGCTCGCCTCCCGCAGTGCTACAGTCCGGCCAAATCAGATGAGGGAACAACATGCGGATTTTGATGGCTGCAATGGCCGCTGTGATGTTGGTCGGGTGTTCAAGTGTCGGCGATATCAGGAAGAATCCTCCGCTACTTGAAATTGACTCGCCTCGTTCGCCCAGGGCTGTCGCTGAGTGCATCCGAGATGGGTGGCAGGGCACGAACCTGGTAGGCGGCAGCCTCGGAGGGATCTTGCAGACTACCGGTGACCGGTACACGGTGATAGCGCCCAACCCCGAGAACCCATGGCATCTGGCTGACGTCGATCCGAAAGGGGCAGGAGCCGTAGTGCGATACCACTTCTTCCGTACGTGGCAGTCGCCATCAGACAAAATATCGGGTGTCGTGAGTGCTTGTGCTCGGTGAGTCAAACTGCCGAGTTCGATCGTCACGGGATGGGTGGGCAGGTGGGCGTTTCGCACCATATTTGGACTAAAGCCTCTTCTTTAAGGAAGAAGTCGGGGCGTTTTTTAGACGACTGACGTGTCTAGATCAAGGGTTCTGAGGCGAATGAGGGTTGTCAGCAACGGCTTTGCCGACTACCCTGAAAATGTTCGAATTATTACGAACAATTTCGGTTGTGGCTTTTTTAAGGTCGCACGACTTCAGGATGAGGAACGAAAAATGTTTTCACACGAAGGTCCCGCAATAGAACTTCTACTGTTGATTTTCGGTATGGCTGGTCTACTTTTGGTCGTCTGGTTCATTCATCACCAATACGAACGAAAGACGGGTAAACGCGTTAGAAAACAACACATTCGTGACGGCGGGCATTCGGTGTAAGCCGGCTACCTGATTATCCAGCCGAGCCAGCCGTATCCGGCTGGTTCTCAATACTCAGAAATCCTTCAGCGTTAATCACACCCGTAGCGCAGTGGCGGACGATCGGGCCGTCGCCCCATGTCCGCAGTGTTGTTGAGTCGCGATGATCCTGGGTGAGTAGGGCTGGTTGTTCGCAATGACTAAACGTATCATCGGGGCGAGCACCTTATTCCGGTGCTGAGACTCACACCCTTTGAAGGACATGAGCATGGAAAAGCACTTCGGTAACTCGGGCCTGTTCAAGGCTGCTTCGTATCACTGCAACGACTCCCTGGGCGGCGGCATTGCGCGCTGGGAGCTGAACAATAGTGCGCTGAATACGAAGGAGTTTTTGATATGTCCAAAGAATTACTCGGAGTTTCTGCTCTAGGTTTGATGGTGATCGGTGAGTTTTGTGCAATCTACAGTGAGGTGGTAGCCGCCAAGCTTGCCCAGACAGGAAGTGGCTCGTGGGAAGGGTTCATAGTTCCCGTTGTACTGATGTGTTTTGCAGGGTTTTGTCTGCTGGGCGCCTATTGGCTGGGGTACGTTGCTGTCGGTGACATCTGGGTCGTCACCGTGGTTTCAGTCACTTCCTTGTTGCTGCTTGAGCCTGTGGTGGTCTGGTCGCTGTTTCATGAAGCACCCGGTCGGGGCGCATTGATCGGGTTCTGCCTGGGGGCTCTGGGGATGCTTTCCACAGTATTGTTGTAACCGCTTTCTCTGGCCCGGCCGTAAAACGCTGGGCCGGCTCAATATCGTGAGCGCCCGGGTCTTTGGCGTCTTGCAAGGCCCGCTCCATTGCCTCCCGTCGTCATTTCCCCAACTCTGAACAAATATGGCGTGCCATGTTGCTTGTGCCATTACGGCGTAGTCTCGATTTGCCTGCTGGGCGTCTGGGTATTCGACTCCCCAAATTCACTATCCAGATGCTGAGCAGGCACCTATTGCCCACCGGTATGACGTCGTCCTGCCGCTATAGCCGTTGACCGTGAAGGTCGGATTTACAGTTCAATAACCGTTGCGCTGCGACAGTGCTGGGGGCTCCAGCGATGTGGTGTTCGAAATCTCGTACCTTCGTCAGGTGCGGTTCGCCGCATGCAGCCATTCAGTTGCCGATAGGGAGTTGTTCGAAAAAAATCCGCCTTGATTTTCTGTTTATCTGAATTGACCCGTTAGCGCGCAGGGCGCTGCCGGCACCCGGCAGACCGTGCGTCTGCCGGGATTGGCTAACGTTAAGGCATCAAGACCGAGTCGATAACGTGGATCACGCCGTTGGACTGCATCACGTCTGCGATGCTGATCCCGGCCTTGCCGCCCTTGGCATCCACCAACCACAGTTTCCCATCGTGCAGCTTGATGGTCAGTGACTCGCCTTGCACGGTTTTCAGTACAACGGTGCCGCCGTTCTTTTTCGCGTCGGCCATCAATTGCGCAGCGGTATGAGTGCCAGGCACCACATGGTAAGTCAGGATTTTTGTCAGATCGGCTTTGTGCTCAGGCTTGACCAGCGTGTCGACGGTACCGGCCGGCAGCTTGGCAAAGGCTTCGTTGGTGGGGGCGAATACGGTGAAAGGGCCTTTGCTGTTTAGCGTATCCACCAGCCCGGCAGCCTTGACTGCTGCGACGAGTGTGGTGTGGTCCTTCGAGTTGACCGCGTTTTCTACGATGGTTTTGCTGGGGTACATCGCGGCGCCTCCGACCATCACTGTGTCTGCGGCAACGCTGAGCGTTGCAGCAGTGGAGAGCATCGCGAAGCAGGCGGCTGCAGCCAGTTTTTTGTAAAAAGTGTGCATGGTGTATCTCCTTGGCGCTTAGGCCCTCCGAGTGAGGGTAATGAATCTACGAGCCAACACTGAAAGTGGATGCACCGGTTCATGACATTATTTTCTTTGGCGGCCAGGGCGTAGCCGAGCGGATGGCAGTAACCGACCCTGACTTGACCTGAGTCATCCGCCAATTTCAGCCGGCTGTTAACGTCCTATCCTGCTGAGACGCCAGGGAGGGGCGATATGAGTCTTGGCCCCCCCCCATTCATGATTGGAGCTTTTGCGGTGAAGACCTCGCACTGCATTCTTGGCCTGTTGCTGATAACGGCCCTGACGTTGTTGATTGAAATACCTGTGGGCACCTGGCTGACGTCAGCGAGCCTGAGCTTGATATTCGGAACGAGTGCACTTGTTTACATGGCCGCCTCCTGTCTTCTGGCCAGTCGCTGGCGTGTGGTGGAAAATCTGTTCGGTGGCCTGGACCGTGTGTATGAGGCCCACAAGTGGCTAGGTGTCTGGGCGCTTGTCCTGGCCAGTTATCATTTTGTATTCAAGGCGAACCTCGACGTTTGGAACAGCGTACCGATCCTGGAGTTGCCCAAATACTGGACTCGCCTGGTACGCCAATTGAGCTACGTCGCGCTGGGCCTGATTGTGCTGTTGGCGCTGAACCGCAACATTCCTTACCGCGTGTGGCGGTGGTGGCACAAACTCAGCGGTCCGTTGTTCCTGATCGTGATCCTGCATTGGCTGAGCTTCAAATCACCGATCACCCTGTTCAGCCCCTCGGGTATCTGGTTGACGCTGTGCTGCGGGCTGGGTGTGGTGGCCGCCCTCTATAAATGGGTGCTGTATCCCTTCATCGCCCGTGCCGGCGAATACCAGGTGACGGCGGTGAATAGAGAAAAAGGCGCAGTGCATCTGATACTGGAGCCGATTGATCAAGGGTTCAGCTTCAATGCCGGGCAGTTCGCGTTTCTGGCGATGCAGCAAAAAGGTTTGCGAGAGCCACACCCCTTTACTATCGCCAGCGCCAACAGCGTGAATGGGCAGATTGCATTCATGATCCGAGGGCTGGGCGATTACACGCAAAAACTGTGCGAGTCTGCAAAAGCCGGAATGCGTGCCACGGTATATGCCCCGTATGGAAAGTTTAAACGCGTGGCTCAAGCCGAGCGGGAAATATGGATCGGTGCAGGTGTGGGCATTTCACCCTTCATCTCCTGGTTGCAAGATCCTGCGGGCGAGGACTTCGAAAAAGCCACGCTGGTCTATTGCTTTACCCCCTCGCGCGCCTTCCCGCCTGCCGACGAGCTGCAAGCCATGGCCAAGACGCGCGGGGCGCAATTCGTGGGGAATACCGGCGGCACCGAACAGTTGGCCGAAACCTTGCGCCAAGCGACGGTAACCACCCAGCCGCACAAGATTCACGTCAGTTTTTGCGGGCCAAAAGGCTTGTTGACGAAGGTGCATGAGCTGATGGAGATCAACCGGATTCCGAAAGCGAACCTGCATTTCGAGCTCTTTGAGTTCCGTTGATAGTGACAACGCGGGCCAGCGTCACCGCCCCCCGTGATGCGCTCCGGGGGCTGGCTGTTTGGCGGCAAGGACGTGCAGGCGCCACCTATTGAAAGGTAAGTGTCGGTGTCTGCATCGCACTTTTTTTCATTCTCTGGATCTATGCCTGTCCCGGCCACACTCTTTTCTTGTGTGGGCATAAGAACCAGACCTGGTGCCGATGGATCGTACGTTCACACTGTTTACCCCTCGATGGACGCGTTGGCCGTTGCTGCTGATAGCCGTTTTGGCATGCTGCGCCACCGGCTGCAGCCAGCAGCAGGGGCGCGATATCGCCCGGCAATTGAGCAACGGCAATCCCGATGAGTTTTTCCAGACCAGCGTCGACCGCATGGCGACGCTGGGCATGCGCGACAATCTGCAAAGCTTGTACCTGCTGATGAACAAGCTCTACCTGCGTAACCCCAACCAGTGGCGTCAGTCGGGCTATGTGGATGCCGTGAGTGCTGCCCGGGAAATCCGGCAAGCCATCGAAAATCGCCAACCGTTGCCTGCGCTGGGTGATCGACGTGATTTGGCTGCCCTGAGTTATTCCTTGAGTCCTGAGTTTCGGGGTGACCGAGTCGGCGCATTCATCTACGCGATTGGCAGCATGTTGGTGACTGCCCACGGCGGGCGGACCCAGTTCTATATGACCGACTCGATCAACCCACAGTTTGTCAGCAATGCTGCGCGCAATATCGAGAAGGCCACCTGGCTGCTCAGCCAGCGCCAGGATGCCAATGGGGTATTGCTGCTGTTTTCCAATGAGATATCGGAGGAGGGCAGCAACCTCAGTTTCGCCGTCGAGTTCGGCAAGATCGTCGCGCGGCTCGACCTGCTGGCCCAGATGCTCGATGAACGTTACCGACGCATTGGCCTCAATTACGCACAAAGCCTGTTGCTGATGAATTTCCTGCCAGTGCAGTGAAGCGTGGGGGGCGCGGATTGACCGGCGGGCAGCTTGACCGCGCTCATGCTCTGCGTGAAATGCTCAGCCAGTACGGTGTTTCCCTTTCCCGTGTAGGAAGTGGCCTATCTTGGGCACTGCCGCTTGAAACACTTACCTGTCGGCAATAGCCTCGGATTTTTCCTAAACACGAGGCCCTATTTTGGGTAAGCGAAAAACGGTTTGGCCCACGGATCGCGAAGTTCGGCTGCGGTTTATCCTGTTTGCAGTGATTGACGCCGCCAGTGCTCAGGGCGTCTGTGCCGAGGTGTTGTTGACGGCGCACAAACTGCTGCGTGATGCCCCCAACGAAGCCCGGTTGCGCGAGGCGCTGCACGCTATTCTGGCCACAGACGAAATGTATGGCTTCAGGTTCCCGGTGGGGTCGGAGGCGGATGATCTGATGCAGACGCTGGAGGCGCCCGACGGCTGAGCTCATAAACCAGGTCCGAGGTTGTTGTGGGAACGGTCAATCCGGCGTGACCTGGCGGGCATGCCTGGCTTCCCATCACTGTTCGCGTGGTGGGGCCAGCCTTCCACGCTCCCGAATCCCAAGGACCTGCCCCATGCTGCTGCGCCCACCTCCGTTTCTTTTTGCCGCCCTGACCCTCAGTTCGCTGGTCCAGGCTGAAGACCTGCAATTGGCGCCGGTCGAGGTGACCGCAACGCAGGCCAGCGCCGGCGAAATCGCCCAGGAGCAACTCAAGAGCGTGCCCGGCGGCACCAATTACATCGATATGAGCGGTGTGCAACAGGGACGGGTGAGCACCAACGAGGATGTCTTCAAGTATCAGGCCGGGGTGTATGCCAAGGCCGCGAATAACGAAGGGGTGAAACTGTCCATTCGTGGCTCGGGCCTGAACCGCAGCCCAGGTGCCCATGCCTCCGGGCTGTATGAAATGCTCGACGGCTTGCCGCTCACCGGTCCAGGTGGCACACCCTATGAACTCAAGGACCCGTTGTGGCAAAGCCGGGTAGAAGTGCTGCGTGGCGCCAATGGGTTTGATCAGGGCGCATTGGCGTTGGGGGGTGCGGTCAACTACGTCACCCACACGGGCTACGACGCACCGAAGTTGCAAGTGCGTTATGAAGCCGGTAGCCGAGGCTATGCCCAGCGCGAGATCAGTTCGGGCCAGGTGCTGGGGGATGCCGACTATTACATCAGCCTCACCGATTCGGCCTCCGACGGTGAGCAGCATCAAAGCGCCGGCACGGGCAAGGGTGTCGCAGCGAACTTCGGCTATCGCTTCAACCCAGACCTGGAAACACGCTTCTATTTCCGTTACCGCGAAACCACCAACGACACGCCTGGCAAACTCACGCGTTACCAGATCAGCCATGACCCACGTGCCGCCAACAGCCTTAACGCCGCTCGCGATTCCAAGCGCCTGCAGCCAGGCTCCACCTGGATCGCCAACAAGACCACGTTGCAGCTGGATGACTATTCCCGGGTCGAAGTCGGGCTGGCCTATCACGACTACCCCATGGACTTGCGCGAAGGCACCAACCGCCTGAAAGTCGCCTACACCGATATCAGCAGCACCCTGAACTACATCCGCCAGGACAGCCTGTTCGGGCACGACAGCAAAACCACCGTTGGCCTGCGCACCACCCAGGCGATGCCGAACAATGGCGCGTCGGAATACGTGCGAATCCCTGCCGGCAATACCGCTCCCTATGCGCCCGGCACCAAGACCCGCGACTACAGTTACCTGGGGGCCGACACCGTGCTGCACGTGGGCAACGACCTGGAGCTGGTTCAGGACTTATGGCTGACCACCGGCCTGGCTGCGATCTACACCCGGCGAGAGACCCAGGTCACTTACCCCGAGGGCCAGGTGCCGCTCAGTCAGCATGATTGG
The DNA here is from genome assembly GCF_023242475.1 of Pseudomonas sp. MWU15-20650. Classification (GTDB taxonomy): domain Bacteria; phylum Pseudomonadota; class Gammaproteobacteria; order Pseudomonadales; family Pseudomonadaceae; genus Aquipseudomonas. The sequence continues at coordinate 51,035 of NZ_JALJFG010000026.1, read as the reverse complement.
GACTATGCGCCGCGCATTGGCCTGCGTTATGACTTCACCCCGCAATTGCAGGTGTATGGCAACCTGAGCCGCTCGGTAGAGCCGCCGCATGCCTGGTCGATGATCTGGGGCTCCAACAAATACTTCGGCCCGGGCAGCGGCCCGGCCACCGGGTTGCAGCGCGAAGGGGTGAAGTTGCGTAACCAGACCGCCACCACCCTGGAGGTCGGTGGACGAGGAGAGGCATGGCTCGGCCAGTGGGACCTGGCACTGTACCGCGCCGAAGTGCGCCATGAGCTGTTGAGCGTGGAAACCCAGGCCCAGACCTCGACCAGCAATGCCATCATCGCCGAAGCCAACGCCAGCCCCACGGTGCATCAGGGCGTGGAGATGAGCCTGCTCAGCCCACTGTGGGATGGCGGCCGCAGGGGGCAGCTTGCACTGCGCCAAGCCTACACCTTCAGCGATTTCCACTACCGTGACGACGACCGTTTCGGTGATAACACCTTGCCCGGCATTCCCAAGCATTACTATCAGGCGCAACTGCGCTACAGCCACCCGACGGGGTTCTACACCAGCCTCAACACCGAGCATGCTTCGCGAGTGGCGGTGGACTACGCCAACTCCTATTACGCCGCAGCCTATACCACCCTGGGCGCCACCTTCGGCTACGACGCGCCCCAACAGGACTGGCAAGCCTGGGTCGACCTGCGTAATCTCACCAACCGCCGCTACGCCAACACCGTCACGCCCGGCTACGACGACAAGGGCATGGACGTTGCTCGCTCCACTCCAGCAGACGGCCGAGGCATTTACACCGGTGTGTCGTGGAGCTGGCGTTGAGCGGCTAATCCAGCTGATGCTCCTCGCTGACGGTCGAGACCCCCGGCGCCAGCCGCTGCTGTGGAAGCAGGCTCATCACGTCACAAAACAATGAGCGTTTTTGCCAGTCGTTACGGTCGCCGATGACATAAAACCGGCGCTTGGCCCGCGTGGCGGCGACGTTCAGCAAGTTGGGTTCACTGACGACCCAATCTCGCGCCCCCGGGTTTTCGGTACTGCCACCCAGCACCATGATCACCACCGGCGCTTCCTTGCCTTGCATGGTGTGGATGGTGCCGTAGACCATCTTGCGCGGCAGCAGGTCCTTGAGGCGATCACGTACCGCCTGGAAGGGCGTAATCACCGCGATGTCGGCAATGCTTACGCCGTCGTCACGCAGGATTGCCAGCAGGTGCTTGAGCGCCTCGCCTTCGGCCGCCACCCAGTTGCCGGACGAAGGGCCGCTGGCCTGGATCCAGCCCGATGCCAGGCTTGCCGAAGTCTCTTTGGCGGGGGGCGGGGTGAGGGTGCCGAAGACCATGACGCCGTCGTAGGCGATTCGGTTCGCCAGCGCGTACATTGGGCGGTCGCAGCGGCGGTGCACCACCAAAGGCAAGCCGACCCAGCGCTTGTCGTGCGCAGGGCCCATCATGCGGCCACAGTGGGTGGCTTCGTCGGCCAGGGTTTGCGCGGACTGACGAGTCGGTACCCAGTATTCGTCCACCTGGTAGCGGGTACGCATGTGCTCCAGGACCGCTTCCGACACGGTAACGATGGGCTTGAGTTGCAACGGGTCGCCCACCAGCACGGCACGTCTGGCCCGCCACAATGCTCCCACAGCCGCCTGCGGCGTGGCCTGGCCCGCTTCATCCACCAGCAGCCAGCCGATTTCGCCGACACCCAGCGAACCGAATGAGCGTGCAAAGGACGCGAAGGTGCTGCTCAAAACCGGCACGAGCATGAACAATGAGGCCCAGCTCGAGCGGATGGCGTCGCGCGAGACGCCCTGAAAGCGACCGCCCTGCAGCACACTGTTGATGAAATACAGGTTGGCGCGAATGCGCTTGGCTTCCAGCTCGAAGAAGCATTGATGCAGCTTGAGCGCCTGGATGAACACGCGGGCGCGAGCCTGCCGCCAGCCTTTGATTGCCCACGGTTCAATCAGCTCGATGGCGTCACCGCGACCGATGATGCCGTGGCGCAGCCAGGCAAGCAGGTGATCGGCCTTGCACGCTTGAGCCAGGGCGGTGATCTGCGCGGTCTGCTGGCCTTGACGCTCACGCAGGCTGCTCAGTGAAAGCTGCTGCTCATCGCTCAGGTCGCTGAGCACTTTGCGCTCAGCGGCCAGGCGCAACGCCGTGCGCCTGACGCGTTCAAAGCCATCTTCGGCCAGGCGGTGCCTGTCGTTGACAAGCTGGTGTACCGCACTCCAGCGGCGCTGTGTGCCCCACAGGCTCAATAGGTTGGCGAAGAAGCCGGGCTTGACCGCGAGGTGCTCTTGCCGCTCATTCAGGCACTGTTGCAGTGCCTCTTGTGCGGGTTTGAATTCATGGTCGTCAAGTTGCGCGACTCGAACATCCGCCTCTCTGATCCTGTGGGTCAACTGTTTGAGCGCCTCGACCTGTTCGGTGATCTGCCGGCGCAACGCATGCAAGACCTGAAGGTGATCATTGAGGTGTTGCGCGTCAGCACTCAATTGCTCGGCGTGAGCCTTGGCTGCCTGGTAAGTCGCCACCGCCTGTTGCCATGTGCTCTGGCGTTGTGCGGTCGTGCGGTGGATCTCGGCCTGGATCCCGAGCCACCCCAGGAAGCCACGCGGACCTGGCTCATCGGCCTCGTCCGACACGTCGTCCTCCGCTTCCTGATCATCATCGAGGGCGTCGGCATCGAGTGCCGACATCCAGTCGTTTTCATCCTCCTCCGGGCTGCCGGCCTTGAGTTTGCGTGGCGGCTCGCCGTAGAAGTAGCGGCTGATAAAGGTTCTGCGCCGGGCTTTGCTGCCCAGGGCGGCCGAGATCAGGCCCCAGGCGGGATTGCCGCTGACCAACTGGCCCAGTTCGCCAAAGTAGTCAGCATCCGGCAACCAGCTGGGGTCGATCTTGTCGAGTTGCGGCAGTTCCAGGGTGACGTTTTCAACGGCACCGTTATTGGACGAGGCGATCACCATTTCAAATCCGAACAAGCACGGGTTGAGTGTGTGAATGTTCTGAAAGTCGTTGCCGTCGCCCACGCGTTCCGGAGGGCCATCGACAAATGCCTGAGACGCACGAGGCAGGCTGGCCAGCGCATCGGCGCGCTGGCTGACGACGGCCGCCAGCAAATCGCGCAGCAGGGTCGTCTTGCCGGTGCCTGGCGGTCCATTGATACCGAGCACGCCTTCGCCGTCGCTCAAGGTGTGCATCAGGGTGTTCACCGCCAGCTGCTGTGAATGCACGAGCCCCAAGTGGTGTTCGGCCGGCCAGCAGCCTGCGGGGTAATGCTTGGGCGCCAATCGTTCGATGAGGGCCAGGGAGGCGTCATCATCATCGACATGCAGGCGCTTGTCCGGGGCGTGTCGTGCCAGATACTGCGCCAGCGGTTGGCTCGCGATGCCTTTTTGCAGGCTGTCGGACACATCGGCCAGGTCTGCGAGCAGGAAGCTGTTAAGCGGGTCGTCTTCCGGTTCGGGGTTCTTTTCCTTGATCGGCGTGGAGCGCCAGCGGTGGCTGAACAGCCTCGGCTCGCGGAAAAAATCATCCAGGCCAAGGAAACCGCGAATCTTGTCCGTCAGCGTGACCAGGGTCGCGGCATCGACCTGGCCGCCCATCAGGGCCTTGATGTCGTCGCGCAGGTATTTCTGATCGTCGTCGAAGCCGCGTGTCCAATCCGTCCCCGCCAGGGCGCGGCCCAGAAACCAGGCTTCGCTGGAAAGCACCAGGCTGTCCTGTACCATCAGCCCCTGGGCGGTGAACTTCAGCGCGAAGAGTGCGGACTCTCGGCCTTTTGCCGGCTCCTTGTACCCCTGGTCGGCGCCGTAGAGTTGCTTGAGCGCCTCCGCCACCGTGCGGCTGTCATAGAGGTGAGCAAACAGGGTGTGGCTCCAGACCCGGCCCTTGGGCCTTTGCTGGCGGCTCACGGGGCTGTCTTCAGACCACGGCATCACCGGCCGTGTCGCGTTGCAGTCATGCAGGAATGATGAAGACAGGCTGTCGCGCTTTTCGATTTTCGGTGCCGACTGGGGTTGCAGCAACTCGACGGCGTGCCAGTAGCGGGTGATGGTTTCTTGATTCATCAATCTCAGTCCTTTGTGTTTGACGCCGGATCATCCCTGTCCGACGCAGATGGCCAGGCCTCTAAGCCGCCTGTGGCAGCAGGCAAAGGCTGCCCTCGACATCCTTGACCAGCCCACTGGCCAGAAACAGTGGGGCCAGGCGCTTGTGCAGCTGCGGCTCGACGAACGCTTTGACCGTCTCCAGTGCCAGCACGCCACTGAGCGGCAACTCGGCCTTGGTGTAGGACAACCACGCTTTCTTCAATGCCATCAACACATCGCTGCCCGCCGTTGAGGCGAAGCGCCGTTGGACGGGTTTGGCCTCGAAGTTAAAGGTGTGCTGGAACGCGTAGCCGGTTTCATCGCCGTTGCCGGCGGCGCAACGCACGCACGTGCACGGGCCATCGACGAACGCGCTGCGCAGGTAGGCGTTGAAGTCCACCACGGGTTTGAGTGACAGGCGCTTATCGACCTCGAACAGGTCCCCGGTCATTTTATCGTCAGTGTTCAACGTCCATTTCCTCGCAGTCAGTGGCGGTATTTCAAAGCGCGGCACAATAGCAGCCGTGCGCTTGTTTGGGGATTATTTGCATAACAATAGATCCCAGTATTCTTTTCCCGTCTTAAACATCGCCGCTACGCAGCATCCCCCAATGCCAGTCAGTTAAGCGCTAGAACGAGCTACCGCTCGCCACAGTGACAGCGCTCCTTCTTAACTGACTGGCATTGGCACAAGCCCCTCCCACATTTGAACCGCATTGCCCGAGAATTAGCGGAAGAATTCGCCGGGTGTGCTCTCGAACTGCTGGCGAAACGCGTTGATAAACGCCGACGTCGATTCATAGCCACACCCCAGCGCCACATCCGTCACCCGCTCGCCTTGCTCCAGGGCGGGCAGGGCACTCAGCAAGCGCAGGCGCTGGCGCCAGGCCCGAAAGGTCAGCCCGGTGTCACTCAGGAACAACCGGCTCAGGGTCTTTTCGCTGACCCCCAGTTTCTGGCTCCAATCCCCCAGGGTGGTCTGTTGTTCCGGATGCAGGTTCAGGCTGCGGTAGATCTGCCGCAGCCGCACGTCGTGGGGTAAGGGCAGCATCAGGTCCACCTGGGGCGCGGCAGCGAGTTGGTCGAGCACCACTTGGGCCAGGCGCCCATCCGGCCCGTCCTCGGCATATTCCACCGGTAACTCACTGAAACTGCGGATCAACTCGCGCAACAGGCTGCTGACCTCCAGCACCTGGCAACGCTCGGCCGCCCAGGCGGTGACGCTGCAATCGAGGTACAGGCTGCGCATTTCCGTATGGGGCGAACTGAACACCCGGTGGGGCACGCCCGCCGGGATCCACACCGCGCGCTGGGGGGGCGCGACGAAGCGGCCGACACTGGTCTGGATCTCCAATACCCCGCAAATCGCGTAGGACAACTGCACCCACGGGTGACTGTGCCGGCGCGTCAACGCCCGGTTGGGCAAGGATTCGGTGCGCCCATACACCGGCCGTGGCAGGCTGGACAGCCCGGGCACACTGCGTCGGACGGTCTTGTCGTGTCCTTTAGGCGGCATTTACTGGCTCATTGGCGTTAGTCGGTAATAAACCGTTACGTTAGAGTTGCGACGATGCTCTTGGCAACCCCTGGAAGATTTGCTTATGACCCGCCCGCGCTTTCTACCCGATAACTTCACCCTGACCCTGATCGCCACGGTGATCCTCGCCTCGCTGCTGCCCGCCAGCGGCCAGACCGCCGTGGCCTTCGGCTGGGTGACTAACCTGGCCATCGCACTGCTGTTTTTCCTGCACGGCGCCAAGCTGTCACGCCAGGCCATCGTCGCCGGTGCCGGCCACTGGCGCCTGCACCTGCTGGTGTTCAGCCTGACCTTCGTACTGTTCCCGTTGCTGGGTCTGGCGCTCAAGCCTGTGTTGTCGCCGCTGATCGGTAAAGACCTGTACATGGGCATGCTCTACCTCTGCGCCTTGCCGGCCACGGTGCAATCGGCGATTGCGTTCACCTCGCTGGCGCGCGGCAACATCCCGGCGGCGATCTGCAGCGCAGCGGCCTCAAGCCTGTTCGGCATCTTCCTGACACCACTGCTGGTGACCCTGCTGCTCAACGTGCACGGTGACGGCGGCTCCACGGTCGATGCGATCCTCAAGATCAGCGTGCAGTTGTTGCTGCCTTTCGTCGCCGGCCAAATTGCGCGGCGCTGGATCGGTGACTGGGTCGGGCGCAACAAGTCCTGGCTGAAATTCGTCGACCAAGGCTCGATCCTGCTGGTGGTGTATGGCGCGTTCAGCGAAGCGGTCAACGAAGGCATCTGGCACCAGATCCCGCTGTGGGAACTGGGCGGGCTGGTGGTTGCTTGCTGCGTACTGCTCGCACTGGTGCTGGTGGCGTCCACCGTGTTGGGCAAGGCATTGGGCTTTAACCAGGAAGACCGCATCACCATCCTGTTCTGCGGTTCGAAGAAAAGCCTGGCCACCGGCGTGCCGATGGCCCAGGTGCTGTTTGCCGGGGCCACCATGGGCGTGTTGATTCTGCCGTTGATGCTGTTCCACCAGATCCAGTTGATGGTGTGTGCGGCCCTGGCCCAGCGCTATGCCAAGCGGCCGGAGAGCATTCCTGAGCTGATGGGGCAGGTGGATCCGTGACCCAGGTCTCATTCACAGCGCAATGACTTCAAGTTAACCCCCACGCCGACGACTACCTTCTTAATCATCCAGGAAGGAGTGTCGGCATGAACATTTGCGGTATTTCGGTAGTGGCGGGTCTTCTTTGCCTCGGCGCAAGTACCGGTGGTGCAGCCCAGACCGTGGGGCAGGGCGTCATTGAGTTCAAGGGCAGTATCGTCGAGCCGGTGTGTGCGGCAAATGCGCGCAGTGGCGCGGTGATGGAATTGAACGGTTGCTCCAATGCCAGCCGTGGCAGCCGCCTCGATGTGCGCAGCCTGGCCCCGGTGGCCAGCGTCAACGCGCCCCATCTACGGCTGGTGACGGACAGCGGCGAAGGGCGTTATTACGACCAGCGCTACCTGTTGGTGGACGGTGCGGGCAAGCCCATCCGGTCAGGCAACTACGTGATCACCCTGACGTCCCCATAAGCCCAGGGGCGACGATCTGCGTCAACAGCGGCCCGAGAAACCTATAGAATGCTCGGCGGCGGCGCTTGTCCTGGGTGGCCGTTCGATCATCGTCAGAGTACCGCGTCCGTCAATGAGCCTTTCAGCCGCAACGCCCCACGCCAACTGGCAACCGGTCATCGCCCTCGCGCTGGCCGCGTTTGTGTTCAACACCACCGAATTCGTCCCTGTCGGGCTGCTCAGTGCCATCGGCGCCAGCTTTGACATGCCCGTGTCCAGCGTCGGCCTGATGCTCACCATCTATGCCTGGATCGTGTCCTTGACCTCGCTGCCGGTGATGTTGCTCACGCGTAACGTCGAGCGCCGCAAATTGCTGATCGTGTTGTTCGGCCTGTTTATCGCCAGCCATATCCTCTCCAGCGTGGCCACCAGTTTTGGCCTGTTGATGGTCAGCCGAATCGGCATCGCCTTGGCCCATGCGTTGTTCTGGTCGATCACCGCGTCCCTGGCCGTGCGCCTGGCACCGGAGGGCAAACAGGTGCAAGCCCTCGGCCTGCTCGCCACCGGGACCTCCCTGGCGATGGTGCTGGGCATTCCCCTCGGCCGTTTGCTCGGCGAAGCCATGGGCTGGCGCACCACGTTCCTGGTGATTGCCGCATTCGCCGCCGCGCTGGTGTTTTGGCTGGCGCGTACCTTGCCGCGGTTGCCGAGCCAGAACTCCGGTTCCCTGCGCAGCCTGCCGCTGCTGTTCAAGCGTCCGGCGCTGGTGGCGCTCTACGTCCTTACCGCCATGACCGTCACCGCGCAATTCACCGCCTACAGCTATATCGAACCCTTCGTCGAAGGTGTTGCCGGCCTCAGCGGTAATGTGGTGACCCTGTTCCTGCTGGTGTTCGGCGGCGCAGGCATCATCGGCTCGTTGCTGTTCAGCCTGGTGCATCGCTTCAACCCGCACCTCTTCGTGGTCAGTGCCGTCTTCCTGCTCGCGGCGTGCCTGGCACTCCTGTTGCCGTTAAGCGGCGCCGAGTCCTACCTCATTGGCCTGAGCGTGTTCTGGGGCCTGGCGATCATGGGCTTCGGCCTGGCCATGCAGTCCAAGGTGCTGGTGCTGGCGCCGGACGCCACCGACGTGGCCATGGCAATGTTCTCCGGCATCTACAACATCGGTATCGGTGGCGGGGCGCTGATGGGCAGCTGGGTCGGCAGCCACTTCGGCTTCGCCTGGATCGGCGCGGCGGGCGGGTTGCTGGCGGCGCTGGCGTTGATCGGCTATTGCCTGGCGATTCGGCGGTTTGGGACGGGGGTGGCCCGCACACCAAGCTGATGGATGCGGCACTTCAGGAGGATTGAATATGATCAAGGACATGAAGCTCGCTTTGCTCATCGTGACCGCTGCCCTTTCACTGACAGGGTGCGAGAACCATGAAGAGCACGTGTTTCAGATCGAGCGCTGCTTTGTGGCGGGCGTTTTGGGAAAAGATCGTTGAATCTGAGTTTTGCAAAAAGTACCTGGACTGATTCGGGGATCCGAAACAGCTTGCTCGCGCTGGGTTGCAGAGCGGCCCCAGTAAAGGCACTGAAATGCTTCCTGAAAGAACTCAGCGCCAGGTTTGGGGCTGCTGCGCAGCCCAACGCGGGGCGAGCCCGCTCGCCACAGGGGAATATGACTGCCTTCAAAAGTTATGTAGACGCCTATGCTTATCGCAGGGCCGTCAGCATCGCCTCCAACTTCTCCTGATCCCGCGCAAACTGCCGGATGCCTTCGGCCAGTTTCTCGGTGGCCATCGCATCCTCATTCGACGCCCAACGAAATTGCGCTTCGGTCAGCGTCTGACGCGTTTCCCCTGCGGCACCGGGCACCAACGCGCGCGGCAGCGGGCCGTTATCGTCAGCGAGTTTTTGCAGCAGGTCCGGGCTGATGGTCAGGCGGTCACACCCGGCCAACTGTTCGATCTGGCTGAGGGTGCGGAAGCTGGCGCCCATTACCACGGTGTCGATCGTGTTGGCCTTGTAGTAGTTGTAGATACGCGTCACTGACTGCACGCCCGGGTCTTCGGCACCGGTGTAGTCCAGGCCGGTGTTCTTGCGGTACCAGTCATAGATACGGCCCACGAACGGCGAGATCAAAAACACCCCGGCCTCGGCGCAGGCCACGGCCTGGGCGAAGGAGAACAACAGGGTCAGGTTGGTCTGGATACCGGCTTTTTCCAGGCGCGCGGCGGTGCGGATGCCTTCCCAGGTGGAGGCCAGCTTGATCAGTACGCGGTCACGCCCGATGCCGGCCTGGTCGTACAGCGCAATCAACTGGTTGGCCTTGGCCCATAGCGCGTCTTCGTCGAAGGACAGGCGCGCGTCGACCTCGGTGGAAATGCGCCCCGGGATGACCTTGAGAATGCCCGCACCCACCGACACGGCGAAGTGGTCGCAGGCCAGCGCGACGTTGCCTTTGGACAGGTTCACAGCATTGCGCAGCAGCTCGGCGTATTGCGGGATGGCGGCAGCCTTGAGCAGCAGCGACGGGTTGGTGGTGGCGTCCACCGGGCGCAGGCGGCTGATGGCTTCCAGGTCGCCGGTGTCGCAAACCACGGTGGTGAATTGCTTGAGTTGTTCGAGCTTGGACGTCATGGGCGGCGGTCTCCGGGAAAGGGGGGGCGAGGGTTCCTGTTGTACCACTTCTCGGGTGCCTTGTTTACCTTCCCTGTGCATTCGCGCAGTGACGCAAATGCCCCCCCAAAAGCCCGGGCGTGTCCCCGCTTCCCATGTCACCGCCCACCGCGCAAATCCCTTAGTTTTCCAATCCTGTCGCGAGCCTCTCCAGGCCCACGGCTGCGCCCGTTTTTTTCAGGGCGCCCAGCACCGCCGATCCAAGCGGCAACTGAATACGGACATTCTCTTCAACCGTGACATATCAGGCAGGTTACCCCATGCAGTTCAGCGAATTATTGGCAGCGATCTCTACCCATGCGATCCGTCTGCAAACTGAAGACGGCGACCTGATCATCCTGGGCGATGATGACGCGCTGGATGATGCGCTGTGGGATCAACTGATCGCGCACAAAACCCAACTGCTTGAGCTGGTTGCCGAACACGGTGGGGACTGGTTGAGCCCGGCTTACCGCATCACCCCGGACATGCTGCCCCTGGTCAGCCTTGATCAGCCGGCCATCGACCGGATCGTCGCGGCCATTCCCGGCGGCGCGGCGAATGTGCAGGATATCTACCCCCTGGCGCCGCTCCAGGAAGGCATGCTCTACCACCATCTTTCGGCCGAGCAGGGCGACCCTTACGTGCTGCACGCGCAGTTCGCCTTCGACAGCCGCGCACGCCTTGAAGGGTTTGCCCAAGCGCTGCAATGGGTGATCGACCGCCACGATATCCTGCGCACCTCGATGGCCTGGGAACGCCTCGACGAGCCGCTGCAGGTGGTGTGGCGCAAGGCGTTGCTCAGCTGTGAAGCCGTGCACTTTGACGGCGGCGATTGCCTGGCCCAGTTGCTCGCGCGTTATGACGCGCGCACCTATCGCATGGACCTGGCCCAGGCGCCGTTGTTGCGCCTGGTATTCGCGCACGACCCGGCCCACCAGCGAGTGGTGGCCATGCTGGTGTTTCATCACAGCATCCTCGACCACACCGCCCTGGATGTCGTGCGCCATGAAATCCAGCTGTATCTGGCCGGCCAGCAAGCCCTGGCGGCTGAGCCGGTAGCGTTTCGCAGCTACATCGCCCAAGTGCGCCAGGGCGTCAGCGAGCAGGCACACGAGGCGTTCTTCCGCGAGATGCTCGCGGATATCGATGCGCCGACCCTGCCGTTCGGCCTGCAGGATGTGCAGGGCGACGGCCTGGGGATCGACGAAGCCCGCCTGCCCGTCGACAGTGCGCTGAGCCGCCGCCTGCGCACCCTGGCGCGCCCGCTGGGGGTGAGCGTGGCGAGCCTGATGCACCTGGCGCTGGCGCGGGTGTTGGGCGTGGTGTCCGGTCGCGAGGCCGTGGTGTTCGGCACGGTCATGCTGGGCCGCATGGGCGCAGGCGAGGGTGGTGAGCAAGCCTTGGGCATGTTCATCAACACCCTGCCGCTACGGGTGGATGTGGGCGCGCAAGGCGTCCGTGCCGCCGTCAAGGCCACCCATGCACGCCTCGCCACCTTGCTTGAGCACGAGCACGCTTCCCTGGCGCTGGCCCAGCGTTGCAGTGGCGTGGCGGCACCCATGCCGTTGTTCAGCGCCATCCTCAACTATCGCCACAGCGCCGCCGCCGACATGGCCCAGGTGATTGACGTCGCCGAAGGCATCCAGGTGCTGGGCGCCGAGGAGCGCACGAACTACCCGCTGACGGTCAACGTTGATGACCTGGGCGAAGATTTGGCGCTGACGGTGATGATCGACGCGTCCATCGGCGCCCAGCGTGTGGCCGGCTACCTGCATACCACGCTGGAAAGCCTGGCCGCAGCCCTGGAACAGCGACCGGATACGCCGCTCTGCGGCCTGAACATCCTGCCTGACATCGAACGCCACACCCTGCTGCACACGCTGAACCACAGCCCCACGCATTACGCCGATAACGCGCTGATCCACCAGCAATTCGAAACCCATGCCGCCACCCAACCCGAAGCCATTGCCCTGCGTTTTGACAACCAGCGCCTGACGTACCGCCGGCTCAACGAACGGGCCAACCAGGTCGCCCATCGCCTGCTGGCCCTGGGGGTGCGTGCTGACGACCGTGTCGCGATCTGTGCCGAGCGCGGCCCCGAGATGATCATCGGCCTGCTGGGCATCCTCAAGGCCGGTGCCGGCTATGTGCCGATTGACCCGGCTTACCCGCTGGAGCGCATTGCCTACACCTTGGCCGACAGCGAGCCGTTGGCCGTGTTGGTGCAAGCCGGCACTCGTCATCTGGTCGGCAACCTGCCGCAGATCGACCTCAGTGGCCTGCGCAGCGAGTCCATTGCCAACCCACGGCTCAACCTGAGCCCGGCCACTCTTGCCTACGTGATCTACACCTCCGGTTCCACCGGCCAACCCAAGGGCGTGATGATCGAACACCGCCAAGTGGCGCGGCTGTTCACTGCCACCCAACACTGGTTTGGCTTCAACCGAAACGATGTGTGGGCGCTGTTCCATTCCTTCGCCTTCGACTTCTCTGTGTGGGAGATCTGGGGGGCATTGATGCATGGCGGCCAGTTGCTGATCGTGCCGCAACTGGTCAGCCGCTCGCCGGACGAGTGCTACACGCTGCTCTGCGAGGCCGGGGTGAGCATCCTCAACCAGACGCCGAGCGCGTTTCGCCAGTTGGTCGCGGCCCAGGGCAATAGCGCGCAGGCCCATTCATTGCGCCAGGTGATTTTCGGCGGTGAGGCCCTGGAACCGGGCATGCTCAAGCCGTGGTATGCCCGTGCGATCAATGCCGGTACGCAGTTGGTGAACATGTACGGCATCACCGAAACCACCGTGCACGTGACCTATCGCGCACTGGAAGCGGCAGATGCTCAGTTGGTTGGGGTCAGCCCGATTGGCGTACGTATTCCCGACTTGCAGCTGTATGTATTGGACGCGCAGTGCGAGCCCGTGCCGTTCGGTGTGGTCGGTGAGTTATATGTGGGAGGTGCCGGGGTGGCGCGCGGTTACCTGAACCGTGCTGCCCTGAACGCCGAACGCTTCCTGGCGGACCCGGCCACGGGCCTGCGCATGTACAAGACCGGTGACCTCGGCCGCCTGCTGGCTGACGGCAGTGTCGAGTACCTGGGGCGTAACGATGACCAGGTCAAGATCCGTGGTTTCCGTATCGAACTGGGCGAAATCCAGGCGCGCCTGGCCGCCGCGAACGGCGTGCGCGACGCGGTGGTGATTGCCCGTGAAGACGAACCGGGTGACAAACGTTTGGTGGCTTACGTGCTCACCGACGGCGAGCCCAGCGTTGCCGCCTTACGCGACCACTTGCTGCTAAGCCTGGCCGAACACATGGTGCCCAGCGCCTTCGTGTTGCTGGATGAGTTCCCCCTGACCACCAACGGCAAGCTCGACCGCAAGGCCCTGCCGACACCTGATGCCGACGCCCTGGCCCGACGTGGTTACGCGGCACCCCAAGGCGCGGTGGAAACCGCCATCGCCACCCTCTGGCAAGAGCTGCTCAAGCTTGACCGCGTGGGCCGCGACGACAACTTCTTCGCACTCGGCGGCCATTCGCTGCTGGCGGTCAAGTTGATCGAGCGCATGCGCCAGGTGGACCTCAGTGCCGATGTGCGCGTGCTGTTTGGCCAGCCAACCCTGGCCGCACTGGCCGCTGCGGTGGGCGGGCGCCACGAGGTACAAGTCCCGGCCAATCTCATCAGTGACACCAGCGCGTGCATCACGCCGGACATGTTGCCGCTGATCGATCTCGACCCAGCCGCTATCGACCATATCCTGCAAAGCGTTCCGGGCGGTGTGGCTAACGTGCAGGACATCTATGGCCTGGCGCCGCTGCAGGCCGGCATTCTCTACCACCATCTGGCGACCACCGAGGGCGACCCCTACGTGTTGCAGGTGCAGTTGCGCTTCAACGATCAAGCGGCGGTGGATGGGTTTATCCGTGCCCTGCACAGCGTGATCGAGCGCAACGACATCCTGCGCACGAGCATTCTCTGGGAGGGCCTGGATGAGCCGGTGCAGGTAGTCTTGCGCCAGGCACCGCTGGTCGTCGAGCGTATTGACACCCACGGCACTGATGCCCTGGCGCAGCTGCAACAACGCTTCGACCCACGCCACTACCGCCTCGACCTGTCGCGGGCGTCGCTGATGCATTTGGGCTACACCCAAGCGCACGGCGGCTTCGTCGGCATCCTGCTGCTGCACCATATCCTGCTCGACCACACGGCGTTGCAAGTGCTGGTCGAAGAGATGAGCGCCAGCCTGTCCGGCAGTCGCGTGCAACTGCCCGACGCGGTGCAGTACCGCAATTATGTGGCTCAGGCGCGCCTGGGCGTCAGCCAGGCGCAACACGAAGCGTTTTTCAGTGAGATGCTGGGCGACATCGACGAGCCGACGTTGGCGTTTGGCGTGCAGGACGTCAATGGCGACGGCAGCGGTATCGTCGAAGCGCACGTACCAGTGGAGCCGGCGCTGAGCCTGGGCCTTCGCGAACAGGCGCGGCAACTGGGCGTCAGCCCGGCCAGCCTGGTGCATCTGGCCTGGGCGCAGGTGTTGAGTCAGGTGTCCGGCCAGCAAGACGTGGTATTCGGCACGGTACTGCTCGGCCGCCTGCAGGGCGGCGAGGGCGCCGACCGTGCGCTGGGGATGTTTATCAACACCTTGCCGCTGCGGGTCAGCCTCGGCACGGTCGGTGTGCAAGCCGGCGTGCGCGCCACCCACGCACGGCTGGCGCAACTGCTCGGGCACGAACACGCCTCGCTGTCCCTGGCCCAGCGTTGCAGCGGCGTGCCGGGTTCGTTGCCGCTGTTCAGCACCTTGCTCAACTACCGCCACAGTGCGCCGGGTGAGGCGCCGGGAGACAGCCCGTTCGCCGCATCCGGCATTGAGATCCTCAGTTCCCAGGAGCGCAGCAACTACCCCCTGGTGCTCAACGTCGATGACCTGGGCACCGGCTTCACCCTTACCGTGCAAGGTGTGGCCGAACTGGATGTGCAGCGCGTGGGCGATTACATGCTCACCGCGCTGCGCAACCTGGTGAGCGCGTTGCAACAAGCGCCGACCACGCCTTTGCAAGCGGTGTCGATCCTGCCGCCCGACGAGCGTCATCAAGTGCTGGTGGGCTTCAACGCCACGGCCCGCCAGTACCCGTCGCAGCTCGGTGTGCATCAAGTGTTCGAGGCCCAGGTATTGGCCCGTCCCGAAGCGTTGGCGGCGGTGCAGGGCGAGCACACAGTGAGTTATCGCGAGCTCAACCGCCGCGCCAATCGCCTGGCTCATCACTTGCTCGAGCAAGGCGTGCAACCGGGCGAAAGTGTGGCGATAGCGTTGCCACGCTCCCTGGATTTGCTGGTCTGCCAGTTGGCCATCCTCAAATGCGCGGCGGTGTACGTGCCGCTGGACGTCAACGCGCCACCTGAACGCCAGGCGTTCATCCTCCAGGACAGCGGCGCACGCCGTGTGCTGGATAACCTGGCGGACCTGAATCTGGACGCCCTGTCGCCGCACAATCCCGACCTGGTCCAATCCGCGCAAAGCGTCGCCTACATCCTGTACACCTCCGGCTCGACCGGCGCGCCCAAAGGCGTGCAAGTGCCCCACCGCGCGATCTCGCGCCTGGTGCTCAATAACGGCTACGCCGACTTCAACGAGCACGACCGCGTTGCCTTCGCCTCCAACCCGGCGTTTGACGCCAGCACGCTCGACGTGTGGGCGCCGTTGCTCAATGGCGGCTGCGTGGTGGTGGTCGAACAGGCGGTGCTGTTGTCCCAGGCCGCGTTTGCCGCGTTGTTGCAGGAGCAGGCCGTCAGCGTGTTGTGGATGACGGCGGGCCTGTTCCACCAGTACGCCGATGCGCTGATGCCGGTGTTCCGCCAGCTGCGTTACCTGATCGTGGGCGGCGATGTCCTCGACCCGCAGGTCATTGACCGCGTGCTCAAGCACGGCAAACCCCAGCACCTGCTCAATGGCTACGGGCCGACCGAAGCCACCACGTTCTCCACCACCTTTGAAATCACTGCGGTGGGCAAGGGCGGTATTCCGATTGGCCGGCCAATCGCCAATGCACAGGCTTACGTGCTCGATGCCCGTCAACAACCGTTGCCGCTGGGCGTGACCGGTGAGCTGTACATCGGCGGCGCGGGTGTTGCCAAGGGCTACTTGAACCAGCCGCAACTGACCGCTGAAAAATTTGTGCCCAACCCCTTCGGCGATGGCGTGCTCTACCGCACCGGCGACTTGGCCTGCTGGCAGGCCGACGGCACCTTGCGCTACCAGGGGCGCAACGACTTGCAAGTGAAGATCCGAGGTTTTCGCATCGAGCCGGGCGAAATCGAAGCGAGCCTGGCCGCGTG
The DNA here is from genome assembly GCF_023242475.1 of Pseudomonas sp. MWU15-20650. Classification (GTDB taxonomy): domain Bacteria; phylum Pseudomonadota; class Gammaproteobacteria; order Pseudomonadales; family Pseudomonadaceae; genus Aquipseudomonas. Next base: position 34,940 of record NZ_JALJFG010000026.1, on the reverse strand, counting down.
TGCCGGGGTAAAAGAGGCTGTGGTGCTGGCCCGTGAAGACGAACCCGGCGACAAGCGCCTGGTCGCCTATTACACCAGCGACGCGCCGCTGGACATCGAAGCGCTGCGTGCCCATCTGCAAGGCCATCTGCCGGACTACATGGTGCCCTCGGCCTATGTCTGGCTGGCGCTGCTGCCGCTGACCGCCAATGGCAAGCTGGACCGCAAGGGCCTGCCGGTGCCCGACCAGAGCGCGTTGCTCAGCCGTGGCTACGAGGCGCCCGAAGGCGAGGTGGAGACCTTGCTGGCGCAGATCTGGCAAGACGTGCTCAAGCTTGAGCGCGTAGGGCGTCACGATCACTTTTTTGAGTTGGGTGGGCATTCGTTGCTGGCCGTCAGCCTGATCGAGCGTATGCGCCAAGTGGGGCTGAGCGCCGATGTCCGCGTGCTGTTCAGCCAACCAAGCCTGGCGGCGCTGGCGGCGGCGGTCGGCAGTGGCCGTGAGATCGTGGTACCGGCCAATGGCATTGCGCCGGGCTGTACGCACATCGTGCCGTCGATGTTGACGCTGGTGCAGCTGGACCAAGCCGCCATCGACCGCATCGTGGCAACCGTGCCCGGTGGCGCGGCGAATGTGCAGGATATCTACCCGCTCGCGCCGTTGCAGGAAGGTATTCTCTATCACCATATCAGCGCCGAGCAGGGCGACCCGTACCTGCTGCAATCGCGTATGGCGTTTGACAACCTTGAGCGGCTGTACCGTTTTATGGAAGCGCTGCAACAGGTGGTCGCGCGCCACGACATTCTGCGCACCAGTGTGGTCTGGGAGGGCCTGGACAGCCCGGTGCAAGTGGTGTGGCGCGAAGCCCGGCTGGTGGTGCAAGAAGTCACACTGGACCCGGCGGACGGCGACGTCATCGCGCAACTGCACGCCCGTTTCGACGCCCGTCACTACCGCCTGGATATTACCCAGGCGCCGCTGTTGCGCATGGTCTATGCCCAGGACCCGGCCCATCAACGCGTCGTGGCGATTCTGCTGTTCCATCACCTGGCGCTGGACCACACCGCCATGGAAGTGGTGGGCCAGGAAATGCGCGCGTTCCTGTTCAAGCAGGCGCAGGGCTTGCCCGCCGCCGCACCGTTTCGCAACTACGTGGCCCAGGCACGCCTGGGGGTGAGTGTGGCGGAGCACGAGCAGTTCTTCCGCGAGATGCTCGCCGACCTCGACGAGCCGACCCTACCGTTTGCGGTGCAAGATGTGCAGGGCGATGGCCGTGATATCGAAGAGGCCGAACGGCCCCTGGACGCGGCATTGGCGCTGCGCGTGCGTGAGCAGGCGCGGCAATTGGGCGTCAGCGCGGCCAGCCTGATGCACCTGGCCTGGGCGCAGGTCATGGGCGTGGTGGCCGGCCGCGATGACGTGGTGTTCGGCACCGTGTTGATGGGCCGCATGCAGGCCGGCGAGGGCGCGGACCGGGCGCTGGGCATGTTCATCAACACGCTGCCGTTGCGGGTGAATGTCGCGGCGGGAGCGGCGGCCGCGGTCAAGGCCACCCATGCACGCCTGAGCGCCTTGCTGGGGCATGAGCATGCGTCACTGGCACTGGCGCAACGTTGCAGCGGCGTACCGGCCGCCACACCGTTGTTCAGCGCCTTGCTCAATTACCGGCATACCACTCCTGGCGAAATGGCCCGTGACGGCCACGGCATCTGGGAAGGCGTGCAACTGCTCGGCGGGGAAGAGCGCAGCAACTACCCGCTGACCTTGAGTGTGGATGACCTGGGTGCCGGCTTTGGCTTGAGCGTGCTGGCCGTGCCACAGGTTGGCGCCCAGCGGTTGTGCGACTACATGCACAACGCCGTGGAGCAGTTGGTCGCCACCCTGGAAAGTGCCCCGGACAGCCCATTGAACCGGCTGCCTGTGCTGCCGGCGGCGGAGCGCGACACCTTGTTGCGCGAGTTCAACGCCACCGCCCAGGATTTCCCGTACGGTCAGACGGTACACGGCGCCTTTGAGGTTCAGGCCGAGCGCCAACCCCAGGCGATTGCCGTGAAGCAAGACGGTGATTCGCTGACCTACCAGCAACTCAATCAGCGCGCCAACCAGTTGGCCCGTCATCTGCTGGAACTGGGCGTGCAGCCGGATGACCGCGTGGCGATCTGCTGCCGCCGTGGCCCGCAGATGCTGGTAGGACTGTTGGGCATTCTCAAGGCTGGCGCGGGCTACGTGCCGATCGACCCGGCGTACCCCGTCGAGCGTATCGCCTACCTGTTGCAGGACAGCGCTCCGGTGGCGGTATTGGCCCAGGCCGGCACACGCCACCTGCTCGGGCCGGTCGCTGTCGTCGATCTGCAGGGCGACAGTTGGCAGCACCACGCGGTCAGCAATCCGCAGTTGGCCGAGCTGACCCCGGCACACCTGGCCTATGTGATCTACACCTCCGGATCCACCGGCCAGCCCAAGGGCGTGATGGTGGAACACCAGACGGTGGAAAACCTGGTGCACTGGCACTGCGAAGCCTTTGGCCTGGATGCGCGCAGCCATACCAGCAGCGTTGCCGGTTTCGGTTTCGATGCCATGGCCTGGGAAGTCTGGCCTGCCTTGTGCGTGGGGGCGACCCTGCACCTGCCGCCTGCCAACGTGGGCAATGAAAACATTGATGAACTGCTGGCATGGTGGCTGGCGCAGCCGTTGGACGTGAGCTTCCTGCCAACGCCGGTGGCCGAGTACGCGTTCAGCCAGCACCTGCAGCACCCCACGTTGCGCATCCTGCTGATTGGCGGCGACCGCCTGCGCCAGTTCACCCAGGAGCGGCGCTTTGCCGTGATCAATAACTATGGCCCCACCGAAGCCACGGTGGTTGCCACCTCCGGCCGCGTGCGGGCCGGGCAGGCGTTGCATATCGGCCGGTCCATCGCCAATGCCCGCGCCTACGTGCTGGATACGCAGTTGCGGCCGGTGCCTGTCGGTGTCGCCGGTGAGTTGTATGTCGGCGGCAGCGGCGTGGCACGCGGTTATCTGAACCGCCCGGAGCTGACTGCCGAACGCTTCCTGCAAGATCCGTTCAACGCCGGGCGCATGTACCGCACGGGAGACCTGGTGCGTTGGTTGCCCGATGGTAACCTCGACTACCTGGGCCGTAACGACGACCAGGTCAAACTGCGCGGTGTGCGTGTCGAACTGGGTGAAATCGAAAGCCGCCTCGCGGCCCTGGAGGGCGTGGCGGAAGCCGTGGTGCTGGTGCGCGAAGGGCGTTTGGTGGCGTGGTTCACGCAACGGCAACCGCTGGAGATCGAGGCCCTGCGCGCGCAATTGCAGGCGCAACTGCCCCAAGCACTGGTGCCGGTCGCCTATGTGCGGCTGGAGTCGCTGCCGCTGACAGCCAACGGCAAACTGGACCGCAAGGCCCTGCCGGCCCCCGACCCGGCGGCGCTGCTGACCCGCGACTACCAAGCGCCTCAAGGCGCGGTCGAAACCACCCTGGCGCGTCTGTGGGCCGAGGTGCTGCAAGTGGAGCAAGTCGGCCGCCATGACCATTTCTTCGAACTGGGCGGCCATTCGCTGCTGGCGGTGAGTTTGATCGAACGCATGCGCCAGGTCGGCCTGAGTGCTGACGTGCGCGTGCTGTTCAGCCAGCCGACCCTCGCCGCGCTGGCCGCCGCCGTCGGCAGTGGTCGCGAAGTGCAGGTGCCGGCCAACCGTATCCCTGCCGACTGCCAACGCATCACCCCGGACATGCTGGCGCTGGTCACGCTCCCCCCAGAGACGATTGACCAGGTGGTCGCCCAGGTGCCGGGTGGCGCTGCCAATGTGCAGGACATCTACCCTCTGGCGCCGTTGCAGGAGGGCATCCTCTACCACTACATCACCGCTGAGCAGGGCGACCCCTACTTGCTGCAAACGCAACTGGCGTTTGACACGCTCGAACGTCTCGACGCCTTTGCCCAGGCGCTGCAACAGGTGATCGACCGCCACGACATCCTGCGCACCGGGGTGGTCTGGGAGGGCCTGGCGCAACCGCTGCAAGTGGTGTGGCGCAAGGCCCGGCTGACGGTGATGGAACTGCACCTGCAGGGCGATGTGCTCGCCGGCTTGCATGCGCGTTTCGATGCGCGGCGCTATCGCCTGGACATCAGCCAGGCGCCACTGATCCGCCTGATGTACGCCCAGGACCCGGCCAATCAGCGTGTGGTGGTGGTGTTGCTCTATCACCATATTGCCCTGGACCACACCGCGTTCGACGTCGTACTGCGGGAAATGCAGGGCTACCTGTTGGGTCACGCTGCACCGACCGCCGTACCGATGCCGTATCGCAACTATGTCGCCCAGGCGCGCCTGGGCGTCAGCGAACAGGAACACGAACAGTTCTTCCGCCAGATGCTCGGCGATGTGGAGGAACCCACACTGCCGTTCGGTTTGCAGGATGTACGCGGCGACGGCAGTGCCATCGAAGCACACCGTCTGCACCTGGACAGTGACCTCAACCGTCGCCTGCGTACCCAGGCACGCTTGCTGGGGGTGAGTGCGGCCAGCCTGTTCCACCTGGCCTGGGGCCAAGTGCTGGCGGCCACCTCGGGTCGCCACAGCGTGGTGTTCGGCACGGTACTGGTCGGCCGCCTGCAAGGCGGCGAGGGCGCCGACCGTGCCCTGGGCGTGTTTATCAATACCTTGCCGCTGCGCCTGGATATCGACGATCAGGGCGCGCGTGCCGCTGTGCGGGCGACCCATGCCCGGCTGACCGAATTGCTCGGGCACGAACACGCGTCCCTGGCCCTGGCCCAGCGTTGCAGTGGCGTTGCCGCACCGCAGCCGCTGTTCAGCTCGATGCTCAACTATCGCCATCGCGGCAACGCCACCCGTTCCGCTGAGGCGCAGCGGGCCTGGGAAGGCATGCAGACGCTGGTCAATGACGGGCGCACCAACTACCCATTGACCCTGAACGTGGATGATTTGGGCGATGGCTATGAGGTCACCGCTTTGGCGCAGGTGGAGGCCCAGCGGGTGTGTGGGTATATGCAGAACGCCTTGTGCGGTTTGGTCGAAGCGCTTGAACACGCGCCGCACCTGGCGCTGAATCGGCTGCCGATTCTGGGCGCGCAAGAGCGGCACACCCTGTTGGTCGAGTTCAACGCCACCGAGGTCAACTACAACCTCGACCAGACTTTGCACGGGCTGTTTGAAGCCCAGGTCCTGCGCACCCCGGACGCGGTGGCGGTGAAGTCGGGGGATCAATACCTCACGTACCAACAGCTCAACGAGCGCGCCAACCGGCTGGCCCATCACCTGTGTGAACTCGGCGTGCAGCCGGATGCGCGGGTGGGGATCTGCCTGGAGCGCGGCCTGGACATGGTCATTGGCCTGTTCGCAATCCTCAAGGCCGGTGGCGGTTATGTGCCGCTGGACCCGGCCTATCCGCTGGAACGCATTGCCTACATGCTGCAAGACAGCGCCCCAGTGGTCGTGCTCGCCAAAGGCGCAACACGCGCGTTGCTGGGTGAAGTGCCGGTGATCGACCTCGACCACCGCACCTGGCAACACCAGAGCGCCAGCAATCCCCAGGTGTCGGGCCTGAGCGCCCAGCACACGGCCTATGTGATCTACACCTCAGGCTCTACCGGCCAGCCCAAAGGCGTGATCAACGAACACGCTGGGGTGGTCAACCGCTTGCTGTGGATGCAGGACGCCTATGGCCTCAAGCCCCACGACACGGTCTTGCAGAAAACCCCTTTCAGCTTCGACGTGTCGGTGTGGGAGTTCTTCTGGCCGCTGTTGACCGGCGCGCGCCTGGTCATGGCGCGTCCGGGTGGCCACAAAGAGCCGGCCTACCTGTGCGACGTCATCGAGGCGGAGCAGATCACCACGTTGCACTTTGTGCCGTCGATGCTCGACGTCTTCCTGGCCCATGGTGAGGTCAGCCAGGCGGCCGGGCTGGTGCGGGTGATGTGCAGCGGTGAAGCCTTGCCGGGCAGTCTGGTACGCCGCTTCAAACAGCAACTGCCGGCCAGTGGTTTGTACAACCTGTACGGCCCGACCGAGGCGGCGGTGGACGTGACCGCGTGGAACTGCGCACACCCCGAAGTACCCGACAACACCCCCATCGGCAAGCCGATTGCCAACACGCGCATGTACCTGCTGGATGGGCAGTTGCAACCCGTGCCGCTGGGTGTGGTGGGCGAGTTGTTTATCGGTGGCGTGCAGGTGGCGCGAGGCTACCTGAACCGTCCTGAGCTGACCGCTGAACGCTTCCTCGACGACCCGTTCAGCCACGGGCGTCTGTACCGCACCGGTGATATCGGCCGCTACTTGCTCGACGGCACGATCGAATACCTGGGGCGCAACGATGACCAGGTGAAGATCCGTGGCTTGCGCATCGAACTGGGCGAAATCCAGGCGCGCCTGCTTGAGCACGCCTCGGTCAAGGAAGCGGTGGTGGTCGCCCGCCAAGAGCGGCTGGTTGCCTACTACACCGGCGTGCACACCGATATCGAAAGCCTGCGCGCCCAGCTCTTGCAGCACCTGCCGGACTTCATGGTGCCCGCGCTGTTCGTGCACCTCGATGCAATGCCCCTGAGCCCGAACGGCAAACTCGATCGCAAGGCATTGCCGGCGCCGGGTATGGATTCGGTGGTGGTGCGTGAGTACGAGGCGCCCCAAGGGGATATCGAAATCCTGTTGGCCAGGCTCTGGGCCGAACTGCTCAACGTGGAGCGGGTGGGGCGCCATGACCATTTCTTTGAACTGGGCGGGCACTCGCTGCTGGCCGTGAGCTTGATCGGGCGCTTGCGCCAGGAAGGCATGGAAGCTGATGTGCGGGCGTTGTTCGAACAGCCGAGCCTGGCCGGCTACGCCGCAATGATCGAACAAATGGAGATCGTCCTGTGAATATCATTGAGCTGCTGGCGACACTGAAAACCAAGGATGTTCAACTGGCGCTCAAGGGCGAGCAGTTGTCGGTACAAGGCAACAAGCAAGCCTTGAGCGACCCGGCGATACTCGCCGCGCTGCGCGAGCACAAACCGGCCTTGATCGAACTGATCAGGGCCGGCGAATACACGGCCGGCAAAGCCGGTAGCGTCGAGGTGCCGGCCAACGGCATCCCGGCGGGCGCCGAGCGCATCACGCCGGCAATGCTGACGTTGTCGCGGCTGAGTCAGGAGGCGATCGAGCGTATCGTCGCCAGCGTCGACGGCGGTGTGGCGAATATCCAGGATATTTACCCGCTGGCACCGTTGCAGGAAGGCATTCTGTTCCACCACGTCAGCGCCGAACAGGGCGACCCCTACGTGATGCAGGCACAATTTGCGTTCGACAGCCTGGAGCGCTTCGAGGCGTTTGCCCAGGCACTGCAAACCGTGATGGACCGCCATGACATCCTGCGTACCGGCGTGGTCTGGGACGGCCTGGAAGAACCGTCGCAAGTGGTGTGGCGCCAGGCACGGTTGCCGGTGCAAGCCTTGCAACTGGACCCGGCTGACGGTGATATCGCCGCGCAGTTGCATGGGCTGTTCGAGGCCCGTCATTACCGTCTCGACGTGACCCAGGCCCCGCTGTTGCGCCTGGTGCGCGCCGATGACCCGGCCAACCAGCGTCTCGTCGCGACCTTGTTGTTCCATCACATGGCCCTGGACCACAGTGCGCTGGAAGTGGTGTGCCATGAAATGCAGGCGTGCCTGTTGGGGCAGGGCGCGGCGCTGGGGCGTGCGGTACCGTTTCGTAACTATGTGGCGCAGGCTCGGCTGGGGATCAGCGAGACGGAACACGAAGGCTTTTTCCGCCAGATGCTCAGTGATATCAGCGAGCCGACGCTGCCGTTCGGGTTGCAGGATGTGCAGGGGGATGCGCGGGGCATTGCCGAGGTCAGCCTGCCATTGGCGCCGGCGCTGGCCCAGCGTTTGCGTGCGCAAGCCCGGCAGTTGGGCGTGAGCGCCGCCAGCCTGTTCCATATGGGCTGGGCCCAGGTGCTCGGGGCGTTGGCCGGCAAGGCCCATGTGGTGTTCGGCACCGTATTGATGGGCCGCCTGCAGGGCAGTCATGACACCGACCGCGCCCTCGGTATCTTCATCAACACGCTGCCGTTTCGCGTGGATGTGGACAGCCAGGACGTACGCGCCGGGGTCAAGGCCACCCATGCCCGGTTGACCACCTTGCTGCGTCACGAACATGCGGCGCTGGCCCTGGCCCAACGGTGCAGCGGCGTAACCGCCCCGACGCCGCTGTTCAGTGCGCTGCTCAACTACCGGCACAGCGCACCGGCCGCCAGTGCCGAGGCCGTATCGGCCTGGCAGGGCATCGCCGCGCTCAGCGCCGAGGAACGTACCAATTACCCGCTGACCCTGAGTGTGGATGACTTGGGCGAGGGGTTCGGCTTGAGCCTGCTGGCCAGTACGCTGGTCGACCCACATCGCGTCTGCGCCTACCTGCAAACCGCCCTGGAGAATCTGGTCACCGCACTGGAACACGCACCGTACACGGCGTTGAACCAACTCTCGGTGGTACCCGCCGCCGAACAGCGCCTGCTGCTGGAACAGTTCAACACCACCCAGGCGATTTTCCCCCAGGGCACCACCTTGCATGGGCGCATTGAAGCCCAGGCGGCCCTCACGCCGGATGCGGTTGCCGCCGTGCACCAGGGGCGGCAGCTGACCTATGCGGAACTGAACCAGCAGGCCAACCTGCTGGCCCATCACCTGCTGGCGTTGGGGGTCAAACCCGACGACCGTGTGGCCATCGTTGCACGCCGGGGCCTCGACACCCTGGCCGGCTTGCTGGCGATCCTCAAGGCCGGGGCATGTTATGTGCCGGTGGACCCGGCCCACCCGGCCGAGCGCCTGAGCTACTTGCTCAGTGACAGTGCCCCCGTGGCGGTGCTGACCCAGCACGCGTTGCTTGCACGCCTGCCGACGCTGGATGTGCCGGTGATCAACCTGGACCGCTACACCTGGCAGCACCATTCGGCGAGTAATCCGAAGGTGGCGGTCACCGCGTCGAACCTGGCGTATGTGATCTACACCTCCGGCTCCACCGGCCTGCCCAAAGGCGTGATGGTGGAGCACCACACCGTGGCCAACCTGGTGGACTGGCATTGCAGCACGTTCGACCTGCGGGCCGGGCGTCACACCGCGAGCGTGGCAGGTTTTGGCTTTGATGCGATGGCCTGGGAAGTCTGGCCGGCGCTGTGTGTGGGCGCGACCCTGCACTTGCCGCCGGCCAATGACGGGGCCGAAGACATCGACGCGTTGCTGGCCTGGTGGTGTGCGCAACCTCTGGACGTGTGCTTCCTGCCGACGCCAGTGGCCGAGTACGCGTTCAGCCAGAACATCGAACACCCGACGTTGCGGACTTTGCTGATCGGCGGCGATCGCCTGCGTCAGTTCGGGCGTGCGCAGCGTTTTGATCTGATCAATAACTACGGGCCCACCGAAGCCACGGTGGTCGCCACATCCGGCAAGGTCGAAGCCGGCCAGCTGCTGCATATCGGCAAGCCCATCGCCAATGCCACGGTGTACCTGCTTGACGAACAGCAGCGCCCGGTGCCGCTGGGGGTGGCCGGTGAGCTGTACGTGGGCGGCAAAGGCGTGGCGCGTGGTTACTTGAACCGTCCCGAGCTGACCGCCGAACGGTTCCTGCACGACCCGTTCAACGCGGGGCGCATGTACCGCACCGGCGACCTGGCGCGCTGGTTGCCGGACGGCACTCTCGAGTACCTGGGGCGCAACGACGACCAAGTGAAGATTCGCGGCGTGCGCATTGAGCTGGGCGAAATCGAAACCCAGCTCAACCAACTGCCGGGGATTCGGGAAGCCGTCGTGCTGGTGCGTGAGGAGCGGCTGGTGGCTTATTTCACCGAGCACGCGCAGCTCGACCCGCTGGTCGTCGGTGACATTCGCGCCCATCTGGTGGCGCACCTGCCGGACTACATGGTGCCGGTGGCCTTCGTGAAACTCGAGGCGTTGCCGCTGACCGCCAATGGCAAGCTCGACCGCAAAGCCTTGCCCGCGCCGGACAGGGCGGCGGTGTTCACCCGTGAATACGAGGCGCCCCAGGGCGAAATCGAAAGCGTCTTGGCGCAGATCTGGGGCGAGGTGCTGCAGGTCGACCGCGTCGGGCGTCGGGATCACTTCTTTGAGCTGGGCGGCCACTCGTTGCTGGCGATGCGCATGGTGTCCCAGGTGCGCCAGCGTCTTGGCATGGAGTTGGCGCTCGGTGATCTGTTTGCCAATGCTGAACTGGCGGCGGTCGCCGCGGTGCTCGCGCAGGCTGGCCGCAGCACCTTGCCGGATATTCTCCCGGCCAATCGCGATGAAGACGTGCCGCTGTCGTTTGCCCAGCAACGCCTGTGGTTCCTGGCCCTGATGGAAGGTGCCAACACGGCCTACAACATTCCCATCGGCCTGCGCCTGCGTGGGCAATTGCATGTCGAAGCGCTGCAACGTGCTTTGGCACGTATCGTTGCGCGGCATGAAACCTTGCGCAGCCGTTTCGCCCAGCACGGCGACGACGCCCAGGTGCTGATTGTGCCGGCCGAAGACATCCTGGCCCTGCAAGTGCAGGACCTGCGCCGCCACCCGCAACCCCAACAGGCGCTGGACGCGTTGATCCACGGTGAAGCCAGCGCGCCGTTTGACCTGGAGCGTGGCCCGTTGCTGCGCGGGCGCCTGGTGGTCATGGCCGACGATCACCATGTGCTGTTGCTGACCCTGCACCATATCGTTTCCGATGGCTGGTCGATGGGCGTACTGACCCGCGAACTGATGGCGCTGTACCAAGCCTTCAGCCACGGCCAGCCCGACCCGCTGCCACCTTTGCCGATCCAGTACGGCGACTTCGCCGTGTGGCAGCGATTGTGGTTGAGTGGTGAGGTGCTGCACCGCCAGAGCACCTACTGGCAACAAGCCCTGGCCGGCGCACCGGCGTTGCTCACCTTGCCCACGGATCGCCCACGCCCCGCGCAGCAGGACTACGCCGGCAGCAGCGTCGCCGTGCACCTGGATGAACGCCTGACCGCCGGGCTCAAAGCGTTGAGCCAACGCCATGGCACCACGCTGTACATGACCTTGATGACCGCCTGGGCTTCGCTGCTGTCGCGGCTTTGTGGGCAACAGGACGTGGTGATCGGCTCGCCCGTGGCCAACCGCGCGCGCAGTGAAGTGGAGGGGCTGATCGGCCTGTTCGTCAACACCTTGGCAGTGCGCATCGACACCTCGGGCGAGTTGAGCAGCGAGGCGTTGCTGGCTCGGGTCAAGTCACTCACCCTGCAAGCCCAGGCCCATCAGGACCTGCCATTCGAACAGGTGGTGGAAATGACCCGGCCGGTGCGCAGCCTGGCCCATAGCCCGCTGTTCCAGACCTTGCTGAGCTGGCAGGACAGCAGCGCACCGACCCTGGCGTTGGGCGACCTGGCCCTGGAAGGCATTGTGGAGAACAGCCATTTTGCCAAGTTCGACCTGTCGCTGAACCTGGGCGAAGTGCAAGGCACCATTGTGGGCGCGTTGGAATATGCGGTGGCGCTGTTTGACGAGTCGACGATGCAGCGTTATGTCGGCTACTTCACCCGCGTGTTGCAGGCCATGGTCGATAACGACCAGGCGGTGCTGGAACATGCGCCGCTGGTGGATGAGCGCGAGCGTCAGCATCTGCTGTTCGACTTCAACGCCACCACGGTGAACTACAACCTCGACCAGACCCTGCACGGGCTGTTCGAGGCGCAGGTTGAGCGCACGCCGGACGCGATTGCGCTCAAGGCCGGCGAGCAGCACTTGACCTATGCCGAGCTGAACGCGCGAGCTAACCAACTGGCCCATCATCTGTTGGCCCTCGGGGTGCAGCCGGAGACGCGGGTGGCGATCTGCGTGGAGCGCAGCCTGGAGATGGTCATTGGCCTGTACGCGATCCTCAAGGCCGGCGCCGCCTATGTACCGTTGGACCCGGCGTACCCGCGGGAGCGCATCGCCTACATGCTCGAAGACAGCGCACCCACGGTGGTGCTGGCCCAAGGCACCACGCACGCGTTGCTGGGCGAGGTGCCGGTGGTCGATCTGGACCAACCGACCTGGCAGCACCTGCCGAGTGACAACCCGGCGGTCGCGAGCGTGACGGCCTATGTGATCTACACCTCTGGCTCCACCGGCCAGCCCAAAGGCGTGATCAACGAACACGCTGGGGTGGTCAACCGCCTGCTGTGGATGCAGGACGCCTACGGGTTGAGTGCCCTGGACACGGTGTTGCAGAAAACACCATTGAGCTTCGACGTATCGGTGTGGGAATTCTTCTGGCCGTTGTTCACCGGAGCACGCCTGGTCATGGCGCGCCCCGCCGGGCACAAAGACCCGGCCTACCTGTGCGAGGTGATCGAGGCGGAGCGGGTCACCACCTTGCACTTCGTGCCGTCGATGCTGGATGTGTTCCTCGCCCACGGTGATGTCAGCCAGGCGGCCGGGCTGGTGCGGGTGATGTGCAGCGGTGAAGCCTTGCCGGGCAGCCTGGTGCGCCGCTTCAAGCAGCAGTTGCCAGGTAGCCAGTTGCATAACCTCTACGGCCCGACCGAAGCGGCGGTGGATGTGACGGCGTGGAATTGCGCCGGTCCGGTCACGCTGGACAACACGCCGATCGGCAAGCCGATTGCCAACACGCGCATGTACCTGTTGGATGGGCAGTTGCAGCCCGTGCCGCTGGGGGTAGTGGGCGAATTGTTTATCGGTGGCGTGCAGGTGGCGCGAGGCTACCTGAACCGTCCTGAGCTGACCGCCGAACGCTTCCTCAACGACCCCTTCACCCCCGGGCGTCTGTACCGCACCGGTGACGTGGGGCGTTATTTGCCGGACGGTAATATCGAGTACCTGGGGCGCAACGACGACCAGGTGAAGATCCGTGGCCTGCGCATCGAGCTGGGGGAAATCCAGGCACGCTTGACCGAGCATCCCGCGGTCAATGAAGCCGCGGTGATTGCCCGCGAGCAGCGCCTGATCGCGTACTACACCGGTGCCCGCAGTGAAATCGACGGGCTGCGAGCCCATCTGCTGCAACACTTGCCGGACTTCATGGTGCCGGCCATCTTCGTGCATCTGGAGGCGTTACCGCTGAGCCCCAACGGCAAACTCGATCGCAAGGCGTTGCCGGCGCCGGGGCTGGATTCGGTGGTGGTGCGCGAGTACGAAGCGCCCCGCGGCGACACGGAAATCACCTTGGCGGCGGTGTGGGCCGAGCTGCTGAACGTGGAGCGCGTGGGCCGCCACGACAACTTCTTCGCGCTGGGCGGCCATTCGTTGCTGGCTGTCAGCCTGATGGGGCGCCTGCGACGCCTGGGCTTGTCGGCGGAGGTGAAAGTGCTGTTCGGCCAGCCGACGTTGTCGGCGCTGGCGGCGGCGCTGGGGGGCGGTCGCGAAGTTGCGGTGCCGGCCAATGGCATTGCCGCCGATTGCGTGCACATCACCCCGGACATGCTGCCATTGATCGCGCTGGATCAAGCGGCCATCGACCGCATCGTCGCCCACATTCCCGGTGGCGCAGCCAATGTGCAGGACATCTACCCGCTGGCGCCGCTGCAAGCCGGCATCCTCTATCACCATCGCGCGGTGCAGGAGGGCGATGGGTATGTATTGCAAGCCCAGTTTGCCTTCGACAGCGTCGTGAGGCTGGACGCCTTTGCCCGGGCCTTGCAGGCGGTGATCCAGCGGCATGACATCCTGCGTTCATCCTTTCATTGGGAGGGCCTGGAAGAACCGCTGCAGGTGGTTTGGCGTGAAGCGTCATTGCGCGTCGAAAGCGGCCCATTGCCGCAACGCCTGGACGTGACGCAAGCGCCGCTGATGCGCCTGGTGTACCAGCCGCAAGCTCAGGGCGCAGTCGCCACGTTGTTGTTCCATCATTTGGTGATGGACCACATGGCCCTGGAGATCCTGCAGCACGAAATGCAGGCGTTCCTGTTGGGGCGCCAGGATGAGTTGGGCGCGGCCGTGCCGTATCGCAACTACGTGGCCCAGGTCTGCCTGGGGAGTGACGACCACGAGGGGTTTTTCCGCGAGATGCTGGGTGAGATCGACGAGCCGACTGAGGCCCAGGCGTTGGGGGCTGATGAACAGGTTCACCGGGCCCTGGCGCTCGCCTTGAGCCAGCGCCTGCGTATTCAAGCTCGCCAGGCGGGCGTCAGCGCCGCCAGCCTGATGCACCTGGCCTGGGCCCAGGTGCTGGGCAAGGTGTCCGGGCGTGAACAGGTGGTGTTTGGCACGGTGATGCTGGGCCGCTTGCAAGGCGGGGAAGGGGCCGAACGCGCCATGGGCGTGTTCATCAACACCTTGCCGCTGCGGGTCGACCTGGGTGAACACTCGGTACGTACGGCGTTGCGGGCCACTCATGCACGGCTGACCCAACTGCTCAGCCATGAACACGCACCCTTGGCCCTGGCCCAGCGTTGCAGCGGCGTGCCAGTGACAACGCCGTTGTTCAACGTGCTGTTCAACTACCGCCACAGCGCGCCGCACAGCCGTGGCGTGGCCCAGGCATGGCAAGGTATTGAGTTGCTCAAGGCCGAGGAACATACCCATTACGGCATTTCGGTGAGTGTGGATGACTTGGGGGAAGGGTTCAGCCTGACAGCCATGGGCCAGGGGGCACAGCGATTGTGCGACTACCTGTCGATCGCCCTGGAGCACCTGGTGCAGGCGCTGGAAAGCAGCAACGAAATCGGTATCGGCCGGTTGCCCATCCTGCCGCAGGCCGAATGCCAGCATCTGCAGGACTTCAACACCACCACCCGCACGTTCCCGCGTGAGCACACGGTGCAACGTCTGTTTGAGGCCCAGGCCCAGGCGCGCCCCGACGCCGTGGCGGTGGTGCATGCCGAGCAGGTGTTGAGCTACGGCGAACTCAATACCCAGGCCAACCGTCTGGCTCATCATCTGGTGGCCCTGGGGGTACGCACTGGCGACAACGTGGCGATCCTGCTGCCGCGCTCGTTGACGTTGCTGGTCAGCCAATTGGCCGTGCTCAAATGCGCCGCCGCGTATGTGCCGCTGGACATCAATGCCCCCGCTGAGCGCCAAGGCTTTATGGTGCAGGACAGCGGCGCGGCGTGGCTGTTGACCCGCAGCGATGTGGCCATCGACTACCCGGTGCGCCGCCTGGACCTGGACACGCTGGCCGTTGCCCCGCAACCGAGCCACAACCCGGATCTGTCCCAGGGCTCCGACAGCGTGGCGTACATCATGTACACCTCCGGTTCCACCGGCACGCCCAAGGGCGTATTGGTGCCCCATCGGGGCATCACGCGCCTGGTGCTCAATAACGGCTACGCCGACTTCAACGCCAGCGACCGCGTGGCCTTTGCCTCGAACCCGGCGTTCGACGCCAGCACCATGGACGTATGGGGGCCATTGCTCAATGGCGGCCAGGTACAGGTGATCGACCACGCCACCTTGCTCGACCCGGCTGCCTTCGGTGTCGCCCTGCGAGGCGCGACGGTGCTGTTCGTCACCACCGCGCTGTTCAACCAGTATGTGCAGTTGATTCCAGGCGCCCTGGCCGGCTTGCGCATCCTGTTGTGTGGCGGCGAACGGGCCGACCCGGCAGTGTTCCGCAGCCTCTTGGCCCAGGCGCCTGCGTTACGCCTGGTGCATTGCTATGGGCCGACTGAAACCACCACCTACGCCACCACCTATGAAGTGCGCGCGATTGCCGATGACGCGGACAGCGTGCCGGTGGGGCGGCCGATTTCCAACACGCAGATTCATGTGCTGGACGCGCAGTTGCAGCCGGTGCCGCTGGGGCTGGTTGGTGAAATCTGCATCGGCGGCGACGGTGTCGCGCTGGGCTATTTGAACCGGCCTGAACTGACGGCGGAACAGTTTGTGCAAGACCCGTTCAACCCGGGTGCCTTGATGTACCGCACGGGCGACCTGGGGCGCTGGACGGCAGACGGTTTGCTCGAGTGTATTGGCCGTAATGACGACCAGGTCAAGATCCGCGGTTTCCGGATTGAGCTGGGTGAAATTGAGGCGCGTCTTGCGACATTTGCGCACCTTCAAGAGGTGGTGGTGCTGGCGCGCGAGGATGTACCGGGGGACAAGCGCTTGGTGGCGTATTTCACCTGGGCCGGCGAACCCGTCGGCATCGACCGTGTGCGGGCTCATCTGCAAGACCAATTGCCCGATTACATGGTGCCGTCCGCCTATGTGCCCCTTGACTATCTGCCGCTGACGGCCAATGGCAAGGTCGACCGTAAAGCGTTGCCGGTGCCTGCCTTGGACGCTGTGAGCAGCCGCGTGTTTGAAGCCCCGGCCGAGGGGCTTGAGCAGACCCTGGCGCCGCTGTGGGCCGACGTGTTGAAGCTTGCGCAAGTGGGCCGGCATGACAGTTTCTTCGAGCTGGGTGGGCATTCGTTGTTGGCGATTCGCCTGGTCAACCTGATGGAAGAGGCGGGGTTGCAGGTGTCGTTGGCCGAGCTGTTCCAGCATGCCAGCGTGGCCTCTGTTGCGTCGATGCTGCGTCAGCGCGGTGACGACGCGGTGCGCGAGACCACGGTGATGACCGTGCGTGGCAGCGGCTCACACACGCCGTTGTTTCTGGTGCATGAGTTCAGCGGCATGGACGTGTATTTCCCGGCGTTGGGCCAGCACTTGCCTGGCGACTATCCCATTTATGGCCTGCCGGGCCTGGCGCTTGGCCAGGCGCATCTGGACACGATGGAGGGGCTGGCGGCGCGCATGGTCGGGCTGATTCGCGACATTCAGCCCCACGGCCCTTATCGGGTGGCGGGCTGGTCGTTTGGCGGGGTGCTGGCGTATGAAATCGCCATGCAACTGCTGGGGTTGGATGAAGCCGTGGCGTTCCTCGGTCTGATCGACAGCTATGTGCCGCGCATGACCGACCAGGGCAAGGCGCGCTGGAGTGGGCCGCACGCACTCAAGCGGCATTTGCTGTTGCAGTGCACAGCGTATTGGAAAGCAAAGGAAGGTGTGGATGAGCTGGCGAGTCTTGAACAACTGGAGGCGGAGGTTGGACAGCTGGACTTTGCGGGTCTGCTGCAACGCTGTCGCGATCAAGGTCTGCTATACGCGCAAATGGCGGCGGCTACGGACGCGGACCTCTTGAGCTTTATCGAGCGGGAGGTCGGGCATGGGCACGCATTGGCCCATTACAGCCTGTTCCCGCTGCCGGTTCCGGTGCACCTGTTCACTGCCGAGCAACGGCCCGCCGAGCTTTCGCGGCGCAGTGAAACCCTGGGCTGGGGCGACGCCTTGGCGCCCGGGCAACTGCGTCGGGTGGACGTGCCGGGGGATCACCAGAGCATGATGCAGGCACCGCACATCCAGGTACTGGGCCAGGCGATGACGCAGGCCCTGGCCACCTGTTCGGCAGTGATGGCAGCGCAACACCAACCGTTGCTGCGCATTCAGAGTGGGCGCGCGGGCTATGCCCCGGTGTTCTGTGTGCCGGGCGCGGGCGACAGCGTGACCGGGTTCGTGGGCCTGAGCGACGCGCTGGGGCGTGATTGGCCGCTGTTGGGCTTGCAGCCGCGTGGGTTGGATGGCGAGGCCGTGCCCCACAGCCAGGTCGAGGCGGCGGCGCAGTGTTACCTGGCCGCGTTGGAGCAAGAGTGCCCGCGCGGGCCGGTGCATCTGGTCGGGCATTCGTTTGGTGGCTGGGTGGCGCTGGAGCTGGCGCTGCGCTTGCAGGCGGCGGGCCGTGAGGTGGCCTCGTTGACGGTGATCGACAGCGAGTCACCCGGTGGCAATGGCGTGGTGGGTCGCCCCTACACGTCGACGGCGGCGCTGCTGCGGTTGATCGAGTCCATGCAGGTATCGGCAGGGCGCTCGCTGGGGATCGATCCGGTTGAGTTTGCCCAGCGTGATGAGGTCGCACAGCGCCACTGGCTGCACGCGGGGATGGTGAAGGGCGGGCTGTTGCCGGTGCGCTCGACACCGGATGCGATGTATGGCCCGGCGCGCACTTATGCGGCGGCGTTACGTACGGTGTATCGGCCACGGCAGCGTTACAACGGCGTGGTTCGGTTGGTGCTGGCGCAAGACCCGACACTGGATACGGCCGGCAACCGCCGTGAGCAAGGGCTGATGATCGAAGGGTGGCAGCGCCAGGGCAGTGGGTTGCAGGTTTGGTACGGCCAAGGGAACCACTTTACGTTGCTCAAGGCGCCGAATGTTCAGGGTTTGGCGAAGTGGTGGTTGGAAGGTGTTGTGGTTGGGGAGGTGGTTTCGTGAGGTTTACGGTTTGGGATGTCGAACTCGGCCTGCAATGTGAGAGGGACGGAACCCTGAGTGGCCGTTACCTGAATCATGGATATGTACCCCATCAAGAAGCCCATAGGGTCATCTATGCAAAAGTCTAAGTTGCGCAAGGTTGGCATGTTCGCGGTTTTGGCCATCGCCATCGGCTTGGTCGTCTACACGGTGCAAGCGCCCGCCGATGCCCCTCAGTACCTCACTGCCACCGCCGAACGCGGCGATATTGAAAACGCCGTGCTCGCCACCGGCCTGCTCGAAGGCGTCAAGCAGGTCGATGTCGGGGCCCAGGTCTCCGGTCAATTGAAGTCCCTGAAGGTCAAGGTCGGCGACAAGGTGAAGAAGGGCCAGTGGTTGGCGGAGATCGATCCGCTGATCCTGCAAAACACCCTGCGCAAAGCCCAGGTGGATGAAGAAAACCTCCAGGCCCAACGCCGCGCCACGGCGGCCCAGCTCAAGCAGGCCCAGTCGGTGTATGAACGCTACAAGGGCTTGCAGGTTGATGGGTCGGTGTCGCGCCAGGACTTCGAGGATGCCGAGTCCACCTTCCTGGTGCAGCAGGCCAACCTGGTGTCCCTGGATGCACAGATCAAGAGCGCGCATATCCAGATCGACACCGCCAAGGTCAACCTGGCCTACACCCGTATCAATGCGCCCATCGATGGCGATGTGGTGGGGATCGTCACCCAGGAAGGCCAGACCGTGATTGCCAACCAACTGGCGCCGGTGCTGCTCAAGTTGGCCGACCTGGACACCATGACGGTCAAGGCCCAGGTGTCGGAGGCGGATGTGATCCATATCAGCCCCGGCCAGCAGGTGTACTTCACCATCCTCGGCGAAGCGGATAAACGCTACTACGCCACGCTGTGCGGCACAGAGCCGGCGCCGCAGAACTTCCTCGAGACCCAGACCGCAGGCACCCCCAAGCAGAACAGCGCGGTGTTCTACAACGCGCTGTTCGACGTGCCCAACCCCGACCATCGCCTGCGCATCGCCATGACTGCGCAGGTGCGTATCGTGCTCGACACCGCCCAGGCCGCGTTGATGGTGCCGGTGGCGGCGCTGGGGCCACGCAATGCCGATGGGCGTTACGCGTTGCGGGTGCTGGATGCCAAGGGCAACGCGGTGTCGCGCGATGTGCGCACGGGGATCAATAACAACGTCAAGGTGCAGATTCTGGAGGGCTTGGCCGAGGGTGACAACGTGGTGATCGGCGATGCAACGCCTGTCGTGGCGGAGCGTTGATCCATGGCCCAGCCACTGTTGGAACTCAAGGGCATCACGCGCAGTTTCCTGGCCGGCGAACGTGAGTTCATCGCGCTCAAGGGGATCGACCTGACGATCCATGCCGGGGAAATGGTCGCGATCATCGGGGCATCCGGCTCGGGGAAATCCACCCTGATGAACATCCTTGGTGGCCTGGATTGCGCCACTGCCGGCAGCTACAAGATCAACGGTATCGAAACCCGCTCGCTGGCCGATGAGCAACTGGCGGAACTGCGTCGCGACTACTTCGGGTTTATCTTCCAGCGCTACCACCTGCTGGCGCATTTGAGTGCCTTGCACAATGTGGAAATGCCGGCGATCTACGCCGGTACGCCAGAGACTCAGCGTCATGGCCGAGCGCGGGAACTGCTCGCGCG
The DNA here is from genome assembly GCF_023242475.1 of Pseudomonas sp. MWU15-20650. GTDB lineage: Bacteria > Pseudomonadota > Gammaproteobacteria > Pseudomonadales > Pseudomonadaceae > Aquipseudomonas. The sequence continues at coordinate 15,084 of NZ_JALJFG010000026.1, read as the reverse complement.
GTTGGGCCTGTCAGGGCACATCACTCACCGGCCGAGCCAGCTTTCCGGCGGGCAGCAGCAGCGGGTCAGTATTGCGCGAGCCTTGATGAACGGCGGCGAAGTGATCCTCGCCGACGAACCCACCGGCGCCCTGGACACCCACAGCGGCAAGGAGGTGATGCGCATCCTCGCCGAGCTGCACGCGGCCGGGCATACGGTGATCATCGTCACCCACGACCCCAAGGTGGCCGCGAATGCCCAGCGCATTGTCGAGGTGTGCGATGGCGAGATCATCAGCGACAGGGCCAATGCCAGTGCTAGCCTGGCGCTGCCCGGCGAGGCGCCGATTGAAAGCAAGCGCAACGGTGCCCGGCGCCTGGTGGCGAGCCTGGGGTTGTTCAAGGAAGCGTTCAACATGGCGTGGGTGGCGCTGATTTCCCACCGTATGCGCACGTTGCTGACCATGCTCGGTATCGTCATCGGCATCACGTCGGTGGTGTCGATATCGGCCATCGGTGAAGGCGCCAAGCGCTATGTGCTCAAGGACATCCAGGCGATCGGCAGCAACACCATCGATATCTTTTCCGGCACCAGTTTTGGCGACAGTCGCGCGTCGGCGATCGAGACGTTGATGCCCTCGGACGTGGAAGCGTTGAACCAGCTGTATTACGTGGACAGCGCCACGCCCGTGGTGGGGCGCAACCTGCTGCTGCGGTTTGGCAATATCGATGTGGATGCCCAGGTCAACGGGGTCAGTGACCGCTACTTCAAGGTCAAGGGCCTGAAGTTCGAAGCCGGTATCGCCTTCAGCGAAAGTGATGCGCGGCGTCAGGCGCAGGTGGTGGTCATCGACCACAACACCCGTCAGCGTTTGTTCGGCCCGACGATCGACCCGCTGGGCCAGGTGATTCTGGTGGGCAAGTTGCCGTGTACCGTGATCGGCGTGACGGCAGACAACAAAAACATGTTCGCCGCCAGCAAGGCGCTGAACGTGTGGGTGCCTTATGAAACCGCGGCGGGACGCCTTTTGGGCCAGCGCCACCTGGACAGCATCACCGTGCGCATCAAGGACGGCCAGCCCAGCAAGGTGGTGGAAGACAACGTCAATAAACTCATGCTGCAACGCCACGGCACCAAGGACTTCTTTACCAACAACCTCGACAGCATCATGCAGACGGTGCAGAAAACCAGCCGCTCCCTGGCGCTGTTGTTGTCGTTGATTGCGGTGATTTCGTTGCTGGTGGGGGGTATCGGTGTGATGAATATCATGCTGGTGTCGGTCACCGAGCGTACGCGCGAAATTGGTATCCGCATGGCCGTGGGAGCGCGGCAATCGGACATTCGCCAGCAGTTCCTGGTGGAGGCGGTGATGGTGTGTTTGATCGGCGGGATCATCGGGATCTCGCTGTCCTACGCCATCGGCTATCTGTTTTCGCTGTTTGTGAAGGAGTGGGAAATGGTGTTTTCCCTGGGCTCGATCATCACCGCGTTTGCCTGTTCGACGTTGATCGGCATTGTGTTTGGGTTTGTGCCGGCGAGGAATGCGGCGCGGTTGGACCCGATCGAGGCGTTGGCCAGGGACTGATCCCTACCGGCCGACCAGGATCAAATGTGGGAGAAGGGCTTGCCCCCATGAGCATATTCCCTGGTGGCGAGCGGGCTTGTCCCGCGTTGGGGCGCGCAGCGCCCCCAAAGAAGGACGAATACGGTGTAACCGACACTCCGCAGAGACAGTTTTGGGGCTGCTGCGCAGCCCTACGCGGGCGTTCGACGGTCATTGTGTAGAGACCGACGGGGGAGTGTCAGCTACACGCTGCTGCTGTCGTCGGTGGCATACATCCACCGCAACAACGAATGCCGCCCGCTGATCCCCAACTTGATCGACGCGCGCTTGAGGTAACTCTCGATAGTGTTGACCTTCAGCGCCAGGTGCTCTGCCAATTCCGGTGCCGTGCGCCCGGCCAACAGGCCCACACACACTTCCAGTTCACGGTTGGACAGGGTCAGCCCCGACTGCACCAGGCGTTCCTGAATGCGCCGATGCAAGGTTTCAATACCTAGGTTTTCCGGCGCCACTGGCCCAGTGCCCTGGCGTGCGGGGTGGATCGCCGTGATGTGTTTTTCGACCATGGGCATTAACAGGGAGGAGAAGTCCTGCAACATGTTGCGTTCCTGGGGCGAAAAGCTTTCCGATTGGTGCGAGCGGTACACCGACAGCACATAGCGCACATCGTCCTTGCGGCGCGTGAGGTGCAGTTGGGCGGCGGGTTGCTCTGCACCCATGGCCACTACCGAGTCGGTGTAGACCGGGCTGATCTTGCGGCGGGTGAGGCCTGCGCAACTGACGCGTAGTTGCGTGATATGCGTGGCGTCCACTGCCAGTTGGGTGAGGATCAAGTCATGCAGCATGCGTGGGAAGTGGCGGCTGCCGGTGCTGGCGATGACCTTTCCTATATGTGGGAACAGGTGTGAGTTCATCAGTTCGTCCATGAATTTCGAGTGCAGGTATTCAGCCTTATCGCGACGGGATGTAAGGAGGTAACCAGTGCGAATAACCTACAGTGATAATGCTTCCCGCCGACACCTATGCTAGTACAGCCTGGCAAAAGCATGGGGATCCAATCCGTAAAAAACAGATTAAAAACGCACAACGGTGGTCGGACCAGTCCGACCACCGTTGTGGGAAAGGATAACGCTACGTTGAGGCGTTATTTCACGGCATGGGCCGCCATCACGGTGCTGCGTGATGTGGCGCGGGTGCATTTGGCCAGCGCCTGTTGCACATCTGCCAGCAGGTCGGTGACATCCTCAAGCCCGACCGACAAACGCACCAGTCCTTCACTGATACCGTGCTGCGCCCGTTCTTCGGGCGTGTAGGTAGAGTGCGTCATGCTGGCCGGGTGTTGGGCCAGTGACTCCGCATCGCCCAGGCTGACGGCACGGGTGAACAGCTGGAGTGCATTCATGAAGCGCCGACCGGTCTCGATCCCGCCCTTGAGCTCAAAGGCAATCATGCCGCCGGGCAGCTTCATTTGGCGTGCCGCCAGTTCGTATTGTGGGAAAGAGCGCAGCCCCGGGTAGGTCACCCACTGTACCGCTGGATGCGCCTGCAAGGCTTGCGCCACCGCCAAGGCGTTGCTGCAGTGGCGGTCCATGCGCAGGGCCAGTGTCTTGAGGCCACGCATCAACAAAGACGCGTCCTGGGGGGACATGACGGCGCCGGTCAGGTCCTTGAGCCCTTGCAGGCGAATGCGTTGCGCCAGGGCGTGACTGCTTACCGCAATGCCTGCCGTGATGTCGCCATGCCCGCTCAGGTACTTGGTCGCCGAGTGCACCACCACGTCGGCGCCCAGCTCCAGGGGCCGTTGCAGGTAGGGCGTGCAGTAGGTGTTATCGACCACCACGGTGACATTCGGTTGTTGATGGGCAAGCTGAGCAATGGCGGCAATGTCCACCAGCCGCAGGGTGGGGTTGGCTGGGGTTTCGCAGTAGATCATGCGAGTGGCCGGGGAGAGCGCCGCTTGCAGGGCGGCCAGATCGGTCAGGTCCACGTGCCGCACCTTGATGCCGAACTCACCAATGCCATGGTGCAGGAGGGCGAAGGTACAGCCGTAGAGCGTCTGGCTGACGATGACCTCATCACCGGGGCGCAGCAGGGTCCAGAACGTCGCGGCAATCGCGCCCATTCCAGAGCTGAACGCCACCGCCGCCTCGCCGTTTTCCAGGGTGGCCATGCGCGATTCGAGCAGCGCCAGGGTCGGGTTGGAAATGCGCGTATAGAAGTGGCCGGGCTCTTCACCGGCAAAGCAGGCGGCGCCGTATTCGACGGTAGGAAAGGCGAAAGTGGCAGACAGGTAGATCGGCGGTACGAGCGCGCCGTGGTGGTCCCTGGGGTCATAGCCGTGGTGAATGGCGCGGGTAGAAAAGCCGAAGGTGTTGTGTTTATTGTTCATGTCTGGCGCTCCTTATTTCCTACAATGCTATGCTCATAACCACAGATGAACCTTGCAAAAAATGCCGGAAAAATCCGCGTTCGTGGATCAAACACCCCTAAAAATAATGATTAGAGGCACGTTATGCCCATCAAGCTGGACCGTACCGACAAAGCCCTGTTAAACGCGTTGCAGGGCAATGCCCGCCTGACCGTGGCCGAACTGGCCGAGCGGGTTGCCCTGACTACCTCCCCGTGCTGGCGCCGGGTGCGCACCCTGGAAGAAAGTGGCGTCATCAGCGGCTATCAGGCGATCCTTTCGCCCAAGGCACTGGGCTATGGAGTGACGGCGTTTGTCAGCATCATGATGGAGAGCCATACCCAGGAAATTGCCCGGGCGTTCGAGCAACGGCTGTTGGCGATCCCGGAAATTGTGGCGTGCCATAACGTGTCGGGGCGCTATGACTTTTTGCTGGAAGTGGTCGCCAAGGACCTGGAGTCGTTTGGCGAGTTTGCCCGGGAGGTCTTGCAGACCTTGCCGTGTGTCAAAGAAATCTACTCAAGCTTTTCCTACAAGTCGGTGCGACCGTTACGGGTGATTCCGCTGCCGGGGTGATTGCCCAGGGTGTCGCTCAGCCACGCGCCTGGCCGACAGCGCGCAACAACAGCGCCTCGAATACCCGCTGCACCCGTGGCTCATCACTGTGGGCCACGTTGAAGCGCATCGAGTCGCGATGGGCCGGGTCGTAGCCGAACAGCGCGCCCGGCGCCAGCACCATGCTGCGTTTCAACGCCTCTTGGGCCAGCAGTTCACCATCGACTCCCGGCGGCAGGCGTGCCCAGATAAACATCCCACCTTCATAAGCCATCGGCTGTTCGCAGCCGCAGCGCTTGAGCCATTGTTCGACGCGTCCGCCAGCCTCCATCAAGCGCTGGACCATGCGCTTGCGGTGCTTGGTATAGCTGCCCTCGCTGAGCATGCGGTAGACGATCTGCTCGAACAGCTCCGAGGTCACGCCGCCGCTCATCAACTTCATGTTGGTCAGGTTGGCGGCCAGTTGCGGCGCGGCCACTACATAGCTGACGCGGGTGTTGGCGCTGAGAATCTTGGAGAACCCCGACAAGTAGGTGACCTGATCCAGCCCGGCGAGGGCGGCCAGGCGGGGAGGTGGGTTGGGGTGCAGGTCGCCGTAAAGGTCATCCTCGACAATATGGCAGTGGTATTGCTGGGTCAGCTGCAGCAGGCGGAATGCTTGGCTGGGGCTGAAGGAGTGGCCGGTGGGGTTATGCAACACGCTGGTGGTCAGGTACAGGCTGGGGCGGTGTTCGGCCAGCAGGTGTTCGAGGGCGCTGAAGTCAAAACCGTCGGGGCGGCGTTGGATCGTGACCACCTTGACGCCGTGCAGTGCCAGGTTGGCGTGGAAGTTGAAGTAGCACGGCGCATCCAGCAACACCGTGTCGCCGGGCCGGGCCAGCAGGCGCATGAGCATATCCAGGCCCTGCACGGTGTTGGGGGTGGTGATGATTTGCTCCACCGGTACCGACAAACCTTCGGCGTGCAACTTCTGTTGCAGTGCCTGGCGCAACGGCAGCAGCCCGGCTGGCGTACCCAGCCCGGCGATGCGCAACGAAGGCGCGCGCACCACGCTGCGCATGGCTTGGCGGATCGCGTCGCCGTTCAGCCATTCCTCCGGCAAGTGCCCGCCGCCGGGGCGCAGCTCACCGCTGGCAGTGACCAGGGGGCGGCGCAACACGCTGAGCAAGTCCTGGGGCAACAGGTCGACCCACGTCACCGAGGCGGGGCGCGCAGTGTCCATCGCCACAAAATAGCCACGCCCCTGGCTGGAGGTGAGCAGGTTGCGCCCGCGCAGGCGGTCCAGGGCTTCGTTGAGGGTGAACTTGCTGACGCCCAGGGTCTGGGTCAATTCACGCACTGACGGCAGCTTGCTGCCCGGCGCCCACTCACCGTTCTCGATGGCCTGGCTGAACGCCTCGACGATCTGCTGGACCTTGGGTATGCCGTCTTGGAAGTCGATCGCGGATACAAACATGCAGCGTCCTTGTCTTTGCAGGTGCTTTTACCGGTGAAGTTAGGCGGGATTAGGCATTACTTTACCTGCCTTGTGCAATGGCACTCCCCTAGACTGCGCGCCATCTCGCCGAAAGTTGGCGAAATTTCCTACAGGCGAGCAATGGATTTCGCATTCTCATGAAGACTTATATGTGCGCACCCTGCGGTTTTATGTACGTAGAAGAATTGGGCATTCCGGAGGACGGAATCCCACCTGGTACCCCTTGGGAAGAGGTGCCTGAAGACTGGACATGCCCTGATTGTGGGGTGTCCAAGGCCGATTTCATGGCCATCGAACTCCCTGAATCTCTAGAAGCCTGACATTCCGTCAACGAAAGGAATCGCCCCATGGAAAGCAAACTGATCAACGCCACCGTGCCGTTCTGTACCGGTGTTGCCCACCAGAAATACCTGGCGGCTGAAAAGGGCCTGCAAACCGCCATCGAAGGCGACTGCACCCACTGGTATATCGACGGCAGCCTGTTTGGCGAAATGGTCGATGACTGGACCGATGAGCGCATCGAAAGCCTGCAGGCACAGATCGCAGCCACCGGCGTCAAGCCGGTATTCCACGGCAACTTCAAGGCGCCGCTGGGCAGTGATGTCGAGGCGTTCCGCGTGGCGGCCGTGGCGTATGTGAAGCAAGAAATCGATATCGCCAGCCGCTTGGGCGCACCGTTGATCATTCATGGTGGCTGCATCGTCGAGCCGAAAATGGTGCTGATGGCCAAGAAGGTTGCCCTGGAGCATTACCTCAAGTCGGTCCAGGAACTGGCGAGCTACGCCGAGGCCAAGGGCACCGATATCTACCTGGAAAACCTGTCCAACTACGTCAACTACCGGCCGTTCCACTACATCTTCACCCATGAAGCGGAATACGCCTTTGTGTTCGAGCGCCTGCAAGCCCACAAAAACGTGTACTTCTTCCTCGATGCCGGCCACGCCAACATCGAGAACGGCCTGCCCGCCGAAGTGGTGCGCAAGTATCACCACCTGATCAAGGGCATTTCCTTCAGTAACAACAATGGCGTGCAAGACCAGCACTTCGGTATCCACGACGGCAACTGCGACTACGCCGACGTGGTGCAGGCCATCGTCGAGACCAATTGGAAGGGACTGGTGGCATTCGAAACCCGCAACCAGACAGCCAAGGCTGCCCTGGCTGACCTGGCCCTGATGTACCGCGAATCCCTGACGACTGAAATCGCTGTCGCCTGATGGCCCAGGGGTGGGCGTTTGCCGCGCTCGCCCCGTTGTTGCTGTTTTTATCAATCCAAGGTCCCTGGCCATGACAAGTGCGTTAACCCTGTCTTCGTTTCTCTATTTTTTGCTGTTTTGCGCCACCATGACCTTCAGCCCCGGCCCCATGACCCTGCTGTTGTTGAGCCTGGGCTTGAAGGACGGCCTGCGCAGTTCGATCCCGGCGCAGATCGGCGCCAGTGTGTCTTACCTGATTTCGATCCTGATCTTTGCCGTCGGTTTTTCGGAACTGATCAAGGGTAACCTCGCCATTACCCAGACCATCCAGTTTGTCGGCGTGGCCTACATCCTCTACCTGGCCTACAAGCAGTGGACCAGCAGTGGTGTATCGATCAACAAGGCCGGCGCTGTCGAGGGCTCGCGCAGCCTGTTCGGCAAAGGTTTGTTGACCGGGTTTTCCAACCCCAAGACCATCATCATGTTCAGTGCCGTATTCCCGCAGTTTGCCGGGTCGGGGGAGCACAGCTCGTCGGCCGATATCGCCATCCTCGGGCTGACCTTCCTGCTGCTGCAATTTGCCAGCGGTTGCCTGTACTGCTATTTCGGCCAGCGCATCAAGCATGTGCTGGAGAACCCCAAGCGGCGGGTGTTGTTGCAGCGCATCACCGCCGTGCTGTTGTTGGGTGTGGCGCTGATGCTGGCGCGTGGGTTTTCGCACTGAAGTATTAGCCTCTAAGGGGTAGTGGCGATTTGACGTTGCCCTGATAGACTCCAGGCACTCGTCCAGGATCACTGCCCACCATGTCAGCCTCCGGAGGAAACGGACTTCCGCTTGCTTCACGGTTGTATAAATCGCGCGTGCTGGGGCTGACCCTTGGTTTCGTGTGTGTGGCATTTGCCATGTACCCCCTGCACCCATCGCTGTGGGTGTGGGCCTGGATGGTGATCAACGCCTTCGTCTGGCCGCACCTTGCCTATCAATGGTCACGCCGCGCGAGCAACTCCCTGCGCAGCGAACGGCGTAACCTGTTATTCGATTCGTTTTGCGGCGGCTTCTGGGTCGGGGCCATGCACTTCAACCCGCTGCCCAGCGTCACCACGCTGTCGATGATGACCATGAACAACGTTGCCATCGGTGGGCTGCGCTTCATGCTGGCAGGTTGGGTGGCGCAGGCGTTGGGCATCGGCCTATCGTTGTTGGTACTCACCTCGGCGTTTATCGCCGTGACCACCGACACCCAGCTCTACGCCTGCCTGCCGATCCTGATGTTATACCCCCTGGCCCTGGGCTGGATCTGCTACCGTCAGGCCGTGACCCTGGCCCGTCACAAACGTGAATTACTGGCCCTGAGCCGTACCGACAGCCTGTCTGGCCTGCTTAACCATGGCGCCTGGAAAGACCACCTGGAAATCGAGTTTCAACGCTGCCGCCGAGGCCCGGCCGGTGCCGCCATCGCACTGATCGATATCGATCACTTCAAAACCATCAACGACACCTACGGCCACGTGACCGGCGACATCGTGCTGCGCCGACTGAGCAAAGTGCTGCGCCAGAACCTGCGCGCCACCGACCTCGCCGGGCGTTACGGTGGCGACGAGTTCTGCGTGATCCTGCCGGACATGCCCCTCAACCGTGCCACCGAGGTGATGGACGCCTTGCGCGATCGTTTCAACGCATTGGCGTACGCCCAAGACCCGACGCTGCGTGCCAGTTTGAGCATTGGCTTGGCGCCGTATCAGCCGAGCCACGCCGATTCCACCAGTTGGCTCAACGATGCCGACCAGGCGTTGTATGAAGCCAAGAGCGGCGGGCGCAACCGGGTCAGTTCCGTGCAGGGGAGTTGGTTGCGATCGGTCTAGTGGGGTAGGGTGTTACGGCACCCTCCAACAAAAAAACAAGGATCGGTCCATGCTCTTCACCTTCTCCCGTACCCTCCTGGCCGCGACCCTGGCCTTGTCTTTCGCCGCCCCGGCCTACAGCGCCGAACCCCACAAACAACTCCAGGCGGATGCCGAACAGTACAAGGGCCAAGCCCTGAAACTGCTGGAGCGCCTGGTGAATATCGACTCGGGCTCCGGCTACGAGCCGGGCCTGACTCAAGTGCGCGACATCGCCGTCGATGAATTGAAGCAACTGGGTTTCAGCATCGAACAGGTACCGGACAAGGCGGCCAACAACAGCCATGTGATCGCCACCCTCAAGGGCACCGGCAAGGCCAGGATCCTGCTGATGGCCCACATGGACACCGTGTTCAAGGAAGGCTCGGCCGCCGCGCGCCCGTTCCACATCAAGGACGGCCGCGCCTACGGCCCCGGCGTGATGGATGACAAGGGCGGCATCGTGGCCGGTATCTACGCGCTGAAAGTCCTGAAAAACCAAGGCTTCAAGGACTACGCGCAAATCACCTTCCTGCTCGACGCCAGCGAAGAAACCGGCTCCGAGGTCGCCTCCGAGCTGATCCGCAAAACCGCCAAGGCCCATGACGTGACCCTGAACCTGGAACCCGGCCGCCCAGCCGATGGCCTGGTGGTCTGGCGCAAAGGCAGCGCCACCGCCGTGGTCGAAGTCAAAGGCAAAGCCGCCCACGCCGGCGTCGCCCCGGAGCTGGGGCGCAACGCAGCCATGGAAGTGGCGCACCAGATCCTGCAACTGGGCAAGTTGGGCGACGAAGCGAAGAAAACCACCATCAACTTCACCGTGCTCAACGCCGGCGACCGCGTCAACGTCATCCCCGACCAAGCCACCGCCAAGGCCGACGTACGCGCGGCGTTGCCGGAAGAATTTGACCGGATCGAGAAAGACCTGGCCCGTGTTTCAGCCAATAAGCTGATTCCGGAAACCGAAGTGACCACGAGCCTGCATCGCGGCCTACCGCCGATGCCGCAAACGCCGGAGTCGGACAAATTGGTGGCGATTGCCCAAGGGATTTATGGCGAGCTGGGGCGCAAGTTGACCATTGAAGGCAGCGGCGGCGCGGCGGATGCCAGCCTGTCGGCTGGGGTAGGGACGCCGACGTTGGATGGGTTCGGGATCGTGGGCGGCAACATACACACCCCGGAGGAATATGCCGAGGTGGAGAGCGTGGCGCCGCGGATTTATCTGCTTAGCAGGATGATCATGGAGCTTTCGAAGCGGTAAGTGAGCGGGGCTGGCGAGCTTTTTGTGGCGAGCGAGCTTGCTTGCGTTGGGCTGCGTAGCAGCCCTAAAGTTTGCGACGCCGCTCTAGCAGAAGACACACGCTGCCCTTACTGGGGCCGCTTCGTGGCCCAGTGCGAGCAAGCCACAAGTCGCGGGATGAGAGGGGAAGTGTCCTCTCATTCTTATTTTGCAAAGGCTTAGTTGAATTTTTCATAGTCTTCAGCACCTAACGACGCCAGCCATTGTTTAAAAAAATCGATCTGCTCTTGCGGATCATTTGTTAGATTCTCCTCCTCATAATCGAACAAGTGGACTATGTTTTCGTTGGTGGCTTGTTTGCCTAACGTCATTTCGTATGCGACAAGACCTGCACTCATTTGAGACGCCATTCTGGATGGCTTGACATTTATTTTTGCTCCTTTGCATAAAAATGTTATGTGTGGGAAGTCTGCTCTGACTTTTGCTAAGCAGACATATAAGTCTTTGCCTTGGTAGAGCTTCTTGAAGTTGTCAGATTCTGAAAGCCACATTCGGCAATTTGCGGGGTCGTATTTTACGATGATTTCGATTTTTTGATTGTTTTTTATTGCATGAATTTTTTGATATTTCATTATATTTCAGTCTCTGCTGAAAGTGCAGTGTAGGTCATCGGTGTAGCTTAGAAAGAGTCTGCCCATTTTTTACGGTAAGCAATCTGCTCATTAATATCATTCGTTAGGTCTTTTTCTTCGTAATCAAATATGCGGACGAGTTGTGCATCTGGGTTTCCCATGTTTACTTCGTAAGCAACAAGCCCGTTTGACATTTGTGAAGCCATGGCGGAAGGGTATACATTGATCTTAGAGCCTTTACAGAGGGATTTTACGTCGCTGAAATCCTTCCTCAATAACCCGAAGCAGATATAGGCGTCTAGGCCGGTGTATGTTTTTTACACCGTCTAAGTAGGTTGCGGAAAGCGTTGAATTCTCCCGTAATATTCAACTGTGGTCGTCTCTCTGCGTGAATTTTTAATTATGGTTAATTCTAGAGTTTTAATTTTTTCCTTTAATTGAGTGAGTCGGTAAATGACACTTTATGCGTGCCGCTATCTGTGGCTGTTTATTGAGGTGTCACTCGGAATTTTTAATGCTAAAAGTAGGCTTACTTTGCTCATAAAGTGGCCGATAACCATCAGTCCTTTCTTTTTCAGAGGGCGGAAATTCAGCTCTATTTGCACCTATTGATACTAGCCATTTTTTATAAAAATCGTATTGTTCTTGTGGGTCGTTAGTAAGGTTGTGCTCTTCATAGTCGAATATATGAACCAGGTTTTCTCGTGTCGGGCGCTTTCCAAGGGTTAATTCATAGGCAACTAATCCACCGCTCATTTGTGAGGCCATACTAGAGGGTCTCACATTTATTTTGGCACCTTTACAAAGGAGCTGTATGTGAGGGAAATCTTTTCTAATCTTTGCTAGGCAAATATACATGTCTTCAGCTGTATACACTCTTGCGAAGTTTTCCGCCTCTGAAAATGTTAGTTTTATTTGTCTAGAGTCATATTTAAACGTAACGTATTGTTTTGCGTTGTTTATTATGGCCTTGATTTTCTTTGTTCTCATTTTATCTTTCTATTAGGGTTTGGGATCGAGTAACCCACGTAGCTGCCATCTCGCTTCATGGGTGTCGCACCCAAGATGTCTTCTGTTTTGATCTTGCTTTGTATGGCAGTTTCAGCTTCAGTGTCAAAAGGTGCCAATTTTCCTAGTTCTTTGTTTACATCCCGGGCGGGAATGTTTTTTTAGCGCGTAGAGAAAACCTTTTCGAGTCCTATATTGAGTGGCGAAATTTTGGATGGAGAGGTACTAATGAAATGGCTTGGTGGGTTGTTGCTATCGAGAACGTGCAGATACAAATCGTTGCTATCGCCCTTGCTTTTCTGAAAAAAACTGCTGTTCAAGTTGGGATTTTAATTTTCAATAGATGGTTGTCGAATTTTCCGACTATGTGATTCAGCCATAAGGGGCCTGACGCCCATTGGCATGGGTAGTAGTAATGACAATACTGTATGTGTAGCAAATTTTCTTGGAGGTCTGCTTCGTCTGTATAGGAGTTTATTAGCTCTAGGATTTCATTCCTCACGATGATAATTACATCGCTAGATGAATCTTGTAGAAATGAATCAATAACCTCGTCGGCTGAGGAATAGTCCTCTGCCCAGTCCTGATTGAAGTAGGCGCCAAAGAATTGCTGGAGTTCTGTCAGTGGTGTGTTCATTTTTCTAGTGGGTATCCTGTCAGTAGAAGGTAGCCATCTGGCATCTTGGATTTTCGAATGATGACTAAAAAATTATAGGGTGGTATGGTTTTTTGAGTTCCTATTATTACGCTACTTCCTATCTTACACCCTAGTCCCTGCGGGTCCGGAACCAAGTAACGAATATGCCGAAGTGGCGAGCGTGACGCCGTGCATTTATTTGTTGGACCGGATGATCGTGGAACTGTCAAAGCGCTTAGTAATTGGGAGCGACGAGCTTTTGTGGCGAGCGAGCTTGCTCGCGTTGGGCTGCGTAGCAGCCCCAACTCTGGTATCGCCTATCTACCTGAAGGAACCATCGCCCTGACTGGAGCCGCTTTGCGGCTCAGCGCGAGCAAGCTCGCTAGGGGCGTTGCGGTGTGATCACCAGGTTGACTGATTTTCGAGGCTGGCTTTTTGGAGATCGTCTTTCCACCACTCATTGGTTAACCTGTAAATATCTTCGAAAAAGCCTCTTGGATTCTCCATATCACTCCACCCCTCAGGCAACGTGCAGTAATAGCCGGGAGCCTGGCTAAAGAGTTGCGAAAAATCATAGGTTTCGTCACTGAGTGCGGACTCTAAGTGATCGCATAAGACCTTTCGGTGTCGATAGGTTAAGTCTGAGCCATTATCAATTATGTATTTTTTGATTAATTGCTCTCTGTCGATGTCAAGATTGATGTTGTAGTGTGAAAACGCTTCACCTAAGGTTTCTTCACGATCGTAAGTGTCGAATGGGCCGAGGAAATATCGAAGTTTCGGTTCGTACGGCACATCCAGAAAAGGGTGTTTTAGCACTGGTCGTTACTCACAGGGAATACGGTATAAATTTTTTTAGTTTCGCGATCGAATTTTGCGATCGCGGCGTCCATGTGTTCATCAAATATTGGGTTGTTCAGGTCAGCCGGGTTCGGTATATATCCTCTTCCGCAACCTTGCATTTCTATGCGGACGATTGGGTTTCCATAGTAATCCTCACCGGTAAAGGGGGGGAGGTTGCGACTCTCTCTTGTGGTCGCTTCATTTAGTACGGCGAGTTGCATTCGGTGACTTTTAAATTGTGTGCTTAGCTGCATAGGGGTTGTCTTTTTTAGTGGGATGGTTTATAGGGTTTTAATTCGCTTGCGGCAATCTCTAGGGTGTAGTTTTGCAAGCAGCGTAGTAAGATTTTCATGAATTGCCGATGGTCAAGTATTTCGTCATTAAAGTAGGTGTCGAAAAGATAAAAAACAGAATCAAAATTTTCGTCGGTATTTAGGTAGTGCAGAAGTGTGTCGATATGCCATTGTCGCTCTTCGAGTTTATATGAGAGAAATTCAGGCTTGGTTAGTTTGTCAAAGAGTTCCGTAAGTTCTGTCTCATCATTAACATTTTTTGATGCGATGAAATGCTCCTTTTCGGGGTCGTCATAGTTTTCAATGCTATAGGTGAATAGTAGGCTTCTGAGAATTGATAGTTTTGGGGTGAGTTTCATTTTTAAAAGCCCGCGTATGCAGTAATTGGATTGCCGTGATTATCTAGTATTACTATAGCTTTGCGTTGTTTTCCATATGCAAAATTATCTTTTTTGTATCCTTCGCCAATTATTTTTCCCATATCCATCGGTTCTCGAGATGTTTCTAGGTTTGTGCGCCGAAGTATGAGTTTGGCACGGTAGATGGCGTTAAGTTGGTCCCTGTGGCTGAGGTAGCGAGTGGCAGCAGTAGGTATTTTTGGCTGTCCATGTCTGTTTCCACCAATGTATCTTTCAATTTCTCCTGTTGTTGGATTTTTACCTGATCTTACTCTTTCAAGTTGAGCCGCCAGGCTCGTCTGCGCGCCGTGCCTCTCCAAAAAATGTGCTCTTGGGAACGCTTGTTCGATCTCTCTCAGGCGTCTATATGCGTTTGCTTCAGAAAGTTCATCAATTCTCGCCTGCCGCTCCGCACGGTTCAGTTGCGGTAAAGCGGGTTCTCCGTGGTTAACACCCTCTGTATGGGGTTGAGCACTAGCACTGGGTTTACACCCATCACCACCTGGGCATGTATTCAAGCCCAGCGGGTCTACCCACCCGGTAGGATTGGGCACGTACTGGTACCCATTGATCCCACCCGCCAACTTCACCGGGTCCGGTGTCAGGTAGCGACCAATATCCGGATTGTAGTAGCGATGCCGGTTGTAGTGCAGCCCGCTTTCCTGATCGAAATACTGCCCCTGAAAACGCAGCGGATTGTCGATTTTGCCTACATCGAGACGGCTGATTTCTCCGTAGGCGCGGTAGTGCGCGGACCAGACGATTTCGCCTTCGGTGTTTGTAAGTTCCTGCGGTGTCCCCAGGTGGTCGAGTTGGTAGTGGTAGGGCTGGGTGTGGTCCGGTCCAAAGCCTTCCAGTAGCGCCAATGGGCGGAAGCTGCCCGGTTCGTAGATATAGCTGCGATGGCGCTCGGCGTGATGCTCGGCCACCAGCTTGTCGCCTTGCCAGAAAAACTCCGTGGTGATGCCGCCCAC
>NZ_JALJFG010000025.1 GCF_023242475.1 Pseudomonas sp. MWU15-20650 | reverse complement strand
TGTGGCGAGCGGGCTTGTTGTGGCGAGCGGGCTTGTCCCGCGTTGGGCTGCGCAGCAGCCCCAAAAGCTATCTGCGCGGAGTATCGGATACACCGCATTCGTCCTTCTTTGGGGGCGCTACGCGCCCAACGCGGGACAAGCCCGCTCGCCACAGGTTACCGGTTGCTCTTTCTAGCGCTTAACTGACTGGCATTGGGGCAAGCCCCCTCTCGCAATTTGAAGCTCATTGGTTTGAGGTCGTGCTCAGAACAAATCGATCGGCGCCGCCTCATCCGCCGGCAACGGGCTGCCCGGCGCGACGCCGTTGCCCAGCTCGTTGACCGACGGCGGTGTGTCTTCGCTTTTGAACAGCTCGAAGTACGCATTCGGCGTGCTTGGCGATGCCGCACGGCCGCTGACCGGGTCGATCCGCAGGCTAAGAATGCCTTCCGGTTCCGGCTGGGTGTGCAGCGGCTTGTCCTTCAAGGCGGCACCCATGTAGCTCATCCAGATCGGCAGCGCGACGGTACCGCCAAACTCGCGGCGGCCCAGGCTCTCCGGCTGGTCGTAACCGGTCCATACAGTGGTCACGTAGTCGGCGTTATAGCCGGAGAACCAGGCGTCCTTGGAGTCGTTGGTGGTGCCGGTCTTGCCCGCGATATCCGCACGGCCCAGGGCCAGTGCGCGACGGCCGGTGCCCTTCTTGATCACATCTTCCAGGATGCTGTTGAGGATATAGGTGGTACGCCCATCCACTACGCGTTCGGCGACGGCGGGCGCCTGTGGCTCGGTCGGCGCAGGGGTGTTTGCGGCGGGCGCTGTCCCTGGGGTCGGCTCGATGGTGATACCGCCGTGGCTCGGTGCCGCGAGGCCATCGGTGGCGGCCACGCCGTTGACGACGTCGCCCGGCACGCGTGGCGGGTTGGCGGTGAACAGGGTGTCGCCGTTACGGCTTTCGACCTTGTCGATCAGGTACGGGGTGATCTTGTAGCCGCCGTTGGCAAACGTACTCCAGCCGGTGGCGATTTCCATGGGCGTAAGCGTCGCGGTGCCCAGGGCCAGGGACAGGTTTGGCGGCAGGTCTGATTTGTTGAAGCCAAAGCGCGTGATGTAGTCGATGGTCTTGCCGACGCCCATTGCTTGCAGCAGACGGATCGACACCAGGTTGCGCGACTTGTACAACGCCTCACGCACGCGAATCGGGCCGAGGAAGGTGTTGGTGTCGTTCTTGGGGCGCCAGACTTTGTCCAGGTACTCGTCGACGAACACGATCGGTGCATCGTTGACCAGGCTGGCGGCGGTATAGCCGTTATCCAGCGCTGCGCTGTAGATAAATGGCTTGAAGCTCGAACCTGGCTGGCGCTTGGCCTGGGTGGCGCGGTTGTAGTTGCTTTGCTCGAAGGCGAAACCACCGACCAGGGCTCGGATTGCACCGTTCTGCGGGTCCAGGGATACCAGGGCGCCTTGGGCTACCGGTACCTGGCTGAATTTGAGGCTGTCATCCTTCTGGCGCTGCACGCGGATCAAGTCACCCACCTGTGCCACGTCGGACGGCTGCTTGGGCATCGGGCCCATGCTGTTGGTATTCAGGAAAGGACGCGCCCATTTCATGCTGTCCCACGCCACATGCGCTTCGCCGGTGCGGGTCAGCACCTGCACGCCATCTTTCTTCACCTGGATGACAATGGCTGGCTCCAGGCCGCTGATCGAGCGCTGTTTGCCCAGCTCGGTGGTCCAGGCGCTCAAGGTCTTGCCGGGCAGGCGTGACTCGGGGCCGCGATAGCCATGACGTTGGTCATAGGTGATCAGACCTTCGTGCAGCGAGTGGTTGGCGATTTCCTGCAAGTTGCTTGGTACGGTCGTGGTTACGCGGAAACCTTCGGTGTAGGCCTCGCTGCCATAACGCCCGACCATCTCGGCGCGAGCCATTTCGGCGATATACGGTGCATTCACTTCCGGCGTCGGCACGTGATAGCTGGCGTTCAGTGGCTCGGCCACGGCGCTTTCGTAAGCGGCCTGGTCGATCTTGCCCAGCTTGTACATGCGCCCCAGGATCCAGTCGCGACGCTCTTTACTGCGCGCCGGGTTGGCCAGCGGGTTGAAGCGCGACGGCGCCTTGGGCAGGCCGGCGATCATCGCCATCTGTGCCAGGCTGGCGTCACGGATCGACTTGCCATAGTAGACCTGGGAAGCCGCTTCGATCCCATAGGCACGGTTGCCCAGGTAGATCTTGTTGACGTACAGCTCAAGGATTTCGTCCTTGGTCAGCTGGCGCTCGATCTGCAGGGCCAACAGGATTTCGGTGGCTTTACGCGAAAAGCTGCGTTCGCTGGTGAGGAAGAAATTCTTCGCCACCTGCATGGTGATGGTGCTGCCGCCGGATTGAATGTGTCCGCTTTTCACCAGTTGCGTGGCCGCACGGACCAGGCTGCTGGGGTCGACGCCATAGTGGTTGGCGAAGTTGTCGTCTTCTGCCGACAACAATGCGTTGATGAAATTGGGGGGAATGTCGGCGAAACGGATCGGGGTGCGGCGCATTTCGCCGAACTCCGCGATCAGCTTTTCATCGCTGCTGTAGACCCGTAGAGGAATCTGCAACTGGATACTTCTGAGGGCCTCTACGGAGGGTAAACCCGGACTAAGGTAGAGGTAGGCCCCGCTGAGTACGAGCAGGAGCCCGCAGACGATCGCGACAATGGAGTACCCGAAAAACTTCAGCAGACGAATCAAGGCTTTTGGATTTCCAGAGAAAAGAATGAGTTACGCGTCGGGGCATGCATGTCAAACGATGGATCGACCCGGGCAGCAGATAAAAAGCGGGAAAAAACGCTGGGCATTAAAGCATTTTTCGGCTCTGGGCGTCATTCACGCGGCTCAAACAAGCCGACCGAATGCAGGAGGCCCAGCAGTAATTACGCGGTATGACAGGCAAAGTTTTGGGGAGTTTTATGAGAAAGGGATTTTTCAGGCCAAAAGTCGAGCCCGTGCTGGGCGTCGACATCAACGACAACGGGATCAAGCTGATAGAACTGGGCCGTTCAACCGGTGGCTTCAGCATCCAGGGTTATGCCGCAAAGGCATTGCCGGCCCATGCGGTGGTCGATGGCACGTTACTGGACCTTGAAGGCGTCGGGCAGGCGCTGCGCCAGGCACTATTGCCGTTACACACCTCAGCCAGGCGCGCCGCCGTGGCAGTGGCGGGCCCTTCGGTCATCACGCGGGTGATCGAAATGGAGGCGGGGCTCAGCGACGAAGCAATGGCTTGGAAAATCCAGATGGAGGCCGACCAGTACATTCCTTATCCATTGGATGACGTGGCCATCGATTTTCAGGTCCAGGGCCCGTCGGCCCGAGGTCGAGACTGGGTGCAGGTACAGTTGGCGGCATGCCTGCGCGAGCAGGTCGAGGCGCGAGAGGCCGTCTTGGCCCTGGCCGGGCTGGTGGCAACGGTGGTGGACGTCGAAGCGTTTGCATTGGCGCGCGCTTGCCGTCAGGATTTTGCCAGCTTCACGCCGGGTCATCGAGTCGATGGCGCACAATGGGCCGTGGATGGCCAAGGGATGGGGGTGGCTTGCGGGTTGGCCCTAAGGAGTTTCGCTGGATGACACGAATCAATCTTTTGCCTTGGCGCCAGGCGCTGGCGGAGCGGCGGCGTAAATTTTTCCTGATGCTGTTGCTGGCGTTTATCTGTCTGGCGATTGCTGCCGTGTGGCTGGCTAACCAGGTCATCGACCAAGCCATAGACCGGCAGGTGACCCGCAATGATCGCCTGGGTAAGGCCGTCGCGGCCCAGGACTCGCGTATCAAGACCATCGACGACTTGCAGGAGCGAAGCCAGCAATTGGCGCAACGCATGAAGGTGGTGCAGGACCTGCACGATGGCCGCTCTTCCGGTGCCCAGTTGCTTGATCAACTGGCCCGCGCAATGCCCGAGGGTGTTCACCTGCATGAGGTCGTGGCGAACGGCGAAACGGTCAGGGTCAGCGGCACGGCCGAATCCAACCAGGATATTGCCCAGTTGATGCGTCAGCTGGAAGCGTCGCAGGGCGGTCACGCGACTCGGCTGCAGCGTGTGCGCGCCGAGGGTGAACACGGCGATCATGAGTTTCAACTGATGGTGCGCCAGGGGGAATCCACCGAGGCGCAGCCATGAGCCTGCCCAGGCTCGACTTTTCCACGCTCTCCCATAACGCCGCAAAATGGCCCTTGCCTGGCAAGGTCCTGTTCGGCTGCGCGCTGGCCGGTCTGGTGCTGCTGGTGGGGGAAGTGGCCTACCTGGGCCCATCGCGAGAACGATTACACGCGTTTGAGTTGCGGGAATTGACGCTGCAACAGCAGCTTGCGGAAAAAGCCGGCTTGGCCACCAGCCTTGAGGCGCGTACCCAGCACATCAGGGCGATGGAGGAAACGGTGGCGCAGCTTGTCGCCCAGCTACCTGGTGAGCCCGAAGTGCCGGCCCTGCTTGAAGATGTCTCGCGGCTGGCGGTTGCCAATGGTGTGTTGGTCGAGGCCATCACGCTGTTGGATGAAGAGCCTCGGCCGTTCTACATCGAGCAGCCCCTGCAGATAGGCGCTACCGGGGCCTACCACGACCTGGCGATGTTCGTCAGTGCCATTGGCGGGTTAACGCGGATCGTCACCGTGCACGATGTTGCGCTTCGCCCGGAGGGCACGTTGCTGCGCCTCGATTTGCTGGCCAAGACCTACCGGAACACCTCGCAAGGCGGCAAGGCGCGCCAGGCAGTCGACCTGGCCCCGCGCTTCGTCTACGACCCCTCGTCCCTGCGCGACCCTTTCAACCTGCCGGTTTTGCAGGTGGGCCACATGCCCGGCCGGCCCGCCCTTGCGCCGGATCCCAGCCGGCCACGGGGGGTATTGGAGGGCGTGGCGATCGATCGGTTTGTAATGGTCGGCACGCTGTCTCGTGGCGTGCAGAGCTTCGCCTTGGTGCGCGCGGGATCAACGGTGCATCGGCTGGCGGTCGGTGACTACCTGGGGCCGGATCATGGCCAGGTCACAGCCATTGAAGACGGCCATATCGAGCTGGTGGAGCTGTTCCCAGACGGGCAGGGCGCCTGGCTGGAGCGCCCGCGAACCCTGGTGTTAAACGTCAACTCATAACGGAATCAAACAATGAAAAGGACTTTCTCGTCCTTCGGTGTGGCGCTATGGATAGCGTTCACGGCACCGATGGCTGCTGCTGTGCCCAATCGTGTCGATCTGATCCAACTGCCACCTCCGGGCAGCGTGTCATCGGTCGGCTACACGGGCGACACGTTGAACCTCAATTTCCAGAACATCGATCTGCGCACGGTATTGCAGCAAATTGCCGATATTGCCGGCCTCAACCTGGTAGCCAGCGACGAGGTGCAAGGCTCAATCACCTTGCGGCTCAAGGACGTGCCCTGGGATCAGGCGCTGGATCTGGTGTTGCAAACCAAGGGGCTGGACAAGCGGGTGAAGGCCGGCGTGTTGCTGGTGGCACCTGCGGATGAATTGGCCGCTCGCGAGTTGCTGGCGCTGGAGTCACGCAAGCAGATGGCCGAGCTGGCGCCGTTGCGTCGAGAGTTGCTGCAGGTCAATTACGCCAAGGCCGCGGACCTGGCCAAGCTGTTTCAGTCGGTGACGGGGGTTGAGGGCACGACCGATGAGCGGGGCTCCGTGGCGGTGGACGACCGCACCAACAACATCATCGCCTACCAGACCGGGGAGCGGCTCGAGGAGCTGCGGCGGATCGTGGCGCAACTGGATATTCCGGTACGGCAGGTGATGATCGAGGCGCGGATTGTCGAGGCCAATGTCGACTACGACAAAAGCCTGGGTGTGCGCTGGGGCGGAAGGCTCAACCGTGGCAACTTTGGGGCTGGAGGTATCAACAAGCCGTTGCCGGACGGCGCTGAACCCCCGGAAAACCCACCCAGCTCGCCGTTTGTCGACCTGGGGGCGGTCACCGGTAACGCTGGGCTGGGCATCGCCTATATCACTGACAACCTGCTGTTGGACCTGGAACTGACTGCCATGGAAAAAACCGGCAACGGCGAAATCGTCTCACAGCCCAAGGTTGTCACGTCCGACAAGGAAACCGCACGCATCCTCAAGGGCACTGAGATTCCCTACCAGGAATCCACTTCCCAGGGCGCGACCTCGGTGTCGTTCAAGGAGGCTTCGCTCTCATTGGAGGTGACACCGCAAATCACCCCGGACGACCATGTGATCATGGAGGTCAAGGTCACCAAGGATGAACCTGACTACTTGAACAAACTCAACGATGTGCCGCCGATCAAGAAAAACGAAGTGAATGCCAATGTCTTGGTCAAGGATGGTGAGACCATTGTCATCGGTGGGGTTTTCTCCAATACCCAAAGCAAAGTGGTAGATAAAGTGCCATTTTTGGGCGATGTGCCGTATCTTGGCCGCCTTTTCCGGCGCGATGTGCTGGCGGAGAAAAAATCCGAGCTGCTGGTATTCCTGACTCCGCGTATTATGAATAACCAGGCGATTGCTGTGAGTCGTTGATTCTGTGCGAAATTTGATTCTTGTAGGACCGATGGGGGCTGGAAAAAGCACCATCGGCCGTTTGCTGGCCAAAGAGCTGCGCCTGCCATTCAAAGACTCCGATAAGGAAATTGAATTGCGCACGGGTGCCAATATCCCATGGATCTTCGATAAGGAAGGTGAGTTGGGCTTTCGCGACCGCGAGCAGGCAATGATCGCCGAGCTGTGCGGCTGCGATGGCGTGGTATTGGCCACCGGCGGCGGCGCCGTGATGCGTGATGAGAACCGCCGGGCGTTGCATGCCGGTGGGCGTGTGGTCTATTTGCATGCGTCGGTCGAGCAGCAAGTGGGCCGTACCGCCCGGGATCGCAATCGCCCGTTGTTGCGCACCGCCGACCCGGCAAAAACGTTGCGGGATCTGTTGGCGCTGCGCGATCCGCTGTATCGGGAAATCGCTGATCTGGTGGTGGAAACCGATGAGCGGCCGCCTCGGATGGTCGTGCTCGACATCCTTGAGCGCCTGCAACGGTTGCCACCCCGTTAAAGCCAGGCCCGAAATGCGTTATTCTCGGCGGCGCGCCATTGCCCTCCAGGGTGTGGCGTAGAGCCATCAGGCAGCGTCTGATCTCGACGTTACCGGTCGTTAATACATCTTCAACGCGGGGACACATGCAGACACTTAAGGTCGATCTAGGCGAGCGCAGTTACCCGATCCATATCGGTGAAGGTCTACTGGACCAGCCCGAGTTGCTTGCCCCGCACATCGCCGGGCGGCAGGTGGCGATCATCTCCAATGAAACGGTCGCGCCGCTGTATCTTGAGCGTTTGAGCCGCAGCCTTGCGGCGTACTCGGTGATCTCCGTGGTATTGCCTGACGGCGAAGCCCACAAGAATTGGGAAACCCTGCAACTGATCTTTGATGGCCTGCTGAGCGCACGCCATGACCGTCGAACCACCGTGATTGCCCTGGGCGGCGGTGTGATTGGCGACATGGCCGGTTTTGCGGCCGCCTGCTACCAGCGCGGTGTGGACTTTATCCAGGTGCCGACTACCCTGTTGTCCCAGGTCGATTCGTCGGTGGGCGGCAAGACCGGCATCAACCATCCGCTGGGCAAAAACATGGTCGGTGCGTTCTACCAGCCCCAAGCCGTATTGATCGACACTGCCACCCTCAACACCTTGCCGCCGCGTGAGCTGTCGGCGGGCCTGGCGGAAGTCATCAAGTACGGGCTGATCTGCGACGAGCCTTTCCTGGCCTGGCTGGAAGAGCACGTCGATGCCTTGCGCGCCCTCGACCAGGTGGCGTTGACCGAAGCGATTTCCCGCTCTTGCGCGGCCAAGGCGCTGGTGGTCAATGCCGACGAACGGGAGTCCGGCGTACGGGCTACCCTGAACCTGGGGCACACCTTCGGCCATGCGATCGAAACGCACATGGGCTATGGTGTCTGGTTGCATGGGGAAGCTGTAGCGGCTGGCACAGTGATGGCATTGGAGATGTCGCAACGCCTGGGCTGGATCAGCGCTCAGGAGCGCGACCGTGGTATCCGCCTGTTCCAGCGCGCCGGTCTGCCGGTTGTTCCGCCTTCGGAGATGACCGAGGCGGATTTCCTCGAACATATGGCAATAGACAAGAAAGTGATCGACGGTCGACTGCGACTGGTGCTGTTGCGCCACATGGGCGAAGCGGTAGTGACCGACGATTATCCGAAAGAGATTTTACAGGCCACGCTGGGAGCGGATTACCGCGCCCTGGCCCAGCTTAAAGGTTAATAAGATCCCGATGACTAGTTTGCATGCCGACGAGGCGTTCCTCGGCCATTACCAGTTAAGCCACGACCCCTTCGCTCCGCGGGTGCCTGGCTTCAAATTTTTCCCGGCCCAGCGCAAACCAGTGCTGGGGCAGTTGCACCACCTGGCGCGTTACAGCCAGTTGCTGCTGGTCGTCACGGGCCCGTTGGGCAGTGGCAAGACTCTGCTGCGCCAGGCGCTGGTCGCCAGCACCAACAAGCAATCGGTGCAGAGCGTGGTGGTGTCGGCCCGTGGTGCCGGTGATGCGGCGGGTGTGCTGCGCCAAGTGGCACAGGCGCTGGATGTGTCCACCGCCGAGCCGAATGCGATCCTCAAGCAAGTGGTGCAACTGGGCCTGACCGGCCAGGAAGTCTACCTGTTGGTAGACGATGCCGAGCAGCTCGACGAATCTGCCCTGGAAGCGCTGTTGGCGCTGGCGGCGGGCACGCCGGAAGGGCGCCCGCATGTATTCCTGTTTGGTGAGTCGTCGTTAATCGCCGATCTGGAGCAGATCAGCGGCGAACAGGAGCTGTTCCACGTTATCGAACTGCAACCCTACGAAGAAGAAGAAACCCGCGAATACCTGGCCCAACGCCTCGAAGGCGCAGGGGCCGGTATCGAACTTTTCTCCGCTTCGCAGATCTCTGATATTCACGAAAGCTCCGACGGCTGGCCTGGCACCATCAACCAGGTCGCCCGGGATGCCATGATCGAAGCCATGATTGCCAGCCGCTCTGCGGTTAAGCGTCCAAAGATGGGGTTCACTATGCCTAAGAAGCACGTATTGGCTATTTCTGCCGTTGTCGTGGTCGCTGTCGCCGCCGCCTGGTTGATTCCAGGCCGTAGCAAGGCACCCGCCACCGCCGGAGCGCCAACCGAACAGGCGCAGTTGCCACTGGGCAAGCCCACGCCAAACGTCGAATTCGCCAACTCAGGCCAACCGACCAACCTGCCGATGGTCGGCCAGCCTGTGATGCGCGGCCCACTCGCCGAAGCAGCCGGTGGCATCTCCGAAGGCGACGACGGCGTTCCGGTGGAAGGTTCCAGCGCCACACCACCGACCGTGACCACTACCGCGCCACCTGCGGGCGTGCCAGCCGGTCCGGCCGCCACGCCAGTTGCCAAGCCTACACCGGCGCCGACCGTTGCCACCGCCAAGCCTGCACCCGTTGCCAAGCCTGTCGCGCCTGCACCTGTTGCCAAACCGGCACCGGCTGCCAAGCCTGTCGAAAAACCTGCCGTGGTTGCCAAAGCGGCTGCCCCTGCTGCCGGCAGCAGCTGGTACACCAGCCAGCCGGCTGGCCATTTCGTAGTGCAGATCCTCGGCACCAGCTCCGAAGCCAACGCCCAGGCGTTCGTGAAAGAGCAGGGCGGCGAGTACCGTTATTTCAAGAAAGTGCTCAACGGCAAGCCTCTCTACGTGATCACTTACGGCAGCTTCCCAAGCCGCGCCGCAGCCGATACCGCTATCAAAGCCTTGCCAGCGAAGGTTCAGGCTGGTAAACCTTGGCCTCGCACTGTTGCCAGCGTTCAACAAGAACTGGCAGCAACTCGCTGAAGATTCGGCGGCCTTACCCAGGCCGCCTCTCCCGGCACCTCAAAAAATCCGCAAGTGCGTGCAGTCTCTAGAGGCCGCGCGCTTTGTGGTGTCTGCGCTCGTCGCTTTGAGTCGTAGCGGTCCGAACTAAAAAAGTTTTGACTAGCACAGCATATCGCTTTAAACCTTTCATAAATGCGACATAGATTTGCGACATTTCGTCGCTAAATTTGTGAGCGTTCGTGTCGGTGTGTACAATGACCTCCCTTTTGCCCCCGCTAAGCCGGCGTACGTTCGGCGTGGAAGGTAACCGGTTGAATTGAAAAGAAATTTGCCTCGATATAAGAGGCAGCCTGGTGAGAAAGTGTCTATGAAAGCAGGTCTGTACCAACCCGATGAATTCAAGGATAACTGCGGTTTCGGCCTGATAGCCCATATGCAGGGCGAGCCCAGTCATACCCTTTTGCAAACGGCCATCGAGGCCCTGACCTGCATGACCCACCGCGGTGGGATCAACGCCGACGGCAAGACCGGTGACGGTTGTGGCTTGCTGATTCAAAAGCCCGACCAGTTCCTGCGCGCTGTCGCCAAAGAGCATTTCGCGGCCGACCTGCCCAAGCAATACGCCGTGGGCATGGTGTTTTTCAACCAAGACCCGGTAAAAGCCGAAGCCGCCCGCGAAAACATGAACCGCGAAATCCTCGCGGCGGGCCTTACGCTCATCGGCTGGCGCAAAGTGCCAATCGACACCAGCGTGCTCGGCCGCCTGGCCTTGGAGCGCCTGCCGCAGATCGAACAAGTGTTCATCGCTGGCGATGGTCTGAGCGACCAGGACATGGCGATCAAGCTGTTCACGTCCCGTCGTCGCTCGTCGGTGGCGAACGCCGCTGACACTGACCACTACATCTGCAGCTTTTCCCACAAAACCATCATTTATAAAGGCCTGATGATGCCGGCGGACTTGACCGCCTTCTATCCAGACCTGAGTGATGAGCGCCTGCAAACCGCCATCTGCGTGTTCCACCAGCGCTTCTCCACCAACACTCTGCCGAAATGGCCGCTGGCCCAGCCATTCCGCTTTCTCGCCCACAACGGCGAGATCAACACCATCACCGGCAACCGCAACTGGGCCGTGGCCCGTCGCACCAAGTTCGCCAACGACCTGATGGACCTGGAAGAGCTCGGCCCGCTGGTCAACCGCGTGGGTTCCGACTCCTCCAGCATGGACAACATGCTCGAACTGATGGTCACCGGTGGTATCGACCTGTTCCGTGGCGTGCGCATGATCATTCCGCCTGCGTGGCAGAACGTCGAAACCATGGACCCGGACCTGCGTGCGTTCTACGAGTACAACTCGATGCACATGGAACCGTGGGATGGCCCGGCCGGCGTGGTAATGACCGATGGCCGCTACGCGGTATGCCTGCTCGACCGTAATGGTCTGCGCCCGGCGCGCTGGGTCACCACCACCAACGGTTTCATCACCCTGGCGTCGGAAATCGGCGTGTGGGACTACAAGCCGGAAGACGTGATCGCCAAAGGCCGTGTAGGTCCTGGCCAGATCCTGGCCGTGGACACCGAAACCGGGCAGATCCTCGACACCGACGCCATCGACAACCGCCTGAAGTCCCGTCACCCATACAAGCAATGGCTGCGCAAGAATGCCCTGCGCATCCAGGCGACCATGGAAGACAATGACCACGGTTCGGCTTTCTATGACGTCGACCAGCTCAAGCAATACATGAAGATGTACCAGGTCACGTTCGAAGAGCGCGACCAAGTGCTGCGTCCGCTGGGTGAGCAAGGCTACGAGGCCGTCGGCTCCATGGGCGACGACACGCCAATGGCTGTGTTGTCCCAGCGCGTGCGTACGCCGTACGACTATTTCCGCCAGCAGTTCGCCCAGGTGACCAACCCGCCGATCGACCCGCTGCGCGAAGCCATCGTGATGTCCCTGGAAGTGTGTCTCGGTGCCGAGCGCAACATCTTCCAGGAGTCGCCTGAGCACGCGTCTCGTGTGATCCTCAGTTCGCCGGTGGTGTCTCCGGCCAAATGGCGTTCGTTGATGACCCTGGATCGCCCAGGCTTCGACCGCCAGATCATCGACCTGAACTACGACGAGAGCCTTGGCCTTGAAGCCGCTGTGCGTAACGTCGCCGACCAGGCCGAAGAAGCGGTACGCGCCGGTCGTACCCAGATCGTGTTGACCGACCGCCATATTGCGCCCGGCAAGCTGCCGATCCATGCGTCGCTGGCCACCGGTGCGGTGCACCATCGCCTGACCGAAAAGGGCCTGCGCTGCGACTCCAACATCCTCGTCGAAACCGCTACCGCCCGTGACCCGCATCACTTTGCGGTGCTGATCGGTTTCGGCGCGTCGGCGGTGTATCCGTTCCTCGCGTACGAAGTGCTGGGTGACCTGATCCGTACCGGTGAAGTGCTGGGCGACCTCTACGAGGTGTTCAAGAACTACCGTAAAGGCATCACCAAGGGCCTGCTGAAAATCCTGTCGAAGATGGGCATCTCCACTGTCACCTCCTACCGTGGTGCGCAGTTGTTCGAAGCCATTGGCCTGTCGGAAGAAGTCTGCGAGATGAGCTTCCGTGGCGTGCCGAGCCGCATCAAGGGCGCGCGTTTCGTCGACATCGAAGCCGAACAGAAAGCCCTGGCGGCCGAAGCCTGGAGCGCGCGCAAGCCGATCCAGCAAGGTGGCCTGCTCAAGTTCGTGCACGGTGGTGAATACCATGCGTACAACCCGGACGTGGTCAGCACCCTGCAAGCCGCTGTGCAGCAGGGCGACTACGCCAAGTTCAAGGAATACACGAGCCTGGTGGATAACCGCCCGGTATCGATGATCCGCGACCTGTTCAAGGTCAAGACCCTGGATGCGCCGCTGGCCATCAGCGAGATCGAGCCGCTGGAGTCGATCCTCAAGCGCTTCGACTCTGCCGGTATTTCCCTGGGCGCCTTGTCGCCCGAGGCTCACGAAGCCCTCGCCGAAGCCATGAACCGCCTGGGTGCGCGTTCCAACTCCGGCGAAGGCGGCGAAGACCCGGCGCGCTACGGCACCATCAAGAGCTCGAAAATCAAACAGGTCGCCACTGGTCGTTTCGGTGTGACTCCGGAATACCTGGTCAACGCCGAAGTGCTGCAGATCAAGGTCGCCCAGGGCGCCAAGCCAGGTGAGGGCGGGCAACTGCCAGGCGGCAAGGTCAATGGCCTGATCGCCAAGCTGCGTTATGCGGTGCCGGGCGTGACCTTGATTTCGCCACCGCCGCACCACGACATCTACTCCATCGAGGATTTGTCGCAGCTGATTTTCGACCTGAAACAAGTCAACCCACAGGCCCTGGTCTCGGTGAAACTGGTTGCAGAAGCCGGCGTGGGCACCATCGCCGCCGGCGTGGCCAAGGCTTATGCCGACCTGATCACCATCTCCGGCTACGACGGCGGTACTGGCGCATCGCCGCTGACCTCCATCAAGTACGCTGGTGCACCGTGGGAACTGGGCTTGGCGGAAACCCACCAGACCCTGCGCGGCAACGACCTGCGCGGCAAAGTGCGGGTACAAACCGACGGCGGCCTGAAAACCGGCCTCGACGTGATCAAGGCTGCGATCCTCGGTGCCGAAAGCTTCGGCTTCGGTACAGCGCCGATGATTGCCCTGGGCTGCAAATACCTGCGCATCTGCCACCTGAACAACTGCGCCACCGGCGTGGCGACCCAGAACGAGAAGCTGCGCAAAGACCACTACATCGGCACCGTCGACATGGTGGTGAACTTCTTCACCTACGTCGCCGAAGAGACCCGTGAGTGGCTGGCCAAGCTGGGCGTGCGTTCGCTGCAAGAGTTGATCGGCCGTACCGATCTGCTCGAAGTCCTCGAAGGCCAGACCGCCAAGCAACAGCATCTGGACCTGACGCCGTTGTTGGGCAGCGATCACATCCCGGCAGACAAGCCCCAATTCTGCCAGGTGGACCGCAACCCGCCGTTCGATAAAGGCCTGTTGGCCGAGAAGATGGTCGAGCTGGCCAGTTCCTCGATCAATGACGCCAGCGGTGGCGAATTCGCCCTGGATATCTGCAACTGCGACCGTTCCATCGGCGCACGCATCTCCGGCGAAATCGCACGCAAGCACGGCAACCAAGGCATGGCGAAAGCGCCGATCACCTTCCGCTTCAAGGGCACGGCGGGCCAGAGCTTCGGCGTGTGGAACGCTGGCGGCCTGCACATGTACCTGGAAGGCGACGCCAACGACTACGTGGGCAAGGGCATGACCGGTGGCAAGCTGGTGATCGTTCCGCCTAAAGGCAGCATCTACAAGACTCAGGACAGTGCCATCATCGGCAACACCTGCTTGTACGGTGCCACCGGTGGCAAGCTGTTCGCTGCCGGTACTGCCGGTGAGCGTTTCGCCGTGCGTAACTCCGGTGCCCACACCGTGGTGGAAGGCACTGGCGATCACTGCTGCGAGTACATGACCGGTGGCTTTGTCGCGGTACTGGGCAAGACCGGTTACAACTTCGGTTCGGGCATGACCGGCGGTTTCGCCTACGTGCTCGACCAGGACAACACCTTCGTCGACAAGGTCAACCACGAGTTGGTCGAGATCCAGCGGATCAGCGGCGAAGCCATGGAATCCTACCGGAACCACTTGCAGCACGTGCTGGACGAGTACGTCGAGGAGACCGGCAGCGAATGGGGCCGTAACCTCGCCGAGAACCTCGATGATTACCTGCGTCGTTTCTGGCTGGTCAAGCCCAAGGCTGCCAACCTGAAATCGTTGCTTTCCAGCATCCGTGCCAACCCGCAGTGATATGCGCCTGAAGAGTTTGATGAGGTTTTAACATGGCTGAACGTCTGAATAACGACTTCCAGTTCATCGATGTCGGGCGCAAAGATCCGAAGAAGAAACTGTTGCGTCAACGCAAGAAAGAGTTCGTGGAAATCTACGAGCCCTTCAAACCCCAGCACTCGGCCGACCAGGCCCACCGCTGCCTGGGTTGCGGTAACCCGTACTGCGAATGGAAGTGCCCGGTGCACAACTTCATTCCCAACTGGCTCAAGTTGGTGGCCGAGGGCAACATCCTCGCTGCCGCCGAGCTGTCGCACCAGACCAACACCCTGCCGGAAGTCTGCGGCCGGGTTTGTCCCCAAGACCGTCTGTGCGAGGGTGCGTGCACCCTCAACGACGGCTTTGGCGCGGTGACCATCGGTTCGGTGGAGAAGTACATCACCGACACCGCGTTCGCCATGGGCTGGCGCCCGGACATGTCCAAGGTCAAGCCGACCGGCAAGCGCGTTGCGATCATCGGCGCGGGCCCGGCGGGCCTGGGGTGTGCCGACGTGCTGGTGCGTGGTGGCGTGACGCCGGTGGTGTTCGACAAGAACCCGGAAATCGGCGGCCTGCTGACCTTCGGCATCCCCGAGTTCAAGCTGGAAAAAACCGTGCTGAGCCACCGTCGTGAAGTGTTCACCGGCATGGGCATCGAGTTCCGCCTGAACACCGAGATCGGCAAAGACGTGAGCATGGAACAACTGCTCGCTGAATACGATGCGGTGTTCATGGGCATGGGCACCTACACCTACATGAAGGGCGGCTTTGCCGGTGAGGACCTGCCGGGCGTCTACGACGCTTTGGACTTCCTGATTGCCAACGTCAACCGCAACCTGGGCTTTGAAAAGTCGCCGGAAGATTTCGTCGACATGAAAGGCAAGAAGGTCGTGGTGCTCGGCGGTGGCGACACCGCGATGGACTGTAACCGCACGTCGATCCGTCAGGGTGCCAAGTCGGTGACCTGTGCTTATCGCCGTGACGAAGCCAACATGCCCGGCTCGCGTAAAGAGGTAAAGAACGCCAAGGAAGAAGGCGTGAAATTCCTCTACAACCGCCAGCCGATCGCCATCGTCGGTGAAGACCGTGTCGAAGGCGTGAAGGTGGTCGAGACTCGTCTTGGCGAGCCGGACGCCCGTGGCCGTCGCAGCCCCGAGCCGATCCCGGGTTCCGAAGAGATCATCCCGGCTGACGCCGTGGTCATCGCCTTCGGTTTCCGCCCGAGCCCGGCGCCGTGGTTTGAGCAGTTCGAGATCCAGACCGACAGCCAGGGCCGCGTTGTGGCCCCGGAACAAGGCCAGTACAAGCACCAGACCAGCAACCCGAAAATCTTCGCCGGTGGCGATATGGTGCGCGGTTCTGACCTGGTGGTGACGGCGATCTTCGAAGGCCGCAACGCCGCCGAAGGGATCCTGGATTACCTGCAGGTCTGACTCCAGTCCCGAGTTGAAACGGGATCAAAATGTTTGCGCTGTGTTCAAGCGGCCGCGACAAATTGACCCGATAGACAAAAGGCACGGCTCATACCGTGCCTTTTGCGTCGCGCTCTGAGAAAATGCCCGCACTTTTTTTGCGGATGCCGACATGACTGCCCTCAAGAACGACCGTTTCCTTCGTGCCCTGCTCAAGCAACCCGTAGACGTCACGCCCGTGTGGATGATGCGTCAAGCCGGTCGCTACCTGCCGGAATACCGCGCCAGCCGCGCCACCGCCGGCGACTTCATGAGCCTGTGCATGAACCCGGAGTTCGCCTGCGAAGTCACCCTGCAACCGCTGGACCGTTACCCACAACTGGATGCGGCCATCCTCTTCTCCGATATCCTCACCATCCCTGACGCCATGGGCCAAGGCCTGTACTTCGAAACCGGCGAAGGCCCGCGTTTCAAGAAAGTCGTCAGCACCCTGGCCGACATCGAAGCCCTGCCGATTCCTGATCCGCACAAAGACCTCGGCTACGTGATGGACGCCGTCAGCACCATCCGCCGCGAGCTCAATGGCCGCGTGCCGCTGATTGGCTTCTCCGGCAGCCCATGGACCCTGGCCACCTACATGGTCGAGGGCGGTTCGTCGAAAGACTTCCGCAAGACCAAGGCCATGCTCTACGACAACCCGCAAGCCATGCACCTGCTGTTGGACAAGCTGGCGCAGTCGGTGACCTCTTATCTCAACGGCCAGATCATGGCCGGTGCGCAGGCGGTGCAGATCTTCGACACCTGGGGCGGCAACCTGTCGGCGGCGGCGTACCAGGAGTTCTCCCTGGCTTACATGCGCAAGATCATCAGCGGCCTGATCCGCGAACACGAAGGCCGCAAGGTGCCGGTGATCATGTTCACCAAAGGCGGTGGCTTGTGGTTGGAAAGCATCGCTGATGCGGGCGCCGATGCATTGGGGCTGGACTGGACCTGCGACCTCGGTGAAGCGCGCCGTCGCGTCGGCAACCAGGTCGCGCTGCAAGGCAACATGGACCCGACCGTGCTGTACGCCAAGCCAGAAGCGATCCGCACCGAAGTCGGGCGCATCCTGGCCAGCTATGGCAAGGGTACCGGGCATGTGTTCAACCTTGGCCATGGCATCACGCCGGAAGTGAATCCGGAACATGCGGGTGCGTTCCTACGCGCAGTCCACGAACTCTCGGCGCAATACCACGAATAAAGCACAGAGCAAAAATGTGGGAGGGAGCAAGCCCCCTCCCACATTAAAAGCCAGAAACCTTCAGACCTGTCCCAACGG
Organism: Pseudomonas sp. MWU15-20650; assembly: GCF_023242475.1. Taxonomy (GTDB): domain Bacteria; phylum Pseudomonadota; class Gammaproteobacteria; order Pseudomonadales; family Pseudomonadaceae; genus Aquipseudomonas. The sequence continues at coordinate 74,350 of NZ_JALJFG010000025.1, read as the reverse complement.
CGGCAACTTCGCCAGCTTCAACGCCACCAGCAACGCGCCGATCAGTAGCGCGATAATGAATCCGCCAATCCCGTTCCACCCGGCAACGTGCCAGAAGAGCCCACCCGCCGTACCGGCAATGCTTGACCCCACGTAATAGCAGAACAGATACAGCGACGACGCCTGGCCTTTGGCTTTGACCGCGCGGCGGCCGATCCAACTGCTGGCCACCGAGTGGGCACCGAAGAAGCCGAAGGTAAAGATCAGCATGCCCGGCACTACCAGCCACAATGGCGTGAACAGCGTCAGGACCATCCCCGAAAGCATCAACACGATGGTGCCCCACAGCACGCGGCGGCGGCCGAGGCGGTCGGCCAGGGAGCCGATCTTGGCCGAGCTGTAGATGCCCGAGAGGTACACCAGCGACAGCAGGCCGACCACGGCCTGGCTCAGTTCGTAGGGCGAGGCCAACAGGCGATAGCCGATGTAGTTGAACATCGTCACGAAGGCGCCCATCAGCAGGAATGCTTCGAGGAATAGCCACGGCAGGCCGGCGTCCTTGAAGTGCATTACAAAGCCATCCAGCAGGCTGCGCGGCTTGAGGCTGCTGGCGCGGAAGTTGCGCGATTCGGGAAGGATTCTCCAGAACACCGTGGCCGCGACCAGCGCCAGCCCTCCCATGATCAGCATTGCGGTGTGCCAGCTGACAAAGTCGATCAACACGCCGATGATCAGACGCCCGCTCATGCCGCCAATCGCGTTGCCGCCGATGTATAGGCCCATGGCCAGGCCGATGTGTTGCGGGTGGATCTCTTCACTCAGGTAGGTCATGGCGACGGCGGCCAGCCCGCTCAAGGACAGGCCTACCAGCGCGCGCATCAGCAGAATGCCTTCCCAGGTCGGCATCAGGCCGCTGGCGATGGTGGCCAGTGCCGCACAGAACAACGCCGCGACCATCACCGGTTTGCGCCCGAGAGTGTCGGAAATCGGCCCGGTGATCAGCAGGCCCAGGGCAAGCATTGCCGTTGCTACAGAGAGAATCAGGCTGCTTTGCGCCGCATTGATGGAAAATTCGTGGGACAACGCCGGCATCATCGGCTGCACGCAATACAGCAGGGCAAAGGTGGCAAACCCGCCGCAGAACAGCGCCAGCACCGTGCGCATGAACATCGGCGTGCCTTTCTCGATGTACTCGTCATTGAGCTGCGCCACGATTTGATCGAGGGCAGAGCGAGGCGCTTCTTGGGCAAGTGGAGCAACAGCAGGATTCACGGGGACCTCGGGGAGGAAAGACGGCCAGGGCTGGCACTGCAAAAAAGCATATAGCTGCCTAATGATTCTTTCCAATATATTGTTCGACCTGTTTGATAGGTTTAGCGACCGAATGAGGTGTGCATGGAGTTACGTCATCTGCGGTACTTCATCGCCGTCGCCGAAGAACTGCATTTTGGCCGTGCCGCACAGGTGCTGGGCATTTCGCAGCCGCCGTTGAGCCAGCAGATTCAGGCGCTGGAGCAGGAGGTGGGCGCAGTTGGGTGAGCTGGGCGAGTTGAAGATCGGCTTCACCTCTTCTGCGCCGTTCAACTCCAGCATTCCCCAGATCGGGTTGGTGGCGGCGGGGCTAGGCGTGTCAGTGTTGCCAGCGTCTTACCAACGCATCCGGATCGATGGCGTGGTCTATCGCACCTTGCTCGACCCGGAGGCGGTGACGGCGGTGTGGCTGGTGCAGCGCAAGGGCGTGCAAACGCCGATGGCGAAGGCGTTTGTGGAGTTGTTGGTGGCGAGCGGGCTTGCCCCGCGTTGGGCTGCGCAGCAGCCCCAGTAGGGCACCGCGTTTTTCCCCAGGCAGATTACGACGTCGGTTTTCAGGGCCGCTTCGCGGCCCAACGCAGGGCAAGCCCGCTCGCCACAATTTAGGGGACGATCAAGTTACTGCATGCGCAACCCGGCCATGATGTCCCGATCCAGCATGCTCACCCAACGGTTGTAGTTGCGATGGATCTTGCCGTCCTTGTAGCCCAGGTCGCGGCTGTCACGGTAGGTGATGGCGTAGCTGTTGCGGGTGTAGCGGATGTCGATGGCCGCATAGAACTGATTGCGCACGGTGATCTCGGCTTGCACCAACTGCGGGCTGAGGCGTTGCACGGTCCATTCGCGCTTTTGCAGGGCGGCGACGATTACCTGTTTGATCTGCTCTTCGCTGACCTGGGTCGTGGCCGGCAAGTCGTGCTGAGTGTTGAGTACCGGTTTATTGGTGCAACCGGCGGTGCTCAGCAGGGCCAGGGTGATCAGCGTAGCGCGTAGCAAGGAAGACATTCCGTTTTCTCCAATCGGTTAAAAAGTCAGGTCCAGCGGCGGAAGATCAGCGACGTGTTGACGCCGCCAAAGGCAAAGTTGTTGTTCATCACGTAGTCGTGATGCATTTCGCGGAACCCACCTTGCAGGTAATCCAGCTCGCCGCATTGCGGGTCGACGGCGTCCAGGTTGAAGGTGTGCACGTACTGGTCGCGGTTCATCATCTCGATGCTGAACCAGGACTCCAGTGCCCCGCATGCGCCCAGGGTGTGGCCCAGGAAACTCTTCTGCGAACTGATGGGCATGCGGCTGCCGAACAGGCTGCTGGTAGCCAGCGTTTCGGCGATATCGCCCTGGTCGGTGGCCGTGCCGTGGCCGTTGACGTAGCCGATGGCAGAGGGCTCAAGCCCGGCATCTTCCAGGGCCAGCTCCATGGCGCGGCGCATGGTTTTCTGTTCCGGGCGCGTGGTGTGCTGGCCGTCGGCGTTGCTGCCGAAACCGACGATCTCGGCGTGGATATGCGCACCGCGTGCCAGTGCATGTTCCAGCTCTTCGAGCACCAGCATGCCGCCGCCTTCACCGATCACCAGGCCATCGCGGCCGCTGTCGTAAGGGCGAGGGCTGGTCTGCGGCGCATCGTTCTTCAGGCTGGTCGCGTACAGCGCGTCAAACACCATCGCCTCGGTCGGGCACAGCTCTTCGGCGCCGCCGGCCAGCATCAACGGCAGGCGTCCGAACTTGATCGCCTCGTAGGCATACCCAATGCCCTGGCTGCCGCTGGTGCAGGCGCTGGAGGTCGGGATCAAGCGTCCGGTGAGGCCAAAGAAAATACTGATGTTCGCCGCCGTGGTGTGGGGCATCATCCGTACGTAGGAGTTGGCGTTGAGCCCTTCGGCCACTGAGTTCAACAGCATATTGCCGAACGCCTTGATCTCATCGGTGCTGCCAGTGGATGAGCCACAGGCGACGCCCATGCGCCCGTCCTTGATCGACTCATCGCCGAGCAAGCCGGCATCCTGCAACGCCTGCTCCGCGGCCCACACCGCCAGGCGCGAAACACGGCCCATGCTGCGCAGTTGCTTGCGCGTCCAATGGGCGGGCACGACGAAGTCGTCGATCGGCCCGGCCAGGCGCGTGTTCAGTTCGGTAAACCGGTCCCACTCGTCCATGCGCCGAATGCCACTACGGTTAGCGCGAAAGTTGGCTGCGATAGTGTCCCAGTCGCTGCCCAGGGAGGTCATGCCGGCCATGCCGGTGACGACGACACGCTTCATCAGCACAGGCCCCCATTCACGGCCAAGACCTGGCGTGTGATGTAGCCGGCCTCGGCCGACATCAGGAAGTTCACGGCGCCCGCCACTTCTTCCGGCGTGCCCATGCGCTGGGCCGGGATCATTTTCATCAACTCTTCCACGGGTACGTTTTCATCCAGCATCGCGGTGTCGATCAAGCCAGGCGCTACGCAGTTGACGGTGATCTTGCGCTTGCCCAGTTCGATGGCCAGAGCCTTGGCCGCGCCGATCAGACCGGCCTTGGAGGCGCTGTAGTTGACCTGGCCGCGATTGCCGATCAGGCCCGAAACCGAGGTGATACACACGATACGCCCGGCCGCGCGACGACGAATCATCGGCATCATCACTGGGTGCAGCACGTTGTAGAAACCATCCAGGTTGGTGCGCAATACCACGTCCCAATCGTCTTCCGACAGGGCCGGGAAGGCGCCGTCACGGGTCAGCCCAGCGTTGAGTACGACGCCGTAGTAGGCGCCATGTTGCTCCACGTCAGCTTCCAGAATGGCCTTGCAGGCGGCACGGTCCGCGACATCGAATTGCAGCACCCGCGCCTGACGCCCCAGGGCTTGGATCTCGGCCTGCACCGCGTCCGCTTCAGCGCGGCCACTGCGGCAATGCAGCACGATGTCATGGCCGGCCTGGGCCAGGCGCAGGGCAATGGCACGGCCGATGCCACGGCTGGAGCCGGTGACCAGTACGGATTCAGTCATGACGTTGTGTCCTTCGATTCATCTAAATAGTTGGCCGCCTGGGGCGGTCGAAATACGTTCAAGCGGGCGCTGGCCTGGATACCGTCGCCGGTGAGGTGGCATTCGAACACACCCATGCCGTTGTCGTCTTCCAGGGAGCGCAGGCCGTGGATATTCAACTCGACACCTGCCGGGAAGTGCTCCACGTTGCACTCGAATTTACGGGTGCCGAGCAAGAAGCCCAGTGCCACCGGCTGGCCTTGCTGGCGCGCGCGGCAACCGGCATAGGCCGCGACGCTTTGCGCCATCAACTCGATGCCGACCCACGCCGGCAAGCTGCCGTCAGGGCGGTTGAACAGGCCACCGGGCTTGACGGTGACGCGGGTGCGGACCTGCTCCTCATCGAACGACAACACCTGGTCGATCAGGATCATGTCGCCCGCATGGGGCAGCAGTTCGGCGAGTGGCCAATCGATCATGGGGCCTCTCCGAGAATCAGGCTGACGTTATTGCCGCCGAAGGCAAACGAGTTGCTCATCAGGTAGCGTTTTCTCAAGGTGTCGCCAGTGCGCGCCCACTGCAAAGGGGGCAGCGCGGGGTCCGCGTGGCCGTCCCACACATGGGGTGGCACACGGTCGTGGGCCAGGCTTAGCCAGCAGAACGCCGCTTCCAAGGCGCCGGCAGCACCGAGGGTGTGGCCGCTCATGGGTTTGGTCGACGAACACGCCACGCCACTGGGAAACAGGCTGGCGACCGCAAGGCTTTCCATGGCGTCGTTGTGCTGGGTGGCGGTGCCGTGCAGGTTCAGATAACCGATCTGCTCGGGCGCCAAGCCGGCGCTGGCCAGGGCCTTGCGCATCGCTTGCAAGGCGCCTTTGCCGGTGGGTTCGGGCGCAGAGATATGGTGTGCGTCGCAGCTGGCGCCGCTGCCCAGCAAGGCAACCGGCGCCGGCGCGTTAGTCATCAAGAACAGTACCGCCGCTTCGCCGATATTGATGCCGTCGCGGTTCACCGAAAACGGATTGCAGCGCTCACTGGAGACGGCTTCCAGCGAGGTAAAGCCATTAAGCGTCAGCTTGCACAAGCTGTCCACGCCACCGCAGACCACCGCGTCGCACACGCCCAGGTCGAGCAGGCGCTGGGCGCTCATCAATGCGCGGGCGCTGGACGTACAGGCGGTGGAAATCACATAGGCCGGGCCACTCACTTGCAGCCAGTCGGCGAGGAAATTCGCCGGGGCGCTGAGTTCCTGTTGCTGGTAGTCGTAGCCGTCGGGGAACTGCTGGTCGCGCAGATATTGGGCAATACCGCGACTGGCTTCGTCGATGCCCGAGGTACTCGTGCCGAGCACAATGCCGACCCGTGCGGCGCCATAGGTCTGGATGGCCTGGCGCAGGTCGTCTTCGATCTGCAAGGCCGCTTCGAGCAGCAACTGGTTATTGCGGCTGCTCTGCCGACCCAGTTCCACCGGCAGGCGCGCCAGCTCGCCGTGCACGCCCGCTACCGGCAGCACGCGTTCGGGCACCCAACCGCTTTCGGCGCGCATACCGGTGCAGTCGCCGGCGAACAAGCTGCGGCTGACGTCGGCCTGGCCCCGCCCGAGGGCGCAAATGACGCCCAGGGCATTGAGGTAAGCCGTCATCGGCCGATACCCAGCGGGCTGATGCGATAACTCAAGGCTTGCCCCGTCATGTTCACGCGGAAGACTTCTGAGGACTGATACACGATCTGCCAATGGCCCGGCAGCGTGCGCGTGAGGTCCATCGCCTGGGCACTCGGGTAAAGCGCGCGCACGTCATCCGCCGAGGTCAGGGCAAACAGCAGCGCGGCAAACAGCTCGCGCGCCTGGGGGTTAGGCGGCAGCAAGCCGTCGGCCTGCCATGCACCGTCGACCAGTTTTTGCCGAGCCTGGGGAATGCCCAGCAGGTCCATCATCGACCAGCGAATGGCGCGGCCTTCGCGCTGGATCACCAGCAGCCAGTCCTGGCTCTGGCCGTCCGCCAGGCGCTGTACATGCAGTTGCATCGGCAGGACGAGGGCCGGGGTTTTCTCCGGCAAGGGGGGCTGGCTGGCGCAGGCGCTCAGCAGCAGCAGGCAACTGATCAGTAATAGGCGGATCATGTGTCGGTGCTCGCCAGAGGTTTACGTGCCACGCAATTGACCAGGGTTTCCTCGCGCTGGCCCACCGGCGGCGCCTTGCGCAGGCCCCAGCGTTCCAGCAAGCCGAAGTCGCTGGAACGGCTCCACCACAAATACGGATACGAGACGTTCTGCGGGCCGAACTCAAAGCCCTGCTCGCTCAGCATCTCCAGGTATTGGTCAGCGCTTTTCTGCACGTGCATCGGGTGGCGGAACAGCCAGCGAATCACCCAGGTGTCGATATAGGCTTCGGTGGATTCGGCAAACAGCAAGTAGCCGCCAGGCTTGAGCACTCGGTAAAACTCCGTGAGCGCACGGTGCTGTTCGACCAGATGGTGAAAGGTCTGGTGGCAGAACAGGATATCGACGCTGGCGTCCGGCACGTCAAGGGTGGCGCAGTCGCTGCCGATCAACTCGACGGCCAGGCCCTGGCGCTCGGCTTCTTCGCGGCTCAGCGCCAAACTGTGCGGGTCGGCATCCAGGCCGATCAAGCGTGAGGGCGCGAACGCCTGTTGCAGCAGCTTGAAGGACTTGCCCTGGCCGCAACCGGCGTCCAGCAACACCGGTGCCTGCGGCAATGGCGCAGTGAACAGGCCGCGCAGGTCGTTGATTGCCACGCGCAACACGTGGTGCTGCCAGGTGTGGCTGCGCAGGAACCAGAAGCCGAATCGGGTTTCTTCGACGTAGTTTTTACTGAGGTATTGGCTAGTCATGCCGTTTCACTCGCACAAATTTCCGACAACATCCGCAACCGTCGCTTGGGCTCGCTGACAAAGGGGTTGCGTTCATCCCAGGCGTAGCCGGCGAGGATCGCGCTGATCATCCGGCGAATCTCCGGCGAGCTGCCAGGGTGGAAAATCACATCCTGGAACGTGCCCGCGTACCAGCCTTCGACGTAGCAGCGGAAGGTGTCGACACCGCGCTTCAAGGGGTCGGCAAACTCGGCTTGCCAATCCACGGTCTCGCCCTTGAGCTGGCGATGCAGCACGCCGGCCGCCATGCTCGCCGAACGCATGGCGATGGTCACGCCCGATGAAAATACCGGGTCGAGGAATTCCGCCGCGTTGCCCAGCAACGCAAAACCCGGGCCGTGCAGGGTTTTGACGTTGGCCGAATAACCGCCGATGGTGCGTGCGGGCGTATCCCACACGGCGTTTTTCAGCACGCCGGACAGGCTTGGGGTTTCGTCGATGAAACCGCGCAGGCAGGCATCGAGGTCGCTGTCGCGTCCGTCGAAATGCGCCTTGGCCGCGACCACACCCACCGAGCAACGGCCGTTGCTGAACGGGATGGTCCAGAACCAGATATCGCGCTGGGTGGGATGGGTGGTCACCAGGATCTTGGTGCGGTCGAAGCCTGGGTGTTCGATGCGGTCTTCGACGTGGGTAAACACGGCCTGGCGCACCGGGAAGTTCGAGGGTGCCTCAAGGTCCAGCAGGCGCGGCAGCACACGGCCGTAGCCACTGGCGTCGAGCACGAACTTGGCCTTGAGGTGGTATTCGCTGCCATTCTCACGGCGCACGTGCAGGTAGCGACACTCACCGGAAAAATCCACGCCGATGACGGTTTCGCCGTAGCGGATGTCCACGCCTTGCTTGGCGGCCTGATCGGCGAGCAACTTGTCGAACTCACCGCGTTGCACCTGGAAGGTGGTCGGTTGGCCGTTGCTGAAGGTGTCGCTGAAATCAAACGCGCTGTAGCGCTCGCCCCAGGCGAACGCAGCACCTGTTTTTACCTGGAAACCGGCAGCCTGCACGGCGTCGAGCATGCCGGCTTCTTCGATAAAGTCGATGCAGTGCGACAGCAGGCTTTCGCCAATCGAGAAGCGTGGGAAATGCTGGCGCTCGATAATCAATACATCATGCCCTTTGCGCTTTAACAGCGCGGCCGCGATAGCACCGGAGGGCCCGGCACCGATCACCACCACCTGGCGACGTTCCATTTCAACTATGGGCACGAGGGCTCCTTGCCACATTGGCGATAATCACATTCATAAGGCGTGTTTCTGCTGCCCGGCCCAAGGCGCCAGCATAAAGCTGAACGCCAGGCCCAGGCTGACCGACAGGCCGAAATTACTCACGGCCGGCGTGCTCGACACCGCCAGCAGGCCGAACGACAACCAGGTCGTCAACGCAGCCAGCAGCGTACCCAAAAGGCTCACGGCGGCGCCGCCGATCTGTTCGCGCATCAGGATCGCGTAGTCAACACTGATGGCCGTGACCAGCAGCAGGCCGAACAGGCTGAACAGCGTCAGCGGCTGGCCCAGCCAACCCAGGCTGGCCAGGCTGCACAACGCGGCCAGCAGCGGCAGGGCGACGATGCGCAAGGCACCGCCGAAACCGAAGGGCACGATCAGCAGCAGCACGATCAGCACGCAAGACATCAGCTTCAACTCAGCGGCGCTGATTTGCGTGTTGGCAAACACGCGGTTCAAGTCACCCAGGCGGTCCACCAACTGCACACCGGGCAAGTCCAACGCCTGCGCCTGTAGCAACGCCGGGTTGTTCAAGCCTTGCAGGCTGACCATGGCCGCCACGCCGCCCTCGACCGGACCTAGCCACAGCGAGCGCCACGGCTCGGCCAGCGGGCCTTTCAGCGCGGTGTCGATGTCTTCGGTGGGCAGCGCCTGCAACTGGGCCACTTCGGCCTGCAGGGCGCTGGCGGGTACGCCGAGGTCCAGCAGCGGCTGCCAGTGTTGTGCCAGGCGGTTCAATGCATCACGCACTTGTTGCTGCTCGGCGGGCAAGTTCACCAGTTGATTGAGCGCCAGGTAACCCTGGAGCTTGTTCGTCTTCACCAGTTGATCAAGGCGCTGGCCCAGCGCGGCCTGCCGCTCCAGCAATTGCTGCTCAGTGGCGGCGCGTACCAGGAAGAATTGACTGGTGGGCTGGAACCCGGTGATGCGCGCGACGGCCTGGGCTTCTTGCAGCAAGTGCGGCGGCGCGCCGATCCACTGGCGTATATCGTTTTTGCTGTTCAAGTGCCACAAGCCACCGGCGCAAAACAGCAGCACCACCGCCAGCAACACCGGACTCGGCACACGCTGGAGCAGGGCGGTCCGCAACCGCCACAGCCCTTCGGCGATGCGCAGCGGCCACTGCGCCGGGCGCAGTTCGACGCCCTTGAGCAACGCCGGCAACAGGCATACGGCCGACAAGTAGGCACCGACTAAACCCGCGGCAGAGAACACCGCGATTTGCGTCAGCGCCGGGAACGGTGTCCAGGCCAGCGCGAGGTAGCCGATGCAGCTGGTGGCCAGGCTCAGGCTCAGCCCCGGCAGGGTCACGCGCAAGGCAGGCCAACTGCACCACGGCTGCATGCTCCAGCTTTTGGACAGGTAATGCAGCGGGTAATCCACCGCCACGCCAATCAGGCTGGAACCCAGCACCAAGGTCATCACATGCATATGGCCGAACAGCGCCACACAAGCCACTGCGCCAAACAGCATGCCCACCAGCACCGGCACAAACGCCAACAAGACTCGCCAGCGGCGGAACGCCAGCAGCAACAACAGCAGAATGCCAAGGGTCGCGCCGCCACCGACCCAGGTGACTTCCCGGGTAGCCTGTTGCTGACCATTGGCCGCATAGAGCAGGCCGCTGGCGGCGAGCATTTGTGCGCCTTGCTCGCCGGCTTGCAGGCGGCTGGCCTGGAGTAAATCCGCCACTTGCACCGGCAGTTTCATATCGAAGGCATTGCCGGTGGTGCGCGCGCGCAGCAGCACCCAGCTTTTGCCGTCGGCATCGGCAATCAATGCGCCGCTGCCGATATCCAGTTGCACCGAGCCGTGTTGTGGCTGGCTGTTCTGGATGCGCCCTGTCAGGCCGAGCCAGTCGTCCTGGCTGGGTACCAGGCTGAAGCCGGTAAAGGGGTCGAACAGTGCTTGTACCCGTTGCTGAATGAAGGCGTCGGGGTGCTCGATCAATTGTTCTCGGTCTTTGGCCGAGAGCATCGCCAGGCGCCCGCGCAGTAACTGCTCGCGCAACGCCGGCAAGTCGGCTTGCAGGTTCCACTGCACTTTTTCAAACAGGCCGCTGGCCTGCCAGCGCTCACCCAGTTGTTGGGCTACGGCCACGGCTGTTTGCCGATCGGCGTGGCCCACCAGCACCAGCATTTCGCGGTTCAACGGCTCCTGCATGCGCTGTTCGGCTTGCAGCTCCAGGGCATCCGGCGTGTTGCCCGGCACCAGCTCCATCAGGTTGGCCGACAGCGGCGCGCCGTGGCGCCACTGCCAGCCGGCCAGGGCCAGTACGGCCACCAGCAGGGTCAGGAACAGCCGCGGCAGCCAGCGCTCACTGGGCAAAGTCATGTTGCTCCGCATCGCTCAAGGGTTGGCCAGCCGTGCTGTCCTGCATGCGCAGCACGGTGCTGTCGCCTTGGGTCTCCAGTAGCTGGATGGTTTGCACCAAATCGCCGCCGTCGATATTGATCTGGATGAAAACTTGTTTGAGCAGCAATGAGCGTGGGATCAGCGTCAGCTTCCATTGCTTGGCTTCGCCTTGCAGTTGCAATTCAAAGTCGCGCTGCAGGCCGCTGCTGTCGCCTTGGAGCACCGCAAGGAACAGACGGTTTTGTTCGGCCCCGGCACTCTTGTTCGGCAGCAACTGCCAGCCGTTGGCGTCACGCCGGGCGATGCCTTGGGCGCTGATACGGTAGTCCTGTTGCAGCGGGGTTTTCAGCAGCCACAGCAGGCCGTGGTCCTTGGCGAGGACGAAGGTGCCCTTGCTGACCAGTGGTTGCGGCAGGGCGCGCAGGTGTTTTTCCTGGGTGAAGTTGCCGTGGATGACGGCGGGTTTGGCCAGTTGGTCGCTGAGTTGCTGCAGGTCGAAGGCGTTGGCCAGGCCTGAAACGCTCAACATCAGTACGAACGCTCCCACATTGGATCTCATTTCAAGGCCCTTTCTACTGCGTTGGTGAAGACTGCGGGGGAGGCCAGCTGCATCTCGCGGCTGGCGATTTCTACGGCCACTTGCACGGTGCTGGCGCGGGTCAGGCGTTCGCCGCTGGCGAGGTCGGTAATCAGGTAGTTCACCTTCAAACGGTTCTCCCACTCCACCAGGCTGGCGCGCACATTGAGCGTCTGGCCAAAGGTAGCGCCGCGCACGTAGCGTAGTTGCAGATCGATCACCGGCCAGGCGTAACCCGATTCCAGCATCGCCGTATAGTTATGGCCGATCTTGTCCAGCAAGGCGCAGCGCGCGACTTCCAGGTACTTTACGTAATGGCCGTGCCACACCACATTCATGGTGTCGATATCGAAAAACGGTACGAGGATTTCAGTGTCGCAGTGCAATACGCCCGGGCTACGCATGCAGCCTCCAGTGTTGCTCGGCGATACGCTTGAGGCACAGGCGCAGTTCGCCCTCCAGGGCGCGGTCTTCGATGACCGGTGGGAAGTCCTTGCCGAGCGCTTCGTGCATGGCGGCCAAGGCGGGCGGCAACGGCCGTGCATCCTCAGCTTGGGCGCGCAGCCACACGCCTTGATTGGCCGCAAGCAAGGTGGCGGCGGCGACCTGTTCGGTCAGCTCCAGCACGCGGATCGCATCGCGGGCGGCGATGGTGCCCATGCTCACTTTGTCCTGGTTATGGCACTCGGTGGAGCGTGAGAACACGCTGGCCGGCATGGTGTTTTTCAGCGCTTCGGCGGTCCAGGCACTGGTGCCGATCTGCACGGCCTTGAAGCCATGGTTGATCATGGCGCGGTCAGCCGGGGCGCCGGACAGGTTGCTCGGCAGACCGTGGTTGTAACGCACGTCTACCAGCAGCGCCAGTTGGCGGTCGAGCAGGTCGGCGACATTGGCGACCAGGGTCTTGAGGCTGTCCATCGCAAAGGCGATATGCCCGCCATAGAAGTGCCCGCCGTGCAGTACGCGTTCTTCTTCAGCGTCGATGATCGGGTTGTCGTTGGCGCTGTTCAGTTCGATCTCGATGAACGAACGCAGCCAGTTCAGGCTGTCGGCCAGCACCCCGAGGACGTGCGGCGCACAGCGCAGGGAGTAGCGATCTTGCAGGCGGTGCAGCGGCGCGGTGGGGGCGTCGATGGCCAGGTCTTTGCGCAGCCAGGCGGCGACTTGCATCTGCCCCGGGTGCGGCTTGGCGGCGAACAGGCGCTCGTCGAAGTGTTCCGGGTTGCCTTGCAGCGCCACCACGTTCAGCGCAGTGATGCGCGTGGCCAGTTGCAACAGGTAGTCGGCGCGGGCGAAGGCCAGGCAGGCCAGGCCGGTCATCACAGCGGTACCGTTCATCAAGGCCAGGGCTTCCTTGGGGCGCAGTACCAGCGGCGTCCAGCCCAGCTCGCGGTGCACGTCGGCGGCCTGGCGCCGCTCGCCCCGGAACAGCACGTCGCGCTCACCGGACAAGGTCGCGGCCACGTAGGACAGGGGTGTCAAATCACCGCTGGCGCCCACCGAACCTTCTTCAGGGATCAGCGGCAACACGTCGTGTTCGAGGAACGCATGCAGGCGCTCCAGCAGTTCCACGCGCACTCCGGACACACCGTGGCACAGTGACTGCAAGCGCGCCGCCAGCACCGCACGTGTGGCCTGGGCATCCAGCAACTTGCCCAGGCCGCAGCCGTGAAAGGTGTAGAGATGGCGAGGCAACGCCTCGACGTGCTGCAATGGCACTGCCACCACGCACGAGTCACCGTAGCCGGTGGTCACGCCATAGATCACGCCTTCCTTGTCCAGCAACGAGTCGAGGAACTGCGCGCCCTTGGCGATGCGCTGGCGGTAGTCGGCGTCGCCCTGCAATTGCGTGGGCACCTGGCGGTTGGCCAGGGCCAGCACGTCTTCAATGCGCAAAGCGCGTTCGCCAAAGGTTACCGGCTCAAGATGCGTCGTCATCGGTCTTCCAGAAAGGGTAAAAGTTGAACCATTGTAGGGGCGCTTCCAGGCAGAACTGGCCCAGGCGTGCGGCGTAGCGCGCGGTCCATAGGGCAATGACCTGCTCGCGGGTGCTGCGCTTCCATTCGATCAGTTGAGTAAAGGGTTCGATCGTCAGGCGGTAGCGGCCTTGGTGCTTGAGGCACATCAGCAGGTTCACCGGGCATTTGAGCAGCCCGGCCATCAACCAAGGGCCTTGAGGGAATGCTGCGTCGTGGCCGAGAAAGTCCACCCGGACCTTGCGCCCACCATGCAGCGGCACGCGGTCGCCGGCAATCGCCAGCCACTCGCCGTCGTCCAGGCGCTGGCTGAGCAGCAACATGGTCGCCGGGTCCAGTTCGCTGACCTGGATCAGGCGCAAATGGGTGGCCCCGGCTTCGCCCAGCAGGCGGTTGAAACGCTCGGCATGCTTGGTATGCACCAGCACGTTCATGGTGACTTGTTCACCCAGCTCCGCCAGCGCACGGCACACTTCGAGGTTGCCCAAGTGCGCACCGACCAGCATCTGCCCACGCTCGCCGCGCAGCTGCCCGCGCAATTGCGCAGGGTCGTTGATTTCGATCTGTTCGATGCGCAGCTTGCCGTTCCACACGTCGAGTTTGTCGAGCAAGGCGTCGGCGAAGGCCATGAACTGCCCGAACACGCTTGTATGGGTGGGCCGCAACGCATCGCGCCCGCTCCACTCTGCCAGGCGCTGTTGGTATTCCCACGCGCTCTGGCGTGCCGTGCGACCGAACAGGAAAAAGTACAGCACGATACCGTACAGCAGCGGGCTCAACAGGCGACGGCCAAGCAGCTTGGCGGCGATGGCGGTGAGTTTCATCAGCCAGAAGCTGCCGCGTTCCTCGCGGTCGGCCCAGTGCTTGGTGCTGTCGCTCATGCCTGCCACCGTCGCCACACAATCATCGGTGCACGGACCAACATGCCGAAGAACAACCGAGTGTGCATGGCGCTGATGCGCACGTTGTCGCGAAACAGGCGGAAGTGCGACAGGCCGTCGGCAGGGTAGTGCACCTGGGTTGGCAGCCAGCGCATGGGCTGGTTGCGCCAGGCCAGGCGCACCAGGATGTCCGAGTCGAAATCCATGCGTGTGCCGATATACGCCGAGTTCATCAGTGCCAGCGTGGGCGCCAGCGGGTACACGCGAAAGCCGCACATCGAGTCGCGGATCTGCAACGAAAGCGTATTGATCCACACCCACACGTGGGTCAGGTAGCGCGCGTACAGGCGGCCCTTGGGCACGCTGTCATCGTATTCGGGGTAACCGCAGATCACAGCGTTTGGGTGAGTGCGCGAGGCGTCGAGGAAGGACTCGACTTCACGCAGGTCGTGTTGGCCATCGGCGTCCACTTGCAGGGCGTGGGTGTAGCCCAGGCGCGCTGCTTCACGGAAACCGGCCATGACCGCGCCGCCTTTGCCTTGGTTGTTGGGCAGGGTCAGCAGGGTGACGTGATCGAGGGTTGCCAGTTGCACCAATACCGCCGCGCACGCCGGGCTGCTGCCATCGTCCACCAACAGGCACGGCAGGCCGCTGTTCAGCAGACTGCTTACCACGGCCGGCACGGCGGCTTCATGGTTGTAGACCGGAATCAGGGCGCAGGGGTTATGCATGCTTCACCCAACCGGCGGGTAAATAACCTGTGGCGAGCGGGCACAAAAAATTATGCACTTGGCGCCTCCAACACTATCCGGCCACTGGAGCAGGCGGCGACGCCGTTGCGGTAGGTGAAATACAACTTGCCGCGCTCCTGGTCGAAGCGCAGGTGCAGTTCGACGCAATCGCCCGGGCGCACCAGTTGCTGGAACTTGAGCACTTCCATGCCGGCAAAGGTCGACGGCAAATCCAGCAGTTGCTGGCCGAGGTTGAACGCCCACTCCACTTGCACCACGCCGGGCAATACGGGCGTGGCCGGGAAGTGCCCGCTGAAATAGGCCAGGTCCGGTGGGATGCACAGTTGCAGGGTCCACTCGCCGTTGGCTTCGGTTTGTTCCAGCACATGCGCGGCCTTTGGCCTTGGTGCCAGCAGCAGTGCCTCTATGTCGGCTTGGGGCAGCTTGCCCTGGCTGTTCAATGGCAGTTGACTCAACAAGCGCCAGCGACGCGGCAAAGCCAGGGCTTCGCAATGCTGGCTCAGGTGTTGGCGCAGGGTTTGAGTGACGGTGCGGCGTCCTTCATTACGCAGGGCATGCAGGCCATCGGCGCTCAACACCACCAGCGCGCCAAGTGACGCACGGTTTTCCTGCACCACGCCCAGACGGGTTTCAGCGACCCAAGGGTGGCTCATCAGCGCCTGTTCGAGCATGGGCAAGGAGATGCGTTTTTCTTCCAGCTTGACGATGCGGTCCAGGCGGCCAAGCAACTCGAAACGGCCGTCGGCGTGGATACGGGCCGCGTCGGCGGTTTGTTCGATATGCCCCTGGGGCAGATACGGCGAAGCGATGCGCAGGGCACCGTCGGCATCCTGGCTCAGTTGCACATCGGCAAACGGTTGCCATGGCTGCGCGCCTTGGCGCCAGGCAATGCCGCCGGTTTCCGAGCTGCCGAGGATTTCCGTGGGCCACTGCTGCAAGCGGTCGTAGAGGCTACCAGCGGCTTCTACGGGCAGGGCGCCCCCGGAAGAAAATACCCGCGACACTCGGCTCAGCGCCGGCCAATCGAG
Organism: Pseudomonas sp. MWU15-20650; assembly: GCF_023242475.1. Taxonomy (GTDB): domain Bacteria; phylum Pseudomonadota; class Gammaproteobacteria; order Pseudomonadales; family Pseudomonadaceae; genus Aquipseudomonas. The sequence continues at coordinate 58,412 of NZ_JALJFG010000025.1, read as the reverse complement.
GTTGTCGCCCATACGTTTGAGCAGGGCAGGGCTCGCCACCCAGGCAAATTGCGGGTGTTCGCGACTGGCGCGTTGCAGGTCTTCCGGAAAGGCCAGCTGGCGGCGTACAAACGTACGGCCGGCGCACAGTGGCCACAGCACACGGAACAGCAAGCCGTAGATATGCTGGGTAGCGACGCTGCCGATGATGCACGCGTCTTTCAGGTCTGCGCCCCACAAGGCTTCCAGGGCCTGGACCTCATTGGCCAGTTGGCGCAGGGTCTTGTCGATACGCTTGGGTTCGCCGCTGGAGCCGGAGGTGCACAGGCTCAGTTGGCAGGTGTCCAGGTCAAGCACGGCGGGGCTCAATGGCGCCTGATACAGCGCATCAAGATCAGTTGCTTCAACCAGCCAGGCGTCAACGGCATTGGCCCAGCGTTGGCGGGTCTGGGGTTGCAGGTCGGCGGGCAACAGCACGCTCACACCGGCACGCCAGGCGCCGAGCAGGGCAATTGCCAGCAGGCCGGCGTCTTCCAGGTGCACGGCAAGGTGGTGGATACCCCGCGCTTGCAGGCCCGCCGCCAGGCTCAGGGCGTGCCCCCACAACTGGGCGTGATTCATCGCAGGTTCGGTGGTGACCCAACGCTGCTCCAGCGGCTCAAGCAGCAAGTGCTCAAGATTCAACCCATTCATATGCGGCCTCGAACCCTTTGTCGTATTAGCCATTCCACGGCAAACAACAGCCCCATCAGCCCGTAGGCGATCAAGCCGTTGTACAACGTCCACCAGTGCAGCGGCGCCCATAGGGTGAGCGCGGCAGCGAGCAGGCCATTACACAGAAAAAATACACTCCACACCACGGTGACCTGGCGGGTATACACGATTGCCTTCGGCGGCAGTTGCGGGTCGGTCATGCGCGCCAGGCGCTCGACCATCGGCGGGCCGAATTTCAGGCTCAGGCCGAACAGGGCCAGCATGAACGCACTGACCAGGCTCGGGTACCAGCGCAACAGGTACGGGTTGTCGAACCAGGCCAGGCCCAAACAAAACACGATCACGACCACGGCCATCCAGCGGCTGCCGGGGCGTCGCGCACCGGTGAGCGCGCGCAGCAGCCACAGGCTAGCCAGCAGCAGTCCGAATTGCCAGGGCGCAAAGTGTTCGGTGCCGTAATACACCGCAAAGGGGTACAGCAGCCCCGCCAACAACAGGCCAAGGCCGATCAACCGGCTCATGCGGCCGGTTGGACCAGACGGTACACCGCCTCAACCACGTCATTGACGGTGCGTACCGCCTTGAACTCATCGGCGGCGATCTTCTTGCCGGTCTTGCGTTTGATGTGGTCGATCAGGTCCACGGCGTCAATGCTGTCGATTTCCAGGTCCTGATACAGGTTGGCATCCAGGGTGACACGTTCGGGGGGCAGTTCAAACAGTTCCACCAAGGCATCGCGCAGGGTGTTGAAAATATCGTCACGAGTTTGCATGGTCCGGTCTCAAGCTGCCTGTCTGGCCGTGACGAACGCCGCAAGGCTGGCCACGTTGGTGAAGTGATTGCGGGTGTCCTTGGCGTCGGCGTCGATCTTGATGCCGTACTTTTTCTGGATCGCCAGGCCCAACTCCAGGGCGTCCACCGAATCCAGGCCCAGGCCTTCGCCAAACAGGGTCTGATCGCTGCCGATGTCGTCGACGCTGATGTCTTCCAGGCCCAGGGCCTCGATGATCAGCGTCTTTATGTCGTGCTCAAGGCGGTGTTGGTCGCTCATCTTCGGCGAGCTCCTTAATAAAATAGTGATGCAGGTAATCGTTGAGCTTGCGTGAAGCCTGGGGCGCAGGCCCGAGTGCGCTAAACGCCTGTGGTTCTATATCGGCACCCACGCGCAAACTGAAGTGCACGCGGCATTTGGGGATGCGATACCAGGGTTCGGCCTTGGTCAGCGTGGTGGGGCTGACCTTGATCACCACGGGGGTGATGATTGTCGCACCGCGCAGTGCAATGGCGGCGGCGCCGCGATGAAAGGCAGGCGCTGCGCCGGGGGCGGTGCGGGTGCCCTCGGGGAAGATGATCAGGGGCTGGCCTGCGCGCAGGGCATCGGCTGCGGCATCGAGCATTTCGGCGCTGCCGTCGTTGCTGATATAGCCGGCTTTACGCACGGGGCCGCGGGTGAAGGTGTTCTGCCACAGGCTCTGCTTGACTACGCAGTTGGCCTGGCGCACCAGGCCGATCAGAAACACCACGTCGATCAGCGACGGATGGTTGGCGATGATCATCTGACCCGGGCGGCCGAGCTGTTCCGCGCCTTCAACGCTGTAAGTGAGTACCCCTGCGCGCTGCATCAGGCGGATAAACAGCCAGAACAGCTTGCTGATGGTGTGGCGGGCGCGACGCTGGTGTGTTTGCGCGCTCCCTGGCCAGCAACTGAGCAGCGGAAACACCAGCAAACGCAGGCACAAGCCGCCGACGCCGAACAGAAAGAAGCTGGCGGCGGTGGCGAACAGACGCCAGTAGTAGGCGTCCCGTGGTTTGTCGTTCAGGGCTTGCGTTGCCAGTTCCATACTCGGTTCTTCCAGGCATGTTGGCAGGCACCCTGCTCAGTGAGCAGGGTGCGTAGCAGGTTCAGGGCGTGAGGCCACTGAGTTTGAGTGGGTTGGACAGTGCCGGTGGAGAGTTCCAGTTGCCACTCGTCGCCCGGCGTCAGCAAGAGGCCGAGGGCGTAAGGGAACGGCACATCAGCGATCCAGTGAGTATAGGCCGCTGGCGGTTGCTCTTCGGTAATCACCAGCAACACGGCCGGCGCGCCTTCATTGAGCAGCGCAGCGGCTTCGAGCAGGCCATGTTCCAGGCCATCCCCGGCAGCGGCGAGGGCCGTCATTTCGCTGGTTTCATTGCGCAGGATCGACCACAGGCCAATCACCGCGTTGTGCACCGACAGGCTGAACTGGGTCGGCGACAGCGGCTGGTCGTTGGCCAGGTCGCTGAGGATGTCGAGGGTGCGTGGGGTTTCGCCATGTCGGGAGATAAACACCAGCGGCAGGTCCGTGAGGCCCTCTGCCAGCGGCCAGCCCACACTGAAGGCCATGCGCGCCAGGCGGCTGAGGCGACGGCGCTGCATGGCCGGCAGGAACGATACATCGGGACCCGCATCGCTAGCGGGCAGCAACACCGGCGCCTGGCACCAGGCGTGCCAGTCGTCCGCACTCTCCAGGCCGGGAGCCCAGGCGCGCCATTGGGCGATGTTGAAGTTGATCACTGAGACGTTATCCCGCCCCTGCGGGCTTCCATGTGCGGCCGTTGGCCCCGAATACCGGGACAGGGAGCAATAGCCGAGTGGCGCGCATTATCCCGGTGCCGTGGGGTTCTAGCAAACTTTGGTAAAAAATTGTTCACAGCTGATTACAAATTGATTGGAAAGATTTTCAGATTGTCCTTTACCGAGGGCCGGGTTGGATTGTCGGCCCTTTCCTATTCACTTGTACGTGACCTGTCTCTGATGCGGCTGTGTATCGATGAACGAGGTAGCTAACAGGCGCTTTTGCCCTCTACACTCGGACATTCATTGATACACGGAGGTTTTTCCATGCGGCGCGTGGTGTTCAATCAAAAAGGCGGTGTTGGCAAATCCAGCATTGCCTGCAACCTGGCGGCAGTCAGCGCCAGCGAAGGCTATCGAACCCTGTTGGTGGACCTCGATGCACAGGCCAACTCAACCCAATACCTGACCGGGTTGACCGGCGACGATATCCCCATGGGGATTGCGGACTTCTTCAAGCAAACCCTGTCCTCCGGGCCGTTTTCCAAGAAGAACAAAGTCGATATCTACGAAACGCCCTTCGACAACCTGCATGTCATCACCGCGACTGCCGAGTTGGCGGACCTGCAGCCCAAGCTTGAGGCCAAGCACAAGATCAACAAGCTGCGAAAGCTGCTGGATGAGTTGAGCGAGGATTACGATCGGATCTACCTGGATACGCCGCCCGCGCTGAATTTTTATGCGGTTTCGGCGTTGATTGCCGCCGATCGCGTGCTTATTCCCTTTGACTGCGACAGCTTTTCCCGCCAGGCGCTGTATGGGCTGCTGCGTGAAATCGAAGAATTGAAGGAAGACCACAATGAAGGGCTGGAAGTGGAGGGCATTGTGGTCAACCAGTTCCAGGCTCGCGCGAGCCTGCCACAGCAGATGCTGGATGAGTTGATTGCCGAAGGCTTGCCGGTGCTGCCGGTGTACCTGGCCAGCTCCGTGCGCATGCGCGAGTCGCACCAGGAGAGCAAGCCACTGATCCACCTGGACCCACGGCATAAGTTGACGTTGCAGTTTGTGGAGTTGCACAACCTGTTGGAAACCGCGTGATCAAAAAGGCTACGCAAAACCCTGTGGGAGGGGGCTTGCTCCCGATGGCTGAGTGTCAGGCACTGATGTTTTGACTGATCCACCGCTATCGGGAGCAAGCCCCCTCCCACATTTGCATTGCGTTCCAGCAGGGATTTGGATTTGTCCCGCAGAGGCTGTAGGAAGGGGCTGGCAAGAGGGGTTGCGCCTTTTCTCCTACGTCCGCCCCTCGTAGCCTGAAGGTAAAACGCGATCCAAATGTGGGAGGGGGCTTGCTCCCGATGGCGGTGTGTCAGTCACTGTATTTGTTGACTGGCCCACTGCAATCGGGAGCAAGCCCCCTCCCACATTTGCATTGCGTTCCAGCAGGGATTTGGATTTGTCCCATAGAGGCTGTAGGAAGGGGTTGGCAAGAGGGGTTGCGCCTTTTCTCCTACGTCCGCCCCCCGTAGCCTGAAGGTAAAACGCGATCCAAATGTGGGAACAAGCCCCCTCCCACACTGTCCGGTGGTGTTCAGAAGATCGAGTTACACCCCTTGGCTACGCAACCAGCTCATCAGTTGCGGCAGCGGAAACGCCCCGCTCTGGCGCGCCACTTCACGGCCGTGCTTGAACAGAATCAGACTGGGGATCGAACGAATCCCCAACTGCGCCGACAGTTGCTGGTTGGCCTCGCTGTCCAGCTTGGCCAGCCGGCACTTGCCTTCCAGCTGCCCGGCGGCCTGCTCGAATACCGGCGCAAACGACTTGCACGGCCCACACCAATCGGCCCACACGTCCACCAGCAACGGCAGGTCGCCCTTGATCTGGCTGGCGTAGTCGCCTTGTTTCAGCTCGAAAGGTTTATTCAGCAACACGGGCTGCTTGCAACGCCCGCACTTGGGCGCATCACCCAGGCGTTCGCCGGGGATACGATTGAGGCCATTGCAATGTGGGCAGGGGATTACAAGAGGTTCGGACATCGGAGGCTCCTTGGATGTGGCCAATAGCTTCAATCTGGAGCCGTATGCGTGGTTTATCAAGGCCAGCGATTACGACGAACAACTAATCTCCAAATGCTTACCCCAATCCGGTGGCCGCTGCGCGTACTGCTCCATTCCCGCTTGCTCTTCAAACGGCTTGCTCAACACCTCATGCAGCCGCCGCACTTCGCTGTAATCGCCTGACTCGGCAGCAGTGATGGCGTTCTGTGCCAGGTAGTTGCGCAGGATATACAGCGGGTTAACCGCATGCATCCGCTCACGGCGCTGTGCTTCGGTGTCGTCCCCGTCCCGCGCAACACGGGCCTTGTAGAGTTCTGCCCAGGCATCAAACCCGGCCAGGTCGACAAAGTCATCGCGCAGCCGCGCCACGGCCGGCGCTGGTGACTCATCACCCAGCCGTCGGAAGAACAGTGTGTAGTCCACGCCACTGTTCTGCATCAGCTTCAGTAATCGTTCCACCAGCGTCTGGTCCTCTTCCTCGGCGGTGGTCAGCCCCAGCCGGCGACGCATCAAGTCCAGGTAATGGGCTTGGTACAGCGGCAGGTACAGGCCAAGGGCTTCCTTCAAGGCGTCGACGCTGATGAATGGCGTGAGCGCCTGGGCCAGCGCGCTGAGGTTCCACCGCCCGATCGGCACTTGATTGCTGAAGGAGTAGCGCCCTTCATGATCTGAGTGGTTGCAGATGAAGTGCGCGTCAAAATCATCGAGAAAGGCAAAGGGCCCGAAGTCGAAGGTGATGCCCAGGATCGACATGTTGTCGGTGTTCATCACGCCGTGGCAGAAGCCATAGGCCTGCCATTTGGCGATCATTTCGGCATTGCGCTCGATGATTTCACGGAACATCGCCAGGTACGGCTCGGGCTGTTCCCGGCACTCGGGGTAGTGCAGGTTCAGCACATGTTCGGCCAGTTCGGCCTGCTGTTCGGGCTTCTTGGTGTAGTAGAAGTATTCGAAATGACCGAAGCGGATATGGCTGCGCGCCAAGCGCAGAACCATTGCCCCGCGCTCCTGTTTCTCGCGCCAGACGGGGGTGCTGGAACCGATGACGCACAAGGCGCGGCTGCTCGGGATGCCCAGTGCATGCAGCGCTTCGGACGCCAGAAACTCACGAATCGAGGAGCGCAACACGGCCCGCCCATCGCCCATGCGCGAATAAGGCGTCATCCCCGCGCCCTTGAGGTGCAGGTCCCAATGCTCACCGGCTGCGTTATACACCTCGCCCAGCAGCAACCCACGGCCATCGCCCAACTGTGGGGTGTAGCCGCCGAACTGATGCCCGGAATAGACCATCGCGCGTGGCTCTGCTTCGGCCCACAGTTTGTGCCCGCCAAACAACTCGGCAAACACCGGCGTTTCGGCCACGGCTGGGTCGAGGTCGAGCAGGGCCATGGCGGCATTGCTGGCCACCACCAGGCGCGGTTCGTCGAGGGGCTCGGGTAACACGTGGGTTGAGAACGCGTCGCCCAGGCGTGCGAAGCGGTTGTCGAAGGTCAGTTCGTCGAGGGCTTTCACCGGCCATCTCCAGCAGAATGTCCGAGCATTCTGCTGGGGATAGCGGCGTTAGTCGAGTTTGCTGGGCGGTGGCTGTTGCACGCCACCGTCGTTGGCGGGTTTGGTGGGTGGGTCGACTTCCACCAGTTTGTATTCCTGGCCGTGGAGGTTCTTGAGGTAGACCTCCATCTGGCGGAACGAAATGTTGATGTGCTCTTTCTTGAACTCGCGGTTGATAAAGCGGTTCACTTCGTCGATCACCGGGTTACGGTCGCCCAAGTCGCGTACATGCATGCGCAGTTCGTGGTCGAGGGTACTTTCGCCGAAGTTCAGGAAGTACACGTGGGGCTCAGGTTCCTTGAGCACCCGCGGGTTCTCGCGGGCGGCCTTGAGCAGCAGTTCCTTCACGCGGTCCAGGTCAGAACCGTAGTCCACGCCGAGCTTGAGGGTGACGCGAGTGATGGTGTCGGTCAGCGACCAGTTGATCAACTGCCCGGTAATGAAGGTTTTGTTCGGGACAATGATGTCCTTGCGGTCGAAGTCGGTGATGGTGGTGGCGCGGATGCGGATCTTGCTCACCGTGCCCGACAGGTTACCGATGGTGATGGTGTCGCCGATACGCACCGGGCGTTCGAACAGGATCATGATGCCGGAGATAAAGTTGGCGAAGATCTCCTGCATACCAAAGCCCAAGCCTACCGACAGCGCTGCCACCAGCCATTGCAATTTGTCCCAGCTCACGCCGAGGGTGGACAGGGTGGAGACAAAGCCGACGCCGGCAATCACATAGGACAGCAAGGTGGTCGTGGCATACGCGCTGCCTTGGGCCAGGTCCAGCTTGGACAGCACGAGTACTTCCAGCAAACCGGGCAGGTTGCGCGCCAGTGCAAAGGTGATACCCACGATGATCGAGGCCCCCAGCAGGTCGCCGATGCTGATCGGTACCATGCTGATGTTGGCGCCGGTGCCGCTGGTGTATTCGTAGAGGGTGACGTTGTCCAGGTAGGAGAACACGGTGATCAGGTCTTTCCACACCCAGTACAGCGCGGCGATAAAGCCGCCGAGCAAGGCCAGGCGAATCAGGCGCATGGACTGTTCGTTGACCTGCTCGATGTCCAGGGTCGGCTCTTCGATCACCGCTTCGCCGTCGCCCGCTTCCTTGGCCGCCTGGCGTTTGGCCAGGGCGCGGGCATAGGCCAGGCGCCGTGCGGCAACGCCGAGACCGCGCACGAAGGTGGCTTCAATGACCAGCCAGAACATCAGCAGGTACAGGGTGTTGATCAAACGGTCGCTGAGTTTGAGCGCGGTGTAGTAGTAACCAAAGCACACGGCGATAAACAGGGCGATGGGCAGGGCGGTAAATACCAGGCCCACGGCTTTGCGAAACAGCGAGGCTTTTTCGTGGGTCGGGCTGTGCAACAGCAAGCGGCTCAGCAGCCAGGCCATCAGTGCGTAGCAGGTCAGCACCACGCCGATGCCCAGCACGTCATCGGCCAGTGCCGCCGGTTGGTGTTCGGCGATGGCTACCACGGCCACCAGGGCCAGTACCACTAGCCCGAGCTTGCGTATCCAGCCTTGCAGGAATTCAACCTGGGGCTTTTCCCAGCGAAAGTGCAGCTCGGCCACGCCACCCGGCGCGAGAATCCGGTAGGCGGTGTAGAACACCAGCCATGCCTGGGCGATCAGTAGCAGTGCCGCACCTAAATTGGCATTTTGCCCGCGGGCGTCGATCTGCAGTGCATAACCGCACAGCGCGAGGGCCAGGGTCACAGGCAGCGCCAGCAGGATATTCACCAGAATCGCCACCGGCGTGTGCCATTGGCTGTCGCGCTTGAAGTGGCCGATATCGAGGTGGATCTTTTTCAGGCGCTCGTACAGCGCTTTGCGCCGCCACAACAGCGCGCCGATCAGCAGCAACAGCGGCAGGAACAGCAGCGGGCGCTGGATCAGGCCGTCATACAGCTCGCTGACGCTGGACGCCCACGGCAGGGTAGTGACCTGCTTGCTCAGGTGGTCCGGCACGGTTTCCAGCCATTCGGTGTCCAGCGGCTTGTTGCTGGGGATCCAGAACATCTGCTCGTCGAGGGTCGCGCGCAGGCTGGCGGCGGTGCTGAGCAGTTGTTTCTGGTTCAGTTGCAGGGTGATCGATTCGTTCAGCAGCGCGCTCAGCTCACGGCTCAAGCGCTCCAGCAGATCGCTGCGGGTGACCGCCAGTTCCAGCAGGGTACGGCGCAGTTGTGGGGTGACTTCATCTGGCGGCTGGGTGGCCAGCAAGTTATCCACATAGGCGGCGGGCGAGCTGATCAGCTCACGCTGCTGGTTGACCTCGAACTGGTACAGGCGAATGTTGGCGATGTCGTCCGCCAGGTTGCGGTCCACGGTGAGGCGCGGCAGCGCCTGTTTCTGCTTATAGAGGATCTTGGAGAGCAGCAGGCTGCCCTTGAGCACGTTGATCTGTTCGTCCAGCGCCGAGTCGCTCTGGGTCACGGTGTCCAGTTGCTGCTTGGTCTGCAGGTTTTTCTGGGTCAGCTCGTTGAGGCGGTCGGTGCTTTTGAGCAGGTAGTCGGAGAGCTTCAGGTTGGCTGCGCTTTCCGTGGCCAGCAGGCTGCTGCTACCGGCTTTCTGCGCTTCGATGGACTGTTGGGTGACGGTCTGTTGGGATTGGGCCAGGCGTTTCTGGTTGATCAGGGTTTGCAGGTCCTGGATCTCTTGCTCCAGGCGTGCAGTTTTTTCCTGGATCAGGTCGTGCTGGCTGTTACCGAGGTCTTGCAGTTGGCTGTTGCCGGCCAGTTCCTGGCGGCGCAGGGGAATCAGTGCATTCAGTGCGGCGAGTTCGGCGTTCAGTTGGTTGCGTTGGTCACCGCTGAGGGGTTTGCCATTGTCCTTGCCGAGCTTGAGGGTCGAATTGATCTGCTGGATGCGCGTCTGGCTATTGCTGATCTCGGTTTGGGCGCGCTCGGGGCGGGTTTGGGCGGCGATGGTCAGGCTGTTGGCGTCGGACAGTTCTTTTTGCAGGTCGCCTTGCTGGGTCGAGCGCTGCACCAACAGTTGTTCAAGTTGCGGCACGGGCAACGTGGCGTAGCGCTGGGCCACCGGGATGACCTTGGTGGCCTTGAGCCGGACCAGTTCGCGCTGGTTATCGACGGTCTGGCGCGGAGCGTCTGCCAGCTGGCGCTTGAGGTCGGTGAGGCGCTGCTCGTAATCCTGCTTGTTGCCCAGGTAGGTCAGGGTTTGTTGCAGGATCGACTGCAGCGCCTTCATGTCGGCGTCGGGCAGCTTGCGGTCGGGCAGTTTGTCCAGGGTTTGCTGGATGGCGTCGGCGCTGGGCGGGTCGGCGGCGTATACGCTGCCGACACAAAGGGTCAGGCCCAGCAGGGCAGTGGCGAGAAAAGTGCGCAGGGTTGGCATAGAGACCGGTCGAGCTAGGTGAAGAATCGGGGCGTCGTCGCACCGCAGTTTAGAGGAAGAGCCCGGGGCCCGGGCGACTTCCTTCGGGGAATCTGACGCCGACTTTGCCAATCTTGTTCCCGTCCATGACGGCGACGGTCCAGATGGTGTTGTTCCATTCCACTTGGTCGCCCACCACGGGGGCGCCGCCGACTTTCTGGGTGATGAAACGGCTCAGTGGCATATCCGGGTCGATACCTTCGAGCTTGAGCCCGTACAGGGCCGACACCGCGCCCAGCTGGGCATCGCCTTCCAATACGAAGTCGCCGAAGAAGCGCAGGTCGAGGCCGCGCTGGGGAGCCTGGCTGAACAGTTTTCCCAGGGCCGGCAGGTTGTGTTCATGGCCGATGACGCAGAGTAAATCGTCGACTTCCAGCACCGTACTACCCGACGGATGGAGCAGTTGTTGGCCACGAAACAGCGCAGCGATGCGCGTGCCCTCGGGCATTTTCAGTTCGCGCAGGGCGGCACCGATGCACCATTTCTCCGCGCCCAGGCGGTAGACGAACAGTTCCCACTCGCTGGTGACGTGGACTTCCAGGGCCGCTCGGGAAATCGGTGCAGGGTCTGGCGGTACGGTGACTTTCAACAGTTTGGCCACCCACGGCAGGCTCGTGCCCTGCACCAGCAACGACACCAGGACGATAAAGAACGCCAGGTTGAAGTACAGCTGCGCGTGGGGCAGGCCCGCCATCAGCGGGAACACCGCGAGAATGATCGGGACCGCGCCACGCAGGCCGACCCAGGCAATAAAGGCTTTTTCGCGCCCGTGGAACGCCTTGAACGGCAACAGGCCGACTATGACCGACAGCGGCCGCGCAAACAGGATCATCCACAGCGCCAGGCCGAGGGCCGGCAAGGCGATGGGCAGCAAGTCATGGGGCGTGACCAGCAGGCCCAGCACCAAGAACATGCCGATCTGTGCCAGCCAGGCCATACCGTCGAGCATATGCAAAATGCCATGACGGCTGCGCACGGGCCGGTTGCCAATCACCAGGCCGCACAGGTACACGGCGAGGAAGCCGCTGCCGTGCAGGGCGTTGGTCAAGGCGAACACCACCAGGCCACCGGCGATGACGAGAATCGGGTAAAGGCCGGTCGCCAGGTTGATGCGGTTGACCATTTGCAGCATCAACCAGCCGCCGCCCAGGCCGATGAGCCCGCCGATACCGAACTCCTGGATCAGGTGGGTCAGCAGGCTCCAGTGCAGGCCGGTCTGGCCGCTGGCAAGCATGTCGATCAGGGTGACGGTCAGGAACACCGCCATCGGGTCGTTGCTGCCGGATTCGATTTCCAGGCTGGCGCTGACCCGCTCGTTCAGGCCCTTGCCGCCGAGCAGCGAGAATACGGCGGCGGCGTCCGTGGAGCCGACGATGGCGCCGATCAGCAAGCCTTGGATAATGTTGAGGTTGAACAGCCAGGCTGCCGCCATGCCCGTGAGGCCGGTGGTAATCAACACCCCCACGGTGGCCAGCGACAATGCCGGCCAGAGTGCCACGCGAAAACTGGCCACCCGTGTGCGCAAACCGCCGTCGAGCAGGATCACGGCCAGGGCGAGGTTGCCCACCAGGTAAGCGGTGGGGTAGTTATCGAAGATGATGCCGCCGCCATCGACGCCGGCGGCCATGCCCACGGCCAGGATGATCACCAGGATCGGGATGCCCAGGCGTGACGAAAGGGAACTCACCAGAATGCTCGCACCCACCAGCAACGCGCCGATCAAGAACAGGCTGTTGATGGTCGTCGCATTCAAAGGCAGTACTCCATGAGCAGATAAGACGGGGCGCAAACTGACCATGCAGTCTGCGTGCCAGCGATTCTAACCTGTTGAATTGCAGCGCTGTCAAAAAGCTTTTTCTGATTCGCGCACATCCAAATGCAGGAGGGGCTTGCCAGTCAGTCAAGGGTGAACGCTGTATCGGTGGCGAGGGAGCCTGCTCCCGTTGGGCCGCGAAGCGGCCTCGCCACAGGTTACTTTTAGCCTTGCTCCTTCTTAACTGACTGGCTTGCCCCCACATTTTAAAGCCAGTGCAGTCAGTTAGAGGCGGAAGCGCCCTACCATCCCGTTCAGATCCACTGCAAGGCGCGACAACTCACTGCTTGCCGCACTGGTCTGGCTGGCGCCGGTGGCCGATTGCACCGACAGATCACGGATATTCACCAGGTTGCGGTCCACTTCCCGCGCCACCTGAGCCTGTTCTTCCGCAGCGCTGGCGATCACCAGGTTGCGCTCGTTGATCTCGACAATCGCGGTGTTGATGGTGTCCAGCGACAGGCCCGCGCCTTTGGCGATATTCAGCGTCGATTCGGCCCGCTCGGTGCTGTTGCGCATCGAATCCACGGCATGTTCGGTGCCGGCCTGAATGCTGCCGATCATGCGCTCGATTTCGCTGGTCGATTGTTGGGTGCGATGGGCCAGTGCCCGCACTTCGTCGGCCACCACGGCAAACCCGCGACCGGCCTCACCGGCGCGCGCCGCTTCGATCGCCGCGTTCAAGGCCAGCAGGTTGGTCTGGTCGGCCAGTCCGCGAATCACGTCCAGTACCTTGCCGATATCTCGCGATTCATTGGCCAGGTCGCCAATCAGGGAGGCGGTGGCTTGCACATCGGCGCTCATGCGTTCGATGGCGCTGACGGTTTCCTGCACCAGGTCGCGGCCGTCGCCGGCGGAGGTGGTGGCGTTGCGGGAGGCTTCGGAGGTGCTCACCGCATTACGGGCGACTTCTTCCACTGCGCTGGTCATCTCGTTGACCGCGGTGGCGGCTTGTTCGATTTCGTTGTTTTGCTGGGTCAGGCCACGGGCGCTTTCGTCGGTGACGGTGTTCAACTCTTCGGCAGCAGACGCCAACTGGGTGGCGGAGCCGGCGATGCGGTGCAGGGTATCGCGCAGCTTGTTCTGCATCTTGGCCATGGCTGCCAGCAGGCGACCGGCTTCGTCGTTGCCATCCACCTTGATTGGCCGTGTGAGGTTGCCTTCGGCGACTTCTTCGGCGGCTTCCAGGGCCCGGGCGATCGGCAGGGTGATACTGCGGGTCAGCAGCCACGCAAACAGCAGGGTCAAGCCCGTGGCAATGATCAGTAGGCCCACCACCAGGTCAAAGGCCATATCGTATTGGTCTTTGGCTTGCTGGTTGGTGGCGTTGGCGTCGTCGTTATTGATATCCAGCAAACGGGTCAGTACGGCGTTGACCTGCTCGGAGTTGTTCAGCAACTCGGTGTTCAGCAGGTTACGCAGCTCGTCGATCTGATTGGCGCGGGACAAGCTCTTCATGCGCTCTTCAATCTGGTGGTACTGGCCCAGCAGGCGGACGTACTCGTCGTAGGCGTTGCGTTCTTGCGTACTGGTAATCAGCTTCTCGTAGATACCCTGGGCCGTGCGAATCTGCTGGTTACGCAGCTCAAAGGCTTGCAGGGTCTTTTGCTGTACATCCGGCTCGCGGTTGGTCAGCAAGCGGTATGACAGCACGCGCAGGCGCAGGGTCAACTGGGTGAAATCGTCGAGGGCACGAATGCTGGGCACGCTGGCCGAGGTGATGTCTTCGGTGGCTGCGCGAATCTTGCTCATCTGGTTCAGGGCGAACACACCCAGCAACAACATCAGGGCGCCAATAAACGCGAAGCCGAGGAAGGCCCTCGGGGCGATATTCATATTACGAAGAGACATGCTGGAGTCCTGGGGGGAAGCGCGATCCGTGCGGCCATGAGACGGGGTATGCATCCGGTATCGGCCATGCGACTAAAGTCTTAAGCGGATGCGCGCTTTTGTCGCATCTGACAAGGGGTTGGACGGATTCAGGAACCAGATCGGGTAAATGCAGTCACTAAGGCTCGAAAGTGCGGCCCGGCCCTGAACTATCGGGCTGCGCGCCGGGGATAACCCTGGCATCCGAGGTGAATTTTCTTTATCGTCACCGCCCTTTAAAAATGCCCGAGAAATCAAAATGTTAGAAGCATCCCTCAGCCAATTGGAACAACTGGTCAGCGACCTGGTACAGCAGAATCAAGACCTGTTGGGCAGCAACGAATCCCTCAAGGCGGAACTGGCCCGCGCCAAGGATGAGAACGACAGCCTGCAACTGAACCTGATGGAGCAGGAAGAAAAGAACGGCGCCACTGCCGCCCGCATCCAGGCGCTGGTTGAGCGTGTGAGTGCAGGGCCTGTCAGCGCATGAATGACGGGATAAAGGTCGTTTCGATTCTCGGAGAGGATTACTCGATCAAGGCACCGGCCGGGGAAGACCAGACCCTGATGCACGCCGTGACCATGCTCAAAGCCTCACTGGCCACCACCAAGAAAAAGTACCCGACGCTGATCGGTGACAAATTATTGGTACTGGCCGCGCTGAACCTGTGCGCCGAGCAGATCGAAATGCAACAGGCTCATCAGCAGGAACTCGACCGTTACCAAGAGCAAGTCAGCGCCACGGTCGATGTGATTACCAAGGTGATCGGGCAGCCCTGACCCGGGTTAGAACCAGTCGTCTTGCATCCCCAGGCACGTATCGTCCCGTGCCTGCAGAATCGCCAGTTCATGATGGCAGCTCGGTACTTCCCAGGTCAGGAAGTACCGGGCGGCCTGGAGCTTGCCCTTATAGAAGGCCACATCGGCCGCATTCCCCTTGGCCAGCCCTTCTTCGGCGCGGATCGCCTGTTCCAACCAGCGCCAGCCGATCACCGTATGCCCGAATACTTTCAAGTACAGCGCCGAGTTTGCCAGGCTGCTGTTGACCTTGCCCTGGGCCAGGTCCGTCAGCAGGCCCAGGGTGACTTGTTGCAGGCGCGTCACCAGGTGTTCCAGTGGTTCTCTCAAGGGTGTAAGGGATGGGTATCGGTGCGCTCGTGCGCCCGTCTCGGCGATCAGTCGAATCAATTGCTTCAAGCCGGCGCCACCGTTCTGCGCCAATTTGCGCCCGAGCAAATCCAGGGATTGGATGCCATGGGTGCCTTCATGGATCGGGTTGAGGCGGTTGTCGCGGTAGTACTGCTCCACCGGGTATTCACGGGTGTAGCCGTGCCCGCCGAGGATCTGGATCGCCAGTTCGTTGGCCTTGAGGCAAAACTCCGACGGCCAGGATTTGACGATGGGCGTGAGCAGGTCCAGCAGTTCGTGGGCTTGCTTGCGCTCGGTGTCGGTTTCCAGGGTGGTGGTGTCGTCGAACAGCCGTGCGGCGTAGAGGCCAAGGTCAAAGGCACCTTCCACATAGGCTTTCTGGGTCAGCAGCATGCGCTTGATGTCGGCGTGCTGGATGATCGGGACCGGCGCCGTGCTCGGGTCTTTGCTGTCGGGCAAGCGGCCTTGGGGGCGTTCGCGGGCGTAATCCAATGAGTACAGGTAGCCGGCGTAACCGAGCATCACTGCGCCCATGCCCACCCCGATACGTGCTTCGTTCATCATCTGGAACATGCAGCTCAAGCCCTGGTGCGGTTTGCCCACCAGATAGCCGACGCAGTTACCGTTATCGCCGAAGTTAAGCGCGGTAGAGGTGGTGCCGCGCCAGCCCATCTTGTGAAACAGCCCGGCCAGCAGCACATCGTTACGCGCGCCCAGGCTGCCATCCTCATTGACCAGGAATTTGGGCACGATAAACAGCGAAATGCCCTTCACGCCCGCAGGTGCGTCCGGCAATTTGGCCAGCACCATATGCACGATGTTTTCCGACAGCGGATGGTCGCCACCGGAGATGAAGATCTTGTTGCCCTTGAGGCGATAGCTGCCGTCAGCCGCAGGTTCTGCGCGGGTACGAATATCCGACAAGGATGAGCCTGCGTGGGGTTCGGTCAGGGCCATGGTGCCAAAGAAGCGGCCGTCGATCATCGGTTGCAGGAAGCGTTGTTTCTGATCGGGGGTGCCGAAGCTTTCGATCAGGTTGGCCGCGCCCATGGTCAAGAAAGGGTAGGACGTCGAGGCCGCGTTGGCCGCTTGAAAGTGCGCGAAGCAAGCCTGGGACAGCAGGGTTGGCAGTTGCATGCCACCCGCTTCGAAACTGCGCGCAGCGTTGAGGAAGCCGGCTTCCAGGAACGCGTCCACGGCCGGTTTGACGTCTGGAATCAGAATCGCGTTGCCATCTTCATAGCGCGGTTCGTTTTCGTCGTTTTTGCGGTTATGGGGGGCGAAATACTTTTCGGCAATGCTACGTGCCGTGCTGATGGCTGCATCGAAGGTTTCGCGAGTGTGCTCGGCAAACCGCTCGCGCTGGGTCAAGCCCTGGGCATCGAGGACTTCGTACAGCTCGAAAGCCAGATTGCGGGAACTGAGCAGCGTCTCGGACATGGCGGCTTACCTTCTAAGGGAATGGGCCTGAGTCTAAGTGCGCGAATAGAAGCTGGATAGCAAGATTGATTTAAGTGATGGACAAGCAAAATGTGGGAGGGGGCAAGTGCGAATCGTCGCACCGCCCCTCCCACATGTTCAACCGCGTTCCGTCAGGGTTAGCCGATGGTCATCAGGCTGGCGTTACCACCTGCTGCTGCGGTGTTGACGCTCAGTGCACGTTCGATCACCAGGCGCTCCAGGGCAATTGCGGTTTCGCCTTGGGACAGGCCATGCACGCCAACAATCGCGCCACTACGCTGCGCCACTTGCTGGCACACCCCGCGCAGTTGATCGGAGTCGCCGTGGTGCAGGACGGCGTCGAATACGACTTCGTCCTTGGTCCAGTCGGCCACACGCTTGATCTTCGCCTGAATGTCCTTCGGCAGGCGTGGGAACAAAGCCTTGGTCAGGTCGGTTTCCGGCCATACCGCCGAACCCCCCACTGCCAATACCGCCGCCAGTTGGGCCAGCAGGTCGCCTTCTACTTCGGCGAGGCACAGTACGTGCTCGCGAGGCAGGATGGCATAGCTGTTGCGCTCACCGGTCGGGCCGGCCAACTGACGTGTGATGCCGCTCTGGGACTGTGCGGCGAACTGCGTGCACAGTGCACTCAGTTCGCTGAACTTATTGCCGTCGGCCCAGGTTTTCAGTGCAGTCAGCGGTTGGCTCATGGCATCGCGCAGGCGCACATCCGGCGCCGCCAGCTTGTCGCCACGTACGAAGGATTGCTCGATCGCATCGGTAGGGCGAGTCGACAGCAGGCGGTAAAGGTACAGCGGGCCACCGGCTTTCGGGCCGGTACCCGACAAGCCTTCGCCGCCGAACGGCTGCACGCCCACCACGGCGCCAACGATGTTGCGGTTAACGTAGACGTTACCGGCATGGACGTTGTCGATCACCTTGGCGATGGTCTCATCGATGCGGGTGTGTACGCCCAGGGTCAGGCCGTAGCCCGAGGCATTGATCTGGCCGATCAACTGGTCGATCTCTTTACGCTTGTAGCGCACCACGTGCAGCACCGGGCCGAAGATCTCCCGTTGCAGCTCGTCGAAGCTTTCCAGCTCGATCAGGGTTGGCATCACGAAAGTGCCGCGCTTGATTTCTTCGCCGTCGGCAATCGCCACCTGGTAAACCGTGCGGCCTTTGTCGCGCATGGCCTGGATGTGTTTCTCGATGCCAGCCTTGGCTTCGGCGTCGATTACCGGGCCGATATCCACCGACAAACGCTCCGGGTTGCCCAGGCGGCATTCAGCCATGGCGCCCTTGAGCATCTCGATGACGCGGTCTGCCGAATCTTCCTGCAGGCACAACACGCGCAGGGCTGAGCAACGTTGGCCGGCGCTGTCGAAGGCCGAGGACACCACGTCGATCACCACTTGTTCGGTGAGTGCCGAGGAGTCGACGATCATCGCGTTCTGGCCGCCAGTTTCGGCGATCAGCGGAATCGGACGCCCCTGGGCATCCAGGCGCCCGGCGACATTGCGTTGCAGCAGGCGCGCAACCTCGGTGGAGCCAGTGAACATCACGCCTTTGACGCGATCATCACCCACCAGGCGGGCACCGACAGTTTCGCCCTGGCCCGGCAGCAATTGCAGCACGCCTTGCGGGATACCGGCTTCCAGCAGGATGCGCACGGCTTGTGCAGCCACCAGTGGCGTTTGCTCGGCAGGCTTGGCCAATACCGGGTTGCCGGCAGCCAATGCGGCAGCGACTTGACCGCTGAAGATGGCCAGTGGGAAGTTCCACGGGCTGATGCACACCACTGGGCCCAATGGGCGGTGGGCGTCGTTGGTGAAGTCGTGGCGCGCCTGCACCGCGTAGTAGCGCAGGAAGTCCACCGCTTCACGCACTTCGGCGATGGCGTTGGCGAAGGTCTTGCCGGCTTCACGCGCCAGCAGGCCCATCAGCGGCTGAATCTCGCCTTCCATCAGGTCGGCGGCACGCTCCAGGATCGCGGCGCGTTCGGCGGGCGGGGTCGCCTGCCAGATCGGCGCGGCGCTGATGGCGCACTGGATCGCGTTGTCGACGTCTTCGACGGTGGCTTCCTGTACGTGGCCGACCACGTCACGCAAGTCGGACGGGTTCAATACCGGTGCGGCCGCTTGATCGCTGGAGGTGCAACCGAGCATCGGCGCAGCTTTCCAGTGGTTGTGTGCGGTAGCCAGCAGCGCGCAGGACAGCGATGCCAGGCGATGTTCGTTGGCCAGGTCGATACCTGCCGAGTTGGCGCGGTCGCTGCCATACAGGTCACGCGGCAGCGGGATGCGCGGGTGCGGCAGGCCGAAGCCGCCTTCCAGCGTCGCCATCTGCTCGATGCTGGCCACGGGGTCGGCCACCAGCTCCTGAATAGAGATGGACTGGTCGGCAATCCGGTTGACGAACGAGGTGTTGGCGCCGTTTTCCAGCAGGCGACGGACCAGGTAAGCCAGCAGCGTTTCGTGAGTGCCGACGGGTGCGTACACGCGGCAGGGACGGTTCAACTTGCCATCGGAGACCTTGCCTACAACTTGCTCGTACAGTGGTTCACCCATGCCGTGCAGGCACTGGAACTCGTACTGGCCGGGATAGTAGTTCTGACCCGCGATATGGTAGATGGCCGACAGCGTGTGGGCGTTGTGCGTGGCGAACTGCGGATAGATGACTTCCGGTACCGACAGCAATTTGCGTGCACAGGCGATGTAGGAAACGTCGGTGTACACCTTGCGGGTATAGACCGGATAGCCTTCCAGGCCTTCGACTTGGGCACGCTTGATTTCGCTGTCCCAGTAGGCGCCTTTCACCAGGCGGATCATCAGGCGGTGGCGGCTGCGGCGTGCCAGGTCAATGACGTAGTCGATCACATACGGGCAACGTTTCTGGTACGCCTGGATCACGAAACCGATACCGTTCCAGCCGGTCAGTTGCGGCTCGAAGCACAGGCGTTCGAGCAGGTCGAGCGACAGCTCCAGACGGTCCGCTTCTTCGGCGTCGATGTTCAGGCCGATGTCGTATTGCTTGGCCAGCAGGGTCAGGGACAGCAGGCGAGGGTACAGCTCATCCATCACGCGCTCGTACTGCGCACGGCTGTAGCGCGGGTGCAGCGCCGAAAGCTTGATGGAGATGCCTGGGCCTTCATAGATCCCACGGCCATGGGAGGCTTTGCCGATGGAGTGAATGGCTTGTTCGTACGAGGCCAGGTACTTCTGGGCGTCGTGTTCGGTCAGCGCGGCTTCACCGAGCATATCGTAGGAGTAGCGGAAACCCTTGGCTTCGAACTTGCTCGCATTGGCCAGGGCTTCGGCGATGGTTTCGCCGGTAACGAACTGCTCGCCCATCAGGCGCATGGCCATGTCGACGCCCTTGCGGATCATCGGCTCGCCGCTTTTGCCGATGATGCGGCTCAGGGACGAAGTCAGGCCGGCTTCGTTATGGGTGGCGACCAGTTTGCCGGTCAGCAGCAGGCCCCAGGTGGCGGCGTTGACAAACAGCGACGGGCTGTTGCCCAGGTGCGGTTGCCAGTTGCCGGTGCTGATCTTGTCGCGGATCAGCGCATCGCGGGTGCCTTTGTCCGGGATGCGCAGCAACGCTTCGGCCAGGCACATCAGTGCCACGCCTTCCTGGGACGACAGGGAAAATTCTTGCAGCAGGCCCTGAACGATACCGGCACGGCCGCCAGCGCTTTTCTGATTGCGCAATTTCTCGGCGATCGATGCTGCCAGCTTGTTGGTGGCCTCGGCCATCTGCTGCGGCAGACGCGCTTGCTCGATCAGCATCGGCACCACTTCCGGCTCTGGGCGACGGTAGGCGGCGGTGATCGAGGCACGCAATACCGATTGCGGCAGGATGCTTTCGGCGAACTCAAGGAAGCACTGGTGCGCGTGGTCGGCCTGGACCTCGCCCGCGTCTTCAGCGTCCTTGCTGCCCAAGCCATTGAGCTCGGACAGGGTTGCACCACCCTCGAGTTTCTCCAGGTAATTGAAAATCGCCTGCTTGATCAGCCAGTGCGGCGTGCGATCAATGGAGGTCGCGGCAGCCTTCAGGCGTTCGCGGGTCGGGTCGTCGAGTTTGACCCCAAGGGTGGTCGTTGCCATCTTTTTATCCTCATGGGTGCCACTACCGAGTGGCATCTGCTGGCGGCAAGATTAGCTTTGCCCATGAAGAGGTGCAACCGGGTGCAACCCTTTTTGTTCATGAAATTTTCGACGCTTCACACGAAAAAATCCGGCCTTCGACACAAACCGCTTCGCTTTGGTGCATTTGCTTCTGAGATCGGCTGTTCTTGCTCCGAAAAGGAGCAAAAACGAGCTGTTTGGCGTAAAACACATCAAGGTGCAACTTATTCTCAAGAAACTGGTTGCACCTTATTTGCTTTGTTGAATAGCATTCGCGGCCAAGGTGCAACCACCTGATTGGTTCGGTTCATCGGCTGGCGGCTTTCCTGGGGAAACGTCAGTCATAAATGCGCGGCACGCAGGCTCGTCTACCCGGATATCAATGGGTGGCCGTCCGACAGACCGTCGCTACATAAAAACAAAGCCAGGGCGTCACTCTTATGAGCGTTAGTAATCCAACCCTGATCACCTTCGTGATCTACATCGCAGCAATGGTGCTGATCGGCTTCATGGCCTATCGCTCCACCAACAACCTTTCCGATTACATCCTCGGCGGTCGCAGCCTCGGTAGCGTGGTAACAGCCTTGTCGGCCGGTGCTTCCGACATGAGTGGCTGGTTGTTGATGGGGTTGCCCGGCGCGATCTACATGTCTGGTCTGTCGGAAAGCTGGATTGCCATCGGCCTGATCGTCGGTGCCTACCTCAACTGGTTGTTCGTGGCCGGCCGCCTGCGGGTGCAGACCGAACACAACGGCGACGCCCTGACCCTGCCGGATTACTTCTCCAGCCGCTTCGAAGATAAAAGTGGCCTGCTGCGGATCATCTCCGCGGTAGTGATCCTGGTGTTCTTCACCATCTATTGCGCCTCCGGCATCGTGGCCGGTGCCCGCTTGTTTGAAAGCACCTTCGGCATGTCCTACGAGACAGCGTTGTGGGCCGGTGCTGCTGCGACGATTGCCTACACCTTCGTCGGTGGTTTCCTAGCCGTCAGCTGGACTGACACCGTACAAGCCACGCTGATGATCTTCGCGCTGATCCTGACGCCCATCATCGTGTTGCTGGCAACCGGCGGTGTCGATACCACCTTCCTGGCGATCGAAGCGAAGAACCCTGACAACTTCAATATGCTGAAAAACACCAGCTTCATCGGCATCATCTCGCTGATGGGCTGGGGTCTGGGCTACTTCGGTCAGCCGCACATCCTTGCGCGTTTCATGGCGGCCGATTCGGTGAAGTCGATTGCCAAGGCGCGCCGCATCTCCATGACGTGGATGATCCTGTGCCTGGGCGGCACCGTGGCGGTGGGCTTCTTCGGTATCGCGTACTTCTCGGCGCACCCTGAAGTTGCAGGCCCGGTGACCGAGAACCACGAGCGCGTGTTCATTGAACTGGCCAAGCTGCTGTTCAACCCATGGATTGCCGGCGTGCTGCTCTCGGCCATCCTGGCCGCGGTAATGAGTACCCTGAGCTGCCAATTGCTGGTGTGCTCCAGCGCCCTGACCGAAGACTTCTACAAGACCTTCCTGCGCAAGAACGCCTCCCAGATCGAGCTGGTATGGGTCGGCCGCGCGATGGTGCTGCTGGTGGCTTTGATTGCTATCGCCATGGCGGCCAACCCGGACAACCGCGTACTGGGCCTGGTGAGCTATGCCTGGGCTGGTTTCGGCGCGGCCTTTGGCCCTGTGGTGCTGATTTCGGTGATCTGGAAGGACATGACCCGCAACGGCGCACTCGCCGGCATCCTGGTCGGCGCGATCACCGTGATCGTGTGGAAGCACTTTTCCCTGCTGGGCCTGTACGAAATCATCCCAGGCTTCCTCTTCGCCAGCCTGGCGATCTACTTCGTCAGCAAGATGGGCGCACCGACTGCCGGCATGGTCGAGCGTTTTGACGCTGCGGAAAAAGACTACAACCTCAACAAGTAATTCAGCGGGCGTTCAGCGCCCATTGATTTGAAAAAAGGCCCACGTCCTGCGGATGGTGGGCCTTTTTTTGCGGGTTCAGTCCGAATCCGCCTGATTGAGAAAAATCAGCACACCCAAAATTGCCATGTAGAACTTGAACGCCGCTTCCTGGCCATTCCATTGATGGGATTGCCACATCAGAAACCATTCACCGCCCACCACCATGAAGCCGAAAAACCACACCATGAAGCCCAGGGTGAGACCGGTGATTGCGCTGGCTTTGGATCGGTTGAACTCAACACCCGTAGCGTGTCTGGCGCGCCACAACGACCACGCCCCCCGTGCCAGCAACAGTGCCGTGAGTGCCTCGCCGAGAATGATCAACCCGTAGGCACCGTGCCACAGCCAAGGCGTGGTGATTGAACGGTACATGGCGGCGTTGTCGGGGAACGTGGTGTCCATGCTCAACACATGGCTGACGAAGGCGAAGTTGGAGCCGTAGTCGGTGATGTTGTTGAACGCAACCAAGGTGGCGAAGGCCGCAAGGGCGAGGGTCAGGATTATTTTTGCGTAGCGGTTAGCCATGCTTTTTTTCCAGTGTTCTGCCGAAGAGAGAGGCCGTTACGCTAGCACGCTCATGACATGCCTTCGACGCCTGATGCGTGAAGAATCCAGCACGCCTGATGTAGGAGCTTACTGATTTGCCAGTGGTGTGCTCAGATCGGCAAAAAGCTGGTGCAGAATCGCCCGCCCACCCCTCGCAGAGAAACACCGGATGTTCGCTCCTGCCAATCAAAGTGCATTTACCCTGGCCCTCGATGGAAAACCCAGCGATCTCAAGGTTCATGGGTTCACAGGGGATGAGTTCATTAGCCTGCCCTTTCGCTTTGATCTTGAACTGGTCAGCGAACAGCCCGATCTGGACCTCGAGAGCCTGCTGCACCACCAGGCGTTCCTGGCGTTTGATGCTCAGGGTCATGGTGTGCACGGCCAGGTATACCGAGTGGCACAAGGCGATTCGGGCAAGCGTCTTACGCGTTATCAGATCACCCTGGTGCCGCAGTTGGCGTATCTGGAGCACAGTACCCACCAGCGGATTTTCCAGGACAAGACCGTGCCGCAGGTCATTGCTCTGGTGTTGGAAGCCCAGGCTATCCAAGGGGATGCTTTCGCGTTTCAACTGAGCGGCGAGTATCCCGAGCGTGAATACTGTGTTCAGTTCGGCGAAACCGACCTGGAGTTTATTCAGCGCTTGTGTGCCGAGTCGGGTATTCACTATCACTTTCAGCACAGCCCCGAACGCCACTTATTGGTGTTCGGCGATGACCAGAGCGTGTTCGCCCAGCCCGCTCAAGCCACCCCTTACTCACCCGGTTCCGGAATGGTGGCGGACACGCCGGCAATCAAGCGCTTTATCCTGCGGATGGAGACCCGTACCACGGGTGTGAACCTGCGGGACTATGACTTCACAAAACCGGGCCTGGTATTGGAAAGCGGGGCGTCCGGCGCGCAACTTCCCGCGCTGGTTGACCAGCGCTATCCCGGGTACTTTACGGATCGTGATCACGGCAAGTACCTGGCACAGCGCCTGTTGGAGCGTCACCGTCACGACTTTCGTCAAGCCAGCGGCTATAGCGACCAGCCTGCCTTGGTCTGCGGGCAATTCCTGAGGATGGACGGGCATCCGCGTCAAGAATGGAATGACCTGTGGTTGGTCACCCAGCTGCACCATTCAGGGCACCAGCCTCAGGTGCTTGAGGAGTCTGCTCCCGAACGCTATGGCGATGAATCGCCTCTGGGCTACAGCAACGAATTTGTTGTCACGCCTTGGGACGTGCCGTTCCGACCGCGCCTGTATATGTCGCGGCCGTCAATATCGGGTTACCAGAGCGCAGTGGTCACGGGGCCCGCTGGCAGTGAGATCCATTGCGACGAATACGGCCGAGTCAAAGTACAGATGGCCTGGGATCGTGACGCGGGCCATCACGAACACTCCAGTTGCTGGCTGCGAGTCGCCAGTGGCTGGGCTCATCACCGTTACGGTTCGGTGTTGATCCCAAGGGTCGGCATGGAGGTGCTGGTGGGGTTCGCCAATGGCGACATGGATATGCCGCTGGTTATCGGCTGCCTGCCCAATGAGGCAACCCGCCTGCCGCTTGATTTGCCAGCCGAAAAGACCCGCAGTGTTTTCCGCAGCCAGAGCAGTCCGGGCGGGGGCGGTTACAACGAGCTGCGCATCGAAGATCGCAAGGGGGCCGAGGAAATCTACCTGCGGGCTCAGCGGGACTGGAACCAGCATGTATTGCATGACCAGCAGGTGCAGGTTGATAACCAGCGCCGGGTAAGCGTGGGCGGCGAGTCGCACCATGAGCTGTTGGGTGAAGAGCAGCGGATCACCCATGGCAATCGCCTGACCGAACTCAAGCAGGATGATCATCTGGTTGTCGGGGGCTCGCAGCAGATGCGTGCCGGGCGGACCATCCAGATTGGCGCAGGCCAGAGTGTCGTTATCGATGCGGGCGCCAGCGTGACCATCCAGGCCGGTGGCCAGTCGATCACGCTGTCGGCAGGCGGGATTTTCAGCAGCGTGCCGATCCAGCTGGGAGGGGCGCCCGCTCCTGCGGCTGCACCGTTGATGCCCGGATCAAAGGAGGCGTTGCTGGCGGTTAGTCCTGCACCGCTAAGTCGTGTGCAAGTGGCCAGCTTGAAGCGCAGTGCGCCGTTTTGTGAGGAGTGTGAACGTTGCAAAAACGGGCAGTGCGATATACCCGGTCATACAAGGAGCTTTCCCTGATGCCGACATCCTTGGCTCCCAGTGCCTGGCTTGGGCAATACCCTCTGCTCCCCGGTGAACAGATCTTTGTCGTACTGGGCAGTGCCAGTGACGCCAAGCCATTTGCCGCCTGGCAAACCATGGCGGCGGGAGCGGCGCCGCAGTCGATCTGGGCGGGCACGGTCTACGCCGATTGGGATGAGGTCATGCCTTTCGTTGGTGTCGTCGAACCGGACAGTCCCTTCCTTGACTGGATAGCCACCACGCAAGCGTCGGATTGGGGGTGGCTGGCGGTCTCGTCCAGCCCGTTGCAAACCGTGATCGCGCACGTGAAAGGCTTGACCAAGGTGTACCTGCCTGAAAACCAGGAGGTGTTTTTACGTTTCTGGGACGGCACGCAATTTTTGCCGATTTTACAGAAGCTGGGTGACGAAGCTGGGAGCGTACTGCCAGTGTTCCAGCGTTACCTGATCAATGGTCAGCCGCTTGTCGTGAAGGCTGTGCCGGTCACGCCAGCCAAGCCCAGCCCTTGGTGGCAAGTGCCGGCGCCGTTGCTGGCGCATCTGGCAGAGCAGTCCGCGCAGGTACTGGTCAACAACCTGCTGCAATGGCTTGAAGAGCAGCGCCCCGACCTGTACACCGCCTTTACCGCGACGACTTTGCGGCACAAGGTCGCCTACTTTGCGCGCAGGCCGCAGATCAGTCATGAAGCACTGGCGGGTTACCTCGCCTCAGAGTTGAGCGCGATATGAGCGCCGCCCGCCATGCGGCCCTGCACCTTTGCGCCTGTAGAAGGTAAACTTCGCCCCCTGCGCAGGAGCAACCATGAATTATCGTCACGCCTTTCACGCCGGCAACCACGCCGATGTCTTCAAACACCTGACCTTGACCCGCCTCATCGCCCTGATGTCGCGCAAGGAGCAGCCGTTCGCCTATCTCGACACCCACGCGGGGATTGGGCTGTACGACCTGCAGGGCGACCAGGCCAACCGCACCGGTGAATACCTGGAAGGCATTGCGCGCCTGTGGGGCGAAAGCGACCTGCCGCCACTCACCGCCGATTACATGCGTGTGCTGCACGAGATGAACCCTGATGGCCAGTTGCGCTACTACCCGGGTTCACCGGAACTGGCTCGCCGCCTGACGCGGCCTCAGGACCGAGTGCTGCTCAATGAGAAACACCCGGAAGACGGTGTGCTGCTCAAGGACAACATGAAGGGCGATCGCCGGGTCAAAGTGCACCTGGGTGAAGGTTGGCATGTGCCGCGGGCCCTGCTGCCCGTGCCGGAGAAACGCGCGTTGATGCTGATCGACCCGCCGTTCGAACAGCTCGATGAGATGCAGCGTTGCGCGGCATCGCTCAAGGAGGCGGTTAGCCGCATGCGCCAGACGGTCGCGGCGATCTGGTACCCGGTGAAGGACCAGCGCATGTTGCGCCGCTTCTACCAGGACCTGGCCGGCACCGGTGCGCCGAAGTTGCTGCGGGTGGAACTGCTGGTGCATCCACTGGACACGCCCAATACCCTGACCGGCTCGGGCCTGGCGATTGCCAACCCACCGTGGGGTCTGGAAGAGGAGTTACGCGAGCTGCTGCCGTGGCTGTCCAAAAAGCTTGGCCAGACCCAGGGTGGATGGCAGATGGATTGGCTCATTAGTGAATGAGAGCTGCAAGTTTCAAGCTACAAGCTGCAAGAGAGGTGTTCCAGCTTTTACTTGTAGCTTGCAGCTTCAAACTTGCCGCTCCGATCGTCAGATCGGACAGGTCACGCCAGTGCCGCCGATCCCGCAGTAACCCTGCGGATTCTTCGCCAGGTACTGCTGGTGATACGCCTCGGCGAAGTACACCGTTGGCGCCTCTGCGATTTCCGTAGTGATGGTGCCCAAGCCCGCCTTGGTCAACTCAGCCTGATACGCCTCGGCACTGGCCTGCGCCGCCGCCAATTGCTCAGGTGTGGTCGCATAGATCACCGAACGGTACTGGCTGCCGATGTCGTTGCCCTGGCGCATGCCCTGGGTCGGGTTGTGCAGTTCCCAGAACATCTTCAGCAGGTCTTCGTACTTGACCTTGGCCTGGTCATACACCACCAGTACCACTTCGCTGTGGCCGGTCAGGCCCGAGCAGACTTCTTCGTAAGTCGGGTTCGGCGTGAAGCCACCGGCATAGCCGACCACGGTGCTGACGACGCCATCGCGCTGCCAGAATTTGCGTTCCGCGCCCCAGAAGCAGCCCAGGCCGAAAATCGCAAAGCCAACGTCATCGAGGAACGGGCCCAGCAATGGGTTGCCGTTGACGAAGTGCGTCTGCGGTAGGGTCATCGGGGTTTCGCGGCCAGGCAAAGCTTGTTCTGCAGTAGGAAGCACGTTTTTGTTCACCAGAATTTCCGAGCGCAAGACCATGATCAGTCCTCTCGTCAGGTTGAGTAGCAGTAAATTGTCAGACAGCCAGTGTGCCCGAGTGTTACAGCGCTGTCAGGCGATTGGCCCGCGAGGATAGCGTTTAAGCATCTTCATGAGCTCCCCACCGGGAATCGGCCTGTCGAACAGGTAGCCCTGGCCCACGTCACAGCGATGTCGACGCAGGAACGCCAGCTGCTCGGCGGTCTCGATACCTTCGGCCACCACTTTGAGCTTGAGGTTGTGTGCCATGGCGATCACCGCCGAGGTGATTTCCATGTCGTCCTGGTTATCCGGGATTTCGTGGATAAAGCTACGGTCGATCTTGATAATGTCGATGGGAAACTTTTTCAAGTAGCTAAGCGACGAGTAACCGGTGCCGAAGTCGTCCATGGCCAGGGTCAGGCCAAAGCTCTTCAGCTGGTCCAGTTGCAGGCGCGTGTCTTCGGTCGCCTCCAGCAGCAAGCCTTCGGTCAGTTCCAGCTCCAACAGGTTGGCGGGCAACTGTTCTTCCTTGAGGATTGTGGCAATCGAGGCCACCAGGTCCGGGTCGGAAAACTGCTTGGGTGACAGGTTGATCGCTACCTGGAGGTTGCCCATGCCCGCGGCGGTCAACTGCCGGCTCATGCGGCAGGCCTGGCGCGCGATCCACTTGCCGATGGGGATAATCAGCCCGGTTTCTTCGGCCACACTGATGAACTGGTCGGGGCGGATCATGCCTTTTTCCGGGTGGTTCCAGCGCAACAGCGCTTCCATGCCCAGCAGGCGGCCGCTGCGCAGGCACAGCTTGGGTTGGTAGAACACATCCAGCTCGTTCTGGGTCAGGGCGCGACGCAGGTTGTTCTCCACGAACAGCTTGTAGCTGGCTTCGGCATTGAGGGCTTCAGTAAACACTTGCACCTGATGTTTGCCGTTGGCCTTGGCCTTGTGCAGGGCCAGCCCGGCGTTGCGCATCAGGGTTTGCGGGTCGCGCCCATGCAGGGGGGCGCAGGCCAGGCCCACGGAACCGGTGACGCTGATCAACTGGTTGTCGACGAACATGGGTTTGTCGAGGGTTGCCAGCAGTTGGCTGGCAACCTGTTGGCCGGTCTCAAGGTCGGTGTCGTCGAGCAGCACGGCAAATTCGTTACTGGCAAACCGCGCCAGGCTACCGCTGGCGCTCAGGCTGTTGCGAAGGCGTCGCGCCAGGCTGATCAGCAGCTTGTCACCCGTCTGGTGGCCGAGGCTGTCGTTGATGCGCTTGAAGTTGTCGATGTCCACCAACAACAGGCTGATCGGGCTGTCACTGTCGCGGGCAAAGCGTTCGTCGAGGTTGCGGATAAACGCCGGACGGTTGCCCAGGTTGGTCAGGTTGTCGGTATAGGCCAGGCGTTCGATGCGCTGCTGGGCCAGCTTGGTCTGGGTAATGTCTTCGTAAATGCCGATGTAGTGGGTCAACTCACGGTTGTCGCCATACACTTTGGAGATCGACAACTGGCCCCAGTAGGGTTCCAGGTTCTTGCGCCGGCTTTTGAATTCACCCTGCCAGCTGTTGCTTTTGGCCAGGCTTGACGGCGCGTCGAACAGCAGCTCGCTGAGGTTCTCCAGGGCCGGTAGCTGCGCGAGGCGGTGGCCGTGGACTTCTTCGGCGCTGTACTGGGTAATCGCGGTAAAGCTTGGGTTGACGTACTCCACCACGCCATCGCAATTGACCAGCAGAAAAGCGTTGGCACTTTGCTCCACCGCACGCTGGAACAAATGCAGGGCGCTGGTGGCGGTACGGCGGTTGTGATTGTTGATGACTTGAGCGAACTGGTCCGCCAACTCACCGGCAAATGCGATTTCATCGGCCTGCCATGCGCGCGGGCTGCCACCTTGTTCCAGGCACAGCACACCGACGACCTGGCCGTCGACACGGATACTCGCGTCGAGCATCGCGTGGACATCCCTGGCGCGCAAGGTCTCGGCCATTTCACGGGTGCGCGGGTCGCGCAGGGCATGGGTGGCGTCGATGGCGCGGCTGGAGTGCAGGGCGTCCAGGTAATCGGGGAAGCCGCTGGCGTCGATCGCTTCGGGCAGGCGGTATCGCTGGTCGGCGCGGTGGTACGCCGAGATCGGCACCAGCCGTTGGCCTTCGAGGTTCCAGATGCTGGCGCAATCGATCTGGTAGATGTCGCAAGCGCTACGGGTAATCAGCTCGGCGGCTTCTTGCAGCGAGTTGGGTGTGGTGTAGCGCTGGCGAGCCAGCAGCAGGATCAATTCTTGCTGCGCGCGCACCCGCTCCAGGTGCAGCAACTGTTCCTGCTGTGCACGTTGGTTCAGTTCCAGGGCGATTTGCAGGCGGCTGTTCTGGTTTTCCAGGTCGGCGGTCGGAACGGGCATGGGGACTTCACTGAACAGCCCATCGACCACCATCAAGTAACCGCGCAGCAGGTGACGATTGTGTTGTTTATACGCCTCACCCATTTCCAGCAGGCTCAATGGGCCGTCCTGGGTATGCAGGGTGTAGCGCACCAGGTAATGGGGGCTTTGGGTCAGTTGCTGCTGGATCGCATCGTGCAACTGATACCGCGCCTGGGGCTCCATCAGGCTGGCGTAGGGGGTGCCGAGCAGGGCACACAGTTCGACCGCCGGCAGGCCGAATTGGCGTTCGCAGTTAGGGTCGAGGTAGAGCAGTGCCCAGCTTGCCTCATTAAGCCGCTCGAAACGCAGCATACCGAGGCGCGAAGGCACCGGTAATTGCGTCACTACCTCGGCCGCCATACGGGCGACATCGGGTTGGCTTTTCATGGGGAAACTCGCTTGGAAAAATACGCAAGGCGCCGGGCTCACGCCCTCTTTACTGTCGCCTGCGGCAAGGTTGCATCATGCAGCACGCACTGACAAGAGAGGATGAAGGCTAAGTGCTATAAGGCTGTTATCGGCCGCGAGTGGGATTTCTGCAATCGAGGTGATCGGTGGTTCACGCCTGTCCTCTGTAGGAGCGAGCTTGCTCGCGAAAAACGCCAGAGCACCGCGTTTATCCAGAAGGCCCGCGTCATCGTTGACGATCTTCGCGAGCAAGCTCGCTCCTACAAAAAACACAGGCAAAAAAAGCCCCGCCAAGTGGCGGGGTTGAGGTACGAGCGTGGCGCTCGGAAATCGGTGCAACCCAGCCTCCTCGGTAAAGGAGGCTGGTTGAGAGTTACAGCAAGATGGTGCGGATGTCGTTCAGCAGTTGGCTCAGACGCTGGGTAAAGCGTGCGGCCGCGGCGCCATTGATCACACGGTGATCGTAGGACAGCGACAGCGGCAACATCAGCTTCGGCTGGAACGCTTTGCCGTCCCAGACAGGCTGGATAGTGGCCTTGGACACACCCAGGATCGCCACTTCCGGCGCGTTGACGATTGGCGTAAAGCCAGTGCCGCCAATGTGCCCGAGGCTGGAGATGGTGAAGCATGCGCCCTGCATGTCGTCCGGGGTGAGCTTCTTGTCGCGGGCCTTGGCAGCCAGTGCGGCGGCTTCGGCAGCCAGTTGCAGCAGGCTCTTCTGGTCGACGTTCTTGATGACCGGTACCAGCAGGCCATCTGGGGTGTCGACTGCAAAGCCGATGTGCACGTACTTCTTGCGAATGATCGCCTTGCCGCTGGGTGCCAGCGAACTATTGAAGTCCGGCAGTTCCTTGAGCAGGTGTGCGCAAGCCTTGAGCAACAGCGGCAGCACGGTCAGCTTCACGCCGGCCTTCTCGGCCACGGCTTTCTGCGCAACGCGGAAAGCTTCCAGGTCGGTGATGTCGGCCTGGTCGAACTGAGTCACGTGTGGGATGTTCAGCCAGCTGGCGTGCAGGCCGGCCGCGCCGATTTGCATCAGGCGGGTCATCGGCACTTCTTCGATTTCGCCGAAGCGGCTGAAGTCGACAGTGCGGATCGGCGGAATGCCCGAGCCACCGGTAGCAGCGCCGGCAGCCGGAGCTTCCTTGGCCTTCTGCATCATGGATTTGACGTAGACCTGCACGTCTTCCTTCAGCACGCGACCGTGTGGGCCAGTGGCCGACACAGCGCTCAGCTCGACGCCGAATTCACGGGCCAGTTGGCGCACGGCAGGGCCGGCATGAACCTTGGCGCCGCTTGGCGCAGGTGCAGCAACCGGGGCAGGTGCAGCCTCGGCTTTTGCAGCCGGCGCGGCAGCGGCAGGTGCGGCTTCAGCCTTGGCAGCCGGAGCGGCGGCTGGGGCGGCGGCAGCAGGAGCAGCAGGAGCAGCGCCCGCCACTTTCAGCTTGAGGATGAAGTCGCCAGTGCCGACTTCGTCTTCGAGCTTGACTGCGATGCTTTCCACCACGCCGGCAGCCGGCGAAGGGATTTCCATGGAGGCTTTGTCGGACTCCAGGGTGATCAGCGATTGGTCGGCTTCGACGGTGTCGCCGACCTTGACCAGCAGCTCGATGATCTTGGCCTTGCCCGAGGAACCGATGTCCGGAACATGAATGTCCTGGACAGTCGCAGCAGCCGGTGCAGCAGCCGGTGCGGCAGGCGCTTGGGCTGGCTTTTCAGCAGGTGCGGGTGCAGCAGCGGCAGCAGGAGCCGCCGCAGGGGCCGCATCAGCGGCACCTTCGATTTCCAGTTCCAGCAGTTCGTCGCCTTCTTTCAGGCGGTCGCCCAGCTTCACTTTCAGGCTCTTGACCACGCCGGCCTTGGGAGCAGGGATTTCCATGCTCGCCTTGTCCGATTCCAGGGTCAGGATGCTCTGGTCGGCTTCGACTTTGTCGCCGACCTTCACAAACAGCTCGATTACTTCACCTTCACCGCTGCCGATGTCAGGTACGCGAATGAGTTCGCTCACAAAAAATCTCCTCAGCAGTCCAGTGGGTTGCGTTTTTCCGGGTTGATCCCGAACTTGACGATAGCGTCAGCCACCACCTTGGGTTCGATCTCACCACGGTCAGCCAAGGCTTCCAGGGCTGCCAACACCACGAAGTGACGGTCGACTTCGAAGAAGTGACGCAGCTTCTTGCGGCTGTCACTGCGGCCGAAACCATCGGTGCCCAGGACTTTGAATTCCTTGGACGGGACCCACTGGCGAATTTGTTCAGCAAACAGTTTCATGTAGTCGGTAGAGGCAATGACTGGACCTTTACGGCCGGCCAGGCACTCTTCGACGTAGCTCTTGGCAGGCTTCTGGCCAGGGTGCAGGCGGTTGCTGCGCTCTACGGCCAGGCCGTCGCGACGCAGTTCGTTGAAGCTGGTAACGCTCCATACGTCGGCGCCGACGTTGAACTCTTCGCGCAGGATCTTCGCTGCTTCACGCACTTCACGCAGGATGGTGCCGGAGCCCATCAGTTGCACGTGGTGCGCCGCTTCCTTGGTGTCTTCTTCGAGCAGGTACATGCCCTTGATGATGCCTTCTTCCACACCGGCCGGCATCGCTGGCTGCTGGTAGGACTCGTTCATCACGGTGATGTAGTAGAAAACGTCCTGCTGTTCTTCGGTCATCTTCTTCATGCCGTCCTGGATGATCACCGCCAGCTCATAGCCGTAGGTTGGATCAAAGGTGCGGCAGTTCGGGATGGTAGCAGCCAGGATGTGGCTGTGACCGTCTTCGTGTTGCAGGCCCTCGCCATTGAGCGTGGTACGGCCGGCGGTGCCGCCGATCAGGAAACCACGGGTGCGGCTGTCGCCTGCTGCCCAGGCCAGGTCGCCGATACGCTGGAAACCGAACATCGAGTAGAAGATGTAGAACGGCAGCATCGGCTGGTTGTGGCTGGAGTACGACGTACCGGCAGCGATGAAGGAGCTCATGGCGCCCGCTTCGTTGATGCCTTCTTCGAGGATCTGGCCCTTCTTGTCTTCCTTGTAGAACATCACCTGGTCTTTATCGACTGGCTCGTAGAGCTGGCCGACGGAGGAGTAGATGCCCAACTGACGGAACATGCCTTCCATACCGAAGGTACGGGCTTCATCCGGGATGATCGGGACGATACGCGAACCGATTTCCTTGTCCTTGACCAGCTGTGCGAGGATCCGCACGAAGGCCATGGTGGTGGAGATTTCACGGTCGCCCGAGCCGTCCAGGATCGCCTTGAGGGTATCCAGTGGCGGTGTAGGAATGTCGAAGGACTTGGCGCGGCGCTGTGGCACGAAACCGCCCAGTGCGGCACGACGCTCGCTCAGGTAACGGGCTTCGGCGCTGTTCGGCTCCGGCTTGAAGAATGGCAGGTTTTCCAGCTCTTCATCTTTGACTGGAATGTCGAAGCGGTCGCGGAACAACTTCAGGCTGTCGACATCGACTTTCTTGGTGTTGTGCGCAGTGTTTTTCGCTTCGCCGGCACCGGTGCCATAACCCTTGATGGTCTTGGCCAGGATGACGGTAGGTTGTTCTTTGTGGTTGACCGCTTCGTGGTACGCCGCATAGACCTTGTACGGGTCGTGGCCGCCACGGTTGAGTTTCCAGATCTCGTCGTCGGACAGGTCGGCAACCATCGCCTTGAGTTCAGGCGTGTTGAAGAAGTGTTCACGTACGAACGCGCCGTCTTTGGCCTTGTAGTTCTGGTACTCGCCGTCGATGACTTCGTCCATGCGACGTTGCAGGATACCGTCGACGTCTTTGGCCAGCAGTGGGTCCCAGAAGCGACCCCAGATGACTTTGGTCACGTTCCACTGAGCACCGCGGAACACACCTTCGAGTTCCTGGATGATCTTGCCGTTGCCGCGAACCGGGCCGTCGAGGCGCTGCAGGTTGCAGTTGATGACGAAGATCAGGTTGTCCAGCTTCTCGCGGCCGGCCAGGGAGATGGCACCCAGGGATTCCGGCTCGTCACACTCGCCGTCGCCCAGGAAGCACCAGACTTTCTGCTTGCCTTCAGGGATGAAGCCACGGGCTTCCAGGTACTTCATGAAGCGTGCCTGGTAGATCGCCTGGATCGGGCCCAGGCCCATGGATACAGTCGGGAACTGCCAGAAGTCAGGCATCAGCCAAGGGTGCGGGTACGACGACAGGCCGTTACCGTCCACTTCCTGGCGGAAGTTGTTCATGTGTTCTTCGGTGATACGGCCTTCCATGAACGCACGGGCGTAGACGCCTGGCGAGGTGTGGCCCTGGAAGTAGATCAGGTCGCCGCCGTGCTCGTCGGTCGGGGCCTGGAAGAAGTAGTTGAAGCCGATGTCGTACAGGGTTGCGCTGGAAGCGAAGCTGGAGATGTGACCGCCCAGGTCAGAATCTTTCAAGTTCGTGCGCATTACCATCGCCATGGCGTTCCAACGTACCAGCGAGCGAATGCGGCGTTCCATGAACAGGTCGCCAGGCATGCGTGCTTCGTGGGTTACGGGGATGGTGTTGCGGTACGGCGTGGTGATGGCGTAGGGCAGTTGCGAGCCGCTGCGGGTCGCGAGTTCGCCCATACGGGTCATCAGGTAGTGAGCACGGTCTTCGCCTTCTTTGTCGAGAACCGATTCCAGGGCGTCCAGCCATTCCTGGGTTTCGACGGGATCGAGGTCTTGCATGGCTTGCTCCAGGGCGGAAAGGCTACCAGAATCGGTTGCCTGAAGTTTGCGACTGGCCTTGTGGGCAGACGACATAAATTCTTGGATGGCCGAAGGTTGCTTCGGCGTCCTGTAGTTTTACTACAAATCGTCGGCCATTTCAGCCTTTCGAATGTATATACGAGTAGTAAAACTACACAAGACCGAGTGGATTGCTCGGTCTGGCTGGTGAGCATAATCGTTATTGTTGATCTTTTGCGAACAAGAAAAGGTGAAAGTTTGATGTTGCCTGCCAAGATTAATTTAATTTCAGCTATTTATAACCTTTGTTCGACAGTCCTTCACCGAGCGTGGTTCTTGCGTTCACAGCAACAAGCCTTTTACGCGCCGACCAAGGATAGACCATGAGCCTTCCAATACTGGCCGAACTACCGGCCATTCTCTTGCCTTTCGCCAGCCGGGCCGAGCAGTCATTTCGTGACGCAGTGGCCGCGCTGGACGACGATCATGGCCTTTCTGCGTGGACGCCGCAACGGTGGGCCGACTTTGCCCGCGTGTGCGCCGCCAGTGATTTCGTCATTGAACAGAGTGTTCGTGACCCTTTGATGTTGCTCGAGCTGGTGGCCTGGGGCGAGTTGGACCGCGGGTTTGCACCGGGCGAGCTGTGCGGGCAGATTGCCGCTGCCGTGCAACAAGCCGAAACGGAAGATGAGTTGGGCCGGGTGCTGCGTCGCCAGCGCACGCGCCAACAAGTGCGCATTATCTGGCGCGACCTGACCCGACAGGCGGACCTGGTACAAACCTGTCGTGACCTCTCCGATATGGCCGACGCCTGCATCGACCAAGCCTACCAGTGGTTGTACCAGCGCCACTGCGTGCAGTTCGGCACCCCCACCGGCCGGCGCAGCGGTCAAGCCCAGCACATGGTCATCCTGGGCATGGGCAAGCTTGGGGCGGTGGAGCTGAACCTGTCCTCCGATATCGACCTGATCTTCGCTTACCCCGAGGGGGGCGAGACGGTGGGCGTCAAGCGCGCCCTGGATAACCAGGAGTTTTTCATTCGGTTGGGGCAAAAGCTGATCAAGGCCCTCGACCCGATGACCGTCGATGGGTTTGTTTTTCGCGTGGATATGCGTCTGCGCCCATACGGTTCGGCCGGTGCCTTGGTGCTCAGCTTCAATGCGCTGGAGCAGTACTACCAGGACCAGGGCCGCGACTGGGAACGCTACGCCATGATCAAGGCGCGCGTGGTCGCCGGCGACCAGTTGGCTGGTGCCGAACTGCTCGATATGCTGCGGCCCTTCGTCTATCGCCGCTACCTCGACTTTTCTGCTATCGAAGCGCTGCGCACCATGAAGCAGTTGATTCAGCAGGAAGTACGGCGCAAGGGCATGGCCGAGAACATCAAGCTGGGCTCGGGCGGCATCCGCGAAGTGGAGTTCATCGCCCAGGCGTTCCAACTGATCCACGGCGGTCGTGATCTGAGCCTGCAACAGCGGCCGTTGCTCAAGGTACTCGGCACCCTGGAAGGGCAGGGGTATTTGCCCTCGGCGGTAATAGCCGAATTGCGCAATGGCTATGAGTTTCTGCGTTACACCGAACATGCGATCCAGGCGATTGCCGACCGGCAGACGCAAATGCTTCCGGACAGCCCGGAAGACCAGGCGCGCATTGCCTTTATGCTGGGTTTTGCTGACTGGGCAGCTTTCCATGAACGCCTGATGTACTGGCGTGGCCGTGTGGACTGGCACTTTCGCCAAGTGATTGCCGATCCCGATGAAGAAGAGGGCGAAGAGAGCGAGTTGGTCGTCGGCGGCGAGTGGTTGCCGTTGTGGGAAGAGTCTCAGGACGAGGACGCGGCGTGTCGCCAGTTAAGCGAAGGCGGTTTTGCCGACGCAGCCAAAGCCCTCAAAGCCTTGGCGGGCCTGCGCAGCAGCCCGCAATTGCGTGCCATGCAACGCCTGGGGCGTGAGCGGCTGGATGCATTTATCCCGCGCTTGCTGGCCCAGGCTGTCGAGCATGCCAACCCGGACCTGGTGCTGGAGCGTGTGCTGCCTCTGGTGGAGGCGGTCGCTCGTCGCTCTGCCTATTTGGTGCTGCTCACGGAGAACCCCGATGCCTTGCGCCGGCTGCTGACACTGTGCGCCGCCAGCCCGTGGATCGCCGAGCAGATCACCCGTTTCCCGTTGTTGCTCGATGAGTTGCTCAACGAGGGCCGGCTGTTCAAGCCGCCGTTGGCGCCGGAACTTGCGGCCGAGCTGCGCGAGCGCCTCACGCGCATTCCTGAGGATGACCTCGAACAGCAGATGGAGGCCCTGCGCCACTTCAAGCTGGCGCACCGTCTGCGCGTGGCGGCTTCGGAAATCGCCGGCAGCCTGCCGTTAATGAAAGTCAGCGACTACCTCACCTGGCTTGCCGAAGCCATCCTCGAACAAGTGCTGGCCCTGGCCTGGCGCCAGACCGTGGCCCGTCATGGCTCGCCGCAGCGCTCAGATGGGACGCTGTGCGATCCTGGGTTCATCATTGTCGGTTATGGGAAAGTCGGTGGGATCGAGCTAGGGCATGGTTCGGACCTGGACCTGGTGTTTATCCACGATGGCGACCCGCAGGCTGAAACCGACGGTGCCAAGCCGATCGACGGTGCGCAGTTCTTCACACGCCTGGGCCAGCGGATCATTCACCTGCTGACTACCCAGACCAACTCCGGCCAGTTGTACGAAGTGGACATGCGCCTGCGACCTTCAGGCGCATCCGGCTTGTTGGTGAGTTCCTTGGGGGCGTTTGACCGCTATCAACAAAATGAAGCGTGGACCTGGGAACATCAGGCCCTGGTACGGGCACGAGTGTTGGTGGGCAGCCAGGA
Source organism: Pseudomonas sp. MWU15-20650 (assembly GCF_023242475.1). Classification (GTDB taxonomy): domain Bacteria; phylum Pseudomonadota; class Gammaproteobacteria; order Pseudomonadales; family Pseudomonadaceae; genus Aquipseudomonas. Next base: position 20,413 of record NZ_JALJFG010000025.1, on the reverse strand, counting down.
TGTGGGTCATGCATTCGAACACGTACGGGCTATAGTGTTGGGGCGTGAGCGGGACTTGGCGAAGCTGCGCCAGGAGGTCAGCGAGATGCGTGCCAAGATGCGCGACAACCTGGGCACCAAGACCACGGCCGCCGGTATGGGCGCGAATGCCTTCGAAGCCACGGCAGCGTTCGACCTCAAGCAGGACGCCGGAGGTATCGTCGATATTGAATTTATGGTGCAATACGCGGCTTTGGCGTGGTCTGCGCAACATCCATCGTTGCTGCGCTACACCGACAATATCCGCATTCTGGAGGGCCTGGAGCAGGTCGGGCTGATGCCCGCCGCCGATGCCCATTTGCTGCGCGAGGTCTATAAGGCCTACCGTTCCGCCGCTCACCGCCAGGCCCTGCAGAACGAGGCCGGCACAGTCGCCGGGGATCAGTTCGCCGACGAACGGCGGCAGGTGATGCGAATCTGGCAGGAGCTGGGGTTGAGCTGAAACATTATTAGGTAGGGCGGGGAGGCATAAGCCTCCCCGCATCGTTTGTGGAAACTACATGAATATTCTGATCGTTGGGCCCAGTTGGGTCGGTGACATGGTGATGGCACAGACACTGTTCCAGTGCCTGAAGCAGCGTCATCCCGACTGCCAAATCGACGTGCTCGCCCCTGAGTGGAGCCGGCCGATCCTCGAGCGCATGCCCCAGGTGCGCAAAGCCTTGAGCTTTCCGCTCGGCCATGGCGCCCTCGAACTGGCGACCCGCCGTCGCATCGGCAAATCCCTGGCGGGTGAGTACGAGCAGGCGATCCTGTTACCCAACTCGATGAAGTCGGCGTTGGTGCCGTTTTTTGCCGGCATCCCCAAGCGCACCGGCTGGCGCGGCGAGTTTCGCTATGTGCTGCTCAATGATGTGCGCACCCTCGACAAAGCGCGCTACCCATTGATGATCGAACGGTTCATGGCCTTGGCGTACGAGCCGGGCGCCGAGTTGCCGACGCCGTATCCGCGCCCCCGTTTGCAGATCGACCCGGTCACCCGTGATGCGGCGTTGGCCAAGTTCGGCCTGAGCCTGGACCGCCCGGTGCTGGCGCTGTGCCCTGGCGCCGAGTTTGGCGAGTCCAAGCGCTGGCCGTCGGAGCATTACGCCAAAGTCGCCGAGATGAAAATCCGTGAAGGCTGGCAGGTGTGGCTGTTTGGTTCGAAGAACGATCACTCGGTCGGTGAAGACATTCGCCAGCGCCTGATTCCCGGCCTGCGCGAAGAAGCGGTGAACCTCAGTGGCGACACGTCCCTGGCCGAGGCCATCGACTTGCTGTCTTGTGCCGACGCGGTGGTCTCCAACGACTCCGGGCTGATGCATGTGGCCGCGGCGTTGAACCGTCCGCTGGTGGCGGTGTACGGCTCCACATCTCCAGGTTTCACTCCACCCTTGGCCGATCAGGTCGAAGTGGTGCGCCTGGGCCTGGACTGCAGCCCATGCTTTGACCGCACCTGCCGTTTCGGCCACTACAACTGCCTGCGCCAACTGCTGCCGCAACCGGTAACCGATGCCTTGCAGCGGTTGCAGGGCCACGTGGTCGAGGTTCACTGAGTTGCGGGTTCTGGTAATCAAGACCTCATCCCTGGGTGATGTGATCCACGCCTTGCCGGCGCTGACTGACGCAGCGCGGGCGATCCCCGGCATTCGCTTTGATTGGGTGGTGGAAGAGGGTTTTGCCGAAATCCCTAGCTGGCACCCGGCGGTGGACAAGGTGATCCCGGTGGCGATTCGCCGCTGGCGCAAGAACATCTGGCAAACCATCAAGAGTGGCGAGTGGCGGCGCTTCAAGCAGCGTGTCCAGTCCACCAAGTATGACCTGGTGATCGACGCCCAGGGCCTGTTGAAAAGCGCCTGGCTGACTCGCTATGTGCGTGCGCCGGTGGCTGGCTTCGATAAACATTCGGCCCGTGAACCGATGGCTGCGCGCTTTTATTCCCGGCGTCTGGCCGTGGCTCGCGGGCAGCATGCGGTGGAGCGTTTGCGCCAACTGTTTGCCGTGGCCTTGGGCTATGACCTGCCCAAAGGTCTGGGCGACTATGGCCTGAACGTCGAGAAACTGCTCGGCCTGCCACCGAAAAAACCTTTTGTGTTGCTGCTGCACGGCACCACTTGGGACACCAAACACTGGCCCGAAGCCTATTGGCGCGAACTGGCCGAACGCATGGGGCGCCTGGGCGTGGACGTCAAGCTGCCATGGGGCAACGCCGCCGAAAAGGCCCGGGCCGAGCGCCTGGCCCGGGGCCTGCAACATGCCGAAGTGCTGCCCAAGCTCAACCTGGCGGGCGTGGCCGGTGTCTTGGCCAGTGCCCGGGCCTGCGTGGCGGTGGACACCGGCCTGGGTCACCTGGCGGCCGCGCTGGATGTCCCGACCATTTCCCTGTTCGGCCCCACCAACCCCGGCCTGACCGGTGCCTACGGCAAAGGCCAGATTCACTTGGCCAGCGACTTTGCGTGTGCTCCGTGCCTGCAAAAGCAGTGCACCTACCAACCCACCGCCGATGACCTGCGTCGGTTCGACATCGCGCGTGAGTCGCCGTTGTGCTTCACGCGCTTGAACCCTGAGCGTGTAGCAAACCGACTGAGTACGTTGTTACTGGCTGAGGAGCAGCACTGATGCAACTGGCTTTTGTCCTCTACAAATACTTTCCCTTCGGTGGCTTGCAGCGCGACTTCATGCGCATCGCCCTGGAGTGTCAGCAGCGCGGCCATCAGATTCGTGTGTACACATTGATCTGGGAGGGGGAGATCCCACCGGGCTTCGAAGTGCTGGTGGCGCCTGTCAAGGCGCTGGTCAACCATCGTCGTAACGAAAAACTCTATGCCTGGATCCAGGCCGACCTTGCCAAGCGTCCGGTAGACCGTGTGGTGGGGTTCAACAAGATGCCAGGGTTGGATGTGTACTTTGCCGCCGATGGTGTGTTTGAAGACAAGGCCCAGACCCTGCGCAACCCGATGTACCGCTGGTTCGGGCGTTACAAGCACTTCGCCGAATACGAGCGCGCGGTGTTCGACAAGAACGCCAGGACGCAGATCATGGTGCTGTCCGAGCATCAACAGAAGCTGTTCACCCAGTATTACGGGACCCAGGCCGAGCGTTTTCATCTGTTGCCGCCCGGCATCGCCCGCGACCGCCGCGCCCCCCCGAACGCCGCCGAGATTCGCGCTGAGTTTCGCCGTGAATTCGGCCTGGCCGACAGCGATTTGTTACTGGTGCAGATTGGTTCGGGTTTTAAGACCAAGGGTGTCGACCGCAGCCTCAAGGCTGTGGCCGCGCTGCCGTCGCAATTGAAGAAGCGCACCCGGCTATTTGTAATTGGGCAGGACGACCCCAAAGTATTCCAATTGCAGAGTGCTGCGCTGGGTCTGGGCGAGCAGGTACAGTTCTTCAAGGGGCGCAGCGATATCCCGCGCTTCCTGCTGGGAGCGGACCTGTTGATTCACCCTGCCTACAACGAGGCGGCCGGTATGGTGCTGGTCGAAGCGGTGGTCGCGGGCCTTCCAGTCCTCGTGAGCCAGGTCTGCGGCTACGCGTTTTACATCGACAAGGCCCAGAGTGGCCGGGTGTTGGACGAGCCATTCGAGCAGGCGCAGCTCAACCGTTACCTGGTCGATATGCTCGACGATCCACAAGCGCGCGCGACCTGGAGTCGCAATGGTTTGGCCTTCGCCGAGACGGCCGACCTCTTTAGCATGCCGCAGTACGCTGCGGACCTGATTCTGGCGGAGCCGAACCGATGAAGTTGATTCTTGCCGAACCCTTCAAGACCCTGTGGGCCGGACGCGATGCGTTCGCCGAGGTCGAGAAGCTGCAAGGCCAGGTGTTCCGCGAGCTGGCCGCGCGTCGTACGTTGCGTACGGTCGTGGACGGTCACGCCTATTTTGTGAAGATTCACCGTGGGGTCGGTTGGGGCGAAATCATCAAGAACCTGATCACGGCCAAGCTGCCGGTATTGGGGGCAGGCCAGGAATGGTTGGCGATCCAGCGCTTGCAGGCGCTCGGCGTGCCGACCATGACCGCTGTGGCGTTTGGCGAAAAAGGCAGCAACCCGGCCGACCAGCATTCGTTTATCGTCACCCAGGAGTTGGCCCCGATTGTCAGCCTGGAAGACTTGACCCTGGACTGGGTCAAGCAGCCGCCTGTGCCGGCCATCAAGCACGCCTTGACCGCCGAGCTGGCACGGACCGTCGGTGCGATGCACCGGGGTGGCGTCAATCATCGTGATTGCTACCTCTGCCATTTTCTTTTGCACACGGATCGACCCATCACCGTCGACAACCTCAAGTTGTCGGTGATCGACCTGCACCGTGCCCAGGTGCGTGCGACGATTCCCGCGCGCTGGCGCGACAAAGACCTGGCCGGGCTGTATTACTCCGCACTGGAGATCGGCTTGACCCCGCGCGATAAACTGCGCTTTCTCAAAGGTTACTTTCAGCAGCCATTGCGCCAGATCCTGGCAGAGCAAAAGACGCTGCTGGCCAAGCTGGAACGCATGGCCGATAAACTCTATGCCCGCAAGCAACGATACGGGGACGCGCTCTGATGGCGGGTTGGAACCTGGAGCCCGCTTACGCCGCCTTGGCGGACGATTTTGGAAGCCTGGAAGCGGTATTCGCCCTGCAAGGCGAACAACTGACCTGCGATCCGCTGTCGGAAGTGATTCGGGTGGAGCGTGGCGGGGTCAATTATTACGTCAAGCGCTACACGGGCGCGGGCAAGGGGCTGCGGCGTTACCTGGGCAAGCCTCGAGTGAAGTCTGAATGGCAGAACCTCAAGCGCTTTGCCAAATGGGGCATTCCCACGGCCGATGTGGTCGCTTGGGGCCTGGACCGCAAGGGCCTGGCGTATAGCCGGGGTGCAATGATTACCCGTGAACTGCCCAAGACGGAAGACTTGTCAGTGCTGGCCGAGCGCCATGATCCGCGCCTGAAAGACCCCCGGTGGGTCGATGCCATCAGCCGCCAGCTGGCCGAATACACGCGTACCCTGCACGATCACCGTTTCACCCATAACGACTTGAAGTGGCGCAACCTCCTGGTGGACGACCAGCGAACCCTGTACCTGATCGATTGCCCTAATGGTGATTTCTGGCGCGGCTTCTGGCTCAAGTACCGCATCACCAAGGATCTGGCCTGCCTGGATAAAGTCGCCAAGTATCACTTGTCGGCCACCCAGCGCTTGCGCTTTTATCTGCAATACCGTCAACGCACGCACCTGGCGGCGTCGGACAAACAGCGAATTCGCCACGTGGTGAAGTTTTTCGAGGGACGTGAATGAGTGATTTCCTGGCGGCCGAAGACCGCGCCCTCTTGGCGCGCAACGGCCTCACTACCTTCGACGCCCTGTGGGCCAAGCAACTGGAGGCGGTGGACGAGCCGAACACCAGCGAAGGCGGCTGGAGCAGTGTGTATCGCCTGGAACTTGAAGGTCAGGGGTACTACCTCAAGCGCCAGAGCAACTACCTGACGCGGACCTTGCACAGACCCTTTGGCGAACCGAGCTTTGCGCGTGAGTTTCGCAACATCCGCCGTTACCGAAAGTATGGGATCCCTGCGTTGCAAGCGGCCTTTTTTGGCGAACGCAAGGTGAAGGGCGAGCATCGTGCGATGCTGCTCACCCGTGCCCTGGATGACTGGAATGACCTGGACTCGTTGCTGGAGCAATGGGCGCAACTGAACGATGCCCAACAGCGCGCTATCTTGTTGGCCTGTGGCCAATTGGCGCGCCACCTGCACAGCATGGGGCAGGTGCACGGCTGTTTTTACCCCAAGCATATTTTCATGCAGGCTAACGGTGACGGTTATGCCGCGCAGTTGATCGACCTGGAAAAAACCCGGCCGTTGTTGTTTGGCTGGCGCGACCGGGTCAAGGATCTGGAGCCGCTGCTGCGTCGAGCCCCGCAATGGGCACCGGCGCAGCAGCGGCAATTGCTGGCGGCTTACCTTGAGCAACCTGAGGACAGCTCGCTGGTTCGCACTTGGCAACAACGCCTGACGGCGCGCCGCAGCCACAAGGAAAACCGCTGATGCGTCTATCCGAGCTCAAACATGCCGGCCGTACACCCAGCTTGCCGTTGACCCTCGACTTGGCGGATTCGGCAGGCCCTGGGCAGTTGCAGCTGTTGAGCCTGTTGCGCGTTCTGCCGGGGCAACGCTATGTGGGTGCGGCGGTGTGGCGCGGTCGCCCGGTGCTGGCCAAGTTGTTGGTCGGCAGCAAGGCTGTGCGGCATTTTCAGCGTGAGCTCAAGGGCGTGCGTTTGTTGGCCGAGCAGGGCCTGGTCACACCCTTGTTGCTGGCCGATGGCTTGCAGGAAGGCGAGGGTGGCTGGCTGTTGTTCGAATTTCTCGAAGGTGCCCAGAGCCTGGCCGACGCCTGGCATGCCGTCGAAGGTTTGCCGCCATTGGCGGACGAGCAGACCGCTGTGCTCGCCGAGGCACTGGGCGCCATTGCCCTGATGCACGCCAAAGGGCTTTGGCAGGAAGACCTGCACCTGGACAACCTGCTGCGCCAGGGCGGCCAGTTGTATTTGATCGATGGTGCCGGGGTCCGTGTCGAAACGCCGGGCAAGCCGCTGTCGCGTAACCGGGTGCTGGAAAACCTCGGGGTGTTTTTTGCCCAGTTGCCCAAAAGCCTCGCGCCGTTTACCGAAGAGTTGCTGGTGTACTACCTGCTCAGCAACGGCGAGCATGCTCTGCCCCTGGAGGCCCTCGAAAAGCAGGTGCACAAAGTCAGCGCCTGGCGCTTGAAAGACTTCTTGAGCAAAGTGGGGCGCGAATGCACGCTGTTCAGCGTGGTGCGTGGCGCTTTTGGCCTGCGAGCGATTCGTCGCGAAGAAGAGGCGGCGATGTTGCCGGTGCTGGCGCAGGCGGATGCATTGCTCGACCAGGGCCATCTGTATAAAACCGGTGGCACTGCGAGCGTGGCCAAGGTCGAAGTGAACGGCCGCCCGCTGGTGATCAAGCGTTACAACATCAAAAGCTTCGCTCACTGGCTCACCCGCTTTTGGCGGCCGAGCCGCGCCTGGCACTCCTGGCGCGAAGGCAACCGCCTGGCATTCCTCGGTATTGCCACGCCCAAGCCGCTGGCTGTGTTGGAAAAACGGTGTTTCTGGTTGCGCAGCCGTGCGTACCTGGTCACTGAGTTCCTGCCGGGGCCGGACATCATCGAGCGCTTCGCCCCGTATGTTGAGCACGGTGATGCCCCTGAACATGAACTGCTGGCGCTGGACCAGCTGTTCGCCGAGTTGATTGGCGAGCGCATCAGCCATGGCGATTTCAAGGGCCACAACCTGTACTGGGATGAAGGCCGCTGGGCGATGATCGACCTGGACTCCATGCGTCAGCACCGTTCCATTGCCAGCTTCGCCCCGGCGTATGCCAAGGATCGTGCGCGGTTTATGCGCAATTGGCCGCAGAGCAGTGCGCTGTATCAGGTGATTGATCAGCGCTTGCCTAAAGAGATCAGGGTCGCCAGTTGAAGCGGGCCTTCGGCCCTATCGGGGGCAAGCCCCCACATTAATAAAGTGTGGGAGGGGGCTTGTCCCCGATGGCGGCCGTCCATGCGCTGCATTCAAAACTGATACTGCGCCCCTGCCCCCGCATACCACGACCGCCCCGGCGCCGCTTCGTAGTAGCGGCCATTACCGTCGCCGACAATCACCGAGCCCACATACTGGCGATCCAGCAAGTTGTCCAGGCGCAAGGTTTGGTGAAAGGTCCAGTGCTCCACTTTCTGCTCGAACCGCGCGCGCCAGTTGAACACGCTATAGCCTGGCGCGGGGTGTTGTTGGTTGGTGTCTTCTACGTAGACTTTGCTGCGGTACATGCCTTCGAGGGCGGTGCTGACCCAGTCGCGTGGCTTCCAGTTCAGCTCGGCGAACAAGGTGGTTTGCGGGACGCCGGGGAGGTAGTTGCCTTTGTCCACGGGTTTGCCGCCGCCGATGAAGTCGCTGTCGTAGGTGGCTTGCAGGCGGGTGTAGGCGAGGTTGGTGCTCCACTGCTCACTGAGTTGGCTTTCGACGCCCAACTCAAAGCCTCGGCGCAGGGTGCGGCCGGCGTTTTGGTAGGTGGTGCGGCCGTCCTTGGACGATAAGACGACCAATTCGTCGTCAGTGGTAATTTGAAACAGGGCGGCATTGAGCCGCGTATCTTGGCCGATCCTTGCCTTGAGCCCTATTTCGTATTGCTTGCTGACCGACGGCTTGAGAGCGAAGTTGAACCCATTTGAGGTCGTCGAATAAGCCGATTCGGCCTGGGTCGGGGTTTCGAAGCCCTTGCCGGCGCTGACGTATCCGTGCAGGTCGGGAGTGAAGGCGTACATCGCGCTGACCGAGGGCGTGCTCTTCTGGTAGGTCTTGTTGCCGCTGTCATTGCCGTCGCTCAGGAAGTGGTCGTCCACGTCCATTTTCATCGTGCTGTGGCGCAGCCCGGCTTGCAGTGTCCAGTCGCCCAGCAGCCAGTTGGCTTGCACGAACGGGTCAAGGCTGGTGGCCGTGTCGATTTCGTCGCGGCCTAGTGCACCTTTTACGCCGTGCTCGCCGTTGAGGGTGTTGGAATAGCCTTGGCGATCATCCTGGCTGCGATCGTAATCCAGGCCAGCAATAACCGTCAGATCGCCCGGTGCGCGAGTGACAGGCTGTAGCCAGTGGACTGAGCCTCCGTAGAACTTCCGGTCAAAATCTACAACACCACCGCGCTTGTCGGGTGCCGTGCCGCCCGGAATCGACAGGTACTGAATCACGCTCCGCCGTCCGGTATACGCGTTGACCTGCAACGTCGCGTCGCCGATGTAACGTTCGTAATTCAGGCCCAATTGCTGATGATCGATACTTTTTCGTGTGTTGTATTGCAGGGCCGCAGGCGCCACCGAGCGCGGGTCGGCCTTGTACGCCGCCCAGGTTTGCCCCAGCGGATCTTGCGTGCCGTTCTGCTCCAGGCTGCTGTAGATCAACGCCAGCTTGCTGTCGTCATCAGGCTGGAAGTTGAGTTTGGCGAAGGTCTGGTCGCGGCGGGCGCTGCTGTGGTCGCGGTAGCCGTTGGTGTCCATGCGCGAGGCGTCGAGTACGAAGCCTGCGCCATTGGCTGCGCCTTCTGCGCTGAGGTGGTTTTTGTTGAGGCCGTCGCTGCCCACCAGGGTTTCGGCGCCGATGCGCGGCGGGCCTTCGCCGTCGCGGGAAAACATCTGGATCACGCCACCGGCATTACTGCCGTATAACGTCGCCGCGGGGCCGCGCAGTACTTCGATACGTTCAGCTGTGTCGAGGTTAAACGTAGCGGCCTGGCCCTGGCCGTCCGGGGTGCTGGCGGGGATGCCATCGGCGATCAACTTGATGCCGCGGACACCAAATGCCGAGCGCGCACCGAAGCCGCGGGAGGAAATCTGTAGGTCCTGTGCGTAGTTCTGGCGATTCTGTACCACCAGGCCAGGCACGCGGGACAAGGCTTCGGAGGCGTTGATGCCCAACTGACCGTCGCTGATCTGTTCGCGACTGATGCCATCTACCGAGTACGGCAGGTCGAACGTTGGGCTGGCGCTGCGTGAGCCGGTGACGACGCTGGGGTCGAGGACCAGTGGTGCGTCATCAGCCAGGGCGGTAGTGCACAGGCCCAATGCAAGCAGGGCGGAAAGGGCAGAAGGATTCATAGGCAGGCTGGGTCCATAGCGCGACGCCAGTGGTTGGCGTCGGCGCAAAAGAGCGCAAGTTTAACGGTTACCTCTTCTTTTGCCGAACGCTATGGTCTGGGTGGGGAAATCGGACGCTTCCTACGCCTGATTGCGTAGCGAGGTGCCTGTGAGTGCGGGCCTTGGGGTGTTAGGTTCCAGCCCTCAACAGGGGAGAACAGTATGAAAGCGGGAATTGAGGGGCTGCTGGTGCTGATGGGGATCGTTTCGGTTCTGGAGGGCTGCGGGACCGTGACGACGGTGTTTCGGGACGGCGATGTGGTAGCACGTGAGCTCAAGGCGAACAGAACCTATTGCCAGACAGTTCCGCGTGTCTACAGCGGAGTGGCCTATGACCTTTGTGTGTTGCACGCCCCTCCGCATTCCGGAAGTGGCGTGTCGTTGAACGACGTTCCTTGGGCATTTATCGATGTTCCCATTTCTGGCGTTCTGGATACGCTCATCCTGCCCTATACGATCTACCGGCAAAATGTCGACGGCAGCATTGAGCTGCGCTAGGTCCTCGCCGCTAACAGCTTCCTACTGCTTTTAAGCTATAATCCCGCCCTTTAGCTGTTTCCCGCCCCAGGCGAGAGGCACACTTTTTTCAGGCGCCCTGCGCCTGCATGCAGACTAAAAGAGGCTAGACCCCTGTGGCATTGACGATTCTTGGCCTGTCCGGCGCCCTTAGCCATGATCCTTCCGCAGCCCTGTATATCGACGGCAAGCTGATTGCGGCCGCCGAAGAAGAGCGCTTCGTACGCGACAAACATGCAAAGAACCGCATGCCCTACGAATCGGCGAAGTTCTGCCTGGAACAAGCCGGCATCAAGCCTTCGGACGTTGACGTGGTGGCGATCCCGTTCGCACCGATCAGCCTGTTCGGCGAGGCACGCTGGCACTATGCCAAGCGTTACTGGTACGCCCCGGACCGCGCGCTTGACGCGATCCTGATGGGCAACCGTCGCTACAAGCGCTATCGCAACAAGATCGTCTGGTGCCTGGAGCAATTGGGCTTCGATCCGAAGAAAATCAAGATCGAACCGGTTGAGCACCACCTGGCCCACGCCTCCAGCGCCTACCACTGCTCGGGCTTCCAGGAGAAAACCGCGATCCTGGGGATCGACGGCAAAGGTGAGTACGCCACCACGTTCTTCGGTTACGGCGAAAACGGCAAGATCCACAAGATCAAGGAATTCTACGATCCGGATTCCCTCGGCGGCCTGTACGGCGCGATCACCGAGTTCCTCGGCTTCGAGATGCTCGACGGTGAGTTCAAGGTCATGGGCATGGCGCCCTATGGCGATGCCAGCAAGTACGACTTCTCGCGCCTGGCCTCCTTTGAAAACGGTGAGTTGGTGATCAATACCGACTACGCCAACGTCATCGGCCTGCGCCGCTATAAAGAGAAGGGCAAGGGTTTCTACTTCTCGCCAAAACTGATCGAGTGGTTGGGGCCCAAGCGCGAAGGCGATATTGCTGACGAACCGTACATCCACTACGCGGCCAGCATGCAGGCGCTGTTCGAGAAGCTGGCCCTGCAGATGATCGACCACTACCTGGGCGACATCCTCAAGGACACCGGCAAGCTGGCCTTCGCCGGTGGTTGTGCGTTGAACGTCAAGCTGAACCAGAAAATCATCGCCCGCGATGACGTCAAAGAGCTGTTCGTACAGCCGGCGTCCGGCGATGCCGGTACTGCGGTGGGGGCTGCTGCCTATGTGTCCCATGCCCGTGGTGTTCCGGTGGAGAAAATGGAACACGTCTATCTCGGCCCGTCCTATAGCAACGAGGACGTGATTGCCGCGTGCGCCAAGCACGAGAGCAAGCCGAACTGGCGCAAGATCGAAAACATGCCTAAGCGCATTGCCAAGATCATGGTCGACGGTAACCCAGTGGCCTGGTTCCAGGGGCGCATGGAGTTTGGCCCGCGCGCACTGGGCGGTCGTTCGATCATCGGTTGCCCGAGCGCCACCGGCGTGGCGGACCGCATCAACCACCAGATCAAGTTCCGCGAGCGCTGGAGGCCTTTCTGCCCGTCGATGCTCGACACCGTGGCCCCGCAGATGATCAAGGTCGATCACCCGGCGCCGTTCATGACCTTCACCTTTGAAGTGTCGGAAGAATGGAAAACCCGCGTGCCGGAAGTGGTGCATGAAGACGGCACCTCCCGCGCCCAGGTGCTCAAGCGCGAATACAACCCGCGCTACTACGACATGATGAAAGAGCTGGAAGTGCTGACCGGTAACGGCGTGTCCTTGAACACGTCGCTCAACCGTCGTGGCGAAGCAATGATCTGCTCGCCGACCGACGCGCTGAACATGTTTTTTGGTTCGGACCTGCAGTACCTGATTATGGAAGACATCCTGGTCGTCAAAGAGGGTGTGGACCCTTATGACGCTGTGGTCTAGATGCTAAATCGCTTTCAGGGTTGGCGTGAACGTGGCTGGGCGCCTGTCGAGGCCGAGGTTTACGCCCAGGCCTGGCAGCGTTACGGCGGCAGTGTGGCAACCCATCCGCAGGTGATCGAACGGTTGGCCTGCCTGGCTCAGCTTCCCGTGCGTTACCTGGGCTGGGAGCAAGGCGGTGAACTCAAGGGGGCGATAGCCACCTGGGGGCGGGACTTGGCGCTGTCCAAGGACGTACTCAAGCGTGCCGGCAAGAAAGGCCTGTTTGACCTGGGCAATGCCGAGATCATCTTGCCGATTGCCGCCGATGCACAGGTGCCGTTGCGTCATCGTGCGCGCTACCTGTCGGCGTTGAACGATGGGCGCGTCAGCACCCTCAAGCCTCAGGCCGAGCAATTGGCCATGGCACGCACCCCTGAAGAACTGTCGAAAAAGTTTCGCTACAACCAGCGGCGCGAGTTGCGTCTGCTGGAAGAAGCGGGCGGCGTGGTACGGGCGGTCAGTGAGTTTTCCAGCGTGGAGCTGGCGGCGATTTACTGCGATCTGTTCCAACGTCGCTGGGGCTTCCCACCCGTAGGCGCGGCGCGTCTGGCTGAGGTGCTGGAATTGCTCAAGGATTTCTTGTTCGGTTCGGTACTGTTTCTCAATGATGCCGCGATCGCTGTGCAATTGGTGTATCAGGTGCAGTCCAGCGAATGGTTCAGTGCTGAGTACGTCAACGGCGGTGTCGACCCTGAAACCCGTGCGTTCAGCCCCGGCAGTGTCCTGAGCTTTCTCAACACCCAAAGCGCCTGGGAACAGGCGCGAGCGGCCAATAAGTCGTTGCGCTTTTCTTTTGGGCGTTCCGACCGCGAATACAAGGAGCGCTGGTGCAATCCAGTGCAGGTTTTCAGCGTATGAATCGCAAGCAACTACTGCTCAAGCGCCATCGGCGTAATAAGCGCATTGCGCTCTTTATCGGCTTCCTGTTGCTGCTCAAGGTCGGCATTTTTGTGGCCTGGTGGTTGCCGCCGATCCTGGCGGTGCTGCTGTGGGTCGCCCATGAAGCCTGGTTTGCCGATAGCTTGTTTTACTCGCCCAAAGACAATTATGAGTACGCGTTCCCTGCCGGCAGCGAGCAGCCCGGTTTGCGCCTGGAGTCCGGGCAGCTGTTTCTGGATACGCCCCTGGGGGCCGACGAAACCCTGATCGTCGGTGTCGAGTTGAAAAGCACGTGGCTGGGGCGCTTCGTCGACCCTGCGGTGGAGCTGCGGGGCCTGGGTACGCGGGACCGGCAGGTGTTCGAGCGCGGTGTTGCTGGGTTTCGCTACCTCAACCTCACGGGGGCCGCCGAAGCACTGAGCGCGGGCAAGATCACGCTGCGCGGACGTTTTTGCCGGATCAAGGGGCAGCCGACGCTGTGGCGCTTTCGTCACGCGGACTATCAGCAACAGCGCGTCATGGTGATTGCTCCCCACGCCGACGATGCTGAACTGGCCGCATTCGCCCTATACAGCCAGGCCGCCGAAAGCTGGATTGTCACCCTGACTGCCGGTGAAATCGAAGCCGAGCATTATCGGAAAATGGGTATGCCCAAGGCTGAAGCGGCGCGTATCAAGGGCCGCCTGCGTGCCTGGGACAGCATTGCCGTGCCGCGGTGGGCGGGCGTGCCCGAGGCCCAGTGCGTGCAATTGGGTTACTTCTGCATGCGGCTGCAGGCCATGCAGGCCGAACCGAGTCAACCTAAGGCTTCTCGCGAAGCCGAATTGAGCGACACACGACTGTTTCGCCAGTTCAACGCGTTTACACTGCCCGGCGACGAGGATGGTGCGCCGACCTGGAACAACCTGATCGCGGACTTGCGGGCACTGTTGCTCAAGGCGCGGCCGCAGGTGGTCGTGTTGCCCACGCCATTACTCGACCCTCACGCTGACCACATCTGTGCCCATGCGGCGACACTGGAAGCCTTGAAGGGCCTGGAGTGGCAGCCCGACACATTGCTCGGCTATGCCAATCACCTGCATGATAACGACCGATGGCCCATGGGGGATTCGGGGGCTGGCGTGGCGCTGCCACCGCATTTCTATGCTGGGGGTGAGTTTGTGCCTTGCAGCTTCTCGCTCACCTTGAGCCAGCAGCACGACAAGGCCATGGCCTTGGGCATGATGCATGACCTGCAGCCGCGACCGCCGTTCAAGCGTCGGGTGCGCCGGGTTGTGCAGCGGATACTGGCGGGCCGTAGGCCGTCGCCTTATGGAGAGGACGAATTCTTTCGCAAGGCCGTGCGTCGGCACGAACTGCTGTGGGTTCTGAAGCAGGATTGAGAACCTATCGAAGGCAGGCTAACAATCGCTTGTCGCCCTTTTACCGGGCCGCGTGCCCGTCGCCAGATCGCTGTATGGAGAGTTATGAAGCCTCGTTTCAAGGTTTTGCAGTTACAGCCGGACTACAACGTCAAGACCAATGACTTCGCCGACTTGGGTGAGCAAATCGTCAAATCCTTGCCGGCTGAGCGTTTCGAGGTCACATCGGGGTTTCTCAGTGGGCGCCCATTGCCGGGCCAGCCCCTGAGTGTGGCCGAGCACTCCCACTATTTCGAGCTGCCGGAGAAGTCCCTCAAGGGCATCCGCTTTGGCGCCATGTGGCAGATCTACAAATATTGCCGCGAGCAGAAATTCGATGTGGTCATTTGTAACCGCTTCAAGTCGGTGAACATGATGCTGTCGCTCAACCGTTGGTTGAAAATCCCGCTGTGCGTTGGTATCTCGCACGGCTTTGGCGAGTATGACCGTGGTTACCGTCGGCGCCAGACGCGACGCTGGGTCAGCCCGGCGTGGCGTTTTGTGGGGGTGTCGGAAGCGGTGAAGGATTATCTGGTGGACCTCGACTGTGGGTTCACCCGTGAAAACACCAGCTATGTCACCAACGCGATCGATATTCCCCAGGCAGAAGCCTTGCAGTTCACCCGCGAAGAGGCGCGCAAGGCCCTGGGCCTGCCAATGGACGCTCGGATGATCGGCGCGTTGGGGCGGCTGGTGCCGATCAAGGGCCACACTCACCTGCTGCAAGCCTTTGCCAGCCTCAAGGACAAGTACCCCGAGGCACAGGTAGGCATCATTGGTTCCGGTCGTGCAGAAGCCGATTTGCGTGCAGACATCGAGCGCCTGGGCCTGACCGGTCGCGCGCATTTGCTGGGCTTTCGCGAAGACGGCATGAGGTACGTGCGTGGCTTCGACATCTGGACCATGCCGTCGCTGTTTGAGGGCCTGGGCCTGGCGCTGTTGGAAGGCATGAGTGGACACCTGCCGGTCATCGCCTCCAACGGCCCTGCGATGTTGCCACTGGTGCAGGGCGCGGGCGGCCTGTCCCATGACCCGGGCAACGTCGAGCAATTGGCCGTCGCCCTGGATACTTATCTGGCGCTGAGCGATGAACAGTTACGCGCCAAGGGTGAAGAGGTGTTCCGCTATCTGCAGGCCAACCACACCCTTGAAGAGTTCAGGCACAAGTACCTGACTCTGATTGAAACCGGTTTACGTGAAGTGGGTAGAGCATGACTCGGCAACAACCTCTGGTCTCGGTGATCATTGCGTCCTACAACCATGGCCCGTATATCGAACAGAGTATCCTCAGTGTGCTGGGGCAGACCTATACCGCTATCGAGTTGTTGGTGGTGGATGACGGCTCCAAGGATGACAGTGTCGAACGCATCCGGCGCTTGCAGGCCGAGCACGGCTTTGATTTCCAGGTGCAACAGAACCAGGGCCTGACCAACACCCTCAACGGCGCGATCGCCCGGGCCAAGGGGAGCCTGATCGTTCCGTTCGGCTCCGACGACATCATGCTGCCCGAACGTATTGCGACCCAAGTGGCCTACATGGAAGGCAAGCCGAAGGTTGGCATCTGCGCCGGCAACATTGAACTGATCGATGGCCAAGGCATACCGTACCCTGAGAAGAAGCAGCACCGCGACCTGCCGTTTCGCAGCCTGGACTTCGATGACCTGTTCCTGGACCGCAAGCCGTTCCCTCCGGCGCCCACCTTGATGATTCGCCGGGATGCGCTTGTAGAGGTGGGTGGTTTCGATCCGTTGATCCCCCTGGAAGACCTGCTGATCGAGCTGAAGATTGCCCATGCGGGCTACACCATCGATGTATTGGGCGTGGTAATGGCGCGCTATCGTCAGCACGCGACCAACACGTACAAGAATCATCGCTACATGATCGAGAACATCCTCAAGACTTATGGCTTGTTCAGCGATCACCCGGCTTATGATCAGGTTCGTTACAACTTCCTGAACTCGATGTTCCTCAAGACTGCCGACCGTGACCGCCCGCTGGCGCGGGAGATCCTCAAGCAGATCCCGCTGAAGTTCTGGGGACGCAAGACCTTGCGTGGGCTGGTGCGGCTGTATCTGATGCCGCTCAGGAGCTGAGCGCGGCGAGGGATGTGAAAAAGGCGACTATCACCTGTGATAGTCGCCTTTTTTGTCATTTGGCGGGGCGGGGGAGGCGCTGCACCTGTTCGCGAATTTTCGTCGTGGCGCTCTGGCTTGCAACGCACGCGTAGCCCTTGAGCAGTTGCTCGAAGTGGGTTTCGAACAGCCAGTTGCGGTCCTGCGGGTAGCGTTGCATATGGCACAGATTACGTTGGCGCAGGGCATAACGGAGTGACGAGGGGTAGATGCGCAGGTCGGCCACGTCGATCAGGCCGAACTCGCCATCGTCCATCAACAGCACATTACCCAGGTGCAGCGAGCGGAAGTACACGCCGCGCTCATGCAACTGCGCCATGAACCGGCCAAAGCGCTCAATCAGCGATTCGCGCAAGCTGCTGTCCAGGCTTTGCAGCGCCTGGCGCAGGGTCAGGCCGGGCAAGGGGGTGTAAGTCACGGCACTGCTGGCGTCGTCCAGGCGGTAGAGCGCGAGGATTTCAGGGGTGGGGATCCCCAAGGTGCGTAATTGCTCGCTGTTGCTGGCAAAACGCTCGGAATACGGGTTGAAGCTGCCCGAGGTGTACCAGCGGCGTGCGCGAAAGATCTTGAGGAAGCTGCCGTCTTCCAGGCGTAAGACTTTTGGTCCCAGGCCGTCGGCTTCTATCACATGGGCGTTGTTGCAAAGCTGATCGAATGCCTGGGTCTTGATGCTTTGCACGGGCATGCGCAGTACGCTGCGGCGACGCTGGGCGATGCTCAGGCCGGCGATTATGGCCAGGGGAATCCACAACAGGAACCAATGTTCCTTGGGGCGCGACAGAATGCCGCCGCCTTCGGTCAGGCCGGCGCCGATGCCGTAGGCCAGCAGGGAAGAGGCCAGGATGAACAGCGGTTGTGCCCGTTCCTTGAAGCCTTTGCGCAGGCCCCAGCCGAGCATGAAGAGCCATGGGATAAAACCGATGATGCCGACGTAATAAAGCACGCCGAGGGCGAAGCTGTGGGGCTCGCGCAGTTGGTTGCCATCTGCGAGTGTCAAGTACAGCTCGGAGTCGTAGCTATGGCCGATCCAAGGGTGTTCGGCGATACGTTGCAGCGACATGCTCCACAATTCAAGGCGGAACGAGCTGCCACGGTCAGTGATCAACGCTGGATAGAACAGCAGGAGCACAATAGAGCTCAGGACCAATCCAGCAATAAATATTACCGAGCGGCGGTTACGGCTGATAAAACTCATCCACAGGATTGCTAGCGTCAACGCGACCAATGGTGTTCGGGAGCCTGTCGAAAAGACCGCTGCGATCATGATTGCAAGGGCTGGAACGCTGAACCACAACACCTTCAGGCGCTGGGTTGTCATGCAAACGTAAAGCCAGTAAATACTGAAAAAGCCGAAAAGATGAGAGCTGAGCAGCGGGTTGTCGAGGGCTCCCCGACCACCGATCATGCGCATGCCCGGTTCGAAGCCTTTGGCGAACGCCACCAGGTTGCACAAGCACACCACCAGCGCAATCACTGCGGCACTGAAGAAGATCGGCTTGAACAGTTCGTTACGGTAATGCAACAAGAACCCGAAGCCGCCAAACAGCATGAACGTATTCAGCGGGCGCTTGAACAGGTCCGAGTCGTTGGAAGACTCCGGGGTCCAGAGCATGCTGGTCAGCGCCCAGGCAGAGAAAACCAGAAACGCGATGGCCAGGGGCTCACGCAACAGTTCCTTGAGCTCTCGAGGGCGCATGCACAGCAGGAACAGGGTCGGCACGCTGAAGGTGATGTAGAAGAACCGGTGCAGCACATTGCGATTGGTGACAAAAAACAATGAGCTCAGGAGCAGCAACAGGCCGATGGGCAAAATCCACAGGATCAAGAAGTCTAAAAAGCGATTTGAGCCATAGATGAAGCGCTTGGAGTGCATACAGTAGAGCCATTCCAGAAAGAGAAAGCCGACCATCTTAAGGTAGTGGCTATGTAATGTCGTCGGTCAGATCCAACAGAGCCGCGGGTTACGTCGGGTGCAAGTACAACAGAGAAGCTGTGATAAAGTCAGCCTCCTTTTTCAAAACGCCGCGTGATATGACCGACTCCAGTCCGAGCGCAAGCCCTTCGAGCTTGAAAATATACTTCCGCCTGCTTAGTTACGTTAAGCCCTACATGGGCTTGTTCGCGTTGAGTATCGTCGGATTTCTGATTTTCGCGTCGACCCAGCCAATGCTGGGTTACATCCTCAAGTATTTTGTCGACGGCCTTTCCAATCCGGAAGCCGTGCTATTCCCCACCGTGCCGTTACTGCGCGACCTGCAATTGCTGCAGGCTGTGCCGCTGCTGATCATTCTGATTGCAGCCTGGCAGGGCTTGGGGTCGTTCCTGGGCAACTACCTGCTGGCCAAGGTTTCCCTGGGCCTGGTGCACGACCTGCGGGTGCAGTTGTTCAACAACTTGCTCACGCTGCCAAACCGCTACTTCGACAACCACAACTCCGGGCACCTGATTTCCCGCATCACCTTCAACGTGACCATGGTCACGGGGGCGGCGACCGATGCGATCAAGGTGGTGATTCGCGAAGGCATGACGGTGATCTTCCTGTTTGCCTCCTTGCTGTACATGAACTGGCGCCTGACGCTGGTCATGATCGCTATCCTGCCGTTGATTGCCGTGATGGTCAGTACGGCCAGCAAGAAATTCCGCAAGCAGAGCAAGAAAATCCAGGTGGCCATGGGCGACGTGACCCACGTGGCCTCGGAAACCATCCAGGGCTATCGCGTGGTGCGCAGCTTCGGTGGTGAGGTCTACGAGCAGAAACGCTTCTTCAGGGCCAGCCAGAGCAACACCAACAAGCAGCTGCGGATGACCCGCACTGGGGCCATCTACACCCCGGCGCTGCAATTGGTGATCTACTCCGCGATGGCGGTGTTGATGTTCCTGGTCCTGTATCTTCGTGGGGATGCGTCGGCCGGTGACATGGTGGCCTACATCACGCTGGCTGGTTTGTTGCCCAAGCCGATCCGCCAACTGTCGGAAGTCAGCTCGACGATCCAGAAAGGCGTGGCGGGTGCCGAAAGCATTTTTGAACAGCTGGATGAAGATGTTGAGATCGACCACGGCACTATCGAGCGCGACAAGGTCAGCGGTCGCCTGGAAGTGCGTCATCTGAACTTCACCTACCCTGGCACCGAGCGCCATGTGCTCAAGGACATCAGCTTCACCGCCGAGCCTGGGCAGATGATCGCCCTGGTGGGCCGTTCGGGCAGCGGCAAGTCGACCCTGGCCAGCTTGATCCCGCGCTTCTACCACCATGAAAGCGGTGAAATCCTGCTCGATGGCGTAGAGGTCGAAGACTACAAGCTGCTTAACCTGCGCAAGCACATTGCCCAGGTCACCCAGCACGTGACCCTGTTCAGCGACACCGTGACCAACAACATCGCCTACGGCGACCTGGCTGGCGCACCGCGTGCCGATGTTGAGGCTGCGGCGGCAGATGCCAATGCCAAGGACTTCATCGACCAGTTGCCCAAGGGTTTCGATACCCAGGTCGGCGAGAACGGCGTGCTGTTGTCCGGTGGTCAACGCCAGCGCCTGGCGATTGCCCGTGCATTGCTCAAGAACTCGCCGTTGCTGATCCTCGATGAGGCCACCTCGGCCCTCGATACCGAGTCCGAGCGGCATATCCAGGCGGCGCTGGACAAGGTCATGCAAGGTCGCACTACCCTGGTGATCGCGCACCGTTTGTCCACCATCGAGAAGGCGGACCTGATCCTGGTGATGGACGATGGCCGGATCGTCGAGCGCGGCACACATGGCGAGTTGTTGGCGCAGAACGGCTACTACGCGCGTCTGCACGCGATGGGCCTGGATGCACCGGTGTCGGCCGATATCACCTGATCTGACCGGTGCGCACAGGGCAAATGTGGGAGGC
>NZ_JALJFG010000024.1 GCF_023242475.1 Pseudomonas sp. MWU15-20650 | reverse complement strand
GCAGAGACAGCTTTTGGGGCCGCTACGCAGCCCTACGCGGGACAAGCCCGCTCGCCACAGTGATAGTGTTCCTTCTTAACTGACTGGCATTAGCAGGCAAGCCCCCTCCCACATGTTGATCTTCATGTGCTCCAGATTCTCGGCGCTACCGCTTCTCGGCCCACTATGGCCGGGCGCAGCAATTTCCATAAATCAATCAACCAACCCCGCGCCAGCAGCGCTTCACTGGCCAGGCAACGGGCGACCAGCAGCCCAGGCAATTGGGTCAAATCACCGCGCACCCCGTGGGGCAGTGAGCGGCATTGTTCAAGTAATTCAGGTTCGATCTCACCCGTCACCAGCAACGTGGCAAACACCGGCTGCCCATCCAGCCCGATGGGCGAACCCAGCAACCCATCGGCGCCCACAATGCGCTGGCGCTCATGCCAGAGCAACTGGCCGTCGCGGCGAATATCCAGGTGTGATTGAAAGTGGCCGAGGTCGAAGCGCTCGCCACTGGCCGGGCGACCGAGGGCGACCACGTCCCAGTAGAAGAGGCGGGCATCACCTTGCAGGTCGATACGCGTGGCGAGTTCAGCCTGGGCGGCGCTGAAGACGATGGTTTCCTGGGGCAGCCACTCGAGGGTGGCGCCCGCTTCCACGGTCAATTCGAGGGTTTGATACGCCGGGCCACTGGCGCGGTACCACTTGGCCGCGCCGGGGCTGGTCAATTGTGCCCAGGCACCGGCGCCTACGTGGGCACGGATGTCCAGGCGGTCACCGCCGGCAATCCCGCCGGGCGGGTGCACGATGATGTGCTGGCACACCTCGGGGCCTTCGGCATACAAATGCTTTTGTACCCGCAGCGGGCCGAGATGGCGGCGCATCACCGGGCGCGTTGTCTCGCCGAAACGCGCGTAGCCGAGCTCGAGCTCAGCATGCCAGCGTGGGGTGAACAGGGCAGGAGAAACGGGCAGTGTCATGGTGTGTGCTTATCGTTAGGACGCTACAGATTAGACCGTAACCTATATCGTCACCAGCCCGCGTACCCCCTCACTTTCCATATTTTCCCCACGACCGTGCTGCACGATTTCACCCCGTGACATCACCAGGTACTGGTCGGCCAGTTCGGCGGCGAAGTCGTAAAATTGCTCCACCAGCAGGATCGCCATATCGCCGCGTGCCGCGAGTTTTTTGATCACCGCGCCGATTTCCTTGATCACCGACGGCTGGATGCCTTCGGTGGGCTCATCGAGAATCAACAGGCGCGGGCGGCTGGCCAGGGCGCGACCAATCGCCAGCTGTTGCTGCTGGCCGCCAGACAAATCGCCGCCGCGCCGATGTTTCATTTGCAGCAACACCGGGAACAGTTCGTAGATGAAGGCGGGCACTTGCTTGGCTTCGGCGCCGGGAAAGCGCGACAAGCCCATCAGCAGGTTTTCTTCCACCGTCAGGCGACCAAAGATTTCCCGGCCCTGGGGCACGTAGGCAATACCGGCCTGCACGCGCTGGTGCGGCTTGAACGCGGTAATGGCCTTGCCCTCCCAGTTCACCGCGCCTTCTTTGGCCGGCAGCAGCCCCATCAAGCATTTGAGCAGGGTGGTCTTGCCCACGCCATTACGCCCGAGCAGGCAGGTGACTTCGCCGATCTTCACGTCGAAGGATAGCCCGCGCAGGATGTGGCTACCGCCGTAATACTGGTGCAGTTTGTCGACTTGCAGCATGTTCACTTCTCCTTAGCGGCCAAGGTAAACCTCGATCACCCGCTCATTTTCCTGCACCTGTTCCAGCGACCCTTCGGCCAATACGCTGCCCTGGTGCAGCACGGTCACGTGGTCGGCAATCGAGCCGACAAAGCCCATGTCGTGCTCCACCACCATCAGCGAGTGCTTGCCCGCCAGGCGCTTGAACAGCTCGGCGGTGAATTCGGTTTCGGCGTCGGTCATGCCTGCCACCGGCTCGTCCAGCAGCAACAGTTGCGGGTCTTGCATCAGCAGCATGCCGATTTCCAGGAACTGCTTCTGGCCGTGGGACAGCAAGCCGGCCGCTCGCTGCGCTGACGCCGTGAGGCGGATGGTGTCGAGGACTTCGTCGATACGGTCTTTCTGCTCACCGCTCAGGCGCGCACGCAGGCTGGCCCATACGGACTTGTCGGTCTTCTGCGCCAGCTCCAGGTTTTCGAAGACGCTGAGGGCTTCGAACACCGTGGGTTTCTGGAATTTGCGGCCGATACCGGCCTGGGCGATCTGTACTTCGCTCATGCTGGTCAAGTCGAGGGTTTCGCCAAACCACGCCTTGCCGTGACTGGGCCGGGTCTTGCCGGTGATCACGTCCATCAACGTGGTCTTGCCCGCGCCGTTGGGGCCGATGATGCAGCGCAATTCCCCGACGCCGATGTACAGGTTCAGGTCGTTGAGCGCCTTGAAACCGTCGAAGCTGACGCTGATGTCTTCCAGGGTCAGGATCGTGCCGTGGCGGGTGTTGAGCCCCTTGCCGGCCGCCTGGCCAATACCAATCGCATCGCGGCCGCTGCCCGCATCGAAAATAGGTTCAAGCATGACGTTCCTCATTTCTTCAGCAGGCCGATAACGCCCTTGGGCAGGTACAGGGTGACGATGATGAACAGCGCCCCGAGGAAGAACAGCCAGTATTCGGGGAAGGCCACGGTGAACCAGCTCTTCATGCCATTGACCACGCCGGCACCGAGCAACGGCCCGATCAGCGTGCCACGCCCGCCCAATGCCACCCACACGGCGGCTTCGATGGAATTGGTCGGCGACATTTCGCTGGGGTTGATGATGCCCACCTGCGGCACATACAGCGCACCGGCAAGCCCGCACAACACGGCGCTCAACACCCATACAAACAGCTTGAAGCCACGCGGGTCATAACCGCAGAACATCAGGCGGTTCTCGGCGTCGCGCAAAGCCGTCAGGACTCGGCCGAACTTGCTCTGCGCCAGGCGCCAACCGATGTACAGGCTCGCCACCAGCAGCAGCACCGTGGCCACGAACAACACCGCCCGCGTGCCCGGTTCGGTGATGCCGAAGCCGAGAATGCTGCGAAAATTGGTAAAGCCATTGTTGCCGCCGAACCCGGTTTCGTTGCGAAAAAACAGCAGCATGCCGGCGAAGGTCAGGGCCTGAGTCATGATCGAGAAATACACGCCCTTGATCCGCGAGCGGAAGGCGAAGAAGCCGAACACCAGGGCCAGCAGGCCGGGTGCCAACACCACCAGGCACAGCGCCCACCAGAAGTGTTGGGTGCCGACCCAATACCACGGCAATTCGGTCCACGACAAAAAGGTCATG
The DNA here is from genome assembly GCF_023242475.1 of Pseudomonas sp. MWU15-20650. Taxonomy (GTDB): domain Bacteria; phylum Pseudomonadota; class Gammaproteobacteria; order Pseudomonadales; family Pseudomonadaceae; genus Aquipseudomonas. The sequence goes on along the minus strand of NZ_JALJFG010000024.1, from coordinate 90,752 downwards.
AACGCCGGCAACGCATCGCCGGACGCCTGGCGCATCAGGTACATGCCCATCGCATAACCGCCCAGGGCGAAAAACAACCCGTGGCCCAGGGACAACATCCCGGCGTAGCCCCACACCAGGTCCAGCGCGAGGGCGACGATGGCATAGCAGAGAATCTTGCCCACCAGCGTCAAGGTGTAGGCCGACACATGCAGCGGGTTGTCCGCAGACAACAGCGAACACAGTGGCAGCACGAGCAGCAGGATCAGGATCACCGCGCCCAGCGCCATCGTGACTTTGGGGCCGGCCTTTTGCGTGGCCGTGAGCATCAATGGCTGGTTCATCAGTCGATCACCCGTCCTTTCAGTGCGAAGAGTCCTTGCGGGCGTTTCTGGATAAACAGAATGATCAGCGCGAGGATCAGGATCTTGCCGAGCACGGCGCCGATCTGGGGTTCGAGAATCTTGTTGGCAATTCCCAGGCCGAAGGCGGCCATGACGCTACCGGCCAACTGGCCGACGCCACCGAGCACCACCACCAGGAACGAGTCGATGATGTAGCTCTGGCCCAGGTCGGGGCCGACGTTGCCGATCTGGCTCAGCGCCACGCCGCCAAGACCTGCAATACCGGAACCGAGGCCAAAGGCGAGCATGTCCACTCGGCCTGTGGGTACGCCGCAGCAGGCGGCCATGTTGCGGTTCTGGGTGACGGCGCGCACGTTGAGGCCCAGGCGCGTCTTGTTCAGCAGCAGCCAGGTGAGCACCACGACGAACAATGCGAAGGCAATGATGACGATGCGGTTGTAAGGCAGCACGAGATTGGGCAGCACCTGAATGCCGCCAGACAACCAAGCGGGGTTCGAGACTTCGACGTTCTGCGCACCGAACACCAGGCGCACCAGTTGGATCAGCATCAGGCTGATGCCCCAGGTGGCAAGCAGGGTTTCCAGCGGCCGACCGTACAGGTGGCGAATCACCGTGCGCTCCAGGGCCATGCCGATAGCGGCGGTGACGAAGAACGCCACCGGCAGCGCGATCAGCGGGTAGAACTCGATGGCTGCGGGCACGTAGCGCTGCATCATCAGTTGCACCACGTAGGTCGAGTAGGCGCCGAGCATCAGCATCTCGCCGTGGGCCATGTTGATCACGCCGAGCAGGCCGAAGGTGATCGCCAAACCCAGTGCCGCCAACAGCAGGATCGAACCCAGGGACATGCCGCTGAAGGCTTGGCCGAGGATTTCGCCGAACATCAGTTTGCGTTTGACCTGGGCCAGGCTGGTCTCGGCGGCGGTGTGCACGGCGGCGTCGTTTTCCACGCCGGGCGCCAGCAGCGCTTCAAGGCGGGTGCGGGCCAGTGGGTCGCCGGTGCCGCCGAGCAAGCGCACAGCGGCGAGGCGCACGACCGGGTCGGTGTCCACCAGTTGCAGGTTGGCCAGGGCCAGGCTGAGGGCGGTGTGCACCGCCTCGTTGGTTTCGGTGGCGACCTGCTGATCGAGGAATTTGAGCTGCGCAGGTTGCGCGCTTTTTTGCAGGGTTTGCGCGGCGGCCAAACGTACCTTGGGGTCAGCGGCGAGCAGTTGCTGGCTGGCTTGTACGTTGTCGATCAGGCCGCGCAGACGGTTGTTCAGGCGTACGGTCTTGGTTTCGCCGTTGACCGTGAGTTGGCCTTGTTGCAGGGCGTCGACCAGTTCGATGCGCGCCGGGTCCGGCTGGGCAGCCCAGTCCTGGAGCAGCTTGGCTTGTTGCATCGGGTTGGCGTTGAGAAAGTCTTCGGCGTCGCTGGCGTGAGCAGCAAAAGGCAGCAACAGCAGCAGAATCAAGAAATAGCGATTGAGGGCAGTGGGCATAAGCAAGTGTCCTGATCATTCACGATCAAAGTGTGGGAGGGGGCTTGCTCCCGATAGCCGGGTGTCAGGCACTGCATGTGCTGGCTGAAGCACCGCAATCGGGAGCAAGCCCCTCCCACATTCAAACCGAGTGGGGCTTTAGTTGCTCTTCACCGCGTAGTCCGGCTTCTTGTCATTGCCCGGGATGTAAGGGCTCCACGGCTGGGCCCGGATCGGCTCCTGGGTCTGCCACACCACCGAGAACTGCCCATCCGCCTGGATCTCACCGATCATCACCGGCTTGTGCAGGTGGTGGTTGGTCTTGTCCATGGTCAGGGTGAAGCCCGACGGTGCGGCGAAGGTCTGGCCGCCCAGGGCTTCACGCACTTTGTCGACGTCGGTGGACTTGGCTTTCTCCGCCGCCTGGGCCCACATATGGATGCCCACGTAGGTGGCTTCCATCGGGTCGTTGGTCACGGCTTTGTCCGCGCCTGGCAGGTTGTGTTTCTTGGCGTAGGCTTTCCAATCAGCGACGAACTTCTGGTTCACCGGGTTTTCCACGGACTGGAAGTAGTTCCACGCCGCGAGGTTGCCCACCAGCGGCTTGGTGTCGATGCCGCGCAGTTCTTCTTCACCCACCGAGAACGCGACCACCGGCACATCGGTGGCCTTCAGGCCCTGGTTGGCCAGCTCTTTGTAGAACGGCACGTTGGAGTCGCCGTTCACCGTGGAGACCACAGCGGTCTTGCCGCCAGCGGAGAACTTCTTGATGTTGGCGACGATGGTCTGGTAATCGGCGTGGCCGAACGGGGTATAGACCTCTTCAATATCTTTATCCGCGACGCCTTTGGAATGCAGGAACGAGCGCAGGATCTTGTTGGTGGTGCGCGGGTACACGTAGTCGGTGCCGAGCAGGAAGAAGCGCTTGGCGCCGCCGCCTTCTTCGCTCATCAGGTATTCCACGGCCGGGATCGCCTGCTGGTTTGGCGCTGCACCGGTGTAGAACACGTTCGGCGACATTTCTTCGCCCTCGTATTGCACCGGGTAGAACAGCAAGCCATTGAGTTCTTCGAACACCGGCAATACGGATTTGCGCGACACCGACGTCCAGCAGCCGAACACCACGGCAACCTTGTCCTGGGTCAGCAGCTGCCGGCCCTTCTCGGCGAACAGCGGCCAGTTGGATGCCGGGTCCACCACCACCGGTTCGAGTAGCTTGCCGTTCACACCGCCCTTGGCGTTGATCTCGTCGATGGTCATCAACGCCATGTCTTTAAGCGAGGTCTCGGAAATCGCCATGGTCCCGGACAGCGAATGCAGGATGCCGACCTTGATGGTCTCGGCGGCCTGGACGGTCCAGGTCAAGCCCATGGCAGCAATGGATGCCGACAAAGTAAAAGCCTTGAGCAAGCTACGACGCTTCATGGTGCAGTCTCCGTGAACTCAACATTGTTATGAGGGGGACAAGTCGAGGTGGTGATTGCAAGCGCTGTGCCTAGTCGCGAAATGGCCTGAAATGGTCGTTTCGCCCATCGCCGGGCTCGGGGTGCGCACCATGAGATGGCAGGTGTGGCTATCAGGTGCGTCGCGATGCGCTACAACGGGGCGTGATCAGCGCCGACGCATCAAGCCAATAAAAAACAACCCGCCAATCGCCGCTGTCGCCACCCCGATGGGCAGGTCTTGCGGGGCGATCAGCGTGCGTGCCGCGACATCGACCCACACCAGGAACACACTGCCCAGCAGCACGCACACCGGCAGTAAACGGCGGTGTTCGGCGCCTACCAGGCGCCGGGCGATGTGCGGCACCATCAGCCCGACAAAGCCGATAGAGCCGCTGATGGACACCAGCACGCCGGTCATCAGCGAGGCGACCAGGAAGACTTTCAAGCGCACATTGCGTGCGTTCAAACCAAGGGTCACGGCGGTCTGCTCGCCGGCCATCAAGGCGTTGAGCGGGCGGGCCATGCCGAGCAGCAACAGCAACCCCAGCAGCAGCGTGGCGGCGGGAATTGCCAGCAGCTCCCAGCGGGCCAGCCCCAAGCCGCCGAGCATCCAGAACATCACTGCCGACGCGGCACGATGGTCGCCCATGAACAGCAGCAGGTTGGCCACCGCCATCATCACGAACGATACCGCCACACCGCACAGCAGCAGGCGATCACTTTCCAGGCGGCCGTTGCGACTGGCCACAGCCAGCACCACCAGCATGCTCAGCAGCGCGCCGATGAAGGCTGCTATGGGCAGGGTCAGCAGGCCGATGACTTCGCCCACATGCAGCACCACGATCACCGCGCCGAGGGTGGCGCCGGAGGTCACGCCCAGCAGGTGCGGATCGGCCAACGGGTTACGCGTCACGGCCTGCAACACTGCACCAATCAACGCCAGCCCGGCACCCACCAAGGCCCCGAGCAGCATGCGTGGCACGCGGATCAGCCAGACGATATGTTCCTGCCCCGCAGGCCAATTCACGTCACCGATGCCGAACGTCTTGTTCAGCAAGATCCGCCACACCACGTCCACGGGCACCCGCGCCGAGCCGAACCCCAGCGAGATCACGCAAGAGACCAGCAATAACGCACCAAGGGCACTCAACAGCAGGGCGTAGCGACGGTTGATCATTCGCCGTGGAACCCTTTGGCCAAGGCTTCTACCGCCAGCCCGTTGTCGATACCCGGCGTGGCCTGCACGTACGGGATCACGATAAAGCGCTGGTTCCTGATGGCGTCCACCGATTGCAGGGCCGGGTTATCCAGCAGGAATTGCGCTTTCTGTTCGGCAGTGATTTCGCTGTAGTCGACGATCACGATGACCTGCGGGTTGCGTTCCACCACGGTCTCCCAGTTGACCCGGGTCCAACTGGCGTCTACGTCGTCGAGGATATTGCGTCCGCCGGCCGCTTTGATCAGCGCCTGGGGCATGCCCAGACGGCCCGAGGTCATGGCGCGATCTTCACCGCTGTCATAGAGGAACACGCGAGGCTTGTCGGCCGGCAGGTCTTTTTGCACCTCGGCCACCTGCGCCTGCATCTGGGTGATCAGGGTGTGGGCACGGTCCTGCACGTCGAAGATCTTGCCCAGGTTGCGCAGGTCGTTATAGGTGTCTTCGAGTGTGGCGGCGGGGCGCTTCATCACGAACGCACACGATTCGCTCAGTTCGTACACGTTGATACCCAACGGCTGCAGGGTTTGCGGCGTGAGGTCGCCGCCCACGCGCATGCCGTAGTCCCAGCCGGCGAAGAAAAAATCCACGTTGGCATTGAGCAGGGTTTCCACCGAGGGGTATTTGCTCGCCAGTTCCGGCAGGCCATCGAGGGTCTCGGCCATCTCTGGTGTCACCGACTTCCAGCCGGTGACGCCGCTGTAGCCGGCCATGTGGGATCTGAGGCCCAGGGCAAGCATCATCTGGGTCATGTTGATGTCATGGCTGACTGCGTGTTTCGGCGCCTCCTGGAAGGTCACGTTGCGGTTGCAGCTTTTGAGGGTCACCGGGTAATGGGTGGCCTCAGCGAACGCTTGGGCAGTACCGAGCAACAGAACAAGAGACAGCAGGGCACGCAGGGTCATGGTTGGGTTATCCAGGTGATTCGGGGGTAGCCGGACAAGGGGTGGGGGTCGATCAGTGCCTCGACACCAAACACGTCGCGCAGCAACGCGGTGGTCAACACGTGGTGGGGCGTGCCGCTGGCGACGATGCGCCCGTGGTTGATCACATACAGGCGATCACAGAATGCGGCGGCCAGGTTCAGGTCGTGGATGCTGGCCAGGGTGCCGATGTTCAGGTGCTTGACCAGCCTTAACAGCTCCAGCTGATAGCGCGGGTCGAGGTGGTTGGTTGGTTCGTCGAGGATCAGCAGTTGCGGTTGCTGGGCCAGGGCGCGGGCGAGAATCACGCGCTGTTTTTCACCGCCCGACAGGGTGGCGAAGGCGTGGTCCTCGAAATGCTGCATACCGACGGACTTCAACGCTTGGCGGATCAGTTGCTGGTCGTGCAGCGTATCGCTGTCGAACAACCCCTTGTGGGGCGTGCGGCCCATGGCAACCACTTCATCCACACGCAGACCGAAGGCATCGGGGAACTCTTGCAGCACGACGGCGATGCGTTGCGCGCACCACTTGGCGCTTTGCTTCCAGACGTTCTGGTGCGCGAGCAACACGTCGCCGTGTTCCGGTTTGCTGAACCGATAGGCACAGCGCAACAGGCTGGTCTTACCGCTGCCGTTGGGGCCGATCAGCCCGACAAACTCCCCCGCATCGACCTGCAGGCTGGCGTCACGCAGTTGGAACTGGTGAAGGCAGTGGTCGTGGCCGGGTGGGCTCCAGCCGAGCTGTGTGAGGGTGAGTGAGGTCATCAATGCGCTCAAGTCCAACACCGAGTAAAAAGTGGGAGGGGGTTCGTGTTATTTCAGTTAGAAGGTGTAGTCCGCGGTGACGAAGAGCGAGCGTGGTTCACCCAGAATCCACTGCTGCCCATCGTTGTATTGGCTGACGGCGTAGGTGCGGTCGAACAGGTTATTCAATTGCAGGCCCAGGGTGGTGTTGCGCATGGCTTTCCACGACAAGGTCGCATCGACCACGGTGTAGCTCGGCAGCTCGTTCTGGTTGGCCATGTCGGCATAGCGTGCGTCGACGTAACGCACACCAGCACCGGCACGAACGTTGTCGGTCACGGCCTTGCTCAGCCACAGGTTGGCCGTGCGGCGCGGTACGTCCACTGGGCGGTTGCCGTCGCGGGAGACCTGTACGCCGCCGACGTCCTGTTTGAAGTCGTCGTACTGTGCTCGCACGATGGCGGCGTTGGCTTGCAACTGCCAGGCATGGGGCAGTTGCAGGTCGAGGCTGGCTTCCAGGCCGTTGGCGGTTTGCTGGCCGACTTGCTGCTTGAGGTCCGGGTCGCCCGGCACGTCGGTGAGCAGTTTCTTTTTGACGATGTGGTACGCGGCCAGGGTCCATTCGCCACGCTGGTCCCAGAAGGCTTGCTTGAGGCCGATCTCGGTTTGCTTGGCCGTGGACAGGTCGAACTGCTGCTGGCTCGGGCTCAGGGAAATCAGGCCGCCGACGCCGTCGGTGCTGGTGGCGTACTGGCCGTAGAGGGACGTTTGCGGCGTAAGTGCGTAGACCAGGCCGGCTTTCCAGTTATTGCCGGTGAGGGTCTTGTCGGAGTGGCTGCCGGTGCGCAGGTCGTCACGGTCGATGTGCGCGTAGTCGCGGCGGATGCCAGTGATCAGCGCCAGTTTATCGGTGAGTTGCAGGCGGTTCTCAGCGAAGCCGGCGACCGTTTTGGTGGTGGTGGCGAACACGGGCTTGAACGGGTCTTTGCTGGCAAACGGCGTGGCTGCCGGGTGGTACAGGTCGATGGGCTGGCCTGCGCTCAGTACGTCATCAAACGGTGAGTTGCTCGCCAAGCGGAAACGGATACGGTTGTATTCAACGCCTGCCACCGTCTGGCTGTCGAGGCCGAACAGGGTGTGCTCGAAGGTGAAAGTCTGGCGGTCACCGACCTGTTCCTGATTGTGTTTGATACCAAAGTTACCGCTGCGGGTCAGTTGGCCGTTGGTGAAGTTATAGTTCTCGGCGTTCTGCCAGCGGCGTTGGTTTTTCAGGTAGTAGAGCTCGTTGGTGGCACTGATGTTGTCGTTGAGCTGCCACTCGCTGGTCAGGCGTGTCCACTGGTCGTTGTAGTGCTGGGTATCGTTGCTGACGTTGTAATTCTTGTCGCGCAGGCCCTTGTGCAACTGGCCGTTGATCAGCGGGGTGCCGAAGTAGTTTTGCGGGCGCTGGTCGCCGTAGTCGCTGGCCAGGGTGAAACTCAGGTTGTCTGCCGCTTGCCAGCGCAGGGCGCCGCTGATGAAGTCGCTGCTGGAGTCACCACGGTCGATGAAGCCATTGCTGCGCAGGCGGTTGAGGTTCAGGCGGTAGCTCAAGGTGTCGGTCAGCGAACCACCGCTGTCGAGAGCTTGTTGCTGGCGGTCGTAGGAGCCGTAGCCCAGGCGGATATGGTTTTCGATGTCGCCTTCAAAAGGCTTTTTCGAGATTGTATTGACCACCGCACCGGTAGCGCCTTCGCCATACAGCACCGACGCCGGGCCGCGCAGTACGTCCACCCGTTCCACTGCCCAGGTGTCCACCGGGAAGGTCGAGGTGCCCATGCCGGTGTACATGCGGTTGCCATCGTACAGCTGCATCACCGAGCTCTGGCCGGTAAAACCACGGGCTTGCAGCGAGGTGCCGCCGTCACCCGGGGTGCCGGTGCGGGTAATGCCGGTGGCGCGGGAAATGGCGTCCTGCACACTGGCGTCGCCACGTTCGCGGATCTGCGCGCCGGTCTGGCTTTCAACGCTGCCGGGGGTTTGCATCGCCGTGAGGTTCAGGCGCGAACCGGCAGTGGTCGGGGTGTTCAGGTCGACACGTTCGTCATCCACTGCGGGGGCCGTGATGGGGCTGGCGGGCAGGGTCAGGGCCTGGGCGTTGGTATGCAGGGCGAGCAGGCACAGACCAGACGCAAGGTACTTGTTCATCGGACGGAAAATCGCTTTTTCGAGGCGGTGCTCGCCGCCGGGCGCGGCGAGCTGAGATTATGTAGAAAGTGTTATAAGTTAACACTTTCTGCGGCATGGGCGAAAGCCTGCGTAAGACTACATAACGCCTCTAGATAGGACATCTCGCCTATTTCACGTTGAACCTGAGGCTGATTCACGTTGCGAGAACAGCCGTGACAGCACCAGGCGATCCAGCGCCCACACCCCGATCAGCGACGCGCCCACCAACGGGAAAATGATCGCCAGCCCGAGCATGATCACCATGGCTGTTTTCCATTTCGGCAAGTCATGACGCAGCGGTGGCACACCCAGACCGCCTTGTGGCCGGCGCTTCCACCAGATCACCACGCCGCTGACTGCACTGAGCAGAATCATCAAGCAGATCAGCAGCACGATCAGTTGGTTGACCCAACCGAACAGCTTGCCTTCGTGCAGCATCACCCCGGTTTCGGTGGCGCGCGCGACGGTGTTGTAGTGCTCCCAACGCACATCGGCGAGGACCTTGCCGGTGTATTGGTCTACATGCAAGGTGGCGTCGTTGCGTGGGTCGTCGGCGAACACGGCGACCGTGAACACGCCTGTGGCGGTGGTGGGGAAGGTGATGCTGTAGCCAGGCTGCACCTTGCGGGCATTGGCCAGGTCGACCACCTGTTGCAGGCGTACGGTGGGCGCCGCAGGCCCTGCGTGCATAGCGCCATGGTTCATGTGTTCGGCGTGTTCGCCGGACATCGGCATCGGTGTGTTTTCCATGGCCCAGGGCACGGTTTGTTGACTGGCTGTGTTGAGGACGCGGGCCTGTTGATCGGACTGCGGCACGTTGTTCCACATGGGCGCCGGGAAGGTATTCCACAGTTCGGCGTATTGCTTGCCCCAGAAGCCGGTCCAGGTCATGCCGCTGAGCAGCATCACCAGTAAAAACGCCGCGCCCCAGAAGCCGGTGACCGCATGCATGTCACGCCAGAACACGCGGCCACGGCTGCTAAAACGTGGCCATAACACGCCCGCCGATGACTTGCCGCGCGGCCACCACAGGTACACGCCGGACACCACCAGCATCACGCCCCAGCCAGCGGCGAGTTCGACCAGGCGATCGCCCACAGTGCCGATCATCAGCTCGCCATGGAGTGCGCGCGCGATGGCTTGCAGGTTGTATTGGGCATCCTGTTCGCCAAGTACGGTGCCGCGATACGGGTCGACGAACACCGTCACTTCACGGCCATTGTTGTGCATCACGAACTGCGCGCTGCTGGTGGCGTCGGCAGGCGGCAGGTACTTGCTGATCTTGCCTTGGGGGAAGGCTGCCTGGGCGCGTTGCAACTGCTCATCGGCACTCAAGGCATGCTCGGCGCTTTGCACCTTGAGCAGGTCGCCATACATCAGTGGGTCGAGCTGGGGTTTGAACAGGTAGATGATGCCGGTGAGGGCCAGCAGCACCATGAAGGGGGCGACGAAGAGCCCGGCGTAGAAGTGCCAACGCCAGGCCAGGTTGTAGAAGGAGATTTTTTGAGTGGTCATCAGGGGCTCCGCAAGGCTTTTGGTTTTCTTGTGTCAATCAGGGCGCCATCGGGGCAAGGTCCCTCCCACAGTTGGAGTGTGTTCCAAGTGTGGGACGGTACTTGCCCTCGATGCAGTTAGAAGCTCATGTCCACCTTGGTCCAGAGGGTGCGCCCCGGCTCCTTGATGGCTTGCGGGTCGTTGGCCGGGTAGCCGAACCCGGCGTTGCCGGCCAGGTTCAAGTGCTCGGCATAGGCTTTGCCGAAGAGGTTGTCGACGCCGGTGCTGACCTTGAAGTTTTTATTGATGCGGTACGCCGCGTTCAGCGAGAACACGCCAAAGCCGGCGCTCTTGTCGAAGTCCTTGCCGACTACGTTGCCCTTGTTCTGGTCGATGCGGTTTTGTGCTGCGACCACGCGCCACAAGGCACCGGCGCTCCAGTCATCTTCGCTGTAGGTCAGGCCAAAACGTGCGTCCAGCGGTGGCATCTGTGGCAGCGCCTTGCCGTCGCTGGTGTTCTTGCCCCAGGCGTAGGCGAGGGTGGCGTCGGCTTTCCAGTGGGAGGTCAGCTTGTACGCCGTGCCCAGTTCGCCACCCATGATGCGAGCATCGACGTTGCGCGCCTGGGAGGTGGTGCCCATCATGCCGGGCTTGTAGTCGAACAGGATGAAGTCCTGCACCCGCCCGATGTAACCCGAGGCCCAGGCTTCCAGGTCGGCAGTCTTGTATTGCGCGCCGAAGTCGAGCTGGGTGGTCTTCTCAGGCTTCACGCCATCGAACGCATTCACCGAACCGAGCGCCCCGGTGTTGGGGGAAAACAGCTCCCAGTAATCCGGGAAGCGTTCTGCATGGCCCAAGCCGGCATAGACGGTGGTCGGGGTGTCGGCCAGGTCATGCTCATACCGCACAAAACCCGAGGGCAAGGTATCGGCACGGGTATCGTCGGCGGTCGGGTTGGGGCTGGACATCATTCCTGAGCCGGTGCGTTGACGGAAATCCTTGGCCGAGGCGCGGTCCAGGCGTGCGCCGGTGATCAGGCGGTCATCGTCGGCGGCGTACCAGGTCAACTCGCCGAACACACCGTAGTTGTGAAAGTTGGCGTCCTTGTTGCGGGGCAGGTCCTTGTAGGTGTCGATGCCCATGCTGCTGCGCTGGCGATGTTCGTTGGTCTGCGCATCCAGGCCACCGATCAGTTGCACATCGGCCCAGCGCCAGGTCGCCTTGATCCGCGCGCCGAGGGTACGGCGGTCGACGTTCGAGGCCATCGGCCCCGCCATCATTCCGGTGCCTGACGGTACGCGCAGGCTGTAGTTGTCCATCACGTGGTCGGCGTAGTTGTAGTAGACCTGGGCCTCGACCTTGTCCAGCACTTCACCGATGTTGGACTTCTCGAAGCGCAGCCCCAGGCTTTCGCGCAGGAACTGCGAGCCGTCCATGCCGCGCCCGGCGTAGCGCGCTTCACCATCGCCACGGCCGGCGGTGAGCTCCAGCAGGGTGTCGGCGTCGGGGGTGAAACCAACCGCCACATCGCCATTCCACTTGTCGTAGCGCGAGGCGACGGTTTTGTTGTTGCCGTCCTTGTAGTCATCGGCATGGGCCTGGTTGCCGATGACTCGCACGTAGCCCAAGGGCCCGCCGGCAGCGGCGTCGATGACCTTGTCGAAGCGGCCGTTGGAACCGGCCAGCACACTGGCGTTGACCCGCGTGCCCAGCTCGCCGAAGTGCTCGGGCTCGCGGTCGAACAGGATCGTGCCGGCCGACGCGCCCGGGCCCCACAGCACGGTTTGCGGGCCCTTGATGACGGTGAGTTTGTCGTAGGTTTCCGGCGAAATGTACGAGGTAGGTGCGTCCATCCGCCCTGGGCACGCGCCGAGCATCATGCCGCCGTTGGTGAGGATATTCAGGCGTGATCCGAACATGCCGCGCAGCACCGGGTCGCCATTGGTACCGCCGTTGCGTACCAGGGCAAAGCCGGGGATGGTCTTGAGGTAGTCGCCACCATCGCTGGCGGGCACCGGTTGGCGTGGATCTTTCGGGTTGGTGACCACGGTCAGCGGTGAGCTGGGCGCGATCGCGGTGATCACGGTGGGGCTCAACTCATGCTCGTCGGCGTGGGCGTGCGGCATCAACAGTGCGCCGCACAGAACGGCGAGCACGGGGGTACTTCCCAAACGGGTGTCAGCAGAAAACCTGGACATGACAAATTCCATCAATCAATCGTAAACAACACGGCCAGCAGCCTGCGGCTGTCTGTCTAAAGTCGGCCGGGGTGAAGTAACGCTGTGAAGTACTTACGAAGCGATGGGCGGCGCGCGGCTGCGGGCCCCGGGGAAGATGCTTTGCCGGGCGTGGCCCAGGCGCGTGGCAGGGGTGAGCGCGTTAGCCGGTGGCGGTGTCCCGAGCGTGACATAGGACACGCTTCCCGGGAGTGCCGGGCAACTGAAGAGCAGATCGCAATAGCCGCACTTTGCCCACAGTGCGTGATGTTCGCCGGGGGCTTTTTTGTGATGGGAGTTGCCATGTTCGCCGGGCATGTCCATGGACATGTTCATCGACATACCGGCGTGATGATCCATCGGCATCGCTTGAGAAATCAGCGGACCGATAAAAATCATCAGCATGGCGAACAGGCTGATCCAACTGCCGCGCATCAAGCCCATGGGCCTGCGACGGTGCGGGGTCAACCTGGCGCGAGGGGCGCCCATCGAGGTGTGCTTATGGGGTATGCATAGACTCGTGGCCAGCCATCGGCGGCGTTTTTTGCACCGACACTTGCACCTCGACCTTGCCCGCTTTCTCAAAGGTCAGGGTCAGGGGGAAGTGCTTGCCATCGGCCAGCAGGCTGCGGTCTTTGAGGCCCAGCAGCATCACGTGGTAGGCCATCGGCGCGAAGGTCAAATCGCCCTTGGCCGGTACGGCAACGCTGGGCACTTGCTGCATCTTCATCAAGTCGCCCTGCATCACATGCTCATGCAGCTCAGCCTTGTCCGCCACTGGCGTGTAGACACTGAGCAGGCGGTCCGGGGTAGTGCCGGTGTTATGAATCACGAAGTACGCCGCGACGGTCGGGGCGTTGGGCGGCAGCTCCTGGGACCAAGGATCGCTGACCAGCAGGTTGCCGGCCTTGTAGTCATCGGCATTGGCAGCAACGCACACGGGCAGCAGCAACGCAGCCAGAAGCAGGGAAGATTTGAGCATGGCAGTTCTCCAGAACGGTTCTAAACGCAGTTCACTTGCGAAGACGGTCAGACCGTTGGGGAGGCGCGGGGGTTAATGCTCGGCCATTGCTGGCGCGGTGTAGGGGGTTGCAACGAGGGCGGCGGCAGGTTTTGCACCGCCCCGAACCGTGTGACATACAACTGCGGCACATGCCCCGGCAACGCCACTAGCGGCGCCGAGCCCGAACAACACCAGCAATGCTGCATGGTGGAGTGGTCGTCCTGCGGCGCCGGAATCTCCAGCTTGCCCAGGGCAATGGATTTCAGGCTGGTGCCATTGGACGAGCAGAAACTGCCCCACAGCAATTGCTGCACAGGGTCCTGCGACTGCTGCATCGCACTGGCCATCGGCATGGCAAAGGCATTGAACAGCACTGCAAGGCAGGCGATCCAGGCAATTGCGAAGCGTTGACGGGCCATGGCGGATAATCCGTAGGGTTAAGCGATCAGGGGGTATTTAGCCTGATCGGGGGGGATAAGTAAAAAGTGGCGGTGTGGTTTGGTGTCGCAGTGCTGGGTTTGAGGATAGACGGGGAATCGAGGGGATGCCGATCTTCAAGACAACGCAGTCCAAATGTGGGAGGGGGCTTGCTCCCGATTACGGGGTGTCAGTCGCTCATTTATTGGCTGATCCACCGCTATCGGGAGCAGGCCACCTCCCACACTTAGAAAGAGGTGATCGCCTGCAACACGGCGGCTACGCTCATAAACTCTCGATCCACCGCAGCCAACACCGGCCGCTTCAACACCAACACCGGCACCCCACGCTCGCGCGCCACTTCCAGCTTCGGCTCGGTGGCGGTGCTGCCACTGTTTTTACTGATCAGCACATCAACCCGGCGCCGTTCAAACAGCACGCGCTCGTCTTCAATCAGAAACGGCCCACGTGCGCCGATCACTTCACAGCGCTCATTCCCCGGATAAACCTCCAGTGCACGCAAGGTCCAGAACTGCTCGGCGGGGATTTCATCGAGATGCTGCAAGGGTTCGCGACCCAAGGTGAACAACGGGCGCTTGAAGGGTTTCAACGTCTCGATCAGCTCGGCCCAGTCACTGACCTCACGCCAGTCATCTCCCGCCTGGGGTTGCCAAGCGGGGCGCCGCAACGCCCAGCACGGCACACCGCACACCCTCGCAGCCTGGGCGGCGTTGTGGCTGATCTGCGCCGCGTACGGGTGCGTGGCATCGAGGATCAGGCTGATGTGTTCATCGCGAACAAACTGCGCCAGCCCTTCGACCCCGCCATAGCCCCCGACACGCACCTGGCACGTCAGGTCGGTCGGCACGCGGCCCACGCCCGCCAGGCTGTAGACGTGCTCCGGCCCCAAGGTCCGTGCGATCGCCAGCGCTTCGGTCACGCCGCCCAGCAGCAGCATCCGTTTCATACGGGCTTGACCACTTCCAGCAAGGTGATCGGCAGTGCCTGGCGCCACGTGTCAAATTCCCCCAGCGGCTGCGCCTGTGCCACCTGTATGCGCGTCAGCTCGCCGCCGTGTTGGGCGCGCCAGTTCATCAAGGCCGTTTCACTTTGCAGGGTCACGGCATTGGCGATGAGGCGACCACCGGGGCGCAAGTGTTGCCAGCACGTGTCGAGCACGCCGTCGCGGGTGACGCCGCCGCCGATGAAGATCGCGTCGGGTGCTTCCAGGCCTTGCAATGCGTCCGGGGCCTTGCCGCGAATCAGTTGCAGGCCGGGTACGCCGAGGGCGTCGCGGTTGTGTTCGATGAGGCTTTGGCGGCCGGCATCCGCTTCAATCGCCAATGCACGGCAACTTGGATGAGCACGCATCCATTCAATGCCGATGGAGCCGCTGCCCGCGCCTACATCCCACAGCAGTTCGCCGGGCAGGGGCGCGAGGCGGGCCAGGGTGATGGCGCGTACGTCGCGTTTGGTCAGTTGGCCGTCGTGTTTGAACGCAGAATCCGGCAGGCCGGCAAGGCACGACAGGCGTGGAGTCTTCGCGTCGGCCAGGCAGTCGATGGCGACCAGGTTCAAATCGGCAACCGAAGTGTGCGCCCATGACTGCGCCAACCCGTCGATGCGCTGCTCACTCGCGCCGCCCAGGTGTTCAAACACCGTCAACCGGCTGGGCCCAAACCCCGACTCAACCAATAGCGCCGCAATCGAAGCAGGGCTGCTGCCATCATTGCTCAACACCAGCAAGCGCACACCGCAGGCCAGGTGCGCATTGATCGCCGCCAATGGCCGCGCCACTACGGATAACGTCACCACCTCTTGCAACGGCCATCCCAACCGCGAGGCGGCCAATGACACCGACGACGGCGCCGGCAATACCAGCAGCTCTTCAGCCGCCACCTGCCGCGCCAGGCTGGCGCCTACGCCGTAGAACATCGGGTCGCCACTGGCCAGCACGCACACAGGTGTACCGCGTTGCGCCAGCAGCGGCTCCAGGGAAAACGGGCTCGGCCACAGCTGGCGCTCGCCACGAATACACACGGGCAACAGGTCCAACTGGCGTTGGCCGCCTATAATCCGCGAGGCGCGCAGCAGGGCATGCCGGGCATTCCTGCCTAGCCCCTTGAAGCCGTCTTCACCGATGCCTACAACCGTCAGCCAGGGCGACATATCAATTCCTTGAACGACATCCGACGGGCAGGCTTTTCATGCCGCCGGACAAAGCAGGCATAATACCGCGCCTTTACCCGTCAACCGGTAGCCCCGTGAACCCAATACCTACTGTGAATACCTTGCGCCCCTCGGCCTGTCCGGGGTTGCTGCGTATTGTCCAGGCGTTGGACGGCGGCATTTGCCGGATCAAATTGGCGGGAGGTTCGATCACCGCCACCCAGGCCCACGCCGTCGCGGACGCGGCCCAGGCGTATGCGGGCGGGGTGATCGAGGCGACCAACCGCGCCAACCTGCAGATTCGCGGGATCGGTGCCGAGCAAGACGCATTGATCGCCATGCTATTGGCCGCCGACCTAGGGCCGAATAACGCCGCCGGCGACGACGTGCGCAACCTGATGCTCAGCCCCAGCGCCGGGATCGACCCACAGATGTGGTTCGACACCCGCCCGCTGGCCGCGCAGATTCTCGACACCTTGCAAAACCAGGCGCGGTTCCACGAGCTGTCGGCCAAGTTCGCGATACAACTGGATGGCGGTGAGGACCTGGCGATGCTCGAACATCACCATGACCTGTGGTTGTCGGCGTTCGCACGCAATGGCCAGACGCTGTTGGCGTTTGGCCTGGCCGGCTGCCCGGGCCTGGATGCGCCGGTGGCGGCGGTGCCGTTGGACCAGGGTCACGCACTGGTGGTGGCGGTACTGGAAGCGTTTCTCGACCAGGCGACGCCAGAGCAAACGCGCATGCGCCATCTGCCTGTGGATAACGTATTGAGCCGCCTGAACTTGCCGCTGCTGCCGGCTGATGGCTTCCAACGTCCGGCCAGTGGCGCGTGGCTGCACCTGGGGAGTTATCCACAGCCGCAGAAAAACCAGTTCTACGTCGCGGCACTCGCGCCATTGGGCCGCCTGGATTCAAACATGCTCAAAGGCGCCGCTCAGTTGGCCTGCGAGTACGGCGACGGGACGTTGCGCTTCACACCTTGGCAGGGCGTGCTGCTGCCCAATATTGAACGCCCTGTCGCCGTGACCGAGCGTTTGGCACAACTGGGTTTTCTCTGTTCGATCGACCAACCGCTGGCCCGGATGATCGCCTGCACCGGCTCCAGCGGCTGTGGCAAAGGCCAGGCCGATACCAAGGCCGATGCGGTGCAACTGGCCGCCTTGCAACCTGGCGTTGACGTGCACCTGTCCGGCTGCCCGCGCTCCTGCGCCGCTGCGCACACCGCGCCGGTCACCTTGCTGGCGGTGAGCCCCGGCCACTACGACCTCTATTTTCGCGACGCAGCCCAACAAGGTTTTGGCCGGCTGCACGCACGCACTCTTTCTATTGAAGCGGCGGGCGCCCTGTTGCGCGCACGCTCACGGAGCAACACCGATGATTGATTACATCCGCGACGGTCAGGAGATCTATCGCAACTCCTTCGCCATTATTCGCGCGGAAGCCAAGTTGGAGCGTATCCCGGCTGATTTGGAAAAACTCGCGGTGCGGGTGATTCATGCGTGCGGCATGGTCGAGGCGGTCGACGGCTTGCAGTTCTCCGCAGGCGCCGGCAAGGCCGGGCGCGATGCGTTGGCGGCCGGTGCGCCGATCCTGTGTGATGCGCGGATGGTCTGCGAAGGCGTGACCCGTGCGCGCCTGCCGGCCAACAACGAGGTGATCTGCACCTTGCGCGACGACAGCGTGCCGCAGTTGGCGCGAGAACTGGGCAACACCCGTTCCGCTGCGGCCCTGGAACTGTGGCGCCCGCATCTGGAAGGCAGTGTGGTGGTGATCGGCAACGCGCCGACCGCCTTGTTCTACCTGTTGGAAATGCTCGACGCCGGCGCACCGAAACCTGCATTGATCCTTGGGTTCCCGGTGGGGTTTGTGGGGGCCGCCGAATCCAAGGCGATGCTCGCTGCCGATAGCCGGGGGGTGCCGTTCGTGATCATGCAAGGTCGCCTGGGCGGCAGTGCCATGGCTGCCGCGGCAGTAAACGCCCTGGCCACGGAGGTCGAATAATGCCGGTACGCGGACGTTTGATTGGCCTGGGCGTAGGCCCGGGTGACCCCGAACTCATCACCCTCAAGGCCCTGCGCCTGCTACGCGAGTCTCCGGTGGTGGCGTACTTCGTGGCCAAGGGCAAGAAGGGCAACGCCTTCGGCATCATTGAAGACCACTTGGTGGCCCAGCAAACCCTGATGCCGCTGGTGTACCCGGTGACCACCGAAGTCTTGCCGGCACCGCTGTCCTATGAGCAAGTGATCAGCGACTTCTACGACAGCGCCAGCCTCGACGTGGCGGCGCACCTGGATGCGGGCCGCGATGTGGCGGTGATCTGCGAAGGCGACCCGTTCTTCTACGGCTCCTACATGTACCTGCATGACCGCCTGGCCGAGCGCTATGAAGCCCAGGTCATTCCGGGCGTGTGTTCGATGCTGGGTGGCGCCTCGGTACTCGGCGCGCCGCTGGTGTATCGCAACCAGAGCTTGTCGGTGCTCTCGGGCGTACTGCCCCATGACGACCTCAAGCGGCGCCTGGCGGATGCCGACGCGGCGGTGATCATGAAGCTGGGCCGCAACTTCCCGAAAGTGCGCCAAGTGCTCGAAGAGCTTGGCCTGGCCGAGCGCGCGTTGTATGTGGAGCGCGCCACCATGGCCAATCAGAAGATTGTGCCGCTGGACCAGGTTGACCCGGCGTCTTCGCCGTATTTCTCGCTGATCATCGTACCCGGTGAACGGTGGCAAGGTTGATGACCCCGGCGATTGTCATTCTGGGCCAAGGCAGCTTGGCGACTGCTCGCAAGATCCAGCAGGTTTACCCTGGCGCATCGATCCACGGCCTGGCCGGACGGGTTGAGGGCGCGGACCAGGCGTACACCGAGTTCGGCGCGACCCTGCGCCAGCTGTATCAACAGGGCACGCCGTTGGTTGCCCTGTGCGCCGCCGGTATTGTGATTCGCACCCTTGCGCCGCTGCTGCTGGAGAAAGGCGAGGAGCCCGCCGTGCTGGCCGTTGCTGAAGACGGTAGTGCCGTGGTGCCGCTGCTCGGTGGCCTTGGCGGTGTGAATGTCATGGCGCGGGACATCGCCGCGGCACTGGGTGTGGCGGCTGCAATCACCACCAGCGGCGAGCTGCGCTTTGGCACCTGCCTGCTCAACCCACCGGCGGGGTATCAGCTGGCGGATCTTGAACTGGGCAAGCGCTTTGTCTCGGACCTGTTGGCCGGCGAGAGCGTGCGTATCGAAGGTGCTGCGCCATGGCTGGACCAGGCCAACCTGCCCCAGGATCAGCACGCGCGTCTGGCGATTCATGTGGGCAGCGCCGAGCGGGTGCCGGCAGCCAATGAACTGCTGATTTATCCGAAGAACGTGTACGTTACCTGCAAACCCGGTGCGCAGTTGGCCGAGCGTGTACGCACGGCATTGCACGAGGCGGGGATCGCTGTGCAATCCCTGGCGTGCCTGTTGGCCAGCGACATGCAGATGGCCGAAGCGTCGTTGCATGACGCCGCGTTGGCGTTGGGTGTACCGCTGCGTTTTGCCCAAGTGGCGCCTGTTGCAGACATCACCCTTACCGTTGCCGAGCAGCCCTTGGACCTGTCACAGGTGGGTCGCCCCCGTGGTCGTCTCGCCGTGATCGGCCTGGGCCCCGGTGCCGCCGAGCTGATGGTGCCGGCCGTCAAGGCTGAATTGGCGCGTTGCACCGATGTGCTGGGTTATGAAACCTACGTGCGCATGGCCGGGCCATTCCGGGACGACCAAGTGCAGCACTGCACCGACAACCGCGAAGAAATGCAGCGGGCGCGTCACGCCTTCGAGTTGGCTGCGCAGGGGCGTTCGGTGGTGGTGGTGTCGTCCGGTGATCCGGGCGTGTTTGCCATGGCGGCTGCGGTGATCGAAGCCCTGCACGAGTCTGCTGACCCGGCCTGGCATCAAGTCGACCTGCAAATCCTGCCGGGTGTCTCGGCCTCCCTTGCCACCGCCGCCCAGGCGGGGGCGCCGCTGGGCCATGATTTTTGTGTGATGTCGCTGTCGGACAACCTCAAGCCCTGGTCGATCATCGAAAAACGCCTGGACCTCGCCTCCCAAGCCGACCTGGCCTTGGCGTTCTACAACCCGATCTCTCGTTCGCGCCCTTGGCAGCTGGGGCGCGCCCTGGAGATCGTCGCGCTGCACCGCACGCCTGAAACGCCCGTGGTGCTGGGCCGCGACATCGGCCGCCCGGGCCAGACGCTGCGCGTTACCACGCTGGGGCACCTTACCCCGGACCAGGTGGACATGCGCACCATGGTGCTGATCGGCTCGTCCACCACGTGCACATTCGCACGTGCCGGTGGGGGTGAATGGGTCTATACACCCCGTTGGTACGGCGAAAAACCCACCTCCTGAAAACGGCAGGTCAGCGGCCGGAAAGCTCCGAATGACTCAGGGAATCACCTGCTGTTGTTCGGGGCTTTTTCTTTTTTACGCGATGAAATCCGGAAGCCTTCTGGCTGCGCCTTGTGATTGCTGGGCGGTGGTTTTGGGGGGGGGCGGCCAAGGGATGTTTGTCGCCTGGAAAGCTCACGCATCACTGGACTAGTGTGGAGGCAAGCCCCATGTGGGGGTGTTTGTGGAGAACAGAAAATGGAGCGACATCACAGAAGGATCAATAATACAAAAAGGCGCAAGTTGATTGCCGCCTACAAATTACCGGGGGCGCCAGGGGGGCAGGCCGCTTTACCCTTGGATGCCGAGGACGACAGCAATGCGGCCGTCGTCAACAACAGTGTGATTTCGTTTGCCGAGGGGCTGTCCGGTTTGAACCGGGAGTACATCCGTAAAAGCTACCTGCTGGCCAGCAGTTATGTGAGTGATGTGTTGAAGGTGCAACGCGGTACCGAGGCTTGGTACGACGAATTCATCAAGGTGATGATCAGCTTGGGATGGCTGCCGGTGCGTAGCCGCTTTGAACGGATCTCCCGCTCGGGCAAGGGCCTGACCGTGCAACTGGCGGCACTCAATATCATCGCCTCGATATTGGCGTCGATGTCACTGTCGGGGCCGCTGCTCACCGCACTGCCGAAACTGGCCGCTGATGCGCTGGAGGCATTGAAGCAACAACCGGCCACCTTCGACGTGTTCAAACGTAATTGCTCGGTGCACCAGGGCGGTGATTTCGGCTTGGCGTCCTGCGCGGAAACGGACGGGGAATTGATGATGGTGCTGGTGACCTACAGCACCCATGGGGTCAGCAAGCAAGTGGGCTTGCCATTTCTGGAGTGGGACAGTGCCTCGTTCGAGGCTTTCAGCGGGCAGACCTGCCTGGTGCTGAATACCTCGCTGGTCAACGAAAAAACCATCCAGTTGATGCGTGAGAGCGCGGGCGACAAGGTGCAACTGGCCATTGCCAAATACCGGATCTAAGGCACCAGGTAGCCGCGCACGCCGGTAAAGATAATTTGCGCGGCCAGTGCGCACACGAACAACCCCATCAAGCGGCTGACAATCTGCAAGCCCTGGTCGCCAAGAATGCGTTCGATACGGTTGGACAAGTACAGCACCACGCCCACCGTGAAGCTGGCCAAGGCAATGCTGAGGATGGCGGTGAGCTTGTCATCCCAATGCGGTTGGCTAACGCCCATCACCAGTAACGCCCCGATGGTGCCGGGGCCGACGGTGAGAGGGATGGTCAGCGGCACGATGGTCACATCCTGCTGCACGTTGTCGGTCTGGACCGCCGACTTGCCCTGGGCCATGCCGAGGGCGGAGATAAACAGCACGCTGCCGGCGCCGATGCGGAAGGCGTCCACGGTAATGCCGAAGACGCTGAAAATCACCCGGCCGAACAGGTAGAGCAGCACGCTCGATACCAGGGTCGCCAACGCGACTTTCCAGGCCAGGCGTCGACGCTCCTTGCTGGAATAACCACGGGTCAGGCTGATAAAGCAGGACAGCACAAAGAACGGGCTGTAGAGCACCAGCATCTTCAGGTAAACGCTGAATAACACATGGAGCATGGGCGCGGCTCGCGGGCGGTGGAAGTGCAGGCAGTCTATCAGGCGGCGCGAATCAAATGTGGGAGGGGGCTTGCCCCTCCCACATTGAGATAGCCACAGCGAGAGTGTATTTCAGGTCAGGATGGGGCGTGTTCCGGGCGTTGCTGGCGCTGCGCCACCCAATAGTCCACCAGCTCACGCAACTGTGACAGTTCCACCGGCTTGGCCATATGCCCGTCCATGCCGGCCTGGCGTGCGCGCTCTTTGTGTTCCGAGAGGATGTGCGCCGTGAGTGCCACGACCGGCGTGCGTACGCGTTGGTGGCTGACTTCCCACGCTCGCAGTTGCTGCGTGGCGGAGAAACCATCCAGGATGGGCATTTCACAATCCATCAACACCAGGTCGTAGCGTTGGGCTTTCATCGCTTGCAGCGCTTCTTCGCCGTTACTGGCGGTATCCGGGTTGAGGTTGAGCTTGCCGAGCATGCCGCGAATCACTTTGGTGGAGATGCTGTTGTCTTCGGCCACCAGGATACGGAAGTCGCTGGGAACGCTGACCGCCGTGGGGGCGCTGGTCACCGGGCGTGGTGGGGCCACGCCTTTGCTGCGTTGGGTCAGTTCGTCAGCCAGGGTGGTCTTGAGCGTATAGCCGGCCACCGGTTTGGCGAGGATGCGCTTGATCCCGCAGTTGCGCGCGATGATCTTGCTGGGCGCGTTGCTGATGCCGGTGAGCATGATCAACAGGATGTCGTGGTTCAGGCTCGGGTCTTCCTTGATCTTCGCCGCCAGTTGCATGCCGGTCATGCCAGGCATGTTCTGGTCCAGCAGCACCACGTCGAAATAATCGCGCAGGTGTGCCTTGGTGCGCAGCAGGGCCAGCGCCTCTTTACCGGAAGGCACGGCGCTGACGTTCAGGCCCCAGGCCGTGCATTGCTGCACCAGCACTTTGCGGCAGGTGTCGTTGTCGTCCACCACCAGGACCCGCGCGTCTTTGAGCGGCCCATCGAGGTCGGAGGTCGGGTGTTCCAGGCGTTCCGGGTCCAGCGGCAGGGTCAGCCACAGGGTGCTGCCTTGGTGGCTGCCACTTTTGATACCGAATTCGCCGTTCATCAACAGGATCAGTTGGCGGGCGATGACCAGGCCCAAATGGCCACTCAAACGTGTCGCCGAGAGGAAGTTCTTGCTGTGCAGTTCGCTGTGCAGCAGGGCGTCGCGCTCGACGGCTTCCATCGGCAGGCCGCTGTCTTGCACGGCAATGCGCAGGCGTGGCTTGGTGCTGCGCTCGTCCAGGGCGACAACGATCAACACTTCGCCTTCATCGGTTTTGTGCAGGGCATTTTCCAGCAGGCTCAACAATGCCTGGCGCAGGCGTGTCGGGTCACCGCTGATCACGCGCGGCACCTGGGGCTGGATGAAACTGATCAGCTCGACGTTCTGCTGTTCGGCCTTGGCGCGGAAGATACTCAGGCAGTCTTCGATCAACGCATTGAGGTCGAACTGCACATCATCGAGTTCGATCTGGCCGGATTCGAGCTTGGAAATATCGAGGATCTCGTTGATCAGTGTGAGCAGTTCGTTACCGGCGCTGTGGATGGTCTGCACGTAATCGCGTTGCTTGACCGACAAGGGCGTACCCAGCAACAGCTCGGTCATGCCCAGCACACCGTTCATGGGGGTGCGGATTTCATGGCTGATCTTCGCCAGGAACTCGGCCTTGGCGGCGATCTCGGCGTTGCTGGCCGCCAGGTCACGGCTCAGGCTGAAGCGGGTTTCAACGATTGCGCGTTGACGCTCGCCAAGCGCCAGGCTCATCAACAGCCCGCTGAGGCAGATGAAGCTCAGCAGGGTCACGATCAGACCTTGTGGCGCCACCAGTGTCAGGCCAAGCAGGGCCGGCAGGATGATCAGGGTGCCGATGTTGAACACCACCATCGCCGCCACGAACAAGCGGGCCGGGCGGTAGCCTTTTTGCCAGTGATAGGCCGAGATAAACAGCATGCTCAGGCCGGCCAGCGCTACCAGCGCATAGGTGATGATGTTCAGCGGCAGGGTATTGACGAACAACAGCAACAGGCCGCAGAGCACGATCAGCAGGATGTCGGCCATCAACAGTTTGTTCAGCGGGTGTGGGCCCAGGGGCATGAAGAAGCGATAGGCAAACATCAACCCGCACGGTGCGGTCAGCAGCAGGGCAAGGTAGGCGCCCGGGGTCTGGATCGCATGCCAGTTCGGCAGCCATGGCCCTACCAGGTTGAGCAACAGCGCCAGGCTGAGCATCAGCAGGAATTCGCAGGCGGCCAGCCACAAGCTGCTGCGCGAGCGGTGGTAGGCGAAGCGCGTGAGGTTGTGCAGGATCAGCATCAGCAACACGCCGAACAGCAGGCCGTAGATCAGCGTCTGGTTCTGGTCGGCAGCGGCCAGCACCGCGGGCTCCAGGGTGATGTAAGGGCGCAGCTCGTGTTCGGAGACCAGGCGCAAGTACACCTCGAGGGGTCTCTGGCTCTGGGGCATCGGCAGCATGAAGTCGCTGCTCGGCAGCGGGCGCTCGGCCTGGGGCTGGCGCGTGCCGGTGGTTTGCTGTTCCACCAGGGTGTCGCCGTCCAGCACGTAGAGGCTCAGGTGGGACAGGTCCGGGGCGAAGACCCGCAGCACTTGTTCGTGCTTGCCGGGTTGCAGCCTGAAGCGTACCCACAACGCACCGTCCGGCTCCGCAGCGGTAATCCGGTCCAGTTCGATGGGGCTGAATTGATTGGTATAGCGGGCAGAACGGATGTCGCTCAGTTGCAGGTCGGCCTGTTCATCAAGCAATACTGACCAGCCACTGCCTTGCGCGGCGGCCTGGGCCGGGAACAAGCAGAGCAGTGTCAGCAGACTGACTGTGAAACCTATGGCGATCCTGAGCCAGCGCACGGCGAAATCCCTTCGTAGGTTGATGCACGGGTTAACTATGCGCGGGGCGACATGTGTACGGCAAGGGCCAGAGGCCCTTGCCTAGCCGAACGGATAGCTACTGGATTGTAGCTACTTACTGGTTCTCACCTCGTTCCCGGGCAATGGCGCGGTAGCCAATGTCCGTGCGGTAGAAGCAGCCTTTCCAGTCGATTTTTGCAGCCAGCTTGTAAGCCTGCTGTTGCGCGGCATCGACACTGGCACCCATCGCAGTGGCGCACAACACACGGCCACCTGCGGTTACAACATTACCATCCTTGAGCGCGGTGCCCGCATGGAACACCTTGCCTTCCAGCTTAGCAGCCGCATCGAGGCCTTCAATCACATCGCCCTTGGCGTAGTCGGCAGGGTAACCACCGGCGGCCAGTACAATGCCGACGCTTGGACGTGGATCCCATTGCGCTTCAACCTTGTCCAGGGCCTGGGCCAGGGCGGCTTCCACCAGCAGCACCAAGCTCGATTGCAGGCGCAGCATCACCGGTTGGGTTTCCGGGTCGCCAAAGCGGCAGTTGAACTCGATGACTTTCGGGTTACCGGCTTTGTCGATCATCAGCCCGGCGTAGAGGAAACCGGTGTAGACATTGCCTTCATCGGCCATGCCGCGCACGGTTGGCCAGATCACCAGGTCCATCACACGCTTGTGGACCTCGGCGGTGACGACCGGGGCAGGGGAGTAAGCGCCCATGCCGCCAGTATTCGGGCCGCTGTCGCCGTCGCCGACGCGCTTGTGGTCCTGGCTGGTGGCCATCGGCAGTACGTTCTTGCCGTCGACCATCACGATAAAGCTGGCTTCTTCGCCGTCGAGGAACTCCTCGATGACGACACGCGAACCGGCGTCACCAAAGGCATTGCCGGCGAGCATGTCGCGCACGGCATCTTCGGCTTCCTGCAGGGTCATGGCGACAATCACGCCTTTACCGGCAGCGAGGCCGTCGGCCTTGATCACGATCGGCGCACCCTTTTCACGCAGGTAAGCCAGGGCCGGCTCGATCTCGGTGAAGTTCTGGTAGTCGGCGGTGGGGATCTTGTGGCGCGCCAGGAAATCCTTGGTGAAGGCTTTCGAACCTTCCAACTGAGCCGCGCCAGCGGTCGGGCCGAAGCAATCCAGGCCGCGGCTGCGGAACAGGTCCACGACGCCTGCAACCAATGGGACTTCCGGGCCGACGATGGTCAGGGAGACATTCTTCTCGGCGAAGTCAGCCAGCTGTTCAAGGGCCAATACGTCGATGGCGACGTTTTCGCACTTGGCTTCAATCGCGGTACCGGCGTTGCCGGGGGCGACGAACACTTTCTGGACGCGCGGGTCCTGGGCAACTTTCCAGGCCAGGGCGTGTTCACGGCCACCGCTGCCAATGATCAAAACATTCATTTCAAAAACCTCGGATGAAGCAAATTCTGTGAGGCGCCGCAAGTGCGCTTTATGTGGGAGGCAGCAAGCCCCCTCCCACATTTCGAACGAGCTGGATCAGTGACGGAAGTGGCGCATGCCGGTGAAGACCATCGCGATGCCGGCTTCATCAGCCGCTGCAATCACTTCAGCATCACGCATCGAGCCGCCTGGCTGGATCACCGCAGTCACGCCCGCCTTGGCCGCATTGTCCAGGCCGTCACGGAACGGGAAGAATGCATCGGAAGCCATCACCGAACCTGCAACCTGCAAGCCTGCGTGTTCTGCCTTGATCGCGGCAATACGCGCCGAGTTCACGCGGCTCATCTGGCCGGCGCCGACGCCGATGGTCTGGCGGTTCTTGGCGTAGACGATGGCGTTGGATTTAACGTACTTGGCCACTTTCCAGGCGAAGATCAGGTCGTTGATCTCTTGCTCGGTCGGTGCGCGCTTGGTCACTACTTTCAGGTCGGCGCTGCCGATCATGCCGATATCGCGGCTCTGTACCAGCAAGCCGCCGTTGACGCGCTTGTAGTCCCAGGCAGCGGCACGTTCAGCCGACCACTCGCCGCACGCCAGCAGGCGCACGTTGGCTTTAGCGGCAACAATGGCACGGGCTTCTTCACTGACGCTTGGTGCGATGATCACTTCGACGAACTGACGTTCGACGATGGCCTTGGCGGTCTCGGCGTCCAACTCGCGGTTGAACGCGATGATGCCGCCGAAGGCGGATTCGGTGTCGGTGGCGTAGGCCAGTTCGTACGCTTGGCGAATACCGCCTTCAGCGTCCGGGCTCACGGCCACGCCGCACGGGTTGGCGTGCTTGACGATCACGCAGGCGGGTTTGACGAAGCTCTTCACGCATTCCAGCGCGGCGTCGGTGTCAGCCACGTTGTTGTAGGAGAGTTCTTTACCTTGCAGTTGGGTCGCCGTCGCGATGCCGACTTCGGCCGGTTTGGCTTCTACGTAGAACGCCGCGCTCTGGTGCGGGTTCTCGCCGTAGCGCATTTCCTGGGCCTTGATGAACTGGCTGTTGAAGGTGCGCGGGAACTGGCTGCGGCCTTCTGTGCTCAGGGTCTGGGCGGCCTGGTTCACGGTGCCCATGTAGTTGGCGATCATGCCGTCGTAGGCGGCGGTGTGTTCGAACGCCTTGAGCATCAGGTCGAAACGCTGGGCGTAGGTCAGGCCACCGGCTTTGAGGTTTTCGAGCACCTGAGCGTAGTCGCTGGCGTTGACCACAATGGCCACGTCTTTGTGGTTCTTGGCCGCAGAGCGAACCATGGTCGGGCCGCCGATATCGATGTTTTCGATAGCGGTCGGCAGGTCGCAGCCGGGCTTGTTGATGGTGGCTTCGAACGGGTAGAGGTTAACGGCCACCAGGTCGATCGGCTTGATGCCGTGCTCGTTCATGATGGCATCGTCGATACCGCGACGGCCGAGGATACCGCCGTGGATTTTCGGATGCAGGGTCTTGACCCGACCGTCCATCATTTCTGCGAAACCGGTGTAGTCCGCGACTTCTACTGCGGCCACGCCGTTGTCCTGCAGCAGTTTGAAGGTCCCGCCCGTGGAGAGGATTTCCACGCCCAGGGCTTCCAGCTCCCGGGCAAATTCGAGGATCCCGGTCTTGTCGGAAACACTGATCAAGGCGCGGCGGATCGGCAGGCGGGTAGTCTGGTCGGTCATTTCAATTTCCATCAAAAGCAAAGGAGTCAGCAAAAAAGGCGACCGTTTTTACGCGGGCGCCTTTCTGGTTTGATTGAATGCTTACAGCAAATCGTATTGCTTGAGCTTTTTGCGCAAGGTGCCACGGTTGAGGCCCAGCAGCTCACTGGCTTTAGTCTGGTTGCCCTTGACGTAGTTCATCACGCTTTCGAGCAACGGCGCCTCGACTTCGGAGAGCACCAGGTTGTACACATCCGTGACGGAGGCGCCCTCTAGGTGGGCGAAATAATTGTGCAGCGCCTTCTCGACACTGCCGCGAAGGGTCTGGCCTTCTTCGCTCGGCGTGTTGAGGTGCTGTTTCAAATTGACGTTGTCGCTCACGGGTGTTGTTCCACTCACTAAAGTCTCGGTCATCATCGTCATGCGGCCACCCCCTCTGCGTCCCCTGTCCTCAGGCTCTTTTCACGCTCGCTGAAGTACTCTCGAACGGTGGCGACCTGTGCTTGCGTATCATCCAAACGATTGAAGTGGGCGCGAAACTCCCTGGCGCCCGGCAAGGTTGCGAGATACCAGCCGACATGCTTGCGAGCAATGCGTACTCCCATCACGTCTCCATAGAAGGCGTGCAGGGCGGCCAGATGCTCTAGCAGAATACGTTCCACCTCGATCAGCTCCGGTGCCGGCAACACGTCGCCGGTACGCAGAAAATGCTCGATCTCACGAAAAATCCATGGACGCCCCTGGGCGGCCCGGCCAATCAACAAGCCATCGGCACCGGTTGCGTGCAGCACGCGCCGGGCCTTCTCGGCCGAGTCGATATCGCCATTGGCAAACACCGGAATCGACACCGCCTGCTTGATCGCGGCAATGGTGTCGTACTCGGCTTCACCGGTATAAAGGTCGGCGCGGGTACGGCCATGCACCGCCAGCGCTGTAATACCTGCCTGTTCGGCAATCTTCGCCACCGTCAGGCCATTCTTGTTGTCCCGGTCCCAACCGGTCCGAATCTTCAGGGTGACCGGCACATCCACTGCGGCAACAACGGCCCGCAGGATCTCGGCGACCAACTGCTCATCTTTCAACAGCGCGGAACCGGCGGCCTTGTTGCAGACCTTTTTGGCCGGGCAGCCCATGTTGATATCAATGATCTGTGCCCCCAACTCCACGTTGGCCCGGGCCGCATCCGCCAGCATCTGAGCATCACCACCGGCGATCTGTACCGAGCGGGGCTCGGGATCACCTTCGTGGATCATGCGCATCCGCGATTTGCGGGTGTTCCACAAGCTCATGTCGCTGGTGACCATTTCAGAGACTACTAGACCCGCGCCCAAACGTTTGCACAGCTGACGAAAGGGCTGGTCGGTGACGCCCGCCATCGGGGCGAGGATCAAGCCGTTTGGCAATGTGTATGGGCCGATGCGTACCGCCGACATAGGACTTCCCTGTTGTGGGGCCGGATCATTAGAGTTCGAAAAAGGGTTGGCATGATACCCGCTCTCGATGACTGGATAAAGGCTGAATTGGATAAAATCTGAACAGTTATTTTTTTATCGCCGTCGGTTTGGTCGGCGGCGGTGGAGTCAATAATCCGCCGTCAAACCTCGGTAGGTGCGCCACTTTACTCGGGGGAATGGAAGCTCAGGCTGTAATTCACGGCTTTATTGCCGGGATCAAGGATGTCCAGGGAGATGTGGATCGGTGTCTGCGAGGGCATTTCGCTGACGCCGGCCAATTCACCGCTGAGGTATTCGGTAGGTTTGAAGCGACGACTGGCAATCAGGCTGCCGTTCAAGTCGGCAAAACGCAGTTCCAGCAGCGGGAAGGGCTGGGAGAAGGTCGCACGGTTATAGATGATCGCATCCACCACCAGCGCCCCGGCGAACTCGGGGTGGCTGCGTACGACCAGGTTACTGCTCTTGATATGGGCAATGTCCACTCGCGACGGTACGGTGCAGCCCAATTTCGGGCACAGTTCCTGGAACCACGGGCGGTAGGCGTCCTGGCGGGCCAGGTCGTCGAATTGGTAGGCGATGTACTGGCCTGCCAGGCCCGCGGCGGCGAGCAGCACTAACACTGTCCAGATTAAGCGACGGCCCCAGCCTGACGGACGCTTCTGTGCATAAAGATGCAGGGGGTCGTCTTCCAGGTCCTGAAGCAGGTCGTTGTGATGGCCGGCTTGTGGACGCGTGCGTTTGCGGCGTGGCTGCGGGGGCTCTTCGGGTTCAGGCTCATCCAGTTCGTCGGTGACCGGGGTCACAGGCGGGTCGAGGTCGTCATCAGGGGCAGAGCGCAGCGGCGGTACGTCATCGAAGTCGTCGGCGTGGTGCGACATGGACGGTTCGGTGCGCTGTTTGGCCGCAGGTGTCTTGGTCGGTTCAGATTCGTCTTGCGGCGTGTGCGTGCGCTCTTCGGGAGGCTCGCTGAACAGGCTGGCGGCCCATTTTTCTTCTTCGGCCTTGACCGTATCGCGACTGGCGCTGAGGGACTCTTCCTTTTGCCGGCGGTCGGCGCCTGTGTGGCGGCGCTCTGCACCGGGCGGCTGGGTGTGCTGAATCTCGCGGCGCTCCAGCTTGGCCAGCTCTTCATCCAGGTCCAGGTTGTCCAGGTCCAGCTCTTCGGCAGTCCACTGCTTCTGGCTGATTGCTCGCGGCGCTTGGGAGGCCGCCTCGGGAGTGGCCTGTGCAGCAGGCTCAACGGCCGCCGGCGATTCAGGTTCCGGTGTGTGAGCGCGCTGCTCCAGCAATTGGCGGGCGGCGTTGAACACTTGCAGGCACGAGCCGCAGCGAACAACGCCGCGGGCCACGCGCAGTTGGGCGTGGCTGACGCGGAAGCGGGCTTGGCAATGCGGGCACTGGGTGACGAAACTGTCGGTCATGCGGCCATCCGATTCAGACAAGCGCTCATTCTAGCGCCGACGACCACTGATGCGTACCCAGCCATCACGGTTGGCGATCGGGTCCAGTTCGAAATCCTGGGCATAGGCCGCGGCAACATCTTCACCTTGTTCGGCAAGGATGCCCGACAGCGCCAGGCGACCGCCCGGCTTGACCAGGCCGGACAGCTGTGGCGCCAGGGCCACCAGCGGCCCTGCGAGGATATTGGCCACCAGCACGTCGGCTTGCACTTGGGGCAATTGCTCGGGCAAGTACAGTGGGAATTTGCCTTCAGGGATGTTGTTGCGCCCGGCGTTATCACGGGAGGCTTCCAGGGCCTGTACGTCGATATCGGTCCCAACGGCTTCCTTGGCGCCCAGCAGCAGGGCGGCAATCGCCAGGATCCCCGAGCCGCAGCCGAAGTCCAGCACGTTGCAGCCGGCCAGGTCCTGGCCGTCCAGCCATTCCAGGCAGAGGGCGGTGGTAGGGTGGGTGCCGGTGCCGAACGCCAGGCCCGGGTCCAACAGCAGGTTGACGGCGTCGGGTTCCGGTGCGGCGTGCCAGCTCGGCACAATCCACAGGCGCTGGCCGAAGCGCATCGGCTGGAAGTTGTCCATCCAGCTGCGTTCCCAGTCCTGGTCTTCGATGACTTCGCTGTGGTGCTCCGGCAACGGGCCGCCGGTGAGCAGTTCCATATGGGCCAGCACGGCGGCGGCGTCGGTGCCGTCTTCGAACAGGGCCAGTAAATGGGTGTGGGACCACAGTGGGGTGGTGTTGAGCTCGGGTTCGAAGATCGGTTGGTCTTCGGCGTCCATGAAGGTCACCGAGACCGCGCCCACTTCGAGGAAAGCGTCTTCGTAGGTTTCGGCTTGTTCTGGGCTGATGGCGAGACGGACTTGCAGCCAAGGCATGGCGGGCACCTTTGAAAAAATGAATGTGCGGCCAGGTCGGGCCGCGAAAGCGCGCAAGTTTACGCGAGCGGGCAGCATAAGACGACATTACTGAGTGAATGCTGAACAAATGTGGGACTGTGTTCATCCTGGAAAACGGGTGTGCAGAAACAACAAAGCCGCCCGAAGGCGGCTTTGTTGGGTGGAGCACTTACTGGTTGGCCAGCTTGTGTTCCAGGTAGTGAATGTTCACACCACCTTCGCAGAAGCCTTCATCGCGAACCAGGTCCCGGTGCAGCGGGATATTGGTCTTGATGCCGTCTACCACGATTTCGTCCAGGGCATTGCGCATACGGGCCATGGCCTCGTCGCGGGTGGCGCCCCAGGTGATCAGCTTGCCGATCAGCGAGTCGTAGTTGGACGGAACCTTGTAACCGCTGTACAGGTGCGAATCGACGCGTACGCCGTTGCCGCCTGGTGCATGGAAATGCTTGACCAGGCCTGGGCTCGGGATAAAGGTTTTCGGGTCTTCGGCGTTGATCCGGCACTCCAGGGAGTGACCGTGGATCTTCACGTCGTCCTGGGTGAAGGACAGCACGTTACCGGCGGCGATGCTCAGCATCTCCTTGACGATATCGATACCAGTCACCATCTCGGAGACGGGGTGCTCTACCTGCACGCGAGTGTTCATCTCGATGAAGTAGAAGCGGCCATTCTCGTAGAGGAACTCGAACGTACCGGCGCCGCGGTAGTTGATGTCGATGCACGCCTTGACGCAGCGAGCCAGGACTTCCTGACGGGCTTTCTCATCCAGGCCAGGTGCCGGAGCTTCTTCCAGTACCTTCTGGTGACGACGTTGCAGCGAGCAATCGCGGTCGCCCAGGTGGATGGCATGGCCCTGGCCGTCGGACAGCACCTGGACTTCCACGTGACGTGGGTTGGTCAGGTACTTTTCCAGGTAGACCATCGGGTTGCCGAACCAGGCGGCAGCTTCCGAGCGAGTCTGCTTGGCAGCTTCGATCAGGTCTTCTTCCTTGTGCACCACGCGCATGCCGCGACCACCGCCGCCGCCGGCGGCCTTGATGATCACCGGGTAACCGACTTCGCGACCAATGCGCAGTGCGGTTGCCTCGTCTTCAGGCAGTGGGCCGTCGGAGCCAGGAACGGTTGGCACGCCGGCTGCGATCATGGCGTCCTTGGCCGATACCTTGTCGCCCATCAGGCGAATGGTTTCGGCTTTCGGGCCGATGAAGGCAAACCCGGATTTCTCCACCTGTTCGGCGAAGTCGGCGTTTTCCGCGAGGAAGCCGTAGCCCGGGTGGATGCCATCAGCGCCGGTCACTTCTGCCGCGGCGATGATGTTCGAGACTTTCAAGTACGAGTTCGTGGCCAATGGCGGGCCGATACAAATGCTTTCGTCCGCCAGTTTCACGTGCATCAATTCGGTATCGGCCGTCGAGTAAACAGCGACGGTCTTGATGCCCTCTTCCTTACAGGCGCGCAGGATACGCAGCGCGATCTCGCCGCGGTTGGCGATCAGGACTTTTTGCAGTTTCTTCGCAGGTTTCAACATCGAAGGCGCTCCGCGGTTCAAACGATGGTGAACAGCGGCTGGTCGTACTCAACCGGCTGACCGTTTTCTACCAGGATGGATTCGATGACGCCGGCTTTTTCAGCGGTGATGTGGTTCATCATTTTCATCGCTTCAACGATGCAGATGGTGTCGCCCACTTTCACGGTTGCGCCGACTTCAACGAAGGCTGGCGAAGTCGGTGCCGGGGTGCGGTAGAACGTACCGACCATTGGCGACTTGACCACGAAACCGTTCAGCGCGGGTGCGGCTGGAGCAGCAGGTGCCGCGGCAGCAGGAGCAGCAGGTGCGGCAGCGGCTGGAGCCGGGGCCTGCATTTGCGGGGCGTAGAACTGTTGGGCCGGGGTCTTGCTGTGGCGGCTGATCCGTACGGACTCTTCGCCTTCCTTGATTTCCAGCTCGTCGATACCGGATTCTTCCAGCAGTTCGATCAGTTTCTTAACTTTACGGATATCCATGAATCATCAACTCCCAAGGGTCGGTCAGGGGCGCTTGGCCGGTTGTTCAATGTGTTCCAGGGCGGCCTCCAGGGCCAGTCGGTAACCGCTGGCGCCAAGGCCGCAGATCACGCCTACCGCTACGTCGGAGAAGTAAGAGTGATGGCGGAAAGCTTCGCGTTTGTGCACGTTGGACAAATGCACTTCGATGAATGGGATGCTCACCGCCAGCAGCGCGTCACGTAATGCAACGCTTGTATGCGTAAAAGCGGCGGGATTGATCAGAATAAAGTCCACGCCTTCGCTACGCGCGGCATGGATGCGATCAATC
Organism: Pseudomonas sp. MWU15-20650; assembly: GCF_023242475.1. Taxonomy (GTDB): domain Bacteria; phylum Pseudomonadota; class Gammaproteobacteria; order Pseudomonadales; family Pseudomonadaceae; genus Aquipseudomonas. Next base: position 57,028 of record NZ_JALJFG010000024.1, on the reverse strand, counting down.
AATTCGTACTCGGCGTTGCTTTGCAGGTACAGCAAATGGTGGCCGGCTTCACGCGCCCGTCGTTCCAGATCGAGGTTGATCTGTTCCAGGGTCACTGCCCCGTAGACGCCCGGTTCGCGGGTGCCGAGCAGGTTCAGGTTGGGTCCGTGAAGAACCAGTAAGGTCGCCATCGGCTGTTCCTTGTTATTGATGTGGGTACGGCAGAACCCGGCGACTATGCCGCAAAGCCTTTGTGACTGTCCAGTTCTATGCAGTAGCCAGCACGATTAGCGAGGATTGCGCAAAATTTGTGACTGGGCCCCGGGATCCGGTCATTGGTAACACAGACTTGAATCCAATGAAGTTCAAATGTGGGAGGGGCTTGCTCCCGATAGCGGTGTGTCAGTGTAGGAATGTGTACCTGACCTACCGCAATCGGGAGCAAGCCCCCTCCCACATTTTGATCTCCATAGGGGGCAGACCAGCTCAGACGCGGAATGCCTGCACAGCCGTATTGAGCTGCCCACCCAGCACCAGGAGGTGCTCTCCCTGGCTTCGGCCCTGGCCAATGCGCAGCAAATTGTCCTCACCCAATTGATGAATCCGCTCGCTGTTATCGCGAATCTCACTGACGGCGCCACTTTGCTGCGCGGTCACATCGGCAATGCGCACAGCGGTATCGGAAATGGTCTGGATTGCCCCGACGATTTCATCCAGCGCGCCATCCGCTGCCTGGGCTTGCTGGGCGGTGGCTTCGGCGTGTTCGACTTGGGCGCGCATGCCTTGCACCGATTGGTGGGCGGCGGTTTGCAGGCCGGCGATCAGGCCCTGGATCTCGGCGGTGGCGCCGGCGGTGCGCTGGGCCAGGGAGCGTACCTCATCAGCCACCACGGCAAAGCCTCGCCCGGCTTCACCGGCGCGGGCGGCTTCGATGGCGGCATTGAGGGCCAGCAGATTGGTTTGGTCGGCAATCGAGCGAATGACCGTCAGCACGCCGCCAATGGTGGCGGATTCTTCGGCGAGTTTTTCAATCATCTGCGCGTTTTGCTGCACTTCGCCCACCAGCGCATGCAACCCGTTCAGGCTCAGGCCGATTACCCGTTGACCTTGTTCTACCGCTTGGCCAGCGCTGCGGCTGGCACCGGCGGCCTGGCTGGCATCGCCGGCCACTTGTTGAATAGTTGCTTCCAGCTCGCCCAACGAGTCACGAATCTGTGCGGTGTCCCCGGCCTGGCGTTCGGCGCCGTCGTGCAGGCCGCTGCTCAGCTGCGCCAGGGCGCGACTGCTGCCGGCGACTTCCTCGGCATTGCCGCGAATGGTGCCCACCAAGTCCACGAGGTAGGCGCGCAGGCGGTTAAGGGACGCCTCGATGTCGTGCAGCTCACGGTTGGTCTTGCCCAAGGCAATCGGCTGGCTGAAGTCCCCTTCGGCCCAGGTGGACAAGGCCGGTGCCAGGTTGGTCAGCACCCGCGCCAGGCGTCGTTGCAGGGTGTCGATCAGCAGGGCGATCAACAGGATCAGGCCAATCATCACGCCTTGCATCAAGCGCACTTCGCCCTGGATCTTGGCGTGTTGCGCGCGTACCACCGGCTCCAGGCCGGCGATGGCTTGCTGCACACTGGCGATTTTCAAGTGGGTGCTGGCGGCGAGGTCGGCGCGTTGCTGGATCTGCTCGCGGGTGCGTTTGAGTTCCGCGGGGTAGCGGGTCAGCAGGCTGTTGAGGTCGCGCTTGAGGTCGACGCCGGTGTCCTGAACTTCAGTTTTTTCAGTGTTTTCCAGGCCCATCAGGGCTGAAAAATCGTCGGTGTTGGATTCGGTGCTCGCCTTGACGCCCAACAGTGGCAGTTGCGCCAGTAGATCGGCCTGGGTGCGGATGCTGGCGATTTCACGCTCTACATCATCGGCCAGCTCTGCGCGCCCGCTGCTGACCAGCTTGTCGCGAGCCAGAGACAGTTTGCCCACGTGTTGCGAAGCGGCCAGCAGCGGCGGCAAGTAGCGCGCCGCGTCGGCGGAATTGACGCCGATGGCGTACTGGCTCAGTTGCTCCAGGTTCGCTCCCAACTCGCGCTCGGCTTGCAACAGCAGCGCTTGCGGGTCGCCGGCCAGCTTGCCGGCAGCGAGCAGGTCGGTCTTGCCGAAGGTATCCAGGTCCACCAGGCTGGGGCGCAGGTTTTGCGCCAGCTCGGGAGGTAACTCATCGAGGTGCAGCAGCAGGCTTTCCAAGCTTTGGCTGGCACTGCTCAGGCGCAAGGCATCGCCACTGGCCAGGTAGTCGTCGATATTGCGCGCGGCCTGGTTCTGAAAGGTCTGGGACAGTCCCAGGTAGCGCTCCATCAACCCATACGGACGCTCCAGCGCCCGTTGCGACCACCACAGCGTCGCCCCAAGGGCCAGGCACACAGCCACCAGCAGGAGAGTATTGAGATTGGTCAGCAGCTTCAGGCGCATGCGTGGTTTCAACCAACAGCAAAAGATAAGTGCCTGAAGTTATTGCGTTTGCGTTACAGAGTTATGACGGAATCGGTGGATTCTGGTGAAAAGATGGCACTTTGCTTTGATGTGCGCGCAGCTTGTACACGGTTGCGTCCCGCACCTTTGGCGCGGTACAGCGCCTCATCGGCCTGGGCGGCCATCATCAGGCTGTCGGAATCGTCGCACAGCTCCACCAACCCTGCGCTGAAGGTGCACCACAAATCCTGGGGTTGGGCCGGGTAGTGGATTTCCGCAAAGCGCCCGCGAATCTCATCCAGTACTTTGCAGGCCGACTCCAGGTCGGTGTCGGGCATCACGATGGCGAACTCTTCACCGCCGTAGCGGCCGATATAGTCGGTCTTGCGCAAGCGCTGCTTGAGAAACAGTGCCAGGCTCTTGATCACGCGGTCGCCCATGGGGTGGCCATGGCTGTCGTTGACCCGCTTGAAATGGTCGATATCCAGCATGGCAAAGCTCAATGGCTTGTTCTCGCGGCGTGCGCGGAAGCTGCAGTCTTCGAGCAATTGCAGGATATGGGTGTGGTTGTACAGCCCTGTCAGGCTGTCGCGCACCATTCGTGCCTTCAAATTGCGTGCCCGCGCCGCACGGTTACGCACGGTAGTGATCAGGTGGCGCGGCTTGATCGGCTTGGTCAGAAAGTCGTCACCGCCCTCGCTCATCGCATCCAGCTGTTTGTCCAGGTCGTCTTCGGCCGACAGATAGATGATCGGTACGCTCATATAACGGTCGTTGTGGCGAATCACCTTGGCCAGCTCGGTGCCGGTGCAGGCCGGCATATACATATCGAGGATGATCAGGTCGGGCTGGAAATCCGCCAGCTCGGCCATGGCCTGGATCGGCTCGATCAGCGTGCGGGTGACGATACCGGCGCTGTTGAGCAGGCGTTCGGTATGCAGTGCCTGGGCCCGCGAGTCGTCAATGATCAGTACTTTATAGGGTTCGTACTGGGCGACGCAGGTCAGCACTTCAATTTTTTCCAGCAGGCTTGAGGCTTCCAGCGTACCGGTCAGGAACTCTTCGCCACCGGCGCGCACGGCGGCCAGGCGGGTGGGGGTGTCGGTTTCATGCAGGCTGAAAAACAACAGCGGCAGCTTTTGCTCCAGGCCCTCCTGGGCTTCGGCGGCAAGCCGGAGACCCAGGCCGGCCCCACAAAAGTCCACGTCCATCACGATCGCCGACGGCAGGCGCTCGGCCATCGAGGCGCGGAAGGCCGCTACGCTGTCCAGGGATTGAGCACTCAGGCCAAAGAATTCCAGCTGTTTGGCCAGGCGCTCGGCGCGGTCGTGGTCGGCGAGCATCACGTAGATGGGCTTGCGCATCGGCGGCAGGAAGGTTTGATCAAGCTGATCGCCCTGGCGCAGGCCGGTGCGGGACAGGCGTTGCATCAAGCGATTGAGTTCGGTGATCAGTTGGCTGCTCAGTCGGCCGCGGTTTTCGTCCACAGCCTTCAGGGATTCGCCGATGTGTTGCGCCAGTTGACCATGTTCCGGCTGTTCGAAGCGTTCGGCAAAACGCAGCAGGCGCAAGTTGGCTTCGCTGAGTTCAGAAAAGTCGGCGTTCGACCATTCGCTGCGCTGCAGGCGCTGCCAGATCTCAAGAATTTGACGTGCCTGATGAATTACCCGCTGGGCAAAATGGTGCTTGAGGCGCTCACGGCTGGGGTCTTCTGGCTCGGTCATATCCTGACTACTAGTGAGGGTGCATGCTGAGATCGACTGATGGCTCTATGCTAGCACCTCTTTTCTGTTACATGAGTGTCATACGTCAATTAAGTACGAGTTGGTGTTATTCAGTTATCGACCTGTCGGTCGCGCAGCGTAAAAAGCGTGCATCCTTTATAGTCGAACACCCGTTGTGCGCCACTTTCGCTTAAAAGCCCGCGCCGATGGGCACGATGGGGTAGGGTTGTGGTCGGAATGTCTGAACGCACCCGGACAATTGATGTGCATGAACTCAAGTGATTGAAAGGATATCGCCATGCTGGACTGGAAAAACCGTGCAGGCAGTGCAAAAGGCCCCGCTCCTGAGCCCAAGTCGGCCAACCGCGGCTACTTTCGCAACCTGCTGATGAGCCGAGCCTTGCTTAGCGTGATCGGCTTGTACCTGTTGGTCACCGGTGCCCTGGGTTGGTACTGGAGCGAAGAACCGGCGCTGTTTCCGGTCCAGCAAAACGCCCAGCTTGCCGCCGAGAAGGAAGGCAAGCAGATGGTGGTGGGTTTCACCACCGTCGAAACCCTCAAGACCGTGGTCGGCACCTTGCTGAATAAACCCGGTGGCTACATTTCCAACGACCGTTTCCCACCGGGCTTGTGGATGGACAACATGCCGAGCTGGGAGTACGGCGTGCTGGTGCAGGTGCGTGACCTGACCCGAGCCCTGCGCAAAGACTTCGCCCGTTCCCAGTCGCAGTCGGCTGAAGACGCTGATTTGGCCAAGGCCGAGCCGCGCTTCAACTTCGACAACAAGAGTTGGGTGCTGCCATCCAGTGAGTCGGAATATCAGGAAGGCATCAATTCCCTGAGCCGCTACGAAGCCCGGCTGTCCGACCCGAATCAGAAAGGTGCGTTGTTCTATGCCCGCGCCGATAACCTCAACAACTGGCTGGGCGATGTCGCCACCCGCCTGGGTTCGTTGTCGCAACGCCTGTCGGCCAGCGTTGGCCGGGTCAAGCTGAACACGGCGCTGAAAACCGAGACGCTGGCCCCGGGCGAAGTGCCGCAGGTTGATGAAGAAGTGGTGGAAACCCCATGGATGCAGATCGATAACGTGTTCTACGAAGCCCGTGGCCAGGCGTGGGCCTTGTCCCACCTGCTGCGCGCCATCGAGGTCGACTTTGCCGATGTGCTGGCCAAGAAAAACGCTACCGTCAGCGTGCGCCAGATCATTCGTGAGCTGGAAGCCTCGCAGGAACCGGTTTGGAGCCCTATGATTCTTAACGGCAGCGGCTTTGGCATCCTCGCCAACCACTCGCTGGTCATGGCCAACTACATTTCCCGGGCAAACGCTGCAGTGATCGACTTGCGTCAGCTCCTCAACCAGGGTTGATGATGGACGTTACTCGAAAGGAGGCCGCGCACCGCGCGGCCTCTGATGCAGAACTGATCTGCTGGGTCGACGAGCGGGACAACCTGCTCGGTCACCTTGTCAGGTCCGACCTTCGCCAGCGCGGCCTGATCGGCCGATGCACCTTTATCTTCCTGTTCAATTCGGCCGGCTTGCTGTGTGTGCATCGGCGCACCCTGAGCAAAGCCTTGTATCCCGGGTTCTGGGACACGGCGGCGGGCGGGATGGTGGCGGCCGGGGAGAGCTACGCCGATTCGGCGGCCCGTGAGTTGGAAGAAGAACTCGGGGTGGGTGGCGTGGAATTGGTCGAACATGACCACTTCTATTTCCAGGATGGCGACAGCCGGCTCTGGTGCAAGTCGTACTCGGCTGTTTGGGATGGTCCGTTGCGTTTGCAGCCCGAAGAAGTCATGGAAGCACGCTTTTTACCCCTTGAAACCGTCTTGCAGGAAGCCGAGCAAAAGCCTTATTGCCCGGACGCGCAAGAGGGCTTGCGCCGCTATCTGGCCTCGCGTCGCTAAAGTTGCATAAATTGGCGCCATTTGGCTCTTAGCAAGTCGGCTTTTTGCCGTTACACTGCGCGACTTTTCACCCGAACCATCTTTACGGTTCGGTAGCGCTGCCCCTGCCTGAGTGGGGCTTCGCGGTCGGTGACCCTCCTTGGCGAGCACCGATCAGTCTTCATCCTCCGAAGAGGATTGCCGGTGGCCAAAAAAGCCGCATCCTTCGCCGCCTTGGGTGGCCTGGTATTTTCCACCGACGCAGGTCGACACTGCCCGGACTGTCGTCAGCCCGTGGATTCGTGTACCTGCAAACAGACCCTGATCCCTGAAGGCGATGGCATTGCCCGCGTGCGACGCGAGAGCAAAGGCCGTGGCGGTAAGACGGTGACGACTATCACCGGCGTGCCCCTGGCCGAAGAGGCCCTGAAGGAGCTGGCCACGACGTTGAAAAAACGTTGTGGCACCGGTGGCGCGTTGAAAGACGGCGTCATCGAGATTCAGGGCGATCACGTCGAACTGCTGTTGGCCGAGCTGATCAAGCTTGGGTACAAGGCGAAGAAATCCGGCGGCTAGCAGCCTCTGTGAAACCCACCCCGATCGCCGTTTGCTGAACGCGAACTGTCGTCTCCATGGTTTTCACAGAGCCTGTTCCTGACCGGTGTCTAAACTCTGTCCTGCGAGTGGGGTCTACCTCCCTTACAGGCAAATCGTCATTTTCATTCTTTAGACTGCGCCAGCCTCTGATAGGGGCGGTGCCTTCGACTTCATTTATAGGGGACTTCGATGTCCGTACGACGCACACGCAAAGACGATGGCAGCCAATGGACAGTTGCGGACAGCCGCAGTGTTTATGGAATTCGCCATTGGGGGGCCGGGTATTTCGCGATCAATGATGCCGGTCGCGTTGAAGTTCGTCCGAACGGCCCGAACAGCACACCCGTCGATCTGTACGAGCAAGTTGATGAACTGCGCAAAAGCGGTCTGTCGTTGCCGCTGCTGGTGCGTTTCCCCGACATCCTGCAAGACCGTGTACGCCAACTGACCGGCGCCTTCGATTCCAACATCGAACGCCTGGAATACCAGAGCAAGTACACCGCGCTGTACCCGATCAAGGTGAACCAGCAAGAAGCGGTGATCGAGAACATCATCGCCACCCAGAACGTTTCCATCGGCCTGGAAGCGGGCTCCAAGCCTGAACTGCTGGCCGTGCTGGCGTTGGCGCCGAAGGGCGGTACCATCGTCTGCAACGGCTATAAAGACCGCGAATTCATCCGCCTTGCGCTGATGGGCCAGAAGCTCGGCCACAACGTCTTTATCGTGATCGAGAAAGAGTCCGAAGTGGGCCTGGTGATCGAAGAGGCGGCGAGCCTCAAGGTCAAGCCGCAGGTTGGCCTGCGCGTGCGCTTGTCGTCGTTGGCATCGAGCAAATGGGCGGACACCGGTGGCGAGAAATCCAAGTTCGGTTTGTCGGCGGCGCAGTTGCTGTCGGTGGTCGAGCGCTTCCGCGCTGCGGGCCTGGACCAGGGCATTCGCTTGCTGCACTTCCACATGGGCTCGCAGATCGCCAACCTGGCCGACTACCAGCACGGTTTCAAGGAAGCCATCCGTTACTACGGCGAACTGCGTAACCTCGGCCTGCCGGTAGACCACATCGACGTGGGCGGTGGGTTGGGCGTGGACTACGACGGCACCCACTCGCGTAACGCCAGCTCGATCAACTACGACATGGACGACTACGCCGGTGTGGTGGTGGGCATGCTCAAGGAATTCTGCGATGCGCAGAGCCTGCCGCATCCGAACATTTTCTCCGAAAGCGGGCGTTCCCTGACCGCCCACCACGCCATGCTGGTGGTGCAGGTGACTGACGTCGAGAAGCACAACGACGAAATCCCGTTCATCGAAAACAAGGAAAGCCTGCCGGAAACCGTGCAGTGGCTGGTGGACCTGCTCGGCCCGACCGACATCGAGATGGTCACTGAAACCTACTGGCGTGCCACTCACTACATGAGCGACGTGGCTACCCAGTACGCCGATGGCAAACTGACCCTGGCGGAAAAGGCCCTGGCCGAACAGTGCTACTTCGCCGTGTGCCGCCGCCTGCACAACTCGTTGAAAGCTCGCCAGCGCTCGCACCGCCAAGTGCTGGACGAACTCAACGACAAGCTGGCCGACAAGTACATCTGCAACTTCTCGGTATTCCAGAGCCTGCCGGACACTTGGGCCATCGGCCAGGTATTGCCGATCCTGCCGCTGCACCGTCTTGACGAAGAGCCGCTGCGCCGCGCCGTGCTGCAAGACCTGACCTGCGACTCTGACGGCAAGATCAAGCAATACGTTGACGAGCAGAGCATCGAGACCAGCTTGCCGGTGCACGCCTTGAATGAGGGGGAAGACTACTTGCTGGGCATCTTCCTGGTGGGCGCTTACCAGGAAATCCTCGGTGATATGCACAACCTCTTCGGCGACACCGACTCGGTGAACATCTACCAGCGTGAAGACGGTTCGGTGTACAGCGCCGGTATCGAGACCCACGACACCATCGAAGACATGCTGCGCTATGTGCACTTGTCGCCGGAGGAGTTGATGACTCATTACCGCGACAAATGCGCGAGCGCGAAGATCAGCGCCAGTGAGCGTACGCAGTTCCTGGATGCGTTGCGCCTGGGGCTGACACGTTCTTCGTACCTGTCGTCGTAAGCACAGTCGACAGAGCGTCAGTGTAGGAGGGGGCTTGCTCCCGATAGCGGTAGATCAGTCGCAATTCAGTTGCCTGATACACCGCGATCGGGAGCAAGCCCCCTTCCACATTTTGATCACTGCGAGTCCTGAAGTTTTAGCGGGGCTGAATGATCTCGGCCATTGCCGAGCACATTTATCCCAGCCACTGATCTTGCCGATTCAAGCGCCAGGCAATCGCCCACAACGTCAGGCTGCGCACCACCATGAACAGCAGGAAAGTTATCCACAAACCGTGGTTGCCGTACGGCTGCAACAGCCAGGCAAACGGCAGCAGAATAACCACCGTCAGCAGCATGCCATTGCGCATTTCCCGCGCGCGGGTGGCGCCGATAAATAGCCCGTCCAGTAAGTAACTCCACACCGCAATCAAGGGCAGTACCGCGAGGTAAGGCAGGTAAACGTCGGCGGTTTCGCGCACGCTGGGGATATCGGTTTGCAGGGCGATAAACAGGTGCCCGGCAAAGGTGAACAGCAAGGCGAACCCTACACTGGCGATCAATGACCAGCCGCAGGCAACCACCAATGAACGGCGCAACGCCTGGCGATCATGGGCGCCGATGGCGTGCCCGCATAACGCTTCTACCGCGTGTGCCAAGCCGTCCAGGGCGTGGGCGGTCAGCAGCAGGCCGTTGAGCAAGAGGGCATTGGCCGCCACCGTGGCATCGCCCAAGCGTGCGCCTTGCACCGTGATCATGAAAAATACCGATTGCAGCGCCAGGCTGCGGATGAAGATATCGCGGTTCACTGCCAGCAGCGGGCGCCAGCTTTGCCATTGCCTTAATGCAACCCAGGCGATATGCCCGGGATAGGCGCGCAGGGCTTTTTGCGTGAGGGCCAGGCCGAGCAGGGCGCCGGTCCACTCGGCGACTACCGAGGCGCGTGCGGAGCCGACCACGCCCCAGTCCAGGCCGAGAACGAACCAAAGGTTGAGCGCGATGTTGACCAGGTTGGTGGTCAACAGAATCGCCAACGGCGCGCGGGCGTTCTGTGTGCCCAGGAACCAGCCGACCAAGGCATAGCTGGCCAGTGCGGCGGGCAAGCCGAACAAGCGGGTGTGGAAAAACTCGCGGGTCAGTTGATTCAATTCGGGGGACGGTTGCATCCACTCCAATGCCAGATGGCTCAGCGGAATGCCCACTGTGCCCAATAGCATCGCCAAGCCCAGCGCCAGCAACAGACCTTGCAGCAGGATTTGCCGGAGTGCGGCGCCGTCACCGCGCCCGGCGGCTTGTGCGGCGAAACCGGTTGCGCCCATGCGCAGAAAGCCCATGGCCCAGGCCAGGAAGGTATAGAGGCTGGCCCCCACCGCCACGGCACCCAATTGGTGAGCGTGGGGCAGGTGGCCGATGACCATGCTGTCGACCAGGGCGACCAGCGGCACCGAGATATTGGACAAAATCATCGGCGCGGCCAGGGACCAGACGCGTCGATGGGTGGGGCGGTCGCGCCAGTCGGTGAGTAAGGTGTGCGTTTTCAAGTATTAATGCACGACCCAACTGAGCAGCCAGAGGCCCAGCATCAACCAGATGATCCCCATGATGATCGAGGCCCGCATAAACGCGCGCACCGCCGAGTACAGCAGCATCAGGCCGATGAGCAGGGTGATGATGCTGATGATCGACGTGTCCATGCCCAGGGATTTGGCCAGCCCGTCGACAAAGTCGCCGCCGGCATGGGACAGCGTGTTGAACAGCCCGCTGAACAACTCGACGATAAAGTGGATGATCTGGCCGATTTTAAGACCCAGCCAGCCGAAAAAATCTGTTTGCATGTGTGTGTCCTGATGAAAAGGTAGGCGTAGCTGCCGGACCTGAGCCTTTGGTCGTTATTGGCGCAGGCGAGTTCCCTTCTAGCATAGAGGTTTACGGCGTGCAGGGAATCACTTGCCTTCGCTAATCATCCGCCCGAAGCTATACGCCTTCAGGAGCCTGTCATGAACCTCGTACACCTCACCGAACGCCTGCACCGTATCCGCGATACCAACGACTGGAAGCCGTTCCACAGCCCGAAAAACCTGGCCATGGCCGCCAGCGTGGAAATGGCTGAGCTGGTGGAAATCTTCCAATGGCTGACCGAAGACCAGTCGCGCCAGTTACCCGCCGACAAACTCGCCCACGCCGGCCAGGAAGTCGGCGATATCGTGCTGTATCTGCTGTTGCTGTGCAGTGAGCTGGGCCTGGATATGAATGAGGTGGTGCGCGCCAAACTGGCCGACAGCGAACGGCGGTTTGCCCATGAGTGATCGTCATTTCGACCAGTTGGCCACGCGCTTTGCCGAGAAAATCTATGGGGGCGCCAAAGGCGCGATTCGCCTGGCGGTGCTCCAGGCCGACCTGCTCGAAGCGCTGCCCGAGCGCCCGTTGCGCGTGCTGGATATCGGCGCGGGCCTGGGGCATATGTCGCTGTGGCTGGCCGAGCGTGGCCACCAGGTGACCCTGGCCGAGCCCGCCGAACCGATGCTCGAGGGCGCGCGCCAACGCTTCGCCGATGCCGGGCAGACGGCGACCTTTATCCATGCGCCGTGGCAAGACCTGCTCGGCCAGCTCACCGAACCCTACGACCTGGTGCTGTGCCACGCGGTACTGGAGTGGCTGGCCGAACCCCATGCGATCCTGCCGGTGCTGCACCAGTTGACGGTACCCGGTGGCTGGTTGTCGTTGGCGTTCTACAACCGTGATGCGTTGATTTACCGCAACCTGCTCAAAGGCCACTTCCGCAAAATGCGCAAGAACGATATGGCCGGCGAAAAGCAGAGCCTCACGCCGCAGCAGCCCCTCGACCCAAGGGAGTTGGCGGCGCGGCTCGAGGGGTTGTGGCAGGTCGAAAGCCAAAGTGGTGTGCGGGTGTTCCACGACTATATGCCGGTGGAATTCCAGGCCCGCGCCGATTTACAGGATTTGTTGGAGATGGAACTCGCTCACCGTCGTCACCCAAGCTTTGCCGGACTTGGGCGTTATTTGCACTGGATTTGCCGTCCGGTTTAAGCGGCCCAGTTTGCGGAGGTCAAAATGCGTCGTCTCGGTTTGATCGTGTTGTCCCTCGGTCTGGGGGCTTGTTCCAGCCCCAATCCCTACGTGGCCGCTTCGGCGCCCATGCCGCCGGCGCCTGCCCAGGCGGCCAATACCTTTGATGCCAGTGCCTACCCGGCGCCGGTGCGCGACTACGGCGCCTACCGCAGTTGGGGCTGGCTCAACGGCCAACTGCCGGCAGGCTCGGCTTGGGCCGACTCGGCGCAGATAGCCGAAGCGGTCAGCGGCGCCCTCGACCAGCGTGGCTTGCGCCCCCTGCATGACAACCGTATGCCCGACCTGCTGGTGAGCGCTGATGTGCGCCTGGAAAAACGCCTGCGCCAGGTCCAGGACGATTATGGCTACGGCTATGGCGGCTATAACCGCTATGGCAACGGCTATGGCATGTACAACACGGTGCCGGTGGTGCGCACCTATGAGGTAACGGTTGCGGTGGCACGCATCAGCCTGTTCGATGCTCGTACTCGTCAGCCCGTCTGGAGCACCAGCGCCGAAACCACCAGCCAGGGCAGCCTGAGCGAACGCGCTGATGCATTGCGCGAAGCGATGCAGAAGGCAATGACTGCCTATCCGCCCAGTTAGCAGCTATTCTCATCTCAGGCTCAGCCGTCTTTTGGAGATAAACCATGCTTCGTCGCATTGCTGCACTTGCTGTTGTTGTGTTGCTGGGCGGTTGCCAGACCAGTCAGGTCAATCACGATTTCGACGCCAGCCGCGACTTCGCTGCATACCGCAGTTGGGCCTGGAAAGAGCCGGCGTTGCAGTATCGTCCCGATGACCCCCGGATCAAGAGTGACCTGACCGAACAGCGCGTCCGCCAGGCGGTAGGCGAACAACTTGACCAGCGCGGCCTGCGTCCAGCCGCGGCCGGCACCAAGGCCGACTTGAACGTGCAGGCGTACCTGATCGTCGAAGACCGCCAGCAACAAGTCACCACTAACTACGGCGGCGCTTGGGGTGGCCCCTGGAATGGCTACTGGGGTGGGCCGATGTACAACGAAACGCGCAACATCACCTACAAGGTGGCGACCCTGCAGATCGACCTGCTGGACGGCAAGGACGGCAAGCTGGTGTGGCGTGGCAGCGACGAGCAGATGATGGCCAGCACACCGAATCCGCAGGATCGCAGTAATGCCATCCGTAACACGGTGACCAAAATCCTCGCCAACTACCCGCCACACTGACTAACGATCACCCCATGCCCCCTGTGGGAGGGGGCTTGCTCCCGAAGGCGGCGCAACTGTCGCCCGGGTTTCTTGACCCGTTCAGCTCCCTCGCCGCATTTGATCTTCACCACTTCCAGCCCTTGTCTACACTCAGCTAAACCCCAGGAGAGTAAGCGCTCGGCAACCCGCCGGCACAGGAGTGCTCGATGTCTCCCCGACTGCGTTCCAGACAAGGTGGTGCAATCGGCATCATGGCCGTTGGCGTGTTGGTACTGGCGTTGGTGTGTACATTGCTGGTGATCGACAGCGGCCGTTTGTACCTGGCCAAGCGTCAGTTGCAAAGCGTGGCGGACACCGCGGCGCTGGAGGCCGTCAGCCGCGGCGGCACCTGCCTGGCCGGTTCGAGCGCGGCGGCCTTCGCTGCACAGAGTGTGGCGCGTAATCATTTTGTGGTGGGTAACGGTAATACCCTGGTGACCACCTGTGGCTCGGTGGCTACCGGTGCTTCGGGCATGCGCACGTTCAGTGCAAACCCGGCGCTGTCGTCCGCGATTCAGGTGGTGGTCAGCAACACCGTTCCAACCAGCATTGCAGCCGGAGCCTGGGCGCTGACGTCCGGCACCCCGGTGAGCCTGAACACGGTATTGACGGCGACCGCCGTGGCGGCGATGCCCGCCCCCTCGCTGGCGCAGTTGACCATCAACAGCACGCTGGCCAGCGTCAATACCGCCAATGCGAGCTTGTTGAACCCGCTGTTCAGTGGGTTGCTCGGCGGTAACGTCAACCTGACCGTTGCCGGTTGGAATGGCCTGCTCAATACCAATATCAACCTGCTCAGTTACCTCAACCAACTGGCGATCAACCTGAATGTGGCCGCCGGTAACTACACCCAATTGCTCAACACCCACGTCACCGCGACTCAGCTGATTCAGGCCGCCATCACCGTGCTGACCGCCAACGGCGCCACAGCCGATGTGTTGACCGCCCTGGGTAACTTGCAAGTCGCCGCGATCAACCAGGCGCCCCTGACCCTCGGGCAGATCCTGCAACTGCAGGCGGGCACCACGGCTGCGGCGTTGAATGCCAACCTCCAGGTGTTTCAACTGATCCAGGGCGTGGTGCAACTCTCCAATAGCCAGAGTGCGGTAGGCGCGACCTTGCCGGTAAGCCTGCTGGGGCTGGCGAACATCATCACCCAGGTCAAGGTGATCGAGCCGCCGCAGTTGTCGGCGATCGGTAACCCGGCGCTGGCAGTGGCCAACCCGATGGGCCCGAATGGGATTTATGTGCGCACCGCCCAAGTGCGCACCGAGGTGACGGTCAGTCTGCCAATACTGAGTAGTTTGTCGGGGCTGACCACGGCGGTGAATAATCTGGTGGGGCCGCTGACGCCGGTGGTCAACGGCTTGTTGAGCTTGAACCTGGTGACCACGCTGAACTCGGCGTTGTGTCTGTTGGGGGCGGGGTGCCAGCAGTTGGATTTGTTGTTGATGCAGGGCAATCTGCCGCTCAACATCGTGCTGGATGCCGGTGGGGCCAGCAGTTATGTCAGCGCTTACAGTTGTCCGACGGGCAGTGCCGGGACCAAGAGCCTCACGGCCAACACCACCTCCTCGTTAGCCTCGTTGAATGTAGGCACTATCGACTATGCTTTTTCCACCACTCAGCCTATGACCGTGTCGCCCTTGACGCTGGTCGATATCGGTACCAAGACTTGCCATGAAATCCTTGGTATCGGCAGTTGTGGTGCCCGTGTGCCGTTTGCTGCTGGGGGAATTGCGATCAAGGTGCAAAGCTCTATTGCAGGGAGCAACAGCACCCAATCCCTGGTGTTTTCCAGTACGACGCCGTATGCCATACCACCTAACGTGGGGCTAACACCGTTCTATCAGGCTACGCTCCCGGCTACCGACTTGGTAAGTGGACTTACCACCGCTCTCAACGGCGTGAGCATTACGGCTTACCAACCGGTGGGCAGCAATCCATTGGGCAGCCTGATCGCCAACACGGTATCGCTGCTCAGCGGCGTCAGCGCCATCGTCACGCCGGTGGTGGATAACCTGCTCGGTCCACTGCTCAACCCGATTCTCAACAACCTGCTGAACATGCTGGGCATCAGCCTGGCGAATGTGAACGTCGGTGCCAACCTGACCTGCGGCCAGACCGGCGAAGCCTACCTGGTGATCTAAGCGTCGATGGCCCTGGGCAGTTCCACACAGAACCGCGCGCCGTGCTCACCGTTGCTGACGCTCAGGCGCCCGCCCATGTTTTCCACGATGCCGTAGCTCACCGACAAGCCCAGGCCGGTGCCCACGCCAATCGGTTTGGTGGTGAAGAACGGTTCGAAAATTCGCTCGAGTAAACGGGGGTCGATACCGCCGCCATTGTCTTCGACCCAGAGGCGCACATGCCGGCTGTCGTGTTCGGTGTGCACTGCAATCCATGGGCGCAGTCCGGGGTTCTTTTCGCGTTGGCTCAACAGTGCGTCGCGGGCGTTGACCATCAAGTTGATCAGCACTTGCTCAAGCTGGTCGACGTAGCCTGTGACCTGCACTGGCACCTCTGCCTGGCTCAGGCGTACCTCCACGCCTTTGCCGCTCAGGCCCTCGCTGAGCAGCGACAGGGTGCCTTCCAGCGCCTGCGCCGGGTCGAAGGGTTGCTGCTCGACTTCCGAGCGACGGCCGAACACGCGCATATGGTCAACCACCCGCGCGGCCCGCTGTACCTGTGTATCAATGCGCTGGAGTTTTTCCGTCAGGTAATCGATCTGTGCGTCGCCATTGCCCAGGCGCTTGAGCACATTCACGATAGCCATGCGCATCACGTTCAGCGGCTGGTTGATCTCATGGGCCAGGCCGGTGGCCATTTCGCCGAGGGTGGCCATTTTTGCGCTCTGGGTCAGTTGCTGCTGGGAACGCCGCACCTCGGTGTTGTCGCGGCCCACGGCCTGCACCTCCAGCAGGGCGCCGTGTGCATCGAAGACGCCGCGGTCCGACCACACCCACCAGGCATGCTCTCGTCCCGGCAGTTGCAGGCTGATTTCCGCTGTGCTGACGGGAAACTCCGGGGTCAATTGGTGCACGCGCTGCGCAAACGCTGCGCGTTGTTCGGCCGATAACCAGTCCCCCAGGTTCAGCCCCGGCAGTTGGCTGGGGTGGCACTCCAGGTAGTTGGCCAGTGGCGTGTTGCCAAAGGTCAGGGTCAGGTCCGGGCGATAACGGCAGATCATCGCCGGGGAGTCTTCCACGAGTATCCGGTAGCGCTCTTCACTGTCCTTGACCTGTTGCGCCGCCAGGGTGGCATCGGTGACGTCCAGCCACAGGCCGACGGCCTCCACTGGCAGGCCGAGGTCATCGCGCAGCAGCTTGGCCTCATCGAGCAGCCAGTGGTAATTGCCCTGTTTGTCCTGGACCCGGTAGCGACTGCGCACGCTGCCTTCGCGCAGCAGTTGGCGGGTGCGCTGGAAGTACAGGTCGCGATCATCGGGGTGCACCCATTGCACCAGGCTGTCGTGGGTGCATTCGGCGAGGGTGCGGCCGAGTAGGGGGAGCAAGCTGTTGCTGAAAAACACCGGTTGCAGGGCGCCGTTCACATAGCGCTGCACATAGATCACCGCCGGTGAGCTGGCGATCAGGTTGTCCAGGCGAGCGTGGGCGGCATCGGCTTGCAGTTGCTGGTTCTTGATGTCGCTGATATCCAGCATGAACCCGATGCAGCGGCGCTCTTCACCATCGCCCAGCACTTGCCCCTGCACGCGGTACCAGGTCGGCGCCTGGCTGCTGTCGCTGCGGTTGATGCGGACGCTGGCAAGCAGGGGTTTGCCAAGGCTTTGCAGGTCGCGCAGGCGGCTATGCAGCTCCTGGCGGTCGGCGGGGTGGATGAGGTTCAGCCAGGTGGTCAGGGGCTGTCGGGTCGGCCCTTCCTCCGAGCCGAGGTTGCGCATCAACTGCGCAGCGAGCTGGATTTCCGCGCTGGCCGGCAACAATTCCCACCAGCCGGTGCCCAACAAGCCTTGCAGGGCTTCCAGGCGCTCCAGTTGTTGGTGGTGGCGCTGTTCGCGCAGGCGGCTGAGCAGCGGCGCGGCGAGTGCGGCCGTGAGGTTCAGCCAGTCGCGGTCGCGGGTGTGCGGTTGGCCATTGTAGGCACCGCACAGCAGCCACGCGGCAACGCCCTGGCCATCGCGGTACGGCACGAGGAAGCCATCGGCATTGCCAAACACGCTGTGCAAGCGCGGATGCTCGCCTCGCCCATAGGGGGCTTGCAAGCTCAGCGGTGTGGTGCCATTGAGGCTGTCCAGGCAGGTGCCCAGACGCTGCCCGCTGTGCCAGAACAGCGGCGCGTCATGGTTGGCGTACTGGCTGTAGATCACCCAGCCCAGGTCTTCCTGATCCAGCAACGCGAGGGCCACGCAGGGAATGCGCCAGCGTTGCGCCACGCTGCTCAACTGCTCGTTGAACACCTCGGGCAGGCGGCTGAGGCTGCACACGCGCAGATGCTCACTCACCAGGCTGGCCAACTGTTGATTCTGCTCGCGCTGCTCGGCCAAGTGCCGGCCGTTGAGCAAGTCGCCGATGTCCACGGCGTGCAGCAGCCACCCGTGGTCGTGTGCTTCAAGCGTGCCTCGGGTGTGCAGGGTTTGCCCGCCGATGCCCTGGAAGTCCAGATCCAGGCTGTGGCGCTGCCAATCGGCGGGGACCCCCTCGACCGCCAAGGCGCCGGGAGGGCACAACAAGGCTTGCAACGGTGACGACGCTGCGTGTGGCGCCAACTGAGCACGCAAGGTGCCGCTGATGTCGAGCACGCGACCTTGAACGTCCAGCTGCACCTGCAACCCGGCGCAAGGGGGCGCGGGCGCTTCGATGGACAGCGCGGCGGCACGGCCGAGCAGGCGCCCGAAGAGTTTGTCCCCCGAGGTCAAAATTGCAGGCTCGACTGGGCCTGCAGCACCGTTGGCAATTGCGGCACAGTGCCAATGCCGGGCAGGACAATAAAGGGCATCACTGCCTGGAGATTGGCCGAGGGGTAGTTGATCTTCACCGTCAGCAGGTTGTTGACGAAGGTCGTGCTGACTTGCGTGGCCGCGTTGAAGTTGTAGGCCGCTGGGATCCACCCCAAGCGGGTGGCGACTGCGGTGTTGGCGGTATTCACCACGGCGGCATTGTAGCCTTGCATGGTGGGGTCCAGCCCCACGCTCTGGCGCACCGCTTCAGCGGTCGCCTGGGTAAACGACTGCAACAACAACAACGGCAGGCTATAGCTCACCATGCCGTAGAACACGGCGAAAAAAATCACGAACACAGCAATGAACTCAATTGCTGCCGTACCTTTTTGCTTGCTGGGGAGGCTAGTTTTCATCACCGCGTCTACCCTGACGGCTACTACTTGATATCAGCATAGAATCAATCGGCAAAAAGGGATGTTTTTTACGTGATCCAGGGTGCGGTGGTGCTGTTGTGGTTGGGGCTGTGTGCGGTGCAAGACGTTCGGCAGCGCTTGCTCGCCAATCGCCTGACGCTGGGGGCGGCCCTGTTGGCGTTGATCTACCTGCTATGGACGGGTAGCACCTGGCTCGGCGCTTCCTTCGGGCAGGGGGCCTGGGCGTTTGTTCTGGCGCTGTTGCTGACCTTGCCCGGCTACGCCTTGGGCCGCCTGGGGGCTGGGGACGTCAAGTTGCTCGGGGCCTTTGCGCTGGCCTCCAATGCCGATTACCTGCTGGGGTCGTTTGTGGGGGCTGCGATAGCCAATTTACTCTGGCTTCTGGTTGTGCCAAGGCTTTGGCCGCTTATGAGTCAAGGGCTTAAACACCACATGGGCTACCTGGCGCCGGACCCGTCAAGAAAACTCCCCTTCGCGCCGTTTTTGCTCTTGGGTTTCGCCGTTTTCTGGTTTTGGATCCATTAGTCGTCATCGGGTATTAACGCTATGTACATAGTCGGAAAGTACGTCTACGTTTAATACACAGTTATGTAGGAAAATTCGTCGTTAAGGATCGGTCAATCTTTTGGCTTGCAAGGCATGGAGTCGCGCGTGAACAAGTTTAACTCTGCAGTAAAAGTGCTCGTGGTCGACGATCAACCTTTGATCGTAGAAGAGCTCTGTGAATTTCTTGAAAGCAGCGGGTTCCGCTGTGTCCCGTGTGAATCCAGCCCGCAGGCCGTGAAGCGTTTCAGCGAAGACGCCGAGATCGGCCTGGTGTTGTGTGACCTGCATATGCCCGACATGGATGGCATCGAGTTAGTGCAGACCTTGCAAAAGGTTGCCGGCAAGCACCGGATTTTCGAGGCGATCATGTTGACTGGCCGCGCTGACAAGCAGGACGTGATCAAGGCCCTGCGTGCCGGGATCGCGGATTACTATCAGAAACCCATCAACCTGGACGAGTTGCTCGAAGGCTTGCAGCGCCAGGAAGCAGCGTTGCAGGAACGCAAGAAGGAGCTGCAACTGGGGAACTTGAACCAGAAGCTGCAATTTCTTTCCGAGTCGATCAACGATCTGTATCAGGACCTCGACAAGGTGCGCCGCAGCCCGCCAGGGCCGACGGGCGAAGACGTGGCGACCGAGGAGGGTGGGCCGGTGGAAATCCCGGCAATCTTCAACCCACTGTCACCGCGCCAATTGGACGTTGCCCGGCTGGTAGGGAAGGGGCAAACCAACTATCAGATTGCCTGTGAACTGGGTATCACCGAGAACACCGTCAAGCTGTATGTGTCCCAGGTGCTGCGCTTGACCCACATGCATAACCGCACGCAGTTGGCGCTGGCGCTGTCGCCCAATAACTCGGCGATGCGCCAGCGGGTAACGGCCCACTGAAGCCCCAACCGGCAGCTAGTTCTTGCCGCCGGTTTGCCCACCCGCCTTTTGATCGAAATACTCCGGGATCGGATGCTTGTAGCTTTCCAGCAAGCGCTGGGCGGCTTGATCGCGTTCGGCGGCGGAGGCTTTCTGGGGGGTGGTCGAGGCCACTCTCCCACTGGACTGCAACGTCAGCCAGTTCTCGGTGGCGGCCTGCTGTGCAGATGAGGGACCGGGTTCGATGGCCATGACGCTCATGGGCAAGGCCAGTATTGCCAGGCAGGTGAGACAAGGCACTTTCATCATCAATTCCTCGGGTTGCTGGGCGCATCACTGACCGTGGCGACCTGATTCTTGGCACTGGCCTCTGCCTTGGCGACGGGGGCGCTTGAGCCTTTGAGTTTCTCTGCCCGGGCCTGCGCCTCGGTGACCTGGTCGGGGTTCAGGCCCATCTGGCTGACCAGTTGTGCGGCCTGCTTCCAGTTGTCCTGATAAATCAGCAGCGTCACCAGATTGATCGCCGCCAGCGGGTCGCTCTGCTTGAGCTCCATGGCGGTGATGAATTCAAAGCGAGCGTCTTCCACGCGCAACTGGTTGAGGTACACCACGCCCAGGTCGTTGCGAATTTTCTCGTCGGTGGGCGCCAGGCGTGCCGCGCGTTGCAAGTGGGCCATGGCTTGGCCGTTTTCGCCCTTGGCCGAGGCCAGTTGGCCCAGGCCGTGTTCGCCTTCGGCGGCCATGCAGGTGCCGATCAGGCTGCGATACAACGGTTCTGCCTCGCTGCGTCCCAGCAAACGGTAAGCCTTGGCCTGGCGCAGGCGCACCTGGGGCAAGTTGGCCGGCAAACCCTGCAGGTTGGCCAGGCTGGCGTGTAGCTTGCCGTCGTTGGCCATTTCATCGGCCAGGTTCAACGACAATTCCTGGTCGGCGCCGGGCTTGGGGCAACTGCCGGTGGCCGTCAGGGCGCCCCATGGGGGTTGGCCGTTGGTGGCACAGCCACCGAGCAGCAATAGGCTCAAACCGGCTATCAAGGCTTTCATCGGGCGCTCCTTATAAGTGACTCAACGCCCGGGAGATGCCGATGAACGCCGGCCCCCCGAGCACGATCAGCAAGGCGGGAAACAAAAACACCATCATCACCACCGACATCTTCGCCGACATTTTCGAAACGAACTCCTGCACCCGCGTCAGGCGACGGTCGTCGAGCAGTTGCTTGAGGGCCAGCAACGATTTCATCGCGCCGCCGCCTTGGTGGACCAGTTGCTGGAGGATGGTGCCGGTGTCGGTGAATTCATCCACGGCCAGCAACCTGGCGGTCTTGCCCAGTTCTTCGCTCAGATCCAGGCCGGAGTCGACCCGGGTCAGGATCAGGCGCAGTTCGTGGGTCAAGGCCGGCAGCAGGCGCTGCGCCTCGACACTCAGCACACGCAGTGCTTGTTCAACGGCCATGCCGGATTCGAACAGGATGCGCAGCAGCGGAATGAAGGTCGAGACCTCCTGGGAGATGCGTTGCTGCCGGCTTTTGGCGACGCCGGCAAGGATGCGCTTGGGCAGCAGGTAACCAATGCCCAGGGCGATCAGGGGCACCAGCCACGGTGAGGCCACCTTGGTAAACAGCAACTGCTGGGTCACGATGGCAAGGGCCAGCAGCACCAAGGGGGTGCCGATCTGGAAGGCGGCGAACATCGAGCGCTGGCTGGATTTGCGCCAGCCGACGCGGTTGAGCAGGGTCTGGGTTTCGTTGTCCAGGCTGACCGAACGTTGCGCGAGCTGGCTGTTGCCCAGTTGCTGCATCAGCGTGCCGAACTTGTGTTCGTCACCCATCTGGCCCTGCAAACGTTGGGCAACCAGGCGCTGGCCGCGCCGGTGTTTCATCAGGTTGGCCAGCACCAGCA
Source organism: Pseudomonas sp. MWU15-20650 (assembly GCF_023242475.1). Taxonomy (GTDB): domain Bacteria; phylum Pseudomonadota; class Gammaproteobacteria; order Pseudomonadales; family Pseudomonadaceae; genus Aquipseudomonas. Next base: position 35,369 of record NZ_JALJFG010000024.1, on the reverse strand, counting down.
TCAGTGCAGCCAGGAACAATATCGCGCTGATCAGTAGTGAAATCGCCATCTCACACGCTCCGCAACATACGCCACAAGGTGAAGCAGCCCAGCACCTGCATGCCCAGGGCCACGAACAACAGCATGCGGCCGGTGCCGTCGTTCCACATGGTCATCAGGTACGCGGGGTTGACCGCCAGGAAGTAGCCCACCATTGAAATCGGCAGGGCCGTGAGGACATAGGCCGTCACCCGGGTCTCGCCGGTCAAGGCGCGTAGTTGGCGGCCAGCCTGCTCGCGCTCGCGGATCATCTTGATCAGGTTTTCCAGCAGTTCGCTGGCGTTGCCGCCATAGCGGTGGTTGACCTTCAACCCTAAGGCGAACAGGCGAAACTCGTCGCGCTCGTAGAACTCGGCGAAGTCGTGGGTGGATTCCGGCAGGCTGATACCCAACTGGACGTTGCGTTGAATCCGGCCCATGGCATGTTTGAGCGGGTCTTCGGTCACTTCAATGCCGCCCATGACCGCATCCGCCAGCGTACGCCCGGCCTTGAGGCTGCGCACAGTGTGGTCGAGCAATTGCGGCAGTTGTTCGATCATGCGCTTGATACGCCGTTGGTAGCGCCAGGCGATGTACAGGCGCAGCAGCAACGGCGGCACGACCAGCATCACCAGCAGGCCACCCCAGCCGGCAGCCAACAACCCCAGCACCGCGCCCAGGCCCCATATCGCCAGCCACAGGCCCAGGCTGTCGCTGGGCTTGCCCAAGCCTGCGCGCAGGAACATCCGTTCCACGCCGTTCCATTGGCCACCCTCTTCGGTGAGCTGCGGCTGGCCTTCGGCGAGCCGGCCCAGCACGCGTTCGGTCTGGGCGCGACGCATGCCGTTTTGAAAGGACCGAATCGACAGGCCGATGAGGATCACGCAGATGAACAGCAGGATGGCCCCAGTCATGGTTGCGCCCCCTTCAAGGCAATGCCGGTTCGCGGCGCAGTTTTTCGCCGGCAGGGTTGACCGCCTCGCGCAGGAAGCCGAAGCCGGTGCGCCGGTCATGGCGAAACAGGGTATTGGTCACGTACACGTCTTCACGGATGCCCACCACCTCGACCACTTCGCTGACGCAACGACGACCATCCGGCAGGCGGGTCAGTTGGATCACCACATCCAGCGCTGCGCAGATCATTTGCCGCAGGGTTTTTTCCGCCACCACGCGGCCCGTCAAACCCACCAGGGTCTCCAGGCGCAGCAGGGCGTCGGCGGCGTTGTTGGCGTGCACGGTACTCATGGAACCGTCGTGGCCGGTGTTCATGGCGGTCAGCACATCGAGCACTTCGACGCCGCGGATCTCGCCGAGAATGATGCGGTCGGGGCGCATCCGCAGGGCGTTGCGGATCAGGTCGCTGGCCTTGACCTCGCCGTGGCCCTCGGCGTTCGGCGGGCGGGTTTCCAGGCGTACTACGTGGGGGTGCCCCAGTTGCAGTTCGGCCACGTCTTCGATGGTGACGAGGCGCTCATGGGGGTTGATCAATTGGCTGAGGATGTTCAGCAGCGTGGTTTTACCGGTGCCGGTACCGCCGCTGATCAGGATGTTGCAGCGCTTGCCCACGGCTTCCTGGAAAAAATCGAAGATGTTCTGGTCGATGGTCTGCATGGCCACCAGGTCGCTGCTCTTGAGCATGTCCTTGCGAAATTTACGGATCGACAGGCATGGCCCGTCCAGGGCGATCGGCGGGATGATCGCGTTGACCCGGCTGCCGTCGGGCAAGCGCGCATCGACCATCGGCGAGGACTCATCCAGACGCCGCCCCAGGGGCGCAAGAATGCGCTGCATCACGCGCTCTACATGATGGGCGTCGATAAAGCGCAGGTCACTCTGGTGCAGTAGGCCGTCACGTTCGATGAATACCCGGTGCGGGCCGTTGACCAGGATCTCCGTCACGGAGGGGTCGCGCAGTAGCACTTCGAGTGGGCCGAAGCCGGTCAGTTCGTCGACGATTTCTTCGGCCAGGCGCTCCATCTCATAACGGGAAATCGCCAGGTGCATGCGGTTGATGTATTCGGCCACCTTGTCGATGACAAATTGCGCCAACAGCTGGCGTGAGCCTTCCAGCAGGTTCTTCCCGGACTCTTCGATGGCGTCGATGATGTAACGATGCAGCACCAGCTTCAGGCCGTCGTGATCGGTGTTGCCACCGAGGCCGCGCGCTGGGGCACCGAAGAGTTTGTCGCTGTTCATTTGCCGGTTCTCAACAGGCGTTCAAGCCAGTTGGCAGAGGGTGCCTTAATGCTTTCCGAACGTTTTGCCAAGCGCTCGCCGAGGGTTTTCAGGCCGTGCGTCAGGGGTTCTCGCGGGGCCACGGCGAACAGGGTTTGCCCCTGGTTCTTAGCGTTCAGGCGTACCTCCGGGCTCAATGGCAGCACGGCAATCACGTCCAGGCCAAAGCTTCTGCTGAGGGCCTCGGCATCGGGCGCACAGCTTTTGATATAGCGATCAACCAACAGTTTGGCGTGCTCCAGCTTCATGCCTTTTTCCCGCCATTGGTTCAGCACGGCAAGGTTGCGACGACAGTCCAGCACGCTTTGATCCGTGCACCACAACAGCTTGTCGCAGTGGCTGACAAAGGTGCGCAGGGCTTCGCTGTCCGGCTGGCCGGTGAGGTTCACCACAATGTGCTGGAAGTGTTGGCGCAGTGCGCTGAGCAACATGTACAGCTCGGCGGCGCTGGTGCGCTCCAGGGGCTCATCATTGGGGGCGTAGGCGAGGATGCGCAGGCCCTCTTCAGTCGAGGTGAAGGCGCTGTTGATCAAGGTGGTATCCAGCCGCCGGAGGTGGCGCAAGGCGTCGCCGAAATTGAATGAGCTTTCCAACCCCAGCAGCGCCAGGCTGTCACCTCGGGGTAAGCCCAGGTCCAATAACAGGGTGTGTTGGCCGCTCTTTTGTACGACCAGTGCCATATGGCTGGCCAACAGCGCGCCGTCGGCGTTGCTTTGGGTGCCGTACAACACGGTGAGGCCACCCAGTTGGGTGTTGGTGGTGACCGGGGGCAGGCGCTTGCTCAGGCGACGCACCAGCCCGGCCACTTCGCTGGAGCGTGAGCCGTAGGCGACAAAATCCCGGGCGCCGGCGCGCATTGCGTTCAGTACCAGTTGATTGTCCATGCCGTCGCCGAGGGCAACGATGGCCAGCATCGGCTTGGCTTCCAGGGCGCCTTCGATCAGCGCACTTTGGGCGACCACGTGCTCGCGGTCGAGGCCGATGAAGACCAGGTTGGAGAAGGTCACGTCGACCAGGGCCAGCAACTCGTCCAGGGTGCCGCTGCCGGCGCTGACCACTTGGCCGAGCGGTGCCAGCGCGCCCTGCAGCCATTCCAGGTCGGTGGTGTTACGCGTGATTGCCAGAAACGTCTGGCTCAGGCTATCGCTCATTGGGACAACCCATTGAGTCGGTCGAAATTGCCATTTTCCAGGAAGTATAGGCGGTACCAGTTGGGGTCGTAGTTACGCAGCTTCTCGCCCGGCAGGGACGGCAGTTGGGCATTGGCCGCCAACGGTTGTACCAGGTGCGGCGTGACGATCATCAACAGTTCTTTGTCCTGACGGTTGACGGAGGAGTCGCGAAAGAACGCGCCCAGGATCGGGATGTCACCCAGGCCCGGAAACTTGCTGATGTTGGTGTTATTGGTGCTGCTGATCAGGCCGCTGATCACGAAGCTTTCACCGTCGGCCAGGGAGACGCTGGTGTCGGTACGGCGAACAGTCAGGGCCGGCACCGTGATGTTTTGAATGATCACGGCGTTGGTGTAGTCCAACTGGCTGACTTCCGGTGCCACTTTGAGGGAAATGCGATTGTGGTCGATCACGGTGGGGGTCAGGGTCAGGCGAATCCCGAACTCCTTGTACTCGATGGAGATGCTGTTGCTGCCACTGCTGGGCACCGGGATCGGCACCTCGCCGCCAGCCAGGAATGTCGCGCTCTGACCGCTCATGGCCACCAGGCTTGGGCGTGCCAGGGTGTAGGCAAAGCCGCTGCTTTCCAGGGCGTTGATCATCGCCGAGACACGCCCGCCGCCGAAGCCGATATTGAAGGTGTCGCCGTTGACCGGGAGGTTCCCGCGAAAGGGCGTACTCACCGGATTCGACACAGTGCTGGGGCTGCCAAACAGGAAGTTGCCACCGCGTCCGAAGATCGACGTGCTGGCTTCCTTGAGCTTGGTGCGGCTGACCTCGACAAAACGAATGTCGGTCTGCACCTGGCTGGGCAGCGTCGGATCGTCGGAAGGCGAAAGCGCGAGGCTGGTGAGAGCTGATGTTGCCTTGCCTTTGACGAACACCATGCTCTGGCGAGGTGTAGTGGAACAGGCGGTCCAGACCATCAGGCTGGTGGTGCCGGAGGCGACACCGGTCAGCAGAAAACCACGGTCGCCATTGAGGTGGACATCGGCGATTTTCGGGTCGCCGATGGCCAGGCGTGTAATCGCGACCGGCGATTGCAATTCCTGTTGCAAGCCCTCGCCTACCGAGAGTGCGGCAGGCAGTTGGCCCAGGCTGCCGCAATTGCCAGGGGCGGCCACGGCCAGGCCCACAGACACGTTCGACAGCATCAGGGCACAGGCGATTTTCAGCGTGAACACCGGTACTAAACGTCGGCTCATGCACAGTATCCTTGTTCAGTCGGGCGTCTGTTGGGTTGCTTGATTGCCCCGGATCACCTCGACACCGGAACGGCGCGGGTTGCTCTGGGCCACCTTTTTCGGGGCGTGGGCGAAGGCCAGCTGGGTGAACTGGTAGAGGTCGCGGTTGGTGCTTTGCAGCTTGCCCGGCGCGTCGCTTTCGCCGGCCCAGTAGTGGCTCAACAAGCGTTCGTCGGCGCTGCGCACGGCCAGGCGCAAGGTGCCTGCCTGGGAGGCAAGCATCAGTCGGCTCAACAGTGGCTCGGGCACGGCCAGTACGACGGTGCGAGAGGGGGCGTGGCGTTGGGCTTTTTCTTCAGCCGTCATGGCCGGAGGGGACGCGGGAGTACCGTCGTTGGTCAGGCCCATTTGATCGCCGACGCTGAGCAAGCGGATGGCGGGAATCACCACTTGGGCCGATTGCTCGAGGTTGGTGGCGTCCTGGCGCAGGTACAGCAGCACGTCCACATAGTCGCCGGGGCTAAGCTGGCCGGCCGCGCCAATCACCTCATCGACGGCGACGGCCAGGGCGCGTTCATCCGGTCGAATCATGCGGGCCAACGGGCCGCCGGCAGTGAAGCTTTCGTCATTGAGCCAGGTACCGGCGCGCAGTGCGCGCCATGGCATGCGCCCGATGGCTTGGTCAACGCTGGTTAAGCTGCCAGCCGGCACCGTGCGCAGCTTTTCGACGCTAAGGTCAGCGGCATTCAGGGCAACGAAAGGGGGCACATCGTGTGCCAGCACCACCACGGGTTGGCGGGTCTGGTCTTCGACTACGGCAACGGCGTTTTCGACAGGTGCAGCCTGTGGTGGCGGAGGCGGCGACAGAGCAGGCTGACGGCTGAGGACCACCCCCCAATAACCGGCGAACAGCGCACCCACCAAGAGTACGCCCGCCAGTATCATACTCAGACGCGTGTTCATGACGGCTCTCCCTATCCTGTTGCTCCCCAACCCGTCGATCCGAACAGGTCAACTACGCAACCCGACTGCTATGAACGGTGGACTAACTATTTCGCTATTTGAAGGTAGTTCAGTTAGGACAAAATGCCATTACTGACAGAAAGATTTCTCCGTCGCGTAAAGGCAGTCTTTCAAATCACGGATTTACGACGCCAGAAAAGCCACCACTACTTTGTGATTAATCAGTTCTTACAGTTGTGAGGGCGAGGTTTGTTGACAATGCTCAGATGGCACATCGCAATTACTGTGCAGCACCGTGATAGGGCGCCGGGTCGCCATAGGAGAAGTCGTATGATCTTCGCTTTCTTGATGAAGCTTCACTTTCAACTCCAGTTGCTTTTTCATCGCAAAGACGGCGCCACCGCAATTGAATATCTCATTCTCGTGGCGATTGTTGCGCTGATAGTATTGGCCGCTGGGACTACGCTATCGCCGCAAATTACGGCGTTCTTCCTGAAAGTCGAAAACGCACTTAAGTGACCGTCACAGCCCCGTATGGGCACACTCGTCAGTGACTGGCCACATTAGGAATCGCTCATGAATGCTGCTGTACCTTTTCGCCAACAGATCCTGTTGGTGGACGACGAAGAAGATGCCCTCGTTGAACTGGCGGAGTCGCTGGAGAACGAGGGCTTCATTTGTTATACCGCCACCTCCGTGACCTGCGCGTTGCAGGAATTGACCTTGCACCCGGACATCGCGCTGATCATCACCGACCTGCGCATGCCTGAGGAAAGTGGCATCTCCCTGATCAAGCGCCTGCGTGAGCACACCGACCGCCAACACTTGCCGGTGATTGTGATGTCCGGCCATGCCGAAATGGATGACGTCAGCGACATGCTGCGCTTGCAGGTGCTGGACCTGTTTCGCAAGCCCATCTACCTGGTGCGGTTGATCGATACCCTCAACAACCTTTTCCCCCTGAAAGTATCCCCCCTGTAGGCGCGTCCCCAATACCCGCCAGTTAAGACTACTGTGGCGAGGGAGTTTGCTCCCTCGCCACAGGTTACCGGTTGCTCGCTCTAGCGCTTAACTGACCAAGCCCGCTCACTACAGCTGGTAGCTGAAACTCAACGTATACCGCGGCCGCCGGTTGTAGCTGTCCAGGGCGATGTCCGACATCGGCTTGGCCGCCTCCAGGGCGATGTTGTAGTACTTGTTGTCGCCAAAGCGCAGGCCCACTGCTGCCGATGACATGTCGTTGCCCTTGACCGGCAGTTCGTTGAACCAGGTCTTGGCGCGGTCGAGTACGACGTAGGGTTGCACGACCTTTACCCAATCCCCGGCGCGGTTGAAGCTGTAGTTGACCTCGTACGCCACGCCCCAGCCTTTGTCTCCCGAGCCCTGGTCGTCGGGGTAGCCACGGCCGAAGTTCTGCCCGCCGAAGGTGGCGCGCTCGCTGTCGGGCAGGGTGTTACTGCTCCAGTAGAACGCGCCTGAGAGTACGCCTTGCCAGTTGTCGAAGAACTTGTCGCTTTGCACGCCCGAGAGGCGCAGGCGGAAGAAATCCAGGTCTGGACTTAACCCTCCAAGATCACTGCGGGTCGTGGCGCCCAAACCGTTGATGCCTTGGTACAGGCCGGCACTGAGGATGCGCAATTGTCGAGGGTCGGATTTACGCCAGTCACCCTCGAAGGCCAGGGCGCGCAAGTTGGTTTCGATGTCGAAGCGGTTGGGGTAGCCCACCAGTTGATAGCGCGTGGTTTGGTCCACCGCGTACAGGCGCGTGCCCAGGGTCAACGACTCGGTAGGTGAGGCGATCAGCGGATGGCTCAGGCCGACGGAGTAACGATCGATCGACTGGTGCGGCTTGAGTTCGAAGCCGCCGTCCAGTTGCACGTTACTGTTGGGGTCGGCGCGATAACGCTCGGCGGCGAGTATCAGTTGGCTGCCTTCGGCATTGATGAACTGGCTGTAGCCCAGGCGGTAGTAGTGCTCGCTGTCGTTGCCGGGCGGGAACAGGCCACTGACGTTGAGCTGCTCACCCATGGATGTCTGGGAGTTGCTGGTGGCCGTGAGCAAGGCTTGCAGGCCGCCACGGTTTTCGTCGACCAGGCTCATGCTGGTCGTGAAGGGCTTGCGGCTGGCCTGGATCTGCATGTGCGTGGCGCCATCGGTGGTGCCCGGTGGGGGCACTTGCGCCTGTACGGTGAGGCCGGGGATACGGCTCATGAGCGTGGTATAGCGCTCGAAGGTCTTGCGCGTCAGTGGGCGCTCGCCCAGGAGTTTATTGGCCAGTTTATCAACGTAGGCCGACACCGAGCCGATGTCGCCAGTTTGTTGGTAATCCTTGATGTACCCCTCTACCAGTACGACGCGGACCAGGCCGTTTTCGAAGTTCTGCTGCGGCAGGAACGCGTAGGACAGCAGGTAGCCATCCTCCTGGTAGCGACGGGTGATGCTACGGGTAGCTTCGATCAGTTGCGCGAGGTTGGTCTCATGGCCAATCAACGCCTGGTACGCCTTGGCTGTCTCGGTGAGCGGGTAGATCGTTCCTCCTTCGATCTGCAGCTTGCGGATGGTGACCTTGGTATCCATCAACAACGGCTGGCCGGCGGTAGGCGGTGTTTGCGGCATTTGGGTTTGTGGTGTGACCGGTCGATAGGCGTCCGCTGGCAGGTTAGGCACCGGTAGGTTGCGGATGGTGTCGTTGCTGTTCAGGAAGTTGGGAAGGGTCTCGGCTTGGACGTAAGCACTGAGGGTGAGCAATAACAACGGCGTCAACACGCGCATAGGACACTCCATGGTCAAACTGCAGCAGCGTTTCGGGCCCGTCGCGTTCTCGGACGCGGTTCGGGAAGGCCAATGATCAGCCATAAAAAAGATGAGAGACCCATTGGAATCTCTCATCTCAACCAAGCGTAGGCGCTGTAGGGGAGGCCGTCTAATCGGCCAGGTGCAATTCTATTTTTTGCCGGTCAGGCCCCCGAGCAGGCCACCAAGGCCACCTGTTGTTGCAGTGCCACCCGTGGTGCTGGCATTGCCGCCGGCCGATGCGCTGGCGCCGATGTTCAGGCCACCCAACAGGCCGCCGCTGGTGCCGCCGGTGCCGCCGGTGACCAACCCACCCACCGAGCTGACGGTGTTGCCGACGGCGGTCACGGTGGTGCCCAGGGTATTGGTAACCGGGTTGGCATTCGCTGCGGTCAGGTTAGTGCCCAAGCCACTGACAGCCCCGCCGACTTGAGTGACCAAACCGTTGACGGGAGCGCCAACGCCTGTGGCGGTGCCGACGTTTTGCGTCAGGCTGGTGACACCGGACGTTACTGGGTTCAGGGCTGCACCCACGTTAGTGGCCAGACCTGCTACCGGTGCAGTGGCTGCGGTATTGGCGACGCCACTCCCGCCGATCACGGTACCGAGGGAGGCAACGGTGTTGCCCAGTGCACCACCGGTGACACCCGCTGCACTGACGGTGCCGTTGGTGTTGCCGGCATTCAGGCCGTTACCCACGTTGGCCACCACGCCACCCACCAGTTCCGGCAGGCCGGGAGCGGAGCCACCCGCGGCGGGTGCGACATAGCCACCCGACTTGTCGAGTACGCCGCCGACGCCGGTCAACGTACCGCCAACGAGCGTGGTGACGGGGTTGCCTGTACCGCCAGTGCTGGCGACCTGACCACCCAGACCGCTGACGGTGGCGCCGACTTTGTTCAATAAGCCATTGACCGGGCTACCCAGGCCAGTGGCAGTGCCAAGGTTGCCGGTGGTGTTTTCCACCAGCGATACCACCGGTACCAAGACTTTGCTGCCTACGGTATTAGTCAGCGAACCCAGTGGCCCAGTGGTGCTTGCGGTGCTGAGCGTATCGCCAAGCATGGTGACGGCTTGGCCAACATTACCCACTACGCCACCCACTGCAGTACCGACACCGCCAGTCAAGCCGCCGACCACAGGGACGCCGCCAAGTGTGGTCCCCAGGGTTTGGCCTGCGCCCGAAACACCGGTGCCCAGTGCGGCCACGCCCGTGCCGACGCCGGCAACCGTTTTACCCAGGGAGTTGCTATCAGTGCCCAACGAGCCCAGGCCTGATGTCACACCGCTACCGATGCTGGTGACGGCGTTGCCAGTTGCAGTGACCAGGCCACCAGCCGTCACGCCGACGATGGGCACACCGTTCAAGGTCGAGCCGATATCACCGACAGCGGTGCCGACGTTACCCACGGTGGTGCCGAGCGTGCCGACAATTTGGCCGGTGACCAAGGGGGGAGTTATCGAACCTGTGCCGCCAGTACCACCACCTGTGCCGCCAGTACCACCACCTGTACCGCCAGTACCGCCACCCGTGCCGCCAGTACCACCACCTGTACCGCCAGTACCGCCACCCGTGCCGCCAGTACCACCACCTGTACCGCCAGTACCGCCACCCGTGCCGCCGGCAGTGCCACCACCGGTACCGCCACCCGTGCCGCCGGCAGTGCCACCACCGGTACCGCCACCCGTGCCGCCGGCAGTGCCACCACCGGTACCGCCACCCGTGCCGCCGGCAGTGCCACCACCGGTACCGCCATCCGTGCCGCCGGCAGTGCCACCACCAGTACCGCCGCCACCACTGCCCGCGCCAGCGTCCGGAGAGGAGGCTGAAACGCTGCTGTGATGCCCGCCACCACCGCTGCTGCAGCCTGCAAGGCTCATCGCCATGATCAGGGCCAGCGCGGTACTTGCTTTCCAAAACACTACTTGAGTTTTCATGATTGAGTTCCTTGCACCTGGTACAACCTTGGTTGTTTTCAAACATTCGCTATTTCTGCGGATAGCGATACGTTTGTCCGTGTGGCTATCACAGACCCAGGCACTTTTTCCCGCAACGCTCAACTTGGTATTAACGATTTATATACACAGCGGGTGGGGCGGCTAAATGACTAATGCCAAGGGTGTAGGTGGGAACTATCAAGGAATATTTATTTGATGCTAATCAGCAGGTTGAATAAAAAACGGACCTTGGTCGGTCCGCTATAACTTAAGGTGTATATATACAATTAATCAGCCTGTATCAGGTGAGCGGTTGCCACTTTCCGAGCATATGTTGAATATCCCCTGACCCCTTCAACAGTAACTCGCCACTGGAGCCAGGGGCACTGCAAAGTAAACTCACTTCGCTGGGCAGGCGGACAGGCTTCTTGAACTCCACTTCGATTTCAACATTGGCGACAGGCAGATGCTCACCCATGGCCGCGAGAGTACGAGCCTTGTTCCACAGCCCGTGGGCGATCGCTTGTGGGAAGCCAAATAACTTGGCCGTCAGTGCGCTCAGGTGGATCGGGTTGTAATCGCCGGACACTCGGGCGTAGCGCCGGCCGATATTGGCCGGCGCTGTCCAGCGTGTCAGTTCACTGAGTGGCGGCGGGGGTTGTCGTGTGTCGTCTGCTGTCGTGCCTTCCAGTGTCACGCCACGGCACAGCATCTGGCTCTGGGCTTCCCATAGCAGGCCCAGGCTATCCTCGACGACGGTGACTATCTCAAAGGTCGCGCCTTTTGCATGAGGCTTGAGGTTGTGCGCGTACACCCCGATGGTCAGGTCACTTACGCTGCCCAAGGGGCGATGAATACGGATGCGGTTGCTCAGGTGGATCAGCCCTAACAGTGGGAACGGAAACGTCTTGGCGGTCAGCAGTTGCAGTTGCAGGCCGAACGCCAGGACGTGTGGATAAGTGGCCGGCAGCATGGGCCCCTCGGCAAAGCCACAGACCTTGCGATAGGCCGCGACAGCCTTGGGGTCGACGCTGGCCCGGCAGCGCAACCCCTGTTCGGGCAATGTGCTGCCGGTGATCTTGCGTTTAAGCGCCGCGCGCCAGTACAGCGGTGCTAGAAACGGTGTGCGGTCTAACGTCTGCCATTGCATGCTTACGCTCCTAAAAGACTTTGCCCACACACTCGCAGCGCCTGGCCGCTCACGGCGCCGGAACCTGGTTGACTGAGCCAGGCCACTGCCTCGGCCACGTCCTGCGGCAAGCCCCCTTGGCCCAATGAACTCATGCGCCGCCCGGCCTCACGCAGGGCGAATGGGATATGCGCGGTCATCTGGGTTTCGATAAAACCGGGCGCCACGGCATTGATGCTGATCCCACGTTCCTTCAGCAACGGCGCCCATGCCTGGGCAAGGCCGATCAAGCCGGCCTTGCTCGCGGCGTAGTTGGTCTGCCCGCGATTACCGGCGATGCCACTGATGGACGCCAGTAGCACCACACGCGCGTTGTCGTGCAGGGTGCCGCTGTCGAGCAGGGCCTTGGTCAGCACTTGTGGGGCATTGAGGTTGACGGCCAGCACGGCGTCCCAGTATTCCGGGGTCATGTTGGCCAGGGTTTTGTCGCGGGTGATACCGGCGTTGTGCACCAGAATGTCGAGACCCTCCGGCAGATGCTCGATCAGTTGGCCAGCGGCGTCGTCGGCGCAGATATCCAGCACCACCGTGCGTGCATTCAGGCGCGCGGCCAGGGCTTCAAGGTCAGCCTTGGCCTGGGGCACATCGAGCAGGATCACATCGGCACCGTCGCGGGCGAGGGTTTCGGCGATGGATGCACCAATCCCGCGGGCGGCACCGGTGACCAGGGCCTTGCGTCCCGCCAGAGGGCGAGTCCAGTCCGAGACGGGAGTGTCGCAGGCTGTGAGGCGAATCACTTGGCCCGAGATGTAAGCGCTTTTGGGCGACAGGAAAAACCGCAGCGCTCCTTCCAGTTGATCCTCAGCACCCTCACCTACGTAGAGCAATTGCAACACGCCGCCGCTTCGCAACTCCTTGGCCAGAGAACGGCTGAAACCCTCCAGGGCACGCTGGGCGCTGGCCGCAAAGGGATCGCCGAGGCTTTCCGGCGCACGGCCGAGGATCACCAGGTGCGCACTGTGGTCGAGGTTTTTCAGCAGCGGCTGGAAGAACTCGCGCAGTTGCTTGAGCTGATCGGTGTGTTGCAAGGCACTGGCGTCGAACACCACGGCCTTGAGTTTGGGGCCGTGCCCGGGAATCCAGGCGGGTGCCGTCAAGGGGTCGGGGCCGTAGCTGTAAACGGCGTCGGTGAGTCTATTGGCGAATGCCAGCACCTTGGCCGCCAGTGTGCCGCCGCCCAGTAACAGTGCGCCTTCGACCGGGCGCAGGCGTCCGGCCTGCCAGCGTTCCAGGCGTACCGGCGACGGCAGGCCAATGGCGGCGACCAGACGATGGCCGAGGCTTGAGTTGGCGAAGTCGATATAACGGTCAGACATGGAACGCTCTCCGAAGGCTGGGGTTCAAAGGGTTGACCACCCCGGGGCGGTAGTCGTTCGATCAGCCTAGGCTAGGCTTGATGATTCCACCCACAAACTACAGGGAGCTTTCCATGACTCAATTGCGCCGTGTCGCGATCATTGGCGGTAATCGCATTCCTTTCGCCCGCTCCAATGGCCCGTACGCCACGGCGAGTAACCAGGCGATGCTGACGGCTGCACTGGAGGGCCTGATCGAGCGCTACAACCTGCATGGCCTACGCATGGGCGAGGTGGCTGCCGGCGCGGTGCTCAAGCATTCGCGCGACTTCAACCTGACCCGTGAATGCGTGCTAGGCTCGCGCCTGTCACCGCAAACCCCGGCGTATGACATCCAGCAAGCCTGCGGCACCGGGCTTGAGGCGGCTTTGCTGGTGGCCAACAAGATTGCCCTGGGCCAGATTGAATGCGGGATTGCCGGAGGGGTGGATACCACCTCCGATGCCCCGATTGGTGTGAATGAAGGGTTGCGCCAGATCTTGCTGCAAGCCAACCGCAGCAAGTCCCTGGCGGATAAATTAAAACTCCTGTTACAACTTCGTCCCCATCACCTCAAGCCGGAGCTGCCGCGCAACGGCGAACCCCGCACCGGTTTGTCCATGGGCCAGCACTGCGAATTGATGGCGCAGACTTGGCATATTCCCCGTGCCGACCAGGACCGGTTGGCCCTGGAAAGCCATCAGAAAATGGCAGCGTCCTACGCCGAGGGTTGGCACAACGATTTGCTCACGCCGTTTCTCGGCCTGACGCGTGACAATAACCTGCGCCCCGATCTGACCCTGGAAAAACTCGCCAGCCTCAAGCCTGCCTTCGAGCACAGTGAAAAGGGCACGCTCACTGCCGGTAACTCCACACCGCTCACCGATGGTGCATCGCTGGTGCTGCTGGGCAGTGAGGCATGGGCCAAGGAGCGTGGCTTGCCGATCCTGGCGTACCTGCGGGACGGCGAAGCGGCGGCAGTGGATTTCGTCAACGGTGCCGAAGGTCTCTTGATGGCACCGGTGTATGCGGTACCGCGCTTGCTGGCCAGGAACGGTCTGACACTGCAGGACTTCGATTACTACGAGATCCATGAGGCTTTTGCTGCCCAAGTGTTGTGCACGCTCAAGGCTTGGGAAGATGCAGACTACTGCAAGACGCGCCTGGGGTTGGACGCGCCGTTGGGCGCCATCGACCGTAGCCGGCTCAACGTCAAGGGCAGTTCCCTGGCGGCGGGGCATCCGTTTGCCGCGACCGGTGGGCGTATTGTCGCCAACCTGGCCAAGCTATTGTTTGCAGCAGGCAAGGGGCGTGGGCTGATATCGATCTGCGCCGCGGGTGGGCAAGGGGTAACGGCGATCATCGAGCGTTGAATTTCAGGAAAATTGGCCTATTAGATGCATTCTTGGGTGGTCAGAGGTCGGTAGCCCCTCCCACCGGCGAGCCGATTGCCGTATAACGAGTGCCACACGCGTGTTTGGTAATACAGGACCCACAATAAAAGCTGATGAAGACTCCTAAACGCATTGAACCCCTGATCGAAGACGGTCTGGTCGACGAAGTGCTGCGCCCACTCATGAGTGGTAAAGAAGCAGCTGTTTATGTGGTGCGCTGCGGCAACGAACTGCGTTGCGCCAAGGTTTACAAGGAGGCGAACAAACGAAGTTTTCGTCAGGCGTCCGAATACCAGGAAGGCCGTAAGGTCCGGAACAGCCGCCAGGCCCGGGCTATGGCCAAGGGCTCCAAGTTCGGCAAGAAAGAAACCGAAGATGCCTGGCAGAACGCCGAAGTAGCGGCGTTGTTCCGTCTGGCCGGTGCGGGCGTTCGTGTGCCCCAGCCGTTCGACTTCCTGGAAGGCGTGCTGCTGATGGAACTGGTGGCTGACGAGTACGGTGATGCGGCGCCGCGTTTGAATGACGTGGTACTGGACCCGGACCAGGCGCGCGAATACCACGCCTTCCTGATCTCCCAGATCGTACTGATGCTGTGTACCGGCTTGGTGCACGGTGACTTGTCCGAGTTCAACGTACTGCTCACACCGACGGGCCCTGTGATCATCGACCTGCCCCAGGCGGTGGATGCGGCGGGTAACAACCACGCATTCAGCATGCTGGAGCGGGATGTGGGTAACATGGCTTCCTACTTCGGGCGCTTTGCCCCGGAGTTGAAGAAGACCAAGTACGCCAAAGAGATGTGGGCGTTGTACGAAGCCGGCACGTTGCACCCGGCCAGCCTCCTGACTGGCGAGTTCGACGAGCCGGAAGAACTGGCGGATGTGGGCGGTGTGATCCGCGAGATCGAAGCGGCGCGGCTGGATGAAGAGCGCCGCCAGGCGATTCGTGCGGCCGATGATGCGCCACCGAGCAAAGTGCCGGACGAGCCACCGCCTCCGCCTTGGATGCAGTGATCTCAGGATAGATGAGGTTAAAAATGTGGGAGGGGGCTTGCTCCCGATAGCAGTGTGTCAGTTTCAGGATCTTTAACTGAACCACCGCCATCGGGAGCAAGCCCCCCACATTTGGATTGTGTGTATCGAGCCAGAGCATCAGGCACAGCAGTTCCCCGACGCCAACTCCTTGAGAATCGGACAATCGGGCCGATGATCGCCCTGGCAGTGCTCTACCAGATCCTGCAACGTATCGCGCAATTGCCCAAGCTCCAGAATCTTCTGGTTCAGCTCCTCGATATGCTGGCGCGCCAAGGCTTTTACATCGGCGCTGGCCCGCTGCCGGTCTTGCCACAGGGTCAGCAACTTGCCGACTTCTTCCAATGAAAACCCCAGGTCCCGCGAGCGTTTGATAAACGCCAGGGTGTGCAGGTCGTCGGGGCCGTACACGCGATAGCCACTGTCGGTGCGAGGGGCTGCCTTGAGCAGGCCGATGGACTCGTAGTAGCGAATCATCTTTGCGCTCAGCCCGCTGGAGCGTGCGGCTTGGCCGATGTTCATGGACGTTGATCCTCCAGGTCCTTGGGTTTCCAGGTTTTCAACAGCAGGGCATTGCTCACCACGCTGACACTCGACAAGGCCATGGCCGCGCCCGCGAGTACGGGGTTGAGCAAGCCGAATGCGGCCAGGGGAATACCGATCAAGTTGTACACAAAGGCCCAGAACAGGTTCTGGCGAATTTTCGCGTAGGTCTTGCGACTGATCTCCAGGGCCGCCGGCACCAGGCGTGGGTCGCCCCGCATCAAGGTGATACCGGCGGCGTGCATGGCCACGTCAGTGCCGCCGCCCATGGCGATACCGATATCGGCAGCGGCCAGGGCCGGTGCATCGTTGATGCCGTCGCCGACCATTGCTACCACGCCGGTTTTTTTCAACTCGGCGACGGTGGCGGCTTTTTCGGCGGGCAACACTTCGGCATGTACATCGTCGATGCCCAACGCCTCTGCGACGACCCGGGCGCTGCCGCGATTATCACCCGTGAGCAGGTGGCTGCTGATGTGTTGCGCCTTGAGTTGTTGCACGGCCTCCGGTGCGCCTGGCTTGAGGGTGTCACCGAAGGCAAACAACCCCAGCACACGCGGTTGCGCACCTTGTTCGATCAGCCAGGACAAGGTTCGGCCTTCGGCTTCCCAGGCGTTGGCGCGATGGCTCAGTTCGCCCGCACTCAAGCCTGTTTCTTCCAGCAAACGCCGATTGCCCAGCGCCAGTTGCCGACCGTCGAGGGTGCCGGCAATGCCGCGCCCGGTCAGGGCCTGGCTGGCGCTCACATCGGCCACGTTCAAACCTTGTTCATTGCAGGCATCCAGCACGGCCTTGGCCAGCGGGTGCTCACTGCCGCGTTGCAAGGCGCCGGCCTGTTGCAGCAGCAGGGCCTCATTGCCATCCAGCGCCGCCAAGTGGGCAATTTTGGGCGCGCCGGAGGTGAGGGTGCCGGTCTTGTCGAACACCACGGCGCTCACGGCATGGGCGCGTTCCAATGCTTCAGCATCCTTGATCAGAATGCCGTGGCGCGCTGCCACGCCCGTGCCGGCCATGATCGCAGTGGGTGTGGCCAGGCCCAGGGCGCAAGGGCAGGCGATCACCAGTACCGAGACCGCATTGATGATCGCCGCCTCCAGCGGAGCGCCGTACAGCCACCAGCCCACCAGGGTAATCAACGCCAGCACCAGCACTGTCGGTACGAACACTTGGCTGACTTTATCCACCAGTTTCTGGATCGGTGCCTTGGCGGCCTGGGCGTCTTCGACCAGGCGGATGATCCGTGCCAGTACGCTTTGCGCACCCAGGGCCTGGGTGCGTACCAGCAAGCGACCTTCGCCGTTGATGGCGCCGCCGGTGACCGTATCGCCCGGCTGTTTCGGCACCGGCAGGCTTTCGCCGCTGATCAGCGCTTCATCGGCATGGCTTTGGCCGTCCACCACTTCACCGTCCGCCGGGAAGCGTTCGCCGGGTTTGACCAGCACCAGGTCACCCCGCTTCAAGGCGTTAATGGCGACATCTTCTTCACGGCCTTCATTCACCCGGATGGCGCGCTCCGGACGCAGGGCCTCAAGGGCACGGATGGCGCTGGCGGTCTGGCGTTTGGCGCGGCTTTCCAGGTATTTGCCGAGCAGCACCAGT
Source organism: Pseudomonas sp. MWU15-20650 (assembly GCF_023242475.1). Classification (GTDB taxonomy): domain Bacteria; phylum Pseudomonadota; class Gammaproteobacteria; order Pseudomonadales; family Pseudomonadaceae; genus Aquipseudomonas. Next base: position 17,976 of record NZ_JALJFG010000024.1, on the reverse strand, counting down.
GCGATCACCACCGCTGAGGCTTCGAAGTACAGGTGCGGCATTGTGCCGGGGGCGGCGGTGAGCCATTCATACAGGCTCAGGCCATAGCCGGCGCTGGTGCCGATGGCCACCAGCAGGTCCATATTGCCGGCGCCTGCCCGCACGGCGTTCCACGCAGCCATATAGAAGCGCGCACCCAAGATAAATTGCACCGGTGTGGCCAGGGCCCATTGCACCCAGGCCGGGAGCATCCAATGCAGGCTGAAAGGTTCCACCAGCATCGGCAGCACCAGAGGCAACGCGAGCAGAATCGCCAGCACCAGCGACCAACGCTCACGGTGCAGGCGCTGGGCTTGATCGGTTGCGGTCGCCGTTTCGCTTTGGGGCAGGGTGGCGGTATAGCCGGCCTTGTCGACGGCGGCGATCAGCACGGCGGGGTCCAACTGGCCCAACACTTCGACGTGGGCGCGTTCGTTGGCCAGGTTGACGCTGACGCTTTGCACCCCCGGCACCTTGCCCAGCGCGCGCTCGACACGGCCGGCACAGCTGGCACAGGTCATGCCGCTGATGGGCAGGTCAAACGTGGTGGATCCATTCATGGGGCAGTCCTCCAGAAGAAGTTGCCCCAAGGATCAACCTTGACCTGTGGGGAAGGTCAAGCGCCTTTAGTATTCCAATGCCGCGGGTTTGAGGTACATACCGTCCGGGCCCTGGGTGATCCGCAATTTGCGAACGTCACCGGCCTTCAACGTGATGTTCTGCGCCGGTGGCGCGAGCATGCCCGGCAGGCAACCAGCCGATTGGCCTGGCAGCAGCTTCAAGCGCAGCGACACATTGCCCGCAGGCAGGTTGAACGAGGTGGCTTGTTCCTGGAACAGGCGCCCGGCCAACTGGTCTTGAATGTAGAGGCCGATCTCACAGTTGGTGGGCACTTCCAGGCGTTCGCGGGAAATGATCAGCACCGCATAGTCTTCAGCGGCACTGGCCAGGGGCGCAGCGGCAGACAAACTCATCAGGCCGGCAAGGGCAAAAAACGACCAGCGCATGGCGAATGCTCCGTGGTTCAAATCTAAGAGTGATGAAGCTTGGCCGACGCCGCGACCGAATACCAGCCCGGCCGATATTTTAAGCCTTGACCTTGCCATCGTGGCAAGGTCGAGACTCGGTTCAACCTCATTAAGGGAGTCATGTCATGCAAATATTCAGTGTGGAAGGAATGACCTGCGGCCATTGCGTGCGGGCGGTGACCCAGGCGGTACAGAGCCTGGACCCGGCGGCGAGTGTGAACGTCAACCTGGCGGCAAAGGAAGTGGGCGTGGAAAGCCGCCTGTCCCCGGAGGAGGTGATCCATGTGATCACCGAAGAGGGTTATACCGTCAAGCTGGCTTGAATTTTCTGATAGTTAGCGAGCTATCGTAATGTTCACGGCACCCAAGCGCGGCTAGACTGTCGGGCTGCCGACTCACTTGGGTGTCTGATGAACCTTCGCATAATCCTGATATTGGGCGCCTTGAGCGCCTTCGCGCCGTTGGCGATCGACTTCTACCTGCCGGGCTTCCCGGCGATGGCCACGGCCTTTGCGACCGACGAAAGGCATATCCAGCTGACCCTGGCGGTGTATTTCGCGGGCCTGGCCATCGGCCAATTGATCTATGGCCCGCTGGCGGACCGCTTTGGCCGGCGCGTGCCGCTGCTTAGCGGCGTGACCCTGTTTACCCTGGCGTCCTTCGCCTGTGCGTATGCGCCGACCTTGGAGTGGCTGATCGGTGCGCGCTTTGTGCAGGCCCTGGGCGGCTGCGCGGGCATGGTGATTTCCCGGGCGGTGGTCAGTGACAAGTGCGATGCCGTGGGCTCCGCCAAGGTGTATTCGCAACTGATGCTGGTGACCGGCCTGGCGCCGATCCTGGCACCGTTGGCGGGCGGGGTGATGGTCGGAGTGTGGGGCTGGCAATCGATTTTCCTGGCGCTGTCGCTGTTCAGCGTGATGGCGGCCATCGCCGTGGCCGTCGGGCTGCCGGAAACTTTCCCGGCCCATCAGCCGCGTCAACCATTGTCTGGCTCGTTGCGCCGTTACGGCTCGCTCTTGTCGGACCGGGTCTACCTGGGTTATGCCTTGACCGGCGGCATCTCGATTGCCGGGATGTTTGCCTACATTGCCGGCTCCCCCTTCGTCTTTATCAAACTCTATGGCGTGCCTGCCGAGCATTACGGCTGGTTGTTCGGCTCCAACGCTGCGGGCTTTATCCTGGTGGCGCAGCTCAACGCACGATTGCTGGCCAAGCGCGGCCCGGCGTTTTTGCTGTCGCGTACGGTGTGGGTCTATGTGCTGGCGGCATTGACGCTGTTGGGGATTGCAGCGCTGCGCACCGAGGCCCTGTGGCCGTTGCTGGTGCCGCTGTTTATCTGTATCGCAAGCCTGGGCTGCATTTTGCCTAATACCTCGGCCTGTGCCATGAGCGGGCAGGGCGCACGGGCCGGCAGCGCTTCGGCGTTACTGGGTTGTATTCAGTTCGGCGTGGCGGCGGGAGCTGCGTCGCTGGTTGGCGTGTTGCACGATGGCACGGCGATGCCGATGGCCATGGTCATCAGCTTGTGCGGCGTGTTGGCGGTGACGATCGCGACGTTGACCCAGCGCCTGCAACGGGCAAGGGCCGCACAGGCGCAGGTCTGATCGGTGAATCAGCCAGCGGTGGCGCGCTGCTGGCTTGAAGGCATGCGGTGGGGCGCCTGGATCCGGGCCTGCAGGGTCTCGGCGAAGGCGCGGGCCTCGGCCTCACTGCGGAAGGTGAAGGCGTCGCCGTCGAGGCGAACTTGCCATTTATTGCCTGGGGATTTTGCTAACGCTTTTATCAGGATCTTCATTGCTGACTTCCTCACGTAAAAGAATCGTGGCAAAGGCGGCCAATATAAACCCGAATGCGCTCACAAATATGACAAAGGTCAACTCTCGGACTAATGGTGTCGTCCATGACTCACATGAATAATGGACGACACTGACAGACGTTTTTTCAGAAGCCTTCCAACACGATCTTGCCCTTGGCCTTGCCACTTTCCAGCAGCGCGTGGGCACGACGCAGGTTCGCCGCATTGATCACACCGAAGTGCTCGCCCACCGTGGTTCTCAGGGTGCCGGCGTCGATCAACTCGGCCACACGGTTGAGCAGGTTGTGCTGCTCGATCATGTCCGGCGTCTCGAACATCGAGCGCGTGTACATGAACTCCCAGTGCAGCGACAGGCTCTTGCGCTTGAGTTTGCTCACGTCCAGTGCCTTGGGATCGTCAATCAAGGCCAGTTTGCCTTGGGGTTGCAGCGCTTCCACCAACTGATCCAGGTGATGGTCAGTCTGGGTCAGGCTGGCGACATGGGTCACGTGCGGGTGGCTGGCCTGTTTCAGCGCTTCGCTCAGCGGTTGGCTGTGGTCGATCACCAGGTCGGCGCCCAGCGTCTTGGCCCATTCTTGAGTCTCCGGGCGCGAGGCGGTACCGATGACGTTCAGCGCGGTAAGTTGCTTGGCCAGTTGGGTGAGGATCGAACCCACGCCACCGGCGGCGCCGACGATCAGCAGGCTCTGGCCCTCATCTTCTTTACTTTCACGCACCTGCAAGCGCTCGAACAACAACTCCCAGGCCGTGATGGCGGTCAGCGGCAACGCCGCTGCTTCTGCAAAGCCCAGGCTCTTGGGCATATGGCCGACGATACGCTCGTCAACGGTGTGCAGTTCGCTGTTACCGCCCGGGCGTACCAATGAACCGGCATAGAACACCTTGTCACCGGCCTTGAACAGCGTCACTTCGCTACCGACGGCCTTGACCACACCGGCCACGTCCCACCCCAGCACCTTGGCGGCGCCGTTTTCCGGGGCGACGTTCTGGCGGACCTTGGTGTCCACCGGGTTGACCGAGATGGCTTTGACTTCCACCAGCAGGTCGCGTGGGCCGGCCACCGGCTCTGGCAGTTCGATGTCTTGCAGGGATTCTGGGTCGTTGATGGGCAGTGAGGCGTAGTAGGCAACGGCTTTCATGGGGGCTCCGAAAAAGGGCGGTGATCAGGCAATAAATTTCAGGCGCTTGAGGGCGAAGTGTTCGATCACCTCTGCGGCCTTGGCACGAAAGCTCTGGATATGCGCGCTCTGGTCATGGTCGGCCAGTGCCGCGTCGTCGCTCCAGCGTTCGAGCATGTAAAAAGTCTCGGGGTGTTGCAGGTCTTGGTGCAGGTCGTACTGCTCGCAACCGGCTTCGAGACGAGTGGGCTCCAGCAGGCCGCGCAGCAGTTGTTCGAGGGTGGCCTGTTGGCCGGGCTTGGCAATCAGCGTGGCGATGACGTTAAAGGCAGCGGACATATTCAACTCCTGACTCGTGATAAACGGCATGAGCAGATGATTAGGTATTTCCCGCACCGATAAAAGCGGCTAAAACAGCAGTCTGTTTCAATGAAATTTTGATAATGGGCAGAAATGCATGCTGCGTTTTGATGATTTGCAGTTGTTTGTGCGTGCGGCGGACTTGGGCAGTTTGTCGGCGGCGGCACGGGTCATGGACCTGTCGCCGGCAGTGGCCAGTGCGGCGTTGAAGCGTATTGAACAGCAACTGGGCACGCGCTTGCTGGCGCGTTCCACTCGCAGCCTGCGCTTGACTGCCGAAGGTGAGGGCTTCCTGGAGTACGCCCGCGCTGCGTTGAGTTCGCTGGACGAGGGGCGACGCCTATTGGCCAGTGGCCAGGATCACGTCAGCGGCGTACTGCAGCTGTCGGCCCCGTCGGATTTCGGTCGCAACCAGCTGTTGCCGTGGTTGGATGAGTTCCAGCGTGAATACCCACAACTGACCGTGCGCCTGTTGCTGGGCGATCGCATTGCCGACCTGTTCCGTCAGCCGGTGGATATCGCCCTGCGCTATGGCGAGCCAGAAGACTCCAGCCTGATTGCGCTGCCCATCGCCCCGCAAAACCTTCGTGTGCTCTGCGCGGCGCCCAGCTACCTGGCCCGCCATGGCGAACCGCGTCACCTGGAGCAACTGGCCCAGCACAATTGCCTGTTGTACATGCTCGGCAGCCGCGTGCATGACCGCTGGAGTTTTCACGACGGCAAGCGTGAGGTGAGCCTGACGGTCAGCGGTGATCGCTTCAGTGATGACGCGGACGTTGTCCGTCGCTGGGCGGTGGCGGGGGTGGGCATTGCCTACAAATCCTGGCTGGATGTGAGCAGCGATGTGATGGCGGGGCGTTTGCGGTTGCTGCTGCCGGAACTACGGGGAGAGCGTACACCGCTTAATCTGCTGTGTGCCCACCGTGCGCAATTGAGCAAACCCATTAACCTGCTGCGGGAAATGCTTGTGTCTCGCTGTGCGACATTGACTGCGCAAAGGCCGGATCGATTGGCCTCCACTTAATAGCTTCCACGACTACAGGAAATTTCACTCAGGGTTTGTCCCTCTCTGCACTGTCAGACGCCGCGGAACCGGCGGTGTGCGCACCTATACTTTGGCGCCAACCGCAGCAGACAAGTGATTTAACAGGGAGTGAGTACATGGAAGCAGCACCTTGCATCAGTCATATCGCCAGCTTGCTCGCCGAGCCCAAACGCACGGCCATGCTCTGGGCCTTGATGGACGGTTCGGCGAAGTCTTCAGAAGAGTTGGCGACGCTTGCCGGGTTGTCGCCGGCATCAGCCAATGCGCATTTGGCGCGGCTGGCCGGGAGTGGGCTGCTGCGGACCGAGGCTCGGCGTGGCAAGCGTTTGTTTCGCGTGGCCGCGGCAGATGTCAGTGCTGCCATTGATGCGCTGGCCAGTACCACCATGGCCAGCGCGGTACGCAGTACACCGGGCGCTATGCCCCTGATGCTGGTGGCGCCGCCGCTGTTGCGACGTGCGCGCTTGTGCCATGGGCACCTGGGTGGCGAACTTGCGGCCCAGCTGTATCAGCGGATGATGGAGGCCGGCTGGATCGAGCGCCATGAGCAGCGCACAGAGGTGACAGTCAAGGGCGCGCAGCGTTTGGCGAGCCTGGGCATTTTTACCCAGGCGCTGGCGTCGCCATTGGTCTGCGACTGTTTCGACTGGAGCCAGCAGCAACCGCACTTGGGCGGTGCACTGGGCGCGGGGTTGTTGCAACTGTTCCTGCAGTCTAACTGGATCAGTGTGATCAACGAGTCCTGCGCCTTGCTGGTCAACGACGCGGGGCTCGAGCACATCGCTCGAATGGCGGCGCCCGAAAGCTCCTAGGTCCGTTGGCGTCGTGTGGTTCTTTGTCTTGCTGGGGGTCTATGGGCTGACGTCGTGGCTGAGTGCACTGTTGCAGCAATCGGGCTTTGCTGTGACCCAGTCGGTGTATGACACGGTGGTCATTTCCCAGGGGGTATTCCCGGCTTTCTGATGGCAGCCTGGCTGGTTGAGCGCTGGGGACGTAAACCGGTATGCGTCGTGACCTTGTTGGGCGGCGGGGTGTTTGCCTTGGGCGCACTGTGTTTTGCGGTGGCGGCCTTGGTGGTGTGGGTGTTCGGGATGGAGAAGAAGGGCAAGACGCTGGAGGAACTCAGCGAAATCCAAGGGCTCACGCGGGATACCTGTGGGAGCAAGCCAGCTCCCTCCCACAGGTTGGATCGCGCTGATCCCGTTAAGGTTTTACCAACCGCGCATCCAGGCTGTTCTGTGCCAGGCGTTTGGCCTGGTCCTGGGTCATGCCCAGGGCGGTGTACAGCGCATGGAAGTTCTCGGTGACATAGCCGCCGAAGTACGCCGGGTCATCCGAGTTCACTGTCACTTTCACGCCGCGCTCGAGCATGTCGAGGATGTTGTGCTGGGCCATGTCGTCGAACACACACAGCTTGGTGTTGGACAGCGGGCACACGGTCAACGGGATTTGCTCGTCGATGATGCGCTGCATCAGACGCTCGTCTTCGATGGCGCGTACACCATGGTCGATACGCTGGATTTTCAGCAGGTCGATGGCCTCCCAGATGTACTCGGGCGGGCCTTCTTCGCCGGCGTGGGCCACGGTAAGGAAGCCTTCGTGGCGGGCACGGTCGAACACGCGCTGGAATTTGCTTGGCGGGTGACCCATTTCCGAACTGTCCAGGCCCACGGCCACGAATGCGTCACGGAACGGCAGGGCCTGGTCGAGGGTTTTCTGGGCTTCGTCTTCGCTCAAATGGCGCAGGAAACTGAGGATCAAACCGCTGGTGATGCCCAACTGCTGCTCACCATCTTTAAGCGCCGCAGCGATGCCGTTCAGTACCACCTCGAACGGCACACCACGGTCGGTGTGGGTTTGCGGGTCGAAGAACGGTTCGGTGTGGATCACGTTCTGCTGTTTGCAGCGCAGCAGGTAAGCCCAGGTCAGGTCGTAGAAATCCTGGGACGTGCGCAGCACATCGGCGCCTTTGTAATACAGGTCGAGAAACTCTTGCAGGTTGTTGAAGGCGTAGGCTTTGCGCAGGGTCTCGACGTCGTTCCACGGCAGCGCAATCTTGTTGCGTTCGGCCAAGGCGAACAGCAACTCAGGCTCCAGCGAGCCTTCCAGGTGCAGGTGCAATTCAGCCTTGGGCAGGGCGTTGAGCCAATCGTACATTTCTAAAATCTCATCAGGTGCAATGGCGGCATTCTACAGGCCATGGCTGAAATAATCGGCAAAACCTGACCAGCAGGAGAGTATTCGCTTCAAGTTATGCAAGGGCCGTGTGAACTAAGGTGTAACGAAACGTTAGCAAGGTGACGTAGTCTTTACTCCATCAATGACTGATCAGCTGTACGAAAAGGCCCGGAATGCTCACATCTCTCAAGCAAGAAAAATTCATGCTGCTGGCGCTGATTGCTGCCATCGCCGCCTACCCGTTGGAACACTGGATGCTCAACAGTGGGCAACGGGTGGCATTGCTCGGCGGCGTGGTACTGATCGCGTTTATCGTGGTGGCGTCCATGCGCGTTGCCCATCACGCCGAGCAACTGGCGGAAAAGGTCGGCGACCCCTACGGCACCATGATCCTGACCCTCGCCGCCGTACTGGTGGAAGTGGTGATCCTGGCGATCATGATGAGTAACGAGCCCTCGCCGACCTTGGTGCGCGACACTATCTATTCGGCGGTGATGCTCGACATCAATGGCATCCTTGGCCTGGCTGCGCTGATGGGCGGGATCAAGCATGGCGAACAGCCCTACAACGATGACTCTGCGCGCAGCTACAGCGTGATGATCCTCACGGCCATGGGGGTGTCGATGGTGGTGCCGGAATTCATCCCCCAAGCCGACTGGAAAATTTACTCGGCCTTCACCATTGGCGCGATGGTGTTGCTTTACACCTTGTTCCTGCGCATGCAGGTCGGGCCACACAGTTACTTCTTCAGTTACAGCTACCCGGAAAAACGCCGCAAAAAACTGCCGGAAGAAGAGCACGCACCACCGATCAACCTGGCTTTCTCTATCGGTAGCTTGGTGTTTGGGGTCGTTGTGATTGGCGCGCTGGCCGAGGTGATGTCCAAGACCCTCGACCTGGGCCTGGAAGGCACGGGCGCGCCACCGGTGATCACGGCGATTGTGGTCGCGGCGATTTCGGCCGCGCCGGAGATCTTGACGGCGCTGCGCGCTGCGTTGGCCAACCGCATGCAGTCAGTGGTGAACATCGCGCTGGGCGCATCGTTGTCGACGGTGATTCTGACGGTGCCGGTGATGGAGGCCATGGCGCTCTACACCGGCCAGCCGTTCCAGATGGCGATGACGCCAGTGCAAACGGTGATGGTGCTGATCACGCTGATCGTCAGCGCGATCAACCTCAACGATGGCGAAACCAACGCCATCGAAGGGATGACCCATTTTGTGTTGTTTGCGACTTTTATCATGTTGTCGCTGTTGGGCCTATAAGCCCCGCAGAATCCAATGTGCGGGGGCTTGCCCCCTCGCACAGTTTGACCGCTGTTCGGCTTAGGTTCCGGCGATTAACTGCCGAGCCGCCTGGGTGTGGTCGGCGATCAAGCCTTTGAGGTCCAGGCCCTCGACTTGGCCGTCGATGACCCGCCACTGGCCGCCAATCATCACTCGATCCGCTCGATCCGCACCGCACAACAGCAGCGCTGAAATCGGATCGTGGCTGCCGGAGAAGCGCAGCTCATCGAGCTTGAACAGCGCCAGGTCAGCCTGTTTACCTACGGCCAATTCCCCGATATCCGTACGGCCCAGCAACTGCGCCGAACCCTTGGTCGCCCAACCCAATACGCCTTCGGGGGGGATCTTTTCTGCGCCGTAACGCAGGCGCTGGATGTACAGGGCCTGGCGCGCTTCCAAAATCATGTTCGATGCATCGTTGGACGCCGAACCGTCTACGCCCAAGCCAATGGGCGCACCGGCAGCGAGCAGGTCCAGGGTTGGGCAGATGCCTGATGCCAGACGCATGTTCGAGCTTGGGCAATGGCAGATGCCGGTGCCGGCGGCGCCCAGGCGCGCGATTTCGTCCGGGTTGAAGTGAATACCATGGGCCAGCCAGGTGCGGGGGCCGAGCCAGCCGACGCTGTCGAGGTAATCCACGGTACGCAGGCCGAAGCGCTGCAGGCAGAAGTCCTCCTCGTCGAGGGTTTCTGCCAGGTGGGTATGCAGGCGCACATCCAGGCTGTTGGCCAGCTCGGCGCTGGCTTGCATGATTTCGGGCGTGACGGAGAACGGCGAGCATGGCGCCAGGGCAATCTGGATGTGCGCGCCGTCACCCCGTTGATGGTAGTCGCGGATCAGGCGTTGGCTGTCTTCGAGGATCACCTGCCCTTGTTGCACGGTCTGCTGTGGTGGCAGGCCACCATCGGCTTCGCCCAGGCTCATGGAACCGCGGGTGAGCATGGCGCGCATGCCCAGTTCGCGCACGCTGTCGACTTGCACATCGATGGCATTTTCCAGGCCGTCGGGGAACAGGTAGTGGTGATCGGCCGCCGTGGTGCAGCCGGAGAGCAGCAATTCAGCCAGCGCGACTTTGGTGGCCAGGGCAAGTTTTTCCGGGGTGAGCCGCGCCCATACCGGGTACAGGGTTTTGAGCCAAGGGAATAGCGGCTGATTGACCACCGGCGCCCAGGCGCGGGTCAGGGTTTGATAGAAGTGGTGGTGGGTGTTGATCAGCCCAGGCAGGACAACATGCTCTCGGGCATCGAACACGTGCGCACACGGTTGTGCGGGTTCCTGCCCCAGGGCCAGCACTTGGGTGATGACACCGTCTTGCAGCACCAGGCCGCCACGGGCGTCGAGGCCATTGGCAGTGAAAATCGCGAGAGGGTTTTTTAACCAGATACGGGTCGCAGGCATTGGCCGGCTCCTCTGAATGATGGGTTCAGGTTTGCCAGCTCAGTGTTGCCCTGTCTGCTGATCCAGGGTCGCCGGTTAGGGCGAGGTGGCAGTCTACGCGTGGATCGTTATCGACGGCAATCGGTCGATAACGATCCCTTGTGGCTTACCAGGCGATGGTATCGCCCTTGTAGTCCACAAAATGATGACCGCCTTTGCCGGTGTAGGCGTTCACTTGATCCACCAGGCCGCGCACGCTGGTCTCGACATCGATGTGGGCGTTTTCGCCGCCCATGTCGGTTTTCACCCAGCCCGGATGCAGCGACAGGACTGTCAGCTTGTGATCGCCCAGTTGAGTGATAAAGCTGTTGGTCATTGAGTTGAGTGCAGCCTTGCTGGCCTTGTACAACGCCAGGTCCGACCCGTCGGGAATGGTCACGCTGCCCAATACCGAACTCATGAAGGCCAGCACGCCGCTGTCTTTGCGGATTTGCCCGACAAAGCGCTGGGCCAGGTTGATCGGCGCCACGGCGTTGGTGAAAAACAGCTGGCCGACTTCCGCCAGGGTGGCGTGGCCAGGCTCCTGGTTCGCGGGGCCCTTGACGCCGGCGTTGACGAACAGCAGGTCGAAGGTACGGTCTTTCAAACGTTGGGCCAGGGCGATCACGGCTTGCTGGTCGTCCATGTCGAGTTTCTCGATATGCACCGGGCCAACGGCTTTCAGGGCGTCGGCCTTGTTCGGGTCGCGTACGGTGGCGGTCACGTCCCAGCCGTCCTGGAGCAGTTGCTTGACCAGGCCAAGGCCCAGCCCGCGCGAGGCGCCGATGATCAGTGCGGTTTTTGGCGTAGACATGAGGGCTTCCTTTGAAGTCGCGGTTCAGGGAGTTCAGCGCATAACAGTAGCAGTTTCAGCGTTGCAGCAGGATGCGTCCACGGCTCAGGTCGGCGAGCTGGGTTTGCAGGGTGTCGATGTGTGCCTCTCCCAGTGCAAGCTGCAGCTGCACACCGTTGGCGGTGAAAGTTTCTTCCACTATCAACCCGCCGAGTTCTGCGACGCGCAGTTTCACCAGGTTCAGCTCCGAGAATCCACAGGCACAGCTCAGCGGTACACGGCTGATCAGTTCGATGCGCTCGGCATTTTGCAGGCACTTATTCGCGCCGCCGCCATAGGCGCGGGCCAGCCCACCGGTACCCAGTTGTATCCCGCCGTACCAGCGGATCACCAGCACCGCGACCTGATCAAAACCCTGTGCCTCGATGGCCGCAAGGATCGGTCGGCCGGCGGTGCCACCGGGTTCGCCGTCGTCGTTGCTGCGGTACTGGTCGGCCAGCTTCCAGGCCCAGCAGTTGTGCGTGGCGTTCAGGTCGCTGTGCTGCTCGAAAAACGCCTGGGCGTCCTGCGGGCTGGTGATAGGCGTCGCCAAGGTGATAAAGCGGCTTTTGCGTATTTCTTCACGAAATTCGCAAAGGCCTGTCAGCGTAAAAGACATAACTCGCTTCGTTTATAGGGCTGGCTTGATGCCGCAGCCTTTGAGAATGATATGGATCAGGTTGGTACCGGCGTCTTCCATATCCTGCTTGGTCAGCTTGGTGCGACCGGTGACTCGGCAGATCTGGGTGGCGAAGTCGGCATAGTGCTGGGTACTGCCCCACAGCAGGAAGATCAAGTGCACGGGGTCGATGGGGTCCATTTTGCCGGCGTCGATCCAGGCTTGGAACACTGCCGCCCGGCCACTGAACCAGGCGCGATAGTCCTGGCTGAAATATTCGGTGAGGCACTCGCCGCCGCTGATGATCTCCATGGCGAAGATCCGCGAGGCTTGTGGTTGGCGCCGCGAGAATTCCATCTTGGTGCGGATGTAGCGGGTGAGTGCGACGGCCGGGTCGTCCTCGGCGGTCAGTGCGTTGAAGGTACTGTCCCACAGTTCGAGGATGTTACTGAGCACGGCGATGTACAGGCCCAGCTTGTTGGTGAAGTAGTAGTGCAAGTTGGCCTTGGGCAGCCCGGCACTGGCAGCAATGGTGTTCATGCTGGTGCCCTTGTAGCCATGGCGCGCGAATTCGTCTTCAGCAGCCTGGAGAATCGCTTGTTCGTTCTTTTGCCGAATACGGCTGGCGGGTTTACCGGCGTGGTTGCTGTGGGCAGGAACTTCGAGGCTCATGGAGGTTTCCGTGCAGATCGATAGAGACGATGTGTGCACAGATAACCCACCCTCAAGCCCCAGACAAGTCCCGATGCAATAAAACCGTCAAAGCGGTTCCAGGGTGTCGCTTTGCGTCGGGTGGTTTGCGGCGACGCGGGTTGCCTTGGTTTCTGGCAATAACAGGCACAACGCGATGGCGGTCAGGCCGCCGCTGGTGATGGCGGAGTCGAACAGGTTCTGTACCCATGTCGGCATCAAGTGCAGCAGGTTGGGTTGAGCGGCGACACCCAGGCCGACCCCGAACGAAGTGGCGATGATCAGCATGCTGCGTCGGTCCAGCGGCGCCTGGGCGAGGATCCGTACACCTGCGGCGGCCACACTGCCGAACATCACCAGAGTCGCGCCGCCCAGCACCGGTTTTGGAATTTGCTGGAGCACAGCGCCGATCAGTGGAAACAGGCCGAGGCAGAACAGCAGCGCGCCGATGTATAAGCCCACATAACGACTGGCCACGCCGGTGAGTTGGATCACGCCATTGTTCTGGGCAAAGGTGGTGTTGGGGAATGCGCTGAAGGTGGCGGCGATCATGCAGCTCACGCCATCGCCCAATACGCCGCCCTTGAGCCGGCTGATATAAGAGGGGCCGCTGATGGGTTGGCGGGCAATCATGCAATTGGCGGTGAGGTCGCCGACGGTTTCGATGCTGCTGATCAGATAAATCAGCGCGATCGGCAGGAAGGCGCTCCAGTCGAAGTTGAAACCAAAACGAAAGGGTGTGGGCAGGCTGATCAAAGGCAGGTTGGGTAATGCTTGTGGAACGAGTTTGCCACTGAACCACGCTGCCAGGCTGCCCAGGGCCAGGCCGATGATGATGGCCGAGAGGCGTACCCATGGGGTGTTCGAGCGGTTGAGCAAGATGATCGTCAATACCACGAACAACCCGAGTGCCAGGTTGGTGGGGGCGCCGAAGTCGGGTGCGTTGAAACCGCCGCCGAGGTCGGTGATACCCACCTTGATCAGGCTGATGCCGATCAACGTGATGACAATTCCGGTCACCAAGGGCGTTATCACTCGGCGCAGTTGGCCAATGAAGCGGCTCAAGATGATCTGCACTGCGGCGCCGAAAAAGCACACGCCAAAGATCATCGCCAGGATGTCCTCCGGGCTCCCGCCGCGTTGTTTCACCAGAAAACCGGCAGACAGCACTGCACCGAGGAACGCAAAGCTGGTGCCCTGCAGGCAAATCATTCCGGCACCGATACCAAACGGCCTGCGTGCCTGGATGAACGTGCCTGCGCCGGAGACCATCAGTGCCATGCTGATCAGGTAGGGCAGGTGGGCGCTGAGGCCCAGGGTAGAGCCGATGATCAGCGGCGGGGTGATGATGCCGACGAATGCGGCCAGCACATGTTGCAGGGCGGCCAATAGGGCAGGCAGTGGTTTGGGGCGGTCATTGAGGCCGTAGATCAGGTCGCTTGGGCTGGAGGCTTCTGGTGGCATGGCGGGTCAACTCGAGGCGGACGGTTCAAGGTCCTGGTGCCTTGCAAAAAGCTGTCCATCTGCTCAACTTTTTCCGAGAGGCCCGGGTTAGCGGGTTGCGGCCAGGCTTTCCAGGAAGCTTTCCAGCACCAAATGAGGGCGACGACCCTTGCGCGTGACCGATGCCAGGCTCAAATCGTAAAAACGTGTAGTGGGTTTCAGCGCGCGTAGCCGGCCTTGTTGCACCCAGAGGCTGGCGTAGTGGTCAGGCAAGTAGCCGATATAGCGACCGGTGAGAATCAGGAATGCCATGCCTTCGCGGTCCGATGCGCTGGCGGTGCAATTGAGCGCCTGGTAATGGGCCTGGATCTCGGCGGGCAAGCGAAAGGTGGGGGCGATGGCGTCCTGGCTGTCGATGCGTTCGTCGTCGAGTTGTTTGTTATCGGCATAAAACAGCGGGTGGCCGACGGCGCAGTAAAGCAGCGAGCGTTCGCTGTACAGCGGTTGGTACTCCAGGCCCGACAGCGCACTGGCCTGGGGGACCACGCCGACGTGCAGGCGACCATCGAGCACACCTTGCTCCACTTCATTGGGGGCGATCATGCGGATCTGGATCTGCACGTCCGGGCCGCGCTCCTTCAACTGCGCCAGTGCATGGGTTATGCGCATATGGGGCAGGGTGACGAGGTTGTCGGTGAGGCCGATGATCAGTTCACCGCGCAAGTGCTGGTGCAAACCGTTGACCTCGGTGCGAAAGCTTTCCAGGGCACTCAATAGTTGCAGGGCTGACTGATAGACCTCGCGGCCTTCTTCGGTCAGGGAGAACCCGGCGCGACCGCGTTGGCAGAGCCTTAGCCCGAGCCGTTGTTCAAGGTCGCTCATCTGCTGGCTGATGGCGGAGCGCCCGATGCCAAGTACGGTTTCCGCCGCCGAGAAGCCGCCGCATTCCACCACGCTGCGAAAGATGCGCAGCAAGCGAATATCGAAGTCGCTGACTTGCGCCAAAGGGTCGGGACGGCGGCTGCTCATAGTTTAGTAAAGGCCTGACTGAAGGTTAGAAGAGTTGGATTTCACCGACTTTATCCCCGTGGCAATTTAGCCGCAACAACGCTTTTTCAATCCCTACGCTGCCTTTTGCCTTGCGAGGTTTTGCTGATGAACATGCCCGAAAACGCCCCATCGTCCCTGGCCAGCCAACTGAAGTTGGACGCTCACTGGATGCCCTACACCGCCAACCGTAACTTTCAGCGTGACCCACGCTTGATCGTCGGGGCTGAAGGCAGTTGGTTGATCGATGACAAGGGCCGTAGGGTCTACGACTCGTTGTCGGGCCTATGGACATGTGGCGCCGGGCACACGCGCAAGGAAATCCAGGAGGCCGTCGCCAAGCAATTGGGCACCCTGGACTACTCCCCGGGCTTCCAATACGGTCATCCGCTGTCCTTCCAGTTGGCGGAAAAGATCACCGACCTGACCCCGGGTAACCTGAACCATGTGTTCTTTACCGACTCGGGTTCTGAGTGCGCCGATACTGCCGTGAAGATGGTGCGGGCCTACTGGCGCCTGAAAGGCCAAGCCACCAAGACCAAGATGATTGGCCGCGCCCGTGGCTATCACGGGGTGAATATCGCGGGTACTAGCCTGGGTGGCGTCAACGGCAACCGTAAGCTTTTTGGTCAGGCGATGATGGACGTTGACCATCTGCCTCATACCTTGCTGGCAAGCAATGCTTTCTCCCGTGGCATGCCGGAGCAGGGCGGTATCGCCTTGGCCGATGAGCTGCTCAAACTGATCGAACTGCATGATGCGTCGAACATCGCCGCCGTCTTTGTCGAGCCAATGGCTGGCTCCGCTGGTGTGCTGGTACCGCCGCAGGGTTACCTCAAGCGCCTGCGTGAGATTTGCGACCAGCACAATATCCTGTTGGTGTTCGATGAAGTGATCACCGGTTTCGGCCGTACCGGGGCGATGTTCGGTGCCGACAGCTTCGGCGTGACCCCGGACCTGATGTGCATTGCCAAGCAAGTCACCAACGGCGCGATCCCGATGGGCGCCGTGATTGCCAGCAGCGAGATCTATCAGACCTTCATGAACCAGGCGACGCCGGAGTACGCAGTGGAGTTCCCCCACGGCTACACCTACTCAGCGCACCCGGTTGCTTGTGCAGCTGGCCTGGCGGCACTGGATTTATTGCAGAAAGAAAACCTGGTGCAGAGCGTAGCCGAAGTAGCTCCGCACTTTGAAAATGCACTGCACGGCTTGAAGGGCAGCAAGAACGTGATCGACATTCGTAACTACGGCTTGGCGGGTGCGATCCAAATTTCCCCGCGTGACGGGGATGCCATCGTACGTCCATTCGAGGCTGGCATGGCCCTGTGGAAAGCCGGTTTCTACGTGCGCTTTGGCGGTGACACCCTGCAGTTCGGGCCAACGTTCAACAGCAAGCCGCAGGACCTGGACCGCCTGTTTGATGCGGTCGGCGAAGTGCTGAACAAGATCGACTGATTTCTCCTTCTATATAGAACAACTTTTCAGGAGCCCTGCATGAGCCTCATCCAGCATTTGATCAATGGCCAGTTGGTCAACGATACCGGCCGCACTGCCGACGTGTACAACCCGTCCACCGGCCAAGTGATTCACCAAGTGCCATTGGCCAGCCGCGACACCATTCAGAGTGCTATCGACTCGGCCAAGGCGGCGTTTCCGGCGTGGCGCATTACGCCGCCGGCCAAGCGTGCGCAGGTGATGTTTCGTTTCAAGCAATTGCTGGAGCAGAACGAAGCACGCATCTCGCAGTTGATCAGCGAAGAGCATGGCAAGACGTTGGAAGACGCCGCGGGTGAGCTTAAGCGCGGGATCGAGAACGTCGAGTATGCGTGCTCGGCGCCGGAGATTCTGAAGGGCGAATACAGCCGCAATGTGGGACCGAACATTGATGCATGGTCGGATTTCCAGCCGCTGGGTGTGGTGGCCGGTATTACACCGTTCAACTTCCCGGCGATGGTGCCGCTGTGGATGTATCCGCTGGCCATCGTCTGCGGTAACTGTTTCATCCTCAAGCCTTCGGAGCGAGACCCTAGTTCGACGCTGCTGATCGCGCAGTTGTTGCAGGAGGCCGGGTTGCCTAAAGGCGTCCTGAGTGTGGTGCACGGGGATAAGGGCGCGGTGGATGCATTGATCGAAGCGCCGGAAGTAAAAGCCCTGAGTTTTGTAGGCTCGACGCCGATTGCCGAGTACATCTATTCCGAAGCAACCAAGCGCGGTAAGCGCGTACAGGCGTTGGGTGGTGCGAAGAACCATGCGGTGCTGATGCCGGATGCGGATCTGGATAATGCGGTCAGTGCCTTGATGGGGGCTGCTTACGGTTCGTGTGGCGAGCGTTGCATGGCGATCTCGGTGGCCGTGTGCGTGGGCGACCAGGTGGCGGATGCGTTGATCGCCAAGCTGGTACCGCAGGTCAAGGCATTGAAGATTGGTGCGGGTACTTCTTGCGGCCTGGATATGGGGCCATTGGTGACTGGTCAGGCGCGAGATAAGGTCAGTGGCTATATAGAAGACGGTGTGGCTTCAGGCGCTGAGCTGGTGGTCGACGGTCGCGGCTTGAGTATTGCCGGGCATGAGGACGGTTTCTTCCTCGGTGGCAGCCTGTTTGACCGCGTGACTCCTGAGATGCGTATCTATAAGGAAGAGATCTTCGGGCCGGTGTTGTGTGTGGTTCGGGTCAATAGCCTGGAAGCTGCGATGCAACTGATCAATGATCACGAATACGGCAATGGCACCTGTATCTTCACCCGTGACGGTGAGGCTGCACGTCTGTTTTGTGATGAGATTGAAGTCGGGATGGTGGGGGTTAACGTTCCGCTGCCGGTTCCGGTTGCGTACCACAGCTTTGGTGGTTGGAAGCGTTCTCTGTTTGGCGACTTGCATGCCTACGGGCCGGATGGCGTGCGTTTCTATACTCGTCGTAAGGCAATCACTCAGCGTTGGCCGCAGCGGGCCAGCCATGAAGCGTCGCAATTTGCCTTCCCTAGCCTTTAAACTCGCTGAGTAGAAAGCCGGCCCCAAGGGGCCGGCTTTCGCGTTTCTGGGGCTTTTTTGACTGATATGACACAAATGTGAAAAAGAAG